>NZ_JACJTU010000004.1 GCF_014698835.1 Nostoc paludosum FACHB-159 | reverse complement strand
TTCCTCTTCGCTCTCTGCAATTTCAATCTTAAACGGGCGGCTCATGGCTATTTAAACTTAGGAGATGGCTTCTCCCTATTATATGCAGCTTCATATTAAATTGGTATCACCTTTAATAAGGATATGCAATTAAAGTGTTGATTGTTGACGGTTAACGCTCAACACTCAACAATCAACGCTATATATTGGAGTTTAGACTAATTTTATCCAGAAAATTGCCAAACCCTTATCCAGAAAGGCTTTGATGATTTATACGCTTGTTTAGATTCCGAAGTTTAAAATGCTTGCTACACAAGGGTTGTAGCCTTAAAACAAGAATTTAGTCTAAACTACAGTATATAGGATCAGGCTGAATTATTAATTTAAGCATATAAGCATAATAAACAAATAGCTCTAGCCTTTTAGCTAGAGCTAGATGACAAATTTATATAAATGCTGCGAATCTGATGTATGGTCTGTGCCTATTTGCTAAAGCTGTAAATTTGCTGTGTCTCCAAGCGATCGCTAATCGATGAAGGCGGTGTACCATCGGAGAACACTTGCCGATCTAGTTGAACTTGTAAATTACTCAAAGGATCGCTACCAGAAGAAATCAGAAATTCTAGTTTCTGGATATACGGTAAAGTTACGAGTTTATCTAGAATCTCGAAGATTGCTTGTATGTAAGGATGACCGCTTTGGCGATACCAGTCACAACTAGCAACTTTTGGCTGATCGAAACCCAAGTGTATTGTTAAAGATGGCTCGTCAAATAAAGCGATCGCCAAAGGACGCGCCTCTTCCTGCAATAATAAATCGTGGCTTCTTGCTATATGTCGCAGTTTTTCTAGACGCTCATAGCGTTTTGTCACTAACTGCGGGTCATCTTGCCAGTGAATTGCTACTGTTACCAGATAAGTTTGTAACAGTAAATGACCCAGCTTTTTAGCTTTTGTTGCCAGGTAATAGGAATTGTAGTCATTGGCCTCAATTAATAATGGCACGCGATCGACTACTTCCAATCCATAACCCTTGACGCCAGCAATTTTACGGGGATTATTGGTAATTAGGCGAATCTTTTTTACACCTAAATCCATGAGCATTTGCGCTCCCATACCGTAGTCCCGCAAGTCGGCGGGAAATCCTAAACGCTCGTTGGCTTCTACTGTATCCAATCCCATATCCTGCAAAGAATAGGCTTTGAGTTTATTAATCAAGCCAATTCCCCGCCCTTCTTGCCGCAGGTATACAACTACACCTTGACCGGCATTTTCAATCATTTTCAGTGCCGCTACTAGCTGCATCCGACAGTCGCAACGCAAAGAACCCAAAGCATCGCCAGTTAAGCATTCTGAGTGCATCCGCACCATCACTGGCTCATCTTTGAAATTAGCCGGATCTCCCTTGACAATTGCCACGTGTTCTGTGTTATCTAAGGTGTGGCGGTAAGCGTAAATTTCAAACTGACCGAATTGACTGGGCAGCTTAGTAACAACCTCACGATACACTAGGCGATCGTGTTTGAGGCGGTAACTAATTAAATCTGCAATACTGATAATTTTTAAATTGTGATGTTTAGCATATTCAATTAACTGCTGCAACCGCGCCATTGAGCCATCAGGGTTTTGAATTTCACAAATTACCCCAGCTGGGTATAACCCTGCTAACCGAGCTAAGTCTACAGCGGCTTCTGTATGTCCTGCGCGTTTGAGTACGCCTCCAGCTTTCGCCCGAATGGGAAAAATATGTCCGGGACGACGTAAATCGGTAGGTGTTGTAGCTGGATTGAGAGTAACCTGGATAGTGCGGGCGCGGTCTTCGGCTGAGATGCCTGTAGTCACACCCAAATGGGGGCCAGCGTCGATACTGACGGTGAAGGCAGTCTGGTTAGTATCTGTAATATTGCTCACCATCAAGGGTAAGTCTAATTCGTCTAAGCGATCGCCTGTCATTGCCAAACAAATTAGCCCTCTAGCTTCCACGGCCATAAAATTGATCGTGTCAGGTGTGGCAAATTGGGCAGCACAAATCAAATCGCCTTCATTTTCTCTATTTTCGTCATCCACCACCACAATGACACGACCGGCTTTGAGGTCTGCCAAGGCGGCATCAATTGTATCAAATTGAAAAACTTGGGTAGTCTTAGGCTGTGACACAGAAAGATTCCAGCTACCTAACGTAAATTTTTTTAACAATTTCTTCTTTTAGATTGTAGCTCCTTTATAAGCCAGAGAAGTAGACTAGCAATGATTTGATAACATGGCAATTTCTGATGGGGTATGGGGCAATGGGCATTGGGCATTGGGCATTGGGCATTGGGGAGAGGGGCAGGGGGCAGGGGGCAGGGGGCAAAGGGGAGAATGAAAAATTAGTTCTTTCCCCTCTGCTCCCTGCTCCCTGCTTCCCATCTCCCCATCTCCCTCAACTTTGTTTCGGGGAGATGCAGGGTTTTGTACGCTGTGCCTCAGGTGGCTGATATGTTGATAGCTGGCAAAGAATTAACCATTCATGGGATAAGGATTTGGGATCATGGGCAAATTTAGACGCGTACCCGTTGGGATTGTTGGCGCGTCGGGCTATGGTGGAGTACAGTTAGTACGGCTCTTGATGGATCATCCAGAAGTCGAACTGGTTTATTTAGGTGGTGAGAACAGTATCGGTAGATCCTTGGGGGATCTTTACCCTCACTTAGCTCATACAGCTAATCTGCCAATAGAGGCGGTAGAACCAGAAATAATTGCTCACCGCTGTGAAGTAGTTTTCCTGTCTTTACCGGATGGTGTGGCTTGCCAAATCGCGCCCACACTGTTGGAAAAAGGGTGTAAAGTGCTGGATCTGAGTGCAGACTATAGGTTCAGTGATTTGGCAACTTATACAAGTTGGTATGGTATTGAAAGAAGCGATCGCTCTACTGCTGTCACAGCTGTTTATGGATTACCAGAACTGTACCGCGATCGCATTGCCGAAGCTCAACTGATTGGCTGTCCTGGTTGTCATCCCACTGCGAGTCTGCTTGCACTTTCACCACTGTTAAAGCAAGGTTTAATCGTGCCAGAAACAGCGATTATCGATGCCAAGTCTGGCACATCTGGCAGCGGACGGCAAGCCAAAACTAACTTATTATTAGCTGAAGCAGACAACTCCGTAGCAGCTTACAATATTGGTCGTCACCGCGATACCCCAGAAATTGAGCAAATTTGCAGTGATTTAGCCGGTCACGAATTAACGATTCAATTTACACCACACCTCATCCCAATGGTACGCGGCATTTTGGCAACGGTATACGCCACAATGCGCGATCCCGGCCTCGTGCGAGATGATTTGATTACAATTTTCTCAGCCTTCTACCGCAATTCTCCTTGGATAAAAGTCTGCGGTAGCGGCATTTACCCCCAAACCAAATGGGCTAACGGCAGCAATCTTTGTTACATCGGCGTAGAAGTTGACCCGCGCACAGGTCGCGTAATTGTCGTTTCCGCAATTGACAACCTGATTAAAGGCCAAGCCGGTCAAGCGATTCAGTGTTTAAACCTAATGATGGACTGGGATGAAACCTTGGGGTTGCCGAAGTTGGGGTTTTATCCGTAATTGGGGACTGGGTATTGGGTATTGGGTATTGGGTATTGGGTATTGGGTATTGGGCATTCAGAAAACTTTTCTCTAGCCCCCAGTCCCCAGTCCCCAGTCCCCAGTCCCTAGTCCCCAGTCCCCAGTCCCTACTTCGGCCCTAAGCCTATAGCACCAGCATACACGGCGCGATCGCCTAGTTCATCTTCAATTCGCAGCAAGCGATTATATTTTGCTACGCGTTCGCTGCGACATAGGGAACCTGTTTTAATTTGACCGGCGCGGGTGGCTACGGCTAAATCGGCGATGGTTGTGTCTTCGGTTTCACCGGAACGATGGCTGATTACTGAACGGAAACCGTTGCGAGTTGCCAAGTCAATTGTTTCTAAGGTTTCAGTTAGGGAACCGATTTGGTTAAGTTTAATCAAAATGGCATTACCAGCTTTTTCTTGGATGCCTCTTTGCAAGCGAGTAGCATTGGTTACAAACAAGTCATCTCCCACCAACTGCACCCGCGAACCTAACTTCTGGGTGAGCAATTGCCAACTTTGCCAATCTTCTTCGTGTAAACCGTCTTCAATGGAGACGATGGGATACTGGTCAACGAGTTGTCCGAGGTAATCAATAAACTCAGCAGGGGCATGAGGTTTACCATCGTAAACATACTGACCGTTTTTGTAAAACTCGCTAGCTGCCACATCCAATGCTAAAGCTACTTGCTCACCTGGCTTGTATCCAGCTTTCTCAATAGCAGCAACCAGTAATTCCAAAGCCACTTGATTGGACTCTAAGTTAGGGGCAAAGCCGCCTTCGTCGCCGACACCAGTTAGCAAACCCTTCTCGTCTAATACTTTGCTGAGGGTAGCAAATACCTCAGCACCCCAACGCAGGGCTTCCCGGAAGGAAGTCGCCCCAACTGGGACAATCATAAATTCTTGAAAATCGACGTTGTTCGCTGCGTGTGCGCCGCCGTTAATCACATTCATCAACGGTACTGGCAGTAAATTTGCTAGTGGCCCGCCCAAATAGCGATACAGGGGAATTGCTAGAGATTCAGCGCCGGCTTTAGCTGCTGCGAGGGAAACCGCCAAAATTGCATTCGCACCCAAATTGGATTTGTTGGGAGAACCATCGATCGCAATCATTGTGCGGTCTAATAGTTCTTGGTTGAGGACATCGAAGTTCAGTAATTTTGGGGCAAATACCTCTTCGACGTTTTGTACTGCCTTGAGGACTCCTTTGCCGCCATAACGGCTTTTATCGCCATCACGCAGTTCGTGGGCTTCAAAAGAGCCAGTGGAGGCACCACTGGGAACTTGTGCCAGTCCTACGGCACCGTTGGCTACATGCACTTCGGCTTCAATTGTCGGTCTACCCCGTGAATCAAGAACTTCACGAGCTGCGATCGCTTCAATTGCAGTATCTAGAATGTTACTCATTTACACTTTGTCCTTTGTTTGACTGTTTTACTTACGCATATAGTCCAGTGGCCTAACCCAATCGTTAGCATAGGCGTTTAACGAGCTTTGTCGGCTGAGATTAAAGAATATTTCCAGAGATGTTGTCAATGAATTTTCAATTTTTGGTTCAACTGACTTTCATTTAGCGGATTTTCTCAGCCAATGGTTAAAATTGAGTAAAATTTAGCACTACTAACTATGTAGAAAATTCGCTTTCTGTATACTAAATATATAAATAGTTACAATTTTTTGTACTATCGAGAAATAATATTCCATGTCAAAATTTCAGATGAATCGAACATACTGGTAAATCTGATGATAGGCAAAATCCTCGATGGGCGCTACGAAATTATCAGCAAACTGGGAGAAGGTGGTTTTGGTGCTACTTACCTAGCTATTGATAGGAAATTGCCTGATAAAGACCAGTGTGTTGTGAAGCACTTTTCGCCAAAAGCAACGGATATAAATACTTTGTCTCATGCGCGACGGCTATTTGAGACGGAAGCTAAAGTACTCAACCGCTTAGGTAACCATGACCGGGTTCCGCGTTTGTTGGCGCATTTTGAAGAAGACCAAAAGTTTTATTTAGTTCAAGAATTTGTTGACGGGTACGACTTGAGTCGGGAAATCAATCGCAATAAACAGTGGAGTGAAGAAAAGGTAATTGCTCTGTTGCAGGATATTTTAGAGCCGTTAGAATTCCTCCATCAGCATCATGTTATTCACCGAGATATTAAACCGTCAAATTTAATGCGGCGTCAAGAGGATGGGAAAATTGTTCTGATTGATTTTGGAGCAGTCAAACAAATTAGCTCCCAAGGAATGAATATTCAGGGGCAAATGACGGCAACAGTTGTGGTTGGAACCCCTGGTTATATACCCAGCGAACAAAGTCAAGGTCAACCCAGATTATGCAGTGATATTTATGCAGTTGGAATTATTGCGATCGAAGCCCTGACTAATTTAAATCCAATGCAATTACCCAGAGATCATCTTACAGGTGAAATCATCTGGCGCGATCAAGCAAAAGTTAGTTCTGGTTTGGCACAAATTATCGATAAGATGGTCAAATATGACTTTCGACAAAGATATCAATCGGCAACAGAAGTATTACAAGCTCTGCAAGAACTAAAGATAGCTAATCATCCTCAAAAGTCAGTTTTGCGAAAAAGTTTTATTGGTTTAGGAATAGCGATCGCAGCTACTTCTATTGCTTTTATCTTTATATTTATACCGCGGAATAATACTCTAGAAAATTATAACAATGCCGTTTATGGCATCACCATAAAATATCCTGAAAATTGGGAATACACTGGAACTCCAGACCGCATTACTGGCAACGTGGTAAAATTCATTTCTCCAAAAGAATCTGAAACAGATGCCTATTTAGAAAACGTTAATTTAATTATTCAAGATTTACCAGAAAATCGCAGAGAATTAGAGCAATTTACTAAATTTTATTTAGATGAAATCCAACAGTCAGATCCAAATACAAAAATTCTAGAACAGGGGAAAACTCAACTCACAAACCGACCTGCTTATCAGGTAACTTACACTCTTGAAGAGGAAGGAGTAAAAATTCAACGCTTGCAAGTTTGGATGGTCAAACATAATAAAGCCTATATCATGACTTATACGGCTGATGTTGCTAAATATTCAAAATATTTACAAACAGCACAAGCTATGATTAATTCATTAGAAATCAATTAGTAATTTAATGGTGATTTTTAATAATTTTTTCAACGCATAGGCGCTTCTCTACGAGACGCTACGCGAACGCCTTCCCGGAGGGTAGGCACGCAAAGGTTAGCGCGTTCGCCTTTAGGCGTTCCCGCAGGGTAGGTACGCAGAGGTTTTCCAAGTAGAGAATTGGTATAAGTCGGATTAGGGGTTTAATCAAGAGCTTGGTTTATACGGGAATAAATTATTACATTATTTTACAATGTAATATTGTTGTGGTTTTGTGGTAAATACATAGTATCTATGCTTTCCTCATCTCTTAGTGAGAACTACCAACGATGAAACCCCAGCTATTTTTGCAAGTACTGACCGCAGGTACAATTGTTCTGGGTAGTATTGCTAGCATCACTCCACCCAGCTTTGCTCAAGCTAAAACTTATTTTTGTGAAAAAAGTGACGATGGTGTATGGACGACATATGCCAAAAACTACAACAATAAGAAGATTCCAGTGATTCGCTGGGTTAAAACTTTAGGCAACTACACTCCAAAAATCCGCTGCCAAGAAGTATCTTCCAGATTCCAGAGTGCTTATGAAAAAGGTATCTTGAACTACTTGACCTCTGGGATTTCTGGCAATCAAGCTGTGATCTGCGCGGCTAGTCAATACGGCGGCCCTTGCAGTCAATTACTCTTCACACTCAAATATCATAAAGACGCAAGTTCAGTACTGCAAAGCCTTGTAGAAATTGGTTATCGCGCTCGCGGCCCAATTCTGCAATCTGAAGATGCTTCTTCTCAAATATACATTGATATGAGCATGTTACTGAGCGAAAAAGCACCAGAAGGGCAAAACTAATACTCAGGTTAGTTAAGTAGCGGAATGCTCGTTAAGCATATTTGTGTAGAAATTTGCAAGCGGTAAAAGCAACATGAAACAAAAATTAATCTTCAATCGCTCACTGGCAACGATCGCCTGGATGGGCATACTGTTGACGTTGCCTATACAAACGAGCATTTTTGCCCCAAGAGTTTATGCTCAACAGTCAAATTCTGAGCGATCGCCAGAACAAATCAAACAGCTGGCTAGAACCATAACCGTAAAAATTTTATCTGGTGAAAACCGAGGCTCAGGGATCTTACTCAAAAAACAAGGTCAAACTTATACGGTTATCACCAATCAACACGTTTTAGAATCGGGCAAACCCGTTCAAATTCAAACAGCAGACGGGAAAATATACCAAGGCAGTTTGGTTAAAGGAGTAAACTTTCAGGGCAAGGATCTAGCTTTATTAGAGTTCCGTGCTAGCGGAAACTATAGCTTAGCTCCTTTGGGAAATTTATCAACCATTGCAGTCAACGAGCCAATATACGCAGCTGGATTTCCCTTTGAGGCAAATCCGTCTCAGTCCCAGGGGTTTGTCTTCAAAGCAGGCCAAATCTTACTAGTACCAGACCGAGCTTTTAAAGAAGGATATCAAATCGGCTACAGCAACGAAATTGAAAAAGGCATGAGCGGCGGTCCCATACTGAATCGTCGCGGACAAGTAATTGGTATCAATGGTATCCATGCCTATCCGCTTTGGGGTAACCCTTACATTTACGAAGATGGTTCCCAACCGAGCGAAGCTTTACGAGATTTAATGAGCCGTTATAGTTGGGGCATTCCGATTCAAACATTTGCTCGGTTGGCTCCTGGCTATACTTCCAAAGAAACCTTACCCGCAGCTAACGCACCTTCTAGTGCAAGTCTTCCTCCCATCGCCAATGAAGTTAACAACATCGCCCAAGAAATTACGGTGCGAATAGATGTGCCGACTTTACGAGAGTGTAGCGGTTCGGGAACGATTGTTGGTAAACAAGGAAATACCTACAGCGTCCTCACAGCAGAACACGTTGTTCGAGGATCTCAAAAATGCGATCGCACCGTTTTAGAAATAATCGCCCCTGATGGTAAACAATATCAAGTCAGGGTGAATGACGATAACCTCAAAACTGTGCCAGACACAGACTTAGCGATATTACAGTTTACTAGCAACCAAAATTACCGCGTTGCTACTTTAGCAAACTACGACATAGTTGGAGAAGGTAAATACATTTTTGTTTCTGGGTGGCTGGGGTTAAAACCCGGAACCACCCAAACAAAGCGTCAGTTTACAGCTGGGAGTGTCGCATCAAAACAAACTGGGTCTTTTTTCGCTAGGAGTCCATTGTCTTTGAGCTACGGGTATGGCTTAGTTTATACCAATCTCACAGACCAAGGAATGAGCGGCGGGCCAGTGTTAGATATTCGCGGACGCGTCATTGGTATTCATGGCAAAGCAGAAATAGAAGAAATTAAAGACAAAGCTGGTCAGCCTCGCTTGATAACATTGGGTTTTAGTTGGGGCGTCCCCATCAGCAGCTTTGTTCGTTGGGCACAGTCAGCTGGTATAACACCCATATTGAGAGTGGAAAATAATGCACCACCGCAACTGACACCAGAAGAGACAAAATCAATTCTCCAAGCTTTATTTAAGATAGAAAAACCCAAGGATAATGCTGATGCGATTGATTTTCTAAACTACGGCTGGCAACTAGGACGAAACGCACCAGAAAAGCCACTCGGTGAAAGCGAAGCAAAAGAATCCATCAAAGCTATCGAACGAGCAATTCAACTTGAGCCTAACTTTTATCAGGCTTGGTATCTCAAAGGTTTCGTGCAAACGACTCGTGAAGAATATCCAGAAGCCTTCAAGGCATTTGATAAAACCACACAAATTGAGCCGACATTCATTCCTGCTTGGCGTATGCGTGGACTAGTACTTATAGGATTAGAACGATATCCAGAAGCGTTACAATCCTTTGACCAAGTAGCGAAATTAGACCCCGATGATGCTAGCGCTCAGATATTTCGTAGCATAGCATTAGTTGGATCGAAGCGTTTCCCAGAAGCACTAGAAGTATCAAACCAAGCTTTAAAAAAGAATCCTGGTTCTTGGGCGTACTTTGCTAGAGGTTTAGCACGTTTTGGCACACAAGACTTAAAAGGAGCGCTAGTTGATTTAAACGAAGCAATTCGTCTGAATCCAGAAGGACTTGAAGACACAGCTTACTCGCTTCGGGGTTCGCTCCGTGCTCAACAAGGAGATTTAAAAGGAGCGCTGACTGATTTAAATGAAGCCGTGCGTCTTGATCCAGATGATGCCAACAATTTTAAAAGACGAGGGGACGTTCGTTTTCAACAGAAAGACTACCAAGGGGCACTTGCGGATTTGAGCGAAGCAATTCGACTCAAACCCAAAGATTTTGAAGCAATCAAAGCTCGTGGCGGTATTCGTCTGCTACAGCAAGACTACAAAGGCGCAATAGCAGATTTGAATGAAGCACTTCGTCTCAAACCTGAAGATGCTGAAGTTAAAACCATTCTCATAGGAGCTAATCGCTTGGTACAGATGAAACCTGGAGATATTGATGCAATCAAAGCTCGTGGCGGTATTCGTCTGCTACAGCAAGACTACAAAGGAGCGATCGCCGATTTAAACGAAGCAATTCGCCTCCAACCTGGAGATGTTGATGTTATCAAGGTTCGTGGCCAAGCCTACTTGCAACAGCAAGACTATAAAGCGGCGATCGCGGATTTTAGCGAAGTAATTCGACTCCAGCCTGACGATGTTGACGCTTACTACAATCGGGCACAAGCTCAGGCTGAAATTAAAGATTATCAAAAAGCGATCGCGGATTACGACAAAATATTATTTTCTCAGGAATTTTCCGGTATTGGTGTCATAGCAGAAATCAATCCTCAAACTAAATTAGCAACAGTTACTAAAGTAATTGAAAATTCTCCTGCCGAAAAAGGTGGGATGAAAATCGGCGATCAAATCTTAGCGATTGATGGTAAATCAACCGCAAATCTGAATTTAGACCAAGTAATAAAACTGATTCGCGGTCAAACAGGTACTAAAGTCAGCCTGCAAATTAACCGCTCTGATAAAAATAACTTAAACATTATTCTGACAAGGACGCCAATTGCAGTTGATAGCAAATTTGCAGATGTTTATTACCGTCGAGGTCTTGCTCGTACTCAAATCCAAGATAATCAAGGAGCGCGTCAAGACTTTCAAAAAGCGGCAGACCTCTACAAACAACAAGGTAAAACCGATGATTACCAAAAGGTGCTAGCAAAAATTAGAGAGCTTTAATAGTTAATGAATAGACTTATGGCATTCAGAATTAATATCAGCGTCATAGCTTATTACTCATCACTCAGCAGTCAGCACTTTGCCATAAGACCATGCCAAACCTGAAAGAAGATGATAACGCCCTGCGTGAGGTGTTGACCCAAGCCAAAGTTATTGCTGTTGTTGGTCACTCTGATAAACAGGAACGCATCAGCTACCAAATCGCCCAATTCTTACGGCAAGTCGGCTACACAGTGTATCCCGTTAACCCGTTAGTTAAAGAAATTGACGGTAAGCCTAGTTATGCTGCACTTGAGCAGTTACCAGAACCTGCTGATATTGTTAACGTGTTTCGCCGTTCTGAATACTTGCCAGAAATTGTAGACGAAGCAATTGCTGTTAACACTAAAACCGTGTGGGCACAATTGGGCATCTGGGATCAACCATCAGCACAGAAAGCTTTAAATGCAGGACTCAACGTGGTGATGGATGCTTGCATCAAAATTGAGTATCTGCGGCTGAAAGTAGATTTAATAAAGAATGTCTAATTTTGCATCCTTCATTATGCGTAGACATGATGCAAAAAGCAATTTAGATTGTAATTATTATGCAATCAACCAGTCTCAAGAGACTTTATGTGTAGAGATATTGCATACCAACTCATTGTTTGAGTTACTCGCCTAAACCCTTTTAGAATTAAAACTATTGTGGGGAAATTTTATTACTAAACTAGTTTTTTATTGTGGGAGGAAGGATGAGCCGTCCAATAATTCTTGGTATTGTAGGCGACAGCGCAGCTGGAAAAACAACACTAACACGAGGAATCGCCCAGGTACTCGGCCCAGAAAATGTCACGCTCATTTGCACAGATGATTACCACCGCTACGATCGCCAACAACGTGCAGAAATTGGCATCACCGCCCTCCACCCAGACTGCAACTACTTAGATATTATGCAGCAACACCTGTCGCTACTACGCACAGGACAGCCGATTCTCAAGCCAGTTTACAGCCATAAAACAGGCACATTCGAGCCACCGCAGTATATCAAGCCCAATAAATTTGTGATTATTGAGGGATTACTCGGTTATTCTACCCGCGCCGCCCGCGATTCTTATGACGTAAAAGTTTACCTGGCGCCTCCCGAACAAATACGCGCTCAGTGGAAAGTCAAACGAGACACGCAAAAGCGCGGCTACACTGCCGAACAAGTGCTAGCGGAACTAGAAAAGCGCGAACCAGATTCAGCACAATTCATCCGTCCCCAGCGGCAATGGTCTGATATTGTTATTAGTTTCTACCCGCCCGCCGAAGAAGAAGATGAAAGCAACGGACATCTAAATGTCCGCCTAGTACTGCGTCCAACAATTCCTCACCCAGATTTCACTACAATTACTAATTCTGGCGGTAATTCCGATTCAGCCATCCGCCTGGGACTAGACAGGGATATGGGTAAACCTGTAGATGTCTTAGAAGTTGATGGTCATGCCACCTTGGAACAGGTGAATAAGTTAGAGCATATTATCTGTTCTGATATGCCGCATTTAAGAAATATTTGCGATCGCGAGAGCAACCCCGAACTTGGCAAAATTGCTGGTACAACTGGGGAAACACTCCAAAGTTACCCCCTAGCTCTCACCCAGTTAATAATTACCTACCACATGCTTAAAGCAACCCAAATGTATTTATAAAACAATACATTTCAGATAAAACCAAAACACTTGTAGAGACGGCGATTTATGAGCCAGCGCGTTGCGGGGGTTCCCCCCGTTGTAGCGACTGGCGTCGCGTCTGGTAAACCCACAATTTTGTAAAACTAGCCTTTAACTGAACCGTATTAATTTATAAAATACGCATTATTTGGATTCAACGCTAAAATCCTTAATTTATCGTTGTAGAGACATTGCATTGCAACGTCTCTACAGGACGGATAATTCTTGAGATTTCGTTGATTTGGATAACTCCACATTAGACGTAAAATACAACGAGTTAAAGATAACTGTTTCCGCCTTCCTTGTAGCAGTTTCCGCCTTGACGTTTGCGTATTACGCGCAGCCTGTAGCATCAAACTTGAAATATTGCTCATGATTGAGGCTTAACGGGGGCTTGCAGCAGTTCAATGTCTCTAATCTCAAGAATGCCACTACTCTCAAATTGAACGCTAATTTGAACTTTTGCAGCATCCGCTTCTTTTTTAAAATGGGCACGCACTTCGTAAGGCTGAAAATCTTGAGTTGGTGAAATTCCTGTAGACCATGAAGTTGTTGTCATTGCACCCCACTGTCCTGGCTTACGTAAACCTAAGCTGACTTTGATTGGTTTTTCTGTGTTTAGAGCTTTCGCGTTAAATTGGCAAGCAAAAACACACTCTTGGACATCGGGTTCTGCAACTTCAAACAAGATGACATTTCGCAAAGGATCGACACTGCTTATCAACCGCTGAGTATTATCGTCATAAGCTTCAATTTCCCAAGTTTCTCCTACAGTTCTAATGCCTCCCCTGGTAATTGTAGAATCAGCAGGCGTGAATCGACGAATCAGCACAAATGACCCTGCGGCTTCAGGAACGCCGAAGCGTTTTTCCAATTCTTTTCCGACTTCTTGAATTTTAGACCCAATAAAACTTTGGAGATTGTTGAATAGCTCGTCAAACATAGAGATCGCCAAAAAATCATAATATTTTTAGTATTCCCTGAGAAAATTGCAAATCAGGTGACCCTAAAATCCTCAAAATTAAAGATTTTCTCAAATAAAGATAATTTTGAAAACAAACAAGGGATAACTAAAGATACTTCCATCTTTGGTGACTATTCTCTGAGTTTTCTATGACCTATTGCCTTAGAATTGCTGACCTACCTTTAGATGAGCGTCCACGCGAACGGCTAATGACGCATGGTGCCAAAATTTTAGGCACAGCCGAGTTAATCGCAATTCTATTAGGCACCGGTCAAGGTCCAGGGAAACTGTCAGCTGTGGGTTTGGGACAATATATTTTGAGTGAATTGGGCAAACATCAGCGCGATCCTTTGGCAGCATTGCGAGAAGTTTCACCCGCAGAATTGATGCAAATTCCCGGTGTTGGCCCCGCCAAAGCCACAAGTATCTTAGCAGCAATTGAATTAGGCAAACGCGCTTTTCAATCTCGACCTTCTGAGGGGACACTGATTGATAGTCCGCTTGCTGCTGCTGCTACCCTCAGTCAAGATTTGATGTGGCAGATACAAGAACGTTTTGCAGTCTTACTGTTAGATGTTAAAAATCGTTTGCTGGGTACGCAAGTAATTACTATTGGTACCGCAACCGAAACCTTAGCTTCTCCCCGTGAAATTTTTCGGGAAGTTATTCGTCAAGGCGCAACGCGGGTAATAGTTGCCCACAACCATCCTTCAGGTAACCTCGAACCCAGCCAAGAAGATATAGAATTGACACGCCAGTTGTTAGCAGGGGCACAGTTTTTAGGCGTTCCCCTACTAGATCATCTCATTTTGGGTAATGGCAATCATCAAAGTTTACGAGAAATGACAACCTTGTGGGATGAGCATCCGCAGGGGGATTAGGTGGATGCGGGGATGGGGGGTGTGGGGGGTGTGGGGGATGTGGGGGGTGTGGGAGGTGTGGGGGGTGTGGGGGGTGTGGGGAGACAAAAAGAATAATTCTTAACTCCTCATTCTTCACTCCCAGTTACCAGTCCCCAGTCTCCTTTTTTTAAGATTTAATTTGCTCAAAAAATAACATTTTTTCTACTTCACAAACATTTACAAAATATCTCTTAACTTCAGATGTTAAGTTACTAAAATCTCAGTTGATAAAATAAAAATTATATTGCATCATTCAATTAACCACATTAGTGGGGATCATCTGTGTTGATGATGTGAATCGGGAGCAGGATTGACCGAAGATTAGAATTACTGCCCTACTTGCTGCAAATTTTTATTGCTGCTTGTAATTTTGCACTGAATTTATTATCACGACCATCTATTTTAGAGGTCATTTGTAAAGTAAATATTAAATTCCAATGATGGAAAGCAGGATATATAGTGGCTTCTGCTGCTAAATTCTGCCATTGTGTTAAGCGCAATTTCAGATGTAATTGCTCAATTAATTTCCGAATCTTTACGCTGTAACACACCATTAATGGCTGTGCATGACATTAGTTTAATGCACATAAAAGCTTAAGATTTTCTTTATAAATTAACTCTTAAAAGTATGGGGCAATTTCAGTAATTTTGTTATTTTGTTGTAGGCATCAAGGAAGTTTTTAACATCAAATAGCCTTGATATCTAGGGTTGACGAAATTTGACATAATTTGCCAGGAGATGAAATCATGTCTGGAATTCCGTGGCATAAATTGCCAACTCCCTTTGCGCTTTTAAAATTAGTTCAATTCCGTGGAAAGCTGAGAAAAGAGAACCTCCACGATACATCGCAACTACCGAATAACGACCAGCTACCTAAACCGGCTCCCATTGCAGACCCTCACCAATTGAAGGTTCGCAGTGCAGATGGCAGCTACAATGACCTTGAGCATCCAGAAATGGGTATGGCTGGAACTCGGTTTGGGCGCAATGTGCCGCTGCAAGATGCCAAATTTGATGAAAAAAACCTACTTACCCCAAATCCGCGCACTGTCAGCCGAGTGTTATTAGCACGGGGTGAATTCCAACCTGCGAGAATCTTGAATTTACTCGCTGCTTCATGGATTCAATTTCAAACACATGATTGGTTCAGTCATGGGGGGAACCAGCGGGATAAAAAATTTGAAATTCCTGTAGAAAAGGATGACCCTTGGTCAACAGAACACGGTCCGCTGACAATCAACAAAACCTTAGAAGACAAAAGCCGTACCGGAGATACTAAAAACCCTCCCAGTTTTATTAATGAAGTTACTCACTGGTGGGATGCTTCACAAATTTATGGCAGTAATCAAGAAACCATTGACGCACTGCGCTCTCATGTTGACGGAAAAATGCTGATTGGTGAAGACGGCTTATTACCATTTCACCCAGAAAATGGCATTGACAAGGTAGGCTTTGCTGGTGCTTGGTGGGTGGGCTTAAGCATGTTGCATACCTTATTTGTTAAAGAACATAATACGGTCTGCGACCATTTAAAGAAAATATATCCTGAGTGGACAGATAATGAACTCTTCAACCATGCCCGCCTGATTGTCGCAGCTTTGACAGCTAAAATTCATACTGTTGAATGGACTCCTGCCATCCTGCCACATCCTGCCACTGACATTGCCTTGAATTCCAACTGGTGGGGATTACTTGGCGAGGATTTTAAAAAGCGTTGGGGTCGTATTGGTGAGAGTGAATTGTTGAGTGGAATTGTTGGTTCACCAACTGACCACCATACCGCTCCCTATTACCTCACCCAAGAATTCGTATCTGTATATCGGATGCATCCTCTAATTCCAGATGACTTGGAGTTCCACGCAGTTAATAATGGCAAATTGTTACACAAAAAACAATTTCCTGAAATAGCTGGTAAAAACACTCGTGGAACTTTAAAAGAAATTTCCATGCAAGATTTGTTTTACTCTTTTGGAATTTCTTACCCTGGTGCAGTGAGATTGCATAATTACCCCCGCTTTTTGCGACAGTTGTCAGGAGAACTGTTAGGAGATGATACGCCAGCATTTGATTTGGCTGCTGTTGATATTTTGCGGGATAGGGAAAGAGGCGTTCCTCGCTATAACCGTTTTCGTGAATTATTGGGTCGGGGTAAAGTTAAATCTTTTGAAGAGATTACAAGTAATAAACAATGGGTTAAAGAATTACGCGAAGTCTATAACAACGACATTGACAGCGTAGATTTGATGGTGGGTTTATTTGCAGAAGATCTTCCAGATGGTTTTGGTTTTAGTGATACGGCTTTTCGCGTGTTTATTCTCATGGCATCTCGAAGACTGAAAAGCGATCGCTTTTTTACCAAAGACTACACCGCTGAAGTTTACACTCAATTTGGATTGGATTGGATTGACAACAACACCTTCCTAACAATCCTCCGCCGTCATCATCCCGAACTAGCACCTGCTTTCTTCGGCATCAGCAACGGCTTTAAACCTTGGAGAAAGGTCGGTTAAATCGGGTATGGGGAAAGGGAAAGGGGTAAGGGGAAAAGGGGAAAGATTAAATTTATTCCTTTTCCCTTTAACCTTTAACCTTTTCCCCTGCCTCAAGAGCCTCCCATCTCCCCAGTCCCCAATCACAGAAACATGATGCAACACTTAGAAGAAATTCAGAAATTTTGGCATAATGCTCAAGATTTGGGTTCTTTGCCTGATGATTACCTGTCCTGGCAAGCTGCTCAAAAACAAGATTTTTTATGGAATTCTAGAATTCTCAAGTCGAAATATGATGAACTTCCTCCCTTGAGAAAAATTGATATTGTTGGTTTATTTTTTACTGCTCTCAAAACTAAGATGGATCGTCAATTAGACGAAGCTCCTAGTAATTGGAAGAAAGCGATTCACGCCCACGGAAGTGTAGCGAAAATCAAGTTTGTTCCCACAAATAATACTACATTTTCGGGTTTATTTAAGGGAGCAGACTACGGAGTTTTGCGATTATCTGTTACTGGAGATCCGAGCGATCGCGGTTTTGCTCCAGGTCTAGCACTCAAGTTATTTGTGGATGGAAATCCTTCTGGTAATTTCTCAGCTTTAGTATCTTTAGTTGGGCAAGACAAAAATTATAATTTCTTCGCCAATGAATTATCAAATATCGTTCCTGTAGCTAAAAGTCTTGGGCCGATTGTCACCAACTTAATATTTACAAGAGTTACCAGATATCCAACTAAATTGTATTTAGAAGATTTGGGAGAAATTGACCAACACGGTCAAAAAGAAAGTAAAGCTTATTATCCCGCACAAGTGTTTCTTGTTCCTAACCCAAATATCAAGTTTGCTGAAAGTCCGCCACATGACTTTAGGAACGACTTGGCTAAAATCCCAACTGGAACATCTTTATACACTGTCTATGGTGTTAGCCCAGAAGATGCTACGGAGGAAAAGAATAATCGTCAAAAAGCTAAAGTTATCGGACACATTGAAACCACGTCGGAATTTTTATCATCATTTTATGGTGATAGTCAACTATTTTTTAGACATCAAAGATTTCGGAATCGTTAAATCAAAGCAAAACTTTTGTAGAGACGCGATGAATCGCGTCTTTATGGAATGGATGATTTTATCACGCAAAGTCGCAAAGGCGCAAAGAGAAGAGTTGAAAAAAGAGAAAGTGAGTTTGAGATTTTGATAAGCCATAGAGTCAATCTAAAATCCAAAATTTCTTGATGTATTTGAATTAACAAAAATTATGAATAAACAAGCTGAATACGACTATATTGTTGTTGGTTCCGGTGCTGGAGGAGGCCCGGTAGCTGCAAATTTAGCAAAAGCAGGGTACAAGGTTTTGCTATTAGAAGCAGGTGGAGATCCGTTACGCGATGAAAAGGGCAAAGATAGGGAACGTTACACTTATTCAGTACCAGCGTTTCATGCGCGGGCGACGGAAGATAACGATTTGAGGTGGGATTTTTTTGTTAAGCATTACTCCAATGAGGAGCAGCAGCGGCGTGATTCTAAGTTTAGCCCAGAGCATAAGGGTATTTTGTATCCGCGAGCCGGGACGTTGGGGGGATGCACTGCTCATAATGCGATGATTACGGTGTATCCTCACAACAGTGACTGGGACAAAATTGCAGAAATTACAGGAGATGCTTCCTGGAACAGCGATAATATGCGGAAGTATTTTGAAAGGCTAGAGCGCTGCAATTATCTCGATCGCCCTATTAATCCTAATGATAATCCGACTCGCCACGGCTTTGATGGCTGGCTAACAACCAATTTAGCAGATCCTAAGTTAGTTGTGCGCGATCGCCAACTCCTAAAAGTTATCGTTAAATCTGCTATTCAAGCTTTAGGAGAACAGGGTAAAAGTTTACCCCAAGTTATTAAGGTAATTTTTAAGAGTTTCTTGGCTAATATATTAGCTTTTCTCAAACTCCGGCAAAAAGATCCTCTGGAGTTTTTAGACACACTTTTAGACCCGAATGACTGGAAAATTACCAAAGTCAGTGGGGAAGGTGTTTTTTCTGTTCCCCTTGCTGTTAAGGATGGAAAACGCACTGGTACAAGGGAATATATTCGCGAAATTGAACGCCAATTTCCTGATAAATTGATAGTGAAAACTCATGCCTTGGTAACCAAGGTTTTATTTGATGAAAATAATACTGCGATCGGTGTAGAGTATGTTGAAGGTCAACACATATATCGTGCCGATCCTCAAGCTGATAAAACAGAAAATAACTCCCAAGATAGCCACACAGTATTTGTCAAAAGAGAAGTAATCTTGTCTGGAGGCGCTTTCAATACTCCCCAAATACTCAAATTATCTGGAATTGGCCCGAAAGAAGAATTAACTAATCTAGGAATAGAAGTTCGCGTAGATCTTCCGGGAGTCGGTAGGAATTTACAGGATCGCTACGAAGTGGGCGTGGTCAGTGAAATGAATCAAAACTTTAGCATCCTCGATAATTGTACATTTACCGAACCAGAACCCGGAAAGAAAATTAATGATAATTGTTTATTAGAATGGAATCGTTCTAAATCAGGTGTATATGTAACTAATGGAGCAGTGTTAGGAATTATCAAAAAATCGCATGGAGATAGACCAGAACCCGATTTATTTATTTTTGGATTACCAGCTTTTTTCAAAGGTTATTTTCTCAAATATTCTGAAGACATTGGTAAATATAAAAACCTATTTACCTGGGCTGTACTCAAGGCTCATACTAACAATACAGCCGGTTCAGTAACACTGAGAACAACTGACCCTAGAGATGTTCCAGAAATTAATTTTAAATATTTTGATGAAGGTAATGATGTCAACGAACAAGACTTATTATCTGTTGTCGAAGGAGTCGAATTTGTGAGACGCTTGACAGAACGAACTCAGTTGTTCACAAAAGCCGAAATGTTACCAGGAAAGAGTATAGATGAGCAACATGAAATCAAGCAATTTATCAAAGATGAAGCTTGGGGGCATCACGCTTGTGGTACTTGTAAAATTGGACGCAAAGATGACACAATGGCAGTCTTAGATAGCGACTTTCGAGTTTATGGAACACAGAATTTACGCGTGGTAGATGCATCTGTGTTTCCTTTTATTCCTGGGTTCTTTATTGTGACGCCAATATACATGATTAGTGAAAAAGCAAGCGATGTTATTCTGCAAGACGCTGCTAATAAGCAATAGGCAATAGGCAATAGATTTTTCTTACCAATGATTTAGTAGGGCTATATTCATTCATCAAATTTTATCCTGATTTTTTAATTATTCTGGCTTTTAATTCTTGTACAGACGCGATTAATCGCATCTCTAATGCTGAATTTTGAATTCTGAACTTTAACAATAAGGAATTTATATATGGAAAATAAATTACCACATTTTGAGATTGGTTTAGTGATGGCTGGTGCTGTTTCAGCAGGCGCGTACACTTCTGGCGTAATTGACTTTCTTTTTGAAGCTTTAGATCAGTGGTACGAACAAAAATTAAAGCAAGAACAGCAGTATGGTGATGATTTTTCACAATGGGAAATTCCACCCCATGATGTTTTCATTAAAGCGATGTCTGGAGCATCCGCAGGTGCGATTGTAGCTGCGATTACAGCATCGTCATTATATAGCGAGATCACCCCTGTAATTGGGTATCCATTGAATAATCCGGTAAGGAATAAGCTTTATGAAAGTTGGGTACAAAGAATAGATGTCTCTGAACTTTTAAAGACTCAGGATTTAGAAAATCCGAAAGCTCCTGTTTTGTCTTTTCTGGATTCTACTATTCTTGACGACCTTGGAAAAGATGTTCTGAAGTTAAAATCTACAGGTAAAAAACGACCTTATATTGATGACCCATTTGAAGTTTATTTGTGTATTACTAACTTGCGTGGCGTTCCTTATGTAATTAAATCTCAAGGAGCAAATTCCAGCATTAAAGGGCATTGTATGGTTAAACATGCAGATTTCATGCATTTTGCCATTGGTGACAAGAGTGATGAGGTTGAAGGTGCGATCGCTCTAAATCCAGATAAAATTGATATCGGTAATTGGAAACTGTTGGTTGATTCAGCATTAGCCAGTAGCGCGTTTCCCGTAGGATTTCCTCCTCGCCGACTTGAAAGAAGTAGTATCGATGAATACGAAAAGCGCAAATGGGAAATACCTGTTCGTAACCCAACGCTAACCGGTACGTGTTCAGAGTATCGCTGTATCAGTCCTGATAAAGATTTATTAATTGAAGATGAAGGTTCGGGTTCCTATAAGTTTGTAACAGTAGATGGCGGGATTATTAGCAACGAACCCATAGAACTCGTCCGCTTGGCGCTGCGAGGTAATCAACAGCGAAATCCCCGCGATGGAGAGCAAGCAAATCGAGCTACTTTGTTAATAGATCCATTTCCTAATGATGTGGATGCAGTGAATCCAGAGAGTAATTTAATTAACTTAGTATCGCGAATATTTAAGAGTTTTATCAATCAAAATAGATTTAAACCAGATGAATTAATTCTTGCTTTAGATGAAGATGTTTACAGTCGCTTTTTGATTGCTCCCGAACGTAGCGATAACGACCGTAGAAAACCTCTAGCTTGTGGTAGTCTCAATGCTTTTGGTGGTTTTCTATCCCAGGAATTTCGGCATCACGACTATATACTTGGTCGTCGTAATTGCCAAAGATTTCTCCAAAAATATTTTGTCTTACCAGCTTCTAATCCTCTGTTTGATTCATGGTCAAAAGGACTGAGAAATAACCCGCAATTGCAAGTTGAAAAGGAAGGAGAACAAAATATTTTTCTACCAATAATTCCTCTGGTTGGTTCAGCAAAAAAAGAAGTTAATTTACCACCTTGGCCTAAATATCAAAAAGAAAACTTTAAATCTCTTGAAAAACAAATCCAAGAACGTATTGAGGTTGTTGTTCCTCGTTTAATTAATCAATCTATAAACGATTCTTTTAGCCGTACCGCTCTCAATGTTCTTTGGTTTTTCAAGCGTGGGAGTTTAGCTAAAATGTTACGAGATATAATTAAGGACAATTTAGAAAACTACGGTCAGCTATAGAATTTTAAATTGATTAAAAAGATAAGAGGCAGAGGCAATAGGTAATTAATCATTTTCTATTCCAATACGGTTCAGTTAAGGATTTTTTGTAGAACCATAGACCTGTAGAGACTAGCAATTGCAACGTCTCTACATTGTTCGCTTGTGGTGCGTTACGCTATCGATAACACACCCTACGTTTCAAAAATCGAATACTAGTCCTATATAATTGAATACGCTTCAGCTAAAGGCTAATTGTACAAAATTCTGGGTTTACCAGACGCGATAAATCCCGGTTTTTACAAGTGTTTTGTATTGCTATATAATTCTATTGCCTCTTGCCTTTCTTATTTTCCCTCCCCATTTTGCAAAACATCTTCAAGCAAAGAAGCGAGTTCTTTATTTAACCGACCAGATTTGACAAATTCTGCATACGTATCTGCTTCAATTGCTAACAATTCTCCTCGAAATTGTTCAGTAGTAAAGCTCTGAAGATTCGGATACTCAGTTTGTAATTTATTAATTTTTGTATGTAAATTTGCAAGTTCACTTTCGAGAAGTTTCCCTTGGTAACGACGAAATTCTGGGTCGATACCGGGGCGTTTATCTGCTTGGAGGTGTTGTAAAACGCGTTCTAGCGCAACATTACGGGCAACTAATTCTAAATATTCCTCGCGTAAGGGTGTATCACCCAGCAAATTGAGTTTTTCTAGCAAAGGTTTGATGGTCAACCCTTGCACAAGTAAAGTAAATAAAACTACCCCAAACACTGTAGCAATGATTTTTTCTCGCTCTGGCAGTATTGTCGGTACACTCAATGCTAGGGCGATGGAGACGGAACCCCTAAGTCCACCCCACCATAAGATAGTTTGGTCTGGTAAAGTAATTTCTGATTTGGTGATGCTGGTACTCAATTTGGTGAGAATAAAAATAGCAACTCCTCGCATCAAAATCATTGCTCCCACTGTCATTAAAATAATTTGTAGATTTTCTCCTAGACTGGCAAAGCTTATTTGGTCGCCAATCAACAAAAAGACAATGGAGTTAACAAAAAACGCCAAAAATTCCCAAAACTCGGAAACAATAACGCGGGTGCGGGGATTCATTCCTATACGAGAGCCAAAGTTGCCCAAAATTAAACCTGTGGTTACAACCCCAATGACTCCAGAACCGCCCAAATCTTCAATAATCAGGTAAGTACCGTAAGCAGAAACTAAAGTTAAAGATTGTTCCACTAAAGGCAAATCGAAGCGCTGGGTAAGGTAGGAAATACCAAACCCAATGAAAGCTCCTACTGCAATACCGATGCCGACAACTGTAACAAGCTCAACTAAAATTGGCTGAAATTCTAATTCTACAGTTCTCAAAGAGAACGATACCAAAAAACCAAAGGCAACTACCGCCATCCCATCATTGAACAAGCTTTCGCCTTCCATTAAAGTGACAAGACGACTACCCACGCCTAGTTCCCGAAACAAAGCAGTGACAGAAACAGGGTCAGTAGCAGATAGACTGGCTGCAATGAGTAAAGCTGTAGTCACAGAGACAGCAACAACTTGATTGAGAGCGATCGCCACACCTGCTATTGTTATCAGTACCCCCAAAACTGCATACAAGCAAATTGGTACTAAATCCCGCTTCAGTTCTGACCATTTCAAATTCCATGCAGCTTCAAACAACAGTGGCGGCAAAAAAATGAACAAAATCAATTCGGGGGAAAGAATCACCAAACGAACATCGGCAAATGCCAACCCTAAGCCAACAATCACCAATAGTAGAGTGTAAGGTATCTGGCGAAACCAGCTAAATATCTGCGGTAGTGTCGCCACACCTAAAGATACCGAAAGCACCAACAGAAATTGCTTGAGATTGTTAGTGATAACTTCCTCGGCGATCGCACCTTCAAGTACCATAATAAGATTCCTAGTAAAATTTTGTACTTCTGCTCATCTAACTATTTTCAGATGACAGCAAATCAATGTCAGACTTTAATAACCAATTTTTGAAGTTGGTCAGGTGGAAGAAATTCGACGTTACGAACCTACGCGGTGAAATAGGGGGACAAGGGGACAAATCGAAATAAATAGATATCACAGGAGCAAGGCTGCTGCAATAAAAAAGTCTTGACCAATGGTTCTTATAAAAACAGGAAAGCAAAGCGTTGCTCCCGCAGAGAATAAGAAAATCTTTTAAGGGACTTCCAAATAAAAAAACATACAATTTTTCTTGTGGGGTGGGCGTCTCGCCCGCCCAAGGCTTGGGGCGGACAAGATGTCCACCCCACAAAATTGGATAATTTATTTCTTGGTAATCCCTAAGAAAAGGCAAATATAGTAAAGCCTCTTCATCGTTTGTGGTAAAGGTTTCAGCCGCCTTACCTGCGAAACTTCCTTGCGAATGTGTGGCGATCGCCGAGGTACGAATACACGCGATCGCGTGGGGGAGATGAATAAAGTAAGAAGAGTTTGAGACTGTGATTACACGAAATAGCCCTTATGTCGTTCTAAATATTTTCCTTAAACAACAACAACAAAGATGTCCTGACAGCCTAAAAGCATTGTTGTTAAATGATAAGTTCGGTCAATTTAACGACGTAAGCGAAGTAGGTGAAAAGTGAGAGTTCAACGGGTGCGCTTGCCTGGAGATGGCAGGGTAACTTGGATGGTATTGGGCGACGATTTGTTACCAGTAGAGCCGATTCAAAAATATTTAAGCTACATAGAAAACCTACAGAAGTCGCCTAATACTATTCAAAGCTATGCATATCATCTAAAGTTATTTTGGGAGTTTCTGAGAGATTCTAGACTCTCTTGGAAAGACTTATCATTGGAAAAACGGGCGGAATTTATCCAGTGGCTCAGGAGTCCAGATCCAAGGGTTGTTTCCCTGCAACAGCAGCAAGCTAAACGAACAGAGCGAACAATAAACACAATCATGGCTGCTGTGTATAGTTTCTATGAGTTTCAAGAGCAAATAGGGGCTACTGAAAGAGTTGATACTTACGACTACAAATATCAGCCAAAACGGAAATATCAATCACTTCTTCACCACATTAATAAAAGTAAGCCTGTTAAGCAGAAACTACTTAAATTAAAAGAACCCAAGGCTTTCCCTGGAACTTTATCTAGGGAGCAAGTAAAGCAGTTAATAGAAGCTTGTATTCGCATACGAGACAAATTTTTGATTTGTTTACTTTATGAAACGGGGGTAAGAATAGGAGAGGCGTTGGGATTGCGACATGAAGATATTCAATCAATGGGAAAAAGTGAGATTCATGTTGTACCTAGAAACGATAACTCCAATCATGCCAGAAGTAAATCAGGTACAGAGCGAGTGATTCATACTCTTCAAGATTTAATGTCTCTTTATTCAGAGTATCTGATTGAAGAGTATCCAGACGATATTGACTGTGATTATGTATTTGTCAACATCTGGGAGGGTCAACGTGGTTCTCCTATGACTTATGCAGCAGTAGACAGTTTGTTTCGGCGGCTGCGTAAGAAGACAAAAATAAACGTTAACCCTCATTTACTGCGTCATACCCATGCAACAGAACTGATTAGAGCAGGCTGGAATATGGCATACGTCCAGAGGAGATTAGGTCATGCTAATGTGCAGACAACTATAAACACTTATGTTCATCTAACAGGCGATGATATGCGAGCCGAGTACGAGAAATATTTGCAACGAAAAGAAGAATCCGGTGAATAAACAAAGAATTGAACGACATCAGGAATTGACTATTCAAGAGCAAGAGTATTTAAAGGATACTTGGGATGTTAGGGTTTTTGGTGTAACGCCACGAATTGGAGCATATGAATATAAAATTAGCTTCAAAAAGATTCAGCAACTTTGGCTAAAGTCAATTGCCAAAGCTTATGCTAAATATGCTTTAACAGTGCTTAGTTTTGGAACTGTTAGTCATACAATGACTGTAGTTAATCTACTTTCTGCATTTATTAATGAGCGTTATACAAGTCTACAAGCTAACCAAATTGAGCGTCAATTTATAGTTAATTTCTTAGGTTATTTGGCAGAAATCTACCCAAATACAGGTACTAGAAACACTAGAATTAGCCTTCTTAATTCCTTCCTGGAAATATGCCAGAGAGAAAAATGGCTGGGAATAAATAATGAAATTTTAATACATAAAGAAGATTATCCAAGTATACCAAAATATGTACCAAAATATATTCCTAAAGAAGTACTTGACCAATTGAATGAGCATCTAAATACTTTGCCAAAACAAGTTGCTCGTATGGTTATACTTCTTCAATCAACAGGGATACGAGTTTCTGAACTGTGCCAATTGAGGTTTGATTGTATAGCTCAAGATACAAAAGGTGGTTGGTGGTTTACGTATTTCCAATTCAAGTTGAAGAAAGAACACAACATACCTATTTCAACAGAAATAGCAGAAGTAATTCAACAACAGCAGTCATATATAACAGAAGAACTTGACCCGAAATTTCCTTACTTATTCTGTGCTAGAAAAAAAGGAAGCGAGATATTTATACCTGCACTTAAACCCATGAGCTATCTTACATTGCGTCGCTATCTGAAAAAATTAGCTCTGGAAAAAAATATTTGCGATGCATCAGGAAATATTTTTCCTTTAGAAAGGGTACACAGATTTCGTCATACCGTTGGCACAAATATGATTAATAATGGAGTGCCAATTCACATTATTAAGCGTTTTTTTGGACATGAATCTTTTAGAATGACTGAACGCTATGCCCATATCCACGATGAAACTATTAAACAAGCAATAGATGAGTATTATGGCGGCAAGGTTGTCAATATTACAGGTGAAGTTGTCATCTCAAAACGTCCAGAACTGGACACTGGTGACATGCAGTGGTTTAAGAAAAATATTCAAGCACAAGCATTAGCTAATGGATATTGTGGACTTCCAAAAACTTTAGATGATTGTCCACACGCTAATGCCTGCTTGACTTGTGGACACTTTCGGACAACAAAGGAATTCTTAGTGGTTCACAAACAGGAATTAGAGAACACTAATAAAATTATTGAAAAAGCTAAAGCTAACGGTTGGGAACGCCAACTAGAAATGAATGAAAAAGTGAAGCGGAATCTAGAGAAAATTATTAGTTCTTTGGAGTCAGAAAGTGGGAAATAACAAAAAGATAGAAGCCCTTAAGGATGCAGCTGAACGTAAGCGTCAAGATGCTTGGCGTAGAACTGATGAAGCTATTAATCGACTGATAAAGCAGGGTAAGCGTATTAACTTTCCTTCTGTTGCTCTTGAAGCTGGTGTATCAGTTACTTACCTCTACAAGTATAATGAACTTAGAGAGAAGATTGAACACCTCCGTAATCAGCAGGAACGAATTGTTGCTCAACCCACTAAACTACAGCCTGCAACAGACAATTCAAAAGCTGTCATTATCTACAATCTTAAGCAGGAAGTTAATAAACTCAGAGCTGAAAATCGAGGATTGCGCGACCAAGTTGAGATGGTATATGGACGAATGCACAGTATGAGAGCTGCCGAGCAACAGGTAGAAGTTTTTCAGGCAGAAAATGCTAGACTTCAAACCGAAATTGACTCCTTAAAAGAGCATTTGGATAAATACCGTCCTTGTGCTAAACTGCAAATCAATTCCACTTCCTCTGAGGATGCGAAGGTGGCTTTTTTAGACTCAAAAAAACAAAAGAGTTTAACCATTAGCAACAATATTAAATCAGAACTTAATAAAATTGGAATTGACCTCAATACAACTTTGACCAAAACGATTAAGTCTGCAAGCGAAGAACTTGTTCTTAGTGCCATAGCAGCTCTCAAAGAAGCAATGAATCTTGGAGTTATTGAAAGACCAGGAGGCTGGCTGAACAAAGCAATCAAGAACGGTTGGAAACCTAATGAAAAGCATCTCCCTCAAGATAAGCTTACACGGGACATATTCAAGGAGTGGTTTGACCTGGCATATAAACAGAGATTAGTTATAGCCAGCACTCTTGGAGATGACGCTCAGATGTATGTTTACACTCCAGACGGTGTATCACTTCCCTTTGAGGTGATGCTAACTGAGTACCCCTTAGAGAAGCTTAAGTCATCATTGTGAAAAACATAAACAACGTAGAATCCTTATCTGGTATGTGTTGGGAACGTTGTGAACGAGATAATGGCTCTAAGGTGTAGTGCAACTGTTGCGCGATCGCGCTTTTTGTATCGCTGTCTTTATACTATTAATTTCAAATGTTCTTTCTCATAGTATAGAAAATAGATATTGAGGTGTCTGCCTTGATTTTCACTTTCATTTTAAAGCAGGCATTTTCTTAGTCAGCAACGATCGCTGTTGATATTTAAGCTTCATTGCACCAAGTACTACTAAAGCTAGCGCAGAACCTAGAATCGAGGTTGGTTCGGGGACAGTAACTGTATTTTCAGTAGTGTTAACACGGATCGCTGGTATGACAAAATTATCTGTATCACCGCCTTGTGTACCATTAATAAAGGCAAAGTTGCCTTGTGTAAAATTGGGATTATCTAACTGAGTATAGAAAAAATTCTGGTTAGCATCCTCTTGAAAAGAGAATTCAATATGATAGAATTTATCCTTTAAAAAAGTGAGTGGAGAAAGGGGAAAGTCTATCCACTGTAACCCATTAGTTGTAACTGTTTTATTAAGTGTGGTTAGTACGTTTTGGCCTATTGTTACATTTCCTGTTAATTCCTTTGTTTCTCCTATTTCAACAGACAAACTTGTGTTTGTTAAGTCCTGCAAAATTCCTACTGAGTTTATTGTCGTGTTTGCTAACGCTTTAAATACAAAACCGCGACCTTCACTGTAACCATCATTAGAGTTGGTAGTAAAAATTTGACCGCTTTGATCGGTTGGAGGGATAAATTGAATTACAGCTGCTTTAGTTGGTTTATTACCGACAACTGTAAAGCTTATGCTAATAGCAGCGGCCAATGCCAATTTACGTTTTGTCTTCATTTAGTTCGTTAAATTTTTTAGCTTGAATTATCCTTAAGTAATTTATTATGTTTTATAAAAACTTACCTAAGCCAAAGGTAATTTTTAATAAATTTTCATTTTATTTCTTGACATATAAAGTTTTTCTAAAATTAGAATATTATTTTTCAGAATAATTATTCTATATGCTGCTATTTATTAAGATTTTGCAATTAGTATGCTAATCGGTAATGATTTGACAGAATAAAAAATCTTTTTGCTTAATTATTTATTAGCGTAATTCACACTAAATAAGCTGGCATTTCTTTATAGACCCGTGCCAAGTGCTGATGAGGAAATTTTTACAAGAGCCATGAGACATTGGCTTAGGTAGAACCAGTTTCAATTGCCTATTACACGTATGACGTATAGCGGTAGTCACATAGGTTAGGACATTTTAAAAACTTGAATGCTAGGCATAGTAAGACTTTTACCTCCTGCCTTCTGTCTCCTGCCTCCTGCTATATGAGCCATTTCGTCTAATGTCAACCGTTGACAGCCGCTACAGGGCAACTTCCTTGCGAGGTAATGTATTTATCAACAAAAAATTATTGGGAGCTAATTTAATCTAGCACCACCTCTACATCAACATTGCCATGAATAGCTTTCGAGTAAGGACAAAGCTTGTGTGCTTGAGCAACGACCTGTTCAGATTTCTCTCGGTCTTGATTAGGAAGAGCGATAGTTAATTTAGCAGCCAACATATATCCACCATCGTTTGGATCTCTGCCAATGGTTACAGCACATGTAACCGTGGCAGTTGAAGCATCAATACCTGCTTTTTTGAGAATTTTTACGCAGAATATTCCAGTTAAGTTTGTTGAAAATACTCATAAATATAGCCATTACTGTGTTTATTATTCCCAGTTTTTCCCAAGAAATATAAACAAAAGACTATTTCGGTTTTTCTATAGAATTCAATATTATTAACTGACCTTTTCGAGGATGTTTTAAAAGTATTTTTTTTCAAAAAAGTTTCTTGAAATCTAATTTTTAGGATTGCGATCGCTAACAACTAAAGCGCAAAATTCAAAGCCTTTCTCCTTCTAAGAGAGAATTTAAAAGTAGATTTCAGGACTGCCGGACATCCTTTAAGATGAAAATTGATAAGTATTGTCCAAATAAATTTTCACAAAGTAATAGTGGATGTAACTCAACTAGTCAAAATTTCAATTATTCTCTTGCTGCTGGCTACAGGTGTAGCTTTGCTATCTCGGCAGTTACGAATTCCTTATGTCACTGGTTTAGTATTGGCAGGTTTACCAATCACTGAATTGTTGTCTCGTCCCCTGGGTTTAAATCCAACCCTTGTTTTAAATCTTTTCTTACCAATTCTCATCTTTGAAGCTGGTATTAATACAGATGTCAGCCGCCTACGCAGTACCTTTAAACCAATTGCCCTGTTAGCTGGGCCTGGGGCTGTGCTTTCCAGTGGTATTATTGCCGTTCTCTTGAAATTTGGGCTGGGACTAAGTTGGATACCTGCCTTATTTGTCGGGGTAATTTTGGCAAACACTGATACAGTTTCCATGATTGCCGTGTTTAAGGAAATACCAGTACCTTCTCGCCTTTCCACCATTGTGGAAGGAGAAACTTTATTTAATGATGCCGCTGCTCTAGTTTCTTTTAACCTAATATCGCAGGTATATTCTACAGGTTCACTCACCTTACTAGAGGGAATTCAACAACTGTTATTTATTTCTCTAGGAGGCTGTGTCGTCGGGTTAGTCTTGGGCTACTTAAGCATACCTGTGTTCGCCCGTTTAGACGATCCCCTCAGCAGCCTTTTGCTAACAGTTGCAGTTGCCTTAGGAACTTTTCAGGTAGGGCAATCTTTGGGTGTATCCGGTGCCGTGGCTGTAGTTGTAGCTGGATTAATTTTTGGAAATTTAGGACTTTCTCGCAATACTTCTGCTTCTAGTCGCATCACATTGTTGAGTTTCTGGGAATATGCCAGTTTTACCGTTAACACCTTTATTTTTCTATTAATTGGTGTAGAAATAGACCTGGGAATACTTTGGAGAACTTTACCCGCAATTATATTTGCAGTTTTAGCTTATCAAGTCGGGCGACTGCTTACAGTCTATCCCTTGCTATTCGGAATTCGTTGGTTTGACCGCCCAATTCCCCTGCGCTGGCAACACTTACTGTTTTTAGGCAATATTAAAGGTTCGCTTTCAATGGCTTTGGCTTTGAGCTTACCTACCACGCTACCGGGGCGAGAAATCCTCATTGCTTTAGTTTTTGGCAGTGTGTTGGTGTCATTAGTGGGGCAAGGTTTGAGTTTGCCTTGGGTAGTAAAACGCTTAGAATTATCTCAAGTTTCACAAGTTCAGCAACAGATTGAAGAATTGCAAGCCGAGTTGATGACGAGTAAATCTGCACAAGACGAATTAGATAGCCTGTTGAAATCAGGAGTATTGCCAAAAGCCGTCTATGAAGAAATGCGCTCAGCTTATCAGGTGCGAATTGCCAAAGCCGAAAAAGCAGTGCGAGAACTTTATAATCGCCGCCCTGAAGAGTTAGGAGGCAAAAATGGCGATCTCAGTAAACTCGATGCCATCCGCCGCCGTTTACTTTTGGCAGAAAAAGGAGCGCTCAATGAGGCATTACGCAAGCGAATTCTTTCAGAAGAAATTGTGCAAGGGCGGGTACGAATTATTGATGAACAATTATTAAAACTTGAGGATGATTAATTAGTTGTTGGGCATGGGGCATTGGGCATTGGGCATGAGTCTTTGATACTCGTGAACCAATACAGTTCAGTTAAGACTGTAGCCTAATGCATCCTACTTAGGGTCTGCTGAATAACTTTAAAACTCTTTACTCTTGAGATAACCCAGAAAGCCCTCATGTAGAGACGCGATTTATGGCGTCTAAAAAACTGGCGCGTTAAGAAGACGCGATAAATCGCCGTCTCTACAGAGAATGTACTCGTCAATTATTCCTTGAAAGACTACTATTTTCGACTTATGTGTACACCGTAGCCCTGTAAAGAAGTTTATTTTCTGCTATTTTGAGAGCGATCGCTTATCATTATTTTGGCTTTTAATAACTCTACCACTACTAGTAAAAGAAATTCCTTGCTGAAAATCAGTACCAATCATCACTGCTTCTACTATCGGTTCAGATATTTCTTTTTGCGCTACCCACTCAACAATAAAGTTGGCTCCTAAACCTCCACTAGTGTCATTTCTATTAATAAAAAAATCTGTGGAAGCTAGAGCATCAAGTTGAATTGGGCGCTCTAAATATTGCTTAACTAATTTACCCTCTGAGTTATAGTAACGCACAGAAGTCACGACCATCGAATTATTCAAATCTGTATTCCGAATACTCAGGGTAACTGCTAACTCAAAAATCTCCTGTCGATTGTGATGATAAATATGAGAATACACAGGGACATAGATAGTTTGACCCATTGCAATCTGGAAATTTTTATCCAGAGTCACTGTCTTTTGAGATGTGCTTGTTTGAGTAGTGTTGGTTTTGGATTCTGGCGGAATTTCTGTTGATTGACAAGACGCAAGAAAAATAACAGCGATCGCTAGATAAACATGGGGATACAGCTTCATCAAAACTATTGACACCTATTAAGTAGAAGGCAACAAATTTTTCTCCAATGATTAGACTTTAGCGCGAAGTCCTAGAAGTGACGGATCTTTGTAAATTAGCTAGAGCGCGATTGTAATCTAAGATAGCTGTAACTCGATTTCCCTCCGCTCTTGTGAGGTCGTTTTCCGCAGCAATGACTTCTGTTTGAGTTCCGACACCAGCTTGGAATCTCAACCTGGCTAAATCCAAAGCCTGGGTAGCTTGATTTAAAGCCACGCTAGAAGTCTGGACATTATTTAAATTGGATTGTAATTGAGAATAGTACTGTTCTACATCAAAGCGGATTTGGTCGCGTTCCCTTGCAAATTGAGTCTCTGCGATCGCTACATTACTTTTCGATTGAGCCGCACGCGCTTTTGCTGCTCCGCCATCAAATAAATTTAAACTTGCTTGCAGTCCCACTGAATAGCTATCAGTAGAACTAGCACCATCATTAAAGCGATCGCGCAAACTGTAACTACCAGCTAAACTAAGTTGCGGCCCCAGTTGTGAAAGTGCTTGTCGTCGCTGCTGCTCGTAAATATTACGTTGCGCTAATTGCTGTTGCAATTCTGGACGATTTTGAAAAGCTTGGATAATAGTTTCTTCCAGTGTTGGCTGCCAAAGCCCTGCTATTTGTACAGGATCTGAGGCAGTGATATTAACTGATTGGGCTAAACTTAACACCGTTGCAAGTTGGCGACGGGCAATTTGCTGTTGGGAAATAGCATTAGTCAGTTCTTGTTGAAAATTTGCTAAATTTACCTGAGCTTGCAGGACATCAAACCCCGTACCGACTCCAGCGTTTTCTCTAGCTTGAGTATCCCGCAAACTCGCCTCGGCATTATTCACAGCAGACTGATTAATTCGTACTTGTTCATCTGCCTGTTGCAAATCATAATATTCAGTCGTAACATTCAGTTGAATTTCCAGAGACGTACTTTCAACATCTAATTCATCTAGCCGTAATTGTTCCTCAGCTGCTCGGATAGTAGCTTGGCGATTACCAGAGGTATACAAATCATAATTCAGTTGTGCTGAACCATTAAAAGAAGTACTAGCTTGAGATGAATTGCTCCTAAAACCATTACCACTGTTAGTTAAATTTCCGTTGATTCCAAGAGTAGGAAATAAGGCTGCTTGAGATTCCCGCAGAGCTGAACGACTGCGTTCTAATTCTAAAATGGCTATTTGTAAATCTCGATTATTACGTCGAGCTAATTCCAAAGCTTGTGTCAAACTGATTGGCACAGTTTGTTGAACCTTAACTTCCTCCGGCTTAGTAGGAAATTGCAGGGGATTGGGATTAGGATTGAGGTATTCAGGAACCTGTGAATAACTTGAAGAATTTTGGCTTTTTGGAGGAGTCGTTGCACTTGCGAAAGTTGGAAAAAAAATAGCGAACGCCAAAAGAACCCAGGTAGAATTTACACACCAAAAAATCAAATTCACATTCATAATTCGTAATTCGTAATTCGTAATTCGTAATTAGATTGGGTGCTAGTGAATGAAACAATGGAGAATAATTGATGCCCAATGCCCAATGCCCAATGCCTTAACCCACAATCAAACCATCTTGAACTCGGATAATTCTTTTAGTTTGAGCAGCGATATCTGGTTCATGAGTGACAATTACAATTGTGATGCCTTGCTGATTAAGTTCTGTTAATAAATTCATCACTTCATAAGAAGTCTCAGTATCTAAAGCGCCTGTTGGTTCGTCTGCCAAAACTAATGCAGGTCGATTAACTAAAGCACGAGCAATAGCTACCCGTTGTTGTTGTCCACCAGAGAGTTGACTAGGACGGTTAGAAATACGTCCGCCTAGCCCTACTTTTTCCAAAGCTTCTAATGCCCTTTCGCGGCGTTTTGGTTTGGGTAAGTTCGCATAAACCATTGGCAACATGACATTTTCTAATGCTGTCGCCCGCGCTAATAAATTAAATTGTTGGAAAACAAAACCTATCCTTTGATTGCGAATATAAGCTAATTCATCATCATCAAAAGTTGTGAGGTTTCTGCCTTCAAAAATATAATCTCCAGTTGTGGGTCGATCCAGACATCCCAAAATATTCATGAGCGTGGATTTACCCGAACCTGACGCACCCATAATGGAAACGTATTCACCTTCTTGAATAGAGAGTTCAATACCTTTAAGTATGGGAACATTGATTTCTCCCAAATGGTAGGTCTTAGTAATGGATTCCATCCAAATCATGGTTGGCATATTGATTTTTGATTAATAAATAGTTAGTTGTGGTTGTTAGTTAAAAACATTGTATAAATTACAAATAATTCAATATAAATTTTTAGCTTATTTGTAAATATTTTGCATTTTTATTATGTAAAAAACTTAGTAGATAGGATGTGTTTACTATAATTGGATACCATAACATTCGTCAGGCTGACAAATTAAATATAGTCTTAACTCTTACAAACTATCCCATAATCACCATCTAAACAAAATTGGTAATTGCGAACCAAAATCTTGCGATTTACCTTCTTTGGCATTATCAAACTCTATTTCTAGCTGGTAAAAATCGCCTTGGGAAAATTGCACTAATCCAAGGTCAATTAAAGTTCTAACTTCAGCAGAAAACTTTTGAGTACTCGGTAAGGTGACTTGTAGTGCTGTAATTTCTTTGAATCCAATTTTATTAACTAAAGGAAGTTGCCGTTCTAACGCATAATCTGTAGGTTTTTTAGTTGTAGGTGAAATGAAAATCAATGGTTCTGATAAATTGTCACTATTAGTTGCGATGGGAATAGAAGCTTGTGGTGGCAAATATTTTGCATAATAATCCCAAGTAGGAAATGGAATTTCTCGTGAATCTGATGCTGTTGACCGGAATGAAATACCAAAAGGGCAAGCCTCGGTTTCTTGCCAACGGCAACGTTCCCACAAACCTGTAGGACGAACAAGAGCAGATTGAGCCTCATTAATATTAAATAGCCAAAGTAGCTCAAGATAAGCATTCTCAAAGAAGAAGCAAACGTTAGCACTTCCTTGGCCTTGATGAATTCTACGATTACCTTCTGTGAGTCCAAAAGCAGTGAGCAAATCTGCGGGTGGTGCTTCTGGTTCAACACATACAAAGATATGGTCTAGTTCGAGTTGCATATATTCACCTGTTTTTAGAGAAACTGTTAATTTTGAAATTTTCAAGTTTGAATTATTTAGTCACTACGTAAAGCAGTAATTGGATCTAATTTTGAAGCGTTGCGTGCCGGAACAACTCCAGCAATTAAGCCAACGGTTATCGAAAGCCCAAATCCAGCAATAATTGATAATAAAGAAATTACGAATGGAAACTTAAAAATATTTGCAGCTGCATAAGCGATCGCGATACCACCTACCATACCAATGCATCCGCCAACAATGGAAATGACGATCGCTTCAGCTAAAAATTGATTGAGAATTGCTGAATTAGTGGCACCTACGGCTTTCCGAATACCGATTTCCCGCGTGCGTTCGACTACGGAAACTAACATGATGTTGGCAATGCCAATGCCTCCAACTACTAAAGAAATTCCGGCGATCGCCACTACCATAACTGTAAATAAACCCACAACATTAGTGAAGGTACTAACAATATCAGCTTGGTTAGTAAGTCTAAAATCATCAGCTTGGGGCGGATAAATATTATGCCGCAGACGTAATAAATTAGTCACTTGAAACTGAGCCGCTTCTAAATCTTCTTGATTAGCAGATTTGACTAAAATTCCGGTTACAGAAACCCCGACCAAAGCATTATTCCCAACTAGTCTTGCCGACATACTAGTTAGAGGAATGAAAATTTGGTCATCTCGATCCATCGGCCCTTGAGAACCTTTAGGTTCCATCACCCCAATGACTTCGTAAGCTTCTCCCTGAATCCGAATTCTCTGGCCTATAACATTGCCACTCTGTCCAAAGAGTGTGCGTTGGACTGTAGGGCCAAGAACGGCAACTTGGACGGCGCTATTTAGTTCTTGTTCAGTAAAATATCTTCCCTGTTGGGGGTGGGTATTTCTGACTTCTGGATAGTTTAAATCTGTACCATAAATTGTTGTTGAAGTGTTCTGTCCTGCATAAACAACTTGGGCAGTCCGCTGGAGGTAGGCAGAAACAAGTTGAACTGATGGCGCTTGTGTGGCGATCGCTTTTGCATCTTCCCACGTCAAGGTGCTGCTAGAACCTATTCCTTGTCGCACATTCCCACTTCTGGCTGCACCAGCCAAGATTTGCAGCACATCTGTACCTAATGCTTGGATCTGTTGTTCGACTCCCTTTTGCACTCCTTGACCAACAGAAGTAATCGCAATCACTGAGGAAATGCCAATAACCACGCCCAACATAGTTAATCCAGTGCGTAATTTATTACTCCACAGTGTTTCTACCGCCATTGACAATATTTCTGACAGCGGCACTGTACGGCTATTCTTAGCTTTGTAAAAACCCTTAAATATCTTAAACATAAGGTTGTATTTCAAACTAACTTTAAGGAGAACCGCCGCCCGAACGACCTCCTCTTCCACCGCCACCGCCGCCACCACCGCCACCACCACCACCACCGAGGCCTGGAAAAACTCCTCCTCGTGGCGTTGATTGGGGACGCGCTCCTGGTGGGAAACTCAGCAGCACCCTTTCATTTCCTGTCAATCCAGACTTAACTTCAGTAAAGTTATTAGCAGTCACGCCCGTCTCAATGGGAGTAAACACAGGTCTGCCATTGTTACCTGGAACAAACACACCTGTACCATTTTCTTGACGCACCACCGAGGCTGTTGGCACCACCAAGACATTTTTCACTTCACCCACTTGAAAATCTGCTTCTACATTCATCCCAGACCGGAGTATCCTTTGAGGGTCTGAAAGTGATACTCTGACTTCAAAACTGGTAACATTTTGTTCCACTACAGATTGGGCTGCGATTTGTCTGACTTTACCTTCAAAGATTTTTCCTGGGTAGGCATCCGCCTGAATAGTAACTTTCTGACCAATGCTAATTTTAGAAATATTGGTTTCAGCTAAATTGGCGACAACTTCATTGGTGGAAGCCAGAGCCAAAATTGAAGAAGAAGTAGCAGAAGATATCTCACTACTGGCAGTTGTAGGAGTTACGAAAGCGCCTGGGTCAGCATATTTTTTCGTCACCACGCCATCAAAAGGAGCGCGAATGATTGTGTCATTGATTTCGGCTTGGATGTTTTGCAGCGAACCACGAGCAGATGTTACCTGAGCGCGGGCTGCGTCAATATCTTCTTGGCGGGTTCCGGCTTTGAGGAGTGCCAAAGCTTGTTGCCTTTGGTTGACCACAGCGCGTGCTTGTTCGATGTCTTCTTTTCGCGACCCAGCTTTTTGCAAACCCAGTGCTTGCTGTGCTTCATTGACAGCAGCTTGGGCACTATCGCGATCGGCACGGCTTTGATTTAGACTTTGAAGCGAAATAGCCCGTGCATTGTAGAGTTCTTGATTGCGACGAAAATCATCTTCAGCTTTACTCAAACTTGCTTGAGCGCTTTGTAAACGTGCCTGTGCCTGGGCAATATCTTGAGAGCGATTGCCTGCTTGTACCTTTTGCAGATTCGCTACAGCTTCGTCGAGTTGTGCCTGTGCTTGTGCAATATCTTGGGGACGATTGCCTGCCTGTGCTTTTTGCAGATTCGCTTGGGCTTGTGCCAATTGTCCTTGAGCAGAAGTGAGCTGCCCCCGCAGGTTGGAATCATCCATGTAAGCTAAAATCTGCCCTTGTCTGACGAGATCTCCTTCCTTCACCAGTAGTGTTTTGAGTACGCCTGAATTTTTGGGGCTGAGGTTGATTGACCGTTCAGGCTTCACCTCTCCGTTTGCTGAAACTTTGATTATTAAATTCTGTCTTTGTACAGGCCTTGTTAAGACGCGGCGTCTGGCTTCTTGACGGGGAACGACGGTTACTTGGTAATAAACTGCATAGCCAATACCACCGAACAGGGCAAAGACGAGTAGCCAAGAGAGCCAATTTTTGTTACCTTTTTTTTTCTTGACCTCTGGAACCAAAACTGGCGAATCTACAGAGTCTTGTGTATTAAATTGCATATTGATTTAAGTCTAGAAGGAACGGCTACCGAGCTGTTCTTCACGGCTAAAACTATAGCCTGGTAGCTCCATACTGACAATTATTTTAAGTTTTTAGTGTTTAAAGGTTAATTTGCAGTACCAGTCCATTGGGAAGTCTGAAATAACCATCACGCACTCTAACTAATCTTCCAGCAGGAACAATTTCCTCACTGGGAAGCAGAATATCGCCGTTGGGTAGTCTAAAGTAACCTCGATCGCGTAGTCTAACTATGCTCCTAGCAGGAATAATTTGTCCATTAGGATATCTAATATCACCATTACCAAGTCTGACTACTCTGGTATAAGGTTGGTTGTCACGGTTCCAATTTTCCCAGTTTGAGCGATTTCTAACTTCTCTAGGATTGGGTCTACCATCGCGGTTCCAATTATCCCAGTTTGAGCGATTTCTAACTTCTCTGGGATTGGGTCTGCCGTCACGGTTCCAACTGTCCTGGTTTGGAATAGTTCTGACTTCTATGGAATTGGGTCTACCATCGCGGTTCCAATCTCGATCGCTCTCACCAATCACGTAAACTTCAGTTTGAGCATTTGCAGGCGCACTCAAGAAAGTAGGAAAAGCGATTGTTGCCGCCGCTAGGACTATAAATGCACAGTTTTGTTTCAACATAATTAATATTGACTCCTTTGTGCTTCGATTTTGATTCGACGATTTTTAGAAAGTTGCTTTGTTTTGGTTGGTATTACAGCAGAATTGAGAAGTTAAACAGGCTTGATGGCTGACTAACAAAGCCAAGCTGCATAATTCATCGAGTTGAAATCCGCTGTAAAATGTATAGTTTTACCTCTCCGTATAAATTCATACATAATAATTATCGATCAAAACGTCCAAACTGATGTAGGACTAAAGTCACAAGTAATTCCACCCTGGTGTATGACCAAAGTCATCAGTTTTTCTAATGGTGAATGGGGTATGGGGAGATGAGGGGGATGGGGGAGTGTGGGGAGTGTGGGGGGAGAGGGGGGAAAGATTTCTTCACCATCCTCCCACACCTCCCACACCTCCCACACCTCCCACACCTCCCACACCTCCCACACCTCCCACACCTCCCACACCTCCCACACCTCCCACACCTCCCACACCTCCCACACCTCCCACACCTCCCACACCTCCCACACCTCCCACACCTCCCACACCTCCCACACTTCCTCGAAAGCTCAATACCCAATACAAGATTTTACTGCCGCCAATAGCGGAGATCGTTTAAGCTAGCTGAAAGATTCTTTGATTAGTGGCTTAGAGGCGGTAGTGTGCCTAAACATTTTTATTTGATTTTTCTTCTGGTTGTCTGTAGTTTGTGGAGTGTTCCAAAAGCCGCTAACGGGCAGGCATTAATACCCCATACACTGCAACTAGATGCAGCAAAGTTAGAAAAGCAGGGGTTGACTCTGGCGCAGGAAGCGGCTCAACTAGCCCAGTTTCAACAGGTTGAGTTAGCTTTGCCACGAGCGCGGCTGGCTGCTCAACTGGCTCCCAATAATGATAAAGTATGGTTGCTCTTGGGTGGATTGCAGTTACAGACTAAAGAGTTTGACGGAGCGATCGCCACCTTAAAAAAAGCTCAATCTCTCAATCCCAAAAATGCTGATATTGTGTTCGCTATAGGCTCGGCTAATTTTCAACAGCAAAAGTACCAAGAGGCTGTTGTCAATTACCAAGACGGTTTGAAGTTAAAACCTAATGACCCAGAAGGATTGTTTAATTTGGGTAATGCTTACTATCTCTTGGGTCGGTTACCAGATGCCATCACTCAGTACAATCAAGCTGTCACCCAAGATAAAAAATTCTGGCCGGCGATCAACAATATAGGTTTAATCAACTACGAACAAGGTGATACCTCCGGAGCGATTAAACAATGGCAATCGGCTGTGAAGATTGATAAACAAGCCGCAGAACCTTTACTGGCTTTGGCAGTGGCACTCTATACCAAAGGCGATCAACAACAAGGACTCAGCCTGGGAGAAGCCGCACTCCGCATCGATCCGCGCTATGGTAGTTTAAATTTTCTCAAAGAAAATCTCTGGGGCGATCGCTTACTATCTGATACGAAAAAATTCCTAGAATTACCTCGTATTCAAGCAGCTCTACAGCAAGGGGGAAGCTCATCAGTCCCTGAAGAAAGGCCTACGCAGTAGCATCGAGGACTGGGGACTGGGGACTGGGGACTGGGAACTGGGGACTAAGGACTGGAGACTAGGGACTGGGGACTAGGGACTGGGGACTGGGAACTGGGGACTAGGGACTGGGGACTGGGAAATAAGATTAAAAATACTATTTTCCAATCCCAATGCCCAATGCCCCATGCCCCATGCCCCATGCCCCATGCCCCATGCCCAATGCCCCATGCCCAATGCCCCATACCCCATGCCCCATGCCCCATGCCCAAGTTATATTACCTACTTGCCGAACAGTACTTCCTTATAGTACATATATACTTAATTAAAGATAGGAACTAGTCGGTCAAAAACATTATTGGGCGAGTATTCTGGAAATCAGTCCTTGTCTGTGGGTAGAAGCGTGATGATTTGGTCAACAAACTGTTGATGGTCAACAACTGGTTTAGAAATGTAGCCATCAGCACCGCTTTGCTTGAGAAAGTTCTCGCGATCGCCTTCCATAGCGTGCGCTGTCACCAGAATCACGGGTAAGTTTGCCGTTCTTGGGTCTGATTTCAACATTTGTGTAATCTTGATGCCATCAACTGACTTGCCTTGATAAACACTTCTTGAGAGAGAAACGTCCATCAAAATCAAGTCTGCTTCTCCTGATTGGGCAATTTTTATTACTTCTTCTACATTTTCAGTGTGTTTTACACCCAAGCCGCCGCGCTTGGACAAAATCTTGGAAAAAACACGAGCATTAATCAGATCGTCTTCGACAATTAAAACGGTTTTCATGAGAATTTTAGTTATGGAGGTGAGGGGATTTAAAAATCGGTGTTGGGCAGTTTTGAGTGCTAAACATACCCTTTGGGATATTGCTAAATCTAGCAGCAACCAAAGAAGAAGTTCAGAACTCAGCCAGCTACAAAATTTTGGCAAAATTCAAAATTCCTGGGGGAAATTTGAACCAACTTATTGTATGAGTATCCTGGCTTGTTTGCCTTTGGCGTTCCCAAAGAATTTAACTGGCGTGTGTTTGACTTTGGGGTTGCCACAGCCATCACCCAAACTTGTTCAGACTTTGCCCAAAATTTCAAATTAAGAAATGCAATCATGGTAAATATCCTGGCTACTAAATGTATGTAGATTATATTCGTCTGCCTTCTTTTTAATAGTCAATCAAGAGGCTGGTCATCAAGGATGATACTACTGCTTTTTCTTATGTGACTATCAAGATTTTGTCAGGAATCCCATTTCATCCGTTATGCTGTGGTAGCTGGAGTATTGAGTTTCATCGGTTTTTGTGTAGTTAAATTTCAGGGAAAAAACTCATGGCAAAACAGTTAAACCTTCTCTCAACGGGACAGGTAATTACAACAGCCCTGCACACCGAGATGCAACGGTCTTACTTAGAATATGCCATGAGCGTGATTGTCGGGCGAGCGCTACCAGACGTGCGTGATGGCTTAAAACCAGTGCATCGCCGCATTCTTTACGCAATGCACGAACTCGGTTTGATACCAGATAGACCTTACCGTAAATGTGCCCGTGTAGTGGGTGATGTTCTGGGTAAATACCACCCCCACGGGGATCAAGCGGTTTACGATGCTTTAGTGAGGCTGGTGCAGGAATTTTCTAGCCGCTATCCTTTACTGGCAGGACACGGTAACTTTGGCAGCGTTGATAATGACCCTCCGGCGGCGATGCGCTACACTGAAACGCGCCTTGCACCCATCAGCCATGAGGGAATGCTGGCGGAAATTGGCGAAGAAACGGTGGAATTTGTCGGTAACTTCGATAATTCCCAGCAAGAACCAACGGTGTTACCTGCTCAGTTGCCATTTCTATTGCTCAATGGCTGTTCTGGTATTGCTGTGGGGATGGCGACAAATATTCCGCCGCACAATTTGGGGGAAATAGTTGATGGGTTGATTGCTTTAATCGACACCCCAGATTTGTCAGATCAAAAGTTATTCGAGCTAATTCCAGGGCCGGATTTTCCCACTGGTGGGGAAATAGTTGGTGAAGTGGGAATTCGGGAGGCTTACACCACAGGTAAAGGTGGAATTGTGCTGCGGGGACTGGCGACGTTGGAGGAAATTCCAGCCACCAGGGGAAGCAAACGACGAACAGCAATTATTGTCACAGAATTGCCGTATCAAGTAAATAAAGCTGGCTGGATTGAGAAGGTTGCGGACTTAGTAAATCAAGGCCGCTTGCAGGGAATTTCCGATCTGCGGGATGAAAGCGATCGCGAAGGTATGCGCGTTGTCATCGAACTCAAACGCGACACAAATCCCCAAGAAATTCTGCAACATTTATATCACCAAACTGCTTTACAAAGTAACTTTGGGGCAATTCTGTTGGCAATAGTCGATGGACAACCTCGCCAATTGAGTTTGCGGCAACTTTTACAAGAGTTTTTGAGTTTCCGAGAACAAACTCTCAACCGTCGCTACAGTTATGAGTTGGAGAAAGCCCAAAGTCGATCGCATTTGGTGGAAGGTTTGCTCAAAGCTTTGTCTAATTTGGATGCAGTAATTGAAATTTTGCGCCAAGCTGCTGATGGTAGTACTGCGAAAATCAACCTTTGCAACCGACTCGATTTGAGTGAGGTACAAGCAGATGCAATTTTAGCTATGCCGTTACGCCGCCTTACCAGTTTAGAGCAGCAAAACTTACAGCGCGAATTTGAAGAACTCAGCCAGCAAATTGATTTATTACAAAGATTACTCAACGATCGCCACGAATTACTCAAGGCGCTGAAAAAAGATTTGCGATCGCTCAAACGCAAATACAACGATGCCCGACGCACAAAAATAATAGAGGAACAAAAGGGCACACTAGCCCAAGAACAAAAGGGCAGAGGAGCAGAGGGGCAAAGAAGCAAAGGGGCAGAGGAAGATGAAGAAACCCTCAAACCTTCTGAACCCGCGCAGGAAGCAGTTTTAGAGTTTACTCAACGCGGTTATGTACGTCGTATTAACACATCTGGGAAAAAGTCGAAAGTTGAAAATGGTCTGCACGAAAATGATTTTATTATCCAAAGCGTATTGACCGATACAGACAAAGATTTGCTAATACTAACGAGTGGCGGAAAAGTCTACCCTGTGAAGGTGGGAGAAATTCCCCAAACCACTGGACGTTCTCCACGGGGAACGCCACTGATTACCATGCTCAGCAATACTGCTCAAGGCGCTCAAGAAGATGTGGTTAGCCGCTTTTTACTACCAGAAAATTTTGAAACTAGCCAAATGGTTCTGCTAACAAAACAGGGACGAATTAAGCGTTTGTCTTTGGAAGAATTCACTAACTTGACTCGTCGCGGAATTACAATTCTCAAGCTCAAAGACGACGATCGATTGTCATTTACTCAGTTCATAATTCCAGGGGAGCATCTGATTTTAGCTAGTTCTGGTGGGCGAGTATTGCGATTTGCGGTTAATGACGAACAACTACCAATTATGGGTCGCACAGCGATGGGTTTACAAGCATTTCGACTATTGAGAAATCAGCAAATGGTTGGTTGTGTCAATGTCAGCAAAGATGACCAGCTATTGCTAGTGACTCAAGAAGGATATGCTAAGCGGATGATTGCCAGTCAATTAAGAGCAGCTAATCGTGGGGATTTAGGCACGCAGGCGCTGAAATTTACCAGCAAAACTGATAATTTGGCTGGTATGGTAAAGGCGATGCCTTCGGCGGGCTACGCCAACGCTTCTGGTGAAGTAGCCCTAGTGACAAACAAAGACCGGGTATTGCGGATACCTGTGGAAACAGTACCTATTTTAAGCAGAGATGTCAAAGGTGAAAGCATCATCCAACTCAACCGGGATGAAAAAATTATCACGGTTGCTGAAGTCCGCTCATAGTAAAAACGATGTTAAACCTCCGGCGAGCCAATTTAGGGGATTTAGAGGCGCTAGTTCGACTACGCCTTGAACTCCTGCGTGAGGCTGGCGATATTCAAGATAATACCGAAACAGCAGCGATCCGAGCAGCTACTAAAAACTATTTGGCAAATAAAATGCCGCAAGGTGAGTTTTTGGTTTGGGTTGCTGAGGTGGAAAATCAAATTGTGGCTACTAGCGGCTTGGTACTTTTTACACGGCCTCCCTATGACGGCAATTTGTCGGGCTTAGAAGCTTATATTATGAACGTTTATACAATTCCACAATGGCGAAGCCAGGGAATTGCTACAGCACTTTTAAAGGAAACTATTAGCTTTGTCAAAGAGACTGAGGCAAAACGCATCTGGCTCCACACTACCAAGGATGGCAAAAGTCTTTACGAAAAGCTTGGCTTTATCTCAACTACAAAAGAAATGGAAATTGTTTGGCACTAAGTAAAAATCAAGCAACATCAACAGTGAGCGCGAAGACAGATTGAGTAGCAAGCATTTTCCTTACCACTTCTTTGTCGATGCCCAAAATTTCTAAGCAGCTTAACTCGTCTATGACGTTCAACATACTATGTTCTGTTACACGAAAACCTTGTTCGTAAACAAACTGCCGTGCTAGATCGAGTGTGCCAAAATTATTATTTACTAAAGATCTGCCTGTGAGGTTAGTACCTGTTTGTAATAGCTTTTGTAAATCTGAGTCATCTTGTTGCGATCGCACTAAACTACCTGTATCAATGAAATCAGGAGTAATCCAAACACCACCATAAGAGTGAAGCATATCCCGAATATTGGCACACACAAGTTGTTTTTCTGCCAAAGTTAGATGTGTCAGCAATCCTTCACACAAAATCATCACTGGTTGTCCGGCTTTGAGTAAAGGAGTACTCTTGGAAAACTCGCTAGGACGGCTAGTAGCATCAATTTCTAGAAAATGCAGGTTAGGACGTTCCCCGACTAGTTGCTGAATTAGTTGCTGTTTGCAACGAATCATCTGTGGCAAGTCACTTTCAATAAAAGTAATATTCGGATTGCTAGACATCACAAGTCCACGCGATAACAAACCAGATGCTAGTTCTAGAACTTGTGTTATTTGATATTCAGCTATAACCTTATTCATAGCTTTATAACGAGCTTCCACACGTGCGGTAAGCAAAACGCTTTTGTCTTGATTTTGTGGTTGAGGTAGCTTTACCAACCCTTGCCTTTCTATTAATTGTGCCAACTCCTTAGCATAAGAAATATCTGTGAACTGTCTAGCTAGACTAACCATAAAACCAGTAAGGACAATTTTCTCAAAGTCATTAGTTTGCTGTTTGTTCATAAGTTTTTTGATCTACTAACAAACAGTCTAAGCATTAATTTATTAAATAGAAATTGCTTTAAATTATAAATTAGTTTTATTTGTAATAACTCTAACTTAACTATCTTGATGACAAAGCTAAATTAATACTTTTAGTAAGTGGGTAGATCGCAACCACTGTTAATTATTTAAGTCTTCAACTACAAGATTGCTAAACAACGGACTTTTAACCTATGAACCGTACCCTAGATTTCTAAATTAATGCTAATAAATACTAATTAATTCATAGTTAATACATATTATTTGGAATTTAAATTCTTGTTTTTCAAAGATTATAGCCATCCATAACTGCTTAGATGTTAAAATAATTGATAAAAAATCTCAATAATTTACTCTGCTCTACAAAAGTCTTAAATAGTTGTATCGAAAGATAGATGTTTTAATACTTGTTGATTTACTACCACATCCAATGTCAAGACATTGCAACAAAAATATAATAATCGTTGTTTTTATTAAAATATTTGTTATATTAGTTTACGTAAGGCAATAAAAGTTAAAAATAGAATTTGGAGTGATAACCATGACAAATGCAACAACAAAAGTCACTACTCCTGTAGTTGAAGATCGTAATGCTTGGCGTTGGGGCTTTACTCCACAAGCAGAAATTTGGAACGGCCGCCTAGCAATGATTGGCTTTTTAGCGGCAGTATTAGTTGAACTTTTTTCTGGCCAAGGTTTCTTGCACTTCTGGGGTATCCTCTAATACCATTTTGAATTTTAGATTTTGAATTGAGAATTTCTTTTCCAGAAAGGGTTCTGCAAATTCATTTTTCAAATTTCAAATTGGTATAAGTTTTAATATCTGAAATGACCCATAAATAAAAAAACCTGGAGTGATTACCCACTACCAGGTTTTTATTTGTTTTTTATTAGCCATTTGTGAGTTTATTCACTAATGACTATTGATAAATGACTCTTGATTACCGAATATATTCCTTGAGAACGCTGTTGCGATTTGGATGACGTAACTTGCGGAGTGCCTTCGCTTCAATTTGACGAATGCGTTCGCGAGTGACGTTGAAAATCTGCCCAATTTCTTCAAGTGTCTTCATCCGACCATCATCCAAGCCGTAGCGTAGTCTGAGAACATCGCGTTCGCGAGGGCTAAGACTATCGAGGACTTTTTCTAGGTCTTCGCGCAGCAGATTTTTGGAAACTTGATCTTCTGGTGTTTCACCATCGGATTCAATAAAATCGCCCAAGCGAGAGTCTTCTTCTTTGCCAATGGGCGTTTCTAATGAAATAGGTAATTGGGCTGATTTAGCAATAAACCGCAACTTCTCAATGGTCATTTCCATACGAGTGGCGATTTCTTCTTCCGTGGGTTTGCGACCCATTTCTTGAGATAATAATTTGGTAGTTTTCTTAATTCGAGAAATGGTTTCGTAAAGATGGACAGGAAGACGAATTGTGCGGGATTGATCGGCGATCGCGCGGGTAATTGCTTGACGAATCCACCATGTAGCGTAGGTAGAAAACTTATAACCCTTTTCGTGGTCAAACTTTTCAGCGGCGCGAATCAAACCAAGACTGCCTTCTTGAATTAAGTCTTGGAATGACAAACCACGATTCATGTATTTCTTAGCAATTGAAACTACAAGACGCAAGTTAGATTGCACCATCTTGTCTTTCGCCCTGCGTCCAACATGCAGGCGATAACGAAAAGCTGGTAGTGGCAGTTGCACGGCTTCTGCCCATTCACTATCGCGAGGATCGCGATCTAACTGTTCTGAAAGTCTTTCCCGTACCCTTTCTAATTCGAGCAAATCAGCAATTTTACGGGCCAATTCAATTTCTTCATCTGCCCGCAATAGACGAATTCTACCAATCTCTTGCAAGTAAAGCCGAATCGAATCTTCTGTATAGTGCTTTTTCTTGCTTTGTGTCCGACGACGCGATTTAGCGGCTTTTCCAGACTTTGCGTCGTCCTCATCAGACTGAGGCTCTAAAAACTCATCTTCACCTTCATCTACGATCAGCAAGTCCTCTTCATCATCAATTAAGAGTTCTTCTAACTCGAGCTCAGGCTGATTCATTATTTCTAGGTCAGGCTGATATATGCTTTCGAGTACGTTGTTAGCCTGGTTCATGCCGCGTTCCTCATGCTCCTTGCAGAATCAATTACTCAAGATGTGTTTAATGCTCTTTAAAACGAGCTTGTTGACAACCGAAAATAAACTTTTTGGCAGATTTACCAAAAATATTTTCGGCACTTTTGCACCTCTGTTGGAGGGCTTTTTACTTTAGTTTAAGTCACTACTAAAAGGTGACTTGCTCAATGAAAGTAAATGTCATATGTGTTGCTATCACACATATTTTTTAAGGACTGGTCTTAAAAAAAGACTCACCTTTACCAAAAACTTGCCAACTTGATACAAACAAATTCAGACTTTTGGCAGATTTTCGTAGTAAAGACTCTTCCGATTGTAGCCTGTTTCACAGAAATTGCACTCTATTTTGTGTATCGATCATGAATTTATTAAACAAGTGTTAGCCACTTTTACCAAAAAGACATTAAACACGGGAATTACACCCTTAAATATTTTCTAGACTTCTCGGAATTGCAGTGGTTCTTTGATTACGTTTAAAAGTTAAGTACACTTTGTTTGGCTCGATTTCATGTATTTTACACAACATTAATTACTGAGAAAGAGTGCATTGTTATGTTAACTCAGGTGAAAAGCCTTAACCTACCTATTTTACATTTCCTTCATAAATTATCAGTCCTTGGATCAAAGTGGGTTTTCCTATGAATAAATACAACAACAGCCGTGGTACTTGCCTAAAATAAGTTAACCTTTTGCGTAATCATTACCTTAACTGAGGAGTTGAGGTTGTCGCAGAATCGACCTGATAGCAGATCGCTTTAGGTTTAACTAATTTGGTCTTATTCACACGTTAGCGCACTGTGGCGATTTCAGCCCTATGAAACTTGACAAACTCTTCTTATTGTATACAACGATATTTTAATCAATTCAAAAATGATTTGCCCTGAAAAATCGTTGATATTAGTTTACCTAAGGCAGAAGTACATTGAATACATGCGATGCAATAGCTATTTCCAGGGTAGTACATGAAGATATTAACAAGTTTTCAGTCAGATGGTGTTTGCTCCCACTAGGCATTGTATTGAGCAAAGAAAAATCAAAGATTTGCCTGATAACTTGGTTAAGAAGCTTTTTTACGTAAAGTATTTGTTATTTTAAATACTTCTCATCCAGTAAATTCTGATGGTTTTGTCATCTGATTATGAGAAATCCTCAAGATACTTATTAACTGTTGTTTGATAGATGATATTTAGTTATGTTATTCAAGCATAACAAATGTGTTTCTCACTGGTGGGCGCAATTAAGTCAGCGAGTTGGGACACAAGGTATTCATTGACTGGCTTCCAACAATGTTGGTATTTTATTGGTACTTTAACATTGGTTTTTTTAAATCTTTACAATAAATAAAATTATATGATGAGTTGCTAACTGAAAAATTGAGTTTTTCTTGTAGTATATGTATTAATGAATTATAATTCTTGCGGGCTTGAATTTATAAGTTCCCAAAACCTTAGGAAAAAGGAGTTTTTATTTTTCTCCTTGTCCTAAAAAAGGTCAAGTCAGGTTTGAGAAATCATAGATGTATTAACTTTTTCCAACTACCGTGGTGTTGGCGTGGCATTTAAACTTGCGGGAAAATTGGGTGGAACAATTACCCGGTCAACTATGTGAACGATGCCATTGCTAGCTGGGATATCGGGCTGAGTCACTTTAGCGTTGTTGACGGTTATAGTTTTAGTACTAGGATCGACTGTAATTTTTACGGGAGTGCCTTCCATAGTTTTTACTTGTCCGGATTTTAACTCTTGGGAGGTAATTCGACCGGGTATAACGTGGTAAGCCAAAAGCCTGACTAATTGTTGCTTGTTAGCAGGTTGTAAAAGTTTATCTAAAGTAGCTTTTGGTAAAGCAGAGAAAGCTGCGTCAGTAGGTGCAAAAACTGTGTAAGGGCCTGGTGTAGTCAATTGTTCATTTATGCCGGCGGCTCCCACTGCTTTTATGAGAGTTTGAAACTGTCCCTGAGCTACTGCTGATTTTGCCAGCTCTGCTAAATTTTGGCTGGGAGCGGGAGTTTGTGTGATGGGAGAAGGAGTTGTTATGGGGGTTTGAGTAACCGGAGGGATAGTTGCTGTGGGAGTTTCAGTGACAGGCTCAGCGCAAGCAGACAGAGCAACCAAACTACTTATGCCAACAATATTAAAAAATATTTTTCCTACTATGTCTTTAGTCACTTTCATAACTTTGTTTAAAATCCAGTTGAATAGGTAATTATTGACAATAATTAATGAATTGATGAATATAGTCACTTATCTAACGGTATAGTTTGTAGTCAGAAAAAATATTAAAACAAAACATTGACCAATTTTTTAGTTTGCCATCAGTCAAAAGACTTAAGTTTTTCGATTTTTAATTATGTAGCAGTACAGTTATAGTAAATTTTAAGGATACTGAGCAATTGCTTCTCTAGGTAAGGATTGTCCTTTTATCTGAATTGTATTCTTCGATAACCCTGTTGCCTGTTGTCTTTTGCCTGGGTTAAATTTTAAGATTTACCTTTGGATAAAGATGGAAATAATAGCAGTAATCAAAAAATAATGGGTAATAGATTTTCTATCCATTACCCATTACCAGGGTCACAAATTATTAGAGTGATGAGAAAAAATTGAATTAAATATCTAGATCCGTGAAGTTGAGTTTAGAACCATAGGTTTCAATGAATTCTCTTCGAGGTGCGACACGATCGCCCATTAAAATAGTAAAAATGCGATCGGCTTCGGCGGCGTCTTCAATTTCGACTTGCTTCATTTTGCGAGTTTCTGGGTTCATTGTGGTGTCCCAGAGTTGTTGTGGCATCATTTCACCCAAACCTTTGAAGCGTTGGATGGTGTAGTTGGCGTTGGCTGGAAATTTGGCGATAACTTGGTCTTTGTCGCGATCGCTGTAGCAATATTCATGATTGCGCCCGCGTTCTACCTTAAACAGTGGCGGACAAGCAATATAAATAAAGCCTTGTTCAATGAGCGATCGCTGATAGCGATAGAAGAAAGTTAACAACAAAGTCCGGATGTGCGCTCCATCTACGTCAGCGTCAGTCATAATCACGATGCGGTGATAGCGCAGTTGGGTGGAATCGAATTCTTCGCCTTTGACACCTAAACCGAGTGCTGTAATTAACGCTTGAACTTCGTTATTTTTATAAATTTTGGCGTCGTCGGTTTTTTCAATGTTGAGAATTTTACCACGTAGAGGCAAGATCGCTTGAGTGCGGCGATCGCGCCCTTGCTTGGCACTTCCAGCGGCTGAGTCCCCTTCTACGATGAAAATTTCTGATTCGCTGGGATCGCGAGAACTACAATCTGCCAATTTACCAGGTAATGGTGAAGATTCCAGTACCGATTTGCGTCTGACTAATTCCCGTGCATGACGCGCGGCTTCTGCGGCTTTGAAAGCTTGGATGGCTTTATCTAAAATCGCATCAGCGATACTGGGGTGAAATTCTAGATATTCGGTGAGCACTTCTCCTACCAAAGAATCGACAATTCCCCTGACTTCGGTGTTACCGAGTTTGGTTTTGGTTTGTCCTTCAAATTCTGGATCGGGGACTTTTACAGAAATTACCGCCGTTAAACCTTCGCGGACGTGTTCGCCACTCAGGTTGGGTTCATTTTCTTTAATTTTATTTCGCTTGCGGGCGATCGCATTTAACGTGCGAGTCAGAACTGCTTTCAACCCTTCTAAGTGCGTACCACCATCAACCGTGCGAATATTGTTAGCAAAGCCTAACACATTATCCGTATAAGCATCAGTACACCACTGTAAAGAAACTTCCACTTGAACGTTGTTCCGTTCGCCCTGGACATAGATAATCTCTTCATGTAGTGGTTGCTTTTCACGGTTCATGTAAGAGATATACTCTTTAATACCACCCTTGTATTCGTAGGATTCTACCTTGGGTGTATCGCTTTTGAGTAATTCTAGGCGGTGGTCAGTAAAGGTAATTTTGACACCAGCGTTCAGATACGCTAATTCCCGTAAGCGACCTGATAAAGTAATGTAATCAAACTCAATGCTAGTGGTAAAAATTTGGGTATCTGGCTTGAAGGTGACAGAAGTTCCAGTTCTAGCTTCTTTATAAGGCTTGACTTGCAAATCGGTAACTGGTGTGCCCCGTTCATAGCGTTGGGTATGAACCTTTTTATCTCGCCAAACTGTAACTTCTACAATCTCAGATAAGGCATTAACTACAGAAATACCAACTCCATGTAATCCTCCAGAAACTTTATAGCCACCGCCGCCAAACTTACCCCCGGCGTGCAGTACCGTCATCACGGTTTCCAAAGCTGATTTTCCCGTTCGTGAGTGAGTATCTGTGGGAATACCGCGACCATCATCTGTTACAGTTACAGAACCATCAGCATTGATATCCACCTCTATATGGGTGCAGTAACCCGCCAAAGCCTCATCAATTGAATTGTCCACCACCTCGTAAACTAAATGGTGGAGTCCTCGCGGCCCTGTAGTACCGATGTACATTCCTGGTCGTTTGCGGACGGCTTCCAGACCTTCCAGAACTTGAATCTGATCGGCACTGTAACTGCTCGTCATGTAAATTCTCCTGATGCGTGGGGTTTAACTCGCCGAAAGGCAAATAAAAGTAAAAACACTCCAAAATTGTAACACAAAAGCCTTGCTGGCGTCTGTAGGGCATTTTCAAGAGAAGTTTATACAGGGGTTGCAGTCCCGTGTAAGAGGGCGGAGGGGCGGAGGGGCAGGGGAGTGTGGGGAGTGTGGGGAGTGTGGGGGGAAAGATTTCTTCCCCATCCTCCCACACCTCCAACACTTCTCAATGCCCTATGCCCAATAACCAATGACTAATGACTAATGACTAATGACAAAATTAATTGTAATTTGTGGGACGACGGCAACAGGTAAGTCGGGGTTGGCTTTGGCTTTGGCAATGCGGTTGGGTTCTGTAATTCTCAGTGCTGACTCTCGCCAGGTTTATCGGGAGTTTGATATTGGTACGGCAAAGCCAAGTATGGCCGAACAAAAATTAGTGCCGCACTATTTAATAGATATCTGCGACCCGACAGACACGATGACAGTAGCAGACTACCAACAAAAAGCGCAAGCCTTAATCAATTCTCTTCCATCTGTGTCACCTATCTTCATGGTTGGTGGTACTGGTTTATACATACGTTCTATTGTCCAAGGGCTGAAAATTCCTCGTGTGGCACCGCAGAATGAATTGCGATCGCAACTGGAATCTCTGGGACAAAATCAACTCTATGCAATGTTACAACAAGTCGATCCCGTTGCTGCACAAAAAATTCATGCTAATGATTCAGTGCGAACTTTACGAGCATTAGAAGTATATTATATTACTGGATATCCAATTTCAGAACAGCAAGGGGAGAATCCGCCAAATTATCCGATTTTGCAAATTGGGTTGGATTGCGATATTGAAAAATTAGGCGCTCGTATTCAACAGCGTACTGAACAAATGATAGCAAATGGTTTGGTAGCTGAAGTGGAGTATCTTTGTCAAAAATATGGCGCTGATTTGTCTTTGTTGAATACTTTAGGCTATCAAGAAATCAAACAATATTTAGCTGGGGATATTTCCTTAAATGAATCGAAAGAATTAACAGTTTTGCATACAAGACAATTTGCCAAGCGACAACGCACATGGTTTAAAGCATATCCACAAATTGAGTGGTTTGATGCAGACGCTTCTGATTTATTAGAGAAGGTTTGGCAGCGAATACATGAGTTTATAAATTGTACAAAGTTGTGAGATTTTTTTTGTTTATGTAAAGCTGCAAAGACGCAAAGTTTTGTTTGCATCTTTACATGAGTGCCTTATATAGTGTCAGGATCTATGCCCATAGCCCGTAGCCTTTCTGCTAGAATTTGTGCGCGTTGTTCAGCTTGGGAGGCGCGTTGTTCGGCTTGGGAAGCGCGTTCATCTCCAGTTGGTAGAATAGTTCCGTCTTGCTGACACCAGCGTAACCAACTATCGTGTCTACTTTCAAATTCACCTTCCCATAAAGTTATACCTAAACCAACTTGTTCAAGCCAAGTTTCTTGACTTTCAAAGTAACGTCTTCCTCTCAATTCATAAACGCGTACTACTTTTTCTCCTAATTGTTGATTTGGGTCATATATGATGTAGTAACTAGCCCGCATATGTTCATAAATTTGTAGCTTTTTACCTAGTTCATCACCTTCTTTATTAGAGACAATTTCAATTACGACTTCTGGAGGTTTGCCAAAACGCCAAACCATATAACAACGATTTTGTTTTTCCCACCAATTTTCAGGCACTTGCACATCCAAGCTGAGAAAGATATCGGGTACAATTGCTGGTTGACCGTCTGTATGGTAAATGCCAACATTCGCTGCTGCTAAAAAAGTATGTTGCTGTGCAGAACTGTAAAGAGAGCCAACTAAGAGACGTTGTTGTTTTTCTGAAGCAAAATTATCCACAGGTGTATCATCTTCAGTGACTAACTGGTTGGCATCTGGCACATAGTAATCATCATTATTGATTAGAAGTTGCTCAACCATGATTTTATCTAGTGTTAAAAGTGTTATTTCTAGCTTAGTTTATTGAGGATAAGAGAGTATTTAGCAGCAAGGATGCTGTTAGAGGATAAATTGTGCCAAAATCTACACAAAGGGGCATCTAGCATCAGCATCATGATTGGATATATACTGCGACAGCGTTACAAAATTGTAGATAAATTAGGATCAGGTGGGTTTGGAGAAACGTATTTGGCTGAATACCCACAGGATCTACCAGTCATACCTAAGTATAAATGTGTTATCAAACGGTTGATAAGACCCTCAACGCCAGACCTAGACACAGAGCAAAGATTTAAGAAGGAAGCGGCAATTCTATTTAAATTGGGTAAAGAACATCCACAAATTCCTGAACTGTATGACTTTTTTGAGGAAAATAGAGAATTTTATCTTGTCCAGGAATTCATTGAAGGCCATGACCTGAGTAACGAAATCATTTCAGGAAAACCGTGGAGTGAAGCTGATGTAATTCAACTTTTACAAGAAATTTTGGAGGTGCTAGCTTTTGTCCATCAACATAATGTAATTCACCGAGATATTAAGCCATTAAATTTGATGCGACGATATTTTGATAATAAGCTTGTTCTCATTGACTTTGGAGCAATCAAAGAAATAAGCACACCCAAAGTCAATATTCAAGGACAAATCAGCAGCACAATAACCATTGGTACTCGTGACTATATGCCAAGTGAGCAATGGGAAGGGCATCCTCAGCTTTGCAGTGATGTATATGCTTTAGGAATGACAGCAATCCAAGCTTTGACTGGATTAACGCCACAACAACTACCAAAATTTGAGACTTTAGAATTAAGGTGGCGTGATTATGCTCAAATTAACGATGGACTAGCGAATTTTTTAACAAAAATGGTGCAACGTGATTTCCGCCAGCGATACAAAAATGCAGACGAGGCATTGCAAGCTTTACAACTGGCTTTATTCAATTCACAATCATCTGTTACCTCAGTAAAAATGCAAGCTCTCAAGCTAGCTCAACTAAGACTAGAATCGCCTATCTTTTCACAAAAATTTCAAGTTTCAAACCTAGCTCAACTAGGTTTACAATTAGCTGTTGCCTCACCAAAGTTGGTCAAAATTGGTGACAAGTACGGTTATGTTGACCAGACAGGGAAGTTAGTTATTCAAGCACTGTTTGACATGGCTCGCGAATTTTCCGAAGGACGGGCAGCAGTTAATATTGATAGAAGGGAGAGCTTATTCGGTGGTGAAAGTGTTGGCAAGTGGGGGTATATTGACGAAAAGGGTTCTTGGGTAATTAAGCCTATGTTTAAGATGGCTTATTCTTTTAGGAATGGGCAAGCAAAAGTCGAAATTGGTGGGCAAGAGCGGATTATCGACAAAAGAGGTATGTTTATTGATTAGTAGTTTGTCAAGCTTTAAGCAGTAATTTGCATAATTATGATTATCATTTCTTGATATCTCTTAAATGCATATCCTCAATTAATAAATACAAGTGATGCGATCGCCTTCCATGCACCCATCCAAATTATTAGTCAAGATAAATACGATCGCACTTACTCTACATCAAATGTGGTCGCTTTTTACTTACTCTTGGCTGCTATTCTTGCAACAATGGTAATTACAGCCATATCAACCAGGCTTAAACATCTACCTTTAACTGTAAAACCTATGCTTACCCAAGATAAAAAACAACGTAACTGGAAGCCCATTATCAAAGCATTTGAGGCTGTACTTGGCAAAAATGGTGTGGTGCAACGCCGTGAGGAACTTATTACTTATGAATGCGATGGTTTAACCGGCTATCGTCAACCTCCGGGTGTGGTGGTTTTACCGAGAACTACAGAACAAGTTGCCGAAGTTGTGAAAATATGTAACCAATACTCTATCCCGTTCATAGCACGCGGTTCTGGTACAGGTTTATCTGGCGGCGCTTTGCCTTTAGAAGATTCAGTTTTAATTGTCACTTCTTTAATGCGGCAAATCCTTAGCATTGATTTGGAAAATCAACGCACAGTTGTGCAACCAGGGGTGATTAATAGTTGGGTAACACAAGCCGTTAGTGGTGCAGGTTTTTACTATGCTCCTGACCCTTCGAGTCAAATTATTTGCTCTATTGGCGGAAATATTGCAGAAAATTCTGGGGGAGTGCATTGTCTCAAATATGGTGTAACCACTAACCACGTTTTAGGATTAAAAATTGTCACGCCGTTAGGGGAAATTGTTGATTTAGGCGGACAAATTCCAGAAATGCCTGGTTATGATTTAACTGGTGTTTTTGTTGGTTCTGAAGGTACTTTAGGAATTGCTACAGAAATTACTTTACGAATTCTCAAAAGTGCAGAATCAATTTGTGTATTATTAGCAGATTTTACTAGTATTGAAGCTGCTGGGGCTACTGTTTCTGACATCATCAGCGCTGGAATAATTCCTGGCGGGATGGAAATGATGGATAATTTTAGTATCAACGCCGTTGAAGACGTTGTAGCAACTAATTGTTATCCCCGCGATGCTACTGCTATTTTGCTCATAGAAATTGACGGTTTAGAAGTAGAAGTTGCAGGCAATAAACAGCGAGTTACAGAAATTTGTAAAAAGAATGGTGCGCGTAATGTCACTTCTGCTAGCGACCCAGAAACGCGATTGAAATTATGGAAAGGACGTAAAGCTGCTTTTGCTGCTGCTGGGCATTTAAGCCCAGATTATTATGTGCAAGACGGTGTGATTCCCCGGACTCAGTTACCTTATGTGCTGCATGAAATTGAGATGTTAAGTCAACAATATGGTTACCGGGTTGCAAACGTATTTCACGCTGGTGATGGCAATCTTCATCCACTAATTCTTTATGATAATTCTGTGTCTGGAGCATTAGAAAAAGTCGAAGAAATGGGAGGTAAAATTCTCAAACTTTGCGTCCAAGTTGGTGGTAGTATTTCTGGCGAACATGGCATTGGTGCAGAGAAAAAGTGCTATATGCCAGAAATGTTTACCCAAGTTGATTTAGAAACTATGCAATGGATAAGGCAAGTTTTTAACCCTCAAGGTTTAGCAAATCCTGAAAAGATATTCCCGACACCACGAACTTGTGGCGAGGCCGCAAATGCATCGTCTATCAAGCAATTTGAAGGTGTGGAAAGATTTTAAGAAAACAGTGAGATAAAGAGTTTATAAAGTTCAGGGTTTTCACTGAATGTAAAAAGCCATATAAAAGTATAGCGTTGGGTGGCGATCGCCACCCAACGCATTTTGTTTATTAAGGTATCAAAAAGACGATTGAAAGACTTGTGTTTTCCCTGATGATATGAGTAGGATTATACGTAAGTAATTTGAACTATTGAATTTCCTACACAACACCATTGTGAATGGATCAATTGGATAGCTGGGCTTTGATGAAAATCTGGGCCAAGCTTCTATCCGTGCTTTCAAATTGCGGAGTTATAAACAATACGAAGATAAAGGATAACCGGATGCGTCTGAGAAAGCTAGTCAACTATGGGATTTTTGTGCTGGTAATTGTCATCAGCTGCGGTCTAACGACAGTTGCTCGTGGTTTTGACATCCCACCCCCACCTCAGAAAGTTGAGTTTGCCCAACGTACAAGCGATCTCATGCTCGCCACGTTGTTCGCCGCGCTGACGCAGGAGTTCAACGAAACCACGCCACAGAATGTAGAGGAGGGCAAGGACTCCATCTCGCTGATATTTAACGATAAGAATAAGGATATGCGGCTGGTGGGCACATTACAGCCACTCGAAGAAAGCGATCGCCCCCGCGACGCCTTCGAGCGTCAGGCACATTCGCTAGCGTTGGCAGGGGGACAGGCATACACATCCGTCGAACGTGTGGACGGCGATTGGTACTATCGACGCTCAATCCCTCTCAGCAATTTTAGGGCGGAGTGTGCGCTCTGTCACACCAATTTTGCACCTGGCCCCACGAATGACTGGGTGGGTGCGCTGATGCTCAGGGTGCCGATTGACAAATAAGCAACTGACAAAAAAATAAAATATGTAGGGGATAGGAGTCAGTGCTGGCGATCGCAACATTGACTTCTTTTTTTGTAGTAAATTTAACTATATCTGATTGCAGCTTTTAGGGAATTTAATCATCATTTATTCACATATTCCGGAGAATTATAATTTAATTTCGTAGTTATATATAATATTGCGATCGCATTCGATAACGCTGACAAATGAATCAGGTTGCACGCCGTTTTTTTTCTTACTTTTTGTGTTTGGGATTAGTAATCACCATAACAGTTTTTTCACACTCTTCAGGTCTAGTTTATTCTCAAAAAACAAGTCCTTTAAGTACAGAAATTCGCGGTGTTTGGCTGACTAATGTTGCTAGTGGTGTACTATTTGTACCTTGGGGAATTAATCGCGCTCTCAATCAATTATCAGCTCTCAACTTTAATACAATTTATCCTGTAGTTTGGAACCGAGGGCATACTTTCTATCAGAGTACTGTAGCTAAAATGACCACAGGCTCAGATACTCAACCTTTAGTCAAGTTTATGCATGGTGGACAAGATCTTTTAACAAAGATAGTCAGACTTGCCAAAAATAAAGATTTGAAAGTGATTCCCTGGTTTGAATATGGATTTATGACGCCGCATTATTCAGAATTAGCAAGGCGTTATCCTGACTGGTTGACAATTGGGCAAAAAGGTGTGAATTCTATTCAAGATACCCCACCAGAAGAAATCGACAATGGCTTAGTAAATAAGCAAGCATGGTTAAATCCTTTACATCCACAAGTGCAAGAATTTATCCAAGGGCTAATTGTGGAAGTAGTCAAAAATTACGATGTTGATGGTATTCAACTTGACGATCACTTTGGGATGCCTGTACAGTTTGGTTACGATCGCTTCACTATAGAACTTTATCAACAAGAACATCAAGGCAAAAATCCCCCAAACGATCCTTTCAATACAGAATGGATGCGCTGGCGAGCAGACAAAATTACTGATTTCATGGCAGAAATCTATCAAGCTGTTAAGGCAGCCAACCCAAAAGCTAAAATATCTTTGTCTCCCAACTACCAAGCTTTTGCCTATAAATACTATTTGCAAGACTGGGAAAATTGGGTAAAAAAAGGCTTAGTTGATGAGTTAATTTTGCAGGTATATCGAAGTGACAAAAACTCTTTTATCGCTCAACTCGAACAACCATCTGTAAAACTGGCTCAAACTTTAATTCCGGTTGGAATTGGTATATTATCTGGAACGGTGCATAATCCAGTAAAAATGCCCCAAATTAAAGCACAGGTGCAAGCAGTACGCGATCGCAATTTTGACGGGATCTCCTTTTTTTATTGGGAGAGTCTGTGGGGTTACATCGTACCCGAATCACCTCAACAGCGACGCAAAGCTTTTCTTGACATGTTTACAAAAGGGACTGGGGATTAGGGATTGGGGACTGGGCATGGAGCATGGAGCATTGGGCATTGGGCATGGGGCATTGGGCACGGGGAAAGATTAAATTTATTCCTTTTCCCTTTTCCCTTTAACCTTTTCCCCTGCCTCAAGAGCCTCCCATCTCCCCAGTCCCCAATTCCCAGTTTCCTCGATGCCATTATTCAACTTTAATTTTCTCTGGACTTTAGCTACTTTTAGCGGTTTTTTGTTGAGTTTGTTGTTAATTGAAATTGGTGAAAAGCCTGATATTGGAGTATTAGAAGCTGCTATCGGCGGATTTGCGATCGCACTTTTTCAAGGTTTGCTTCTCAAGCAACCTCTAGTTTGTATCAGGTGGATTTTGTCAAGTCTTTTGGGTTGGAGTATCATCACTGCCATCGGTATTGGTGGCTTGGGTTGGTTTGTATTTAGCACTCAATTTCTGCCTTTGAGAATTCTTTATGGGGTAATTTATGGAGGACTTGGCGGCTTAGGAATTGGTTTAACACAATGGTTAGCAATTTCCCAGCCCGCCTCTGTGATGTGGCGATGGATATTTGTCTCTTCGGCAAGTTGGGCAATTGCCATTCCTTTCGGTTCTGCTGTTGGGATTGTTTTACGCCGCTTGACTCACTTATTCTTAGGTGAAGTCATCGGATTAGCTATTACTTGGCTGCTGGTTGGTATGCTGACTGGAATCAATGCTCATAAATTGCGATCGTGAATCATGGATTGGGCATTGGGCATTGGGCATGGGGCATGGGGAATAGTGGATGAGTCTTTGATATTTAACAACGAATGTTTTATGGCCGCCTACGAACCTTTGATATTCAACGACGAACCTTTGAACTCCACTCTTCTTCCCCAATGCCCAATGCCCTATGCCCCATTTAAAATATTAAGAATTATTAATTTAATTGATAAAACTTGATGATTGCACCTAAGGATATGCAACAATTCTGGAAAAACGGTTCAAAATCTAGTAATTTTGTCTCACCTGCAAATACATTTTCGCCTTCAAAAAGCAGGATTTGTTAAGCTGACTCCTATTAGCTTTCCCAAATTTCCGATCGCGAAGTAGAGAAAGATCCAAATTTCCACGAGCAACAGCTGACAACACTTTGCCTGAGGCGCGCAACTGCATCTACTACAACCACAACAACAAGAGAGCGCCGAGAAGAGTCAGTAATACCAGACAGGGACTCTCGCATGAATATAAATCCGACTGAATCAACTATACAACTGACACAATTACCGCCTCCTCAGGTTATCTTCGGCACAGAAGTAGATAAAACAAGTAGCAGCGAGCAGTTTCTACTGAGTATGTACGATTCTGTGCAGGCATCAATATTTGTGGTGGATGTGCTAGAGGACGGAGATTTTCGATATGTAGCACTCAATCCCACTCATGAGCGTTGGATAGGCATAACTTCAGACGATCTGCGGGGCAAAAAACCAGAGGATATTCTCTCGCCCATTGATGCTGCGAGGGTGCGTCAGCGTTACGCTGACTGTGTACTATTTGGCAAAACTATTTCTTACAAACAATGTTTGCAGTTCCAAGGTGTTCCAACTTGGTGGAGTACCACTTTGACTCCATTACGGGATGCAAACTCCAGAATTTATCGATTAATTGGTACTAGCAGTAATATTACTTCTATTAAGGAAGCAGAACAAGCAGTAGAACTCCAGGCACAACGGGAGCAACTCATAGAAGCGATCGCCTGTAGGATTCACCAATCTGTAGAATTAGAGACAATTCTCCATCAGACAACACAAGAGCTGCGGCAGTTTTTAAAGAGCGATCGCGTGCTCATTTATCGCTTTAGTGCTGATAGTAACGGAGTGGTGATTGCCGAATCAACTGTGGCTAATAGCGATCCCCTGTTAGGAAAAAACATCGCCGATCCCTGCTTTGGTAGCCAATATCAACAACAATATAATCAGGGTTACACTCAAGTTATTGAAGATATTCATACAGCGGGGTTACATCCTTGCCATATAGATTTCCTGGCATCTTTGCACGTGAGAGCAAATCTAGTAGTACCAATTTTTTTGAAGCAAGATGTGTGGGGACTATTAATTGCTCAGCATTGCCATCAGCCGCGTCAATGGCAAGAAATGGAAACTAACTTGCTCAAACAGCTGGCAACTCAAATCGGCATTGCTATTCAACAGTCAGAACTTCATCAGCAACTCAACGATTTCAAAGTCAAAATCGAGTTGCACAAACAAAAACACATCAATCAGTTGCAGCAAGTAAGAAACTTTCAAACCTTAGTGCGACAGATGACGGAGCAAATCCGCGATAGTGTCGATGAAACTCAGGTTTTGCAAACAGTTACCCAGGAATTAGTATACTTACTCAACCTTGACCGTTGCCAAATTGAACTTTATAACACCTGTCAAACCCAGGTACATATTACTTACGAGTACAGTACTAATTTACCCAAGTGTTTGGGATTGACCAAAGAAATTGCAGAGCGTCCCGAAGTTTATCAACCACTTTTGCAAAAACAACCTTTGCAATTTTTGGAAATTGTACCTGGATGGCAACCAAAATTGTTAGTTGTTGCTCAGATGGCTTGTCCAATTTTCGATACTCAAGGAATTTTGGGAAATATTTGGTTGACAAGACCAACACAAGAGTCCTTTGATGAATTTGAAGTTGGGCTAGTGCAGCAGATAGCAAATGAATGTGCGATCGCTATTCGCCAAGGGCAACTCTACCAAAAAACCCAGGCACAGGTAAAAGAATTAGAAAAACGCGAACGACTCAAAAATGAATTTCTCAGAACACTGTCCCAAGAACTGCGAACACCAATAACCAGCATCAGCCTTGCATCTCAAACCCTCGAAAGTGTGCTTGCACCAGAACAAATATTAGATATAGAAATAGTTCCGCAGCTTTTACAGATATTGCATAACGAATGTGCGCGAGAGAGCAAGTTAATTAACGACCTACTCACACTCACATCTTTAGAAGCCGAACCAAATCCCGCAACTTTGATTCCCATTGACTTACAAAGCTGGCTTCACCCCATCATTGAAACTTTTCGAGATGTTACCAACTGCCAGCGCCAGCAGTTAAACCTAAATATCGATCGCACACTCCCACTTTTAGAAACAGACATCACAGACCTAGAACGGATTATTACCGAACTGCTCAACCATGCCTGCAAATACACGCCGACAGGAGAATCCATCACAGTTTCGGCTGAACTCGTAGGCGACGCAGTACAACTTCAAATTACTAGTTCTGGAATCGAACTTACTAGCAACGAACTGTCACGAATTTTTGAGCCTTTCTATCACCTTTCCAAACACGATCCTTGGAAACATAGCGGCACCGGATTAGAATTGGCATTAGTGCAGAAAATGGTCAAACATTTAGGCGGGTCAATTTGTGTAGAAAGTGCAGCAGGCCAAACCACCTTTACCGTCCAATTTCCCCTTTAACGCGTTTTTTGGGCTGTTGCACTGGCAAAATGATGAGAAGTTTGCTAAGATAGTTATTTGTTTGGGTGACTAGCTCAACGGTAGAGCATCGGACTCTTAATCCGCTGGTTCTGAGTTCGAATCTCAGGTCACCCACTTTTTGAGTATTTTACTTTATCAAGAAAGGCAGAGGGCAGAAGGCAGGAGGCAGAAGGAATACTGTTTTCTGCCCTCTGCCCGTGACCAAAGGGAACAAGGGTTTAAGACAAGAACACCAAATTTCAAGAAAGGTGGCCTCAATTAAGTAATACTAATTCCAGAAAAAATGAAACAGATGCGTAGGTTGGGTTGAACGAAGTGAAACCCAACACATACAAGACTTTGAGGTGTTGGGTTACCCTTCGGGAAGCCGCCTCCGGCGTCTACGTTCCTCAACCCAACCTACATCTACATCAGATTTTTCGTGAAATGGTATAAGGTATTGAATCCACTTCTAAATTGAACCTTCTGCCTTCTCCCCTCTGCCTCCTGCCTTCTTTATCCCTATTTTGGGATTTAATATTACTTTATTACAGTAAATTAATTTTTACTTATATTTCTCCGTCTTCTACTGCGCCCAGTGCTTTGAGGGTAGCAATTTCGCCTCTAGTCAACCCTTTAATGCCTGTAATGTTCATGCGTTCATAAGGGCGATCGCTTTTTAAGGTTTTTAAACACTCACCAGTTTCAATATCCCAAATTTTAATTGTTTCATCTCCACTACCACTAATCAAGGTCACACCATCAGAACTGAAGGCAACTGAAAATACCCAAGCTGTATGTCCTTGTAGTGTTCTCAAACATTCTCCAGTTGGTACATCCCACAACTTGATAGTGTAATCTTCACTAGCTGTGGCAAGTTTTAGCCCATCAGCGCTAAAAGCTACTTCCTGCACGATATTCGAGTGTCCTTGCAAAATTTTTAAACACTTACCTGTGTTCACATCCCATAACCTGACTGTGCAGTCAGAACTCCCGCTAGCAAGAATTTTACCGCCAGGATGGAAGTTAATCGAGCGAACTGTAGCAGTATGCCCTTCGAGAATTTTGAAGCATTCACCTGTATTGATATCCCATAACTTGACGGTAAATTCAGAACTCCCGCTAGCCAATGTTCCATCAACGGGATTAAATGCAACTGAATGTACTGTCCCTTTGTCTAAATTAAAAGTTTTTAGACATTTACCTGTTTCAGATGACCATAACTTCAATTGTTGGTCAATACCACCACTAGCTAATAGCTTTCCATCAGGACTAAAAACAACTGAGAACACGCAGTGCGTATGTCCGTGTAAAGTTGTTAAGCATTCACCAGTATTGATATCCCATAATCTTACTTTTGTGTCAGCACCACTACTGGCAACAATCTGACCGCAGGGACTAAATGCAACTGAAAATACCCAACTAGTATGTACTTGTAAGGTTTTTAAAGATTTACCTGTGTTTGTATCCCAGATGATTGTTGCATCATTTCCGCCGCTAACAATAGTTTTACCAGATGCATTCAATGCTACTGAACTTATCCAATTGGTATGACCCTGCACAGTTTTTAAGCATTCACAGGTATTGATATCCCATATCTTGACGGTTTTATCATAGCTACCAGTAGCAAAGGTTTGACCAGATGGGTTAAAGGCTACTGAACGTACTACATTCGTGTGTTCTTGGATAACACTTAAGCATTCTCCAGTTTGAACATCCCAGAGTCGTACTGTTCGATCGCCACTAGCACTAGCAATTATGCGATCGAAACAACCAAACACAACTGACATTACAGTGTCAGTATGACCTTGGAGAATCTTTAGGCATTTTCCTGTTTTAATATTCCAAAAGCGTATTGTACAGTCACTACCACTACTGGCTATAATTTCGCCAGTAGAATTTAAAGCAATTGAGCGTATCTTATTCGTGTGACCCTCAAGAATTTTCAAGCATTCTCCACTGTTAATATCCCAGATTCGGATTGTTTTGTCTGCACTACCACTAACCAACATCATGCCAGAAGGGTGAAAGGCGACTGAACGTATATGATCGGTATGTCCATGAAAACCTGTCAGGGATTCTCCAGTATCAACATCCCAAAGCCTGATTATATTTTCATTACCGCTACTAGCAAGTAATTTACCACAGGGACTAAAAGCAATTGCACGTATTCCCGAAGTGTGACCTTGCAAAGTCTTCAGACATTCTCCTGTCTGAATAGACCATAGTTTTATTGTGCGATCGTAACTACCACTGGCAAGTATTTGACTAGAAGGACTAAAGGCGACTGAAGGTACTGTACTATTATGTCCTTTGCAAGTTAAAACTTCTTTACCTATTGCCGTTTCCCATAAGCGAACTACGCCATTACCATCACCTGTAGCTAGTAGTTTTCCATCTAGACTGAATGCAACTGAAAAGACTGCGCCTAAAGCTTGGGTAAAAGCACAATTGGCTAAATTTGCTTGAGCAAAATTCACACTCTGCAAACTAGCATTACTAAAATCTGTGCCTTTAATCAAAGTACCACTTAAATCTCTTCCCTCCAACGCAGCCTTATGGACTTTTAGGGCTAGTGTTGCCGCATTTCCGCCAACATAGGCTACCTCATCCTCACTTTTACCCCGCGTTACCTCGATCGCACTAATTAGAGACTCACTATTATTCAACATCGGCACAAACAAATCCATCACTGCTTTCGTGAGTGGCGCTTTGCCAAAAGTCTCCCTCAACTTGTCCAAAGACTCACTTGTAAATTTGTTTAGCGGTGCGTTCGCCCCACTACTGGGCGAAAAATAACCAGACCAAGTATAATCAACAGGTGCAAGACTTTTATCTATAAGCGATCGCGCTTTTGCCAATTCCGTAAAATCACCAGCTAAAGCCCCCAACTCTGCTGCAAATTTATACGCTACAAAAAACTCTAACAGCGACCTATGTGCCGGAGTGTAATCACCATCAGCATTGCGGACAAGCATTGTCTGGGCCATCATGTCGTAATGCCAGTGGTCTAAATCCTTTTCTGCTTGGACAATAGAACCAAATAAGTTGCGAATGCGTTCTGGGAACAACCGATAATTCAGGCTCATTTGGTCAGTAGAAAGCATTTCCCAAGAAAGTTCGCATAAAAAGTAGAGTTTATCTGCCAAAGAAGTAAAAGTACGCTCTGCTTTGATGTCTCGCTCCATCTTGCGCTGCACAGCATAGAGATAAACTCGTGACATATCCACAGGTTTACCTGCTTCAATATCTGGTAATGCTTCTAAAATTAAGTCCGTCATCACTGGACGACGGGCCAAATCTAATAACTGCGGGTTGACCATCACTTGCTCAACTGTGGCAGGTTCAGCTTGGTATAACAACACCTGCCGAATTTGGTCGTCGTTAAATTTTTCCAGTTCTAAAACTTCAAATTGTGGTGTTTCTCCAGTTAATTTATTAGTGGAAGCTTGCAATTCTGCATTCAGTAAAGCTCGTCCTTCTTTGGCCTCTGGGAAATGCTCAGTACGACAGGTGAGGATAACTTTAGAACCAGGAACTACTACCTTTGCTAGTTCCCAGAAGTTATTAATCATTTGTTGGCGGTCTACTTTTGCTGCCATTTCGTCAAAGCCATCAAAAATTAGCAGCAATTTACCCATACGATTGAGTTGGTCAAAAACTTCGTTGTTGATGCGGATGTTGTGTTGGGTAAAAAAGAAACCTGCCAAAACATTCTCAACATTTAATGCTCTAGCAAAGTCCCGCAAGGTGATTACTAAAGGAAGGCGGGGACGTTCGACACCACGTCTTTGAGCATCGCGGTAACGTTGCAATGCAGTCCAAGCATAGTGAAAGACAAACCAAGTTTTACCTGTGCCAAATTCTCCCAAAATAGAAATATGCTCTTTGGCGGGGTCATCAAGCCACAGGTCGATGTAGCCATCAATCCAGCCGTCTTCTTCCTCATAATGACTGACTGCTATCCGTCGCTTGGTAATTGGATCGATTTCTTCTTTTGTACAAGCAAGCGGTACATATTTAGTGTCAATTTTTCGACGTTTGATTTCTGCTTCCAGCCAGTCGAGATAGCCATTAAAGTCTGCATCTAAGTCAATTAGTTCGTCAAAAGTGAAACAATCAAGGCGATGATTTTCTTGTTTCTTGACTTCATCTCTTGCAGCGCGGGAAATCCGGCGGGTAGTTACTAACCAGCCTTCATCTGTTTTTTGTGCTTCAACTGACTGACGCAAGGCCATCACATCACTCAGTCCCACTTCTTTTGCAACACCACGTACAACAATCCGGTCATAACTGCGACGTACTGGGATGTTGATAATCCATTCAAAATATTCTTCTGCCCAGATTTCATATTTTTCCAGGCGGTAGCCCAAGGTATCAAACCATCCTCGCATCTGCTGAGCTAAGGCGATCGCTCTACATTTATTTTCAGTTACAGTTCCCGTTAGTGCGGGATAATTTTCTGCCGCCAACCGTGCTATTTCTGTGCGAATTCCTTCCAGTGTGGGCAATCTTTCTAGCTGTTCTTGGATACTCCCAATCCTTTTGTGTAGAGAACCAATTTGCTGGCTCATCAACACATCAGCAGGTGTGCGACTACGTTTGGCAACTTCAATAAATACAGTGGCAAATGCAGCTACCTCTCTTCTGACATCAATTTCTAAGCTTCTGATTTCATCACCCAATGTATAAGCATCAAGAAAAACATCAACTTCAGAAAGCAGAATTGAAGGATTATTGTGATCTAATGCTGTGCGAAAAGCTTGTTTAATTGTTTCTTGTCGGAATAATTCCAGAAATGGTTTTGGTTTACCAACTCCATATTCTACTAAAGCATAAACGTAAACACCGCTAAAATCAGCAGGTGGATGTTCTGGATCGAGGTTAAATTGCTGGAGTAACTTAATTACTGTCTCATTACGCTGAATTTTTTCTTTAATCAAAGGATTACCAATGCCAGTAATTGCGTTGATGACTAAATCAATTAAGTTCATGATGATACTCAAAAACCCAGAGTTATCTTGCTAATTAGCGATTAATGATTATTAGAAAGCATAACCCATCTTTTCGAGTTTTATTTTATACTTTCTCAAGCATTAGCAATTCTCAAGTTTTAAAATTTATTAACAGCGATCGCTCTCACAAAAATATATCAGATAAACCTCTATCTACACACTATTACTGGCAGATACTTGAGAGTTAGCTGGGAATAATAGCTCACAATTTTATTATTATAAATCGATGTTTAATCGCTCAGACTAAGAATGTTAACAAAATTGATTGGTAGAACTTAGCTTGGCACGTTTTTGCTGGTACATCAATTCATCTGCCTGGAATATAAGTTTTTCCAATGAAAAATCTTCATTTAGAAAACACTGTTTCACTCCAACACTGATTGATAAGTGATAACTTCTACCTCGATTGTGATTGAAGAAATCAACGTTCCGTTGTAGGCGAGCAGAAACTGTATTAGTACAATCTGAAGATTCAGGCATGAATACAACGAACTCATCACCTCCCAATCGGGCAATGATGTCAGAATCTCGATAGGTTTGTTTTAGTAGTTCTGCTGTATCAACAATTACACGATCGCCAACTTCGTGCCCAAATGTATCATTGATTTGCTTCAATCCATCGATATCTATAAATAACAGACAACAGGGCTTTTGTCGTCGATGAGCAAGTTTTAATTGCTGCTGTGTAAGTAGAAAAAAGCCTCGTCGATTGTACAGTCCAGTTAATTCATCTGTTAGAGATAAGCGCCTAACTTCTGCCTCAACTTTTTGACACTCCTCTATTTCTTTTTCTAGTGTAGCAGTGCGATTGCGGACTCTTTGTTCTAGTTCACTATAAATCTGCACATTTTCCATGGCCACAGCTGTTGTGTCTGCCAATGCCTGTAAAAGCTTGACTTGTTCTAGCGTTGGCTGATGTAACTTAGCCCAATATGTTCCAATTGCACCGATGGGGTTACACATCCTGATGGGCACCATTGCCAAACTTTTGACAAAAGTTGGTTGGTAAGCTGCAAATGGAATTCGTTCGTCTCCATAAATATCGCTAATCACAACAGGCTGACAGTTCCGCATCGTATAACCACCAATGCAAATGCTCATAGGGAAACGTTGCCCTTTCCATAATGGAGCGATCGCATCTTCATCTGCGTAAAAACATTGATCTCCATCTCGTAGGACAAAAGTAGCTCCATCTGCTCCAGTCAACTCACGTGCAGACTTTCGCACAATCGCCATGATTTCCTCTAGCGTCCGTGCTAATGACAATACTCGAACAACCTCAATTAAATGCTCCATTGCCTGGACATAAGATATTTCAGTTTTGAGACTATTGGAATCAGAAGTGATGGCAGATGAAGCAGAGTTTTGAAGATCCATGCGCTGACACCCAGAAAGCAATATCAAAAATCAGTTGAGGCCGCAATTTAGAGCAAATTTGCCCATTTTACTCAGCTTTTTATATGTTTTGAATATAAATGTTACATATCTATAAAAATCTATCCTTAGATAGATGTAAAGCTGTATTGATATATTAAAAAAAGCCAGCTTGCCTAAAATTAATCAGACGTGAATTCGGCAGACCTCACCCACCCAGCCTCCCTCTCCTACCAGGCTACGGTGTACACACAAGTTGTTCAGGGCACGGCACTGCCCATTGGTGTCAACTTAAGCCTGGGCGAATGGAATTCGCGGCTACACAGGCAAAGTCCGCCTATCGCGCTTGCGCTGCGCTTGGCGCACCACGCGGACTAACGGAAAATTAAGGCTTTTGAAACCTGCGTAGGCAGGTTTTGTTTGTGTAGACGCGGTTTCTAACCGCCCGTTTCGCGTTAAGTTGACTGCCGTGCCCCTACCAGACATCTCTATCTGTATCAAGGTTTTCGTGAAATCGTATTAGACATTGACAACAAATACCAAACATAGATGATTAAAAAACCACATCTTTTGTAGGGGCACAGCACTGCTGTGCCCTTGATTGAAGACGAACCACTCCCCTCTCTCCCCTCTCTTTCAAGGCTACGGTGTACACACAAGTATTAAAATTCCCCCTAGTACTTGGTTTGGTCATCTAGCAATAGGATTGTGCGATCGCTCTGGAAGCCTGTCCGCAGCAAGGAGGAACGACGTTCCCGAAAGGTGGCAATCGCTTTAACCACGGGATTATGTTATTGAGCTATGTTGTACTAATTTGATGCTCCTACTGGCTCTCTGACTTGCGATTTCACGGCTTCAACAATGGCATCGGCATCAATTTTGGCAGCATGAAGCAGTTCTTCTGGAGTGCCGGAACCTGGCATATCAGTGACTGCCAACTTAATTAGTCGCACTTGGGATTCATTGTAAGTAGGATGATTACTAGTAGCCGCAAAAACATCTAGCACTGCTGCGCCTAATCCGCCTTCAGGCCAATGGTCTTCAACAACGACTAAATTACCCTTGGTATCGCGTGCAGCTTGATGAAGTGTACTGACATCAATGGGTTTAACAGAGTAGGCATCGATGACGCGCACCGTAATACCCTCGTTTTTCAGACGATCGTAAGCCTTCAGAGCCTCGTGTAAAGTAATGCCAGCGGCAATTATAGCGGCTCGATCTCTGTCTGAACTACGGACTACTTTACTACCACCAATGGGAAAATCTTCATCAGAACCATAAATTACAGGTGTGCTTTCCCTGGTGGTGCGGAGGTAGACAATGCCATTGCGATCGCTCATTTGCGCCACTAATTTAGCAGTCTGGTTAGCATCGCTGGGATACAGTACAGTACTACTCCATACTGCCCGGAAAGCTGCTAGATCCTCCAGCGCCATTTGTGAAGGGCCATCCTGACCAATGGATACCCCAGCATGGGAACCTACTAATTTAATGTTGGCGCGAGAGACAGCCGCCATCCGCACAAAATCGTAAGCTCGACTCAAGAAAGCTGCGAAACTCGATGCAAAGGGTTTGTATTTTCGCACCTGCAAACCCACCGCCGCTGCAACCATTTGTTGTTCGGCAATATACATTTCAAAGTAGCGCTCAGGATAAGCTTCAGCAAAATCTTCAGCATACGTGGAATTACTGACCTCGGCATCAAGTACGACTACATTTGGTTGAGCGGCTCCCAATGCTACTAAAGCATCGCCATACGCTCGACGTGTTGCGACCTTGGTATCTTTGTTATAGGTGGGAAGTTGCAGCGGTTGAGGGTTCGCTGTTAGAACTGGTTGGCCTTCTTCTTCGGGCTTGTTGACTTGAATTTTGATGTGGCGTTCACCACCCAACTCGGCGATCGCTTCTTTTTCGGCATCGGGTTTGAGTGCTTTACCGTGCCAACCGCCTAAATCTTCCAAGGAGGCTACACCTTTGCCTTTCTTGGTACGAGCAATAATTACAGTGGGGCGATCGTTGATACTCAAAGCAGCGCTAAAAGCTTGGTCAATCTCCGTCAAATCGTGACCATCAATTTCAATTGCTTGCCAGCCAAAAGCTGTAGCGCGTGCAGCATAGGCTTGTGTGTTCCAGCCTAATTCAGTCTGACCCCGCTGTCCTAGACGATTGACATCGATAATAGCGATCAGATTGTCTAGGCTGTAGTGTGAAGCGCGATCGAAAGCCTCCCAGACAGACCCCTCAGCTGTTTCGCTATCACCCAGCAACACCCAAATGTGGTATGGTAACTGGTCTAAATATTTACCTGCTAAAGCCAACCCTACACCAATTGGCAATCCTTGTCCCAATGAGCCAGTGGCCACATCAACCCAAGGTAAAACCGGTGTTGGATGACCTTCTAAGCGGCTGCCCAATTGCCGCAATGACATTAACTCCTCATCAGTAATTACCCCCGCAGCTTTATACATGGCATACAGTAACGGTGCGGCATGTCCTTTAGAGAGAATCAAGCGATCGTTATTAGGATTATCTGGATTCTCAAAATCGTAGCCCAGATATTTAGAAAGTAAAACCGCCATCAGATCGGCTGGTGACATGGACGACGTAGGGTGACCTGAACCAGCAACAGTTGTAGCGCGAATGCTATCTACACGCAACTGTTGTGCTAATTCATGCCATTGGTGTAGTTGCTCCTGTATGGCCATAGTGGTATTCCTATATTAAAATTAAGGGTATGTAGCGAATTCTTATATCTAATCACTTGTATTTTGGCGAAATACAAGTTTCAAACTCGCTCAAAATTGTAGATATCGATTTCTAGAATCAGGTAATGGTTAAATCCCTAATGTGTAAGCATTCTCAATTGGTAATTAGAGGATTTTTATTGAAGAATAGTGTCTTTTTCAGTTAAAAGCAGACACAAATCTAATAATATTGTTGGAGATTTATTTTACTCTCCCTGGGTTTACTTTAGAAAGTAGTAACTGCTATAACTTCTTTCTAATGGAGTAACTGACTTTATTTCTTAGGGTATATAATATAAATTAAAATAGATAAAGTATTGTATTTTTAAATGAATTAAAAATTCTCTAGATTTTAAATGAGAGAAAAAAATTGTCTTGATGAACAGTATTTAATCGGTATCAGCTATTTTCTATATTTTTAATCTTCTATTGAGGTAAGATAGCTAGGTGTACTGCCTCTCGTAGAGAAGGCGTACTTTGCGGTAGCCTGCGGCAAGCCGCTTTGGGTCTACGTTTAATATTCTGTGCATCTTCATAAAGAATTGGTACAAGCTGTATTGCATTTAACTTGAGCATTTTTGGTGTTGGCTGTTGACTCTTAAACTTTAACAGTCAACAGCATGAGTTCCTGTGCAATTTAAAAGCGTAATACCTTACTAACTGTTAGTTGATGATACTTATTTTTCTGCTACCGTCACCGCTTCATTTTGCTCAAACTTAAGGAAAAATTTCTGAGATATCCAGTCAGTAGCGATGTGAGATAGTAATCCCAAAGGGCCAGCAAAAAAACACAAAGCTAGGGAATGAATTGTCCAAATACCTGTTTTTTGACCTTCTAAGTATATCCAGCGACCAACAAACAAATCCATTACTAAATAATGAACCCAACCCGTTGCAGCAACTTTTTCATCTGCAAAAAGTCGGGCAACATTAGCTAATTCCAGATTCGAGAAATCTTGGGCGTTTTCTGGCGTAACGCTGTTGACGAACAAATACAAATATACTCCAGCTAACAGCACAAAAGGCAGATATGATGCCATTATTCGCTGTGTTACTTTCCAATTCGGCAATAAAATCATCAAAGCCCAAAAAGGCAAAACGAAAAGATTCGCAATGTTAAATATTTGAGAAATTGTCATAGTTTTCTAAAGTGGGGAATGGGGAATGGGGCATGGGGCAAGCAGGAAGTGTGGGAGGTGTGGGAGGTGTGGGAGGTGTGGGAGGTGTGGGAGGTGTGGGAGGTGTGGGAGGTGTGGGAGGTGTGGGAGGTGTGGGAGGTGTAGGAAGAGATGGGGGCATAAATTCTCTTTCTCCCCACACTCGGCCATTTCCCCACACTCCCCCATCCCCCCATACCCAATGCCCAGTGCCCCATGCCCAATTAATTTATAAAGCTACAAGTTGGGATTCGATTTCTGAGGATTTTAAATCACGACCGATGAAAACTAAGCGGGTTTGTCTGGGTTCTTCGGGTTGCCAGGGGCGATCGTAAAATTTATCGAATCTGGTTCCCACACCTTGCATTACTAGGCGCATGGGTTTGTTTGGTACTGCGACAAAGCCTTTGATTCGATAAATTTCTTGTTCTTGTGCCAATGTTTGCAACTGCTGTTGCAGCTTTTCTGGGTCAAAGGCACGATCTAAAATTAAATTGGCTGAGGTAATTTCTTCATCGTGGTCGTGGTCTTCTTCGGTGTCGTGATGACTGGGGCGAGAATCTAGGTCGTCTTCGACTGCGGCCTGGAATCCTAATAATATAGATGCATCGAGTTGAGAGCGATCGCTTTCGACAATCTTCACTACTCTGGGCAACTCTTGTTTAACCAATTCCTCGACTCTGGCTTTCGTCTCGTCGTCTACCAAGTCAGTTTTATTCAAGACCACTAAGTCTGCACAAGCAAGTTGGTCTTCAAACAGTTCTTGCAAAGGCGTTTCGTGTTCTATACTATCATCAGCTTGTCGTTGGGCTGCGATCGCCTGGGGATCGCTGGCAAATGTCCCTGCTGCTACAGCCGCACAATCAACCACAGTAATCACAGCATCCACCGTGGCTGCATTGCGAATTTCCTGCCAGCGAAAAGCTTTCACCAGTGGTTTTGGTAACGCCAAACCAGAAGTTTCAATCAAAATACAATCAATGCTATCTCGCCGCTTAATTAGCTCTTGCATCGTCGGGTAAAACTCTTCCTGAACGGTACAGCATAAGCAGCCGTTGGTTAATTCAAAAATATTGCTCTCACCTTCACCATCCTCAGGGCAAATTTGACAAGATTTCAACAGTTCGCCATCAATACCGAGTTCGCCAAATTCATTGACTAAAACCGCAATACGGCGTCCTTGGTTGTTTTGTAGCAGGTGGCGAATTAGACTAGTTTTTCCACTACCTAAAAAGCCTGTAATTACTGTCACCGGAATTTTTGCAGCCATATTTTGCCTGATGTCTTCAATATCACAAGTTTTGTTGTTTATTAACTTAGATACTGAAATTATCTTGAGTTTAAATATTGACTCAGTTATTTTAAACTGAAATTCAAGAGTAAGACGCTGCAACTCAAAAATAGGTATTGAGGATTGGGTATGCCCTATGCCCTATGCCCTATGCCCTATGCCCCATACCCAATTCTCTTTTTCAAGAATGATTCTCTATTTTGTGGCATAACTTTAGTGAATGCGGGCGATATGTACATAGCAGCGTTGATAACCACAAACTGACTTATGAATAACTCCACCTATCAGCTAGAAGATTTCACATTAACATTGCCAATTCCCCAAATAGCTCGCATAACTGCCCAGCAATTTGCTCATGAGCAGCCAAATTCTCAAAAAGCAGAGCAAGTCCGGCTGAATACTCTAGCTGTATGGGTGGTAAATGACTATTTGCAAATGATGGATATTCCCACCAATCTCCAAGCTAGTGACAGCTGGAACCCCGTTATGCGGCTGTGCGGGGATGTAGCTGACTTAGAAGTGCCATCAGTTGGTCGTCTGGAGTGCCGCCCTGTTCATCAACACCAGCAGATATGTTCCATTCCTCCTGAAACTTGGGGAGAACGAGTGGGGTATTTAGTGGTTCAATTTGATGAATCGCTCCAAGAAGCCAAGCTACTGGGTTTTGTGCCTAGTGTAGCAACTGAAACACTACCTTTGAGACAACTGCAACCATTGGAAGCTTTTATCGACCATATGGCGCAACTGCGGGAATCTCCACTTGACCCACTAGTAAATTTAACTCAATGGTTTGCTGGTGTATTTGAGACGGGCTGGCAAACTGTTGAATCTTTGTGGAATCTACCAGAACTTAGACCAGGTTATGCTTTTCGCAGTACTGAAACTTTAGAACTAAATACTTCAAATTCACCAGAATCAATTACTAAACGTGCAAAGCTGATTGATTTGGGTATCCAAATTCTCAATCACCCTGTGATGTTGATTGTGGAAATTACCCCTTCAGAGGATCGACAAACCAGTATCCACCTTCAGTTGCACGCAACTGGTAGCCAAATCTACTTACCACCAGGAGTTCATCTTACCGTTCTAGATAGTTCGGGAGCAGTCTTTTTAGATGCTCAATCTAGAAAATCAGATAATTACATTCAGTTACAGTTTCGGGGCGAACCCAGAGAAGAATTTAGCGTTAGGGTAGCATTGAATGGTATTAGTATTACAGAACATTTCCGGATTTAAAGTATATACGTATCTTCCCTGTTTGTCGGTAATTTATAAGTAACTAATTGATTAATTAAAAATTCAAATCACCTTTTTGGGACTTTCAAAAAAGTTCTGTAGACGCTTGGTGAAGCTTTTCACCAGATATCAGAGGTTTGCGAGTTTGCACAGAAAGAGGGATACCGACGGTCATGGGTAAGTTAGTAGTTCTGAAATTCGGAGAGGGTAGTTTTGAGCAGGGGTTTGCTGTCACCCTCCAAATTGGTGAAGAACACGAGCGTGCTACTACAGAAGTCACGGGCAAATTACCTCCATTTCCCGAAATGCCGCTCTACTATAGTCATTGGCAGTCCAGTTATCGGCAGATAGGCAATCGTTATCGCCTCCATGCTGAGCAAGTGCAGGTGACAAATGTATCGATGATTCAAGACTGCGAAAACACTTCTCATATTTTGCGGGCACGTTTTAATACTTGGCTCAAAGCAGAGGAGTTTCGCTCTGTAAGAGAAAAATGGTTAGAAAGATTGTCTTCTAGAGAAGAAGTACGGGTAATTTTACAAACAGAAAATAGTCAATTACAGCTATTACCTTGGCATTTGTGGGACTTATTGGAACGCTATCCCAAGGCTGAAATCGCCCTCTCTTCACCAACTTACGATCGCGTTCACAAGTCACGCACTCCCAATCCTTTAGTCAAAATTTTGGCAATTGTTGGTAATAGTCAAGGAATTGACACCCAGGCAGATCGAGTTTTATTGCAACAGTGTAGCAACGCCGAAGTCAGTTTTATCGTGGAACCACAACGCAAGGAATTAACTGAGCATCTGTGGGGAAAAAACTGGGATATTCTCTTTTTTGCCGGACATAGTTCTAGTCAGGGAAATGGAGAAAGCGGACGAATTTACCTGAATAAAACTGATAGTCTCACCATTGGCGAGTTAAAGTATGCTCTGAGGAAAGCCATTGAAAATGGTTTGCAACTAGCTATATTCAATTCCTGCGATGGGTTGGGATTGGCGCGAGAATTAGCTGATTTGCAAATTCCTCAAATAATTGTCATGCGCGAGCCGGTTCCAGACCAGGTTGCTCAAGAATTTTTAAAGTATTTTCTCCAAGGCTTTGCTAGTGGAGAGTCTTTGTATCAATCAGTGCGCCAAGCGCGGGAACGCTTACAAGGACTTGAAGATCGATTTCCTTGCGCGACTTGGCTACCAATGATTTGCCAAAATCCAGCTCAGACGCCCCCCACTTGGGATGAATTAAGGTCTAGAGAAATTGAAGAGATGCCGAATTTATCTCCGTCCATGAAACGCAGATTTAGCATCACTTTGTTATCCAGTTTGGCAGTTACAGCCTTTGTGGTTGGGGCGAGGTTGGTGGGAGTCTTGGAAGCTACAGAGATTTCAGCCTTTGATGGGATGATGCGATCGCGTCCATCAGAAGGAATTGATCCCCGACTGCTAGTAATCACCATTGACGATGATGATTTGGCAACTCAAAGAAAAAATGGTGAGTCTTTAATTGGAGCTTCCATTTCGGAGAAATCTCTCAACAAACTTTTAGAAAAACTCAATCAATATCAACCCAGAGCGATCGGCTTAGATATCTACCGTGATTTTAATGCCAAACAACCAGATTTAATTACTCGTTTGCAAAAAACTCCAAACTTAATTGGCGTATGTAAAGGAAGCGATGGCACAGCCAATATCAGAGGTATTCAACCACCACCAGAAATTCCAAAAACAAATATCGGCTTTAGCGACTTTATTCATGACCGTGATGGAGTTATCCGTCGCCATCTTTTATTCATGAACCAAGAGCCGACATCATTGTGTTCTACTTCTTACTCCTTGAGTTTACAACTGGCTTCCCTGTATCTGCGACCTTCAGGAATTCGAGTTAAATTTACCCCCGAAGGAAATTTGCAGTTGGGTAAGACTGTTTTTCCAAATCTCAAGTCTCGTAGTGGTGCGTATCAAAATATTAATGCCGATGGCGGTCAAATCTTACTCAACTACCGTTCTCCAAAAGAAGTTGCTGAACAGGTGACACTAACAGAATTTTTATCTAGTCCAGTTAATCCCAATGCTGTCAAAGACCGGATTGTTTTGATTGGCGTCATATCAAGAGGAGATTCTCCAGATACCTGGCCAACACCCTACGGAATTCCCCTAGACGACCAAATGCCAGGAGTTTTGGTACAAGCACACATGGTCAGCCAAATTCTCAGCGCTGTTGAAGATGGGCGTCCATTGCTGCGGGTTTGGTCACTGTGGTTGGAAGTTGCTTGGATTTGGGGCTGGTCTGTGGTAGGGGGAGTCCTAGCTTGGCGAAACCTTTCACTTCGCTGGTTGGCGTTAGCAGTTGGTGTTACCTCTAGTGTTTTGTATGTAGCTTGCTTTGGTCTGTTAATTTGGGGTGCTTGGATACCTTTTGTACCCTCAGCTTTATCCTTACTAGCGACTGTTAGCTTGATGTCAATTTATAATTTTAAAACAATAATTCCTAGTGCAAATACTTAGAAATTGGGGCATGGGGAGATGGGGAGATGGGGGAGTGTGGGGAGTGTGGGGAGTGTGGGGAGAGAGGGGAGTGTGGGGAGAGAGGGGAGTGTGGGGAGAGAGGGGAGTGTGGGGAGAGAGGGGAGTGTGGGGAGTGTGGGGAGATGGGGAAAAAGAGAATTTATGCTTCCATTTCCTCCCACACCTCCCACACCTCCCACACCTCCCACACCTCCCACACCTCCCACACTTCCTGCTTGCCCAATGCCCCATGCCCATTTTTATAATTCGTGACTGTAACTTGGATTACGCCATCTGCCCTTCACATTTTGATAATATTCAGCTCGTGACTGGTATTACCCTCTTTAACGACGATTAACTGTTGGTAAGCACAATTAATAAAAAAGATACTGATTGCTTATGACCCAACACAAAGAATAATTAATTTGGGTGGGAGAGGGTAACCATCTTATTTGGAGGTTAGTATTTGCATGGCTTTGTCACTACATTCATATAAAAAGTCCTCTAAAAAAAAGAGCAAGAGGCTTGTATTGGCATAAGTATTTTCGTTAAGCTGGCAACCAAAGATGAAAATTAAGGTCTGAATTGCTTAAAAGCTTAATTTGACGATCTAGTCATTACTCATTAGTAAAAACAAGTGGTTAATGGCTAGGGATGACCCGATAGGGCTTCAGATGGTTTCGACCTCATACCCACTTAAAATAAGATAAAAATGGCTAACAACGAAGAATCACGCGGTTTAAAGTCTCTATTTGATTGGTTTGCAAATCGACGTAAATCAGGATCTACCAGTCTCGAACGCCAAGAACGTGAAATTGCTGATGGACTATGGCATAAATGTTCTAATTGTGGTGTGTTGACATACACAAAAGACTTGAGATCTAACCAGATGGTTTGTGTGGAATGCGGCCATCACAATCGTGTAGATAGCGATGAGCGTATCCGTCAGCTGATAGATCATAATACCTGGAAACCTTTAGACGAGCATTTGCGTCCAACCGATCCCCTACAATTTCGCGATCGCAAGCCATATAGCGATCGGTTACGGGAAAGCCAGGAAAAACTTGGCTTAATAGACGCAGTTAAAACCGGTTTGGGTCAAATCAACGGTTTGCCTGTTGCCCTTGGGGTTATGGACTTCCGTTTCATGGGCGGTAGTATGGGTTCGGTTGTGGGAGAAAAACTCACCCGCTTGATTGAACAAGCCACTCAACGGCGATATCCTGTAGTTATTGTCTGCACCTCCGGTGGCGCGAGAATGCAAGAAGGAATGCTTTCTCTGATGCAGATGGCGAAAATTTCCGCAGCCCTACAGCGCCATCAAGACGCGCGACTGTTGTATATTCCGGTTTTGACAAATCCCACAACAGGCGGCGTTACCGCTAGTTTTGCAATGTTGGGCGATATTATTTTGGCAGAACCCAAGGCAACTATTGGTTTTGCAGGTCGGCGAGTGATTGAGCAAACCCTACGGGAAAAACTGCCTGATGATTTTCAGACCGCTGAAGATTTACTTCAACATGGCTTTGTCGATGACATTGTACCGCGTACCCAATTAAAGAACACCTTAGCCCAGCTGATTGCTTTACACCAGCCTGTGCTAACACCGCCTCATATGGTGTTATGGGAAACAATGTCTTTGACTTCCAGCGCCGCAGAATAAGCCATTGGGCATGGGGTATGGGGCAAGCAGGAGGTGTGGGAGGGGTGGGAGGTGTGGGAGGTGTGGGAGGTGTGGGAGGAAATGGAAGCATAAATTCTCTTTTTCCCCATCTCCCACACTCCCCACACTCCCCTCTCTCCCCACACTCCCCACACTCCCCACACTCCCTACACTTCCCTATCTCCCCATCTCCCTATCCTCTTTCCGGTTCTTGGGTAAAAATCAGTGGAATCAGGGCTGTTAGTCGAAATACGGTAGAGAGGGCGAATAACGCCAATGACCCTCCAGATTGAGTAAATTGTAAGATGAAGCTGCCTATGGTTGTGCCTAAAGCACCACTGGCTCCAGCAACGGCAGCTGCGATCGCAAAATAGATAGACTGATTTTTAATCGGCGCAATCCCTAATTGAATATTGTTATTACATAAGTCCATCGCCGCGCCTGTTCCGCCAGTCAAGATATGTAAGAGCGGTAACCACAGCCAGATATCAAGTTGATTAACACCAATCCCCAGCCACAGCAATGGTGTGGTTGCAACCAGAATTCCACCAAACAGCAGGATGGGACGATTGCCAATTTTGTCTGCTAATTTGCCCCACACAATCAACATCAGCAAATTTGCCCCCGCTTGAAGGCTGGTGTAGATAGTCACGTAGCTAACATTGAGATCCAAGGTGTCCAGCATGTAGAGGTTAAAAAAAGGAGCACTGAGGTTAAATGCCAGCGTCCATAAACCGAAATACAACAGAAATCTCAAAAAGTTAGAGTTTTTCCAAATACTGATGCTTACCTGTTCTGATGGTGTATGAATTAATTGATTTTCTTGGGAAGATTCATTTTTTGTAGCGTCTAATTGAATCTCAGTTGTTTGAGGTAACTTACCAACATAAGTGTTTTGGGATAAGGGATTCATATCTGCTTGGAAATACTGACACCCTAACCCTATAATTCCAAAAATCATACTCAAAAACAGAATCACCCCATAGCCTTGTACAACTCCTCCATACCAATGAGATACAGCTAAACCGGCTATTGGTACGCAAATTAAATTGGTGAGGCTAGCAGCACTATTACGTATCCCAAAATACCTGCCCCGTAATCGCCGGGGAATTATCATTGCCATCCAACTTAGCCACGATGGAGTTCCTAATCCTGCCAAAAGATTGGTCAAAAGAAGAATCAAGAGTGTTAATATTACTAACTGGCTATTATTCAACACTCCCCAGCTTGCGGCTGCGATCGCAATTACTAAAATCAGCCACAATACACGAGCAATTCCGTGTGTCCGCAGTGCATACTGAAAGCGGCTGCTGCTACGTTCAGACCAGTAAGCACCCAACGGCTGAATCAAATTCACCAACATAGGGATAGAGGACAACATCCCAAATATCACTGGACTAGCATCCAACTCCACCAATAAATTGGCAAGCAAAATCCCGCTAGTACCAATAGAATAAACTGCTGCTAAGACAGAATCTACTGTAGAGGCTCTTAAACTTCTGCGAATGGCATCCTTGGGAATGCGAGAAGTTGAAGAAAGTGTTGTTTGTGGTGTAGTAATCTGGGCAATTTCCAGATTTATAGGAGTAGATATTTCAACCGGAACAAAATCCATAATGCATTGTTTATGGATGAAGCATTCTGGCATCAATTCATTTTTCGAGTAATTCAGCCTGCTTTCATCAATATCGTTAATAATTCTTCGTTATTTTAACTTGCATATCTCAATAAAAATTCAAAAAATAAAAATATCAGTCTTTAGCTACAGACCATATAAGTAACGAGAGGGAGTTAGATATAAGATTACCTCTTCTTAAGAGGTATTCCTAATATCAACTCAAAGGGCTTTAAAGTAAAAAAAACAAGTACGCCAGTAAAATCATAAATTTTATTAACGAGTATCAAAGGCTGATTTACTACGATTGAGTATGATTTACTAATAGTGAAAGTCTTACACCTAATGAAGTACAGCCCATAGCAAATATCTCTGTGTATAATCCCCAGTACCCAGTTCCCAATGCCTCTTTTCTATCAGTGATTAAAAGCAAGTTATTAACTTTTTTCGGAGTGGCGATCGCCATTGCGATCGCTGTTATTGCTTGTCACAATTTACAGTTAGCAAGCAAACACTCAACATCTACCGCAATTACCATTAAACTTAGCGGTTGGGGAGGTTCGCCTGTTGAGCAAAAACTGTTGAGACAGGTATTGCAAAACTTTGAAACAGAGCATCCAACTATTAAGGTTAAATATGAAGTAATTTCTGACCAATATATGGATGTCATCAAAACTCGCTTAATTGGAGAAGCCGCACCTGATGTATTTTATTTAGATGCATTGGAAGCTCCTTTTTTGATGAGTCAAAATGTTCTGGAACCACTTGAAGATTACGTCACACCTGAATTTGACTTAGCGGATTTTGAAGATACTCTACTTAACAGCTTCAAATACCAAAACAAAATTTATGGTCTTCCGAAAGACTATTCCACCCTAGCGCTGTTTTATAACAAAAAAGCCTTTGCCGCAGCTGGTTTGAGTAATCCCCCAACGACTTGGGACGAACTACGCAGCTACTCGAAACAATTGACAGGCAAACTTAACAGATATGGCTTTGGAGAAATCCCAGAATTGTCGCGTCAGGTTTATAAAATCAAAGCTTTTGGCGGACAAATCGTTGACAAAAATGGCTACGCGGCTTTTGCCAGTGAGGCAAGTTTAAAAGGTTTACAGTTGGTAATAGACCAGTATCGAAAAGACCGTTCCTTTGCCCAAAAATCCGATGTGGGGACAAACTCAGGTAGTGAAATGTTTGGTCAGAGTAAAGTAGCAATGGTAATTGAAGGTAACTGGGCAATTCCTTATTTAACTGAAACTTTTCCCGAAGTCGAGTTTGCTACCGCCGAAGTGCCTACGATTAATGAAAAAAAAGGCACAATGGTGTTTACAGTCGCCTACGTAATGAACAAACAAGCACAGCACAAAGCCGAAGCTTGGGAGTTGATTTCTTATCTTACAGGCAAAACTGGAATGCAGAAGTGGACAGGAACGGGGTTTGCTTTGCCAACGCGTAAATCAGTAGCCAAGAATTTAGGCTATGACCGAGATCCATTGCGATCGCCATTAGTCGCAGGTGTGGATTATGCTACACCGTGGCAAGTAGGTAAATATCCGGCAGCAATTGTGAATAATTTTGAAAATCAGTTTGTCAGCGCTTTATTAGGACAGCAACCATTAAAGCAGGCAATGGTGCAGGCAGAGAAGTCAGCGAATCAACAGATTAAAGCTATAGATTGATGTTTAATTTAAAACTTTTGCAGTGGGACGAAAGATGAAATAACGCTGGCGAAAAAACAAAAATAGACAAATTGAAAGGTAGGCGATCGCTATTAATCCTATACTTCTTATTAGCAGTTTGCAAATATTAAAATTTAGCATGTTTTTCTAGTGATTTTCTAACACTGCTAAAAGAGCGATATCTACGATGGTCACTGAGCTTGTCGTACCCCTACGGGGAAGCAAGCTACGCGGAGCGTCTCGTAGAGAAGTGCGGGCTACGCCTACGCTATTTTAATTATCTTATTATTAATCTAATCCCCATTCTAATTTCAAAGTTTCCAACTTAGGATTCTTCACACTCATTCTTTTACACTCTTCCAAAAATTCCTTCACTTGTTCTTCATTGAGGCTTAAACCACCGTCTTGCAGATTATTGATGTAAGTAATCACATCTGAAGTTGTCAAAGCTGAACTTATTTCTTCCAAAAGAATAGCATTTTTAACTTCTCGGCAAACTAATTCAATATCAGATGAAGTAAATCTGGCACTTTTATCACCTAAAATTTCAAAATTCACAAGCTGATTCATATCATTTTGTGACAAATAGTGTTTGAATAAATCTATTCTTTCTACTTGGTTGGGTGGGAAAATAGGAATTTTCCAATCCAACCTTCCAGAACGTTTCAAAGCACTATCAATACCACTCAAATAGTTAGTGGCAGCAATAACAATTACATCACTATTTTGTAGGTTATTTAGTTCTATGAGTAATTGGTTAATGGTTGCCTTTTGGTCTGTGTGTGCATTATCTTCGTTACGGTTAAAACCAATACTATCTAACTCATCAATAAATAAAAGTGAAGGAGATTTTTTCTTAGCTTGAGCAAAGATGTCACGAATATTTTTTTGACTTTGACCTATCCAAACACTAACAATATCAGCAGGAGAGAACTTAAAGAAATATCTCCCAGACTCATTAGCAAAGGCGTTTGCCAGTAGGGTTTTACCGCATCCTGGTAAACCATAGAAGAGAATTCCGCCGATTGAACCTTTGTATCCTTTAGATTGCAGCTTCAGGAGTCTAGTTAGTTTTTCTTTTTCTTCGTTTAAACCTTTGACTTGGCTAAAGTCAAGCTTAAATTCTTTGATGCGATTTGTTATTGGATATGCTGGTACTAAGCTAAGTTTTTTAGCCGCATATTCAAAAGACGGATACTCTATAGAGTCAAATGATACTGGCACTAATTGGTGATTTTCATAATCAGGAGCCATGATTATAACCTGGAAGCGATCGCCATAATATCCAGAAAATTTATACTCTAATATTTCCTTAGCTTTTTTCAACTGATAATAGTTGCGTGCTATCTCAAAACCCGGAATTACCAACCAAACGCTTTCTAGTTTATTCGGCCAAACTTTTGATTTTCTCAAAACTCTTCTAATTGTATCCAAAAATAGATTATTATCCTGAAACTCATGGTATTTGAAAGTTTCTATTTCAACCACTATCTGATTTTTAACATAGACTTCTATGATTTCACTTTGGTATTCTTCCTCATCATCTGATGTATCTTCATCACTTGTTTCTTCATCCCTAGAAGTCAACTCTACTTCACACCCAATATGAGATAATTCATATCCTAGACTTTCTAAGGTTTTAATAGCAAAGTACTTTAGATAAATATATTCTTTACTTTCCTGTTGCCACTTCAAAGTATAAAAATGTTCGGCTTTCATCTTCAGCAATAACTGTGATTCAGCTTGAATTTGAGCTTTTTGTAATTCTAAAAAGTAATCTCCTAAAGATGCATCGTCTTCCTCTATTTGATAATATGGGAGTTCCATGAGTAGACGGAAATGGGCATATATTTCTTCTTTATATTCAATAGATGCTTCATTTGGATATTTACACCTGAGAGTAAAAGTAAAAGGAATTTTCCGAGCAACTCTATCTACCAAATATCCCAAAGCGTCTTCTTGCTGATGAGCTTGAATTTCTAAGAGTGACGGACAATGAAATACAATAAAAAATTGTTCGGAATTATATTTATTTGCATAGAGCGATATCTGTTCAAACTGCTGGTCAAATTTTTCCGAATCAAGTAATTCTAAACCAGTGTTACCCAGAATGATGCTAGTCATAGTGGAGCGATAAAACTGAAAAATATTAGCATCAGCGATCGGATTTTCTTGTTCGTCTTCACAGTCATCATCTGAAGCGAGACTGGTAGGAATTTTCCGATAAGCAGCTTTTGGGATATTATTGTATCCTCCATATTGATACTTTCTAATTAGTTCATAATTAAAAATTTTGACAACAATATCACAGAAAAAATCTTCTACTTGTGGAATCAAAAAAATCCCCACTGGTTGGTGAGAATCTAAACACGCTTGGAACCGTTCATATTCTTGTTCAGAACCAAAATCAAATAAATAGTAGAAAAAATCATGCCTGACTGAAATATTATCTCTAAGTTTGGCTGAAATTGCTTGAGAATCATTTACTTGGTTTATCGGTTCTATACCTTTAATAGAAATAGCTATCTTTGTATCTAAAGGAATGTGTAAATCTAATATAGGATCTGCACAAAGACCCAGTTCATCAAGAGCAATATTAAAATCATTTACGAATGATTGGCTTCTACGCTGGTAGCCAAACTGTTCTATGATAGTTTTAACTCGTAGGCTTTTTTTGGTTTTACCAGTTCTTTGAAGTTCGTTTTTAATTGAACGTAAGTAGGCTGTATAGGTCATTTTGTATCCTATTGCTTGAGTAAGTTGAGTTAGCATCCCTAAGGAAACTAAATATATAGTTCCCTAAGTCACATATCGAGCTAACTCTTGCAAGCGATGTCTGCCAACAAGCTTACGTTTACGCTTTCCAAACATCAAGACTCATTCAATCAGGCTGAATATTTTTTACAGCAGTACGAAAAATAATCATACACGACTCATCACTACAGCTTGCTTAGTGGGGGATTAAACGGAGGTTTAATAGTGTTTGAAATCAACAGGCGGCGGCTAAACCCCAGGTGGAACATCACAGAAGATTTCGCTGGGTATATGTTCATGATGCCTACGATTTTGGTTTTAGGGACTTTTGTAGTTTTACCTATTCTCTTTGCCGTTTTTCTTTCTCTGCAAAAAGTTCAACTTTTGGGTGGTATTCAGTACGAGTTCATTGGTTTTCGCAACTTTACGCGATTAGTTGAAGATGAACGGGTTTGGATTGCTTTGAGAAACACCGCTGAATATGTAGCCATTGTTGTACCAACTCAAACAGTTGTAGCTTTAATTTTGGCTGTGACTCTCAATTCTGGAATTCGCGGTAAAAATTGGTGGCGCATTCTCTACTTTTTGCCCACTGTCACTTCTTCAGCAGTACTGACGCTGATCTTCATGTGGATTTATAACACCGAGGGACTACTAAACGATTTTCTGGCTTTTGTGGGGCTACCTACTTATAACTGGTTGGGTGACCCAGCAGTTGCCCTCAAAGGGATTATGCTCATGAATATTTGGTCAACTGCACCGTTTTTCATGGTGATTTACTTAGCGGCGTTGCAGGATATCCCGCAAACAGTGTATGAAGCCGCAGAACTTGATGGCGCAAATGAATGGCGGCAATTTATTTACATCACTATTCCTTTGCTCAAGCCTGTAACCTTCTTTGTGGTAGCGATGGGGGTGATTGGCACTTTTCAATTGTTTGACCAGTCTTACATTTTCTCTGGCGGTACTGGCGGGCCAAATAACGCTACCTTAACTGTGGTGTTACTAGTTTACCAAGCTGTATTTCGCAATTTACAGATGGGATATGCTGCGGCGATCGCCTTTTTGTTAGCATCAGTCATCATTACCCTGACCATAATTGCGCGGCGACTTTTTGGAGGCGAACAGATTTGACTAGAATTTCTAGCTTGTCCTGGCCCAAAGTCCTGGCCAAAATTCTGTTATACATCTTGCTGACACTCTATGCCCTCATTACCCTCATTCCCTTTCTTTGGGCACTTTCAGCATCATTTAAGCCGCTACCGGAAATTGTCAGCGGCGAACCCAACTTTTTCCCTAAAAATTTCACCCTCGACAACTACAGACAAATCTTTTTGCAAGAACCCTTATTTTGGCGCTGGCTGTTTAACAGTGTGGTAATTGCCGTCAGCGTCACTGTTTTAAACTTGTTGCTAAATTCAATGGCGGGTTATGCCTTAGCCAGACTGCGCTTTGCAGGCAAACGCTTTTGGTTCTTGTTAATTTTGACAGTACTAGCAGTACCAGCGCAAATTACCTTAATTCCCACATTTTTGATTTTAAAAGCGATCGGTTGGCTAAATTCCTACCAAGGAATGATTGTCCCCAGCATGGTCAATGCCACCTTCATCTTTATGATGCGACAGTTTTTCGTAAATTTTCCCAAAGAATTAGAAGAAGCTGGTCAACTTGATGGCTTAAATACCTTTGGAATTTTCCGCCATATCGTTTTACCTTTAGCAAAACCAGCACTAGCAGCCCAGGCAGTTTTTGTGTTCATGGCAAGCTGGAATAATTTCTTGCTGCCCATAGTTATCTTATTTGACCCAGAAATGTTTACCCTACCCTTGGGGCTAAATACCTTCAAAGGTCAATATATTAGCTATTGGAACTACATTATGGCAGCCTCAATGGTATTTACCCTACCAGCTTTAAGTATTTACGCCTTCTTTAACCGCTACTTCATCCAAAGCGTCACATTTACCGGCGGGAAAGGTTGATAATTTTGGGCATTGGGCATGGGGCATTTGTCAAACTTGAAATTCCAAGCTCAGATATTCATCGCTAAACCTCAGATATTCATCGCTAAAACTCAGATATTCATCGATGAAGCTTAGATATTCATCGACAAACCTCAGATATTCATCGCCAAACCTCAGAGGTTCATCGCCAAACCTCAGAGGTTCATCGCCAAACCTCAGAGGTTCATCGCCAAACCTCAGATATTCATCGCCAAACCTCAGATATTCATCGCCAAACCTCAGATATTCATCGCCAAACCTCAGAGGTTCTAATTTCGCTATCAAAAGCTCAAGAATCATTAACTCCTTTAATTCGATTAACTAACTCTATCTACTGCCGCAAAACTTCTCCTACCTCCCTTGCCCCCCTGCTCCCCCTGCTCCCTGCCCCCATGCCCAATGCCCCATGCCCAATGCCCCATTCCCCAAACCGTATTTTCGGCAACAAATTGCACTCCTAACGTGATATTGGTATTACAGCGACTCAATCTCTATCTATCAGTTAACAAGCATTATGGGTTTTGCAAACCTATCGATCGCAGAGATAGCAGCCGACTACAGCATGACTGTAGAAAAATTGTTTTCTCTCGACAACCAACTCTTAATTGCCGACAAACACCAAAAGAGCCGTTTGGCGTTAGAGGATGCAAAGGCAATTATTTTCCGAATATCGTCTGATACACGCCCGAAGGATCGGCAATTCGGTGGGTGATACCAAAGTCATCCCAAGGGCTATCTCAGGCTTTGGATATGGAGATTGAGCATCGTTTTATTAGCTGTGTTGAGCGTCAAAATCTTTAAGGGGAAACATGTTTAGAAGACTAATTGGCGTTGTTGTGGCTACTTTTTTACTCGCGTTTGGGTTGATTGTCGGTAGCGCGACAGCATTGGAACTGGACAAAGCTACCCGGACAGTGCCATTAAACGATAAGGGTGACACCATTGTACTTAGCCTCAAACAAGTCAAAGAAGGCAAAGCTTTATTTGCTTACGCTTGCGCCCAATGTCACGTTGGTGGCGTTACCAAGACTAACCAGAACGTGGGACTAGAACCAGAAGCTTTAGCATTGGCAACACCAAACCGTAATAACATTGAAGGTTTGGTGGATTATATGAAAAATCCCACTACTTACGACGGGGAAGATGAAATTTCCGAATTACATCCCAGCACTAAAAGTGCAGATATTTTCACAGAAATGCGAAATCTGACGGATGATGATTTAGTAGCGATCGCTGGTCACATTCTCCTACAACCCAAAGTTGTTGGTAATAAATGGGGTGGCGGAAAAATCTATTACTAAATCCCTAAATTAGCGCATTAGTGCTGAGCCTTTGGGATTGGGTATTGGGTATCGGGAAGAGGCTCTAGGGGCAGAGGGGGACAAGGTAAAGACTTGCAACAACTTCTCTTGTGCTCCCCTGCTCCTTAGCCCCCAGTCCTCAATATCCAATCCCCTGCTTTTCTACAGAGACTTTCTGGGGTATGGCAGTCTAGTATCTATTACTGATTACAGAGCTTTTCGTTATAATTTGCCGCCCATTCTTAAAAAAAAATTGTATCTACGACATATTGTCATATTTGGTGTTGATTTTATTTAAAATGAGAAAGGAAAAAAAATGTTTGTTTAGGAGAGAGTCATGAAATTTATTTCGGCAAGCTGGCGACGCCTGAGCCTGGCTGTGTTAACAATCCTTTTAGTTGTTAGCAGCTTTGCTGTTTTTACCCCCAGCGCTGCGGCTGAAACATACCAGGTGAAACTTGGTACTGATAAAGGAATGCTGGCATTTCAACCGAAAAAATTGACAATTAAACCAGGTGACACAATTGAATGGGTGAACAATAAAGTTCCTCCCCATAATGTTGTGTTCGATCCTGCGAAAAACCCAGCTAGCAGCAAGGAATTAGCAACTTCTCTGTCTCATAAAAAACAGTTGATGAATCCCGGTCAAAAAGTATCAACTACCTTCCCCGCAGACGCACCTGCTGGTGACTACACTTTCTACTGCGAACCTCACCGTGGTGCTGGCATGGTTGGTACAATCACTGTTGAATAGCTAGAAATATCGTCGTTGGCACTAGATGATATTTTCAGCTTCCCTCAGTGAAATCAGCTAATAAGCAACACGCTACACTCCTAGAGTGACCAGACAAGGGATAATGGCGGTAACAAATCTGCCCACCGAAGACGCTAAGCACTGCGTAGCGACAGAAGGGTGAACTAGTTACCGCCAATTTTGATCGAATTGGACTTAATCTAAGGATCGATCGCGTTTATACTCTTCGTGGAGGCTTGTTGCGAGGAAATTCTTTTGAGAATACTTTTATTAATTTTGCTGTTAGCGATCGCCTTATTCAACGTAACATTTATCAGTCCAGCACTAGCAGCCGAAACATCTAACGGTGCTAAAATTTTCGAGGCTAACTGCGCTTCTTGCCATATCGGTGGCGGTAACATCCTCATCGCCGAGAAAACCTTGAAAAAGGAAGCATTGTCAAAGTACCTAAAAAATTATGATAACGACTCAATTCAGGCGATTATCCACCAAGTAGAGTATGGCAAAAATGCCATGCCTGCCTTTAAAGACAAGTTAACTCCTGAGGAAATTTTACAGGTAGCAGCTTACGTTTTTCAGAATGCAGAACAAGGCTGGTAAAATATAGCAAGCAACAGACCTGAAAGCTATTGCCGTCAGGGTTTATGCTTAAGCTGCTATAAGTGAAAAATTAATCTCACAAGAACAACCCTTTGGTGTATCAGAGGGTTTTTTAATTCAGAAATACATTCAGTATTACTCTAGAAACTAAAGGCTTCAAATTTGTCGCAAATAATATACTGACATTTTTATTCATACTGATCAATTGACTTCATAATTTCCTTAATTTTTTATCAGAAAACTCTTACTCTAGTATTTTTACTGTGAAGCAGTCTGAATAACTGTTGTAATTATCACTAAGAAAATGTATTTTTTATTCAGCAATACTTACAACGGTTTTCACGTAAATGAAGTACAGAGTAGGGGCGCACAGATGTGCGCCCCTACTCTGTACCTCACCAACTTGCAATCTGCTGTATGTATTTATAGCTTCCCTCCCTGACTTGAAATTTGAGGATTATGATGATTAACTCATTTACTGTAAAAAATTTATCCTTGTCTACACTCAGTGCAGCTGTTATTACCATAGGAATGAGTACAACTGCACAGGCATTAACAGTGATTGATTTTGAAAGCTTAGCCCAGCCTGGTGACGGTATAACATCCCAAGGTTTTTCTTACACTGAAGACGGCTACACTCTGACAAATACCAATATCAATGAGTTTCCTTTTGCAATATTTAATATTGGAGAACCTCGATACTTAGGTTCTACAGCTTTATTTAACGATACACCTAATGGTACAATAATTTTAAATAAAAGTGATGGCGGTGCTTTCGATCTTCTTTCAATTGATTTGGGAGAACTAAATGAGCCTTTTGAGTCATCTACAGTCACGTTTGTTGGAGTCAAAGCTGATAATTCAACTATTTCTAATACCTTTACCCTAAATGGTGTTAAAGGATTCCAAACTTTTAACTTTACAAATTTTACAAACATTATTTCAACAAGCTGGCAGCAAGTTGACCCGTTTCACCAATTTGATAACATTGTAATCTCTGATAGTACTACAACGAGTGTTCCAGAACCGACTTCAATTTTGGGCTTACTATCTTTTGCTGCTATAGGACTTGGTTCAGCATTAACATATAAAAAAGCAGCAACTTAGGCGCTTATCTACAAAAATCAGCCTCAGAAGTTGTCTCAAAAGAGGTTGGTTATGATTTTAGGCACTTCTAGATTCTCCTTAACCTGAAAACGAGGTAACTGGAATTAGATTACCCATTTCAAGCCAGATTTAAGGAGATCTAGAAGATTTTATTAATACAAGAATATCCCGCTGTTCACAGTCAACTGTCAGCAACTTCAAGAAGGATAATTTATTTATTAGAGTTCCCCAAGTGAAAAAGCTTCACTTGGGATTAGCTTTCTTTGGATTTACCTTAACTGGTGTTTTATCTAGCCTTAGCAACCTAGAAGACAAATTGCTCAAACCTGTAATTACGAATTTACTAACCAGAGTTAAATTTAGTATGCCAAAGAAGTGGCTATTTTTCTGGAGTAGACTTTTGTCTGTTTCCCTTCAGTTGGCGCAACTGTTGTAGTAATTCTTCTTCCGATTCAGGAGTAGGCTGATTTTTATTAACTCTTGGCGTTAATAGCGGTTCAGAAGAACTACTAGCTGCTGGTGATGATGGTTTAGAAGTAGCTGTTGGTAAAGGCTGGGTTTGATTGGTATTGATTTTTGGTAGAACTAATGGTTTGAGAGTATTTGTACGCAAGGAGGCAGGCTGATTATTCTTGATTTGCACTTCGGATGATGGCTTTGCACCATCTGTCGGTGAGGTGGCATTGGCTCCTGGCACAACTAATGGTTTGAGAGTGCGTGCGGGTGAAGGCGCAGACTGATTAGTTGTGACTGGCGCTTCTGAAAATGGTTTAGAAGTGGACGCAGGCGATGGCGTTAGCTGATTGCTATTGCCTGCTGGTGCTAATGGAAAGGGCTTTTGGTCTTGAGTCGTTCCAATTGTGTTGCTACCGTTTTGGAAGACTAGGTTAAATGGATAAGAACTAATCTTTTTATCTCCCTTGGGGGATTGTTTGTTAAAGTATTCCCTTGCTTTTGTTCGCAATTCCGGGGAGAGTAACTTGTCTTGGAACTTGATATCTAAGACTTTGCCATCAGGATCTACCACTAATACACCCAAAACAGCCCCTTCCACATTCGGCTTCTCTGTAGCTACTGTTTGCCGAATAACTGGTTTTTGTTCAGCATTCGGGTATTCTTTCTGGACTTCTTTTCTGAGAGCATCGTAAGAATCCAGTTGTGCGATTGTTTGTTGAGTTCCTTTAGGGGATAAATCGCTCGCTTGGGATACCATTCCCCTAGTTCCCATTAAAGTATTGCTATTTGCTCGACCTTGTTTTAAAGAATTTATCAAGGAGTTTTGAGTAGTTTTAGACACATCACCAGTTGGTTGCGTCATTTGTGGAGTTGGATTTCCCTGTGGTGTTGTAATGGGAGGAATATCAGAAAGGTTGCGAGATTGGGCATTTTGCAGAATATCATCAGGTATGTTCTGGGACTGCAATTGTGGCAACCTATTCACAGCCAGTGGTTGAGGCGATTCGTATTTACTATCGCTTTGACTCAAACGAGGAACTGGAGGAACTGATGGCGAGAATTTTGGGGTGTTATTGTATTTAGAACTGTCAAATTTAGAAGCGTCAAACCCAAAATTATAATTGGGAATCCTCCGCAGAGACTGTCTTGTAGGCACAGAGGAAACCCGATAGCTATTAGCCGATGGAGGTAGGGGAGGCAGTACTAACTGACTAGTTGATGGTGGTGCCAATGGAGGTAATACACTCTGGGCGCTGAAATTCGGTGCAGAAAGTGGCGCTATTGGCGGTAATTGTTGTAAACCTACTTGGGTTTGGGGTGTGCTTTGGGGCAAACGGCTTTGGTCGGCTTGGCTCAATTCCATAAGTCCGACGGTTTTTGATGATGCCGTTTCCTTGGGCTTACTGGAGTCTATGGGCATCAATGGTACAATCATGGCGATCGCACCGTGGATGCCAACAGAAGCTATAGCTGCTATCCCAATTGGCTGGGTAATAATTTCTGGTATATTTTTCAGCAGGGAGACGTAAGACATGGCTGTTATCGTTCACTCGACTCAGTTGCAGTTGGCTAACAATTTTATCTCTGGTGACTATATTGCAATATATTCCAAGAGATGCTTCCCTCTAAGGAAATAATAACTTCCTATGCTGGCAATCCAGACGCTAAGATTACCATTTCCTCAAGTTTTTAATTTCTTAATGATGCTCTATCATATTGTTAAATTGGGCTTGCTAAAAAATGTTTAAATAATCACTACTTTTGATTTTTTATTGTTATAAAGCACACTATTAAAAGTAATATTTCGGTTATTTATCTATTTCATATTTCTGATAATTTCTGCTGTATCCGAACATTCGAGCTATTTTTTCGTCTTTGCTACTGCCTTTGTTTTCATAAAGATTACGTAACAGATGGCACGCTAAAATGATAGATACTACGCCCTTTGTGACAATCTTACCACATCAGCCGACACTAAAACTGTTGTGTACTGTACCATTTGTTGATACTTTAGCCCTAAAACCCATCAATACGTATTTGGGGCTTCCAAGATTGAGTCAAACGATGGCTACTTTAGCCTCTAACTACTGACTATTTCTTTGTTAAAAAATTCTAAATTTTAAGCCCTTGCAGCCAAAATTTTAAATGCCGTTACCGACAGTTATTGTCCCTGGTTATCTAGAAAGCGCGATCGCTTATCGCCAACTAGAACAATCTTTACAACAGTTGAATTTTCCCACTCTCACAGTACCACTACGGCGCCGTGACTGGCTACCCACTATTGGCGGAAGAACCATAACGCCGATTTTGCAACAACTCGATCGCACTGTCAAACAGATGTTGCAGCAACATAACGCTACTCAAATTAATTTGATTGGTCACTCAGCCGGGGGTTGGATATCACGCATCTACATGGGAGAAAAACCCTATTTTGCACGTGGTGATGTCAAGCCATCCCTCTGGCAAGCTCACCCCCTAGTTGCTACTCTCATCACCTTGGGTACACCCCACATCAGCCAAGAACGCTGGACGCGCTCCAATCTCGATTTTGTCACCAATAACTATCCTGGAGCTTTTTACAAAAATGTTCGTTACGTTTGCGTGGCGGGAAAAACTATTTTTGGACAAAGGCGGCGTGGTAGCTGGTTTGCTTACAGTAGTTACAAATTAACCTGTGGTAAAGGTAATACTTGGGGCGATGGAATCACACCCATTGAAGCAGCTCACTTGGAAGGCGCAGAAAATCTGGTGATTGAAGGTGTTAAGCATTCTCTCAGAAGTCCTGGTATTTGGTATGGCTCGCCAGAACCGTTAAAAACTTGGGTGCAATATTTGATTTAAAAAACTTTATTTTTATATAAGAAAAGCAAAATTTCTTAAAATTTCTTAGCTAAAATAATTGTATAAGAATAAATACTTACTTAAGAACAGGAGGGGTGAGCCATGCAAAGCACCCAGTTCGATAGGATTTTGCGACGAGTAGCAACGATATTATCAGTTGTAATTCTGACTCTGTGCTTAATTTACGTTTCTACTGGAGTTTTACTTTCTTTTTACTACGAGCCGACAGCTGGCGGTGCTTATAACTCTTTGAAGACGATTAATACACAACTGTCATACGGTTGGTTGTTTTGGAGATCCCACGAGCTTGCTGGTAACGGTCTAATTGCGATCGCCCTCATTCAACTAATAGTCATGTTTTTGAGTCGCCAATTTCGCAAGAGTTGGCTGACTGCTTGGATTAGCGGCATTTTGTTCACCCTCAGTGCCATCGGGCTAGATTGGACGGCGATGATTTTAGACTGGACTCAAGAAGGATACTGGCGTTTTAGCATTGAGCTAGGAACCATCGAAGCGATTCCGCTAATCGGTGGACAACTGCGAGACATCCTCACAGGTGGTGGAGCCATTAGCACAGTTACAGTTGAACACCTTTACACAATACACACTTATCTGATTGCTACGACAACACTAATTTTAGCCATAGTCCATTTATCTGCTTTACTCTGGCAAGAATGGCAACAGAGTGCTGAGTTAGGAGTTAGGAGTTAGGAGTGAGGAGTTAGGAGTTAAGAATTATTCTCCTTGTCTCCTTGTCTCCTTGTCTCCTTGTCTCCTTGTCCTTTTCTCTCCCCATCTCCCCATCTCCCTCATCTCCCAGCACTCTCAGTAGTTGAAAGCTGAGATAACTGCGCTAGGGGTAGGTCTTCGACTTCTGGTAACTTTTCTAGAGATAGGGGAGTGGATTGGGTGGCACCGGATAAACGTTTTAAAAGGCTAGGTCTGGGGTCATGCAAGAGGTAGATAATGCGATCGCCAACTTCCCACTCTTGGTTAGCAGGCATTACCTGTAAGCGTTCTTCTCGTTCTACCAATAGCGGTATTAATACCCCAGTCCTAATTTTCTCTTGAATGCGATCGTGTTGAGTGGAAAATTCCGACTCATTGAGCGTAGTTGTCCCTAACTTGACTCGTCCATCATTGAGATATTCGTTCCAAGTCTTAATGGCTAAATCTGGGATAAAAGCTTGATTAACTTTATGATTGGCTGAGCTACTTGCTTGGGGGTCACGGGGAAAAACTGCTAACACACGCGGCGGATTAAACTCCTCAGCTGCTCGTTGAGCCAAAACAAAATTCACCTCACCATTACTGGTCATTGCCAAAAAAGTACCCATAGACGCAAGTCCAGCTTCTTCCAAAACAGCCGCATCCAAGGCACTACTAGCAATCACCCGGAGATTTTGGGACTCAGCTTGCAGAAGACATTGGGGGTCAGTATCAATCATTACCACGTTTTCTCCCCGTTCTTGAAAGAACCGGGCAATTAAAAGACTCAAGGGATTACAACCCACAATTACTGCCCCAGTTGCATCTTTCGAGGTAATTTGTAGGAACCTGGCAACCCAGCCAGCTGTTAACCCTTGGCAGACGACAGTCATGATAATTGTCAAGAAGACTAGAGCTTTAATGGAGTCACCGCCATTAATACCCCGTTGTGTTAGCAAAATCGCAAATAGAGAAGCAACAGAAGCCGAAACAATTCCTCTCGGAGCAACCCAACTCAAAAACAATTTATGCCGCCAATTTAGGTCACTGTTCCAGGTACAGAACAGAATATTAATTGGGCGAACAACGAACATTAGTACCAAAACAGTGAGTAAACTACCCCAGCCCAAAGCAAATACACTGGCGATGGATAGGTCAGCTGCTAATAGGATGAACAGTACGGAAACGCTGAGAATTGTTAGCTGACCCTTAAAGCTTCTTAACAGACGTTCTTCTGGAACTGAGGAGTTAGCAAACACCGCTCCGGCGACTACTGTCGTCATTACTCCCGATTCACTGCGGATCATTTGCGATAAGGTAAACAGGCTCCAAAGTATCGCCAGCACCACTAAGTTTTTTAGCTCGAATGACAGAAAACTGGCGCGTTTGAAAATTAAACTCATCAGATAACCGCCAGCGCCGCCAATTGCCGCACCAACGCCCAACCGCATCAGTAGACCAACGATCGCATTGATTGGCTGAGCATCGCCGTTCAAAATCGTATCGAGGACAACGAAAGCCAGGATCGCCCCTACAGGGTCGATTAGAACTCCTTCGCCTTCTAAAAGTGTCGCCACCTGCCGATCTACATTAATTTGTTTGAGCAGAGGGCCAACGACAGTCGGGCCTGTAACCACGACTATGGAAGCATAGAGAAAAGCTATGTTCCAAGGAAATTCACCCAGCCAGTGAGCAGCCATACTCCCACCAAGCAGTGTGATTAGGGTTCCGAGAGTGACGAGCAATTGTAGGCTCACTGAAACTCTGCCTAACTCTCGCAGATCTAAATTCAGCCCACCTTCAAACAAAATGATTGCCGTTGCTAGGGCGACAATAACTTCTAGCCCAGTGCCTAACAGATGGGGGTGCAACAGCCCTAAACCATCAGAGCCAAACAAGATGCCCAATAGCAATAACAAGACAATGCTGGGTACTCGTAGGTATGCAGCCAAGACTTGGGCGCTAATACCCGCTAGTACAGCGATCGCCATCTGGAGAGTGATTTCAAAAGATGCTTCCATGTTGTAGATTTTGAGCCATTTATTTCAAAATCTTTTGTAAAAAAACTGTAGGTATTAACTCTACAGGGTACAACATCATACCCTTTCTCCTTTGGCGAATTTTGCGTTTTTTCTATTTAGGCATCCACTAAAATTGGCAGCCCTGGACATTGAGCCACTCTGCCCAAAACCGGACAAGCCTCTGTGGACTTTTTTTTGTGTATCCATATCTGTGTATCCTTTTGAAACTTTCGCCTCCACCCAGTTTAGCCGCCACCAACTTTTTTTGGCAAAAACTATTGACATCCTTGAGAAAATTCGTTAATTTATAAAAGGTCTGAGTCCGATGCCCCCATCGTCTAGAGGCCTAGGACACCTCCCTTTCACGGAGGTAACGGGGATTCGAATTCCCCTGGGGGTATTAAAAAGCCAAAAGATAACATCTTCTTGGAGATAAGTAAGTGGTAAAAACTATCACTCAGAACTAAATCTGAATGATAGACTACTGGAGTTCAGCTTTTTCGACTGGCTAGTTCTTCTACACGTTGGTAAATAGCCATAAGATTTAATCGCAGATCTTTACTCAGGCGGTTTTCAATAATTGACACTGGCATAGTGAGCTTAGGCCAAACTTGAATTGTGTAGCAGAGATTGGTTCCTATATACTCGTCAAGGGAATAAGGCTCTAAGCTCCAGCTACCAGAGAAGCCTTTAAAATCTCCTTCTACCATACGGAAATTGATTTCTTTAGGGAAGTATTCTTCCAGATCTAGAACTACCCGCGCACAAAAGTTGAAATTTAAAAAGCGCTGGGAGCCTACCTGTTCGAGTCGAATACCGCCGTCAGGATGCTCGATAAGACGGCTTTTGGCAAGGTTGGGAATGAAGTCAGCCAAGGCTTCATAATCAGTCAGAACCTTCCAAATTTGTTCCACTGGTTGGGGAATTTGAACTTTAGCACTGATTTGCCGTTGCCGCTGTGCTAGTTTCTCAATTTGAACTTCAACTTTAGCCAATAAAGCAAGTGCATCAGCAGACAAATCAGCTTCTAAGTTAGTGTCATCAGTGGAAGACTGAAAATCGAGGTTCTCTGTTGTGTTGTATTCTTGAGTCACTTTCCGAATTATGGTTTGCTTTCGTCAGAAAATTGCGGCAGAGTCAGGGTGAAGCAAATTTCGCTCTGTTGAGAATCTGGTATTGGTAGACTTTCAACTGCGATCGCCCCATTGAGATGCTGCACTAAAGACTTGACTAAAGCAAGTCCCAAGCCGGTTCCTGGAGTCCAACGTCCTTTTCCGCGACGGAACTTGTCAAAGATGTATGTCGCTTCTTCTTCAGAGATGGCACGTCCGATGTTCTTCACCTTCATGATAACTCGATCTATTTGTTCATCGACTTGATGAAAGGCGTGTAGGTGAACTATAGTATCATGCTCTGAGTATTTACATGCATTGGTGAGCAATTCTTGGAGAATGCGGTCAAAACTTTCTAGTTCGGTTTGCAGCCTTAGCGACTCTTGGGGTAACTCTAAGGAAATGTTTAATCCCTTCTCAGCAAGTTTTTTCTCAAAAGATGCCGCTATATGCTCAATTCTGCTATTTAAATCTATAGTTTCTAATTGCGGAGCTTCGTGAGGCGACTCTAACTTCTGGAGTGTCAACAAGTCATTAATTAAGTTAATTTCTTTTGTACATTCCTGCTCTAGGATATCCAGATATCTCACTTGACGCTCTGGTGTTATTCCTGGGAAACGTAAGTTGCGGATTGACAACAGCATGTTTGTCAGGGGGTAGCGTAGGCGATCGCTCATATTACTCAAAAATTCATCTTTGAGTTCGTTAAGCTGCCGCAATTGCTCAACATATTGCCGGGTTCTTTCATGCAACTTTGCTTGAAGTTCCAGACTGCTCTGTAGTTTTGCTGTTCGCTCATCCACCAAAGTTTGCACTTGACGCAAAGTTTGTGACTGGATGATGGCGTTACTCACTTGAGCGCAAACCATTTCCACAAGATTTAATTCTGCTGGCTGCCAACTGCGAGTAAAAGATTGCTGTAATACCAAAAATCCTAAGATTTTACCTTGACTTTCTAATGGCATTAACAGTACCGCAGGCAATTCTTCTAGCGCAAATAATGGAACACCACAGGAGATCTCATTTTGGGCGGTATAATCATCGAAAATTACTGGTTTTCCAGAATCTATGAAGGCACGCTGGCATAAACCACACTCGGAAAGCGAAAAAGACTGATTTAAGATTTCTGGTTTGCTGGTGCGGGAATTTTGTGTTGCCTTTGCCCATTCACCAACTACCGTAGCTTTGGCTTTGGGAATTTGTTTCTTAGCTTGAGTCCTAAATAGTGGATCTGTATATTTCAATAGGATCAGCAAACCGCGATCTGCCTGTAGAGATTCAGCTGTAGAGGCAATAACTACTTGGAACATTTGATTAAGTTCCAAGTTACTGCGACTTAATATAGTTAATTGCTTGATCAAGTTTTGATGTTGGTTGCTTTTTTGCAAATCCTGTTGTTGACTAGCAATTAGCTGGGCTTGTGCGGCTCTAGAAAAAGCGATCGCGCAAGATGACTCTACTTCTTTGAGCAGTTGTTTTTCTGATTCGCTCCAATCATATGGTTGGAATTTAATCAGACAAATAACACCATTGTTATTGCCACCAAATCGGGTAGGAATTGCCAAAACTGCTTTTATCGGCAGTGGCAGATATTGACATCCAACTACCAGACTGTTCTGAATGATAGAAATATCTTCAATAGTCAATGGTTCAGCAGCACATTGCAGCACGGGGGAGTGCATCAGCAACTGTTCCATCGAAAATATCTCTTCTGGGTGTGGTAACCCTAAATAATCATCAGCACACCAATTAGTAGCAGTTGGTTCGTCTGATATCTCACCTGTTACTGAAACCAAGCAGCAGCAATCTACTTGAAAAGTCACTCCTAGCAATCGGGCAATATCTTGCAGCATCAATGCCGTTGCCGAGCTATTAGCAATGATTTGGTTGATTTTATGTACCAACTGGCGGGCTGGTTCTTCCTGATGCTGCATCAGCTTGACTTGGTAAGGTTGTAGTCGATCGACATCATTCAAGTAATGTGGCGGCGACGATAAAGGCTTTTTCATTCTTGGCACGCCCTTGGATAATAAATCCGCTGTTTTTGCACCCAACCTTTTGGCATATTGTTCACCGTTAGTTGTGTTGCTCCACCCTGATAATTGACAAATTTTTTATGAATACTTTCTCTCACCTGTTATAGCCCTTTTCTATGTCAGATGGCCAAGTTTCCAAATATATTAAGCAAATTGCTACATGGATACTTAGATAGTTAAGATATGCTAAAATCCCTTAGCCAGATTATTTTTGCTTTCTTTATATTGATATGTTTAACAAACTTTGACTTAGAATATCTTGTCTGTAAGTATACATAAACCGTAATTTCTCTGGAATCAAACCCTGACCACAGGTAGTTTTACCCGTAAGATTACTTAATAAAATTTAAGTTTTTTGTAGAATTTATTCAATTTTTAGTATATTTACAAGCTATCCTTGACTCTGTATTAGTGTCAAAAAGATAGACAAAGACAAGCTAAAGCTTTAAAAAGTAGACATATAAACGATCCTAAAGCTCTCATACTAAATAGCGCAAAGTTGAATCTAGACGCAAAGTGCTTTCTAGAAGATGAGAGATTTAATAATAACTTTTGACAACATGTAGGGGCGATCGCTAGACTTCGTTTTTTTCAGAGCGGCCCAAGGTTTTCAGTAAACTCTCGGTGTATATCAGGCAGTGTAGCCTTTGGTTTTGGTAATTGGGAAGAAATTATTAACCATTGGCGGTTATCCATTACCAACTTCACAATTATAACTATAAATAAACATAAATAAATAAACTATAAGTTTTAACAATGTATTGAATCACCGGAGAAAATAGAGCTAAATTTTGAATGCAGCCCGATTATTTTAATCAAAATAACCGAGCTGCATTCGCCTGGATATAAGTCTATCCAGCCAAACTTTCGACACTCAGAGGAACCATATCGCCATTCCTCGTCAGTCCTAACAACATCGGCTGTTGGGGTTGGATGAGTTGACCTGTGAGGACACAGCGTTCCTCTTGTTGAGCCGTGGCCGCTATGCTAGCTCGAATATCGGATCGCGAAAATCGCGGCTTCCACTCACCTGATTTTTGCTGGACATAGTTCCAAAGAATATCTCGGATCAGAGCTTGATATCCCTGATTGCCAGCGATTTCTTTGAGTTTATCTTTGAGTTCACGTTCTAGGCGGATGCTGGTAACTTCCATATCGGTGGTTGGGGTGCGAGCGATTGTATGCATGACTTTTTCTCCTTAAAGGTATAGACAGGATAGTAATACAAGTGTAGTATGTTTAAAGGAATGTTCAATAGGTGAAATTTTCTGTGAAATCCATTTACCCCATCTCTACTTCCTTATGCGCTACCAATTGCCGAGCCGATTGGGAATCAGCTGCTGTGGGAGTGGAGTATTTATTTATGGGCGGTAGTAGCCGAAATCATGGGCAAATCACAGAGGGTAATCATGAGTTTAGATATCTGAGCATTAGTGGGCCGATCGCAAAACCACAACGAGATGAAGAAAGCGGGGGGTACAGGCGAAGGAATTCTGTACCGATATAAGACCAGAAAAATTTTCGGTCAATTTCCAACCCCCGCTTCAGGCAAACAAGAAGCGGGGGTTTTTTATAAGGAGTGAAGCTGTGACGACTGCAAGGCAAGTGTTAGAGCAATCCGTGGTGATGTTTTATCAGAATTATTTACCACTATGTCGGATCAATATCAAGCGGGCGATTGTTTTATTAGTAACAAAACAAACTACAGCACTGGGTTTTACCACGGAAAGTGAATGGCAAATTCACTCACTCCAGTTGAGAGCGGATGTGGAAAGTTCCAGCAGCTAATTGGCGAAAAGTGTTACCAAAAGGGGATCGCATTTACCAAGATTGTGGGAGCAGCAGACATCTAACCCTAGATTATCTGATACCGCGATGTACAGGCTGAAGACTTTTGGATAAATGTGCAAGCAAACCTGGAATAACAGGAGAGCATAAGGAATGCTGAAATTAACTTACACTGAAAGCAGCTTTTATTTAGAATTTCTCACTCTGTCGCTAGAAGAATGGGTAGCGCAACGAGTGATTTTGGCACTGCGAGTCGGGCAAACTCTGAGCGTTGAACCCAGTACAGCTTCCTTTTTGCTTCCTGTTGATTTACGGGGAGTGGAAGTGTTGAAGGCTGAGGTGAAAAGAGATGACAGAGAAATTATTGCTTTGTCTGTCTGCGATTCCGAATATGTGGAAGTCACCTTGCGGGGTTCTTGGCTATCAGATGGTTCTGAGGATGCTGCGGGTGTGTTTGTCACCACAATGAGCGATCGCGCTGAGTTCTTTTTGCACAAACTTTGGCAGGAAGCTCAAGCTTGTACTTCTGTGATGAGTGAATAAATGGAATCAAAGGGTGAGTGAAATTTCTCGCCCTTTGTTGTTTTATGGCAGGCAAGAGGCAATAGCCAATAGGCAACAAGCTTGAAAATATTTTTGTGTTTGGGTTTTATCCTAGATTGATGTCCTAATCTACCTGGCAACTGCTATATTTTTCCAAGTTTGAGAATTGCTACAAATTGGTCAGCTTGGTGTTTAAGTAATAAAAATTTCTTTTCCCTACTCCCTATTTTCAAGGCAGAATCAAATAAAAATTAAAAAAAAAGTATTGATACGTGGTTTCGATTCAATTTCTTGTATGTTGATTGTGTTTAATAATTCACAAACAAAAAAATTATGGATTTTAAGCAGATTGGTGAGGTTGCTAGTTCACTCTTAACTCTGTTTGGGCTGAAAATTTTAGGTGCGATCGCTCTGTGGCTGATTGCTCAACGCTTGATTGATTTTGGATTAAAGCTACTACGACGTGCTTTCCGAAGCCAACAAGTCGATCCGACACTAATTAACTATCTTCTGAATATCATTGGGGTGACGCTGAGAATTGTTCTAATTGTGGCAATTCTTGGCTTTTTTGGCATTGAAACAACTTCTTTTGCCGCATTGCTAGCAGCGGCCGGTGTGGCAATTGGCGCAGCCTGGGGTGGATTACTGGCGAACTTTGCAGCGGGCGCATTTTTAATCGTTTTTCGACCCTTTAAAGTTGGTGATTTCATCACAGCAGCAGGTGTAACAGGCACTGTCACAGAAATGGGACTGTTTACAACTAATATCAATACACCCGATAACGTTTTGACAATTGTGGCAAATAACAAAATATTTGCTGATAATATCCAAAATTATTCTGCCAATCCTTACCGTCGGGTCGATCTGGTAGCTCAACTGCATCATGATGTCAAACATAATGAAGCGATCGCACTGTTGAAAGCCAAAATTAGCCAAATTCCGAATGTTCTCCAAAATCCAGCACCGGATGTAGAAATTCTGGATTTCAACTTTGCAGGGCCTGTGTTAGCAGTACGTCCTTATTGCAATAATGACCACTACTGGCAAGTTTACTTCGACGCGAATAAAGCTATCCGTGAAACATTTGGCGAGGCGGGGTATCCTGCTCCCGAATACCGTTATGCAATTAGCGGTTCGTCTGGTAATGGAATTAATACTGTTATCCCACCACTATCAGAAATAACTTGACACTAAAGTAAAAAGTCAAGTTTGATTTGCAAATCTTTGCTAAATATCTGAATAAGAATTAAAAAGTAGTTAGGGTACATACCTTACCTACTTTTTAATGTCACAAATTTTTGAAAAAGCCAGTTTCAATTTCCGAAACCAGCCTGACAAATGGTGTAGAAAAAGGTTAGCTTAACTGTTAATCACAAGCGGCACCCCAGCAGCGATGGTAAAAGAATTAGCAATTTGCACCCGTGGACTAACTAAGCAATTTGACCGACACGTTGCTGTCAATGATGTTGATTTAGAAATCCAGGCGGGTGAAGTATATGGACTAATTGGCCCGAATGGCGCAGGTAAAACGACTCTCATCCGGATGTTGGCGACTGCTGAGGAACCAACTACGGGTGAGATTTATATTAATGGCGATCGCCTTTTACGCGATAAGAGTAACCCGAAACTCAAGCGTCGTCTTGGTTACTTACCCGATGACTATCCACTGTATGAAGATTTAACAGTTTGGGACTACTTAGATTATTTTGCGCGTTTGTATCGTTTGCGGGAACCTCGCCGCACTCAACGGCTACATGAAGTTTTAGAATTAATCCAACTTGGTAACAAACGCCACAGCATGATTTCTACTCTCTCACGAGGGATGAAACAGCGTTTGAGTTTAGCGCGAACCATTATCCACGAACCGATTTTACTATTACTAGATGAGCCTGTTTCTGGACTCGACCCCATTGCGAGAATGCATTTCCGTGAAATCATTAAGGCTTTACGAGAAGCTGGGATGACTATATTAATTTCTTCCCACGTTCTTAGCGATCTAGCGGAATTGTGTACTTCTGTGGGAATTATGGAACTTGGCTTTTTGGTAGAAAGTACTTCCCTACAGCAACTTTATCAACGTCTTTCACACCAACAAATTGTGTTATCTACTTTGGGAAAAATAGAGGCACTTTTGAGTGAATTGAAGCATCATCCTTTAGTAGAACAGTGGGAGGTGATACCAGGAAAAAACAGCGTGCGGGTGAATTTTTCAGGAACGCAGGAAGATTGTGCGGATCTTTTGCGATCGCTCATTCAAGCAGGCATTCCTTTGAGTGATTTCCACTGCACGCAAGAAGACTTAGAAACTATTTTCTTAAAACTAGGTCACAAACAAGCATCTTGATTCGTCAATAACTATTGCTCCCCATTTTTGGAGAATTTTTTTCCTATGATGCTCAATTTGATAGACAAAATCGGCGATGCGAATCCCCAACTATTGCGGGAATTAAAAGGACGCCTAAAATTTTTTAATGTGGCGATCGCTGTTGCAATTTCCCTATTACTGCAACTAGTAGTTTATTTATATCAGTTTCGCGAATTTCCTGATGACAGATATCAGCTAACTGACACATACTGTCGTTTGCGTCAAATATACGAACAGCGACAAAGAGAGGTTTATCAACAAACAAATCAATCTAAAATTGATGAATTCAATAGTTTTTTGTCCAAGAATTTCTGTCCTGAAAACCAAATTGATTGGCAGTTTTGGTGGCGAGACCATTGGGAATATATATTCCTGTCTTTGAGTGTAATTTTTATATTTACACTATTAGTTGCAGGAACTTATTTACTGATTAATGATTTAGCCAAAGAAGAACGTCGCGGTACGTTGAATTTCATTCGTCTGAGTCCACAATCAGAAACAAGTATATTGACTGGCAAATTGCTAGGAGTTCCGAGTTTTATTTATCTTATAGTCTTACTAGCCCTTCCTTTACATTTGTGGGCTGGACGTTCTGCCAACATAGCTTTTAGTTACATTTTTAGTTACTACGCTATTGTTGTTAGTAGCTGTATTTTCTTCTACAGTGGTGCGTTACTCTTTGGATTAGTTACTCGCTGGTTCAGTGGTTTTCAGCCGTGGTTAGGTAGTGGCGCTGTTTTATTTTTCTTGTTTATGACGATGGCAATGGCATCGTATTATGGCAACAGTTTAAATAATTCAGGTGCTTGGTGGAGACTTTTTAATCCTTGGGATGTAACCAATTATTTATTCCCGAACTTGTTCCGTGTACACAATGGTTCTCCGTTGAAAAGCTTGGAGTTTTTCTATATACCGTTGGGAACAAATATTGTGAGTGTTGTTGGCTTCCATCTATTGAACTATGGAGTGTGTACTTACGGGATTTTTAAAGCACTGAAACGTTGTTTCCGTAATCCTCAAGCCTCAGTAATCAGCAAAGGACAAAGTTATATAATAGTAGCTTTTTGCCAGTTGATGATGTGGGGATTTACTTTGCAATATAGAGGCAACCTTTTTGATTTAGATCGACAAGTTGAGCAGAATTTTGCTTTGATGGCATTATATAATGTGGGCTTGCTTGTCAGTTTGATTGCAATTCTTACACCTCATCGTCAAACTGTACAAGATTGGGCGAGATATAGACATCAAACTAGCAACAAGAGTATTTGGTGGGATTTAATAGCGAGTGAAAGAAGTCCTGCATTAGTGGCGATCGCCATTAATCTTATAATCGTTAGTATCCCTTGGGTAGTTTGGATTTCACTTACATCTACTTTTAACACAGACACTAACCCAAATTGGGCGGGTGACAATATTGATAGGTTGAAATCACTTTTAGCCCTAGCTTTGTCTATTAGCATGATTTTGATTTATGCTACCATCGCTCAATTAGTACTGTTACTCAAAACTCCCAAACGTTCTTTCTGGGCAATTGGAACTGTTGGTGGAATAATGTTCCTACCTCCAGTGGTTTTAGAACTTATCGGTATCTCTTCTTGGAAAAATCCCACTATATGGCTGTTTTCAACTTTTCCTTGGTCAGCGATATCATATTCTGAGGCGACAACAATTTTTATGGCATTCCTAGCCCAGGTGAGTGTTCTTGGATTCTTAAACTTCCAGTTAACAAAGCAGGTGAGATTAGCAGGCGAATCTGCTACAAAAGCATTGTTAGCAGGACGTTAGTTTGATAAAGCAGAATTCGTAATTTCCACGCGTAAGATCCCCGACTTCTAAAAGAAGTCGGGGATCTTATTTTTGCTATATTATCTATTAGCTGGCTAAAGTGAAAGTTATAGCATTTTCAAAAAATTTGGTAACAAATAAATTACTTATAGATGTTTATTCATCTATCTGTAGTAGAAATTTAATTAAATAAGTTTAAGTTTTTAATCAGTACAACTACTAGAAAATATAAAAATAATGCTAGATACTTCTTCTGAAGACCTACGCTGTATAGCTATCCAGTTTTTAGAACAAAGCCCTCCACAACGTCTGCACATTCTCAGGCAATTGGGCATAGCTCGTTATGAATTTTTAACTAAAATACACTTTAATGAAGCAAATATAATTTGTATTATGCGGTTTTTAAAATATCCCAGCCGCCTAAAATTTCCCAATCTTCAAGAAGCAGACTTATCTGGTTTAAATTTAGATGGACTCAACTTCATTAAGGCAAATTTATCAGCAGCGAATTTGCAAGGTAGTAGTTTAGTTAATGCCGATCTCTTATTTGCAAATTTGACAAAAGCTGATTTGAGGAATGCAGATTTGAGAGGTACAACTTTGAATGAGACTATTTGGTCAGATACTTTAGTAGATAGATGTCAGCTTGGTGTAGGTATTGGTTTAACTCATCTGCAACGCCAAGATTTACAATTGCGTGGAGCTAAATTTAATGACCTGGAAACAGGGAGTGAGGAATAGATGTTTGCATCCCCAGGCGCGAACTTTTATTGATGGATGTATCTTGAAAAAAAGGGCGTTGCTGATTGAGAATATGAATTTAGCTCACGCAGAGGCGCAGAGTCGCTCCAGAGTAAGAGTTGAGAAGAGTTGATTTTTGAGTTTCATATTCAAATTCAGCAATGGCAAAAAAAGATAATAAAAATACAAAAAGTTATAAAATTATGAGATTGAGATTGGCTTGGATAAATTAATGAGTATTAAACTGCCCCAAAAATTGATGTTGCTTGGTGCTGGGGAACTAGGCAAAGAATTTACCATTGCTGCTCAGCGTCTTGGTAATTATGTGATTGCTGTTGATCGTTACCCTAACGCTCCAGCGATGCAAGTTGCTGACTGTTTTGAAGTGATTTCTATGCTCAGTGGTAATGATTTAGAAACTATAGTTGCTAAGCATCAGCCAGATTTTATCATACCAGAAATTGAAGCAATCAGAACAGAAAAACTTATCGAATTTGAACAGCGGGGGATTACAGTTATCCCGACTGCGGCTGCTACTAATTATACGATGAACCGCGACAGAATCAGGGAACTGGCACATCAACAATTAGGCATTAGAACAGCTAAATATGGTTATGCAGTAAGTCTAGAAGAATTGATTGCTGTTTCTGATGAAATTGGGTTTCCTAATGTTGTGAAACCTGTGATGTCATCATCAGGAAAAGGTCAGTCTGTGGTGCAGGATAAAAGTGAAGTGGAAAAAGCTTGGAATTATGCGATCGCTAATTCTAGAGGTGATAGTCAAAAGGTAATTGTAGAAGAATTTATTAATTTTGAAATAGAGATAACTTTACTCACTATTAAACAGTGGAGTGCCCCAACAATTTTCTGTTCTCCTATTGGTCATCGCCAGGAAAGAGGCGATTATCAAGAATCGTGGCAACCCGCAGAAATTTCTGAAGATAAGATATTAAAAGCCCAAGAAATAGCCATTCAAGTCACTGACGCTTTAGGAGGAGCCGGAATTTTTGGTGTTGAGTTTTTCATTACTAAAGATGAAGTAATTTTTTCCGAACTTTCTCCTAGACCTCATGATACAGGTATGGTGACATTAATTTCCCAAAATCTCAACGAATTTGAATTACATCTGAGAGCTATTTTAAACTTGCCAATTCCTCATATAGAACAATTAGGAGCATCAGCTAGTGCGGTAATTTTAGCTTCAGAAAAATCTGATTCTATTGCTTTTGCTGGTGTAGCTGATGCTTTGTCAGAAAAAGACGTAGATATTAGGTTATTTGGTAAACCTAATGCCCATCCATATCGGCGAATGGGAGTAGCTTTAGCAAAAGGTGTGAATGTCAAAGAGGCTAGGGAAAAAGCTACGAAAGCTGCAAGTAAAATTCAAATTATTTAATTTTGGAATCTTAAAAAGTAGACGAATCAAGAATATTTACCACTGCATGAAAATTTTCTCCAAGCATATATCGATTACTATGGGGTAAATTTTCTAAACTTAACAAGATTGTTTTTGTGCCCTGAGAGTCGCTTTTTTGGGGTTGAATTATAATTGCTACCTTATTTTCTCCAGCCGGAACGATCGCAAAATTAGCAATTGGCTGGTAATCTACTCCATACTTAGCTGTTCCCTTGATGTTGTACTTCACTATTAAATCTTGAGTCAGATCGCCATTACGAGTAATTACAAACTCACCAATCTCTCCAAATTGAGACGCGCGGTTTTTTGTGGCTGTAATGTTCACAATGGTTGGGTAGCTGAAGGTAGAGTTTAATTGATGATATTTATTTTGGTTTTCATCACTGGATATTAAGCTAAATTTAGTTAATAGTTGATTTTTAGTAGAAAAATTGCTGAAATTGACAATATTAGTGAGTTGTGAATTATGAACCAGGCAATTTAATTCTGGCAAGTGGTTTTTGACTTGTAAATTCTTCATTATTTTCTTCATTGGAGTAGTAATAACTGTAGCGTTCGTGCTGGGGAACAACTCCGTTAACAACCTGTCCCAAGACATTCTGACCAGATTTTTCTAAAAGCTCTTTTGCAATAATGGCACTAACACAATCAACGACTCCCGGACGAACGACAAATAATACACCGTCAGCCATTTGTCCTAGAGTAGCAGCATCAGCTGCAACGTTTAATGATGGAGCATCAATAATTACAAAATCGTAGTAAACAGAAAAGGTTTGAATTAATGTAGCCATTTTTTTTGAGTCAAGCAGAGAACCCGGATTAGGAGGTATAACTCCACAAGTGAGGACATACAAATTATCCATTACTTGTTTGATAGCTGTATTAATCTCAGCTTGTCCAACAATCAAATTACTAAGACCTTCATTATTGATTAATTCCCAAATTTTATGCTGAACAGGACGGCGCATATCCGCATCCACTAGTAAGATTTTTCGCTCCATTTGAGCCATTGTAATAGCTAAATTAGCTGCTACTGTGGATTTGCCTTCTTTGGGTACAGAACTAGTGATAACTATAACTTTTAGTTCCTTATCAGCGCTCAAAAACTTGAGATTTGCCCGCAGCATCCGGTATGCTTCATTAATAGGCGATCGCGGTGCATCTCGAACCATAAGCCTTTGACTATATAATTCCATTTCTTCATTGCCAATAAGAGACTTTTTCGGCTTATTAAAAGCAGGAATAACCCCTAATAAAGTAAAATTTAATAATTCCTTGGCTTGCTCAGTAGTCTTAATTGATTTATCTATTTTTTCCAAAAGATACACAATCCCTAAAGCCGCTAAACTAGACAATAAACCTGTACTCAAATACAAAAACATCGGAGAAGAAATTGACTCTTCTGGAACTTCAGCTTGGGATATCACGCTAGCATTACCTAAACTTTGATTTTCTGCTATGCGGCTTTCTTGCAGTTTTTGTAGTAAAAGCGAGTAGGTAGATTGGGCGGCTTGTACTTTACGTTCTAATTGTCGCTGTTGCTGTTCTAATCTTGGGAGATTGTTCAAGCGTTGTTTGTAAGCAACTTGTAAATTAGATAAAGTGGTGATTTGGCTTGCTAAACCGAGACGGGTTGATTCTAAATCTACAAGTCTTGCAGAAAGTTGCTGCTCTAACTCTCCTAGTTGCAAATTATTTTCTGGCTGTACTGAATCTGTTCCTACAACGTTTTTTATTCGTTGTTGTAGTAACTCATTTAACGACTCTAATTTATATACCAAATTAATAATTTCTGGATGGTTATCTTGTAAAACAGTCCGCCTAGCAGCAAGCTGTGATTCTAACTGTTGGATTTCTTTAAGAATATCTTGCACCCCTGAGGTTTGACTCAGAGAAGTCATAACTATAGCTTGCTGAGAGTTCATTTTTAACTGTTTTTTGATTTCTTGACTTTGTGCCTCAGTATCAGCAAACCTAGATTTAGCCTCGCTTATTTGCTGTTGTAATGCTGTAAGAAGTTCGAGTGATTTATTTGCTTCTTCTTGTAGAGATACAATTTTATTTTTTTCTTTAAATACTGCTAGTTCTGCTTCTGCTTGTCGAACTACTAATTCTGCATTTGGTAGTTGTTTTTCTATGAATTTACGAGCAGTGGCAGCTTGAGTTCTATGACCAGATATATTGTATTCTAAGTAAACTTCTATTACAGTATTAACAACTTTTGCAGATGTTTCTGGGTTTGTATCTTTGTAGGAAATACTGAGAATGTCGGCTCCTTTTATTTCCTTCACCGTCAGATCTTGTAGAAATTCTTTGATTGTTAAAGGTAAATCTTTATTGTCTTTAAGATATAGTTTATTGATAGTAGATTTGACAATTGGAATAGAACGAATAACTTCTGCTTCTGTATTAAGAGGATTACTTTTATCACTCACTAATGGCTCTAATTTACCCATTTCTGTTCCTACTCCTGTTAAAGAAGAAGTAGTGTTTGTTCTTTGGAATTTTAGTTTTCCTTCTGCCAAGTAGTAAGGTTTTTTGAAAAACGTAGCTATCTGTAAAACTATGAATACACAGACAAAAACACTTAAGGCAACAGGCCAACGGCGCTTTATGGCTTGCCAAGAGCGATCAAAATTCCCAGGAGATTCTTGTATTTTCATAAAATAATTACAAGTTATACGATTTTTGATTTTAGATTTATGATTGAGAATTGCCTTCTGTATTTAGGCTAGATGAATAAATTTGTGGTAATCATTTTTAAATTGGTTTATTCAAAACAGAATTCATGAGCTATATTCTAATATGGTTCAGTTAGAGCCAAAAACTAGAAGAAAATTTTTCGGATTTATTTGTAATGATTTATCTAAATTATCGCGAGTGAAGAGTTGAAAATATTTGTGTTATTTTTTAGATTTTCATAATGAAATTTTTGAATTTGGCTAATCACTGTTTTCAAATCTCCACCTGTGAGATTAGAGCCAGAAGGTAAGCAAAGACCGCGTGCAAATAAATCTTCCGCGACTGCACCACCAAAATATTCACATTCAGCAAAAATAGGTTGAATATGCAAAGGTTTCCAGACGGGACGAGATTCAATTTGCTGTTCAATAAGTGCTAGGCGGAGTTGTTCTCGGTTGGCACCAAAAGCTTCAGGATCTATTGTTATGCAGGTCAACCAACGAGTAGCATATCCATAATTAGCTTCTGGCATAAATTCTATTCCTGGTAGGTTTTTCAACGCCTGGGAATAAATTTCAAAGTTACGTCGTCTAGCTGCTACTCGTTCATTTAAAACACCCAATTGAGCGCGACCAATACCAGCTAAAATGTTACTAAGACGATAGTTATAGCCGATTTCTGAATGTTGGTAGTGAGGAGCGCGATCGCGTGCTTGGGTTGCGAGAAAACGCGCTTTTTCTACTAATTCTAAATCGTTAGAAACTAACATTCCCCCGCCAGAAGTAGTAATAATTTTATTACCATTAAATGAATAAATACCAATGCGTCCAAAAGTTCCTAAATAACGTCCTTTGTAGGTAGCTCCTAAAGCTTCAGCAGCATCTTCAATTAAGGGAATATCATATTGATTACAAGCTTGCAAAATTGGGTCTATATCTGCACTTTGACCATATAAATGTACAAGTACAACTGCTTTAGGTAATTTACCTGTTTTAGCACGCCGATCTAGTGCTTCTGCTAATAATTCGGGATTCATATTCCACGAAGTGCGATCGCTATCAATAAATACTGGTTTTGCTCCCAAATAAATAATTGGGTTAGCACTAGCAATAAACGTTAAGGTAGAGCAAAAAACTTCATCCCCAGCCTCAACACCAATTAATCGCAAAGCTAAATGCAAAGCCGCTGTACCAGAACTTAAAGCAACAGCATAACTAGCATTAGTTACTTGACAAAATTCTTTCTCGAAAGCATCAACATGCGGGCCAACAGGAGCAATCCAGTTTGTTTCAAAAGCTTCTTTCACTAATTCTAGTTCGCGATCGCCCATGTGGGGTGTTGAAAGCAGAATTGGTTTATTCATGCACATTACCTTAATCTGGTTGCCAGTTTGCACTCAATTCAAAGAACGATAAGCAGGGAAAAAATTTGACTCCAATAAATTTTGGGCTTCGGTTTTTAAAGATTTTGCTCGTAATTCAACTAAAGAATTATATTTTTCTGGGTCTGTAATTAACCGTAGTGTTAAAAATAGATGTCTTTGTTTAGAAAACCCTGCTTTGAAATTGTAAAGGCTATCTTTAGCTGAACCAACACCACCACCTAAATGCAAAAATTTATTTCCCCGTTCTTTAGCCCAAAATCTAACGTAATCAAACATTAACTTACTAGGAGCTTGTTTCAAAAACTCGCTATTTGTACCTCCTAGATGATATTGCACTATTTCACAGCATTCGGTAAATATTCCTGCACAAGCAATTTGATTATTCAACTCTATGAGGCACAAATAAATGTTTTTATGTAATTTTGCTAAATTCTCAAAATAGTTATAATCAAAATAAAAATAGTTTTTTGCTTCTACACGGTTCATGGTTTCATGATATATACTCATAAATTTATCTATATATTCTTCTAACCTCACAATTTTGGCAGTAAAACCATGACGTTTACATCTATTGATATGATTGCGATGTTCTGGTCTAGTTTGATGCCAAATGTCTGATGTAGATAGGCTTAAATCTATCGACACAGTTTCTCCACTGACTTGACATAATCCAAGTGGTAAAACTTCATGTAGTCCTTGATTTAGTATTGGGTGTAGCCTTAAAAACGCTGAACAAATTTCGCGATCGCGTAACGCAAATATTAACTGCTTGACTGCCAACTGCAAAAACTCCGGCGTATTAGCTGCGGCTTGATTCAATAAAATTCCAGGGTAGCCATAAGGAGATACAATATCCCAAATCAATGGAATTTCAATCTTTGTCTCAAATAAATTATTGACACAACGTAATAAATAAGGTAAAAACAATATTTTTTCATTTTCAAATATCAATATAGCTTCCGGAATCGCATTAATTCTTTTAGCCTCTAAATTTACATATTCCGGCAGATGATAAATATCATACTTTAATTGATTTAAAGTTTGCAGCCACAATGGATCTGACAAACTAATTATTTTATAATCCATTGATTTCTCCTATATTCAATATTTAGTTCAATGGACATTTTTTAAATTTTAATCGTGCCCAGTTAAGCGATAGTATTGATGTGGATATTTCCAACGGATAAATTGCTCCACGAGCGGATTTATCTCCACTTTGGCGGGTATATAGGTGATGGGAAAACCCATTCTTTCTTTGAACTCCGCTACTCCCGGTTTTTCTCGCCAGTGCTGGCCGATGGCAAACTCATGAATTCCACCAGAACGACGGCAAATTTGCACAAATTCAAAAAGCAATATTCTGTTGAGATTGTATTCTGATGCTTCACTGGTGATGTAGAGATCCTCTCCGTATGCAGTGCCGTTGATAGCATAACCTGTGATATAACCACAAAGTTTTTTATCATTAAATCCTGCAAGAATCAGTCGACGTTTGGGCACAACATAGTCTACAAGCTTCATCATATATTTCTCTCTAGAAAGCGATGATTTCCATCGCGTTCGTGTCATTGCCGAGAGAAAAACATCATATCCCTGCTCTTCTAGCAACTGTGTACCAGTTAACTCCACAATATCAAACAGATGGCGATTTTTACGGATGTTTTGTCTGCTGTTTTTGTTAACGCTATACAAATCATAGTTTTGAATATTAGACAATAAATGAATAGGAATCGATCCGTTAGCGCTTACCGCATCATCTTCACACAATGATGCTAGGAATCCCCAGCAAAATTGCAGCGGACGAGTTACTTGTTGAATCTGTAAGCGAGCTAACAAATGGATTGGCTGATAGAAACCAAAACGTCGTTCTTCCCAATAGCATCCACGATGAAAAACAACATTTGCGCCTTCCTTGCAGCGCCACCTGGCAAATTCTTCTTCGGTCATTGAGGTTAATACTGCTTCGGATACATCTCGCATTTGTTGAAAACTCATACTCATTTACTGTATCTATTTTGAGTACTGGTGCGATGTCTACGACGGGCTACGCCTACGCAACTGACAACCGACTAAGCGATAATACTTATGTGGATATCGCCACTGGATGAATTGCTCGACGATGGGGTTAATCTGTACCTTTGCAGGAATATGCTTTACTTGAAAACCCATTCCTTCTTTGAAGACACAGAGGTTTTCATCTTCACGAGAGTGCAGACCGTTAACAAGTTCGCGAATTAACCCAGACCGACGACAGACTTGTGCAAATTCAAATAGCAATCCCGTACCAATGTCGGTAGACAATGCTTCAGTAGCAATTACGACTTCATCAATATAAGCAATACTGTTAACCGCGTATCCTGTGATATAGCCGAGAAGCTGTTCGCCGTTGACACCTGCAAGAATCAATCGCCTCTCAGGAGTAGAATAATCAGCAAGTCCTTTTAAATAGTCTTTTTTGGAAGGTATTTGACGATAAGCTGTTCGTTTCAATGCTGACATAAAGACTTCATATCCCTGCTGCTGCAAAAGCGTAGGTTTATCTAGATGCACGATATTGACTCGCTTGTAGCACTTACGCAGATGATTTCGGCGATTTGATGTCAGACTGTGGAGATCATAGTTTTCCAAGTTGGGTAACCAATGAATTGGCATTGAAGCGTTAGCCGCGGTTGCATCAACTTCAGATAATGTTGTTTGGAATCCCCAAGATAGGGGCGTCGGTGAGTTTGCTTGTTGGGCACTCAAACGCGCTAACCAATGCAACGGTTGATAAAAACCCCGTACTGTTTCCTTCCAGTAGCGATCGCGATGGCAAATCACATGTGTACCGCGTTGTCGGTACCAATCGGCGCATTCTTCTTCAGTCATGGAAGTTAACACCGCAGCGGATACATCTGCTGTCTGTTGAAGACTCATACTTTTTTACTTCCTGTACTTCTATAGCCGATAGAAACCCTATTGTTTCTTAAGTTGGCCTGTGAATTCTTCTGAAGTAACGTGACCTTCCTGGCTGATACTTTTTCGCTGAATTACTTGCCATATAGTCATCAATAAAATTTTCAAATCAAGCCACAAACTCCAGCGATCGATATACCAAACATCCAACTCAAATTTTTTATCCCAAAACCGATCTAATGTGCGGCGGCCATTAACTTGCGCCCAGCCAGTAATACCCGGTTTCACTTCATGACGACGTGCTTGTTGAGGTGTGTAGCGGTCAAGATATTTTACTAATAATGGACGAGGGCCAACAAAACTCATGTCTCCTTTCAAGACATTCCAAAGTTGAGGTAATTCATCAAGACTCGTTTGACGTAGAAATTTACCAAAGGCTGTGAGGCGTTTTTCATCAGCAAGAAGATTGCCTTGGGCATCACATTCATTCGTCATCGTGCGGAATTTGTAAAAGTTAAAAATCCGAGCATTTTTACCGGGACGAGGTTGGATAAAAATCACTGGACTACCCATCCGCAAATAAATGGCGATCGCAACACCCAAGAGTAAAGGGGAAAGAAAAATTAAGGCGATCGCTGCCACAACTCTATCCAATATATATTTAATTAATCTGCTATACCTTTTTAAATTAACACCTTCAAAATTCATTAATACACCCTCCAAATATTTCTCATTTCTCCTCTCTGCGCCTCTGCATGATTTTTTATCGAACCGCAGAGACGCAGAGAACGCAGAGAAAAAAAGAGTTTTGATAATCAATAAATTCCTAATTCTTGATAGTACTTATTTAGCCGATTGAAAACTAATTCTTCATCATAATCAGTTTCAACACGTTCGCGACCAGCTTGACCATAACTTTGTCGCAATTCATAATTAGACAATAGTATTCCCAAAGCTTCAGCTAACTTTTCACTATTTTTAGGTGGTACAATTAAACCTGTTTTTCCATGAATTACTGCTTCTCGACAGCCGCGAATATCTGTAGCGACGACTGGTAAACCCATCGACATTGCTTCAAGGATAGAACGCGGTAATCCTTCATGAGTGAATGTAGGCAAAGTGAAGATATCTAATAACCCTAAAACTTCTGGGATATCTTGCCGCTCTCCTGTTAAAATAACATGTTTCTCAATTCCCAAATCATGAATTTTTTGAATTAATTGTTGTTGGAAAGGTTCAGGATCGCTACTAAGTTGAGAGCCAATTACTAAAACTTGTAAATTTGGAAAATAAGGGAGTAGTTTGGCTGCGGCTTCAATTAAATATCCACTACCTTTTTTATGAGTTAAACGTCCAATTGTACCAATGATTAAGTCGGTATAATCGGGAATACCTAAAGATTTTCGTAATTCAATTTGATGAGTGGGATTAAGGCGATCGCGTTGGAAGCGATTAATATCTACACCGTTACCCAAATAGCGCAATTTTGCCGACGGACAAAGATTTAATTTTTTAGCTGTGGCAATATCTTCATAATTTTGGGTGAGAATCAAATCAGTTATCAAAGCAGTGAGTTTCTCAACGGTAAAATAAAAACGATATTCACCACGTGAAGAGCGATCGTGAAAGGGAAAGCCGTGAGCAGTATAGACAATTCTTTTCACACCAGCTAGCTTAGCAGCAATTCGACCTAAGACAGCAGCAATAGGAGTGTGTACGTGAACAAGGTCATACTGATTTCGCCTGATTAATTGTGTCAATTGATAAATACTTCTCAAATTGCTCAAAGGAGAAATCCGGCGGTCAATTTGAACTGGGTGAATTATATAACCCTGTTGTTGGAGTTTTTCAACTTCTGCACCTGGAGAACAAGCTATTTCAACTGATAGGTTCTGAGATAAAAAATAATCGATTTGAGGTCGTAAAAGCGCCTCAACAGTGCCACCAATTGCACAAATATGTAGTATTTTCATTATTCCCTAATCCCTACCCTCACCCCAGAATTTTGGGTTGTTCTATGACTAGCTTTTTGATAATAAGAACAATACCAAGCTACAAAACGTTGAATTCCTACTTCAATAGGTGTGCTGGGTCTAAAGCCTACATCCTTAACTAAATCATCAACATCTGCATAAGTAACGGGGACATCACCTGGTTGCAGAGGTAGCAAATTTTTTTGTGCTTTTACTCCCAAACAATTTTCCAATACTTCTATAAAGCGCATTAATTCAACTGGTTGATTGTTACCTATGTTGTAAATTTTATAAGGAGTTTTACTTGTTCCTGGGTCTGGTGTATTTCCCGACCAAGTGAGATTTGGCTCAGGAATTTTATCCATAACTCGCACAACACCTTCTACAATGTCGTCAATATAAGTAAAATCTCGGCACATTTTTCCGTAATTAAACACATCTATTGGCTGCTTTGCCAAAATTGCTTTAGTGAACAAAAACAGCGCCATATCAGGACGACCCCACGGCCCATAAACAGTAAAAAAGCGGAGTCCAGTTGTTGGTAGATTATATAAATGGCTATAACTATGAGCCATTAATTCGTTAGCTTTTTTAGTAGCAGCATATAAACTAACTGGATGGTCTACATTGTCGTGAACAGAAAAAGGCATTTTAGTATTAGCGCCATAAACAGAACTAGAAGAAGCAAATACTAAATGCTGAACGCCTGAATGACGACAACCTTCGAGGATGTTAATAAAGCCCACTAAGTTACTGTTTATATATGCATGAGGGTTCTTGATGGAGTATCGAACGCCAGCCTGTGCTGCTAAGTTAACCACCACATCAAAGCGTTGTTCGGCAAAGAGTTGGGCTATAGCTACCGAGTCTGCCAAGTCCAGTTGATAAAAACTAAAACCTGGTCTTTCTTGTAATTGAGCTAGGCGGTCTTTTTTCAAAAAGACATCGTAGTAATCATTGAGGTTATCCAGACCAACAACTTCGTCGCCTCTGGTCAATAGACGTTGGCTGAGGTGAAATCCAATAAAACCAGCAGCACCGGTCACTAAAACCTTGGCCATAATGTTTCTCCTATAAGCTCCAGTAATGAATATGGGATGGTATTGTAGCTTGGCTGAAAATGGATTTGATATCCATCAGTACTCCACCTGGACGCAAACAGTTCAGAAGTTGTTCGCAAGGCATATTTAAATAGGCCTGATGACTGACTGCAAGTATTAACCCATCTAAATCAGATAGGTTATGCCAATCAACTAAATCAATCCCATATTCTTGCTGTGCTTCGTCAGGATCTACCAGAGGATCGTGTAAGAGTGGTTCAATACCAAATTGCTGCAACTCTTTCACCATATCTGGTATGCGACTATTCCGAATATCGGGTACGTTTTCTTTAAAGGTAAGACCGAGAATTCCTACCCGTGCTTGTTTAATCGAGAGGTTAGCTTCAACTAGGAGTTTGACAAAACGCTGACCGAGGTAAGTACCCATACTGTCGTTAATTCGGCGACCAGCTAGGATGACTTCGGGATGATATCCCAATTCTTCTGCTTTGGTAGTTAGATAGTAAGGGTCAACCCCAATGCAGTGACCACCAACAAGTCCCGGAGTAAATGGTAAGAAGTTCCATTTGGTGCCAGCAGCTGCTAAAACATCATGGGTGCGGATACCAAGGCGATCGCATATTAATGCGAGTTCGTTCATCAAAGCAATATTTAAGTCTCGCTGGGTATTTTCAATGACTTTGGCAGCCTCAGCTACTTTAATTGAAGAGGTGCGATAAACGCCAGCATCAATAATCGCTGTATAAACACTTGCAACTCGTTCGAGAGTTTCTGCATCTTCCCCAGCTACTATTTTGACGATCCTTTCTAGTGTATGAGCTTTGTCACCGGGATTTATCCGTTCTGGAGAATAGCCCAACTTGAAATCAACACCAGGTTGCAAGCCTGAGACTTTGGCTAAAGTTGCTTTGCAAATATCCTCTGTTACTCCTGGATAAACTGTAGATTCATATACTACGATCGCTCCAGGTTGTAACACTTTACCAACAAGTTCAGAAGCTTTAACTAGCAAAGTCAAATCGGGATTATGGTTGCGGTCAACTGGCGTTGGCACAGCAACTATAAAAAAGTTGGCGTCTACTAAATCGTAGAGTTCTGAAGTAACGATCAGACTAGAATTTCTTAACTCATCGCTGGAGATTTGATTTGTGCGATCGATGCCTTGCTTTAAACTTTTAACTTTCTCTAAATTGATATCAAATCCAATCGTATGAGGGAATTTTTTAGCAAATGCCAGGGCAACAGGTAGACCAACGTAACCAAGGCCAATAACTGCAATGCGGTTGCTCATATCTCAACAAAAGTAGATTTAGAATATGTCATGAGTCTTTTTCTGCCTTTTCTGAATTTTTTTGAGAACAATTCAGCAAGGATGCAGAAGAGTTAAAAAATTTAGCAAAAATTTGATGAATAAATATAGCAATCATACTGAAATGGTATATTTATTCTGGTTAATGAGTCTTGGTAGCTGAATTTTTATAATTTTTGGTTAATGGTAAACAATCGAAGATGACTAAATTGAGTAATTGTACAATCAAGATGTGTGTTAGCTAATTCTAAATATTAGCTATTGTTGCTTTTTGATTTCTATTTCATTTTTGTAGCACTGTTTTGTTATTTGAGTTATGCCAATTTGGCGCAGCTTCTACAAATAAAAAGACATAACCGCACTTACGGAAGCGTCTGCAAGTAGTTATTCTTATATAGGACTACTATTTGATTGCGTGAAAATATATGTAGCGTGGGTTAGCGAGAGCGTAACGCACCATTCGTAACGATTTGGTGCGTTAGGATGAAATCTGTAACGCACCCTAAAGTACTAATTTTGTTTAAAAATCAAACATGATTCGGATATAAGACTCTTATTTAATTTTTGAAAAAACTCCGTATAGGTGGAAAAGGTCGATTAACTATTAGCTACTGCTCTACAAACAAGATGATTCGCTTCTCTACTCACTACTTAGACAAACAATTTCAAAAATGAAAGCGGATTACTATCTAGAATTTATAATTCAAAATGATATAAGTGTTGCAAACGCTTTGCCCAATGGATGGACGAGAATTTTACTCAAGCTTAATTCGACTTCACATCCTGCATCATGCAGTTCAGGAGCCAATTTTTGGGCTGGGCATTATTGAAGAGTTGGCACGTCACGGCTATAAACTCAGCGCGGGAACACTATACCCAATGCTGCACGAGATGGAGCGTAAGGGATATCTATATTCAGTTGAAGAAAGATCCGGACGGCAGAACCGGCGTCTATACCGAGCTACGGATTTGGGAAAAATGACCTTAGAGGATGCTAAAGAAAAGGTACGAGAATTATTTGGGGAGTTGTTTGAGGAGTAGGGAGATGAGGAGATGGGGAGATGGGGAGATGGGGAGCAGGGGAGCAGAGGAGCAGAGGAGCAGGGGAGAGTTTTTGTGCAAGTTCTTTCTCCTTTGCCCCTATGCCCTATGCCCTATGCCCCATGCCCTACTCAAGATTTTCTAAAAACTGTTTGAGATGAGCTTGTTCTGGATTGATGTCAAGTTCTTTTGCTTTTGCTAAAAGTTGTTCGCGGTTGAGTTGATGTTGAGTTGCAAAGGCTATGAGTGCTAGGGCGCTGGCTCGTCCACCTGCACCGCAATGAAAATATACAGGAGTCGGCAATTGCTGTAGTTCTGAGAGAACTTTTGCAGTTGAGTTGTCGTTTGCTTGGCTTGGCTTGAGTGGAACGTTGACATATTCCAGCCCTACGGCTTGAGCCTGTTGCTCTTCGTCTGCTAATGCTCCAGTTTCATCAAGCGATGTCTAACGACAAGCCGCTACGCGTCTACGCAAATTAACCACGGACTTGTACCCCTCGTCTGCAAGCTGTTTTAATGTCTCTGGGGTTGGCTGTCCACCTGCGGAATACTCATCGCTTACTTTTTTAATATCACTCATATATACTCCATAATATCGATTGCTTTACCGTATTTTATGGTCAAGGGCATGGTAGCATGAATTCACTTAACATATATAGATTTACGATATCGAAATTCGATATATTGATGCTATCAACATCATTAAATCAGGAAAATCACAGTGACTCAGGAAGCTGAGGATATCCAGAAATCCGATAATAATCTGACTCCCAAACAGCAAAAGCAGCGATTAACGGAACTGGCAATGGTGTTTTTGCGATTGGGGACGATCGCCTTTGGTGGCCCTGCTGCCCATATTGCGATGATGGACAATGAGGTGGTGAATCGCCGTCAGTGGATGAGCCGGGAGAAACTGCTAGATTTACTGGGAATTACGAATTTGATTCCGGGCCCCAACTCAACGGAATTAGCTATTCATATTGGCTACGAACGAGCGGGATGGCGTGGTTTACTGGTTGCGGGCACTTGCTTTATTTTCCCTGCAATGGCGATCGTATGGACATTAGCTGCCATATATGCTCGCTATCAAACTGTTCCCCAAGTGGAATGGCTGCTCTATGGAATTAAACCTGTAATTATTGCTGTGGTGCTTCAGGCTGTGTGGAATCTGGGCAAAAAGGCAGCCAAAGATGTACCGACAATTATTGCAGGGGTAGGGGCGATATGTGCCTACTTTGCTGGATTGAATGAAATTTTGGTGCTGATTTTGCTAGGTGTGGCGGTGATGCTACTGAAGAATTGGCAAAGTAGAGGAAACATAACAGGAGCATTTTTATTACCATTTTCAGGTGTTTTGGCTCAGGTTGGTAGTACCACAGCAGTCACATCACTTAGTTGGATTAATGTGTTTTTCTTCTTTCTCAAAATTGGCTGTGTTCTCTACGGCAGTGGTTACGTATTGCTGGCATTTTTGCAACGGGAATTAGTTGAGCGTAACCAGTGGCTTACGTCACAGCAGCTTTTAGATGCCGTGGCCATCGGGCAATTTACACCAGGCCCAGTTTTCACAACTGCCACATTTATCGGCTATTTGTTAGCGGGAAATGCGGGAGCGATCGCCGGTACGATTGGAATTTTCTTACCAGCTTTTGTGCTGGTGTGGGTAGTTAATCCTTGGGTTTCTAAGTTGCGTCAATCTCGTTGGGCAAGCGGATTTTTAGATGGCGTGAATGCAGCTTCTTTAGGATTAATGGCAGGAGTTACCTACACATTAGGACGAGCCGCACTAGTCGATTGGTTAACAATTACTCTGGCAATTGTGAGTGCGATCGCTGTGTTTCGATTCAAAATAAACTCTGCTTGGTTAGTGCTAGCAGGGGGAGCGATCGGACTTGTTTCACGCATATAGTTTTGGGCATGGGGCATGGGGCATTGGGCATTGGGCATTGATTATTCTCCGCGTCTCCGTGTCCCCGCGTCCCCGCGTCTCTCTCATCTCCCTCATCCCCTTACGATCCTTCTTCGCAAGCGGAACCAAAATCTAGAGCCACCTTCTGCGCGGGGTAAATAACCAATACTACCTCCCCAACGTTCTAGTGTGATTCTACAGAAATAAAGACCTAGACCGGCTCTGCCGGATTTATCTTTGCCTTGGGAGAACTTTTGAAATAAATTTCTCACCATTTCTGGTGGTACGCCAGAACCGCGATCGTCTACATTAACTAAAACATATTCTCCATCCAACTGGAGACTAATAGTCACAACAGAATCTTGAGAGCTATAACGATAAGCATTCTCTACTAGATTAGAAATCACTCTATCTAAACGAGATTTTTCTGCAATAACTCTCCAGTCTATTCTCGTGTCAACTTGGTTAGCAAACTCTAATTCGATATTTTTCTGGGAAAAACTGGGCTTTAAAAATTCAATGACTTCTTGTATAGAAGTTAAAATATTGGGTGATTCTTGAATATCGCCATTAGAATTTTCTAATGACATTACTTCAGTAGAAAAAATATCTAAAATATCTTTAATTAAAGCCTGCTGCTTCATACATTGCTGTCTCCCTACTTCTAAATATTCTTTACCTTTGAGCGTTAAATTTTCATATTCTAGTAGTGACAAACAGCCATTTATAGCACTTAATTGTCCTGCTATATCATGCATAATACAATGAAGCAAAATATCTTTTTTTTGATTATCTTTGAGTAATTGATAATAAATTAATTCATATTCTCTACCTTTTTGTATAAGATATTGCTTATCTCGATAAGTCTCTTCTAAAAGCTCAATCAATATAATTTTTTTTTGATTTATAAATAGTGCATAAGCTTCAAATTGATATTCTTGTCCATTTGTATCTACTTCAGTCCATAAACCTGAATTGATTTGTTTACTGCTATGATTCAACCAAAATTCTTCAGCATCAATTAAAAAGTTTTTTAAAAAACAAAATTTTTCCTCTGGTACTGATATATTCATCCCTGAAGTTAATTTGTGATGACAAAATTCATTTAACCAATCAGGTATATTACCAATTATTTTAAATAAGCCTGTATTAATATACTCTAAAGTTAAAATGTTTAAAGCAGCCAGCACATCATTTGTAATGGACGTATTCATATTTATTTAAATTTAAGATGATTAAATTGGATTTCAGATTAACAATAGAACTATTTATTTAATTTTTCTTGTAAAAGACTAAACTCATTAGCCTTTTGTTGAGTAGCAAAGAGATCATTTTGATCGCAGCTACTATCTAAGAATAACACCCAATCTCCTTCTTCAGTGGGAAACATATGAACATCTGCACAACTGCCATACTCTGTTTTGATAAATGGTAGAAATAGAGAAGTATCATCTAGTGGTAGTAAACCCTCTAGAAAACAAACTTGCTCTTTAATATTTTCTCCTTTAGCGAGGTTAGTAATTCCATATTCTGCCAATTTGCCTCCCCAATCTAATAGACTCCCATCTTTGCTGACCAACAGATAGGCAAGAGAACGCTCTGCTGTTAGAAAATTGATAAGATAGGTAATCACAGAATTAGGGACATCTAGCATTTAGGAATCCAAAATTTTCTTAGCAAGAGTTTGAAAAATTTCTTCTACACCTAGTCCATTTTTAGCACTTGTTTTGATCGCAGTCCAACCCTTTTCTATCACTTCATCTACTTCAGCAGGTTCAATTTCCCATTCATCTGTAATATCGTATTTGTTCATCACCAAAATAAATGGAACTTTACCAATAGCATCTTCTACTCTTGTTTGTAAATCGAAAGCTTTTTCTAAAGTATTACGCCTCGTACCATCTACGACTAATAAATAACCAGCACAACCGCGTAAATAAGACATTCGCACTTTTTGAAATTCATCTTCTCCGTAGAGATCCCAAACAATCAGATTTATCTTATTGTCTTGAATATCTATAATTTTTTTATCAATTTTTACACCCACAGTCGTATGGTATTTGTCAGAAAAAATACTGTGAACGAACCTCGATACTAAACTAGTTTTACCTGTAGCAAATGCACCTATCATACAAATTTTTTTCTGAACAACCATAAAAAAAGTGGTATAATTTTAGTCAGATTTATTAGCTATAAATACTTTAAAAGATACTCGACGGCTACTAATATTTTGAGAGTCTGGTGTGAGTTGTAGCTGCAAAGGTTGGTTATAACTTACACCTATTGCTTGAAGTTGTTTTGTATTGATTCCTTGGAATTTGAAATAAGATAAAATTTTCTCAGCACGGGCTTGACTGAGGAGCATATTTGTTTGCTCTGTTCCTGTGTTATTGGTATGTCCAATGATTTGAATTTGCACGTCTTTCTCTAAAGACTTAGCAATATTCAAGAAATTGCGTATTGACAGAGTTAAATTAGGTAGCTTACTAACTTCACCAGAGCTAAGTTCAACCGTCCCTTCGACAAAAAACAATATTTTTTGTTCTATTTGTTTTTTATATTCCTCCAATTGACTAAGTTCTATTTCTCCAAGATTTTTATCCTGAAATTGAGTAATGCCAGGAATAAAAGTCCATAATTTACGTGCTTGTAAAATCCATTGACGGGATGCATAACCTGTGACGTTAAGAATACCGTTTTTATCAACTTGTAGTGATACAGTTGGGGGTGGATGTAACAATTGTTTAACTCTTTTGGTAGTAAATTCTGGTTCCAAAGACAGGTAAGGTTGCCACTGACTAATTACTGTTTTGGGGTTAAGATTTGTTTGTTGTATGAATGTATTAGGATCTACTGCCAAAGGATCGCGCATTCCCCTAATAAAGTATTTGCCAAAACTTTGCTGGGAGTTAATTACAACAATTCCTGGCTGAGAGTTGAGTTTTTGCAGATAAGCCCGCCAACGGAGTTGTTCTCTAATAGTAAAAAAACCCCAAGTTCCAAAAGCGATCGCCATTACACCTAAGAGAATCCAAGTATATGTATAATTTTTTTTAGCAGCAGATTTATACTTAACTACCAAGCAATCTTCTAAATCGGGTTTACTGACATCAAATATTTCTGTATCTCCAGCAAAATCTTTAATTTCTTGACTAAACTTGAGGTGAATTTTTTCGATTGCTTCTTGTAAAACTAACCTTAATTCTTGGGGAGGATTTCCCCGAATCATCGCTGCTATTAACGCTTGTGGCCCCTCTTCAATCCAAATGGTAACTTCTCCAAAACGTAAACTTTTTATCCCATCTCCTTTTTGGACGGTGAACGAATCTTTGATAAAATCTTGAATAGCTGTCAACATAGCAGCTACTAAATCTGGATCTTGAATCGTAACCTGCTTTACTACTAAATGTTGAAGTAATAATCCAGATTCTTTATGAATCAAAAATACTTGTTCCACTCGGTAAAGTAGCGTCCGTAGCAGCACAATTTCCGCAAATGATTTTCCTGTGCGTTGCGCTTCTAATCTCCACTGAAAACTTTGGAAAGACAAGCTATGTTCTAAGGTTTGATTCAGAGATTGAATCATTTCTTCAAGAGCTGTAGAAATCGCCTTACGAGTAGCTGGCCCAATTATTGGAAATAATGTTTCTGCAAGCACATTATGGTCTTGCTTAACAGAAACTTGAATAGCTTCTTCAACAGTTGATACCATTACTTCTCCAAGTTGTTTATCTTGCTTTGAGCGCAAGATTACAGCTTCTGGAAGCATTTTGCTAATATCTTCTGGTTTAATTTCGGGGTTTTCTAGCCGTTCATAAAGTTTTTCAAGTTTAGTTGGCTCAATATCTAGTAGCAAACTACGGAGTATAGTTAATTCATCCTTAATTTCGGAAGCCTTGCTATTGCTTTTCAAACCTTCAGGAGATGCTTTTGGTATTTGATTCATCGAAGAGTCACTCATTACCAAAATCCCTCAATTCCCAGTTTTTATGAATTAACATTTTTTTGTTAATAGGAGAACTGTGCTGATGCTCTAACAATTAACTTTGTATTTCCTAATTTTTGATTTTAAGACTTATTGTCAGCGTTCAGCCTGACAGCTAATTCTGCGAACATAGCTGCAAGATTGGAACGATCTGTTTTGTCTCTACGAAGCTGTTGAACCTCCCGTTCTAGCAAAACTAAAATTTCCTGGGATTTTTTTTGAATATCATCTTGTAAACTTTTAGATTGGTTGAGAATCTGCTCGTGTAGCTCTCGTTGACTCTTAGTAGCTTGTTCGTCAAATTGAGTTAACTTATTTTCTAAATTTAGACTGACATTTTTATTTTCTTCTGCAACGGCTTTCAGTTGAATATCGCGTTCTTTCTGCTCATTTTTAAGGCGCTGTGTTAAGGAATCAACTTCTTGTTTAACATAATTTTCTAAAGCATCTAAACGTTTTTTACTTTCATCTCGCACGTTAGTAAATTCTTGCATTAGCCGTTCTTCTAAGCGGATAAATCTTTTTTCGATATCTCTAATTTGATTGCCAACAAGAATTTCTCTAACTTTATCCAAACTCCTACTTTCGCTAATCCCATTGCTAAATTGCAGTTCGTTATTTACTGAATTCGCTCCCTCTTGTTCTACTTTCAATGAATTATGACTGATGTATTCTTCTGGTGGATTCATATTTTTAATTCCTTTTGAAAACAAATTTGGCTTTGGTTGTTAATTTTTATAGTATATTTATAGTGTAGACAATAACTAAGTATAAAGGATATTTATACACGAAAAAAATATATCCACTTGGATATATTAAAAAATATCTAAATTTTAGTCAAAGTAATGATGAATTTCTCAATCTTTTATTGAGAAGAGAGTCTATGTATTTCTTCGCCCAACTGTCGCCGGACTGATTCCAACAAATTTGTATCCCGCGTCCAGTGCTTCCAGTCAAGCCCTACACGCCGAGCTAATGAAAGCGCCCACTGTTGCCGCTCCAGATTTTTAAGTATTTCCAGGTACTCGTAATCTTCTACCCCTTCTCTGAGCCATTTCAGCCTCATGGAAGGAACAACTCCTTTGATACCTACTTGTTTCCCCGGATAAAACAACATTCCTTCGCCAGGAAAATAATGTTTGTATTTCTTCTGGAAATAAGTTTGAACGTCCTTCCAAGGGTCTTTTGTCCATAGGTCAACTCGCCAGTATAAAATCCCAGTTAGCCCAAGGCTTTGGCTAATAAAACCTGGATGAATTCTGTAGTTTATTGGTTCAAAGTCTATCTGCCATTTGGGAGAGTATCCGTCTTGTACTAAAGCATTGTAAGACCAAACTTTATCTCCTTTTTGCAAAACTTCAGTAATTCGATCGCGGGCTTCATCATAGACTTCTGGCAATACTATCCATATATCTACAGCTGTACGTCCAGTTCCAGAACCATCATCATAAAGTGCAGGTGTAGGAGTCATTGCTAAAGCGGTTGCAACTCCAGCTTGATGAAAATTTCGCGCCCATTCCTTTACTGGTTCAATTAAATTTGAGCAGTTATCAATTTCATCAGCATATCTGGCATAGAGAAATAAACCCGATTCATGTTTAGTAGCAGTAGTTTTAATCTTTTTGAGAGAAGGTGCTGGAGCCATTTTGCAAGTACTAACATTAGCCCCACTCCAAAAAGGAAGACTCCGGGAACGCAGCCCCCATTGCTTCATTAACTCTGGTTCATATGCTGGATTAAAATGAGCGTCAGGCATTAATTTATGTTTGAGAAGTTCTATCATCTCGCTTTTATCTTCATGTTCATAAAAGGTGAACTCAGAATTCAGCGATGGTTTGATCGGTAACTCAAAATCCCAAACTTTCAGGTGAATTTTACCTGCGATCGCTCCTTGGTCGCTATTAACAATAAAAGTACCTCTATAGTCTCCAGCTTGAGTGTTGCGAGGTACAAAAATATCTACCCAAATAGGTTGGTTATTCCCACCTTTTAAGTTGAATGGAACAGCGTCTAACTCAGCACCTCTAATATCTTTTTTGTTTTCAGGATTAATAAACGGAATTAGCCCATCAGCATACCATCCAGTACCTAAAGATGGATTAGTACTGCCTTTTTTGTTAGGGCTGGCATGAGTAACACGAACGTAATGTTCGCGGTAGAGTGTAATGTTTGTGTTGGAAATTACTCGATTGTTTGCAGCAGACAAATCTGAAACCACTACATTGACATTTGTCAGACCACCATTGGGTGCGCGAATTCCTATCTGAAAAGGTTCATATTCTCCCCGCGCCGCATACAAATCAATCTCGGTTTTACTTCCTGGTGGGTCTTTTTGCTTTATTCTTTCCAGACTTGGAGCTACCCATACAAAAGGGCGATCGCCTAAGAATGAGTTATTAGCTAATAATCCGATATTTGAACAAGCAAATAAAGTAAATACTGTCCCCAATATCCCAAAGATAAGTTTGAGTTTGTTAACAAACCTGAGCTTTCTATTTAAAAAAGACACTTCAAATTCTCCTGATTCAAATCTTCTTGAAGCGAGAGATAACTTTTATACTTGGAGATTAGTAAATGCCTGAAATATCAATTTCCCGCCTCCGGCGGGGTGTAGCCATCGCTAATTTTGGCACTCCATATCACTTTAATCATTTAACTTTTATTATTCTCTGCCCTAAGTAGTAAAAGAGCCTGAGACAAATTAAAAGGTAGAAAAATTTTTGTCCATAAGGCGGCTGGGGAATTGTATTAACGGTTACTGTACTTAAAAACTTTTCCAGTAATTATATAAAGTTTATGTAAAGCTTAAAGGTTTTTTAAGGTAAAAAATTTACAGGCAAAATATAATTTTAATTTATATATTATTTGATTATTCTTTAGTATTAAAAAACTTTTTTCTATAATTAAATAGAAATAATTTTTAACAAAAAAATCTAATTTTGAAACATAAATTAATAATTGAAAGCGTATGAAGCTAAAAAAACTATTAATGTTCGCCAAAAAATCACTAGGAGCTAAAAATTTTTAATTAAAATTAATAGTTATATTGCTATCTATTATTAGTGGTATTTATTAAGATTTTAAAGATTTTGTAAAGAAGTTTAGTTAACCTATCGATTGTGATAAGTAAATAGTTACAGCTTGGCTCAAAAAATCTGACAAAAGAATCAAAAATATAGATCTAACTACTTAACCATTTGAGTAATTAATTAACTAATTTTTAGAAACATAAATTATCTAGTTTTGTAAAGTAGGCATCTCCTTTGCCGAGAATCAAAGGCAGGCTTTTCTGGCTTGTCCACAATATTAGTTGAATATTTTTTGTTTAGAAGTTTCTAAGCAAACAATTTCATGTTTTCTAACTTAATAGTACGCAAATGGCAAGCGATCGACATTGAACTGATGAATAGTTCTTTGGGTGAGGCTGAACTTACGTATTAATCATAAAATTCAGGAAAAATAACATGGCATCTATTTTCGGCAGCACAAATCCTGACAGTCTCACTGGAACTGTGGGAAATGACACTATAGTTGGTTGGGCCCTTGGTGGTAATGCCAATAGTACCTCTGGTAACGATACCTTAAATGGTGCAGCTGGTAACGATTCCCTCGCAGGCGGGACGGGGAACGACAGTTTAATTGGTGGAGATGGCAATGATACGCTTGACGGGGGTACAGGAAACGACACCTTTAAAGGCGGCCAGGGTAGCGACAGCATTAATGGCGGAGATGGCCTTGATACCGCAGACTACAGTCAACTAAATCAAACCATTATCTTGTCAGGTGTCGGAACCATTCAAAAAGGGGCATTGGGGCAAGACCAACTTTTTAAAGTAGAAAAAGTTATTGCTAATGCTAACGTTGCCAACAACACCATAGATGCATCCGCATCTTTGGCTGGGGTATTTATTACCGTTAACCTGCAAACCCAAACTTTGGCTGCTAATAACGTTCCTGGTTTGGGAACATTATCATTTACTGCAATCAACTTTGATAACGTCATCGGTACAAACGCAAATGACATCATTGTTGGTGACAACCAAAACAACCAATTATCCGGTAATGGTGGCAATGATAGTCTAAATGGTGGAAATGGCGATGACACCCTTAATGGTGGTTTAGGTACTGACACATTGAACGGGGCAGCAGGCAACGACACTTACATCATTGACGGTGCTGTTGACACCATTATCGAGGCTGCTAATTCAGGCACAGATATCGTCCGGTCTTCTATTACCTACACACTCGCTGCCAATGTGGAGAATCTTAGGCAAACGGGAACTAGTGCTATCAACGGCACAGGTAACACTCTTAACAACTTACTTTTTGGTAATAGCGTTAACAACACTCTCAATGGTAGAGCAGGCAATGACACCCTAGACGGTAATTTGGGCAATGACATCCTCAATGGTGAGGACGGCAATGATAGTCTACAAGGCGGGCCTGGTAATGACAGAATCAATGGAGGATCTGGAGACGACATCCTCATCGGTACTTTCCCTGGCAGTCTGCTTCCACCGGGATTAGGAGAACTTGATACCTTGAATGGTGGACTTGGGATAGATAGATTTATCTTGGGAGACTCTTTAAATGTTTTCTACGACGATAACAATACTGTTAATCCTGGTTTTGGTGACTTGGCAATTATTACTGACTTAGACTCGAACCTAGATCGAATTGAACTTAAAGGAGCCACACAGAACTACCTCTTACAAGCTGTTGCAGGTAACACACAAATATTTTTAGATAAACCGGGAACAGAGCCAGACGAGATATTAGGTATTGTGCAAGGAAGAACCAATCTCAGACTTGATAGTGATGACTTCCTTTTCTATGAGCGAGAAAATGCTGGACAAGGTACAAACAATACACTAGCCAGTGCTGAAGGATTAGGTTCATTATCATCAGGATCGAATGTTAATATTTCAGCTCGCTTAGCAACAATTGAGCCAGGGAGTAATCCTGATTTTGACTTTTTTAGATTTTCTTTAGCAAATCCAGGAACTGTCACTATTGAGACACTGACATCAGGAGATACAGTTCTCGGACTGTTTAACAATGCTGGGACTTTACTGGAAGTTAATGATGATACTCCCCCAGACTTGCAGTCATTCATCAGTACTTCATTAGGTGCGGGTACGTACTCCATTGCAGTGAGTAAATTTAATTTCTTCCCTGAAAGTGGCGGAACTTTTTCAGGAGGTGACGCATCTAATCCTGATTTTTCTTATACGCTAAAAGTTACTTTTGCTTAAGGACTTTGTTAACTTGAGAAACTACTGACATTCAAACTAAACATCACTAAATCAATGATTTGGTGATGTTTCGCTCTTGATTCAACAGGGAGTAATACTGCAATAGCCAACTGAATGCTGCGCTGATAAATTTTATGTAAAGTTTGACTGCTATTAAGCACAAAAATTTTCTGGATCGATGTATCAGTTTAACTTATCCAATTTTCAAAAGATTGCTTTAATCTAAAAGTATTTTTTGTAGTTAAAAATAATAGTTTTTTTTACAAAATATCTGATAATGATACCTAACTTAACCAATATGCAGCTTTTATTGAAAAACTATCACAAGTTTTACTAAAAAAATTAGTTTTTGTGAAAAAAAGCTTCATTAAGGTTTACATTTTTGGGGAACCTATTATAAATGGCATAGATTGAAATTTTGAAGATTTGTTAAAGTAGTGCATGTATACTTTGACTCATGATAATTAATAGTTATGGCAATGATAAAAATTTACCAAAATAACCAAGACAAATAAAATTTTTTGCCAATTACTTACCATTTGCGTAATCAATTAAGGTAGTTACAAAGAATAAATTATTCAATGTTTTTGTAGGGCGATCGCCTCATTCACCTCTAACCAGAGGAATGGCTTTTAACCCAGCTACAATCAGCACTTGAATATTTTAAATTTGGATTTTCAAAAATAGGATCACGCAAATGGCAAGTAATCTATATCTAACTGATAAAGAGTTGTTTGACTAATGCCGAAATTAAAGGAAGTTTGAAAAGTATCAATGATTTTGCTTTTTCCCACCCTCTACTCCTAAAAGCGAGAAACGGAGTATTTAAAACGACTTTGCAAACAACCTCTTAGGCATTAGTTAAAAATTCAGGAGAAATAATATGGCAGTTATCTTTGGCACGACAGGTTCTGATGTCAGAAATGGGACTTCGGGAAATGACACGATATATGGTTGGGCTAATGGTGGTAATGCCAATAGTCTGTCCGGCAACGACACCTTAAATGGTGCGGCTGGTAACGATAATCTGTTTGGTGGCACGGAAAACGACAGTCTAATTGGTGGAGATGGCAACGACACCCTTGATGGCGGCATCGGTACTGACACATTAAACGGGGGATTAGGTAACGATACTTACATAATTGACAATGTTACTGATATTATTACCGAAGCTGCTAATTCAGGTACAGATAGCGTCAGGTCTTCTATCAGCTACACATTACTAGCGAATCTGGAGAATCTGACGCTGACGGGAACTAGCGCCATCAATGGCACAGGTAACACTCTTAACAACTTCCTCTTTGGTAATAGCGCTAACAATACTCTCAATGGTAGAGCAGGCAATGACACCCTAGACGGTAATTTGGGCAATGACATCCTCAATGGTGAGGATGGCAATGATAGTCTACAGGGCGGGCCTGGTAATGACAGACTCAATGGAGGGTCTGGAAACGATGTCCTGATTGGTGTTTTCCCTGGTAGCCTGGTTCCACCAGGATCGGGGGAGATTGATACTCTCACTGGTGGAATTGGGGTAGATAGATTTGTTCTTGGGAACGCTACAAATGTTTTCTACGACGATAACAACACTGGCAACGCAGGTTTTGGAGACTTAGCCACGATTAGTGACTTCAACTCTAGTGAAGATCGAATTGAACTCAAAGGATCTGTACAGAACTACCGCCTGCAAGTTGTTGCAGGAAACACACAAATATTTTTAGACAACCCAGGAACAGAACCAGATGAGATCGTAGGTATTGTGCAGGGAAGAACCAATCTCAGACTTGATAGTGACGACTTCCTTTTCTATGAGCGAGAAAATGCTGGACAAGCTACAAACAATACATTATCCACCGCTGAAGGATTAGGTTCCTTATCATCAGGCTCAGATGTGAATATTTCTGGTGAATTAGTATCAGTTCAACCAGGAGATAATCCTGATTTTGACTTTTTTAGATTTTCGATAGCAAATTCAGCAACTGTAACTATCAAAACGGTGACACTTGATGATACTATCCTCGGCCTATTTAACAACGCTGGGACTTTGCTGCAATTTAATGATGATAGTGGCAGTGAATCAGACTTTGGATCGTTAATCACCGCTTCACTAGGTGCAGGGACATACTCTATTTCAGTCAGTAAATATGCTTTCTTTCCTCAAAATGGTGGAACTTTCTCTGGCGAAAGTGACAGCCTCTCCGTTCCTTATACCTTAGAAGTTAGTTTGGCGTAGGGACGAATTTTGTTAATTAAGAAAATTTCGAGAAAAATCATCTGACTATGTTTGTGGAGAAAATAATGAGTACCAGTAAATTATCTCAGCCAGCTAAACGCAAATTTAGCAATAAATTCGCTCTTAAAAGCTGCTTTTTTTGGTCAAAAACGCTTTTATTAACAATGGTTCTATTAAATTATGGAACTACTGTAGTTAGTGCTGCACCTGAAGCCCTACGTTCTGATATTAAGATTCGCAATATTGTCAATACAAAATCGATTTCTCCTTCTGTTCGGATTGTAAAAGATCCGCGAAACAATACCCTCTATTATCTCAAACGCAATGGTGAAATTTATCGAGTTAATTTAGGTTCATCTACTACTACACTGGTCTACAACTTTAATAATCATAAAGTCAGTGAAACTCAAGGTATGGCCATTGGGCCTAACGGTACTATTTATTTAGTTGGCAATGGAAACGTTGCAAATGACCAGACCAAAGCAGTTATTGTTAAAGGTGTAATTAATCCGAGTACAGGACAACGTATTTGGTCTGTTTTGGCTAAAAGTGCAGCGTATCCTAAAAGTAAAACAGCCTACGACCATCGTTTCAGCGGCGTAGTTGTTAGCCTAGATGGTAATTATATTTATATCAATAGTGGTTCTCGTACCGATCATGGTGAAGTTCAAACTGCTGGCGGCTTATATCCTAATACTCGCGAAGTAGGATTAACGGCCTGTATAATTCGTCTTCCTACTAATGGACAAAATTTGTTTCTTGCAAATAATCGAGCTACTTTAAAGAGCGCTGGCTATATTTTTGCAGAAGGAATACGCAATACTTATGATATGGCTTTCGCGCCTAATGGAGATTTATTTGGCGCAGAAAATGGGCCAGATAGGGATATGTCAGAAGAATTAAATTGGCTACGTCAGGGTTTTCATTACGGCTTTCCCTGGCGTATTGGCGGGACAGATAATCCACAACAATATCCAAATTATAATCCTGCCAACGATCGTTTATTAAATCCCAAATTTGGCGCAGTTATAAAAGGCTATTATTATAACGATCCGACCTTTCCCCCTAAGCCTAATATCACTTTGACTGAACCAATTCCTAATGTTGGCCCGGATGCAGATAATTACCGCGATCCTCAAGATGGCAAAGTCAAAGATGCTAGTGTTCTTGGGCAAACTTTTAGCACTTTTACAACACATCGTTCTCCTTTGGGTTTAGTTTTTGACACCCAAGGAGCAATGAGTCCAGAATTCAACAGAGATGGCTTTGTATTAAGTTGGACTATAGGCGATCCTACTGGCGAAACAGTGGCTGGCCCTTTTAAAGATCCTAGCCAAGATCTGTTGCATTTAAATTTGACTAAAGTAGGAACTACCAATTATAAGCTTGAAGCTAGACGTATTGTTAAAGGTTTCAGTAATCCCATTGATGCTGAAATTATTGGCAATAAAATTTATGTTTTGGAATACGGTGGAGATCAAGGAGTTTGGGAAGTTACTATACCTGCTAAGTGAGGCAATTTTAGATTTTAGATTTTGGATAGTATTGCACTAAAATTTCACTCGTTTACTATCACGATCCGCGTCACCCCACCCCGGTTTTGTCTAAAGCCAAAACCTCCCCTCCCCTTGCCAAGGGGAGGGGTTGGGGGTGGGGTCAGAGTTTGAGCTTAGATTGACACCAATGATAGCTATGCGCCCCTACTTGTGTACTTCATTTACCTGAAATACGCTGCATGATTTTTAGTATTTTGTTGAGGCTATATATGATGATATATAGCCTCATATTCAGTCACAATAGAGTCTAAAGAAAAGCATTTTATGACTCTGGCGCGTGCTGCTTTTCCTAAGCTTTCTCTACCGTCTTTTCCGATATTGATTAATGCTTGCCAAGCATTGGCTAATGCTTCTGGATTTTTTGGGGGGACGACTTTTCCAGTATCACCGACAATCCAGCCTGAGTCTCCCACATCTGTAACTACACAAGGAACGCCACAAGACATAGCTTCGCCAATTACGTTGGGAAAACCTTCTCCAGATGAAGAGGAAGAGGCGATATCTAAAGCAGCAGTTAAACGTGGCACATCATGACGTTCACCTAATAGATATATGTGCTGGATAAGTCCTAGTTCATGGATTAGTTCCGATAAAATATGATTATCCCAATCAACTTGATTGCCAACAAGAACAAATTGGACGTTGGAATAACTTTTGATTAATAATGCAGCAGCCTGAAGAAAATTAAAATGGTCTTTTATGGGATGATAACGACCAATTAAGCCAATCAATAAAGAATTTTCTGGGATATTTAGTTCTGAACGAACACCGAGGCGAGCTTCTGTTGATGGTATATATTTTTCTGTTTCAAAACCGTTGGGAATTACACAGGTTTTCTCAAGACAATATCCAATTTTTTCATGTTGTTTAGAACTATTCTGAGAGTTATAAATAATTTTTTTTGGTAAGTGAGAAAATCTGGCGCATAGTTTAATAATAATAGTTGTTCTAGGCTTTTCTAGTTCTAAAGAATGAAGTGAATGACGTATATTCCAGAAAACAGGCACTTGTCTAAATATGAAAAGTCTTACAAACTGTGCAGCCAAGTTTCCATGATACATCCAACCTTGAATTAGGTCAGGTTTGAGTTGGCGTACTATGTGAATCATTCGCCAAATATTAATTAGTTTAAGCGTTCCTGGTTTCATCCCAATGGTGTAAACTGGAATGCCTAAATTCACAATGCGATCGCCCCATGTTCCGCTATCCATTAAAGAAATAACAACTGGACTAAAACGTTGCCTATTTATCTTAGAAAGAAGTTTATAAAGCATGACTTCAGCACCACCAGTGGAGAGTCCGGTAATGATATAAATAATTTTCATAATTGATATCCTAATTTTAACTTTTGTTCTAATCGGCTTGCTCCAGTCATGGCAGCCATGAATGAAAACATAATGAGGATATAACGTTCTTCTAAAACGTTATGGCTAAATAATCCCCACAGAAGAATAAAAGCAGCAAAAGCCAAGCCAATATATTTAGTTTCTCCACGGGCGTGCTGTGTGACTGCATATACTAATATAGGTAGAACTAAAGCACCGATGATTCCATGATCTGCCATATAATATAAATAAATATTGTGCGTAGATATTTCCATATTCCACGTTAAAGTTGAGCCAATTCCATTGCCGAAAAAGGGATGTTTCATAAACATCTGCCAAGCCAATTGAGCTACTTCTAACCGCGAATCTGCGGAATCTTCTGAATCAGAAGTTGAGATATTTTGAAACCATGCAATTCTTTCTAAAGAGTTGGCGTTAAAATCTAAATTTTGTAATAATTCTTGCCACCATTGTGAACCTAAGGTGAGAATAAAAATTCCTATGCCAAAAATCCAATAAAGTAATTTATTGAAATGCAGTACGCGGGTAATGGTAAAAATAATAACTGTAATTAACCAGCCAAGAATAGCACCTCGTGAAAATGTCAAGATAACTCCAATACCGACTAAATAGACAAAAGGTAAACGATATATTGGCTGTAATATACTGACGCTAAAAATCATCCCAAGTATCAACGCACAGCCATTACTGTTTGGGTTCAAGTAAAATCCAGTCACCCGACCACCATTACCTAATGCATTAAAAGCAGCAGGGTTAAAAAACTCGTAAATGCTATTAAATACAGTAATTAATACTGCTAAAAATATCGCCCATTGAGCCAAGGAATGGATTGTTTTATTTCCAGAAAAGATTAAGATCATTGCAAAGATAAAAATCAATGCTAAAAGTCGTTTTCTTAATTCTTCAAAAGCAAGTTCTCCAGATGGTGGAAATAGTACAAACCACAGTATTGAGACAAAAATAAAACCAAAAGCCCAAAGAATTACAGATATTGGAATGTACTTGTCTCGTGAAAAAATTAAGGGAATAGAAGCTACAGCAAAACCTAAAATCCAAAACAAAGGAGGTTGAGAAAGAATACCTGATGTATATAAATACGAATTAATATCTGTGAAAAATGTGAAAATAGCAGCTACGGCTAAGGCACATTGATAATAAAAAAGGAAATCAAATTTTGCATTTGTTGATTGATTCATGACATAAACTAACTAAAGAAACTTCGGTTTTCAAGACTAATTCAGCTACCGAGAAATGGTCAATTATTCGCTGTCGAATTTGGGCGCGATCGCAACCATCAATACTCAATCTTTCTATTAACTTATTGATGGCAATTTTCAAAGCTTCGGGATTTTTAGGAGGTACTACTACATCGGGATTACCAACAATCAAAGCTGAATCGCCTACATCTGTCACCACACAGGGAACACCGCAGGCCATTGCTTCTCCTATTACATTGGGAAATCCTTCTGTATAAGATGCAGAAACAACAATATCTAAGGCATTATAGATTGCAGACATATCTGCACGCGCTTTTTCCCAAATAACTTTTTTAGAAATGCCTAGTAGAGAAGCTAATTCATCCAACTCCCGTGCATAGTTTTCTGAACCACCACCTACACAAACAAAATGTACATTCTGGCTATGTTCGCACAGTAATGCTGCTGCTTTTAAAAATGTCGGATGGTCTTTTCTTAAATCTAGCCGTCCCACTAAACCAATTAAAATTGTATTTTGGGAGATTCCCCAGTGCGATCGCACTTTTGTCCTAGCTTCTAAATCAGGCTGAAAAAGTTCGATATCAATACCATTAGAAATTACCATCATCTTCTTAGCGGGGAATCCATGACTGAGATAGTATGTTTTTCCAGCATAAGAATTAACCACTATCAAGTTAGCAAACTTGGCTAAAATACACTCTAACTGAAAGATTAAACGCCCTAACCAATCATAAAAATTAGAATCACTATTAGAATTGCGTAATCCCCAGACTATCTGGGTTGAGGGAAAAAACGGTTTTAAAAAGATAGTCAGTAAATTTGGCGTTCCACCATATCCATGCAAGACATCGGGACGTATGCGCTGAAGATGCTGAACAAGACGCCAAAAGAAGCTGAATAAATGCCATCGTCCTCGTTTTTCTAAATAGATTATTGGGATGCCATTATCTTTTAAATCTTTATCTAAAGATAAGGAACCACCCGCGTAAAAGCATAAAACAGTGATATCAAAACATTGTTTATCTAAAGCTTTTGCAAGTGTGACTAATTGCCTTTCTGCTCCTCCATAATTCAAATCTCGAATCAGGAATACAATCTTTTTCTTCATTTAAATCACCTCGGAAATTGTGTAGCGGTATTTCCCAGACTTATTTACAGGAATACGATCTACAAATTCAAAATTAACCACACAATCTTTGCCCATCATCAGCTTACACTTGGCAACAATATCATCAAGTTCTTCAGCGAGATAATCAGAATTAGATTTAATAATTTTGATGGTGATTTCTAAGTAGCTTTTTTGAATAATTTGAAATTTATGTACCCAATTTTTGAAGTATAAAAGATGAGTAAAATATTCCCCATCAATTAAAGTTCCGCTTTGAGTTTTAAAAGTGTCAACATTTCTACCGGAAACTTGTTGAAGTATTTGTCCAGATTTATATTCAGGAGATAAAATGCCGCGATCGCCAATTTTATAACGAATCAATGGCATAGCAAAATTTGTTAGAGAAGTAATCAAAATATTACCTTCAACTCCTGCTGGCACAGGATTATTGTCATCATCTACAATCTCAATATAATTACCCCAAGGAGCTACCCATAATCCTTGCTCTCCTGGTTTTTCACAAGCAATATCGCTGACTTCTCTAGAACCATAACGATTAAATACTTTACACTGAAATACAGTTTCAATCTTTTGCCGCATCCAAGCATAAAGTGTCCCAGCAGAAGTTATGATTGCTTTTTGAGGAACAAGTGTAATTTTTTCATCTTCAGCAAATTTCGCTAATTCATAAATGGCTTGAGCGTAGGCAACAATTAACTTTGGTGGTTTTTTATTTAGCAATTTCAAAAAATCCCTCATTTTTTCAGGAGTCATCTGAAAAGCATTCATATATGTAGTATTTCTCAAGAAATTAAAAAACGTTGCCTTCCATCCCATCGTCCCATCAAAAACATCTTTTTCTGAACCCCACAAACGTACTTCTGCTTCTCCTAGTTCTCGTCCAACTAAATAAGAAAAAAGTAAGCTAATTGCTGTAGATTTATCGTTATATTCAGCATCTTGAATTAAAATAATTGGTTCTCCTGTTGAACCACCTGATGTATTTAAATACCACTTACGCTGTGCTAAATCTGTAGATTTTAGTTGTTCAAAGTTGGCGCGAATAATATCTTTTGTGAGGATTGGTAACTGAGAAAGATATACCTCTGGTTTTTCATAGATAATTCTCTCAATGGAGAGATTATTCATTAATTTTGCATAGTATGGAACAGATTTATTGCAGTGAAGTAGTAGCTCAGTTAGCAAATTTCTAGTCGTATCAATGGAAATATTAGATGAAATTTCTTTGAGAAATTTATTATAGAGTTGAGGAAAATTGTATTTTCGACAATAAGCATAACTGAAGTAAAGATATTTTCGGATATTCATTGTTAAATATTTTGGCTAAAATTATTATAATTTATATAAATTTATGAAAAAAACACCAAAAGCGCTAAAAAATAGATAGTTATTGTTTAAGTAAGAACCTATTCAATCATCTAAATTTGGCGGTGTTTGATTCTGACTTCTGAATTATGAATTCTTTTTGAGTAACTTTAACTAACACGTCTTCCCACATTTCCATAATTTTTTTGACGCTAAATCGTTCGGTTATTTCTGGCGCGTGAGCAGCTAAATAATTGCGTTCTTGTTCGTTAGATATCAGCCTTTCTATTGCTGCGGCTAATGCTGAAATATCTTCATTGGGAACTAAAATCCCATCTATTCCATCACGAATAATTTCTCGCGGGCCACTAGGACAATCTGTGGATATAACTGGTAAACCACATGTCATTGCTTCACAAATAGCATTTGGAAAACCTTCAAATCGGGAAGACATAATAAAAATATCTGCTTGCTGTAAAAAAGCATAAGTATCGTTTACCATACCTGGAAAATAAACGCGATCGCTTAATCCGAGTTCGTTACGCAAACATTCTAATTCTGGACGTAGTTTTCCATCTCCTAATATCGTCAATGTCCATTCTGGATAATTATCTTTGAGTTTGGCAAAAGCTTGTAGCAATAAATCAAAGCCTTTTTCTGGAACAAAACGTCCCATAGCAATGAGCGATCGCTCTATTACAACTTTCTCTACTGACTGCTTTTTTATTGCTGGCAATACAACCATATTAGGAATAATACAACTATTATTTTGCAGTTTTACTGGAAAATAATCTCTTGCTCGCTGAGTTTGAAAAACAATTTTATCTGCAAATGAATAAGTCCATTTTCGTAATTTTTGCCAATTCCAACCTAAATAGCTTTTTTCAGGATTACTACGTTCAGAAACTATTACTGGGATGTTCAACCACCGCGTTGCTAGTAAGGTAGTGATATTAATTCTAGACATGAAACTAATTACAATATCTGGATCGCTATTAATAATTGCATTTCGTAGAATTCGGATGCGTTTTAAATTATTCCAAATACCAATTATTGCATTGAGAGATTTTTCAGCTATACCTAAGGGAATATAAGTTACACGAGAATCTAAAGGAAAGTCCGGTATTTTATTATCATCAAATGTTAGTAGAGTAATTTGCCATCCCTTAGCTGACCAATAATTTGCCATGATTGACATAATACGTTCAGCACCCCCATAGGTAAGGGAATGAATGATTAATGTTATTTTCATAGCGTGCAAATATTTAAAATCACACAGAGATACCCAGAAGAGAGATTTGAAAATTAGGTTGCGATCGCAGAGTTGTGTTTGAGTTTTTTATGAGCGAAGTATGATAAGAATAAGAATGCTAAGGCAGAAACACAGGCTGTTGATAGAGCGATACCGGCAACGCCAAAATAGTGCAGAAATAAATAGTTTAAAACAATATTGTTGATGAGATTGTAGGCAGAAGCCCACATTAATATATGATTGGCTTGCATTGCAGAAATTAAGCGTACTACCAAAATTCCTGCTACGTGAAAGGGAATTTGCAGAGCAAAACAATTTTGAATTTGAGCTACTAAATGAGTATCATCAGCGGTAAATGAACCTCTTTGAAAGAGTATTCTGACTATAGATTCAGAAAATACAAATAAGAATGCTGATAGTAGAATAGTTGTGAGAAAGATGATTTGTATATATCGCTTAAGTGTGCGATGCGTTCCTGTCCAATTGTTAGCAGCTATCATTTTAGAAAAATAGGGAATTACAGCAGTACTCAATGCTGTAGTAGCTAGAGACATGGGAAATGCTATTACTTTGTTACCGTAGTTCAGTGCTGCTACACTACCAGGTAACAACATTGCTGCCATAGATTGATCTACTAAATTTGTACTACACATTAAAAGTCCCCCTGCAATCATGGGGAAATACTGGCGAACAACTTGACGCAGATTATTATCAAATCCATACCATTTGGGAAGCCATGAAATGCCTTGTCGGTGCAATGCTATTCCTAACAAAATTATTTCTAGTACTGCACCGCAGACTAACCCAGCAGCTAAAGCAAAAATACCCCAAGATTTGAGCGTTAAAAGTAATACGACGGTAATAGTTGGAGTAATAATTGGTGAGAATGCTGCTAAAGCAAAACGCTCCCCTGCATTTAACACAGCACTCCAGATAACAATTATTCCACTTAAGAGAATAAAAGGTGCGATCGCGCAAAGCAAATGAAAAGTTAGCTCTAATTTTTCAGAACTAAATCCAGCCGCAATTCGTGGTAGATACAAAGGTGCTAAAGCTACCACGAATATTGTTGTAATTGCTAACAATCCCAAGCCACTAGTTGTAGCTCCACATAAAAGCCTTTGAGCAGCTTTTGTACCTTCCTGCTCTCGTACCTGCATATAAGTAGGTATGAGAGCAGTATTAAAAGAACCTGCGATGACATTAATAATAAAAGAAGGAATCAGCAAAGCAATAAAAAAAGCATCGATGTCATCGCCGGTACCAAACCTCTGAGCAACGACTAATTCTTTACCAACAGCCGCCACTTTAACTAATGCTGTCAATAAACCAACTATCATCGCCGCACCAAAAATTTGGCGATTGATAGAGCCAGTTGTCAGCTTCTTCCAGCGATTAACTAAGCTTTGCATTTCTCACTCTCTCTGTGCTTCTGGTATTGAAAATTCCACTTCGCTGGAAGCTGGCGCTTCGATTTTTTCCTGTGTCTGTGTGTGAGATAAAAAGTAAGGTTTACGCAATAAAGATAATTGAGATAACCTCATATATACATTTAGCAAATGTAAATATAGTTTCCCCTTTAAAGTAATGCCATAAACACAGTTAAAATTCTTGACAACTTCTCCACCAAACTTTTCTTTAAATTGATTAATACCTAATTTTTCCCGATCTGTATTTCCGATATACCAACCACCAAAATCATAAGTTGAAATCCCTAAATTCTTAAATCTCACAATATCTTGCCAGTGATGGTAACGATTTGCTCGTCCCAAAATCGATTGATACGAAGTATCATCATTCTTTTTCAAAGATGCAGAATGTAACAGACGCACTCTATTTTTAGTTCGATAATAAACATGCCAAACTAAAGACTCACCATCTTTTAACTTGACGCGTGAAATATCAATTACACCAGCATCAGCACGATTTTGTAGTTGAGCTCTGTTAATTTTAGTCAAACCTTTTTGTGAAGCAAATGAATCATAAAAATCTGAAAAATCATTGAGAGTATCAGAGTCAATTTTCTCCCAATATTCATAAATAATATGGTCTTTTTGTTCTGCTCGTCTAATTTTGTATCTATCATTACTGCTGATACATTCCCAAAGTTCATCATGACTTTTAGTTAAATCAATCAATCTTGTGTAAAATTCATCAGACTGACCACCTTTAATTGGGTGTAACAATTGCCTATAATGCACAACATCAACATTACTTAATTCTTCTGGATTTTCATCAAACCAGACTTCTCCCACTGAAAAGATAAACTTCTTTGTGACAATTAACATCTCTTCTATTCCTTGCTATTTTATTCAACTAAACTTATTGAAATTTGATTGCTTGTATCTTCTCTTCTCCGCGTCCTCTGCGCCTCTGTGGTAGCCTCTGCGGTTCGTAAAAAATTTCACAAATCAAAACTTTCAGTTATTGAATCTTGGCTCAAAAACTAATCGATAACGCTTTCCATCCACACATGCAATCCATTTTGTTCGCTCGATTTGATGAGCATCAATGTGGTGCATCCCTATTTGATTCCAACCCATCCCACTAGCTTTAATAACTGGATTATTTTTAACTTCCTTCTCTTGATAACTCGTTGTTGTCAATTCAGTTATTTCAAACCCTCGAACTTGATGACCATATATTCGCTCACAATCCTGGGTATATCTCACAATTTTGTCATCGAATACTATAACTCTACCTGCTGGTCTTGCTATACTTTTATTTCCCTCAATTACAGGACTTTTCGGATGTTCAACCCAAGCATCCATTAAATCTTCAGAATAATAAAGACGTAATGTATTTCTTGCCTCTGATGTTGCAGTTAACAACCACCAAAGATTATCGTATTCAAAAATACTAGTATCTACAAAATCGCTTTGAGCGAGTAAAGTTTTGACGTAAGACCATTGTGTGGGAAAATTAATCGCTTTATATAAACGAATAGAATTAGCTTGAGAAGTTTCTGGAATCAAATAATAGTCATTCTGAAATTTGAATACATACGGATAAGATAAATGAAACGGTTCATCAAGTACAATTTTTTGATAATTCCATTTGTATGCATCACTGCTAGTTGCTAGTCCTATTACTCCTTTATTTTGTAGACCATTCAACACTTCAAAGAACATATACCAAATGCCGTTTTCACGAACCATAAATGGATCGGCGACAAAGTGTGCTGGGACATCTGTTATGTCCTTGGCAGTCAATACTGGGTTAATAATTGTGTCTGGAGAAACCAAATCAAAAGGAGATTCGCCTATATAAATTCCAATCGACCACTCACTTCTTCTGGTGACAAAAATCTTGGCGATGTTTTTAATCCCAGCCAAATATCTATTATTAACCCTAGAAACTCTATCGAATACCTGCGAAATACTGGTGATATTAGAGGTTTTGTACATATTTATTCTTGGAATTAAGGTAGATGCTAAATTACTCAAATCAATGGTATTTTTTAAGATTTCACCTGTGCCAGCATATTCATGTTTGGCTTAACTCTGAGTGAAGTATTGCTGGAAATACTTGATGCCACATAATTATTTAAATGTTTGGGTTTATATCCTGGTACTAATTGTTCTAGTAAAAACAGAATAAAACTGATATCATTTTTCACTGCTGCTTGACACAAAGTCGCTACAGTAACATCCAAGTTTTCTGGAATAATCTTACTAGCATTTTTTACTACCAACAGTTTTTGGTGTTCGGTTGGTTCATATTCTTCGCCAGGGATAAATAATTCCTCAAATAGTTTTTCTCCTGGACGCAAACCAGTAAATACAATCTCAATATCTTGGTTAACTTCGTATCCAGAAAGGCGAATCAATTCCTTAGCTAAGTCAACAATTTTTACAGGTTTACCCATATTCAGCATTAAAACTTCGCCACCACGACCAAGTACCGCAGCTTGCAAAACTAGTTGAACTGCTTCGGGAATAGTCATGAAATAACGACAAATATCTGGATGAGTAACGGTTACTGGGCCGCCTGCTGCAATTTGTTTTTTAAAAGTCGGAACTACACTACCTCGACTGCCTAAAACATTGCCAAAACGTACTGTCACATAAGGATTACCACTTTCTTTTGCAGCTTGCAGCACCAACATTTCAGCGACTCTTTTACTAGCACCCATCACGTTAGTAGGGTTAACTGCTTTATCTGTAGAAATCATCACGAAATGTTTGACATCATATTGCAAAGCTAGTTCTAGTAAATTTTTTGTTCCCATTACATTGTTCGTGATTGCTTCTACTGGATTTAATTCCATTAGTGGGACATGTTTATGAGCCGCAGCATGAAAAATTACATCTGGTTGAAAAGTTTGAAAGCCATATTCTAATCGAGATTTGAAGCGAATATCAGCAATAAAGCTAGAAATTTGAGTAGGATTAATTGATGATTCGCTTTCGTTTTGAAGCAGTTGAACAAGTTGTTCTAATTCTTGCTGAATATTGAACACAGAGTTTTCTCCATGTCCCATCAGTATCATTTTTGCAGGATTACATTTAAAAATTTGACGGCAAAGTTCGCTACCAATAGATCCACCTGAACCTGTAATTAGTACTGTTTTACCTTGAAGAAATTGGGAAACTTTTTCAAAATCTATTTGTACTGGTTCCCGTCTGAGCAAATCTTCAATTCTCACATCCCTAATGCTGTCAACTCGCACACGACCATTGAGGATTTCATGTATACCTGGTAAAGTGCTAGTTTGAGTTCCAGTTGCTTTACAAATATCTACAATTTCTCGAATAACTGCACCTGTAACTGTCGGCATAGCAATGATAACTTTATGAATTTGCAGAGATTTTAAAACATCAGGAATTTGATAGCGATCGCCAACTACACGAATCCCACGTATATATGCTCCAAATTTGCGAGGATCGTCATCAATAAAAGCAACAGGATAAAATCCTAATTGCGGGTTTCTTTGCATCTCTTGTACCAGAGAAACTCCAGCATTCCCAGCACCAACTATCAACACACGTTCTTGGGGATTAAATACTGGACGTTGCTGACTAATTCTCTCTACAATCCGAATGCTAAAACGCAATCCTCCAATGAAAATACACGAAAGTAAACCATCAATTAACGGTAGCGATCGCGGCAGTATATCCAACCCTGAATATGCTACAAATCCCATACCGTCAAAGAATACTCCTTGGATTAATACCGCAATTCCCATCACTATAGTTATATATAAAAGTTCCTCAATACTGGCATACCGCCAGTAAAGTCTATAAAAACCAAAATTCCACAATACAGTCAGTTTGACTACTAAAAAAAGTATTGTGACAATTCCTAGTTGTGATTTATATTCTTCGATGGAGAATTTACCGTCTAAACATAGGTTTAAAGCTAATAAAGTTGTTATTAAAAAAACAATAATATCAAAAACAAATAAATGCCTGTTTCTGATATTCAGCAAAGTATTTAATAATTTGCTAATTAATTTTTGGGGCAGCCAATTGGAAACCAGTAACAATGATAAATTCATGCCTGTCAAAACCTCTAGAATAATCTAAATAATCATCGGTTCGATTAGACAATCAAATATAGCCGTTTATCCTCAAAAAAGGATTTATATAGTGTAAAGTTACCCTTTAAATGCAAATTTCACTAATTTGAGATGTAAGGTATTTGTTTAACTTACATTTAATGTATATATTCTTGAGCATTAACATTTATATCGAAGCAATCTTTTTGCTCTAAATAAATACGCTAATTTCTTTTAATGAAACATTTAAAATCAAGTAATAGCCAGATGAGAGGGCTATTAAAACTTAGTTTTAATGTTTTATCTTTCTAACAAACTTGTAGCAGTTTCTTATATGTTGCGTCATGCCAAACTGGCGTCGATCGCGCACATAAAAAGACATAATAGTGGATGATAGTGTATAGGAGTAATTCTTGTTACTAAAGAAGATAAAATTTGAAAGTCAAAAGAAAGCCAAAAGCTATAGCACAAGGCAAGAGGCACTAGGTAAAAGTATTACTATTCCTAGCATTCTAGCTTGTCATTATGTCTTAACCTATGTGATTAGTGTTTTAACTTAAGCCGCGATCGATAGAATTAAAAGCTACACAAATAAAACCCACGCAGGTGGGTTAAAAATTTTCCTTATTCCAAAACAAAATTGATTAAATTACAGTAGGGTAGCACAGCTACCTGCCTACCCTACTACCTATTGATGGATTCTGAATTCTGACTTCTGAATTCTGACTTCTTCTTAACTCCTAAACCTTTGCTTCCAAAGATTTGAGCAATTCGGTATTCACACCCGATTCACGAGTGAGGGCGATTTTGCCAGTGCGGGCGATTTCTCTGAGACCAAATTTTTGTAACACCTGCACGATCGCTACCATTTTACCTGGATCTCCCACAACTTCTAAAGTCAGAGAATCTTCCGCCACATCCACAACTCGCGCCCGGAAAATCCCAGACAGTTCGATAACTTCAGAACGATTGCTGCTAGTAGCATTCACCTTTAACAGCATCAATTCTCGCTCCACACAAGGAGTTTCGGTAATATCCTGTACCTTGAGGACATTGACTAACTTGTATAATTGCTTGGTGAGTTGTTCGATGACGCGATCGTCACCAGGTACAACCATCGTAATTCGTGAAACTCCTCCCTGTTCAGCCGGGCCAACAGCAAGGCTTTCAATATTAAAACCACGACGGGCAAATAAACCAGAAATGCGGGACAGAACACCCGCCTCATCTTCTACCAGAACAGAAAGAGTATGTTTCATCTTCGCCAACAGAGGCTAGAGCAGGATTTGAGTAACGCAGACACTAGCTAAAGACTACGCTAGACGTACTGCTCCACTAAAAAAAATAAGTGAGACCTTTTATTTTAAACTTAATAGCTGCACTCATCTCAATTGGTAGAGATAATTTGTCTAGAATTTATTTCCCAAGCAGCATTCTCTTCGATCGCATCTCTTTTCATCGGCAGATGTTAAACGTTGGTAAAACTTGTATAGTCAAATCTAATTGAACTTTTTATCGGAGATAAGTTGTTATGGGTTGGTTACAAAGACTATTTGGAATGGAAAAACCTCAAAATGCTGAAGTAAACCCTACTCCACAAGCAATACCCCAAACTCCTACTGCTACTGCTGCGCCTACCGCTACACAAACAACACCGCCAGAACGTCTAGGATTAAATGGAGAATATGACCAAAGTGGTCTAGCCAAACGAGTAGCCTTGGCATTCGACCAAGACGCCCAACTTGATGATGTTAATACCCTTTGGGTTGCTCAAACAGGCAGCACTGTAGTATTAAAAGGTAAAGTTCCCAACCAACAAATCCTTGACAGAATGATTTCTGTCGCCCGTACTGTGAACGGCGCCACAAACGTTGACAGCAGCCAAACAACCATCGGCTAAGAATAGGGCACAGGAGACAAGGAGAATAATTCTTAACTCTTGTACAGACGCGATGAATCGCGTTTCTCCGTCTCTCCGATTTATCGCCTCTCCTAACTCCTGTTTATCCAATCTAAAATCGCTTGGTTCACTTGCTCTGGACATTCATCATGGGGACAATGACCCACGTCTTCTAAATTCAGCACTTCCAATTTGTCATTATATTGGGCAAATTGGCTAGCCAAGGCTGGCGGAACAAACCGATCTTTTTGTCCCCAAATTAACAGCATGGGAATTGTTAAGGTTGGTAATAACTCCTTGACATTCGGACTAAAATTAATTCCAATTGTCGCTTTAAACAAAGCACTAAAAGCCCTCGCCGAACCTCGGTCTTGGGGAGGGCCAGCTAAAATTTCTATCAGTTCGTCGGTTATCGCTTCTGGGTTAGCGTAGGCGAGACTCGCCCAGCGACGCAGCACTCCCGGACGACGGACAAAGTTAAACACAGGTTTGAGAATCAACGGCGAAGCCACAATATTTTTAATTCCTCTCACTACTGGTCGCAGCACAGGAGGAATTGCTTCTTGTTCTAGTGAAGGATCGGGTAAACTCATCATCACCACACCCCGCACCATGTCGGGATGAGCCGCCGCCGCCGCCAGAGAAATCAGCGAACCGTTGGAATTGCCGATTAATATTGCTGGTTGACGGATAAATGTTTGCCAAAAATCGTAAACTTGCTCTACCCAAAGTTCAACGCTGTAATTAGCTGCGGCTTTTTCCGAAGCGCCAAAACCCAGCATATCTAGGGCGTAAACGGTGTGATGTTCGGCTAACACTTCTAAATTATGTCGCCAATGACCAATGGAAGCGCCAAAGCCATGTAACAGAATTAGAGGTTGTGTCTTTTCGTCATTTTTGGCAGAGCGAATATAAGTATAGCGAGTTTGCCAGCCACGCCAAACCCAATCTCTTTGATTACCAACTCGCTCCTGCCAGTGTAGTGTAGTAGTCACAGTCTCCTCTAATTTATTAGCGTTGAAATACTATTATAAAAAAATTGCCGAAATGTGCGTGATATCAAAATCCTTGTAGAGACGTTGCATTGCAACGTCTCTACATCTGGATGCAGAATGACATAGCGATCTATTCAAACAGCAGTTAAAACAGGCTGGAAAGGTTGCAATGAAATACCCAAAATTTTATTGTGGTGTATATCAAAATTAATATAGGTTTGAGCTTAGTCAGCGAACAAAAACGGGAAATACTCCTATGACGGCACTTACATTAAATCTGAATTCTGTAATTAAACTAACAAGAGAGCAGTTTTATCAGTTGTGTCAAGAAAATCCCGATTTAAAATTAGAACGCAATGCCCAAGGAGAATTGATTATAATGCCACCTACGGGAGGAGAAACAGGAAAAAGTAATTCTCATATTAACGCTCAAATATGGTTCTGGAACGACCAAAATCAATTGGGCGAAGTTTTTGATTCGTCAACTGGATTTACTTTACCTTCGGGGGCTGACCGTTCTCCAGATGTTGCTTGGGTAGAAAAATCTCGCTGGGATGCTTTGACTAAAGAGCAAAGAGAAAAATTTATTCCCGTATGTCCTGATTTTGTTATCGAGATACTTTCACCTAATGACAGCTTGATAAAAACTCAAAAGAAGATGCAAGAGTATATCGAAAATGGTTGTCGTCTAGGTTGGTTGATAAATAGAAAAAAACAGGAAGTAGAAATTTATCGTCCAGGGCAGGATGTGGAAGTTTTAAAATCACCTCAAATTCTTGAGGGGGAAGATACGCTACCTGGTTTTGTTGACAAACTCTTTCGCCCTCGCCTGGGAATCAAACTTTAATTTACTATCCCATTGCTGTGCTTTGTTGAACTTTGCAACAGCGCCATTAATATCATCATTTCGCGCTAACTTCTCACCTTGGATGACTAACACTGTCGCCCCTTGCGCCAACTGCGCTGGAGTTTGGCACGATTGCAACTCTTCTAACACTTCTGGATGGGCAATGAGGTAATTATTTAGCAAGTTGCAACCACTGAGCAATAAATTATCGAAATCCAAGTCCCATAAAATCACGGTGTTGTCATCACTGCCAGAAGCCAGTGTCTTACCATCAGAGCTGAAGACTACGCTATAGACCCTATTACTATGCCCAGTCAGGGTTTTGATGGCTTTGCCCGTGCTGACATCCCAGAGTTTGATGGTCTTGTCATAACTGCCAGAAGCCAGTGTCTTGCCATCGGGGCTGAAGACTACGCCCCAGACCAAACTGCTATGCCCAGTCAAGGTTTTGATGGCTTTGCCCATGCTGACATCCCAGAGTTTGATGGTGTTGTCATTACTGCCAGAAGCCAGTGTCTTGCCATCGGGGCTGAAGACTACGCTTAAGACCAAACTACTATGCCCAGTCAGGGTTTTGATGGCTTTGCCCGTGCTGACATCCCAGAGTTTGATGGTGTTGTCATTACTGCCAGAAGCCAGTGTCTTACCATCGGGGCTGAAGACTACGCTATAGACCCTACTGCTATGCCCAGTCAGGGTTTTGATGGCTTTGCCTGTGCTGACATCCCAGAGTTTGATGGTGTTGTCATCACTGCCAGAAGCCAGTGTCTTGCCATCGGGGCTGAAGACTACGCTTAAGACCGAACTGCTATGCCCAGTCAGGGTTTTGATGGCTTTGCCCGTGCTGACATCCCAGAGTTTGATGGTCTTGTCATCACTGCCAGAAGCCAGTGTCTTACCATCAGCGCTGAAGACTACGCCCCAGACCGTACTACTATGCCCAGTCAGGATTTTGATGGCTTTGCCCGTACTGACATCCCAGAGTTTGATGGTCTTGTCATAACTGCCAGAAGCCAGTGTCTTGCCATCGGGGCTGAAGACTACGCTATAACCCGAACTACTATGCCCAGTCAGGGTTTTGATGGTTTTGCCCGTGCTGACACCCCAGAGTTTGATGGTCTTGTCATAACTGCCAGAAGCCAGTGTCTTGCCATCGGGGCTGAAGACTACGCCCCAGACCAAACTGCTATGCCCACTCAGGGTTTTGATGGTTTTGCCCGTGCTGATACCCCAGAGTTTGATGGTGTTGTCATCACTGCCAGAAGCCAGTGTCTTGCCATCGGGGCTGAAGACTACGCTTAAGACCGAACTGCTATGCCCACTCAGGGTTTTGATGGTTTTGCCCGTGCTGACATCCCAGAGTTTGATGGTCTTGTCATCACTGCCAGAAGCCAGTGTCTTACCATCGGGGCTGAAGACTACGCCCCAGACCTTACTGCTATGCCCAGTCAGGATTTTGATGGCTTTGCCCGTACTGACATCCCAGAGTTTGATGGTCTTGTCATAACTGCCAGAAGCCAGTGTCTTGCCATCGGGGCTGAAGACTACGCTATAACCCGAACTACTATGCCCAGTCAGGGTTTTGATGGCTTTGCCCGTACTGACATCCCAGAGTTTGATGGTCTTGTCATAACTGCCAGAAGCCAGTGTCTTGCCATCGGGGCTGAAGACTACGCTATAGACCCTACTGCTATGCCCAGTCAGGGTTTTGATGGCTTTGCCCGTGCTGACATCCCAGAGTTTGATGGTGTTGTCATTACTGCCAGAAGCCAGTGTCTTGCCATCGGGGCTGAAGACTACGCTATAGACCCTACTGCTATGCCCTGTGAGGGTTTTGATGGCTTTGCCCGTGCTGACATCCCAGAGTTTGATGGTCTTGTCATTACTGCCAGAAGCCAGTGTCTTGCCATCGGGGCTGAAGGCTACGCTTAAGACCGAACTGCTATGCCCTTCTAAAGTGTTAACTTCTATGGCGCGATTTTCTTTCTTCTCGTTTGGCTTTAAATAAACCGCTTGCTGTAAAGTTAACACAGTGTGCATTAGAGTATCGTTTTCGTGCTGTGCCCAAATTGTATGCTTGAGTTTGCTACTTGCCCTTAAGGCTGTTATTAAAGCATCTGGATATTGTCCGGAGATAGCAAAGGCTTCTGAAGAATTATTGATGGCGTTAATTTGACTAACATTTGCCTCTACTGCCCACTGGAATGTTGCCGCTGCTAAAGCAGCAAATCCTAAACCTGCGGCGACGGAACTCAAAAGGGCGCGTCTCAGAAACTTATTCAGTTTTGTCTCACTAATTTTTCTTTGTTCTCGTTCTTTTTCTAGTTCCGCCATCACCTGCTTTAACTTCGGTTCCTGTTGCTGGCGGATAAACCCGGCGATGTAGTCGTGTACCAGTTGATAACGGTCAGCCGGGTTTTCTGGTAAGAAAACCACTAAGCCAGATTGGACAAAAATTTCTAAAATTAAATCTAATTTGCTGATTTCAGAAGCTTGTTCCGCCCTAGCTTCTGATCCCCCCGCCTTCGGCGACCCCCTTAATAAGGGGGTAGAAAGAATAAAGCCCCCCTTTTTAAGGGGGGTTGGGGGGATCTCCGAGAAGTATGGGAGCAAATCGCGTTCCAATTCGGCGCGAGTCTTGAGGGGGCGAGTTCCCTTCTCATCTGTCAGCAAATACAGTAAGAATTCCGCCGCCTGCTGATTTTCCACGCCGCAATCATTAACAACTTCATCCAAATAACGCTTAACCAGTTGTTCTTTAGTGCCGCGTTGGTGATATTCTGCCAGAGTTGTAATGTTCTCGGTTTGCAACTGCGCCCCCACAACCTGTAACTCAATGGGACGCACTTCGCCCAATTCTTCGGCTAAATCTTGTACGAGTTGTTTAACTAAAGCATCTTCCAAGCGAAAACTAGTATTTTCAGTTAAACGCTGGATAATTGACTTGGCATCATCAGGGGAGAAGTTACCCAACTTATAAAGCACGTTATTACTGAGAATGTCATTGCCTATAATCTTCAGGCTGGGCAAATCATTGCACTCTAGCAAGTAATGAATGTAATCCACCCGCAGCGATAAGATAACTTTCAGCGATAAAACATTCAGACATTCTCCCAGAAACTCAAAGAATTGCTTCCTTTGCGCTGGTTCGGTGTAAATAAAGAAAAATTCCTCAAATTGATCGAAAATTAACACCGTGCGGAGGTTACGCTGTTCGTTTTCGCGGAATTGGGTGAGTAGAGAGTTAGGAGTTAGGAGTGAGGAGTGAGAAGTTTGAGTCTTTGAGGTGGATAAACGGAGTTCTAAACGAGAATGTTCAGGTTCTAAACGAGAATGTTCTAGTTCTAAATGAGAATGTTTAGGTTCTAAACGAGAACGTTCAGGTTCTAAACGAGAATGTTTAGGTTCTAAACGAGAACGTTCAGGTTCTAAACGAGAATGTTTAGGTTCTAAACGAGAATGTTCAGGTTCTAAACGAGAATGTTCAGGTTCTAACTCTGCCTCATCTCCCTCATCCCCCTTATCTCTGCCCAAAAGCCGCCCCAACTCTTCCACCCAGTTGGTGTAAACGCGCATCACCACTGGTAAATTATCTTGAATACCGATCGCTTGATTCTTTAAAGCTGGCACTAGTCCCGCATTCACTAGCGAACTTTTACCTACACCTGATTGTCCATGAATTACAATCAACTTTTTATCTGGGCGACCAATGCGTTCTATTAAACGTTCTACATCCAATTGACGACCAGATGCAGCAATCTCTGGGGCAATACTATCTTTATTATTAACGCGCAGCGGTACAAATCCTGTGGCTCCTAATTGTTTTGTCGCCTGTAATCTCCCAGCACCAATAAACGCACGCAGCCCAAATTGCTGTTCCACAGAACGCTGTTGCTGTTTCATTTCGTAGGCTGCGAGATATGCTTTTTGCTCAAAATAAAGCTTTTGCAAATGAGCGAGAATGTTGAGATAAAGCTTTAAATCTACCTGCGGGTTACTGATATCTTTTGCAGTTTCTAAGTTATGAATTGCCTGTTGATAAGCACCTAAATGATATTGAGAACGAGCCAAAAGAAACCGATAGAGGCTCAAATCATTTGATATGAGGAGGGTGGTGCTGTGTCCGTCTACAATCTTGATGGCTTGCTGTGCAAATTGATTGGCTTCTAACCAAGATTGTTCAGCTAAAGCTACCTCAGCTAGAAAACCGTAATCTTTTGCTAATTCTATTATTTGATTATCATAACGATGTATTTCTAATGCTTGTGCAGCGAGATTTTTTAAATGTTCCCATTCTTGTAAATCACGCAAAATCACACCAATTTTCAAGATGGAATTTGCAATTAATCGTTTGTGTTCTCCAATTTGATTGATATATTGTTCAAGATAGTTACGAGTGCTATGCCAATCTGGATGATTAATATCTTGATTTTTAAAAGCTTTGAGATAATAACAAAAGGTAATCTCACCAAGAATTTTAATTTGTTGCTTTTTATAATTAAGTTGCCGAAAAAGCTCTAAAGCAACTTTATAATGTTCTAACGCGATATCGATTTTATTACTAACTTGTTTTACCAAACCTAACAAAGATGATAAATTAGCTTTCAGTTCTGGACGAGAATCCTGTAAATCTCTTTGGGCTGCTGCTAATTCTGTTTCTAAAACGCCATAATCATCTAAATTTAGATTGAGGGTGTTATTAAAATATTGCTCGGCGAGTTGTTGGAGTAAATCGATTAATTCATTCTGAGCGATCGCAAAATTCCTCGTAGTAGCCCAACTCTCTAAATCTGGAGCTATTTGCATCAGTTGTTTGTAGATTTCATCATCAATCCACAACACTAAAGGAAAAGCAAAATTCTTGCGAAACTCTTCCCGCACCTGATTCGCAGAAGTCAACATCGCAGCTATATTCGGTACTGTCTCTAAACCCACAACCATCACACACGCTGGTAGGTTCTGGCCAAATTCTTCCCGAATGGCTGTAAAAAGAGTTCTGTGAGATTGCTGCACCACCAACAGTTTAATTTCGACTTGGCAGATTTCCCGCAATTTTTGGATCAGGCGATCGCGCAGTTTGGCATAATTACATCGTGCCAAAATTAGCTTGAATTGTCCCACAGAAGATTCAATTGCCCATGCTAATTGTTGCAAAGAGCGTAGGCGTAGCCCGTCGTAGACATCGTTGTTTACAGGATTATCTTTTGGTGGTTGCGGTGAGTCTGTCATACCAATTTTGGATTATGTTGAAATTTCAACGCAAAGTAGCGCAGAGGTAATCGCAGAGGAACACAGAGAATTCGCCACAAAATTAAATTTCTTGGCGTTTTAACTCCTGTATCAATACTTGAGTGCGTTTACTAGCTTCTCTTGCTTGTTGTCTAAAATATTTGGCTTGCTGACGGTCAGTTAAACAAACTTCAGATGCTTTTCTACTAAATTCAACAGTTTGTTTGCTGAGTTCTTGAATACGAATCTTTAACTCTTGGATTGTTTTCATATCTCCTCTTGTTCTGAAATTACAATCTCTAAATTTTCTATTTCTTCATAAAGTCTATCTGCTCTACTAGCTAGTAAGCTAGCGTCCTCAAAATCATTATTTTCTACAGCTTTATCGGAGGCTGAATACAATTCTTCAGTGATTTTGTGCAACTGTGCGTAAGCTTTTAACAAAACATTTCTGGTTTCTGGTTTCATAATCTAATTATTTTCAGTTCCTGATTCCTCACTGCAACTCCCTTGCCTCCGCCAAAATGGGGTTGACATCGAACCAAGATTCGCCGCTGTCTCGATATTCAAAGACAAAGCGACTGCGGATTAATTTCTGGTATCCTTGGTCATCGCTGACTTTTTTGTTTTGCTTGACGTGTCGTAGGAGTTGCCATTCATCATCGGAAATTGGCATCATCATTTCGTTACGACGGGCGCGAACAACTTGGTCTAAGGTTTCACGGGAGAGGGGAAGCGCCATTTCTTCCATAATCCAAGTGTTCAGGAGTCTGAGCAAGTCTCGCACGTGACCGCCACTCAATCTACATAAGCGGTCTAGGGTGACGGGATTATCAAAAATTTCAGTAATCTGATGCAAGCGCTCATCTGCTGGCAAGTCAGGAAAGGCTCTTGCTAGCACCATTTGTTTCATGAGTGCCATTCCCTGTTCGTGAACGCTGCCATCAGGCCATTGCACTGGCACCATCGGCAATACTTTGGGGTCTTCGGGGAATCGCTGGGTAAGCATTCCATAATCGTTGGAAAATTTCAGCGATAAAGGCATGGTGTAAATTAAATGACAATTCAGCTTTGTCAAAAATTCACCCTGGTCTACAAATAAATATTCTTGCTGCGGACGACCCCAAGCTTTAACGCGATTATCTATCCGGTCGAGATTATCGACAATTACCACCAGACCATTTTTACCCTGCTGTTTTAGTTTAGCGATCGCTGTTTCCAATAATTCCCGATTTATCGCTTCTAACAAGTTAGTTTTCTGCGGCGCTAAATATTGATTGAGTTTTGCACGTAACGTCGGGTCACTTTTCATCTTGGTAGTGATTTCACCAATACCAAAAGCCAAAGACAACTTTTCTTGATCAACACCAACATCAACACCACCAAACTTGACTTTTGCTCCGGTGACTTCGGAGTTTAAGACCTTCCACGCACCTTGGAGTAAATCGTTAAATTTGCTGGTTTCCTCCAGTGTAATTTTATCCAGACTTTGACTAACACGACGAGCGATCGCCAGCAACACATCAGCAATATCCACATCAGTCATTTCCAAGTCTTCGCTGGACTCAAAATACACTACGTGAAAGCCTGATTTTTCCAGTTCTGCCTGTAATCTTAATAGTTCGGTAGATTTTCCACAGCCAATATGCCCAGTAAACAGGGTGCAGGTAGCTTCATTTGGCTTGAAAAAAGTAATTTTTTGCTTCAGCTTACCAATAATATCTCCGCCTCGTACCGAAGAAAAATCAATGTAGTATTTTACATCTGACAGATTGTTGACGAACAGGGTTCGACTGGGGTCAGTGGCCTGAAAAAATGCTCGTAAATCTATGGACATGGGGCTAGTAATATGCTTATCTTTTATAACTTTAGATATCCTTGAACACAAGAATAAAGCTAGTTACAGCATTTCAGGTGGATATTTCGCAGAATTTTTGGTTTGGGTAATACCGAAATAGATGTAGAGACGTTGCAATGCAACGTCTCTACAGATGTTATTTATCTATTGGGAAATTCACAACTATGGGTGGAATACCGTTTTCTGGGGTTGGTTGGGTCGGGGCTATCGGTTGTGGATGCAAAGGCGTGGCTGTTAAATCGCCATTTTTACTAGCAGTTTGATTCCATAAAATCAACGATAGTAGACCATCTACTAAGCCGTTATTATTGCCGTTACTGCCAACGAGAACATCTGGAATCAAGCGGACATGGCGATCGCCTATAATTTGCATCAGTTGCATTGCTGTATAACCTTGTGCTCCCAAGGCTTCCACACCAGCGCGGTAGGTTTCTGCTTTGGCGTTACCTGTGGCGCGAATACCTTCAGCTTCCGCAATTGTCCGGAGTTTTATCCCCTCGGCTTCACCTGTGGCTTCCTTGATTTGGGCTTGGGCTTTGAGGTCAGCTATATGTACGCTTTGCTCTGATTTCACCATTTCTTGCTGAATATTAGCCAGGGCTGTTTCCCGAACAAGTTGTTGGCGTTGGGTTTGCGCTAGCTGCTGGACTTCATAAGTTTTGCGTTCTTCTTCAGCAATTTTCCGGTCTGTTTGTGTTTGCATTAACGACGCTGGTGGCTGAATATCACCAATCAGGGTGTCGATCGCTTGCACGTCATAAGCCCGCAGTGCTGTTTTAATATACTCAGCAGCTTCCGCTTGTCGTTCGCTCCGAGCTGTCAAGAAATCTAATACTGTATAGTCTTGGGCTGAGTTGCGGAAATAATTCCCGATGGTTGGTTCTAATACATGGTCTACGAGGTTTTGCATTGCACCAACGCGGGAAATTACCTTCGGTGCATCCAAAGCACCCACATGGATAATTTGTGCTACTTCTAAATCAAAGGCAAATCCATCACGCGATCGGACTGTCAGGGATGCTAGTTGAGCATCATAACTATGACGTTCAGTGCGGTCTGACCAGTTTAATACAATGTTGGTCGTTGGCACCAATTCAATTTTCATGATCCGCGAATTAATCGGGTGCTTACCAGGATACAGCGGTTCCACCCAGACGCCCTTGTGTCCTTGATTCACCAAGTTACCATGTGTGAAAGCTGCGCCACTGACATCTTGATGCGCTTTACCCACGAAAGAAATCACCACACCTACATAGCCAATGGGAATTTCCGTCATCGGCACTTGTTCCACCTGAACAAACCAGGGATTTAAATTCCAAGAACCAGAAAGTAGAATTTGCTCTTGTAAACCTCGCCGTCCACCGCCATCAATAAATTTCTGACCATTTTGAAAGTTGTTGTGTCCCTCAATTATCGGCCCTGCAATTTCACCGTCGGAAATTGGTAAACCATCGAGAGTAGTAACAATGCCAACTTTATCAGAAGCTAGGCTATAAACCCGCAACTGTTCTGGAGTCATGCCATGTTCTGTAGCATTTGCGGCAGTGATAACTTTAAACAGCGCAGTGTTAATCCGGTAAGTCCCAGCTGTGAGAAAACCCATTTGCCGGCCTTTTTCTCCACCTTGAGTGAGGAACTTCCGGGCATCTTGATAATTGTCACAATCGACAATTTTGCCGAGAATGCGCTGTGGTGGGTTGGGTTCACCATCTGCGGCGACAATTAAAGCGATTTCACCTTGGGGGACAACAATTACCGACTCTTTGCGAACCGAATATTGCCAAGGCCAATATCCCCAGTGCCAGCCAGGAGCCAGAGTATCTGCCTGTAAACCAGCTTCACCGTTGAGAGCAATTAAGCTTCCAGCGGGGAGTCCGCGCCCGGAAAAGGAAAATTTTCTGACAACAATGCCAACTTTCCGTTCGTCAATTACCACCAGCCCGCCAAAGAACACTGGTACAAATTTAACTAAACCACCAACAAGGATGATACAAATCACTACAAAAGGATCGATTCCAGCAGTTTGATACCGAGTTTGATTAGTTTGTAACTGGGCAATACTTGGTTTAGTTGGACTTGGCTGGAGCGATGTCGAAGTTAATTCTTTTGCAGTAGTGATTTTTATGGAGGTAGCACTGGCATAATTAATACTGCCTGCAATCGCCAACGTCGCTATAACAGATGCTGCAAAACTGACTACTTTATTTTGTTTGCGTTTAGGAAGACAAGATTCAAAACTTTTCATAATTTTTGCCCAATTGGGCAACTAATTAGCTAAGTTAACACTTCACCAAGCCAGTGCTCGATTTCTTAAACTTGGCTTCAGGAGTAGGGAATGCTAATTGTTGACTTTTGACTGTTGACTGTTTAGTCAGGAGTTCTGAGTTAAGAATTCTCCCCTCTGCCCCTTTGCCCCTCTGCTCCTTATCCCCACTCTCCATTTTTTATGTCTCTTCCTGTTCTGAAACAGCGCTTTCGCACTTGGTGGCAGCCTAGAAGAGGTTTAGCGATCGCTGAAGCTTGTGTTATAGGTCTAGTTGCTGCCTTATCTGCGGTGTTGCTGAAAGTGGGTTCGGGATGGCTGGGAACATGGCGAGTCCATAGTACTAGCCTTTTACCTGCATGGCTGGCACTGCCGATGGTTGGTCTTGTTTTAGGGTTTGTGGCTGGCACTTTGGTGGAGAGGTTGGCACCAGAGGCTTCTGGTAGCGGTATTCCCCAAGTTAAAGCAACTTTAGCTAATGTACCCATGAGGTTATCTTGGCGTGTGGCTGGTGTAAAGTTACTCAGCGCCATCATCGCCATCGGTTCGGGTATGACTCTGGGACGCCAAGGCCCCACTGTCCAAGTCGGCGCAGGTTTAGCAGCAGGGATGAGTCGCTGGGTTCCCACATCTCCAGATCATCGGCGGCAAATGATTGCAGCAGGCGCGGGTGCAGGTTTGGCAGCTGCTTTCAATGCCCCGATCGCAGGTGTATTATTTATCGTCGAAGAATTACTCCACGATTTATCGGGGCTGACTCTGGGAACTGCGATTATTGCTTCCTTTATTGGTGGGGTGATATCCCGGCTTTTAGGTGGTGGCAGTTTAGACTTAAACCTGCGATTGGTGCAATCTAGCAGCCAATTCTCTATCCCCGAAATTCCTTTTTTCCTAGTATTGGGTATTTTGGCAGGGTTATTCGGTGGATTGTTTAATCAAGGAATAATATTTAGTATTAAATGTTATCAACGATTACATATCAGTTTACCGCTACGGGTAGCTTTAGCCGGATTTATCTCTGGTGTTGTGGTGGCAATACTCCCGCCTTCCTTCCGCGATAATACTGGTTTAAGAGAGTATGTAATTACTGGAGTAGCCCATCCCTCCGTAGCAGCGATCGCTTTTGGGGCACAGTTCATCCTCACACTGGTAGCATTTGGTTCGGGAGCGCCAGGAGGTTTATTCGCTCCTAGTCTAATTTTGGGTTCTTGTTTAGGACATATCATCGGTGTACTTGAGCTTTATATCACAGGAGCGGGTTCGCCGACTACTTATGCCCTAGCGGGTATGGGTGGATTTTTTAGCGCCGTCTCTAAGGTGCCAATCACAGCAATTGTGATTGTGTTTGAAATGACTACAGATTTCAATCTGGTGCTACCTTTAATGATTGTTTGCGTAGCAGCTTACTTAGTTGCGGAGAAGGCGGTACCTGGTTCGCTTTATGAAAAACTTTTGGAATTGAAAGGTATTACTCTCACCCAAGAAGTTGCTGTGGAGGGAGCATTAACTAAGTTAACCGCCAAGGATGTGATGCAAGAACGGGTGGAAACTTTGGATGCAGATATGAGCTTAGAAGAAGTAATGCAAGCTTTTGCTCGTTCTCATCACCGGGGTTTTCCCGTAGTAGAAGAAAACAAGTTAGTAGGAATTGTAACGCAAACAGATTTGCTGAAAATTCGCGATCGCAATCTAGCTAACGATCTTTCTTTAAAAGAAATTATGACGGCTTCCCCAATGACAGTAGCACCGATCTACACCTTGAGCAATGTTTTGTATTTACTCGATCGCTATCAAATCAGTCGCTTACCAGTGGTGGATGGACGAAAACTGATTGGGATTATTACCCGTGCAGATATTATTCGGGCGGAAGCAGGCCATCTCAATGCTGATGACAGGAAACCGAAACTCCGCTCAGAACCTTCTTATGTAGTTTATCAAACGCGATCGCCCAGCATTGGTAGAGGTAGATTATTAGTACCAGTAGCTAATCCCGAAACAGCAGCTATATTATTGCAGATGGCAGCTGCTATTGCCCGCGATCGCCATTATGAAATAGAGTGCATACAAGTAATCCTCGTGTCACGCCACAGTTCCCCATCTGAGACACAGGTAAGAACAGCAAAAAGTCGCCGTCTCCTCCGCAAAGCAGAAGTATTAGCGAAAAAGTGGCAAATTCCCCTACACACACAAATTCGAGTTACCCACGATGTCGCCCAGGCAATTTTGGAGACAATCAACGAACAACACATCGACCTACTATTAATGGGGTGGAAAGGTAACACATCTACCCCAGGTCGGATTTTTGGCAACGTCGTAGATACCATAATTCGCCAAGCCACCTGCGAAGTAGTCTTAGTAAAGTTAGGCAAAACTCCCCAAGACGCGTCACCGCGTCCCCCACTCTCTGCGTCTCCTCCCTCTCCCCACTTCAACCGTTGGCTAGTCCCGATGGCTGGCGGCCCGAATTCACGAGTAGCGATTAAATTACTTCCGGCTTTAATCACCTTGGGAAATAACCCAAAAATACGCCTGACACAAGTGTTTAAGCCATCTGAGTTGCAGCCAAACATGGAAGTTTTAGAAAATGCTATACGTGAGTTAATGCGCCGCCGGAAATTGTCTAGTACTGTTGTTGCTCTCCCAGTACAAGCTGATTCAGTTGCCGAAGGTGTGATTAAATTGGTGAAAACTGAAGGTTATGATGTCGTAGTTTTGGGAGCCTCCCGTGAGGGATTGTTGCAGCAGGCGATTCAAGGTAATATTCCAGAAGCGATCGCCTCTGGTGTAGAAATTACAGTAATTCTGGTCAGGAGTGCGATTAATAGTTAAAAGGCAATAGGAATCAGGGTTTGAGCCTGGTTTGTTTTTATTCGGATAGTTTCTAGTTTTTATTGTGCCAACTGTAATTAATTGCTTGAATTAGTGATACCAAACACCAATAATCAGAGTAAAAATTATTGGTATTAAGATTGGAATAGCAACTACAAGTCCCCACTTCCCAAACTTAATCTCCTCACCCTCAGATTTTAAAAACGCAATCCAGCCTACAACTCCCATCAAAACCCAAATAAACCCAAAAACAAGAAATATAACAAACACTGAATCTTGCATTTTTCAAACTACCAAATTATTTTCATAAATTCCCACAATCTAATTAATATAGTACTCATTACCTATTAGACTTCTTGCAGAAGTAGGGAAAAGGGGAAAGGGAAAGGGGGAAAGGTTTGGTATTTTCCTTTCCCCTTTAACCTTTTACCTTTTCCCACCTCTTGCAAAAAACACTTTTGCAAGAGGTCTATTGCCTATTACCTATTACCTCTTACCTATTACCTCTTGCCTATTCTCTACTAAACCAAATAACTTTGCTAATCTTGCACTAAACTGTCTAAATTCATAAGTTTCAATAGTTTTTTGTTGCAGGTATTCTGGTTGATAAATCGCTGGATTAGAGAAATTACCTTGCAAGATTTGAATGAGATTCTCAGAAATTTCTTCGACGTTATCAGGGTCAACTAAACATCCCAATTTTCCTTGGGCCAATGGGTCTACAGAACCATCTTGATTACCCGCTAATACTGGTTTACCACAAGCTAAAGCTTCTAGATAAACAATACCAAATCCTTCGCCTTTACTAGGCATAGCAAAAACATCGCAGAGATTGTAATGAGCGCACAATTCTTCATCTGGTATAAATCCGGCAATGGTAATAGAATCTTCCAGATTTAAGCTGTTAACTAAAGCTTTAATCCGAGGTAAGTCATCTCCTTTACCTGCAAGAATAAAGCGAACATCTGGAATCTGCGATCGCACTTTTACTAAAGCATGAATAATTTGGTCATATCCCTTATATTTTGCCATGCGTCCCAGGCGCGTTACAGTCAGAATTACAGGCTGATCCTCTCTCAAATTGTAGCGTTTGAGTAAGTAAGTAGGTTTAGGCTTGATTTGAAATTCTTTAGCATCAAATGTATTAGGCAAAACCACAATTTTTTGGGGATCGATATCTGTTTCTGCAAGCAACCGCTGACGAGTGTAGTTACTAACACTAATAATTCTGTCTGCTTTTTCTAATGCTAATTTTGTAAGTTTGCTATCAATTTCCCAAACTTCTAAGCCATGAGCAACTACCCAATAAGGAATTCCTGTTATTAGTTTGATAATATAACAAGCAGTGGCATAGTTAACATGAGTTGGTATAACTACAGTAGGACGTTGCAAAATAGCTAAAACAATTATGTTTATGGCAAATAAAATAGTTTGTAATAATCTTGGTAAATGTCCAAAATAATGGAATTTCGTTGAATCTAAAAATTGCAAATTTGGATCTTTTTTTAAATTGTGCTTATCATACTTGAGAAACACATCATAATTAGCTTCCGGATATAAATCTTGTAATGCTTTGAGCAAAAAAATTGAATAAACTTGAATACCTCCCTTAAAACCAAATATATTGGGAAATATTAGCTGGAAATGATATTGATTTTTCATGTGTTTTTTCAGCATTGCAACTAATTTTACTTGTTCGTTGAGATAAGAAAATAATTAGAGTTCAGAACTAAGCAGCGGAGTCAGAGATTGCGCTTTTGAATTTTCTGGCACAAGTTTTCTAGAATTGATTGCTGCTGCCAAAAAATAAAATTCAATAGTTGTAAAAGTATAATCTTCAGCAAAAAAGTCTGGTAATTGAGATGCTAAAAACATCATAATCGGAGCGATCGCCACTGGATTAGCATATTTAACTTTAGATCCAATTATTACTAAAAAATTAATAAAAATGAGTAATCCCGGAACTCCTTCTTCTACAAGCACATTTAAAAATATATTGTGTGCATGAAAACCTTTAGGGCCAAAAACTTTGGTTCCTATATGTTCTGCAAAAACTCCTACACCTATACCAGTCAGAGGTCTTTTAATAGTTTCAATAATAGCTGCCTTCCAAAGAGCAAACCTTGATAACGCTGTTCCCACAGGACTAGGAAGCACAATTTCACTCGGATTTGCTGAAAATAAATTAATTAATGGAAAGATTTTACTATCTCCCAAACCTATTCTATATGTAGATACTGGTATAGTTAGAATACACAAAAGCCATAGGCTTATAATAGCGATCGCTCTTTTGAAATCAATAACTTTATATCCCAATAAAATAATTAAACCAAAAAGAAAAATTAGCCAAGCATTTCTGCTGGCAGACAAAGCTAGGGAGATTAAAAAAATAAATTCACTTATATATAACTCAATTGCAGAAATTTTATTTTGTTTTTCTAAAGTTAAACTTAAACATAAACCAATACCCATTATTACTCCAAACTGATTAGGGTTTTGCATTATTGAACCAATTTGAGGATAAAAGCTGGGAAATTTCAATAGTTCAAAAATCCAGTGATTTGGAACCAAAGCTTCTAAAAAACCCAAAACTCCAATTATTTGTAATAAGTACAATATACAACGATAGTAAAATGTTAAAGATGAGGTTTTGAGCTTTCTAAAAGTTAAGACTAGAAAAGCAAAATATAATATAAAATAGCTGGAATATTTAATACTATAAGTAATAGCAGTACTGGGGAATTGGCTAGTTAATGACGAAACCCACATCCATACATATAATATTCCCACAGATATCACAATAATTTTATTTTTTTTAATAAATTCTTTTGTATCTTTTAAAGACAAACTAATTATACCAAAGCTGAAAGCAGGCAGTAATAAATAATGAATACCAATATTCAGCCCCGGAAATTTAATTCGCCCTAAAAGCGAAGAAAATAGTATCAGTAGGAAAAATATATTAATCATAAATTTTTAGTTTGGGGATAATTTTGTAACAACAAAAAACCTAGATTAAAACCTAAATTTATAGGTTTCAGTGTAGATTTTGATATTGTTCAAAGTGAAATTTTTTAATCCTGTGGAGGATATTATCACAAATAGTCCCCCACTGATATCAAGCTTGCAATTAATTTGCCATCAGCAGTTTTTATTGAATTGTCTGCCAAATTTTCAAAATATTTTCACCACTTCCACCACCAGCAATAGTATGTCCATCTGGGCTGATAGCAACAGTATAAATATATCCAGAACCCGTCTCTAAAGTGCGGATTTTTTCTCCTGTGACTGGATTCCATAGTTTAATAGTCCTGTCACTGCTACCACTTACAAGGGTGATATCATTTAAAGCTGTCCTTGGCAAAAAAGCGAGGGAGTTAATCTTATCATTATGTCCCTTTAACGTGTGTATTAACTTTCCCGTTTCCAGATTCCACAATTTAATTGTTTTGTCATTACTACCACTGGCAAGAGTTTTGCCATCAGGAGCAAAAGCAACTGAAAGAACTGAGCCACCATGTCCATTTAATGTGCGGATTAACTTTCCTGTCTCCAAATTCCACAGCTTAATTGTTTTATCCCAACTACCACTAGCAAGGGTTTTGCCATCAGGACTGAAAACTACAGATTGAACGCCATTGGTATGTCCTTCGAGAGTGCGGATTAACTTTCCTGTCTCTAAATTCCACAGTTTGATTTTCGTATCCTTACTAGCACTTCCACTGGCGAGGGTTTTGCCATTAGGACTGAAACTCACTGAGGTAACTCCGTCATTATGTCCTTCGAGAGTACGGATTAACTTTCCTGTTTGTACATTCCAGAGTTTAATTTTCGTGTCTGCACTTCCACTGGCGAGGGTTTTGCTATCAGGACTAAAGGCTATAGTCCAAATCCAATTAGAATGTCCTTCGAGACTGCGGATTTCTTCTTTAGTTCCAAGATTCCATAGTTTGATTGTCTTGTCGTCACTGGCACTACCGAGGGTTGTACCATCGGGACTGAAGGCTACGGAATTCACATCGCTGGAATGCCCTGTAAGAGATTTGGCTAGATAAGGGACTTCCAAGATGTTTTTTGCTGGGGAACTCACAGGCTGAGAAATTGGTTCAGAAAGCTGGCTCATTTCGCTGGGACGAGTTTGGAAATACCAAACTCCCCCCAGTCCCAACACTAAAACGCTAGTACCTAACAGCAGTGGAGTTTTGAGGTTGTTATTTAGTTTTGGTAAAACTGGAGTCGTGTTTCGTTTGTTATTTGGTTTTGGTGAAGCTGGGGCTGTATTTGCTGAAGTAGTTGTAAATGTTGGTGTCAGTATAGTTGGCGGAACTGGTGGCAATGGTGGTAGCTTTGATGTTATGTCAGCGATCGCTTCATCAGCTGATTGATAGCGCTTTTGGATATCGACTTGCAATAGCTTATCGAAAATTTCAGCCAACTGAACAGACACAGGAATTACATCTTTACCTGGAGGGTTCAAATATTGGCGCCACGATGTAGTCCAACCATAACCCTGCTGTATCCACAGTTGAGATGGGCGAACCCCAGTCAGTAGATGAAAACAAGTTGCTCCCAAACTGAATAAATCACTGGCTGGGTAAGCTTTGCCATCTTGCATTTGCTCTAATGCTGTGTAGCCGTGGGAGCCAATGACAGTGCCAATTTTAGTCTGCACGGTTGCTGTTAGCTGCTTAGAAGCTCCAAAATCAATTAATACTAATCGCCCATCAATTTGACGGCGAATAATATTTTGTGGCTTAATATCTCGATGAATCACTCCCAGTGCGTGAATAAATTTCAGCACCGGCAATAAATCTAGCAAAAGTTCTCGAATCTCTATTTCGTTATAGTTTCCCCGCGTTTCCCATTCTTTGAGCAAGTTTTTGCCATCAATAAATTGCTGTACTAAAAATAAATAGCCACTCTGCTCAAAATAAGCCAATAAAGTAGGAATTTGCGGATGTTCAGCTAATTGTTGAAGTCGGCTGGCTTCTTGTTTAAATAATTCAACAGCCTTTGTTAAAGGGCCGGTTCCTTGAAGTTTTGGTGCAAATTGTTTGACAACACAGCATTCATTGAGCTTGTGTACATCTTCCGCTAGATAGGTTCTACCAAATCCACCCTCATCTGATAATACCTGAGTCGGACGATAGCGACCTCCCAGTAGGGGTATCAATTCCGCTCGACAATTGTGGCAATACTTGTTTTTATCAGGATTTTGGGGTTTTTGGCAGTCGGGATTCACACAACAAAGCATACTGGGAATCCATTTCCATATTGGGGTATATGTTCATTTTAAGTCATGCAGTATAATCTCTCTTGTTAGTTAATCTTACTGAGATACCATCCAAATCGCTAATTTCCTTACCTCATCAGGTATTCAACAATTTAGATAACTTGAAAAAAGTTGCGATCGCACAATGCCTTTGAAGCAATTGATTGGCGCTAATTCTATATGCATTCTCCATTTAGTAGTCAAGCATCATTTGGGTGAGTCTCGTAAAAATATATCGACAAAAATCCGAAAACCAGTGATTTCAGTTTGTAGGTCAGTATATACCTACCAACTTGGAATTTACTCTGGTAGTCTAAATTGAGGCAAGAATTCAGAAGTCAGAATAATTAAAGAATCAACAAGTTAAATTTCAATTTAGTCTACACAAAATTCCAACTCGATTGAACTGGGGTAAAAACAGGAAATATTAAATTTATTCCCTAAAGATAAAATCGTCAGCAAAATTAGGAGCGTAATCATGCTAAGAGAAGACAACAGCTATCGTCACAAATTAAATCAATTTTTAATTTGTTGCTTGAGTAGTAGTTTGTTGATCGCAAGTAATGGGCTGCCTATCAGTGCTTTGGGAAAACCTCAAAATTCTCAAAACTTTTTAATTGCTAAATCTCCAGATGAGAGACAGCCAGAAGCAGTGAAGAAAGGAATTGAGCAGATTCCTGTTTCTAATGCGGTAACATCTCCAAGACGGAAACAATCTGTTGAGTCACCAATACAACAGCAAACTCGTCGGATATCGTCTAATACACAAAATTCTCAGCGTTCCTCTAGCACTGCGAATAATAGTGGTTCTAGATCCTCTGGACGGAGAGTTGCTAATTCTAATTCAAGCGGGAATCGTGCTAGTAATAGTGGTTCTAGATCCTCTGGAAGGAGAGTTGCTAACTCAAACACCAATCGTTCTAATGACCGCCCAGCGAGAGTTCGCAAGCCAAGTACTAATGTAGCTGTCAACAACCAAAACATTCAGGAGTCACCAGCACCTACTTACAGAGAAATTAACTTTGTAGATGTCGCGTTGGGTATTTTGAATAAAAATGACTTTCAATCTCAAGGTAGATATTTCCATTTCTACGAGTTTGAAGGTAGAGAAAATCAATTAGTGCAAATTAGACTGATTGGCAGTAATGATAACCGCAGAACAAATAATTTGAGTTTAAAACCGTTATTGTTTTTGCACGATCCCGATAATAATATCATCGTCAGAAAAGGTACTTTAGACAAAAGCAGTGGTGGCGATGATGCATTCATTTTTGCACGATTGCCTGTGAATGGCACCTACAAGATTGCAGTTACTAGCCAAGATCCCGGAGAAATAGGTCGCTATAGTTTGGCTTTGAGAAATGATAGAGCTAGCTATACTTTAGATGAAGCGGGTCAACTCAGTGCCAACAGTTCCACTTTGAAACAAAATGGTGGAGCTTACAATGTTTCTAATTTTCAAGGAAGAAAAAATCAGCTAATCAGCATTCGTGTAGATAGTGTTGATGAAGAGTTTTCTCCTTACGTAACCTTGCTCAATTCTAAAGGGCAGACCATAGCCATAGATCAAAATAAAGACAAAGGTGGCGTATATACTGCTTTAATCGACCGAGCTAGGTTACCTGAGGATGATACCTACTATATAGTTGTCACTTCCAAGAATCCACAGGAACAGGGTAAATATAGATTGACTATTTTTTAAATTGGGCAGAGGGGCAAGCAGGAAGTGTGGGAGGGGTGGGAGGTGTGGGAGGAGACGGAGGTGTGGGAGGTGTGGGAGGTGTGGGAGGTGTGGGAGGTGTGGGAGGTGTGGGAGGTGTGGGAGGTGTGGGAGGTGTGGGAGGTGTGGGAGGTGTGGGAGGTGTGGGAGGAGACGGAGGGGTGGGAGGAAAGGGAAGCATAAATTCTCTTTTTCCCCACACTCCCCACACTCCCCACACTCCCCACACTCCCCACACTCCCCCATCTCCCCACACTCCCCCATCTCCCCACACTCCCCACACTCCCCACACTCCCCACACTCCCCCATCTCCCCAGTCCCCAGTCCCCACTCACCAGTCCCCACTCCCCACTCCCATCTCACAGGCATACATGGCGGCGTAGCGTCCACCTGAGTGCAGCAATTGTTTGTGGGTACCTTGTTCTAAAATCTGACCGTTTTCGATGTAAAAAATTAAATCGGCTTGCTCGATCGCTCTGAGGTTATGAGACACTACAAAAGTGGTGCGTTTGTGAGTTAAGCGATCGAGTGCTTCGTTGACGACGCGTTCGTTTTCGTTGTCTAAGCCAGTGGTCGGCTCATCTAAAATTACGATCGCAGCTTGACGAATGGCAGCACGAGCAATGGAAATTCTCTGCCGTTGTCCTCCGGAAAGTGTCGCCCCTCTCTCTCCCAAAATTGTCTCGTAGCCTTCGGGTAACGCCATGATAAAATCGTGGGCGTTTGCTAGACGCGCAGCTTTTTCAATTTCTCGGTCACAAGCCCCCAAACAACCGTAGGCGATATTATCTCTAACGCTGGCAGCAAATAAAATCGTATCTTGCAGCACCACACTAATTTGCTGGCGGATAGATTGCAGTTTGTACTGGCGCAAGTCATGACCATCAACTAAAATTCGCCCTGACAATGGATCATAAAGGCGTAACAGTAAACTTACTAAGGTGGATTTTCCGCCACCGGATGGCCCCACCAAGGCAATGTGTTGACCAGGTTGCACTTCAAAACTGATGTTATGCAAGATTCTCTTTGTGGGTTCGTAGGCAAAGCTGACATTTTCAAACCGCACGCCTCCCCGCAAAGGCGGTGCGTCCGTTGCTCCCCGTGCATCGCGGATATCGGGTACTGTGTCTAAAATATCTAGGATGCGTTCGCCGGAGGCGGTGGCTTTAGCGATTTGTCCGGTATACTTGGCAAGTTGGCGCATTGGCTTAAAAGCAATCCGCAGATAGTTGACAAATACAAGTAAATCCCCTGGTGTGATTGCTTGCTTTAATACCAACTGCACGCCCCGCCATAACACCAAGGCAGTGGCAATGCCTACTAGCAGTTCTACCATCCGTTCTAAACCGGCTGTTAGTCTTTGGGCTTTGGCACTTTCTTTTAAACTTTGGCGGTTATGGCGAGAAAAGCTATTCTCCAACATATTTTGCAGGGACAGGGCTTGCACAACTTTGATGGCGGCGATGGATTCGGCTGCTGTTGCTGCCATTGCCCCTTCGCGTTGACGTTGCGATCGCACTACTTGGCGGATGCGTTTTGTCAACCGTATGGTACAAAAAATAAATAAGGGAAATACAGCGACGGCTATCAGCGCTAGTTCCCAATTCAGCCAGAACATTACAAAAATCATCCCCACTAAAGTCAGGGAATGGGCAATCAATGGTAGTACTGCCATCACCGTCACCTCCCGCAGCCGTTCAATGTCGGAGGTAACGCGGGTAATTAAGTCGCCCGTCTTGGCTTTGTGGTGAAATGACAGCGAGAGGTTTTGCAAATGACTGTAAAGTTGAGAGCGAATTTCAGTCAATACATTGCTAGCTGCCAGCGCCATACCCACTACACTAAAGTAAGCAGCAGTAGCCCGCAGTAAAGCGATCGCTACTAACCCCAATGTCAAAGTTGTTAATAGCCCAAACTGTCCCAGTCCTGATAACAGCGGAATTCCCAAAGACTGAGGCCGGAAACCAGGGACAAGAATATAGTCAAAAATAAACTTTAGCGGCCAGGGTTCCAGCAAATGTAAGAAAATCTCAGCCATCAGCGCCACAAAAGAAACAATCAGCAGCGTCTTTTGTTTGCTCAACTGAGGTGAAAATCGCCGCAAAATCCGGACAATTCCCGCTAAAGCTGCCCTCAGACTTTTGGAATTAGCCGCCATTATTACTTGTCTCCCTCCAGCGAATGAACGAGAGACACTAACTCGCGGATGGGTTTGATTGTGTTGGGTATGATTTGGTTTTGAGTGTAGCGATCGCTAATGTAATAGTTTAATTTTGTTTCTAGAGCGATCGCTATTTTCTCCAACCACAAGGGATTTTGCCCAAAGGTGAGGCGATTTAACAACGGCTTCAAAAATCCTTGATGGCGGCGATGTCCCATGCGCTGATAGCGTTTCTGAAAATACTTGTCATTCATCGTCAAATGCCACTTTTGGGCGAAGTGTTCTAAACTAGCAATTTCCCAAGCATTACTCCAACGCAGCATAAAAAATGCTAGTTCTGACAATTCAAACTTCAGCCCTGGCACATAGGTAACTACCGAAGTCGGTTCGCAGTAAAAAGTGCCTCCAGCCTCAGCCACCGTCAGACAAAAATCGATGTGTTCCCGCGTACTGAGCAGTTTTTCGTCTAACAGTCCGATTCGCCGGAAAATCTCAGTGCGAACTAACATACAATGAAACTCGGCAAACTCACATTGTTGGCGATGGAGTTTATTCCGTACCTCAACAACTTTGCGATTCACAAAGTAATGTTTTTCATGTACTCGGCGTTTAACTTTAGTTTCCTTTTGTTCCACAACAATATGAGCTTCGCCACCCGCCAGATGTACTGTTTCTCCCAAAGTGCCGATACAAGTCAGCGGACAGACTACAGTGGCTTTCGTTTCTTCGGCGCATTCGAGTAAGGAATTTAACCAGCCTGGACTGACAATTACATCGTTGTCGATAAATACCAGATACTCGCTGTTAACTTGTTGTAAACCCAAGTTGCGGGCTTGGTTTGGTGAAAGGTAACGTTCTGTGCGGATTAATTGAAATTTTTTTTCTTGGGCTTGTTGTTGCAGGTAGCGGTGGATATGTTGCGGTGAACCGCCGTCTACATAAATTAGAGAAAAAGGTAGTTGGGTGTTTTGGTAAATGCTTTCTAGCGATTCACGGGTGTAACTGAATCGCTCACGCTGGGAAACAATTATAGTGATTTGTGGTTTTTTCATGGTTAATAGTAGGGAGTAGCGAATAGGCAATAGGCAATGGGTAGAGAGAGGATTAATCGGGTTTGTTGGTGTAATACCAATTTGGAAGAATCCCACAAATACACCACTTGTAGAGACGCGATTCATCGCGTCTTAAGCTTTTAAGTGGACACAATTAAGTTGCGAGTCAATGCAATTGAGTTGCAAGGCGATGCAATTGAGTTGCGAGGCGATGCAATTGAGTTGCAAGGCGATGCAATTGAGTTGCGAGGCGATGCAATTAAGTTGCGAGGCGATGCAATTAAGTTGCAAGTCGATGCAATCAAGTTTGCGTGAAGAAGGCAGCTATGCAGAGGACAGAAATCAGAATTCCCTTCTGCCTTCTGCCTCCTGCCCTCTGCCTTTATTGCTAATCAATTTCTCCGCGTCCCTGCGTCCCCTCGTCCCCGCGTCAGCCCCAATTATGCCTAAAAAAGCTGCTTCAGATCTCCCTAAAGCTCGTTGATAAACATTTATCCAGTTTTGGTATTCTACTGATGGGGCAAGCTGTTGAGTTACTTTTGTTTTGGCTGCTGCGCCGAACTTTTGCCGCAGTTGTGGTTGAGTGGCTAAATATCGCAGTCCAGCGGTTAATTCTTTTGTATTGCCGGGGTTGACTAGCAAACCGTCTACGCCGTGTTCTATAATTTCAGCGATCGCATCTACACGAGTGCCAATTATTGCTCGGCTGGCTGACATTGCTTCCAACAGCGTATTCGGGCAACCGTCATGCACTGAGGGAATTGCAAAAATATCTAAATGTGGCAAATAAGCTAAAGCTTCTTGACGACTAGTAATTCCAGTGATGCACAGCCGATGCCCAATTTGACTTTGCTGGATTTGCTGCTGCCAATATTCTCGCTCTTTCTCAACAAAATCCCCTACCAGCAACAGTGTTAAATCTAACTCTTTACCCAACTCTGCACAAGCATCGAGGAGAAATTCAATTCCCTTTTTGTCTCGAAACCTACCCAATGAACCGATAACAATACCTGACAATTCGTTAACTAAAGATGGGGTAGGGAGTTGTTCAAAGTTGATGGGTGCAATGGAATTCCAAAAAGCTGAGGATTTTAACTTTACACTTGGAGCGATAATACTAGCCCTTTTGAGCAAGTCACGACTGACAAATGTTACCCAATCAGAATTTTCTAAAATCCACGCTATTTGAGCATGATTTTTAGGATGAAAAATATGTTTATGCAAATCATTACCGCGAACGCTATTGATTACGGGAATGTTATTTTCTTTAGCTAAAAGCGTGGTTACATAACCTGTTTCATTGAGAAAAAAAGCGTGAAATAAATTAAAATTGTACTTTTGATGTAAATATTTAATTTGAAAATAAATTTCACTAAAAAAATCTTGGACTTCTGTAACATTGCTGCGAATGGCTGACTTAATGCGATGCACAAATACGTTATCTTGAAACTTTGTTGTGCAACTTGCTCGTCTGCGAGTTCCATCAGAGGCTAAGCGTTGTTTCGAGCGAAAAACTACAATGTGAACTTCATAACCGTTATTAATTAGCATCTTTGCAATTCGATGCACTGATTCACCAACGCCGCCGATGTCTGGAGGATATTCGAGTGTGGTAATGCAAATTTTAGTTTTATCCATGATTTATTATGTTATTTGGGCAAGAAATCAGAACACAGAATTCAGAATTCAGAAATGAATTAAAGTCTAAATATTATTCTGACTAGTGAATTCTCTCTTCTGTATCCTAACTTCTGAATTCTGACTCCTGAATTCTGAATACTAAGCAATTTGTTGCTTAACTGCTAGATTTTTTAAGATATTTGCAGTTTTGTCAACTCCAGCAAAATCAACACTAATTTTAGTATGTTGTTCTTTGAGGTAATTGATAATTTTGATAGCCAAGTAATCAGGTTGCAAATCATGGTGGTTGAGAAGTTTGACGATTCCTAAATTACTTAACTTTTCGGCTCTGATAGTTTGTTCTCGATCTTCGTTACCTGTAAAGGGAAGAATCATAGCTTTTACACCGGTGGTTAAAATATTCATTGTGGTGTTATAACCAGACATATTTATCGAGAGTTCTGCCTTTTTCATATAACTTAGCAAGTAAGGAGTATAGCGTCGAATGTAGATATTTTTGCTATCTCTTGCCAGTGCTTGCAGTTCATTAAATTTAGCATCTGGAATAAATGGCCCTGTGAAAACTTGAATATTATGCGGCAATATTTTCTCTAAAAATGGTGCGGTTTTGACTACACAATCAAGCAATTCATGACCAAATCTGCCACCTCCTACGCTGGTCAAAATTAGAGGTTTATCTGATTTAAGAATTTCTTGGTCTTCATAAGTAAAAACAGGATTGCTTGGTGGTTCTTGCACCACATATCCAGTGTAATAGAGTTTGCATTTGAGGTCATCGACTCTGGAAAATGTTTCTTCTAATGGCACAAATTCAGGGTCGCCATGAACCAGCAACATATCAAAATATTTGTTGATTAAGTTGCAGACTTTTTCTTCATTTTTTGCCTGTTTATGCTGTTTAGTAACTACAATATCTCGCAAGCTAGAAACGACTTTAGTTCTACTTTTTTTTGACTTTGCTAATTCTAATAAAGGAATTAGTTCAAAAGAAAAGCGTCTCCTGCCAAAAGGAAACAATTCGACGATTAAAACATCAGGCTGGAATTCATTAAAGATTTTCAAAAGTAGGTTTTTTCTGATTTCTTTGACTTCATTAAGACTAAAAGCGTCATCCACCACTTGGAGTTCTGTAAATTCTGCATCAGTTTTAATTGCAGGCAAGTTAATGACTTCCACACCAGCAGGAATTTCAAATCCTTGAATTATTTCACCGCCATTAATAAAACAAATTTGGAAATCTTTAGTTAAACCGCGTATAATTTCCCTGCTGCGAACTAGATGCCCCATACCTAAAATATGTTGGCAGTAAAACATCAAACGTTTCATAAAAATTTTACCTCAATACAATTTTGGATTCTGAACTTCGACTATGCTCAGTCGAAGGATTTTAGATTTTTGATTGCCAAATCATTAAAGAAAAGAAAAGTTAGTGTTTATTCCTACTTTTTATTGAAGTAATTTTGGCAATCATAACTAAATCAGGTAATTGTTCCAGTTATTGGTAGCAAAATGGAATCAGGTTATTTTTTTTTGCCAGTAAGTTGGAGATGTATTGGCTAATTTTAGGCAAGCCATTAAGATTAATTTCTGGAATGGAAATCTTGGGAATATGCAGTTGTTGTAACAGCGATCGCAGTAATATATCTGGAGTCAGATCGTTTGGGTGAATAGCCGTCAAAACACCTAGCTTGGCTAGGTATTTTGCACGAATATACTGTTCTTGTGATGGCTTAATTCTGGGTACTATAACTGCTGGTTTATTGACTGAAAGAATTTCGCAAATTGTGTTATATCCACCCATTGCTACTACCGCATCTGCGGCGGCGATGTAACTCATCAAATCATTGGTAAACTCGCCTATTTCCACGTGGGAATATGCAGCTGCTTTCTGTTGTAGTGTAGCTTGCTGTTCTAGCGGCATTTCAGGGCCACATATAATTAAACTTCGCAGTTTGTAACGTGTAGGCAGTAATGCCAAACTTGATAGATAAGTGTCAATTAAACTGTAACCATCTTCACCACCACCAGGCGTAACCAAAATGAGTTGTTCTTCTTGGGAGAGTTTTAACTCACTGCGGACTAAATTTGGGCTTTTGCTTCCTAGTTGTTGACGGATGTAGCCGCAAAATTGCACCTTTTTAGCTACCATTGGCGGTAGTTGATATTGTTCGCGGATGTCAAAAATTTCTGGAGTCCCAACAACAAGCACGCGGTCATAATATTTTTCAATTGCTTCGTAGTAACCGTGCTTTTGCCATTCTGGGATTATTGCCTCTGGGCGATCCAAAATATCCCGCAATATTAAAATTAACGGAGTTTGCGGTAATTTTGTTGTGAGATATTCAATGGTAGATTTTAATTCATTACGAATACCATAGGGTTTTTTGTCTACTAGAAAGACATCTGGTTTAAAATTAGCGATCGCTGATAAAATTAACTCCGATCGCAACTTTATTGTTTGATCGATTCCTATCCCTAAATACTTGACAGATATCTCACCTGATGTTCCCCGATTTAAGCAGGGTAACTTAATATAATCTAGTCTTTTCTGTAGCCGAAAGCTGTGTAACATTGGCGAACCAGAAACTACTAAAATTGAAAGTCGATCGATTGAATCTAACAAGTGAGTGCAGATTCCTAACATCCTGCGAATATTACCAAGACCGAAGCCATCGTGGGAATATAACATCAGTTTCATGGCTAAATATCCCTCAATTATTCAGTGGAGTTTGTTCTTTTAAATTAGAAAAGTTTATGTATAACTCACGCATAAATAAGTGGATTTCAAGCCAATTTGAACTGGGATGTAGAATTTAAAACCCCTGTTTAACTAGGCTCTCAATGTTTAATGAATGTTTTGTGAAACTTTTATGAGAAAATTCTCATGAAATTTACCAAGAAGGGGAAAAGGGGAAAGGGTAAGGGAAGAAGAAAAAACTTTTCACCACAAGGTATAAAGCCCCTGTTTTTAACAATGGTGAACAAAAAACAATATTGAGGTATCTACATCGATATTGGTCGAAGTAGTATTTTTCAAGTCAGTCCCGATGAAAATTTTTTCATCGTCATGCATGTAAATATATAGTTCTTCCCTGTTGCCTGTTGCCTACTTACAAGTCAGAAGGTAAGAAAAAGTTTTAATTTGAACAAAAATCTGGTATCGCATAATTGTCTATCTGCACTTGGTTTTATGTGCGTAAGCGATAACCCATTCCTCTAACTGTTTCAATGATGTCGCTGCCTAGCTTCTTGCGGAGATAACCGACATAGACATCGACAATATTAGAACCTGGATTATAGCCGTAGCCCCAAACATAATCAAGCAGTTGTTCGCGACTGATAACTTGTCCGGGATGACGGCAAAACATTTCTGCCATTGTAAATTCACGAGCAGGTAATTCTACAAAGCGATCGCCTACTTTCACTTGTCGAGTCCGCAAATCCAGTACCACATTACCCGCACTCAGGATAAACTCTTGGGCGTCTCTGGCTGGTCTAGCAGTTCGCAAACGCAACTTTACCCGCGCCAAAAGTTCTTCAAATCGGAAGGGTTTGGTAACATAATCATCTGCGCCTCCTTCTAATCCAGCGACTTTATCATGAATGTCACTCCGAGCCGAGAGAATAATTACAGGCAAATCTTCTCCCTGTCCGCGCAGTTCTTCCAGCACTTGAAATCCATCTTTTCCAGGCAATCCCAAATCCAAAATTAGTAAATCAAAAGCTCCACTGTGTACAACATCTACCACATACAGTCCGTCGGCAACTGTTGTCGTTGTAAATCCTTGCGATCGCAATCCTTTTTCAAGAAATGAAGCAATCCGGGCTTCATCTTCAGCGATGAGAACGTGAGGCATAGTGGCGACTGGGGACTGGGGATTGGGGATTGGGGATTGGGGACTGGGGATTGGGGATTGGGGACTGGGGACTGGGGACTGGGGAGATGAGGAGTGCTGACTTCTGAATTCTGACTTCAGATTTTCGGAGAATCGAGGGGTAAAACGATGGTAAACATTGAACCTTTTCCTAGCTGACTCCGAAGTAATACTTGCCCATCGTGTGCTTCGGCGATGGCTCGGACAATTGACAGACCCAATCCCGCACCCTCAGAACGACGACGACTGTTAGAAGTTCGAGCAAAACGTTCAAAAATCCGTTTTTGATCTACAAGGGGAATGCCTTCGCCTGTATCACGTACCCAGAAATGCACTTTTCCTTTAGCGATCGCAGAACCTATGGAAATCGTATCACTCTTGATAGTATGCTGAGTTGCATTCTGCGCCAAATTCATTACAGCCTCAGTAATTCTTTGGCGATCGACTATAATCTGACCCCTTGCCACCGCATCTATTTGCCAGTCTCGCTCTCCTAACGCTTGAGCTTTGACAAATAACTCTTGGGTTAACTCTGCCACATTCACCGTTGCCAACTGCAAAAAGTCTAAGCGTTCTGCCTTTGCTAGCAAAATCAAATCATCCACTAGACGGCTCATCCTGTCTAATTCTCCCATCACCAACGCCAAGGTTTCCTGCTGCTCTTGGGGGTCATCTCCCATCAGTTCCAGATGTCCGCGAACGATCGTGATGGGAGTCCGAATTTCATGCCCAGCATCGTTGACAAATTCCCGTTGGCTGGCAAAAGCTGACTCTAGTCTGTCCATCATTTCATTGAACGTTGTTGCTAGTTCTGCCAGTTCACCTTTGCCTTGTACAGGTAAGCGCTGGGTTAAATCTGACTCGCTAATTGCATGAGCAGTGCTAGTAATTGTGCGTAGAGGTGCTAGCACCCTTCCTGCTGCAAACCAAGCCAGAATTAAGGAAATCACAAACACTAAGCTAGAAACTTCGATAATCACGGAAACTGCTTCTAAAGTCTCTGCCCGCTGGCCGGTTGTATTATGGGCAACCACAAAGACTCCCTGAGTTTTTCCATTAATTTTAATCGGTTCCACCATGTAAAGAATTTTACTAACATCCGGGTCAGAAAATTCTTTTTCTCCCTGCTCTGGTTTAGTTTGTTTTGCCCACCGTTGCATCAGTGGTGATTCCTTGGCAAGGGGTTTAGGACGCGCTCTAGGGCTAGATTTGTAAAATTTGCCATCAATAAAGGTGATGAAGTAAGAGTCATCCTCTGGTAAGCGATACAACAGATAAGCTCTCAAAAGCCGAATCAAATCTTCTTTGGAAGCCGGAGGAGCGATTTGTTTTTTGCCGCCGAGCAACCATTTCAACTGCTGTGGTTCAATTACTATGTCTTCTGGATTGCTTTCAGTTAGTGCATCATGTGGCTCAAAGGTTTCACCTTTAATTAACGCATTAAAAGCTGCCATGTCTTCTAGCATCTCCTGGCGAACGCGTTCATCAATGCGCTGGTAGAGATGATAGCGAAAAGCTGGAATGGCAATGAGAAATGCGATCGCCAAAATCAGCAAATACCAGAACAAAATTCGGGTACGTGCTTCTTTAAATACCTGCTGCCAACCAAACAACAGTTTCGGTATTTTAAGCCAAGATCTGCGATGGCTGGTGATACTGCTCATTTTCACCCCTGCTCACTCACTTGAGACAGTTTATCCTAATTGGGTGCTAGGCAGTGGGGATTGGTTTGAGGATCGAATGAGTATCCTTCAAGTTCTAAATGTTGCTTTTCCCCTGGCCATTTAAATTTCAAAGCTCAGCAAAGAGGGCTGAGGATCTCATTCATTTACTACGGTTGATCCAAACGGCTCTCAAACCAGCAGCTTTAGCTCCGTAATAATCTTCAACAATGCTATCGCCAACATGCCATGCTGCTTCTGGAGAACACTTATGTTTATTTAAAGCAATAGCAAAAATTTGCGGATCGGGTTTAGCTGCACGTACCTGGGTAGAAATGGTAATAGAACTAAAAAATTCTCTCAATCCCAAACTTTGCAATACTGAATAAATCCGGGAATCAAAATTAGACAACACTCCTAAAGTAATTCCCAACTGTCGCCAGTTAATTAAAGCTGGTAGGACATCGGGATAGACAAACCAAGGTTCACCAGTTCCAAAGTGGATGTAAAGTTCACTAAAAAAAGCCGAAAAGTCAGAAAACTGCTTGAGAACACCTGCACTTTCAAAAGTGTTTAGGGCAATTATCCGCCACCAATCAAACTCACGCTGGGGAATATCTTGCAGTTCTGCATCTGGAAATATGGGCGGCGGCGATGCTTTAAAGCTTTGGATAAAGGTTTTATTTAATGTTTCAGGGGAAACTGTAACACCAAATTCCTCAGCTATTTGACTATAAACTTCACCCACACTGCCTTTAACATCGAAGAGTGTGCCCACAGCATCTAAAAAAATAACTTTCGGTTGTTCCATATTGGGGACTGGGGAATGGGGACTGGGGATTGGGGACTAGGGATTGGGGAATGGGAAATGGGAACAGAGGGAATATGATAGTAAGTGTTTCCACTGTACCCTATTACCTCTGCCCCGTGCCTTTTACCAATACCCAATACCCAGTACCCAGTCCCCAGTCCCCTATTTAGAAAGTGTCTCTATAATAGGACGGACTAGCCAATTAAAGCCAACTTTAAGCTGATGGTCTAAAGTTGGCAACCTGTATAAATAAGCAAGACGACGACCGATGTATCCCAAACGCCCTTCTAGTTTGATTCCCAAGCCAGCGAGGGTGGCGTTATCTTTCCCCAATGCCATCATTTCACCTAAGTGTTGATAGTGGAAGGGAAGTAAAGGACGATTGGTAACAGAAGCCCAGATATTCCAAGCAGCGTAATCAGCTTGCTGGAAAGCTGCTTGAGCGGTGGCGGGGACTTGTTGTCCTTCTGCATCGTGACAGTCTGCTAAATCTCCCAAGGCAAAGATTTCTGGATGCTCGAAGACTTGCAGGTTAGATGTAGTGCTAATTTGACCGCGCTGATTTTGCTTGAGGGGAAGGGATTTCACTACTGGTGCAACTCGTGTTCCCACTGTCCAAATTACTAATTCAACGGGAATTATGTCTACCTGATTTTTATACTCTAAAGAGATGGTATCTTGTCCGATTGATTCGACTTTGGTTTCTAAATCAAGAAACACGCCACGTTCATCTAAAGCTTTCTTGGCTGCTTCCCGGTTAAATTCTGGGGAAGTTCGCAGAATTTGGTCGGCGATTTCAACGATGCGAAAGCGTCCTCTTTGGCCTAATCTATCGGCTAACTTACAAGCTAACTCTACGCCACTGTAACCAGCCCCAACGATCGCCACTCGAATTTTATCAGCATCGGATTCTTCTAAAAATCGCAAGCGTTCTTCTAAACGATAAGCGTCGGAGATTGTCCGGAATGTGTAGGCGTAGGCTGCTGCACCAGGTACTAAGTCTAGCGGTGTCTCTCCTCCTAGCGCCAGCACTAATCGGTCGTAGGGGATTTGCGGTCCTTCGTGTAAGTTTACCCGCCGCTGGTCGATGTCAATTCCAGATACCACTCCTTGATAAAAACGTACCCCTGTACCTTGTAAAAGTTCTTCAAATGGTGGGGCAATTTCCCAGGTTTGCAGTTCGCCAGTCAGTAATTCGTAGAGAAAGGGGGAAAATAGAAAGCGATCGCTTTGATCTACTAAAACAATTTCCGGTTTTTGTGTAGATTCCCAAGGTAACTGGCTTAAACGCAAAGCTGTGTAGAGACCACCAAAGCCTCCACCAAGGATGCAGATTCTAGAAGTTTGTTGAGTCATCGATTGTATGGGACGGTCAATACTAGGAGGGCAACTAACTTAAGTGTAATGATTTCTTTGCCGCGATCGCCATTATGACAAGGCAGGAGGCAGGAGGCAGTGTTTCGACTACGCGGTAATCGAGCGAAGTCGAGATTCAACAATCAGGCAGTAGGCAGAAGGCAGTGTCGATGGCGGTTTTAAACTTTTGTATTTTGCATTTAATTATGTCTACCTACTTAATAAAAAATACAGAAAATAACTGCTTCATCTCATTCTTTGATAAGTAATTTGTCTGCTTATATCACTCTTTATGAACTAGAAATATTATCTCTTTCATGATAGAATCTCAATAGTTTTTTATGAGTTAAACATTTTGCTATCAACTCATAATTATAATATTTTATATTGCATAATAATGTATCACTTGAATTGTGATATGAATAGGTTGATAGGGGCACGACAATGCCGTGTCCCTAAGGGAAATCTATATTTATTCAGCGTTTTAGTCAAATGGTACGAATTCTGAATTCTCAATCCTGAATTCTGCTGTATCCACAGATTAGATTTACTTAATTACCGCCAGAGGTAACAGATTTATTATGTATGGCAGTGTCTTCACCCTTTCTCTGCCATTTACCATCACTGCCTGGTTCATATTCATTTCTGACACTATTCCAAGCAACCTCGCGGGCACCTTCTTCACTTAAACCATCTTTTTGAGCAGCGTTTAATGCTGCTGCAAAAATCTGCTGTGCGTGTTCTGGCAATTGCTGTTTAATGTCTTCAGGTAATTGATTTATTCCTTGCTCTGGCATAAACTTAATTCCAATTTTCTTAACTTAAGTTCATACTAGAAAATTAGTAATCGAATGCCATCTTTCTCTAAGTAGAGAACTAAATAATCATACTTTTGGCTGATTCAAACAATTTTTAAATCAACGACGCAATAATATTAATACTCATAGCCAAAATCGTGGTATTGAAAAAGAAGGATAATATACCATGTAGCAACGTCAAGCGCCTCATGTCGCGTGATGTCGTTTGCACATCTGAAACTTGGCTAGTCATGCCAATTACAAATGAATAATATAAAAATTCCCAGTAGTCTGGATAGTCGTTATGAGGAAAATCTAAACCTCCAGTAATTTCTTCGGTATTATTGTGACTAATATATTTGTAATAAGTGTGTGCATACTGCACTGCAAATATCGTATGCACTAGTAACCACGAGCCTACAATTGTCATAATTGAAAGTATGACATGTAGGATAAGCATAATTGTTGAGAACTCTTTTTTATCAGTTAATAAAAACCCAATGGCTAAAACACTGGCACAAGCCGCAGCTATGACTAACATGAATATAGCTAAATGTCCTTCATATTCACTCTCAGCATAACGGCGAATTTTTTCTGGGTTAGCTTTGAGCATTTTCCACCAAGTTAGGGCTAAAAATAAATCAGCGCCAGAGTTCCAAGCACACAAAATCCGAGTGGGAAAATGCAGCCAAGGCGGAAGTATTACTGAAATTAATACAGCGACTCCAATAGCAATGAGCAATCGAGGTCGTGGGTCAAAGTTTTTCAATAAATTCAGTTTCACAAATATTGCGATCGCATACTTAATCCAAGAGAGTTTCAATCAGCTAAATATAGACTTATGGCAACCCACAGAGGTCTATTTAGCTGTAATTCAAAATCCAATAAGCTACTAAACTAGCAATCACTTTCCCATTTTAATTGTCTCGGTCAAAAGGGAAAATAATATTTAGCTAAATTTGGCTCTAATCGTCTCTATACGTTTGCGATTCACACCCAAATCACTTTGACCTAAACGGGAAGCTGAACGCACTTGTATTACATTAGCATTCCTGTCAAGATAGAATTCTACATCGTCTACAAATCCCAACAAAGCACTTTTAAATTCTGCATATAAATAATCTTGGCTTTCAGTAATTATTTTAGTCCTGGGTAAGGACTCAATAATCTTTTTGAGATTAGCAATTGCTTGTTCTGGAGTAGATGTAAAAGTCAGCGGTGCAATTTTGTGGAGTACATCTGCACTTTGGCTAGAAACGCAGTTAGGAGAGTTAGGACAAGGTGCTAGTTGACCGTTACTGACACCTAAATTACTCGGTCGTTTACCTGCAAAAACCATAATTGTGTTTGTTAGTAAGTGAATAAGTCAAAACCAAATAGTTAATGCTTGATATATAGCAGTCCTAAATCATTTGTGAAAATTATATATCTCTTTCTTCTTTCTTACCTTTGCGCCCTTTGCGCCCTTGGCGGTTCGTTTCCTTATCCATATTTTTCACGACTCATTTAGGATTGCTATAGCAATCTTATTTGATTATGGAAAAAACGATCCATTACCTTAGGGAATAAGCAATCGATCTTTCCCTATTCCCCATTGCCTGCGATCGCTTTATGATGCGGTAAGTACGTCTAAGCGAAGACAAATTATGACGCCAACAATTTCAATTAACGACTCTGGGCGCTTGCAACTCTCACCTTTACAAATCCCATCTCGTTTACTGTTGGGGCCTGGCCCCTCCAATGCCCATCCAACAGTTCTTGAAGCGATGAATACTTCACCAGTCGGGCATCTTGACCCCGCTTTTCTCGCACTGATGGATGAAATTCAGTCGTTGCTACGTTACGTATGGCAAACAGAAAACCCACTCACCATTGCAGTCAGCGGTACGGGAACAGCCGCAATGGAAGCAACCATCGCCAATAGCGTGGAACCCGGTGATGTAGTTTTGATTGGTGTAGCTGGTTACTTCGGTAATCGCTTAGTCGATATGGCTGGACGTTATGGCGCTGATGTGCGAACAATTACTAAATCTTGGGGACAAGTTTTCAGCTTGGAAGAATTGAAAACTGCCCTGGAAACTCATCGTCCAGCTATTCTAGCCTTGGTTCATGCCGAAACTTCCACTGGGGCACGGCAACCTTTAGAAGGAGTTGCTGATTTATGTCGTGAATTTGGCACTTTACTATTACTAGATACGGTTACAAGTCTCGGCGGCGTACCTTTATTTTTGGATGCTTGGGGGGTTGACCTTGCTTATAGTTGTAGCCAAAAAGGCTTGGGTTGCCCGCCTGGTGCTTCGCCTTTTACCATGAGTCCGCGTGCAGCCGAGAAATTGCAAAAGCGTGGCACGAAAGTTGCCAATTGGTATTTAGATATGTCTTTGCTGAGTAAATATTGGGGTAGCGATCGCGTCTATCACCACACAGCACCGATTAATTTATACTATGCATTGCGGGAAGCACTGCGTTTAGTTGCCGAAGAAGGATTAGCCAACTGCTGGCAGCGTCATCAAAAGAACGTAGAATATCTCTGGGAAGGTTTGGAAGACTTAGGATTAAGTATGCACGTTGAGCGGGAGTATAGACTGCCAACTCTTACCACTGTCCGCATTCCAGAGGGAGTAGATGGCAAAGCGATCGCTCGTCAGTTACTCAATGAATATAATATTGAAATTGGCGGTGGACTTGGCGAACTCGCGGGTCTTATCTGGCGCGTAGGATTGATGGGCTTTAATAGTCGTAAGGAAAGTGTTGACCAACTCATAGCAGCATTGCGGCAAGTTTTACCTTTTACCTAAGTAGTTTTTAGATAATTAGGTGCGTTAACAGTAGAGACGTAGCAATGCTACGTCTCTACAAGGGTTTTGGATAACGCATATTTAATTTCACCAGATGTCTAATATCCAAAAATTTTTTCGCTAAACAGACTCTACGACAGAAACACCAAAACGATAACCTTTGCCGTAAACTGTGTGAATTAGCGTAGTTTCTTTACCTAACTCAATCTTACGCCGTAGCAAACGAATTAATGCTGCTATGACGTTGCTACTAGGTTGTTCTTCCTCTGGCCACAAAGTCTGCATAATCTGGGCATGAGTCAACAGTTGTCCGGTGTGTTCCATAAAGTATTGCAACAACTGGCTTTCTTTTTGCGAAAGTTCAATTATCCTTCCTTGGCGATAGGCTACTTGATTTTCACAATCGAGTTCTAAATCAGCTACAGTCAGGCGTCCGGTGGGGGTTTCATAAGTTTGGGAACCAGAACGACGCAATAAAGCCCTGACTCTCGCTAGTAATTCCCGCAGTTCAAATGGTTTCACTAAATAGTCGTCTGCACCAGCATCTAAACCTTGAACCCGGTCATCTAGGGTATCTTTGGCTGTAAGAAACAGCACAGGAGTGGTTTTGCCTTGGCGTCGCAATTCCTGACAAATTTCTAACCCTGTTTTTCCTGGCAGCATCCAATCTAAAATTAGTAGGTCGTAATTACCTAGTCGGGCGCGATCGCTACCGCTTGTACCGTCATAAGCGGCATCTACACTATAACCTTCACGAGTTAACAAGCGACTCAAGGGTTGAGTTAGTTCAACTTCATCATCAACTAATAAAATTCTCATGCTGCTTGTGGTAAGCATATAGAGATATTCTCAATAATATTGAACCGCTAAGACGCAGGATACCAAGAAAAATAATGCTGACTGTTGCATTACCAAAAGGGGAACTTCTTAAACATAGCATCCGGTTGCTACAAGCTGTAGGGTTAGATTTCAGTGCTTTTTTAGATTCAGGAAATCGCCAACTTCAAATTCCTGACGCTAACGGGCTTGCAAAAGGGCTATTGGTGCGGGCGCAGGATGTACCCGTTTATGTAGAATATGGTCAGGCACAACTGGGTATTGTTGGTTACGATGTGCTGCAAGAAAAGCAGCCGCAAGTTGCCCACTTAGTCGATTTGCAGTTTGGATATTGTCGCATGTCGGTGGCGGTAAAAGCATCGAGTTCTTACCGATCGCCGCTAGATTTACCACCTCATGGTAGAGTTGCCTCAAAATATGTCAATTGCGCTCGTGAATATTTCCAAAGTCTTGATTTACCGGTAGAAATAGTGCCGCTATATGGTTCAGTAGAACTAGGGCCTATTACTGGTATGTCAGAAGCGATCGTGGATTTAGTTTCCACGGGGCGGACTTTACGCGAAAATGGTTTGATTGAAATCGCGACTCTGTATGAAAGTACAGGGCGATTAATAGCCCATCCCCTGAGTTACCGTCTGAACACTGGCAATTTGAGTGATGTGATTAGCAAGGTGCGGGAAACTGTTGTGTTAGGGGTTTAATAGTCATTAGTCATTAGTAAATAACAAATGGCAAAGGACAAAATTCAGGATTAATGGTGCGTTAGGACTAACCTCCATAACGCACCCTAACAGATCCTATTTGAACTACTAGACATTTTTATTTTTGCCTTGTTGGGTAAGTTTCAAGATTCTGTTTCATTGCAACACCTATGGACTTAACAATTGAATCCGGACTTTGTAGCAATGCATCTGCAACATTAGATTGGTCAAAATGGCTGCGGTTTTGGCTGAGTTTATATTTGCCTTCCAATCGCGTCACGGTCATTTCAAAAGCAATAATGCCATTCATCATTCCCTCACGAAAGTTATCGGATAAGTCATGCCATTGAGATTTATAATCAGAGTCATAGGTATCAATCATCTCGCCAATCATCTTATCCATCAGTTCTGGTGAATCGCTGAGGGTGATAACTTGGGGTAAACCATAGGCGTGTACAGCGATGTAATTCCATGTTGGTACGCTCTCTTTCTTTTCATATAAAGATGGTGAAATATAAGCGTGCGGCCCACTAAAGACAGCGAGTGTCTCACCAAAGCCAAAAGCTTTCCACTGAGGATTTGCTTTGGCAAGATGACCTGCTAGCTTAACAACATTGTTCTCCACTGTGACCACAAGGGGAATATGTGAGGCAACAGGAACATTATTCACAATAGATACCAAGGTGGCAAAACTATTAGCACGCATAAACGCCACCAATTTCTCAATGTCATCTTCTCGAAAATTAGTTGGGATATACATAGTGTTTTTCATTTGTTTAAGCCATGCTGTGCTATCCTACAGCATTGTTTAATGACCTGAAAATTAATGTAGTCTGCAACAAACGAATCTTTTGATGCATTTAAATGTCTATTTGTAAACAATATCAGCCCAAAATTTGTTTACACTGGGATTATGGCGATCGCCAAAGTTGGCGGGGTAAATAGGATAGCTGACTGTGGGCATGGCTTTTCTCAAATATGAATCTAGCTTTTAAAAAAAAGGCCTCATGCCTTCTTCTCAAAACTCTCCTGAATAAACAGAAGCACACAGATAGTTAGCTCATGTTAAAAAAGGTTAATCTATTTGTGAGGTACTTACTCTGCTGGCTGGATATCATAATTGAGATTTTTTAATAAAAGTTAATGAACATCGGAGACACAACTACAGAACAGGCGAGGCTAGAAGCCTTGCGCCAGTATCAAATTCTTGATACGGAGCCTGAAGAAGCCTACGACAATCTCGCCCAGTTAGCGGCATTTATTTGTAACACTTCTATATCTTTAGTAAATTTTATTGATGAAAACCGTCAGTGGTTTAAGGCAAAAGTAGGCTTAGATGTATCAGAAATGCCCCGTAGTATTGGGTTATCTTACCTTTGCCAAGAACGGCGTACCGTTGTTGTGGTTCCAGATACGCTAGCTGATGAAAACTTGGCGAACAATGCAGTAGTAACTGGCTACCCCTATGTGCGATTTTATGCAGGTGTACCTTTAATCACTCCCAAGGGGGATATGTTGGGGACTCTGTGCGTCATTGACCAAGTTCCCAAAGAATTGAGCGAAAAACAAATTCAGGCCCTTGTAGCTCTGAGTCGCCTAGTGATTGACCAGCTAGAACTGAGGCGTCATGTAACTGAGGTATCTCAAGTTACAGAGAAATTGATGTTGCAGGAGCAAACAGCACGCGCACAATCGGAAGCAGCCAGAACCCGGATTACTAATCTTCTTGAAAGTATCACTGATGCGTTTTTTGCCTTAGATCGAGAATGGCGATTTACTTATGTTAATGGTCAAGCAGAACAGCTGTTACAGAAAACCCAGAATCAGCTTTTGGGTAAAAATTTCTGGGAAGCATTTCCCAGAATTATCGGCACAAAATTTGAACAGCAGTATCGTAAAGCATTATTCAACCAGGTAAGTGTGGAATTTGAGGAGTTTTATCCACCCCTCAATCGCTGGTTTCAAGTCCACGCTTATCCAGGGAAAGACGGCTTATCGGTTTATTTTCAAGATATTACCGAACGACGCCAAACAGCAGAAGCACTTAAGGAAAGTGAGGAACGTTGGCAATTAGCATTGCAGGGTAATAATGATGGTATTTGGGACTGGAACCTCAAGACTAATGAAGTGTTCTTCTCAAATCGGTGGAAGCAAATGTTGGGGTATAAAGACCACGAAGTTTCCAATTGTTGGGATGATTGGACAAAACGAATCCATCCTGATGAGCGAGATTTGGTAGTTGAGGCCTTCCAGGATCACTTTGCCAAGAAAACACCATTTTATGTTTGTGAGTATCGAGTCCAATGCCAAGACGGCAGCTATAAATGGATTCTGGATCGAGGACAGGCACTTTGGGACGCATTAGGTGATGTGGTGCGAATGGTCGGTTCTTATACTGATATCACAGATCGCAAGCGAACAGAAGAGGAATTGAAGCGACAAAATTTGCGATCGCAATTATTTTCGGAAATTACTTTTAAAATCCGAGAATCTTTACAAATAGATGAAATTCTGCAAACCACTGTTACCGAAGTTCAAAAACTACTGCAAGCTGACCGAGTTTTAATTTTTCAACTTTGCCCTGACGGTTCAGGAAAAGTAGTACAAGAAGCTGTACTACCTGATTGGCCTGTAATTGTGGGAAAAAATATTATCGACCCCTGTTTTAAAGAAGAATATGTAGAAAGATATCGTCAAGGAAGAATCAGTGCAATTGAAGACATTGAAACTGCTAATATTCAACCTTGCCATCGAGAATTTCTTGAGCAGTTTGGTGTCAGGGCTAACCTCGTAGTGCCAATTCTTCTCAGAGAAGGGATTTGGGGCTTATTGCTAGCTCACGAATGTGCCGCGCCTCGAAAGTGGAATAACTTTGAGATAGAGTTGTTACAGCAACTAGCTAACCAAATTGGCATTGCTTTATCTCAAGGGCAACTACTAGAACAACAAACCCGCCAAAGTCAAGAACTCGCCCGTTCCAACGCCGAATTAGAACAATTTGCCTACGTAGCTTCCCATGACTTGCAAGAGCCATTGCGGATGGTAACCAGTTATTTACAATTGCTGGAGCGAAGATATAAAAATCAACTCGATACTAATGCCGATGAGTTTATCAACTACGCAGTAGATGGGGCACGTCGGATGCAAACACTAATCAATGATTTGTTGAACTATTCCCGCGTCAGTACCCGCGGACAGCCCTTTAAACGAGTTGATTGTAATGCTGTTTTAAAACAAGCGATCGCAAATCTCCAACTGGCGATCGCTGACAGTAAAGCAATTATTACCTATGATACTTTACCTAAAGTCATGGCTGATGCTACCCAAGTGACACAAGTATTTCAAAACCTCATCGGTAACGCCGTGAAATTTTGTCAAAATCAGCAGCCAAAAATTCATATTGGAGTGAGGAGAGGAGATGGGGAGATGGGCGAAACTACTCCACATTTCCCTACTGCTAACGAATACGTCTTCTGGGTACAGGACAATGGCATTGGTTTAGAACCCCAATATGCTGAACGTATTTTTATAATTTTTCAGCGCTTGCACACTAGAGATAAGTATCCAGGTACTGGTATTGGTCTGGCAATTTGTAAGAAGATTATAGAACGCCACGGTGGGCGTATCTGGGTTGAGTCGAAACCGGGGCAAGGCTCGACTTTCTACTTCACAATTCCAGATAGAAGCTCTTGAGCAATCGTAAACATGCAAACGATTATGCCTATTGAGGTTTTGTTAGTAGAAGACAATCCTGGGGATGCCCAACTTACACGCATAGCCTTGGAAGATAGCAAAATCTCCATTCACCTGAACGTCGTAGAAGATGGTGTCGAAGCAATGGCATTCTTGCGAAAACAAGAAAAATATGTCGAAGCAGCCCATCCAGATATTGTGCTGCTCGATTTGAATCTCCCCAAAAAAGATGGGCGAGAAGTATTGGCAGAAATTAAAGCAGATGACAACCTCAAGCGAATTCCTGTAGTCGTCTTGACGACTTCCCAAGCTGAAGAAGACATCCTCAAAGCCTATAATTTGTCTGCAAACTGTTACATAACTAAGCCAGTAGACTTCGATCAATTCGTTAAAATTGTAAAATCAATCGAAAATTTTTGGTTTGCGATCGTAAAACTGCCACCGGAGTAATGGCAATGGCAGGTGAAAATATAAAAGTCTTATTAGTAGAAGACAACCCTGGCGATGTATTTTTGTTACAGGAGTTTTTAAAAGAAGTTAACACAGTTGTAGTTGATCTGATGCCAGTTGAGCGGCTTTCCAAGGCTCTCAACCACTTAGAAAAAGAAATTTTTGATGTCATTTTATTAGATCTTTCCCTACCAGATAGTCAGGGACTGGAAACCTTTGTTACTGCTCATCAACAGGCAAAAGCAACTCCAATTATTGTGCTGACAGGTATAAACGATGAAACCCTAGCAACTAGGGCAATGCAAGAAGGAGCGCAGGATTATTTAGTCAAAGGGCAAGTAACTGGTGATTTGCTGGTGCGTTCTATGCGTTATGCAATTGAACGTCAACGAGCAGACAACGCATTGCGACAGAGCGAGGAGCGATTTCGCGTAGCCTTGAAAAATTCTCCAATTTTTGTCTACAACCAAGATCGGGAGTTACGGTACACTTGGGTTTACAATCCCTCCTATGGATTGACGGTTGAGCAAATATTGGGCAAAAAAGACATGGATATCATCTCGGTCGAAGATGCTCAACGTCTTACCAATATTAAACTTCGGGTACTCAACAGTGGCATAGGAGCGCGAGAAGAAGTATCAATTAGAACTACAGAAACAACTCGATATTACGATTTGACAGTTGAGCCATTGCGGAATGAGTCCCAAGAAGTTGTCGGGGTGACTTGCGCCAGTATTGATATTACCGAACGGCAAGCTGCATTGCGCGAACACAAGTTAGCCCAAGAAAAAATTAAAGAACAGGCTGCATTACTTGATGTCACCACAGATGCCATTTGCGTGCGAGATTTAAATAATCAGATTCTGTTCTGGAACAAAGGCGCAGAAACACTTTACGGTTGGCGAGCTACAGAGGCTAGGGGAAAAAGTGTAAGTGAACTTTTGTTTGACGAACCTTCACCGGAAATCGAAGCGGCTCTTTTAGAAGTTATTAATAAAGGTAACTGGCAAGGCGAGTTAACTAAAATTACTAAAACTGGTAAGGAAGTCCTCGTTGCTAGTCGTTGGAGTCTGGTATGTGATGAAGACGGAAAGCCCAAGTCAATTTTGAGCGTTGATACAGATATTACTGACAAAAAACATTTAGAAGCCCAATTGTTTCGCGCTCAACGTTTGGAAAGCATCGGCACATTAGCTAGTGGTATTGCTCACGACCTAAACAATATTCTGACGCCGATTTTGGCAGGAGCGCAACTACTACCGCTGAAATTTCCCGATGCAGATGAACGGACTCGCCATTTACTGGAGATTTTGGAAATCAACGCTAAACGCGGAGCGGATTTAGTGAAACAGGTGCTATCCTTTGCACGGGGTGTGGAAGGAAAACGCATCACTTTGCAACTCAGGCACTTAATTGTAGAACTTGCTAAGATTCTCAAAGAAACGTTTCCCAAATCTATAGAAGTTAGTATTGACATACCGCAGGATTTGTGGATGGTTTCTGGAGATAGTACCCAACTCCATCAAGTACTGATGAACCTCTGCGTTAATGCTCGTGATGCTATGCCTAACGGCGGTAGCTTGAGAATCTCTGCGGAAAATCTGTTTATTGACGAAAATTATGCCCGGATGAATCTTGAAGCTAAAGTCGGCCATTACACAGTGATTACTGTCTCCGACAATGGAGTTGGTATTGCTAGGGAAATCTTAGATAGAATTTTCGAGCCATTCTTTACGACAAAAGATGTCGGACAAGGCACAGGGTTAGGACTTTCCACCGTGCTAGGGATCGTTAAAAGCCACGGAGGTTTTGTGAATGTGTACAGTGAACTCGGAAATGGCACTAGCTTTAAAATTTACTTGCCAGCCGTAGGGGGAATGGAAACACCCACCTTAGAAGATTCACTATCACAAACAGGACATGGAGAGTTAATTTTGGTTGTGGATGATGAAGCCGCCATTCAGGAGATTATTAAATCATCACTAGAAGCCTATAACTATAAGACCCTAATTGCTGATGATGGGATTGAGGCGATCGCACTGTACGCTAAAAATATGGACAAAATTAGTGCCGTATTAATCGATATTATGCTGCCCTCCCTGGATGGTTTAACTGCCATCCGTACCTTAAAAAAAATTAACCCACAAGTCAAAATTATTGCCAGCAGCGGATTGATGTCCGATCATAAACTTAGCGCAATCACTGACAGCGGTGTGAATATGTTTTTATCCAAACCATATACTGTCAAAGAATTATTACTTTCTTTACAAAAAGTACTTTAACCAGCGAGAGGAAGTAAAACGGTAAAGGGCAAAATTAAAAATCTTTTGCCTTATTAGTTTTTACTTCTTACTATGACTCAATTTCTCAGGTTAATCATAAATATAGTAGTCGTTGCTGCATTTTTACTCATATCCCATCAAGTTGGGGCACAAGATTGGCGTCCAGTTCGCGGCGGTATTCCTTTTGGCATCAGTGGTATGGCTTTGATAAAGCAGCAAAGTAATTCTCTAGATTTTCTAATTGTTCATGATAACAAAAAACCAAATCAAAGCCGGGTAGCAATTATTAGTCTTAAAGGCAACAAACAACCGGAATATTTTCCTTTAAATTGGCCAAATCAAACAGAATTGCCCATTGATTTAGAGTCTTTAACATCTGTTCCGCAAAACCAAAATTTGGATTTTATTTGTGTAAATAGTACAGGTAAAGCTTATTATCTGAGATTAGATATTATCGATAAAAATATCTCTATTATTAAAGAATTTGAGTTGCCAGTAATTACACCAAAAACCAATTTAGAAGCATTTGCTTTGCAATATATAGATGGTAAATTTGTAGCTATTTGGGCCGATCGCGGAGAAGGAGAAACAGCAGCAACCGTTTATTTTGGAGAATTTAATCCCAAAATATATGAAATTAAACTTTCAGGTTCTAGTAAATTAAAAGTGCCATTCCCAGAGGGAAATGTCCGACATATTTCTGATTTAAAAGTAGATTCATCGGGAATTGTTTACATTACATCAGCAAGTGACGCTGGAGATGATGGCCCATTTCAGTCAGCTGTATATGTTGCTGGTTACTTGAGATTATCTGGTAATTTTATCAGCTGGCGATCGCATCCTCAATTTGTTCCCCTTTATCGTTCTTACTACCACAAAATTGAAGCTATGGAACTAATTCCAGGTGCCCAAGGTGGTGTGATAGTGGGCACAGATGACGAAAATCTCGGTTCCTATGTATACATTGTGGGTGGAAGTGACTAAACACTATGTCTTGATTTTGAAAATTGCAGGTTGATTGGCGATCGCTTCCTCAACTTGTTCCCCTTTAACACTCATAATAAGGTTGAGGACGATTTCAATGTCAAGTACTTACAGCAGATTGCTACTTTGTGAGGTAAAAATAGTCCTAGGGGCACAATATATTGTGCCCCTACCGATGTACTAAAATTGTTAAATCTCTAAAATTCAATTCAACATTTCCTAAACTTTTAAAATTCTTGATATTTGCAGATATTAAGTTTAATAGACATAAATAGATCCACTATTTTTTATGCTCATTGAAGTGTGAATAATTGAAAACTAGACTAAGAAAAATAAATTCCTTGCTCTAGTTTTCAATAAAAAACCTATACTTCCTTACACATTAAAGCGGAATAACATCACATCCCCTTCTTGCACAATATACTCTTTTCCTTCACTACGAACCAATCCTTTTTCCTTGGCAGCATTCATGGAACCAGTGGCTACCAAGTCTTTGTAAGCGACGGTTTCAGCGCGGATAAATCCCCTCTCAAAATCACTGTGGATGACACCTGCGGCTTGAGGTGCAGACATTCCTGCATGAATTGTCCAAGCGCGGGTTTCTTTGGGGCCGCAGGTGAAATATGTCCGCAAGCCTAAAAGGGTGTAGGTAGCACGAATTAATGACTTCAAACCACCTTCTTCCACACCTAAAGACGCTAGAAAATCAGCTTTATCTTCCTCTGGTAATTCCACTAATTCAGCTTCAACTTGAGCAGAAACTATGACAACTTGAGCATTTTCTGTTGCAGCAACTTGTCGCACTTTTTCCACAAAATCATTACCCGTTGCCAAGTCATCCTCAGATACATTGGCGGCATAGATAATTGGTTTATTAGTGAGCAGTCCTAATCCTTTAATAATCTCTACTTCTTCGTCATTCAAACTGACTTGGCGCACCGATTTACCTTCATTTAAAGCCGCAGCTAACTTTTCTAAAACTGTGACTTCAAACTGAGCATCTTTGCTAGTGCGGGCTTGTTTGCGAGTGCGGTCAATTCGTCGCTCAATTTGTGCTAAATCTGATAAACCCAGTTCTAAATTAATGATTTCAATATCTCGCATTGGGTCAACAGAACCAGCAACGTGGATAATATCATCATTTTCAAAACAGCGTACCACGTGGACGATCGCATCAACTTCCCGGATGTGGGACAGAAATTGATTACCTAGTCCCTCACCCTGACTTGCACCTTTAACTAAACCGGCAATATCCACAAACTCCACACGTGCGGGGACAATTTGTACCGAACTGCCAATTTTAGCGAGAACATTTAACCGCTCATCCGGTACTGCGACAACGCCGACATTCGGTTCAATCGTGCAAAAAGGGAAATTAGCCGCCTCTGCTTTGGCGTTAGCAACTACAGCATTAAATAAAGTAGATTTTCCGACGTTGGGAAGTCCGACGATTCCGGCTCTTAACATTTTGGATTTTAGATTTTGGATTTTGGATTATATTACCAAGGTAATTCAAACAGGTTCCGGTATGGTTTGGGGAATTGTTCCTGGAACTGTTTGAGGAATTGGCCCTGGCACAGTTTGAGGAATGGGAGCAGGTACTGGTTCTGGTACAGGCTCTGGTAAGGGTTGGGGGATGGGAGTAGGTACTGGTTCAGGACTTGGTAGTGGGCCTGGCTCAGGACTGGGAATTTGTGGTTCGTTGGGTATATAAATAGCAGTAGGGTTAATCATCATGACTCTAAATTTAAATTATTCAACCCCCCCAAACTAGATGACAACCCCAGTCGTTGACATCTCCCCAAAAGACTATACCCGTAATTGGGCATAGGGCATAGGGCATGGGGCATGGGGCATGGGGCAGAACAGGCAAAGGGGCAGAGGGGAAACCTAAAGCTCCCCTGCTCCCCTGCTCCCCTGCTCCCCTGCTCCCCATCTCCCCACTCCCCAACTACTTCTCTTCCACCTCCGGCACTGGGTCGTAACCGCCTGGATGAAAGGGATGACAGCGCAAAATCCGTAGGGTTGCCATCCAGCTACCGCGCAATACTCCAAATCGTTCAATGGCTTGAATGGCGTACATCGAACAAGTTGGTTGAAAACGACAGCTCGGAGGAAACAATGGCGAGATAAACATTCGGTAGCCGCGAATCAGCCAAATTAATAATAGTTTCATTACAGTTCCCTAAATCTTATAAATTAGTAATAGAGGTAAAAATATTCATTACTCTTGCATCTTTGTTGATTACATTTTCTGATTTCACCTCAATTTTGTTTTTATGGCTGCAAATTGCGTTGCCAAAGCCTGCCGTAGGCATCGCTGCAATTTGGGTCTTATTTATCCTCCTGATTGCATGGGTGGTCAACCGCTTTGCTAATGGCGAGGCAGAGATCGTCAGGAAAATAGTTCATATTGGCACTGGTAATGTGATTTTACTCGCTTGGTGGTTAGATATTCCCCCTAGCGTTGGGATTACGGCCTCGATTTTGGCAAGCGCAATCACTTTACTATCTTATCGATTTCCGATTCTTCCTGGCATTAATAGCGTTGGGCGCCAAAGTTTAGGAACATTTTTTTACTCTTTGAGTATCGGTATTTTAATTGCTTGGTTCTGGTATTTGCAACAACCACAGTATGCAGTATTAGGCATTTTAGTTATGACTTGGGGAGATGGATTAGCTGCTTTAATTGGGCAGCGTTTTGGTAAACACAAGTACAAAGTCTTCGGGGCAGAAAAAAGTTGGGAAGGCTCTTTGACTATGATGCTTGTTAGCTATCTCGTCAGCAGTTTGATTTTAATCGGAACTCAAGGAAACAGTTGGCAAAATTGGGCAATATCACTGTTAGTGGCGTTGATTGCTACTGCTTTAGAAGCTTTTTCTTTTTTGGGTATTGACAATTTAACAGTTCCTTTGGGAAGTGCGGCTGTTGCGTTCTTTTTAAGTCAATTAGTTTTGTAGTTAGATTCAACAAGAAAGGCAGAGGGCAGGAGGCAGGAGGCTTTTATGAATACTGTTTTGCGCTAAAGCCCGTGACCAGAGGGAACATGGGTCTTGAGTCTCCCACCATAATTTCTGATTTGGTGGCCAATGGGTTACAAATTGTGCCCTGAAAACGTATTCCACTTAGCTGAAAATAGCCATAACACAAGTCTGTTTCTGATAACATGAAAGCGAAAGCTCTTGCAGGCTGCGCGTAATACGGAAACGTCAAGGCGAAAGCTCTTGCAGGCTGCGCGTAATACGGAAATGTCAAGGCAAAAGCTCTTGCAAGGAAGGCGAAAGCTCTTGCAGACTGCGCGTAATATGGAAATGTCAAGGCAAAAGCTCTTGCAGGGAAGACAAACAGAAAAAAGCAAAAGGTTTTTTCTTATACCAATTCCAACAATTTTTGCAACATATCCTTGGGTGAAGGTGAAGACGCGATTCATCGCGTCTCTACAATTTGTGTATTTGTGGCATTATTTTTTTAATTGGTAGATTTTGGAATCTATATCAACCTAATTCCGGCGTCTTTGTGTCTCTGGTTTAGCCTCAATCATCCCATTATTCAGTTGCTTGTTTATTTGAATTTGTACTATTAAGATTTACCCAACAACTGATTAATTTGAATTTGTAGTTTTTCTCGTAATTTTTGCGCCTGCTGATAAGCTGCTGTACGTCCTTTGTTTGAGCCGCTGGCTAGTTCTGCTGATTCCAAGGGCTGAATAAAATAACGCAGACGAGTTTTCATTGCCCAAATTCCCATTGAGGGAAACAAAACTAAGGCAAACATCAAAGGCGACAAAGGCAAAAATGGTAATTTGACTAGTCGTTGTAATTTGGTGACATTAACACTCCAAGGATGGAGAAATTCACTACCGATGCAAACTACTGGAAGAATGGGAATATGATAGCGATCGCTCAGTTGCATAAAGCTGACATCAAACTTTTGTAGTTGATGGCGTTTGCTCCAACCTTTCCCAGGCCCCCTTATCCCTTCGGGTGCATATAGGAGAATTTTATCTTGGGCAATGGCAGCCTCAAAATCATTGAATTCTGCTCGCACACCACCTAAAAGTTGCGACCATTTGGGTGGTAACCACCAAATCATCCAAGGATGGTCAAATAATGCTGGACTTGCTATGGGTTGTACTCTCCATCCTCTAGTTTCACTTAATAAATAAGCTAAAGTCAAAAAGTCCCAAGGAAAACACATCCCGGCGTGGTTCATCGCCACAATTAATGGCCCCCTTGACGGCAAGTTTTCGATTTGCTGTAATTCTCCCCGAAAATAATATTTGACGATGGGGCCTAGAACTTCTTGGCCAAAGGCTTGTTGATAATTGGGATCGAATTCACCGACTTCTTGACGCGGGGAACGACAACCCAAACGCAACCAACGACTCAGCATTGCTAAATAAAATCCGCCAGGAATTAAAAATAATCCATATTCAAACCAATTCCAACCATCTGGATCTTGATGATAGTGTTGCCAGTGGCGGTTAAATAAAATCAGCCAACCTGGAGGATACCAAAGACAAAACCAGTCGAACCAACTAAATTTATAGCCTTGGGCTGGTGCTTTTTCCTGTTGAGTGTTGAGAAGATTTTCTGAGTGTTGATTAATCAAAATAGCAAGGAATACAAAATAGGCAATAATCGGCTTAACAATATATTCTAGCTTTACACATTTGCCATTGACATCTTACCCTAGAAGTAAAATTAACTACAGCTTTTTACTAAACAAGCAATATCGCAAACTTATTACATAAATCGAAGGTTTGACCTTGGTAATTTTATTTATAAATAAAATCTCAAGTGTAAGAATTTTAAATATTATCCATCAGTTTTTATAAATATGATAATAGTACAGAAAAATATTTAACAATCGACAATATTACTATCAATGGTCGACTAACAGAAGAAATTTTATTTTTATTTTATAAATTACCTTGGTGCTGCCTTCACCTTGACAAGTTTTTACTTGCGTGAATTCTAGCAATCATCAGGAGCAGAGCATTGGTGTAGCAATAGGTTATACGCGCAGCAGCCAACACTAATAACTGATGTTTGGGTTTGACCAAAAGATGCAATTTATCTGTGGGTAGATGGTATCTCATGATTATTAAAATTCTTCCTCAAGCCGGAGACAAATGACGCAAGACTTGTCTTAATCTGCTGACTATGGAACTAGGAAACTCTTTAAAAATTGCAGATTTAATTCGCGAAATTCGGCAGCAACTAGATCTGTCTCAGAAAAAGTTTGCAGCCAATTTAGGAGTTTCCCTGCGAACAGTCAATCGCTGGGAAAACGGATCTGCGGTGCCTTCACGGATGGCACTAAAGCTAATTGAAGAAATGCTAGAGAAAATGGGCGAACCAGGGAAAAGACTACTAAGCGAGTATCTCTCTAAAGCAAAGCAAAGGGAGGACTCTTGAGATGAGCGTTAAATTACTGGAAAAATTCTTGATGATGCGCTCTGGCTCAGTAAGTCATGGCGTGATGATTTTGGCGATAGTAGTTGCCTTAATTATGGCGCGATTATTACAGCCGGTATTCGATCCGAGTGTGTTTACCTTTTTTTATGCTGCCGTGGCGGTTAGTGCGTGGTATGGTGGCATGGAAGTGGGAATGCTAGCGATCGCTTTATCTGCCATAGTCGCCTTCTACTTTCTCATTGAGCCAGTCTACTCCTTTGAGATCCCAAGCTTTAGCGTTTTGGTACGATTAACAACTTTCTCACTCGTCTCTTTATTAATAACTGCACTTTTCTCAGAATTACAAACTGCTAAAGCTAAAGCAGAGTCAAGTCTAAAGTTGTTACAAAATAGCGAAATGCGATTTAGCCGACTTGCAAAATCTAACATCATTGGAGTCATTGTCAGCGACCTCAACGGCCGCATCATCGAAGCCAATGATGCGTTTCTGAACATGGTGGGCTACACGCGAGAAGATTTGTCTGCTAAGCAAATGGACTGGCGGGACATCACCACGCCTGAGTCTCTGATTTTAAGCGAGCGTTGCGCTGAAGAACTGAGAACTAGCGGAGTTTGTAAACCTTTTGAGAAAGAATATATTTGCAAAAATGGTTCTCGCGTTCCTGTTTTGCTTGGTTCTGTCCTCGTAGAAGATGGTCAAGAAACAGTTATTGGCTTTGTTGTTGATTTGAGCGAACGCAAACAAGCACAAGCGGCATTACAGCAAGCCAACGACCGAGTGACGCGCACCCTAGAAAGCATGAGCGATGCATTTGTCAGTTTAGACCGACATTGGCGAATTATCTACCAAAATGCTGAAGCAGAGCGAATTAACGGCAAATCCCGTACAGAAGTCGTTGGTAAGTGCCACTGGGAAGAGTGGCCGGCATCAGTAGGCACAAATGTTGAGCTACAATACCGACGAGCGATGGCAGAACAAATTCCCGTCCACTTTGAACATCATTATTACTTGCCATGCGAATATGACTTGTGGTTAGAGATTCACGCTTACCCTTGTAAAGATGGTCTTGACATTTTTTTTCGTGACATCAGCCAACGCAAACAAGTAGAACAAACTCTGCGTGAAAAAGAGGAACGCCTGAGGTTAGCTAACGAGCGTTTCGAGTTAGCCGCAGCTGCTGTCAATTGTCTCATATATGACTGGGATATAGAGCAGGATCGGGTTGAAAGAACCGATGGTTTAACCCGAATTTTAGGCTATCCCCTCGATATTGCCCAAACAACTGGTAATTGGTGGCGTCAGCTTGTTCATCCAGAAGATTTACAACGTGTAGAAAGTGAAGCGGGGGTTGCGTGGTCAAATGGCAACCGTTACACTGCTGAGTATCGAATTCGCAGCCAAAACCATCAGTATATCTACGTGCTAGACCAAGGAATAGTCGTCAAGCGAGATGCTGACGGTAAACCACTGCGCGTAGTTGGCAGTACTACAGATATTAGCGAACGCAAGCAGATAGAAGCAGCGCTGCAAGAACAGGAAAGAAAATACCGTTATATTTTTGAAGCCGCAGGAGTGTCAATTTTTGAAGAAGATTTTTCCCTTGTCAAAGCCGCCCTTGATGATTTGAAAGCCCAAGGTGTGGAGAACTTTCGCACTTTTTTTGCCGAACACCCTGAGTTTATTCGACAAGCCGTTGACATGGTAAGAATTGTCAACGTGAATAACGCAGCTGTGAAAATGTTTGGTGCTGAAAATAAAAATGAACTCCTGGTTCCGGTTCATCAAATATTCGTACCGGAAACTCTAGAAGTATTTGTCGAAGAATTGCTAGCAATTACTGATGGGGAAACTTACTTAGAATCAGAAACGATTCTCAAAACTCTCCAGGGAGAACCTCTTAACGTCCTATTTACAATTACCTTTCCCCCCGCAAATGCTAAATTTGACAGCGTATTGGTGAGCACCATGAATATCACTGCTCGTAAGCAGGCAGAAGCCGCAGTTAAAGCTAGTGAGGAGCGGCTGAGGAGTTTTGTAGAAGCGAATGTAGTCGGGATTATATTTGGTGATGTGGAAGGAAGTATTAATGAAGCCAATGAAGAGTTTCTGCGAATTGTCGGCTATAGCCAAGAGGATTTGCAAACTGGTAAATTACGCTGGACTGATATTACACCACCAGAATATCTTTATTTAGATGAACTAGCCATTGCCGAAGCCAAAGCCAAAGGAGCTTGTACTCCCTATGAAAAAGAATACATTCGCAAAGATGGTTCTCGCGTACCCGTTGTCATTGGCTACTCTGTGTTAGGAGAATCTCGGCACAAAACAGTGGTATTTATTCTTGATATTAGTGAGCGCCAGCAAATAGAAAAAGCTTTGCACCAGAGTGAAGAACGCTTCCAAGCTTTTATGGACAACAGTCCAGCCGCAGCATGGATTACAGATGCAAACGGGCGCATACTTTATCTCAGCCCGACTTATTTCCGCACATTTGAATTAGCAACAAATAACGCGATTAATAAAAATATTTTTGAGCTTTATCCAGCTGAAATTGCTCAGGTATTCCTCAGTAATATTAGAACGGTTGCCGAAACAAATCAGGTATTGGAAGCTATTGAATCTGCCCCGCGCACAGATGGTAGCCCTGGCGAATTTTTAGTATACAAGTTTCCCATTGCAGACCCGTCTGGGCAACACTTAGTAGGAGGAGTTGCAGTTGACATTACCGAACGCGAACGCGCCCTGCGAGAACGCGAACAAGCCCAAAAAGCTTTACAAGAGCGTAGTGAAGGACTGAAGTTGCTGTTTGAAACCGCCAGCGATTTGCTGTCAACCGAGCGGCCTTTGGATTTGATGAATAGCTTGTTCAGCAAACTCTCGGCGCAGATGGATTTGGATTTTTACTTCCACTATCTAATTGAAACCCACCAAAATAAACAGAAACTTCATTTGGTAGGTTGGAACGGCATCAGTGAAGAAGTATTTAAAGCAATTGAATACTTAGAATTTAATCAAGGAATGTGCGGACTAGTAGCTCAAGAACAGCGTCAAATTGTCGTCAACGATGTGCCGCACTCAACCCATCCCAATGCATACATCCTTGGTACTTTGGGAATTACAGCCTATGCAGGTCAGCCATTGATTGTTCAAGGAAAGTTGCTGGGTGTACTTTCTTTTGCCAGTCGCACCCGTATTCACTTTACTCCAGAGGAAACTGCTTTACTGCAAGCAACTTCGGATCAGGTGGCGGTTGCTTTGGAACGTTTTGAATTAATGGCTTCGTTACAGCGACGAAAAGAAGAATTAATTCAAGCTAACCGCATCAAAGATGAATTTTTAGCAGTTCTTTCCCACGAACTTCGCACGCCACTAAATCCCATCCTGGGATGGTCAAAGATGTTGCAAACTAGAAAGTATGACGCAGCAACCACCGCTCGTGCCCTGGAAACCATTGAGCGTAATGCCAAGCTGCAAACTCAGCTAATTGAAGATTTGCTAGATGTTTCTCGCATTTTGCAAGGCAAACTGAGCTTGAATATTGCTCCTGTGAATTTGGTAAGTGCGATCGCCGCAGCTTTGGAAACCGTTCGTCTAGCTGCCCAAGCTAAATCTATCAATTTACGATTTGTGATTTTAGATTTGGCATCAGAAAATACTAACAGAAATTTAGCATCCATTGAGTTTAATAAACAACCCGACAATCTCAAATCTCAAATTCAAGTGGTGCTGTCGGCGCACCAAGGCTATGACTCAAAATTTTTAGTAGCGGGTGATTCAGTCCGCTTACAACAAGCAATCTGGAATTTGCTCTCCAATGCCATTAAGTTTACACCCCAAGGCGGACAAGTAGAAATCAGTTTAGCCTCTGTTGATTCTCAAGCTCAACTGCAAGTATGTGATACAGGCAAAGGAATTAACCCCGACTTTTTACCATTCGTCTTTGACTACTTCCGACAAGCTGACGGTGCAACTACCAGAAAATTTGGGGGTTTGGGGTTAGGATTGGCAATTGTTCGTCACATCGTCGAATTACATGGCGGTACAGTTCAGGCAGAAAGTTTAGGTGAAGAACAAGGAGCAACCTTTACAGTCATGTTGCCGTTGATTAAGGTTCATCTGAATAATCGCGAGATTGATAGACAATCAGATGATTTACCTGATTTAAATGGGCTGAAAATTCTGTTGGTGGATGATGAGCGCGATACGCGAGAGTTGATTGCTTTCATTTTGGAGCAGTCTGGGGCGATGGTAACCCAGGTAGGCTCAGCTGTGGAAGCACTACAAGTTCTGCCTGAGTTACAGCCAAATCTACTCCTAAGTGATATTGGAATGCCTGAAGTAGACGGCTATATGTTGATCCGTCAAATCAGAAATATGCCACCAGAACAGGGAGGAAAAATTCCGGCGATCGCTTTAACCGCTTATGCAGCTGAAATTGATTATCAACAGGCAATTGCCGCCGGATTTGAGAAGCATATCACAAAACCAGTGGAGCCAGCGAAGTTAGTTCGAGCGATCGCTAACCTGGTTTTTTGATTCAACTGCCTTCCGGAGAGGGAACAGGAAATAGGTAACAGGCAAAGATGAGGTTTGTGCTTGCAGATACAAGTTTTACAAACCTATACTTTGAAGAGAGCATTTTGGTAAGTAGCAATTTGAGGTATCTACGATCTGTCTTGTGTAGTGAATGCTATTCATACCATAAGTAGAGATATTCATATCGATTAATTCGTTAAGTTTAATGAAGTATTGAGATTAAGTTTTCTCAATCACTTGAGCAATCGAGAGTAACTTTAACTTCTTTGGAGTTTTCTATGACTTACACAGTTGACGAAAAAACAAGACCAGCTTTAGAAACTTTTCGACGCTTTGATGTAGATACTCAACTGGCCATACTTTGGTTTGGTTACCTAGATATTAAAGACCAGCTACAACCAGCACCTCCTGAAAGTGTAGAAGTCCCCGGAAAAGCAATATTTGACCAAATTCAAGCTTTGTCTAAAGAACAACAACTGCAAGCACAACGCGACCTACTTACAGGTGCAAATGATATCGGTCGAGGCTATAAGCAACTGATTCCTAACTCTAGATTGGTAGTTTGGCTATTGTTAGCACAAGGAATAGAAAATGGAAGTATCATCGGAGTACCATCTGATTATCAGCTACCAAGTGATACTAATGAGTTGAGAGCGCAAATTAACGACCTAGACTTTGAGCAACGGATTAGTTTCTTGCTAACTGCTGTATAAGCAATAGGTTCACTCATACCATTTTGAATGTTGGATTTGCGTTAATCTATCCCATTCATTTTCCAAATTGGTATCGTTCCAGCAATCTTTAAAAGCTTTGAATCATTGGGAATAACAGAAACAGTTTGTTTCGTTGCAGTTGAGAATAATGCAGAGATGCTAGCCCCTGCATTATTCCCAAATTACAATAGATGTAGAGACGTTGCATTGCAACGTCTCATTTTGCTGATATTTGTTTGCCAGATAAAGTTAATTTAGGGAATCAATTAACTTTAAAACTCGTTCTTTAACTTCATCCCGAACGCGGCGAAAAACTTCAATTGATTGTCCTTCTGGGTCGTCAAGTTGCCAATCTTCAAACACATCTCTTAACACCCATGCTTCAGGTAAGTTAACGCCACACCCACATAATGAAATCACAGCGTCATAATCTTCAGCTTGAAAATCGCTTAAAGCCTTCGAGGTTTGATTGCTAATATCAATGCCAATTTCTGACATAATATCAACAGTTTTTGGGTCTACATGACTTGCTTCCAAGCCCGAACTACTAACAGAAATTTTCCCTGCTCCTAACGTCCGAGCAAAGCCTTCCGCCATTTGCGATCGCCGAGAATTTTTCTTACAAACAAACATCACCTTTTTCATCAATTCTCCCCTCCATTTCTCTGTGTCCTCCGTGCCTCTGCGGTTCGTTTTTCTTGCTTTACCCACAACAAGACTTACTCACACCTTGCCCCACCGCCACATTTTTTTCCGGTGCTGTATCTCCCACTTTCACCACAAACACTTCCCAACGATTGCCATCTGGATCTGTTACCCAAACTTTATCTTGCAAAGCGTAACAACAGTCAGTATTATCTTCAGTAAATAAGGCCAATCCTGCTTCTGTAAATCGCTGTATAGCCGCTTGTACTTCTTGCGTACTTTCAACTTGTATTCCTAGATGAGACAATGCACCGCCAGACTGCACATTATTAGTTAAATTCAAAGTTAAATTTAACGCTGGATTAGCAATATCAAACTTAGCGTAGTCAACCTTATACTTAATAGGCTCCACACCAAACATTGCCCGATAAAATGCCACAGATTTTTCAATATTGGTAACATTTAAAGCTACATGAGTTTTCAAAATAGTCATAAATTTGCTCCTTTATTCTTTGAAATCGCGAAATCCATAAGAAAGCTGTCGATATACTATCACTGCTAATTGCGCTCCTAAAATGGGTGCAACCCAATAAACCCAATGATGTTGCCAAATTCCTCCCACCAAAGCCGGGCCAAAGGAACGCGCCGGATTCATACTTGCACCCGTAATCGGCCCCATAAATGCTGCTTCCATTCCCACCGTCAATCCAATCGCGATTCCCGCAAACCCAATGTGGGCGCGTCGGTCTAGTCCGGAACCCAGAATTACAAACATCAATATAAAAGTGAGAACAAATTCCAACACCAACGATTGCAACCAGTTACCGTTTAGTGGTATTGTCGCCCCCAAATTAGCAACTCGCCCCAAACTAAGTAGCAGTAAAGTTGAAGCCGCGATCGCCCCCACCAACTGCCCTAAAATATACGGCAAAACTCGCTTTTTCGAGAAAAAACCACTACTCCAAAACGCTAACGTTACCGCTGGATTGAAGTGTGCATCGCTAATATGCCCTAATGAGTAAATCAACGCTGCAACAACGGCACCAAAGACAAAGCTGATACCAATATGGGTGACTGCACCTTGACTAAGGTAGTTCACCATCACCGCACCAGTACCCGCAAACACTAAAATAAAGGTGCCTATTGCTTCTGCTAAAGCCTCCCGCCAGCAAGACACCAGCGATTTAGTTACCCAAATCTGCAAACTTAACTCTATGCCCCTTGCAGGCATATCAACAACCTACATTTCAAAAAAAGTTGATGTATTGATGTTATTTCAAAAAAAGTTGATATGTCAAGCAGGATTATTGAAAACAATAATTATAGGACTTACGCACACTCTACGCTTCTTGGCGTTCTTCTCTTCGAGATGCTTTGCGTTGGCGGAAGCCTCTCGTAGAGAAGGCGGTAGCCTACCCTTCGGGAACGCCAAGGGCGAACGGCAAGCCGCAAAGCGTCTACGATAAATTAAGCTTTTTACAAATTTTTGCGTAATACCAATTCTTCGTGAAGCTGCATAGAATTTTACCCCTCCCCAACCCTCCCCTTGGCAAGGGGAGGGTGCGCGCTAGCGCGGGTGGGGTATTTATATGCGTCTTCATATTAAATTGGTATAAGTCCTAAATTACAAGTTATTTCAGGTATATGAACTACCTGGGTAGGGAATTGTGTTCCTACGATTATCTCTATGGGAGATTCCCGGCTTCTGTTGAATCTGGGCGTACACCTGCTAAAACAAAATTTAATGCTTCTTGAGAATGTTCGTGTAACATACCTTTACTTAGCATTCGCTTTCCCGGCCACAGATGCTTGACATTTTCATAGGCTGCTACGTAGAACACACAAGTTCCGATAATATTGACTGCCATGTGTCTCGGATCTAAAGGACGAAAAACACCTTCTGCAATTCCTTGCTCCAAAATCGCAATTAACTTGCCATATATTTGTTCTATCGACTCCTTTGGATAGTACTTTCCTCGATTCTGAATGGCTTCTAGAAATAAAATTGAAGGAATATTGGGATTTTTCGCTGTCTGTTCTAGAAACAACTGAGTGAAACTCTCCAATGCTGCTTGGGGCGGTAGTTGTTCTAAATCCAACTGTACAATTTCATCAAGCGGCTTGATAAATGCTCGGTTGAGAACTTCCTGATATAACGCTTCTTTATTTTGATAGTAGTAATAAATCATAGTTTTCGTGACACCTGTCTGAGCTGCAATCGTCTCCGTGCGAGTAGCAGCTAATCCGGCGATCGCAAATTCCTTTTCCGCCGCATCCAAAATACGTGCCTTTGTCGCTTCTGCATCGTGTACCGATGATGAACGTTTACTTTTTGCTGGTTGAGAACTAGGCATATAAACTAAAACTAACTAACTAGTAAGTTAGTCTAGCTCATCAAAACCCTTATATTACAGAGTATTGGCAACTTTTTACATCATTACCTGTTGACAGAAAATTATAACTATCATAAACTTACTTACTAGTAAGTAAGTTTTATTGTTTTATGAATAAGCTGTCTCAGGTAGAAACTGACCTAGCAACAACAAAGTTAATGACCAACCGAGTTGCCTTAGTAACGGGTGCTAGCCGGGGCATTGGTGCGGAGATTGCGAAATTGTTCGGTAGGCATGGTGCGGCGGTTGGTGTGAACTATTACAGCAATGAAGCGGCTGCCCAATCGGTTGTAGATGCGATTGTTACTGAAGGAGGTAAGGCGGTGGCTGTGAAAGCCGATGTCAAAGACCCTCGCCAAGTTGAAGTTATGGTGCAGCAGGTGGTGGAAGCCTTAGGGGCAATCGACACCCTTGTATTAAACGCGGCTGGTTCCTTTAAAGTCGCGCCATTTACTGAGTACAGTTGGGAGGACTTTGAGGCAAAACTGTTGGGTGAAGTGAAATCTACATTTCATCCAGTAAAAGCAGTCGCTCCGGCAATGATAGAACAAAAACGGGGTTGCATCATTGTCATGAGTTCCGAATATTCCCGTTTTGCAGGTCAAGGGTTTTCTGCTCATAGCACAGCTAAGTCAGCATTAGATGGTTTAGTCAAAAGTTTAGCTTTTGAGTTAGGGCCGCATGGCATCCGAGTAAATGCTGTATCTCCAGGTTTGACTATAACAGACGCCTCCGCATTTGTTCCTCAAGAACGTAGAGATGCGATCGCTCAAATGACTCCCCTAAGAAGAATCGGTGTGCCTGAAGATATTGCTGGTGCTGTGCTTCTTTTAGCATCCGAACAGGCTAGGTTTATTACTGGAGCCTACCTTCCTGTAAACGGTGGCATTTTTATGCCTTAAAACAATGAACGATCCTAAATTTACTGAGCATCACGTCACGGCTGTAATTACTCATTTAGTCAAACCGGGACGAGAAGAAGGATATGAAGAATGGATGCGAGGAATTATTCCTGTTGCGAAAACATTTGATGGGCATTTAGGAGTCAATATCTTACGGCCTGAGAAAAATCTGCACCCCGAATATATCATTGTTCTTCACTTTGACAATCAAAAGAATCTCCAAGCATGGCTAGATTCAGATGTGCGTCACGAGTGGATTGAACGAGCCAAGCCTCTGATTCAAACATCAGAGAATGTACAAGTTGTCACAGGTTTAGAAACTTGGTTTGTCTTGCCAAGACAACCGCCAAAGCTTCCTCCTAAACGTTACAAGATGGTTTTACTCTCCTGGTTAGCGGTTTTTGTGACACTATCAACTGTGAGATATTTCCTTAAATCTTTACTTGCCTATCTTCCTGAATTACTGGGGCAAATTATCATTATTGGGATTGTTGTTTGCCTGCTTACTTATGTTGTAATGCCTCAGTTAACTCGATTGTTCTACAAATGGCTGTACCCAAATTCCTAAATGGAATAACAGGTGTTTAAATTTTGTTTTGTATTGTTTAAAATTCTCAAGGAAAAAAGATGAGCGATAAATTTACATCTGATAACTCAGTCATGCTTTTAATCGACCACCAAGTTGGAACTATGCAATTAATTAAGAATATTCCCTTGGAGGTTGTGAAGCGAAATACCCTCGCTTTAGCCAAAACTGCAAAAATTCTCAATATTCCAATCGTACTTACTAGCAGTCAGGAACAGAATGTTCAAGGTGCGCTGATGCCTGAGTTAGAGGGCATTTTACCTGAAGCTTTTGAAAAGCGGATTAAACGGGCTGGTCTTGTGAATGCTTGGGAAGATATTAACTTTAAGCAAGCAGTAGAAGACACTCAACGCAAAAACATCATCATGGCGGGTGTGACAACAGATGTTTGCCTAGTCTATCCAGCGATTAGTGCCCGGCGTGAAGGATACAATGTCCAAGCTGTGATGGATGCTTCTGGCTCACCCTTCGATATTTCCGAGGAGATGTCTAGACGCAGAATGGAGCGTGAAGGAGTTGTGTTAACAGCAACTAATACCTTAATAGCTGAACTAGCTCAAGATTGGAGTCGTCCACAGGGAAGCCAATTATTGCAGGTTTTGTTTGAGGATGTTCTGCCTAAGATTGGGTAGTAATAGCAATTCGTAATGGGCTACGCCCCGCTACGCTAACGTAATTCGTAATTAAGAAACTTAGATGCAGCAATAGTTTCCTAGTTTACACTTTTGCCGAATTTTGTAGAATTGGTATGAGTTTTAGCCACCACTAGCAGATAGCCGTGTTATCGGACTTCAGGCAAAAAAATAATAAGCTGCCTTTGCATTTAACTTGGACGTTTTTTCGTGTTGACTGTTGACAGTTAACCGTCAGCAGCCAACTAACTTAGGAAGTGACCATCGAGTCCTGATGATATCAAACATCATCTAATCAAATAACGAGATCGGCGATCGCTTTTTAAGCAGAGACTACAGCTTCAGGTTGATAGCGAATGCCTGCTTGCTTAAAGCGATGTAAAGCTTCACCCAAGCGATCGCAATCTGCAATCAAACTAATTCTCACATATCCTTCACCCGCAACCCCAAAGGCGTTACCAGGAGTAACCACAACGCCAGTTTGCTGCAACACATTCAAGGCAAAATCTGTGGAACCCATGCCCACAGGACATTTCACCCACAGATACATCGTCGCTTTGGTTTTAGGAATATCCCAACCCAACTGTCCTAATCCTTCAATCAGGAAATCGCGGCGGGTGCGGTAGCGTTGTTGTACCTCATGCAAATACACATCTGGTAGTTGCAAAGCGGTTTCGGCAGCTGTTTGCAAGGCGGCAAAAATGCCGTAATCCAAGTTAGTTTTTAGCGTCCGCAAACCTTGAATTACATGGCGGTTACCCACCACAAACCCGACACGCCAACCAGCCATATTGTAAGTTTTGGATAAAGTGTGAAATTCCACACCAATTTCCTTCGCGCCGGGAATTTCTAACAAGCTAGTGGGTTGATAACCATCAAACGCTAACTCGGCGTAACACAGATCGTGTACCAGCAAAATTTCATATTTGCGGGCGAAGGCGACGATTTCTTCAAAGAATTCGCGGGGGGCGGTGGCGGCGGTGGGATTGCTGGGATAGTTGAAATAGAGGATTTTGGCTTTTCGGGCAACCTCATCAGGAATGGCAGCTAAATCAATTAACCAGTCATTTTCCGGTTTGAGAATCAAGCTATGAACTTGACCGCCAGCAATTACGGGGCCGCGAAAGTGGGCGGGATAAGCGGGAGAAGGAACCAGAACTACATCGCCTGGGTTGATGTAAGCGATCGCTAAATGTGCTAATCCTTCTTTAGAACCGAGTAGCGGTAAAGCTTCACTATCAGGATCGAGAATCACATCATAACGCCGACGATACCAATTAGTAATCGCTCGCCGGAAACTCGCAGTGCCTTCAAAGGGAGGATAACCGTGATTGGCGGGATTTTGCAAAGCAGCGATGGCGGCTTCTACGACTGGTTGTGGTGTCGCACCATCGGGGTTTCCCATCCCCAAATCAATTAAATCTAACCCTTGTTCCCGTGCTTTAGCTTTTAGTTCGTCTAAACGGGCAAATACATAAGGCGGCAGTTTTTGTATGCGTTCTGCTGGCACTATCCAATTCAAACTCATGGTTCAACCTCGTCACTCATTCCCTTGGGCGAAACTCGATTCATGTCTCTACTATCTATCGGTGCAGTGGTAGAAACCATTGCCGCCATCAACTGTTCCAGCGCGACTTTAAAAGGTAGTCGATGGATGTCAGAATTAGGAGCAAGGGCAATTTCGGCGGCTGTTTGCAACTCACCTAATGTAATATTGCCCAATCCCAAATCACTTAATTTCTGGGGTAGTCCAATTTCTGCGTAGAACTTTAACAACTGCTGCCGTGCCGATGCTGCTAGTTGATTGTTTTGTAGCATTTCTTCTAAACGCAGTTGCACCAAAATTCCGAAAGCAACTTTTTCGCCGTGAATACTGGCGTGTCCCGAAATGTGCGTTAACCCATTATGCACTGCATGGGCGGCAACAGTGCGACACTGCGCCCCTCCAAGTCCGCCAACTACGCCAGCGAGTAACACACTAGCGTCTACAACTTCTCGCCAAACTTCACTACCCGGTTCTTTGAGGGCGGCGGCTGACTTCTGTAAGAGGATATCCCGCAAAACTCGTGCTTGTTGGACTGCGGCAATAATTAGAGTGTCTTGTAGGTGTCCGCTACTCACTGAGGCTTCGTACCACTTGGCGATCGCATCACCAATTCCAGCTATTAAAGTACCTTGTGGTGCTGTTTTAATCAAGTCATAATCGAGTATCAATAAATCCGGACAACGAGACAGTCCCACATCATAAAGAAATGCCCCGTCTTCGGAATAAACATTCGACAGGGCACTCCAAGCTGCACAGGTAGCCGCAGAAGTCGGAATCGTCACCACTGGTAGCTGTAATTGATGCGCGACTAATTTCGCTGTATCCAAAGCTTTGCCACCACCAACACCGATAATGACATCAGCTTTATGTTCTTTAGCTGCCTTGCGTAAAGATTTCAAACTAGCTTCGCAGCAATCTGCACCATAACTAGCTTGGGCAGGATGTAACTGTTGCGTTTCTAAAATCGGTTGCAGATTTTCTTGGCTGAGGGCAAGAGTGCGTTCTCCCGCCACAATTAAAGGACGATTTCCCAAGGAGGCGATTTCTGCTGCGGCGGCTTGCAACACGCCAGAACCACGGATTACTTTTGCTGGGGCAACTGTAAGGGTAAAGAACGAACTAGAAGTTTGAGTAGACAAAGAAGGTTGAGTAGAAAATTTATTAGACATATAGACTAGTTTGCCAAAACTTTGATATTTCTTAATCAAATTGACTTCGACTTAGGGATACTTGTTGCCAACTGATTTAAAGATGGCTACAAATTTTACACCCCTTCAACTGGATTTTAGCCGAGCCATGAAATAGACAAAGCCTGTTGCCGAGTGTTTAAGTAATTTGACGACCTTGCTTGAATCTACGATCTTCATCGATCTAAAATTCCGAACTATCAAAGTTTTGAACAACCGTATAATTAAATAACATTAGCACTCTTAGATTCCCAAAAAAAGCGTAGTTGACCGCCGCAGGCATCGGCAACTGGGATTTTCTTCGTAGTCTTACCATTCAAGCAATTGCAGCTACAGAATAGATAAATTAAGGGCGTACATCTGTATGTCCCTACAGCCAATCATGTGCTGAAAATATTTTTGAAATAGCAAAACTGGTAACTACGAAAACAACTGACAAAGCGCAAGGTCGGAGCGCCGGCTTCCGGCGCTCGGAACTTTGTAAGACATCGCAACTGCCAGTACCCATTACCCGTATACTGATTAAATTTTGCCTACAGCCCGATCGCTAAAGTGTGAATATCTTAATCTAAAAATAATCTTTAAAGTATCGGTAAATACAAAATAAATTATGTCATCCTGATAACAAGCATTGGGGATGGGCATAGGTCATGGGGTATGAGGAGATGGAGATAATGGGCACACAGACAAGGAGCAAAAGAGCAGGGGAGCAGGGGAGGCAGAGGGAGAAATAACCAATGCCCTATGCCTTATGCCCAGTTCCCTTAAGCCTTCGATTTCGGCAATTGGGCAAATTTGTCTTGATAAATTTCCACTTTTATTGGAGAGTTGTCACGAGAGACTAGCGATCGCTTCACCTCACCCAAGTAAACTGGTACTGAAATCCCTGGTTCTGGGTGCAGAATGGTACGGGCGCGAACTGTTAATTTGTCGTCTTGGAGCGTACCAGAACGACCATAAGAATAAAGATTGCTAGCTGCTTGACGTAAAGTTGCTTCTAATTGTGTAGTAGAAATTTGAGGTGACACGGCAATCACCGCTTGGGTTGAGGCATTGTCATAAACTAGACTGTAGCGCACTGCTCCCGGAATCACAGTGCGACTCAAGGGGACTATAGAGAGTGCAAATAAACCAGCTGTTAGCACTACCATAAAGCCAGTCGTACCTACCAGCCGAAAGCGAATGCCCCATTTGAGAACAAAAGCCAACACTGCTAAAGCAGCGAATACCAAGGTGGCTATACCCGACCATTGGGTGTATTGAAAAAAATCAGCTGTTGTGGGCATAAGGTTAATTACTGAGGCGTCTTTTTTTGTTGACTGACAACCCCATTTTACCGAGATGTGCATTAAAAATAGGGCATTGAGCATCGGACATGGGGCATTATTCTCTCCCTGACTTGAAAAAGGGTGTAGGGTGTGGGGTGTAGGAAATATTCCTTTTTCATGCATGGTAGTGAAATTTATGTCATTGTGAGTGACTGATTTAAGGCGGTGAAGAACGACGCCGATATCCCGTGCCGAACGTAGTCTTTGCTGATTGTTGCGGCTGTAGCAGTATGATTATTTGTAGCTTGCAAGCGTCTATCATCACGATTAAAAACTGGAGCCAGAATTCCAACGGTTCTAGGTGCTGGCCGTCGGTTTTAAGCTTTTTTATAAATCTCCAACACTTTTTATTGTTGTCCTAATTGTAATTTTTTACTAAATCTTTAAGAAATAAATTATCAAAAATAATGCCAAAAATTGGAAAATAATTTAATGGAAAAATTATAATTTAATTGCTGAAAAATAAACATACAAAAGGGCATCTACAAGAGATGCCCGTCATGCAGGAAAACCCCAAAGGGTTGTCCCTACACCTTCCCAACAATCAGCAACAGTGACTAATTAGGTTTTAGTCACACTCACAGTCACAGACGTGAATATAGTTATATTATTAACTTAAAGCTTCAAATGCCCCCAGTGCATACACTGAAAAAAAACCAATAGACTTCCATTCTAAAAAATAAGCTGTTGCGGATTGAACGTACCGCATCTTTTCATGTTGGTTGTTGACTGTTTACGGGTGACAGTTAACCATCAATATGATGACTGATACCAATTCTCTATGAAGATGCGCCTAATTATTCTCCGACATAGCGAATTATCTTTAAAAAACCTCCGCGTTCCTTGGCGTTAACCATTGCGTACCTTTGCGTTGAAAAAAAGACGATGTATTATTCCACAAGTAGCAGCCAAAATTAACCATGAAAGCGTATTCAAACGAAAATCAAACAGGGTTACGTCTACGTTATTTAATAGAACCCACCCTACACAGGCCAGAAGATAACTAAAAATTAGCAATCTATCTTCTGTATATATGTGTTTGGAATTTCGCAGTAATTGGACTCCTGCAATCAAAATCCAACCTAGTAAGCCACAGAATAATAAAGTAGCGATAAAACCAGTTTCAGCAGATAACATTAAAAACAAGTTGTGGGGATGACCCAACTTAATTTGCGTATGTGCTTTGTAGAGTCCAGTAAAACTACGTAAACCCCAACCCGTCCAAGGATGTTGCCAAGCCAAAGACCAGGCGAACTCCCACTGAGTTTTTCGCATCAAAGCTACTGGTCTATCTGGATACATATCGTCGTTTAACCTTGCCCAAAAGAAAGCAGGAACGTACTGGCGAAAAAACTGAGCGATTGGTGAGGGAGCAAAAGCCGCTAAAAGTACGCTAGTGACGATACCGACAACGCTACCCACAATAATCCGCCAACCCTGATAGACTGCATAAGCGAAACAGGTAAAAATAGCGATCGCCCATCCATTACGTGAGTTGGTAAAAATCAAGGTGATGAAATTCGTAAGCACCGCGATGGTAAGGAAGATGAAGGGGAGTGTAGGGGATGAGGGGGCAGGGGGGCAGGGAGCAGGGAGCAGGGGAGAAGAGTTTTTGCCCCTGCCTCTTACTATGTCCCATGCCCTATGCCCAATCTTCAATTGCCATTGTTCCAACCACAAACCTACACTAACGATGAATACTATTACTAAATAAGCCGCGAAGGTATTGGCGTGCAAGAATAATGAAGCTATGCGGCCTGGTGGATTTCCTCCTGGTCTAATTGTCCAACTCAATACAACCCAGATAAACTGGAACTTAAAATTCCAGCCCAAAAATAATTGTCCTAAACCAAGAATCGCCACAGGCATCGAACCTATTACCAAAGCCCAAGCCATTTGCCGCAATTGGGCAGTTGTTTGAATCAGGGTGCTGAAGGCGGCGAAAACTAAAAAGAATGGTAAGAAATTAAATAAGCCGAGGAAAGCTTCTATTTTGTTCTGAGCAAACCCACAACTGACTATTAGCAACAGACTCAAAAGGGCAAATCCCCAGTTGAGGGGGCGGCGACTAATTTGGCGGTATTGTTTAATCCAAGTTATGAATGATACCAAAACTATAGTTACAGCCCCGACAAAAGGACTCAACGGGAAGATTAATACCGCCAATAAAGAGTAGTTCCAACGAGAGTTTAAAGGGTAAAAAGCTTTATTCAAGCTGGCTCCCAACATTCAGCACGAGTGAGACGAATTTGAGCAAGGGCGAAAATCGTAGGAATGATGCGACCATAGTTAGTAGCGATCGCTCTCCACCCTAAGTCCGCAAAAAACCAAGCCCACATCATTGGCCCAATCACGGCAAACATAGTGCGAACTGCTCCATAACGAGCTGCACTCACGGTCATACCCCGTCTGGCCATTTGCATAGTTACATAGCTTTGAAACTGCGTTGTGGCTGCTTCCGTGCCTTTAATCGCTGCTTGTTTGGCTACTTCGTAGGTAGCAAGGTGTATAGCAAATTGACGGGCAATTTGCTTGAGTACAACTGGTTGCAGCATGGAAGTAACAGCCAATGCACTACCACCTTTAAAAAGTAGCCCCAAGGGATCGCGTTGCAATAAAAGTGGTAAAGGTTGTTTTAATTCTGATTTGACAAGCTGACGCTGTATCCGTATTGTCAATTTTTGCTTTTCCTGTTCGGGCAATTTTTTCCACACCTGTCCTAGCAGATGCAAAAATACTTCTGCTTCTAAATCAACGGTTGTCAACTGATTAGAATAAGGAATCTTAAGATATCTACATACTTGAACAAGTGCTTGTCGGTAAGTTACTTGGTCTGTGCGCCCCCGCAATACCGTCATCCCATCTGCCGCCAAAAAGCGGAAGCGACCTTCTAATGCATCTAGCCAAGCTTTGCGGTCTTGGCTTTGCACTTCGATGGGTTCGGGTGTGTGAACGTAGTCTAGGGGATTGAACTTACGACTAAATAAAATTGCCGTTAAGTCTTGTAGTTCTTCTTCAGTCGCTAACTCTAGCGCCGCCCTCATCTCATCCAATTTCGCTTCCTCCCTTCCATGCAGCTTTTCTGTACCTTATTCTACTATTAGCTTTCAGCAGTCATTAGTAGTAATTTTGTCGTTTGTCATTTGATGATAACTAATGATGATAGCTAACGATCGCCAGAGAAGTCTCTTGCGAGGCTACCCTTGTCCCGCAAAGACGCTAAGTGTAGCTTGCTTCTTTCAAGGAGTAACGACTATCAGAACTTGGGATAGTTGATGACTAATATTCAACTAATTAGTACCTCAACGGCAGGTTTAACCTGCACCCAGTAGTGACAGCGCTTTTTCAGTAATTGAATCACACTGCCTCTAATCTTCACCTTTCCATCTCAGTAGTAGTCTAAATACTTAAAAACCATTATCAATATTTATTACCTCCTCTTACCTATCAGGTAATGAGTGCTTTATAGCTTCTCTTCTGACAATAGAGAAGTTCCCGGTATATTTTTTGACTTTGAATACATGCTTTTAGATAATGTGAACTTTTTCAAAGTTTTTACTCAATCATTTCATCTGTCGCTAGACTGATTTGACAGTCTAAGAGTTAAGTATTTTCCCGATTACTAAAACTAATGTGCAACAAATAACTTCTGTCTATGAAACAGTAAATTGTCTAATCAACCCCAAAGCGATCTTAATTACCAAGAAGCTTAAATTTAACTAAAAATTTCCAACCAAAGTAAGTTGCCGACTTGCCCATAATCTTGATCCCCTAAACTTTATGCTGCGTTTTATGTAGATTTCTGCCAAAAAGGCATAAATTTGAAAGAATAAGTATTATAAATATAAAATGTCGGCAGTTTATCAGTTTCTTCAGTGCTGTCTTTATGCAAAATACTGCAAATCAGTATAAGCTTTAACTCAAATCTGCACAGTAAAATGTTTGATATTCTACCCTAATAAAAGGCTAACTTCAGAGTCTATTGCATCTATCAGTTGAATCATTTATAACTGATTGTCATGACAACCTTACCATCTAAAAAAGTTGTTTACTGAATTAATCTTTGACTGAATTAAAAAAGGAGTTTAAAAAATTATGAAAACTGTAGTGAATTTGACTCAGCAATCAGTAATAGGAGAGATTGAAAGCGTTTTGGATACATATCCATATCATCCATATCAACAAGCTTTTGCGATGCCTGACTTACGCCAAGAGCTAATTGCTTTCGTCCTCAACCGTATTCCCTCTTTTTATAGCGTCATATCTGACGGAAATATTCCACTAGCTGAGGCTGAACAAGAAAGCTTGCTAAATTATCAGTTGCCTCGTAAACGCTTAGAACAGCAACTACATTTACAAAATTTAATTCACCAAGGTATTTGCTCAATCGTTCAAGAAAAGTCAGATTGGATTAGCCATCACCTTTGTGAAATAGTTCAACCCGGTTGTGAACCCTCTCACTGGTTTGGTTAATACTCTAGAATTCAGAATTCAAAAAAGATGCCTGATGTTTAGCTAACACTTATGGGGCATTGGGCATGGGGGAGCCACTGATGGGTAAAGGCACTGGCTCCCCATGAGCAATTGCCGTGAAGTGGCGTCATGGGGCATTGAGAGGTGTGGAAGGAGGAAGAAGCATAAATTCTATTTCTCCCTACACTTCCCCATCTCCCTACTCCCTAGTCTTTTTTAGTAAATTATTTAGAGCAAAGCTTAAGTATATTGTTCTTGAAGTGTAAACTTTGACAAATAGTATGTTCAAAGGACATTGCCAGAACATGAAAAAAATAACTGCTGTGATGCTGGTAAGTATAACTATGACTGTTGGGATGGAAGCATTAAGGCCTAAAGTCGCTAATGCCCAATTATTTTATCCACCAGCGAGCGATCGCCATTCATTAATGGTAATGGGTCAAGGGGTAGTAAGAGTACCAGCTGATACAGCGGATATTGAATTGGTAGTCAGTAGTAAAAATAGTAATGAAGAGTTACAAACGCAACCATCAACGCTCTCACAAGTCCGTCGGGTAACTTTACCAGTTCTCCTCTTAAATACCAAAACACCAATAGGACAAATTCCACCTACACCTGCTTTAGAAAGTCAAAAACCCTTAACTAAGGCAAATCTCCAGCCAATAATTGATAGCCTAGTTACTAATGGAATTAGTGCCGATAAAATTCAAGTGCAAGTTAACCCTAACTCCACTGAAAATAATGCCAAGATATTAGTGAGGGTGGAAAAACCAACCCGCGATCGCATTCACGAAATTGTTGGTACAGCGAATAAAGCAACGAGCAAACTGGAAAACTTAACTATCAATAACGTCGGCGTGGAATACGCAGTTAATGATTGTCAAGCTTTGCAGAGTTCAGTTTATCAATCAGCAATGAAAGACGCTCAAAGTCGCGCTCAGGCTTTAGCAACTGCTATGGGTGTTAAACTTGGTGCTGCTTCTGTAGCCGAACCATTTTATACCTTATTCTATCCTTCGTGTAATTCTAAATCTGGAGTTACTTTACCGTCTTTTGCTAGTTTTTTATTGACACCAACTTACGATCCAGATGCCCCGGCGGAAGTTGAGATGAAAAAGGATATTTTTGTAACATACACAGTGAAATAAATATTTCTATTAAGTGCGATCGCATTAAAGTTAGCCTTAAAGGGTAAAGTGCGATCGCTTGACTATTTAATGAAAAAACTCCAGAAATGTTTATGACAAATCTGGAGTCAGGAAAGATACGCATTTACCTATATCAATTTTTTCCATGAATGAATCATACGTCATCAGGGTATACACCCAAATGTACTAAATTATGTTCCTTGACTTCATATTGTGCTTCTAGTTCACACACCTTCAACGCAAAACAGCCCCAGTTCTGCTGGGGCTATTTTGCGAGAGTTGTTTGGCACAGGAGTACATCAACGAGTGATGCTCCGTATTAGATATAAATAATTCGGTATGCATCCCCTTTCAAGCTTGTTTTGGCATATCCGGATGATTTAGAAAATTTTGATCGCTTTATCAAAAAGAAACTCCAGAACCGCCTAAGGCGTTCTGGAGCAGTAACAGGTTTCTAACATAAATAAATTTTTACCTATGCGATCGCCAGATGTCGTTAGGGTATATACTCAAATGTATTTTATGTCTCATCAACTCCAAATAGATCAACAGATTACCTTCTTCTATACCCACGACCTTAATGCGTCTACAGAATTCTACGAACAAAAGTTAGGCTTCGAGTTGTGGCTTGACCAAGGTAGCTGTCGAATTTACAGTGTTACTGGCTCTGGATACTTGGGGTTATGCCAAGCAAGTGAAACATCAATTCTTTCATCTGAAAACGAATCACGTGTTATTTTTACCTTGGTAACACAGCAGGTAGATGAATGGTTTGAATATCTCCAACAACGTGGCATCAGGTTTGAAAAGCCACCAACAATGAATAAAAAGTATAATATTTATCATTGTTTTTTACGCGATCCCAGTGGTTATTTAATCGAAATTCAACGTTTTGAGACTAATAACGAAAAAAGACATAACTAAATGTTATGTCTAGACACTGAATTTACAGGGCAGGATTTGTACAGGTTAGAACTTGCTGATTTACTAGGGTACATGATAACGATTAATGCCCTATGGTCATCATCGTTAGGTATGTACCTTTTCTTCTACAGAGTTATCAAGGCAGTTTGCGAGGTTTATGCAGCCAGCCTCAAACTTTTACATTTCTTTACAATTAGCTGCGTAGGCGTAGCCAGCCTGAGGTATCGCTTTGAAATTTTTCATACAGAAAGTAGGATATAGCAGTGCTAAATAAGTTAGGAACAAATCCACTTATGTACAAATGCGATGAGCCGTGTCTCTACTCCATGAGCTTATAGATCAAATAGGATTGCTATACAGTCGTCGATCTAAGAATGTTTCATGGGTTTTTAGAGCTACTTTTTACAGTATCTTCCTTGGCAATAATACTGATTGTAGAGCTATTATTTTTAAGTAATTATTAAGATGTTATCTTAGGGTGACTACATGAGTGGCGTAAACCTGAAATGGGTAAACACGACATTACGACTCAAAGGTTCAGTAGTACACGCCATTTACAAAAACGTTTTATGGTGTGGGTTTTTTGGATTTTTTGTTTCTATCCTTCATCATTTGCAGCTGCCTGTATCCCAACCTATTTTAGGTAGCGTTATCCCTAGTATTGTTTTGGGCTTGTTACTTGTATTTCGTACCAATACTGCTTATGAACGATTTTGGGAAGGGAGAAAATGTTGGGGTTCTATAGTAAATAATGTCCGAAATCTAGCGCGGCAGATTTGGGTATCCATTGACGAAATCTCTCCAGATGATAAAGATAATAAAATTGCAGCATTAAATTTATTAGTAGCTTTTGCTGTAGCGACCAAAATACACTTGCGCGGAGAAACCATTAATGACGAATTAGAAGAATTTATGCCATCTAGCAGATATCTCAAGCTGAAAATCATGAATAATCCTCCTATAGAAGTAGCTTTTTGGATAGGAGATTATTTACAGCAGCAATATTATCGTAATTGTATCAATAGCTACCAATTAACAGGAATGCAAGAATTATTGAATAATCTTGTGGATAATTTAGGTGCTTGTGAACGGATTTTAAAAACACCAATGCCGCTGGCTTATGCAATTCATCTAAAGCAATTACTGGTACTATATTGTTTACTACTGCCATTTCAAATTGTCAATAGTCTGGGTTGGTGGACAGGTTTAATTACTGCGTTAGTTGGGTTTACAGTCTTTGGCATTGAAGCCATTGGTTTGGAAATAGAAAATCCCTTTGGTTATGACGCCAATGACTTACCCCTAGATTTAATTTGCAAGACAATGAAACGCAACATTGATGATTTAATCAGCTTGACTCCAAGTGCGCGATCGCCTGAAAATAATGCCAGTTATTAAGTAAATTTAATAAATTATTTGAGATTTGCAACCTCACACAAATAAAACTTTTGAACAACGAAGATACTAATTAACTGAGTCATTAGTAAAAGTCTCAGTCTACTTCAACTTGACAAGACTTAACTTATTAATTGGAGTATGGGATTTTAGCGAACACGTAAGTTAGATTATTGAGTATTAAGTGCTACTTGTAAGTACTACTTACTTGTGACTTTTTGTTAGACTTAACAAAATCTCAAAATCCTTGCCAATACTGGGTTTTAGTCTTTTTTTATGGGCGAAAACACTATTTTTCAATCAAATATCTTGTCCTAAAACGTGGACAAATTGAATCTTTACTGTAGAATCAAAACCAACTTCAAACATATAAAATACGTATTACTTTTGGAGGTAGGATTATTAATCCTTCTAGCAACTTACCAGATGCCAAATTTGCTCCGAAAGCAGACTCCTCAGTCTTGCAAATTTCGGGTGGGCATCCCTTACGAGGTCATGTGAAAATTAGCGGGGCGAAAAATGCAGCATTGGTAATTATGGCTGGAGCCTTGCTGTGTCCAGGTGATTGTCGCATCCGTAATGTTCCCCTATTAGCCGATGTAGAGCGGATGGGTCAGGTGTTATCGGCTTTGGGTGTACGCTTGACACGACAAGGTGACATCTTAGACATCAACGCCAGCGAAATTAAAACATCAAAAGCTCCCTACGAACTAGTTACGCAATTGAGGGCGAGTTTTTTCGCCATTGGTGCGATTCTGGCAAGACTAGGAGTCGCGCAGATGCCTTTACCAGGCGGTTGTGCTATTGGGGCCAGACCAGTTGACTTGCATGTCCGGGGACTGCAAGCAATGGGAGCTGAAGTGCAAATCGAACACGGCATTTGTAATGCTTACGTTCCTGGCAGCAGCCGCAGGTTAAAAGGAGCGAAGATTTACTTAGATATCGCCAGCGTCGGAGCCACAGAAAACTTGATGATGGCGGCTACCTTAGCAGACGGCGAAACAATCATCGAAAACGCTGCCAGAGAACCGGAAGTAGTTGATTTAGCTAACTTCTGTAATGCGATGGGAGCAAAAATTAGTGGGGCGGGGACTAGCAGAATTATCATCGAAGGAGTCCCCAAGTTGCATTCTGTTGACTACAGTATTATCCCCGATCGCATTGAGGCAGGAACGTTTTTAGTCGCAGCAGCAATTACCCGCTCAGAACTCAGTCTCTCGCCGGTGGCTCCAGAACATCTCATACCAGTGATTGCCAAGCTGCGGGATATTGGAGTCACAATCATCGAGGAAGCACCGGAACACTTACGTATTTTCCCGGCAGAAACCTTGAAGGCAACAGATATAGAAACCCAATACCATCCAGGTTTTCCCACAGACATGCAAGCGCCGTTCATGGCTTTGCTGACATTGGCCGAAGGCGACAGCGTAATCAACGAATCTGTATTTGAAAATCGCTTGCGTCATGCCTCAGAGTTAAATCGTTTGGGGGCAGATATTCGCGTCAAAGGCAATGCTGCTTTCGTTCGGGGAGTACCTAAGCTGTCTGGCGCACCGGTATTAGGCACAGACTTGCGAGCATCAGCAGCGCTAGTCTTGGCAGGACTAGCCGCAGAAGGACAAACCACAATTCAGGGATTGCAGCACCTCGATCGCGGCTATGATCGACTTGATGTGAAGTTGCAGCAATTAGGCGCTAAAATCCTGCGGGTGGGCGAAGTATCACCAGATTTAGAAATCCTTCCCAGCGTCAGTAGTCTGTGAAGTTGTGATGCTTTGATGAGGTAGACAAGGTAGACAAGGGGGACAAGGGAGACAAAGCAATCTTTCTCCCTCGTCTTTCCCCTCTCCCTTGTCTCCCTTTGTGCCCTACCCCCTCCATAAAGCCGACCCTACTTAATCGCTATACTATCTGTGGGAGGCTGTTTACTTAACCAGCCAGCTTCCATACTTATATTTTTTATAGCTTGCTGCACTATGTCCTTCTTCAAAACCCCCCTGATTGGTTTAAAAGCTGACTCATTTCGCCATCCATTAGACCTAGAATCTACTAATGCGCTCAAGCAGATACCAGGCATCGATATGTTGGTGCGAAATTGGCTAGGGCCAATGGCAGAGCAGGTTTTTTATGTGGAAAATATTGCCTCAAGTGTTCTAGTGGGTGAAAAACAACTGCCTGATTTACACCAGTTGCTGTTAGAAGCTTGCAAAATCTTGGATATAGAGCCTCCCCAGTTGTACGTCCGACAGCATCCGGCTCCTAATGCTTACACTTTTGCGGTGCGCGGTAAGCAGCCTTTTATTGTCTTGCACACATCTTTAATTGATATTCTCACACCAGAGGAAATCCAAGCGGTAATTGCCCACGAGTTGGGACATCTCAAGTGTGACCATAGCGTTTACTTAACGCCTGTAAATTTATTAATATTAGCTGCGGCAATTGTCCCCAATGTTGGAGGCTTCATTGCCCAAGCGATACAAGCACAACTTTTGGAATGGGTACGCTGTGCTGAGTTTACCTGCGATCGCGCCGCATTGCTAGCAACCCAAGACCCCAAAGTTGTGATGTCGGTGTTGATGAAACTAGCTGGTGGTTCTCCCGCCTTAGCACCCCAACTAAACCTCGATGCTTTTGTTGCTCAAGCCCGTGCTTACGATGATATTAGCAAGACCGAACTCGGTGAAATGGTCAAAGCTGCCCGCACAGCCCAATTAACCCATCCAGTACCAGTACTACGGGCGCGAGAAATTGACCGCTGGGCAAGCAGTACAGAATATCAATCTTTAATTGAAGGTCACGGACTCAAGCCGACGATTGATGAAGTTGCACCCAAAGGCGGCTGGCGAAACTGGTAAATCTACTTACAGGCTTTGCTCAACCATGAGGATAGTGGTTTAACAAAGCCTTCTAAAGTACAAGCACAAAAACTAAGAGCAATTTCTCAGCAGCGGATTATTGGTGAAGTAGTAGGTAGTTTAAATCCAGAAACAATAGTATTAGTTGATGCGGCACTGAAATTGTATTTAGGATTGGGTTGAGTTTGACAGGAGTTTAGCAATTGTACGATGGGCTAGGCTCCACCAAAGGCGATCGCACTTGCTGTCTCTCTTAACTCATCGAAGAAGCGTCTGGTCACTATTGTAAAGTACTGGTACATCTAAAAAATTAACTAATGACCAGGTTTCCCTACGACCAGTTCGCAAAAGACTATCTTAAAGAATTGTTACAACCACTCGGAGAAGTGGAAACAAGTCGCAAAGTTCCGGCACAAATCCGCGAGATTGATGTTTATTTTATACCTTCATCTCAATCAAGCGAGACGATAGAATTAGGATTGTTAGGTAAATTTGCAGCCGAACCTGCTTTAATTGAACCATTTAGAAATGCGGCGACAATTGCAGAAATTCGCAGTTGCATGAATAAGTTATTTGATATATTTGCCGAAATCAAGCGCCAAACCAAAGTTGATAAAAACCGAATTCCAGAATCAGAATTACCACGTTTGTGGATTTTGTCACCCACGGTTTCTGAATCTATCTTAAATGGTTTTAGAACTAGCTCAGATGAAGATAACTGGGGAGTAGGAGTACATTTTCTCGCCGAGTATTTAAGAACATCTATTGTCGCTATTCACCAATTACCTTCTACACAAGAAACATTATGGTTGAGAATTTTAGGCAAGGGTAGAGTCCAGCAACAAGCCATAGATGAACTAGAAGCACTTCCCCGAAATAATCCCTTGCGTTCTAAGGCAATAGATTTATTATTGAGTTTAAAGACGACCTTAGAAGTAAATCAAAATATAGACGACGAGGATAGAGATTTAATTATGCGCTTATCACCCATTTACGAGCAAAAATTAGCGGAAGCTAAACAAGAAGGAATTCAAGAAGGACTGGACGAAGGAATTCGAGCAGAACGTCGTAATGTTATAGAAAATTTGTTGCGAGTTAGGTTTGGTTCTTTAGATCCAGAACTAATCATAATTATTGAACCTTTATTGGCATTATCTCCAGAACAATTTACTCCTTTATTGCTGCAACTATCACGGGAAGAGTTATTAAATAGGTTCCTCGGCGATTTATCATAACTTTGATGGGATTAACAAACATCCCATCCCTTAACCCACGATCGCTACCATGACAGCTGTACCCAACGAAGATCGTTTTCAACCCATTAACCTGTTTGAGTACGAAAAGCTCGCAAAACACTATCTATCTCAAATGGCCCTTGATTACTACAGTAGTGGAGCCTGGGACGAAATCACCCTGCGAGACAACCGTACCGCCTTTGAGCGAATCAAGTTACGACCTCGTGTTTTAGTCGATGTTAGCGATCGCCATCTTAATACCTCCATTTTAGGACAACCCCTGCAACTACCTTTGTTGATTGCACCAATGGCTTTTCAATGTCTGGCTCATCCCGACGGCGAAGTTGCTACGGCTTTAGCTGCGGCATCAGCTGGTGTGGGCACGATCTTAAGTACAATGGCAACAAAGAGCATTGAAGAAGTAGCAACTGCGTGCGAACAATTTCCAGATTCGGTACGCTGGTTTCAACTTTACATCCACAAAGACCGGGGATTGACTCGCGCCTTGGTAGAAAAAGCTTATAAATCAGGTTATAAAGCACTTTGCCTGACCGTAGATGCACCAGTCCTCGGACAGCGCGAAAAAGATAGACGTAATGAGTTTGCTTTACCTTTAGATCTACATCTAGCGAATCTCGCAACTATCTCAGGGCTGGATATTTCCCATGAAAAAGGTGAATCGGGGTTGTTTACCTATTTTGCCCAACAACTCAACCCAGCAGTTACTTGGAGTGACTTGGAATGGTTGCAGTCCATATCTCCACTACCCTTAGTAATCAAAGGAATTTTACGCCCAGATGATGCATTGCGGGCTGTGGAATATGGGGCCCAAGCAATTATTGTTTCTAATCATGGAGGCAGACAACTTGATGGTGCAATCGCTTCTTTAGATGCTCTCGCTGAAATTGTGCCAGCAGTCAATGGTAAGGTAGAAGTATTGCTAGATGGAGGTATCCGTAGGGGTACAGACATTCTCAAAGCCTTAGCATTAGGAGCAAAAGCAGTACTCATCGGCCGACCCATTTTGTGGGGGCTAGCAGTAGCAGGACAAACCGGTGTATCTCATGTCATCTCACTTCTACAAGATGAGTTAAATATCGCAATGGCACTTAGCGGCTGTGCCAAGCTACAAGATATTGACGCTAGTTTATTAAAGTTTGCACACATTTAAGCGTTAAACTTCAGCGAATCCCTCCAAGAGTAGGGAAACACATCCTGGTTATAGATCTTTTGTTTGCAAATACTTGCTAGCTGTCTAAAAAACTAGATCGGGATACAGCTTCGATGAGCGTAAAACTATTCATCACAGCAAAACTTTGAGAATCAATCTTGAAATTTGTTGTTGCAAAATTAGTAAATAGGCTATAATAGTGAAGTTGAATATAAGGGCGGGTGGCGAAACTGGTAGACGCACCACACTCAAAATGTGGCGACCTTGCGGTCATAGGAGTTCGATTCTCCTCCTGCCCACTACCAAAAAACTTAATATTTTTCATGTTACAGAGAATATGTAGCTTGAAATTACGTCATAATTAAGAGAAATCAATAAATATCAGGTAATTTATGTTATATTATTGCAATATGGTGTATTTTACAATCATAAAGTAAACAAATATACTATAAAATATACATGATTACAGGATTTTTGGTCTCCTGTAGTTAACTATATAAATATCACAGAGGTCAAACTAACTTTATGCGACTTAAAAGATGGGAATCTCCCCGAAAAGAAGGGAGGAATGATAAGGGTAGAGGCGGTTCTGCTAGAAAGCGGCAACTCAAAAAGCAAAGGCAAATGTTACGGCAAAGGCTTAAGGAAGGTAACAAAGCCAACGAAAACAAAGAAAACAAAAATAATACAGCAGGGGAAGATAAGTTTATCTTCCCTTTATTTTTTGCTTTTTGCTTTGAGCAAAAAATAAAAATTATGAATTTTTAAATACTGGCTTTGAGTTTAATCTGTAATAATAAAGAAATAATAAAAGTTTTTGAAAAAAATAACTATAATCTAACCTCTTAAGCCAAGCGCATACCTACGTACCAAAATTATGACATTGATTTTCTAGTATTTTTCCTAGCTTTCAAAAGAAGGTGTAACGAATATTACGTAATACAAAACATAATCTTTAGGAATTTATCGCAATTGTAATGCTTACATGAATCAATCAAAAATTAATTATGAAGGAAATATGAATTTTGTCAAACAGCCTCTGAAATCCTTTGGTTAAACCAGTAAACTAAAACACAGCAAAGAATAATTCTAGTATTACCGGAAAAACCCAAAAGTATACAGAGAAGGCAATTGCACCTCCATGTGTTAACTTCCAAAGGTAACACAAGCCTAAAAAAAAGGCCAGGAGTTATCTAATCTGAATTGTTCAATATTCGGAATGGTCTAGGTAATCTATGGATTCTTTTATTGGACACAGGAATTATTTATGGTGGCAAGAGTGCTTCTACCTACTCAAAAAGTACTTGATTTTCCTATTACGGCTCTACGCTTTAACGACCAGGTACAAACAATACTCAAGTGGGCAAATAAGCGTGAGAGTAGAAGTGTATACGTAGCAAATGTGCATATGCTGATTGAAGCTCATTGGAACCCAGAGTTTGCCAGCTTATTACGAAATGCAGATATAGTTACCCCCGATGGTATGCCTCTTGTATGGATGATGCGGAAAATGGGAGCTATCTACCAAGACCGCGTTGCGGGGATGGATATTTTTCTGGCTTTGTGTCAGTTATCTCAAACACAAAATCTCAGTATTTTCTTTTTGGGTTCCCAAACAGAAATTCTTTCGAGAATGGAAAAAAGGTTAGAACGCGAGTTTCCTCAAATGAAGATAGCGGCTATGGAACCTCTGCCGTTTCGTCCCCTGACTCAAATTGAAGATGAAGCTTTGATTCAAAAGATTAATTCGAGTGGTGCGAACGCTGTCTTAGTCTCTTTAGGATGTCCAAAACAAGAAAATTGGATAGCTCAACATAAGGGCAAAATCCAAGCTGTAATGATTGGACTGGGTGGAGTTTTCCCAGTTTATGCAGGAATCCACAAACGCGCACCTCGGATAATTCGAGACTTAGGGCTTGAGTGGCTATATCGATGGATTCAAGAACCACGTCGGCTTTTTGGTCGCTATTCTAAAACAATTCCGCTCTTTATATGGCTAGCTACTAAGCAATTAGTGTCATCAAGTCGTATTGCAGCAGTCTTCCTGCAAGAAACTGGAGACTAAGTAAAGTCAAAAAAATATAAATATGTCTATGCTCTTATAAGCAAAGATTAGCAGATTTACACATTACCTCAAATTCCAAAATATAAGTACCCATTTATTTAATACCGAAATTTAAAAGACTCACTTATCAGTGAATTCTATGGGAACAAAGTTTATTAAAAAGTTATAAATCTATAAAAAGATTATGGTAGACTCTTATTCAAGGTTGAGTGCTGAGGAATAAAAGTATACTTAAAAATAGTACGCATCGATTACTAAGTGTTTAAATTCGATTTGATTTTTCAAAAACCGCTTACTTTATAATTACATCGCAAATACTTTAATGAAATTACCTAAATATTTATCAAAATTATGACATGCTCTAGAAAGTTGCGATCGCCAAGCAGTTTCTATAGTTATTTTATTCGTCCTAGTTCCTTCAATCGATCGAGAAACTTACTTTAATTGGTTAGCATCTTTTATTATGATTGTGCAGATTTTCATCCAAGACGCACAACCGCTGAAGTTTTGATTACAAGTCTTTTTGAGATTTCAGAGATAACTAGGACACTTACTTAATTAACGTCAAATTAACCACTAATTTATAGTAGATAGCAGAGAGCAAAGATGAAAATTGGAATTTTAACTTTTCACCATGTCACTAATTACGGAGCAACACTCCAAGCTTGTGCCCTTTGGACTTTCCTTAATAGCCAAGGTTATGATGTTGAAATCATAGACTATCGACCTCTAAAGATAGTATGGAAATACCTCAGGCCTTTAATTCCCCTGAAACAGCCTGAAAAAATCCTTGTTAACATTCCAAGAGCTTGGAAAATGAGACGGTTTTTACTTTCTCATGTGAAGTTGAGTCCGAAAAAATTCTATGATAAAAAAGGCTTGGAATACTATCGCGATAAGTATGACGTAGTAATATGCGGCAGCGATCAAATATGGTGTCTAGATTCATTTAGAGGTTTTGATTCTGCTTTTTTTTTGGATTTTGTTAGCAAAGAAACTACCCGTAAGATAAGCTACGCCGCTAGCTTTGGTAATACGGTAAAGTTAGGAAAATACCACGAAACAATCCGCAATTTAATCGATCAATTTCAAACTATTTTAGTTCGCGATTCTAATAGCGCAAATATTATTAATAACGAATGTAACCAAAAAGCAATAAAAGTTTTAGATCCTACTTTTTTAATTAAGTATGACGCTATTAAAACACCTCCGAAAATTCAAGGTAAATATCTTTTGTTATATTTCCATGCGGAAATAGAACCAGAAGAAGAAGAATTTATCAAATCATTAGCCAAATCTGAAAATCTCACTATAGTTTCGGTAGATCAACCTAAAAAAATAGCACAGATAAATCTGGAAAGTGCTAGTCCAAAAGAGTGGGTTGGGCTATATAGTGAAGCATCTTACATAGTGACTAACACCTTTCACGGCACTATATTTTCTCTGCTTTTCCAAAAACCTTTTAATGTATTTCTCCGTAGCGACAAACAGAATAAAGTCACAGATCTTCTCAGAGATTTAAATTTAGAAAACCGGATATTTTCCGTTAAGGGAAAACCCCAGCCAAGCCAGGAAGAAATTTTTGATATTGATTATGAATCAGTATCAAAAATATTAGAATCAAAAATACTCGAATCAAAACAACATTTACTTCAAGCAATTTCACTAGAAACAGTTGATGATAGAAATAAGGTGGTTATGTAATCAGGAGTAAAAATAATAAAAATGTCTAATTTGAAAATTGAATCTTTAACATCGAATAGTCTTTCCCACTATAGAACTCAACATCACTTTCAGCGAGTAGGAGAGCTTAATAGTATTGACGATCTTCAGGAATACTGTAATTGGTCCCAAGAAAATAAAGTAAATATTTACATAATTGGAAATGGTTCTAATACATTATTTGCGAAAAAGAATATCCAATCATTGATCTTGAAAAATAAACTACCTAAATATATAAAACCTCTAGGTGAAAATAGAGTAGAAGTCTCTTCTTCTGTTTCAATCATGGAGGTATTAAAATACTGTTACCAAAACTCTGTAGATTCTTTTTATTATCTTGCGTCTGTACCGGCAACTATTGGTGGTGCATTAGCAATGAACGCTGGTAGGGGAAGGCAACACAAATGTACGATATATGACTTTGTTGAAAGTGTAACTTTCTTTGAAAATGGCTCTATAAAAACACTTGATAATAGTGAAATTGTACGAGATTATCGACAAACTATATTCACTGGTGTCCACTCCAAACTGATATTGAGCGCAGTTTTCAAATTTGAACCAGCCGAATTTACAGAAAGTCCTATAGTTTCAAGACAGCATTGGGCAAAAGAACATCAAGATAATACAGCACCTAACTGTGGTTCGGTATTCAAAACTGCGAATTTTAAAATACTTAGTAAGCTCAGAGGTATGTCTATTGGCAAAGCTATGTTTTCTGCCAAAACAACTAATTGGATACTGACTAAATCACAAAATAGCCATGCAATACTTTTGTTGATTAAAATAGCTCAAATTTTACATTTTGTCAGCGGGCAAAAAATTGAACTCGAACTAATTGTAATTGATTAATTTGTTTAAAAAATAAATTAATGCTTGAAGCAGGAATTTTTTGAGCGATCGCCTGCTTACATACACCACTGAGGAAATCTTAGGTTATTATACCCCTACTTGTAATATGTCCTGCTTGTGAAGAACATAGACTAGGTATTGTCCAAACTCTTCACGTCTATTGGCTTGCTTGTGCCAAAGCAATCCCTTTTCAACATGCCAAGGTTTGTGCGATCGCTTTGGAAACTCACTGCTGTATTCTAGGACTGTGTAAAAATCCACCATTCAAAATCAACTATAAAAATACTTGACACAAACCCATGACTAGCTGTTATATTAATTAGGGTGAAGTTGTTGGGGCGTAGCCAAGTGGTAAGGCAGCGGGTTTTGGTCCCGCCATCCCTAGGTTCGAATCCTAGCGCCCCAGTAAAGAAAAAGACAGGCATAAAACAGCCTGTCTTTTTGCATTTGGATTTAAACAACTTAAGATTTATTCTTTAAGAATTACTTATCAGGCGACTTCAGAGCTAGATCCAGAACTTGCCGAGCTTGTTCTGCTTTAGCTCGTGCTTCCTGATAACGCACATTAGCTTGGGCAAAATTTTTCAGAACTTTAAAGCCTTCCTTGAGGCGAGTAATTTCCTCTTCACTCACCGATTCGTCAGTGAACAGAACATCAACTGCTTTCCGAATCTCCAAGGCTTCAGTCCGTGATTCTTGAACTTTTAGCTTGAGCGTCGCCAAGTTACTCAGAACTTGCACAGCTTGGGTAATAGCATCCTCACCGTTAGCACTATCAACACTTGGCTCTTTAACCTCAATTAATTGTTGAGGGCCAAATCCTTCTTCTAGTTCCGTGGGTAGCTTACCTGCATCCATCAGTTCCATTAACTGATCCATTGCTTTGTCACGGGCTTTAGCTGAATCTTTTCCAGAAACAGTGAGGATAATTTCTGGGCTTTGGGCGAGAGTATACTGAACCATATTTAAGCAGAAAATTTGCTGGTTAATTAAACCAAGGATGATAATTATAACATGTTGTGTGTCATGTTATTTGTTAGTTTATTTATGCCTTTGAGGAGGGTTTTAAAATAAAACTTTATACTTGAAAAAAGAAGAGTATATTTTCGCAGGAGGGCAAAATAATGGCTCTCAATCCCACCATCATGCAAGCAGTGGAACATCTGGGTTACCGCGTCACCGTCGGTGATGTGGCAACTCAGGCAGGATTGAACGTTGCTGAAGCTAATCAAGGTTTGTTGGCATTAGCATCTGAGGCTGGCGGACATTTACAAGTAGCAGAACATGGTGATATTGTTTACCTATTTCCCAAAAATTTCCGTACAATTTTACGTAATAAATACTTCCAGTTACGATTGCAGGAATGGTGGAAAAAAGTTTGGAATGTACTGTTTTACTTAATTCGGATTTCTTTTGGTATTTTCTTAACTGTTTCCATCGCTCTGATAACTATTACCATCATTATTATCATTACCGCTGCCAATTCAGACCGTGACGGCGATAACCGAAGCAGTAATTCCGGCGGTGGGTTCTTTTATTTCCCAAATTTATTTTGGTACTTTAGCCCAGATTATGACACTCACTACCAGCAACAGCGGCATGAAAGGCGACAACAAAGCGATTTGAATTTCTTTGAAGCTGTGTTTTCCTTTTTATTTGGCGATGGTAATCCTAATGCCAATTTAGAAGAACGTCGCTGGCAAGAAATTGCTACGGTGATTCGCAATAACCGTGGCGCAGTGGTAGCCGAACAAATTTCCCCATATCTCGATGACATTGGGGAGGAATATCAAAGAGATTACGAAGATTATATGCTACCGGTTCTGACACGATTTAATGGGCAACCATCCGTCAGCGAACAAGGGCAAATTGTATATTACTTCCCAGAGTTGCAGGTAAGTGCAGCTAAAAACCGTCGTCGTTCAATAGCAGTTTACTTAGAGGAATTTCCTTGGCGTTTTAGTGCTGCAAGTTCAGGACAAATTATGCTCAGTGCTGGCTTGGGCATACTCAATTTTGTTGGCGCTTTAGTGTTGGGAAGCTTATTGAGAGATGGTACTGTTGCTGCTCAATTAGGGGGACTGGTAGCTTTTGTTCAAGGAATTTATTGGGTGCTGTTGGCTTATGGAATTGGTTTTTTAGGCATACCGTTATTGCGTTATTTTTGGATTCAGTGGCGGAATAAAAAAATTGCTGCACGCAACCGCGATCGCCTTTCTCGCGCTAGGCTATTAGCAAGCGCAGATAGTTCCTTGCAGCAAAAGCTTGACTTTGCCCATCAGTTTGCGGCAGAAAAAGTAATTGGCGATGAAGAATTGGTTTACTCCACTGAAACCGACTTACTAGAACAGGAAGTTGAACGTTCTGCACAAATTGATGCTGAATGGCAACGGCGGTTGGATGAAGGGAATAGGCAATAGGCAATAGGCAATAGGCAATAGGCAATAGGCAAAAAGGCATATTGCCTATTGCCTCTTCACGTTGGCGTATCATATTAAACTATCGTGGAGAAACTTTTCAGAGATTTTATCAGTCTGGTTCTCCAAATTCTGCAAGAATACGCCAATGTCATCTTCTGCTCAAGGTATCCCTGGATTACCTGATTTAACACATCCCACTGAGCTTGTGCAATTTGGAACTCAAGCACTGAAAGCTTCGGTATTATTAGTATTTTTAGTTATAGCTTTAGGAATTGCGATCGCTCTGGTGAGTTTTTCTCTACGCCGCCACCAAGGCGAGAATGTTATTGTCATTGGTGAATGGGCTGTTCGTTATTCCCAACTGCTGCGGGGATTACAACATTTAACTTTAGTATTAATTCTGTTAGTGCCGGGATTTTTTCTCTGTTCAACTTTGAGCAACCGCTACCATCACTGGGAACAAGCAAAGGTGGCTCAAGTGGTAGAAAGCGTTGCAGGTGAAAGGCTAGAACAGTCTGCGCCACAAGTGCGCTACTCTATTCAAGAGCCATACTCTTATACCACCCAAGTCAACGGCAAGATAGTTAAGGTAAATGATACGCGAGAAGTTACCCGCTTCTTGACGTTGGGTGGTTCGCAAATTCAAGTCAAACTCGACCAAAGCGTAGATGTTCCAGGTCGCAGTTCAATTTATCGTGTGGAATATACCGCTGATTATAAAGTAGTTAATCAACTCAACGATATTAATAATTTTTTCTTTGAAGCACCGCCGCCTAACGGCTATTCGCTGCTTGCTAGCTACAAGGTAGAGCGTGACGGTACTAGATTACAACAAACCAATCCCGGAGACTATGGCTTTCCCTTCCGTCTGCAACCAGGGGAAGCAACCACGTTTCGAGTTACCTATCAAGCTCAAGGAGGGCCGCGTTGGGTTTACAGCGCCGAAGGACAGTTGCTTTCTAACTTCCGCCTCACCGCAACTGCTAACTTTGCTCCGGCTGATTTCGCCAGTGGTGTTGTACCGAATGAGATTAAAGTTGATGGACGCAGCACTCAATTTACTTGGATATTTAACGATAATGTTTCAGTGAAAAATCCATTTGGAGTGTTTACCAACACAGAACCCATTCGTCACACTGGTATCATTCCGCGGCTGTTGTTGCTAGCACCAGCAATATTTTTGTGGTGGATATTATTGTTATATTTATCACTGCCAATGAATTTCAAAAATATAGCGATCGCTGGTAGTATTTTCTTTGCTTGTCTATTAGCTTTGACCTATCTCGCTCGTTTGATAAATCCTCAATTGGCTTGGGCTTTCATTTCCATCATCTTATTGTTTTTGACATGGGGATTAGGTGCTAGCCGCAGTACTTCCCTTGCTGCTATCATCTGCACTATTGCTGGAGCAGTATTACCTATATTTGGATTGTTAGTACCGTTTAGCGGCCTCACCCTCAGTCTCGCGGGTTTGCTTTCTGCCATCTGGCTAGCAGTTCGTCACTGGTACGGTTGGTTCAGTTTGCATCCAGAAGACCAAAGATTACAGGTTCAGAGAAACGGTAGAGATTAAGAAACTCCAAGAAATAAATTATCTTGCTTTAAGTTGATGACTGTTGACCATTGACTGTGAACAGTGCAATATTTTTTATTACTCACAAGCGATTAGCCGGACATGATATCACGGTAATCTGATTATGATAAGCAAAGTTTTAGCTAATAATACTCATGGATGGCGATTTACTAACTTTCTTTGCAGCTGCTGGGTTACTGATTCTCTATCTCATCTTCTCAGGATTGACGGAAATGGGTACTAAATTCCCTTGGAAAAAATAAGCTAATCGGGCGATGAATTGAGGAATGGACAGTTTCTAAAATCAAAAATACAGAAGAATTCAGAATTCAGCACTCAGAATTCTAAATTCAAAATTACAATAGGCTCTGTACCTAGCTAACAAAGCTAGATACAGATTTACACTTCTCAACCTTATTGGACTTGGAAAAAGCTGTAAATATCGATTAGGCTGGGCTATTATATTTAATTCATTGAGAGAATACCAAATGAGCGACCCACAGAAGAACCAAATTAAAATTGAGCCAGCAACCCTCGTTTTGATTGTGTCTGTCTTAATATTTTTGCCTCTGCTGGTTGTTGGTTTTTTCTCCCAGTGAAACTATAGCAGGCAATAAGCAATAGGTAATAGGCCAAGAAAGTTTTTTGCGATCTGGGTTTTACGGGAAGCTAAACCTGTACATAGGTACGGGCGTACAGTAGCAACTATAGCACCAGGCAGGAGGCAGCTATGCTGGAGGTAAAAGTATTACGATTCCTAGCATTCAAGCTTTTAAAATGTCCTAACCTATGTGACTACCGCTATACTACCCCATTACGATCTTGGGTATACCAAATTTTTACAGGTATATTTTCTTCCTCTTAACTTGTTGTTGTTTTGTTAACGGTTAATTGTCAACCCTCAACAGCCAACAATATGGGTAACTGTGCAATAAACTAATCGTAAAATCATGGCATCAACAGATTTTGAAGCCTGTTGGCTATACTTCGACTTCTCTACGAGACGCTACGCGTAGCTTGCTTCCCCGTAGGGGTACGCTCAGTACAAGTTGCCTGTTCCCTACAATATCCCAGATTCCTTAATATTATGTTCAAATATTCTAAATATTTTCAAAAACACAAAATATTGACTATACCTGCTCTAGCGTATTGCCATATCTAAAAAAAATAGAAGATTTTATATCTACCTTGAGAAACAAAAATGGAATTTTCAATTATGTCTCAAGATTTATGAAATCCTGACAAACAATGCCTATAGTTGGGTCTTAGGTGGTGAAACACCTGATTTTGTAAGTGAGGCCAATAATCATGTCATATCAAATAATTGCATCAGAGTTGCTACTCGATTTATCTGATGAGCAACAACAGCTGTTAGCTGGCGGCGTTGACTCAGAGAATAGTCGCAGCATCTACGGTCAAAACCAAGGATTTATACAAGGAACAACTAGTTCCGGTCCCCAAGGCAGCAGTTCTAATTCCCTAGCCAGTAAGAGTAAGTTAATTACTGGGGCACAAGATACTCTAAGCTTGGGAGGAGAAGGTTTTCCTCGCCTTTTGAGACGCTTTGCTAGATAACTTGTACAAATCATCTGTTAAACTAGAGCGCTGAAGATAAAACAGCTAATTGCGAGTAGTGACTGTCAAAAAGTTAAGAGTCGAGAACGAATCAATGTTTCTAGCAGACTCATTGTTTGTTGATACTCCTTTCCAGTATCAAAATCTGGACTTTTGACCCCAATAATTCATATTCCAGGTGTTAGCCTACTCCAATTTTTTTAACAGACTGCGAACTCCACTATTGTAATAGTGGTAAGCAATATAGGCGCTCAGGTTTCTTAGTTCTTAAGCACTGGAATCAGTTGCTGGTTCCAGAGCTTTTCTCAAAATTTCGCATTTGGATAACCCAATAACTTGGCTAAATGCCTTTTTTATATTGAGAGGTAAGTTGCACAAGTATTTGTCACCTATTAAGCAAAACTGCCACCTTTTCGGTCTACATAAATAACGTTAGTAACACTTCACAAAATTCTTGAAGCTTGAGTTAAATTATTCTTACCAGCGTCACAAATTTGAGTTCTGTATTACTCTTAAACGGTAGGATAAGAACTGCAATCTTCCTAACTCGCTCATTTACCACTATCAACAACTCAGGTTAAGTCAGCGCTATTATCAAAATTTGCTGTTACACCAAGATGCTTTAGATATCTAAAAGTAATTTAGGGATAGACTCATAAGTTGGATTTTTCAAAAGCTCAAGATTTAAGGATGAATTTTTACATCTTCCTTCTTCTTTGTCTAACTGAAAATCTTCAAGTTTGTAGCTGTAACACTCAAAAATTCCAAAGCTTTTGTGTAATTTTCATTTTTGCATCTATAAGACTTTGGTTGAGTGCTTTTGGTAAAATTCACTCTGCAAGCAAGCAAATCTATGAGATTTTGTGGTTGCAGATAAAAGGGGGACAGAAGATTTTTATGACTCGCTCAATGTAAGTGAGGACTTTGAGAGAGTTTGAGCGTTCTTCTTGATTTTATCAACCCTTTGTCGGCGTCAAAAATATAAAAAAGGCGATTCTAGCGCATCGCAGTTGCCTTTTTTCCCCCTTTATTGATTATAAACAATTATGGAAAATGATGTTGGTTCCTATGGGCAATGTATGTAAAAATTTGAGTCTTTTGTAAAAGTTTGTAGTCACCAATTGAGGGCTTGAAATGGAGTGATAAGTCCCTCACAAAGAATATTGCACAATTAGTCAAACAGACTCTAGTGGTTTGCCAAGGGAATTTGGCCAGTTAATGAGTTGGGATTTGAAGTATCTATTAATACGAAAGGTGTAATGTTGTGAGCTTGTCACGCCCTGAAGAAAACTATTTTGGAAATAGGTTTAATCAACCATTACCAGAGCAACTCAATCTAGTTGAAGCTAACGAGTTTCTCCCCCCTATCGGTAAATGGACTACTATCGGTGCGGGAGTTCTGCTAGGTACTTTTCTAGTAGGGGTGACTTTAACATCTGTTCTGAATTACAACGTTACGGTCAAAGTTCCTGCAAGTATTCGACCGGTGGGAGAACTTCGGGTTGTTCAGTCTGCTATGACTGGAAGCGTTCAAAACATTAATGTTCAGGAAAATCAGGTGGTGACTCAAGGGCAAGCTATTGCGACTATTGATGATTCCCGCCTCCAGACTCAAAAGAGCCAACTAGAAAGTAGTATTAGGCAAAGTAAATTGCAACTAACTCAAATTGATGCTCAACTGCATGAAATTGAGATTCAGATTGCGGCGCAGACAAGTTTAAATAACCGCTCGATTATAGCTGCACAAGCCCAATTAGATGGTACACAACGCAACTATGAAGATCGACGAGTTGTAGCTACAGCTGAAATGGCGCAAGCACAAGCAATTTTGACTTTAGCCAAGGCGCAACAAGAACGATCGCAACAACAAAAACTCTTCAGAGCAACTCTCGAAGAAGCCGAAGCCGCTTTGACTTTAGCCAAAGTTCAACGCGATCGATTACAACGAGAAAAAGTTTTAACGGCAACTGTACAAGAAGCCGAAGCTGCTTTAACTTTAGCTAGGGTGCAACGCGATCGCTTGCAGCCAATAGTAGCATCAGGGGCTGTTCCTCAAAATCTATTTGAGGAAAAAGAACAAGCAATTATATCTGCCGAGGCGAAACTAGAAGAAGCTAAAACTAATGCTAAAAATCTCCAGGAGGAAAAAGAACAAGCGGTTAAAGCGGCTCAAGCCAAGCTAGAACAAGTTAAAGACAGCGGTAAAAATATCCTAGAGGAAAAAGAACAAGCCTTGAGGGTCGCCGAAACAAACCTCAAAAAGGCTAAAACCGCCATTAATCCTACTACTTCTCCTGTAACCGTTGCATCTGAGCGGATTAAGCAGGAACAAGCCAGAGGTGAGGCTACCTTAGCTGGTTTGAAAAAAGAACGAGAAACTCTACTCCAGCAGCACCTCGAACTTCAAAAGGAAATCGATCGCACCACTAAAGAACTGCAACAGATCAAAACCGACCTCGATCGAAGTATAGTGCGATCGCCAATCACCGGAACACTGCTGCAATTAAATCTTCGCAACCCCGGACAGGTAGTACAGCCAAGCGAAGCCATTGCTCAGATTGCTCCTCTTAATGCACCTTTATTAATTAAAGCTCGTGTGCCGGCTCAAGACATTGACAAGGTAAAACCAGGGCAACAAGTTAAAATGCAGGTTTCTGCTTGTCCCTATCCAGACTACGGTACCCTTAACGGCAGCGTCAAAACAATTGCCCCAGATGCGCTACCAATTGTCAAAAATAATGCAAATCCAAGTCTAGCCCAAGTAGTTGCCTACGAAGTAACTATTGAACCCCAAACTCCATATGTCGGTAGCGATCGCCAATGTTATCTCAAATCTGGCATGGAAGGTAGATCTGATATTATTTCTCGCCAAGAAACTGTACTTAAATTCATTCTCAGAAAAGCCAGATTTATTACGGAATTTTGAATTTAGGGGTCAGGAGTCAGAATTTAGAATTCAGAATGAATAGTATTTTTAGACTCAAGCTTAATAAATTGAATAAAATCTTTCCTCCTGCCCCCTGCGCGGTCACTGAGCGTAGTCGTACCCCTACGGGGAAGCAAGCTACGCGCAGCGTCTCCTAGAGAAGTGCTGCCTCCTGCCTTCTCTTGTAATTAAGAATTATTAAAGGTTAACATGTTTAATCTATTCAAACTCGGTAAAAATTACGAGTGTGTTTTACAGTTGAGTGAAGAAGACTGTGGGGCAGCTTGTCTAGCTGCAATTTGCAAACATTATGGACGTTTTTTAAGCATCAATCGCAGTCGAGATGCAGTTGGGACTGGACAGCTAGGAACAACTTTGCTGGGTTTAAAACGTGGGTCTGAGGCTTTAGGATTTAATGCTAGGGCAGTTAAAGCTGCACCTGCGCTGGTAGACAGAATTAAAGAAATACAACTACCAGCAATTATCCATTGGCAGGGTCACCACTGGGTTATTTTATACGAGCAGCAGGGGAAGAATTATGCGATCGCAGATCCAGCAGTGGGTATCCGTTATGTCAACCGAGAAGAGTTGACAAGAGCCTGGAATGGCGTAATGTTATTAGTCGAACCAGATCCAGAGCGCTTTTTTGGGCAGCCCCAAGAAGAAGCAAAAGGTGGTTTAGTACGCTTTTTTCATCGGATATTACCTTATCGTGGGTTATTGACTCAGGTTTTAGCACTCAATATTGTCCTGGGTCTATTAGCTTTAGGTACTCCAGTTTTAATCCAACTGCTAACAGATGATGTCCTTGTACGCGGCGATACTCAGTTACTTACTGTTGTCGTCTCTGCCGTTGTAGTCATGAGCTTGTTCAGCAGTTGTCTGCAAGTATTACAAAGCACCATGATTGCTCATTTTGGTCAACGACTACAATTAGGCTTAGTTTTGGAGTTTGCCCGAAAAATTCTTCAGTTACCCTTAAATTATTACGAAGCCCGCCGCAGTGGTGAAATCACTAGCCGACTGAGAGATATCAATGAAATCAATCAGCTGGTATCGCAGATTGTGGTTCTTTTACCCAGTCAGTTTTTTATAGCAGTTATATCTTTCTGTTTGATGCTGTTTTATAGCTGGAAACTCACACTAGCAGTTATTTTGTTTGCAGCGTTAATGACTTTATCTACCCTACCTTTTTTACCCATCCTTCAACAAAAAACCCGCAGTTTGTTGGTTTTAGGAGCGGAAAATCAAGGGGTTTTGGTAGAAACTTTTAAGGGAGCGCAGGTACTCAAAACTACAAATGCTGCGCCGCAATTTTGGGATGAATTTCAAAGCCGTTTTGGCCGCCTAGCAAATTTGACTTTCAGTACCATCCAAATCGGAATTATTAACGGTACAATTGCTAAACTTTTAGCTACTCTCGGTGGGGTAATTTTACTTGGGCTAGGAAGTATTTTGGTAATTCAAGGTGAATTAAGCATCGGTCAAATGCTTGCTTTTAATGCCCTACAGGTGAATGTCCTAAATTTAATTGACTCTTTAATTAACTTTGTGGATGAATACTTTCGCTCTCAAACAGCAGTCTCTCGCTTGCTGGAAGTTATCGATGCTACGCCGGAAGTAGTTGGAGGTAGTCAAAAGCCAGTTGCTCAAATCGCTGGAGATGCAGATATTCGCTGTTCTCATCTGCAATTTCACCACGCCGGGAGAGTTGATTTATTAGAAGATTTTTCTCTCAAACTTCCTGGGGGGAAAGTAACTGCTTTGATTGGTAAATCAGGCTGTGGTAAAAGTACTCTGGCGAAAGTGATTGCAGGTTTATATCAGCCGAACTCTGGCAATATTCGCATTGGCTTCTATAACATTCAAGACCTTTCGTTGGATTGTTTGCGACAACAAGTAGTTTATGTCCCCCAAGAGCCTCATTTTTGGAGTCGGTCGATTTTGGAAAACTTCCGCTTAGGAACGCCTTACATTTCCTTTGAAGAAATTGTCAAAGCTTGCCAAATCGCAGATGCAGACGAATTTATCAGCCAACTTCCAAATCAGTATCAAACTGTTTTGGGTGAATTTGGGGCGAATCTCTCTGGTGGACAAAGACAAAGATTAGCGATCGCTAGAGGCATTCTTACTAATCCACCCATACTCATTTTAGACGAAGCAACCGCCGGACTCGATCCACTCAGCGAATCTCACGTACTAGACCGACTCTTGGAATATCGGCAAGGCAAAACCACAATTTTAATCACCCATCGTCCCAGCGTAGTTAATCGAGCCGATTGGATTGTACTACTAGACAAAGGTCAAGTGCAAATACAAGGCACTCCTGAAACTTTTCTCTCTCAGCAAGGAGAGCATTTAAAGTTTTTATCACTGTAAAAAATAGTCTTTGAGTAAATAAAACTATGTCTGAAAATATCAAATCTGAAAATTATCAATGGTTCAGAGATTTGTCATCAAAAGAACAGGAAACCTTAGCTGGTGGGCAGATTAAAAATATGCTAAATGAAGGGAATTTTTTACTCCAGCAAACTAAAATCGAAACTACAGCAAACAACACATTAATAAGTGCAAATGGTGATATTTCCTCACAAAATACTAAATATCTTTCATCACAGCTTACCCTAGCGTCTTCTATAAACCTAAATCTGGCGATACCAAATTTTAGCTCATTGCTGAATCTAATCAATGAGCCTATTGTAAATATTCTCAATAAAATCTTAGCAGATAAGTAAATCATTTATTGAAAAACATTTTAATTTTACAAACGCAAAATTAAAATGTTTTTTAAATAATTAAATAAAATTGATTTACTATTAGGACTTACGCAAAAACTCTCTGAAACTCTTATTTCTTTGTGTCCTTTGCGTCCTTTGCGGTTTGTTTTTTCATAATTTTGCGTAAGTCCCGACTATTTTGCTGAGTATATGTCCTATACAGGCATTAAATCAGTAGACCAGAGATAAGAAAAGTGAATGTTAAAGATAGAATTTACTTTTTTGTTTCTCTTTCTTACTCTATATGCAAATCTTTTTAACTACTTGACTAGTAATTTTTGGATTGAATAACTCAATGTTGCAGCTTAAATTTAGTACCCATGAAGGTATTTTGCCAGTATGGGTGCTTACTTATTTATCAATTAATGCAGTTTATTTAAGCAAAAAAATAGGTGCGATCGCTAACACCTATCTCAATACTGATCGGGTTTTGCCAAATTATGTTTCTAATTTTGCCGAGTCTATTAACTGCGATCGCTCCCAAATCCAATCTTGTCAGGTGTGTTAGGCGAAACCCGTAACGCACCCATACCCACTTTGAAAGGGCTAGTCCTACACGTGCTAAGGACTACAAGTAAACATAGTTGCAGTAATTTGAGGGCAATTGACAGCATAGCAGAAGTGGGTCAGCCCAAAGAACTGACCCACTTATAGTACAGACTTCTTAAGCCTCAAGAATAAAGTTAGTTGCCGCCAAAAGAGGATTGGTCGTTAGCGTAGCAAACCCAGCCCCTGTTCCCAAACCAGCCGAAGATCCATTCTGGTTATAGAATAGATTTCCTGTTCCTTGGCTGTAGACAATAAAAGCTTTACTAGTGGCAGCAGCAGCGTCATTAGCAACAACAGCAAACTCACTCGACTTACTAAAGCCAATACCCACATTACTAGTTAGGGCAGTGAAAGTTTTCTTACTTAAGACTATTTTGTCATTTGCTGTTTGAAAGTCAGTGATTGTATCCACACCAAGTGTAGCATTGCTAAAGGCAGCACCTGTGGCATACTTAAAACTATCGTTGCCTCCTCCTCCTACTAGTACGTCATTTCCCGAACCCCCAATTAGAGTATCATTACCTGACAAACCACTTAGCGTATCGTTGCCACCGCTACCATTGAGGACATTATTGGCATTATTGCCTGTAATTTTATTACTTCCACCATTCCCCGTACCGTTGATTGCATTACTTCCTGTCAGGATTAGGTTATCTAAGCGATCGCCCAGTGTATAGCTAACAGAAGACCTAACTGTATCGTTGCCTCCATTGGCCAATTCTATAATCGTATCAGTAGTACTATCGATAATGTAAGTGTCATTTCCGGCGCCACCAATTAGCGTGTCTTTGCCTGCACCACCATTGAGAGTATCATTGCCATCTCCACCTGACAGACCGTTGTTACCACTATTACCGTTAATAGTATTGTCAAGACTGTTACCTGTACCACTAATTGATGCTGTGCCTGTTAAAGTAAGATTTTCTAGAAAAGTACCTAGTGTCCAGCTTACAGAAGATTGAACCGTATCTGTGCCATCTTGAGCACTGTACTCAGTGATGCTGTCACCAATACTATCAACTACATAAAGGTCATTACCAAAGTTACCAATCAAAAAGTCATTTCCTGTGCCACCGATAAGGGTGTCATCCCCGCCGCCACCATCCATAAAATCGGTTCCGGAACCACCGATTAGTGAGTCATTGTCAGCCCCACCTTGGAGATTATCATTTCCTGCACCGCCATTAATGGTGTCATTGCCACTTCCCCCTTGCAGGTCGTCGTCACCATCAAACCCATTTATTACATCGTTTTCTGGAAAGAAATTTATATCGCCAAACAAAACATCGTTGCCAGAAGTGCCATTGATAGTAGCCATAAGAGTTATTTCCGGTGAATAGGTAAAGAAATAAGGATAAAGTTAAGCTCAGTGAACCTCGCTGTTGAGCTTATGTACGATGGGTTTTATTTTTTATGCACCCCAAGCAGAAAATTTTTTTAAAAGAGCAGGGGGACAAGAAGAGGAGTTATAAAACAATACAGTTGAGATAATACCAAAACACTTGTAGAGACGGCGATTTATCGCGTCTGGTAAAACCCACAATATTGTAGAATTAGCCTTTAACCCAAGCGTATTGGATTATTGTTAAAAAAAATTAAAAATCGGGGTAACTCTGAACAATTCTAGAGTTACCCCGATTTTTTAAAGTTAGAAGTCATGAATTATTATTAACTCCTAACTTTTCTTTGATAGCTATAGCTTTTGCTTAATTAAGCAAACGCAGCAGTTTTGACATCGTTATTTGCTAGAATTTCTTGCAATTCTTCGGCGTCTACTGTTTCTTTATCAACCAGCATTTGCGCTAATTGATCTAGAATGTGGCGGTTGCCCACTAATACTTCTTTAGCGCGGGTATAAGCGACATCCACAAGTTTGCGGACTTCTTCATCAATAGCAGCAGCGGTTTCTTCCGAGAAATCGCGTTCTGACATGATATCTCGTCCCAGGAACATGTTACCTTGTTGACGACCAAGGGCGACTGGGCCGAGTTTATCGCTCATGCCAAATCGGGTAATCATTTGACGGGCAACACGGGCTACTTGTTGCAAGTCGTTGGAAGCACCAGTGGTAACTTCTTCTTCACCAAAGATTAATTCTTCGGCGATGCGTCCGCCCAAAGCCACAGCCATCTGATTTTCCAGATAAGCGCGGCTGTATAAGCCGGTGTCCATACGGTCTTCGCTGGGAGTAAACCAAGTTAAACCACCTGCACGGCCGCGAGGAATGATGCTAATCTTTTGTACTGGGTCATAGTCGGGCATCAAAGCACCAACTAAAGCGTGACCAGCTTCGTGATATGCTACCAAGGTCTTGCGCTTTTCGCTCATTACCCGGTCTTTCTTTTCTGGCCCGGCTAATACGCGGTCGATCGCATCGTTGATTTCATCCATCGAAATCTCAGTTAAATTCCGCCGTGCTGCTAAAATTGCGGCTTCGTTTAACAAGTTGGATAAATCTGCACCGGTAAATCCAGGGGTACGACGGGCGATTTTATCTAAGTCCACATCTTTCGCCAAGGTTTTGCCACGGGCGTGTACCTTGAGGATTTCGCTACGTCCAGAATAGTCGGGACGGTCTACTACCACTTGACGGTCGAAGCGACCAGGACGCAACAATGCTGCATCGAGAACGTCGGGACGGTTAGTAGCAGCGATAATGATGATGCCGGTGTTACCTTCAAAGCCGTCCATTTCTGTGAGCAGCTGGTTGAGGGTTTGTTCGCGTTCATCGTTACCACCACCCAAACCTGCACCCCGTTGACGGCCTACGGCGTCAATTTCATCGATGAAGACGATACAGGGAGCGTTAGATTTGGCTTGCTCAAATAAGTCGCGAACGCGGGAAGCACCGACACCCACGAACATTTCCACAAATTCCGAACCGGAGATTGAGAAGAAAGGTACGCCCGCTTCACCAGCTACGGCACGTGCCAGGAGGGTTTTACCTGTACCAGGAGGGCCAACTAACAGCACGCCTTTAGGAATTTTTGCACCAACGGCGGTAAAGCGATCGGCGTTTTTCAAAAAGTCTACGACTTCGTTTAATTCCAACTTGGCTTGGTCAATACCAGCTACATCACCAAATGTCACCTGAGTTTGGGGTTCCATTTGTACTCTGGCTTTGGATTTGCCAAAGTTCATGGCTTGGCTACCGGGGCCACTTTGAGCGCGACGTAGCAAGAAGAATAAGCCAACCAAAAGCAATACAGGAAAAAATAAGCTGCTCAGTGCCTTAAACCAAAATCCTTCGTCGGTTTGGGGCAAAACTGAAATATCAACGCCTTTTGATGTCAAAGTATTGATTAAATCTGGGTCGTTGACCAAGGTTACTAAGCGTTTATTCCCATCATATTTGGGTGTAACCAATGCTGTAGAACGGTCTGCACTCAAGCTGACTTTTTCTACTCTGCCTTGTTCAACTTCTTGAATAAATCGGCTATATCGCCATGTCTCTCTGCTTTGGGGTTGTTTGTCAAAAAATGCTGTTCCCAGGGCAATGACAACAATAAATAGCAGTGCATACAGCCCTGCGTTTCTCCATCTTTTATTCACTAAGGTCTATCCTCCTGTATTTTTCGCGCCATCGCGTAGCGAGTGCTGTCTGTGAGCGGAGAGGTCATTATTAAGAATTATGTTAACTTATCTTAAGATATAACAGAATGGCGTGGCTGTCATGCTAAAAAAAGCCCCCTTATTTGCTGAAAACTGGGATGGTGTGGATTATATTGTAGCGATCCTGTAGGCTGATGAACGGTATGAATGGGGATAATCTCTACCACACTATTAGTGTAGGCGATCGCTTCAAATTTCTTGACTAGCTCTACACTCCAAGGTTCTTGCTGTATTGACTCCTGCTGGCTTTGCAAATAATTTATAAGTTGCGATCGCATAATTCCCGGCAAAATTCCCGCTTTTATTGGCGGCGTCCACCAAGTACCGTCACACCATCCCCAGAGGTTACCTGTGCTGGTTTCTAGCCAATTTCCTTGAGCATCTACTAATATTGCTTCTTCGGTATGTGAGCTAGTTTTTGCTAACCAAGCACTCAGGTAATTTCCAGTTTTATGAGAAGGCAGAGAACGAGAAAATTCTGAATTGGCAACGCAGCACGCAACACCATTTTTTTGTTTTTCTGTCAAATCTAGCGTTAAGAATCTGCCAATTATCCACTCTCGTCCATCGGGAAAGAGGGTAATTCTGAGAACGGGGAAGTGTGAGAGGAGAACTTGGGCACCTTGGCGGACACGCTGCCAGTCGGGTTGTTGCCAGCCAAAAGATTGTAGTGAAAAAACTAGGCGATCGCAATGTGCTTGCCAATTAGTTAAATTACTATCCAAAGAGTTCTCATAAACTCGCAAAGTTGTAAAAACAGTCGCCCCATAAAGTAAACCTGGATCGTTAATATTTAATTCCAGAATTTGCGACTGTATTAATTTGCCTTCATACCAAAAAATGTCATTTTTTAGACTCATCTTGCTTGTCGCTACAACTCTATTGAAAAGTGATGAGCTGTAATACTCATACGCTGCGTGAGATAAAATCTATGAGCAGCAAATCGTTGAACACCAGAATCAAGGCTTAGTTGTTGACAGTGGTTATTTGTTGCATATTCAATTAGCCATTGAAATAACTGTTGACCATAGTTTTGTGACCGCTTCCACTCATCAACCACTAAATCATCAATATATAAAAATTTACCGGACGATAAACATGTAGAAATGCGAAATCCAGCAACCGCTAAAGTTTGCTCATCTATTTCTAAGAATGCAATTTTGTATCCTTCTTTCATCTGATATCGAACTTGTTCTATAAACTTGTCCTCCTCAAGGTGAGGACGCAACTGAGACATCACAGGAAAACATCCTAGTATTTGAATATCAGATTCTGCTAATTGTATTGACACCGCTATTACTCCTAAAGATATTACGCGTTTTCTTTAGTCATTAGTCATCAGTCAACAGTCAGCCAGCAATTTAATCCTTTGGCGGAAATATAATTTTATAATTTCCTTCAGGAGTTTGAATTAGTTTGCCTCCCAAAGCTTCGATTTCGCTAATTGCCCGTGTCCGAGTTTTCTTGTCAACTTGATTATTTAAAACCATTGACCAGGTAGCAATTTGAGCATATTTACTGTTAGGATTTCGGCTGAGAAATTCAGCAGTTTTTTGAGAAGTAGCAGCTATCATCTGGCTTTCTTCATCTGAAAAGTTTTTCGCCCAATTTGCAGCTGTTCCAAAAGATTGTTGGGCAGCTTGAGGATTACCTAAAAATAGTAACTCATCGGTTCCTTTATAACGCCAGACGTAATAAGACTTTTCCGGAACCGACGGAGATAGGTGTTTTAAGCCTTTTTCTGATAATGCGATCGCTCGTTCTGGCATGGCAGCATACAATGAAGTACTAACGGAAAGACTGCGATACGCTGCTAAAAATCGTGGGTCACGTTCTAAAATTACTTCAAAATATTCTGGACTTAAACTATAACCTGTTTTATCCCGGACTTCATCATCTCCAAAATATTGTAAAAAATTTAGATATACCCAATCTCCAATCAAGTTATCATAACCAAAACTAGGCATTTTTTTCAGAAAATCAAGTGTGGTTTTTTCTGCTTTAATATCTTTCTCTAGAGTTTCTAACGACGCAGATTTTTTACTAGTTAGTAGTTTTTCTAACCGAGGGAGTTGCATCAAGCCAACTCCTAAAATACACGCACAGATTATAAAAGGTGTGACAATGCCTTGACGCAATAGCAACATGTTAGCCAATTCTATATCAAACTGAAAGTATTATATTATACTTTAAACTGATTGGCATCTTAGGAGCAGCCGCACAGACGGCACACTACCTAATATGAATGACAGAAACACTTTCTTTGCCAATACCTACTTCTATGTTTCTTGAAACATAACTTGCGCTTAGCTTGTGATGGCATTTAATACCGTATTTTATTCTTCAAGAGAAAATTAATTGAATATATTAGCGTTACTTTTGTCGATCTATACTTTCTTAAATTATTAAGTTATTTTGATTTTACTTATTTTTGTTGCTTGAAGTCGTAGAATATTTAACATTGCCTAAAAATAGGTTTAATTTTGGCTAAAAGTTTTTAATTTTATAAGGTTATAGAAAATATAATATGTCTAATAATATTCAAACTAAAGAACGAAATGAGATTTGGACTCTAAACCACAATGGTGTTGAATCCCAAAATATTCAAAACCTAGCTAGAGGAGTCTTAAATAATTTAGTATCGTCTGTAGAGACATTAGTTTCTGACATCACAGCTTTAGAAGTTAATACTATAGTTGTGGATAGAATTAATGGGTCAAAATTTAATGCTTGGGAAGCATATCAAGAAATTTATTCTATACATGACCCAAACTATTTTGACGCCAAAGGAATTCCGAAAGAAGGTTCTCAAGCTCAAGAACTGCGTCAGCATTATAAAAGTTTATTTGACCAACTTGAAAGAGAATATTTTTACCTTTTGCTGGAACAGGGTTCTGGTTTTTATAATCCTGTGGATGAGAGAATAAAACGATATCGTCAGAATCTTGAAGACGCAAAAAAACGTCAAAAAAATCTAGTTGAAGCTGATGAAGATAATATCAAGCTAGCCAAACCCATACTACCTGCTCCAACTCCGATTATTGATGAAAAAGATGGAAATGACCAAGAAGATTGGATTGAAAATTATCACGATATTCAAAAACTTTTAAAAAATGGGAAATTTGTTCGGACTTTGCGAAAAATAGCTGAACTAAAAGCAGCACTTGATGGTGGTAACATTACAAGTACTCAAACTGATATTATTTATGCTCAAACTGTGATGCAGTTGGATGGAGATATTATCACTCGTTACAATAAAGAATTGTTTAATTTACCTGAAGAAGCCAAAAATTCCATCATTAGTACACATAATGAAGGGCTGGTTGCTGGCGAAAAGCAGTGGCGTGGAACATTTAGTTTTTTAATTAGTTTGGTACAAAATATTGCAAAATTATCTTGAAAATGAATGCCAGTTTAGAAAAAACAAATAATAAAATATTACTACAGATTCCTGAAGGCGATCGCTTTGAACTTAAGATTGAAGAAGGAGTGTGTAGTTTTTATTTAAATCAAGCAATTATAGAACAGATTCAGCAAGCAAAAGAAAATAGCGTTTCTCTTGAAATTCCCCCAAAGCTGATAATTTATCTCTGGTACTATAGCTGTTTTAGTAGTCATTTAGTATTTGAAAATCAAAATTCAATAAGTCAAAATTTATATTTACGTATTTTCCAGATTTTTTTCAGTAAAACTGCACAACAAGAAACAAGCTTACAGTCTGGAATCAACTTCAATTCTTACTACAAACACGATAACTCAGCTTCAGATACTTATGAAGATGAAGATATTATTTTGCAAACTACTGTAATTTTTAATGGTGATATATTTCACAAAATTAAGCATAACTTTCTCCAAAATTCTAACTTTTCAAAAGTTGTCTCTGCCCACTATTGGCTGACTGAACAATTAATAAGCAGTTTGCAAATTCAACCCAATTTATTAATTTGGGAAATAGCTTCGTCGTTTACTGCCGGTTTTGTAGTCTACAATCTTAATCCAGCAAATGCAATGCTATCAATATTTACTTGGTTAGGCTTAACTATATTATTTGCTACTACCCGCTATGTGCTTGCTAATCAGTTTAAAAGACTTACTTCTATCAACTCTAAATTTATAAATTGGTTAGCTTGGGCACTAGTTTGTCTAATTCCTACCATTGCTATTGGTGGTATTCATGGCTTTACTGAGATTAATGTTTTATTATTGCCATTATTATCAGTTATTGCACCAAAATTGGTGGAGTACATTTTAAGTTTTATCCAGCCACGAGTTGGTAAATTGATTCTGCGTCAGTTGCTATTTTAAATCAGCGAAGAGTAGACCTCTTGCAAAAGTGTTATTTGCACTCTTGTGGGAAAAGGGAAAAGGTTAAAGGGGACAGGAAAATACCAAACCTTTCCCCCTTTCCTCGACTTCTGCAAGAAGTCTAATACTTATATAGCGGTTCACAAGCAAATGAGGTACAGAAATTTGTAGGGACGCAAAGCTTTGCGCCCCTACCTTGTATTTCGCTAGAACGAGAAATGCTATAAGTAGGTAGACATAATTAAATGTAAAATACAAAAGTTAAAAACCCTGATCGAGATTGGCTTTTCCCTTCTGCCTCGTGCCTTCTACTTATTCAGCTTTCTGTCTTTCGTTATTGAACGCACAAGCCCTACGTCTGACTCAAAAACAGACGCGGGCTTGAACACAAACTGCTTTAAAATACGAGAGCTTGGGCTGTACCAAACAAAGGAGTAACTGTGTATGTCTGTCTTTGTCCTTCATTAAATGCCGGAATCGTTGAAAAACGGTTCACAGTCGTAATACCCTTAGTTATAATGTTGGCTTGGTTGCTTGCTCCTATATTCACAGCAGGTATAAGTAAGGTAAAAGTAGTAGAGCCAGTATCTACAGTTTTGTAAAGAGTTACTGTAACTAGCGTTCCAATTTCTGTTTTTGTAGTTTGGATTTCGTCTCCAGCAAATTGCAATATTTGTCGTCCCTTTTGATAGTCTAGACGTGGCTCACCAGTAAAGCTAGTTGTTGAATAAGTAACCTTGAGTTGCTGCTGCTTATTTTGCAGCTCGTAAGAGGTTGGTACTTTAAATGTTTCTTCGGCGTGAGATGGCATTACGGGTATAGCCGTTAATGTTACGCCTAGTGTAAGTATTGAAGCCAGATATTTTGTTTGCATGTTTCAAAAAATTGTTTTGGGTTGGATAAAAATATGAACTCGGTACTTTAACAGGACTGTAGGTGCAGCAAAATTCAGTAATCAGTAGCCAAACAACTTAATATTTGACTCTGATACCGAAGCTTGGTGCGGCACTCAGTAGCGAACTGTTGTATTTAGTATTTGGTGGGATAAATATGCTTTTTTTAGGTGAGCACATACCTGTAGCTGTAAGACACATGATTCATCATGTCTTTAAGCTATTAAGATGAGGTTAAAATTAACTACAGCTATCTTAAATGATTGCTGGGTAAATACACAGGTAGCAACAATAAAAGTAACATTTTTAACGAATATTGCAGCAGCTAATATGAGTGCAATTGCATCATAACCGATCAAAATATACAAGACAAGCAAAAAGTTCAAAAAGCGATCGCTACTTCTAGTCAGAAACCCACCACGTCAAGTAGTGGGTAGTTCTATTTTTGTCTACATAACCTAAATATTACAGTTATCCCAGCCACTGAGGATTCTTAGCTGTACTATCAAATTGGTTAGTAGTTTTAAATAATTCATACTGGCCTTTTGCAGCAGGCTGACGAGTTCGATTCAGCAAGGCGCTGACTTGTTCTTGACTCATTGGCTTAAAGGTGCGTACCGCCTCAAACGCTTGGTTGAGAATTTCTATACTCTCAATACCTGTAATTACTGTTGAGGTTGGCAGATTCATTGCATAATGCAGACATTCGATGGGTTTGACTGTGTTGCTCTTGAGAATGTTTTGGTCGCCCATTGATTTCATACCTAGCACGCCAATTTGATTTTTGACCAAAAGGGGTAGAACTTGCTTCTCAAAACTTCTAAAATGGGCATCCATTACATTTAACGGCATTTGCACCGTGTCAAAACGAAAGTTGTTTTGAGCAGCAACTTCCAACATTCGCAAGTGAACTAAAGGATCTTTGTGGCCGGTAAATCCAATGTAACGAATTTTGCCCGCTTTTTGTGCTGCTACCACAGCTTCCATTGCACCGCCAGGAGCAAAAATTCGGTCTGGGTCTTCCATGCGAATTATTTCATGATGCTGTAACAAATCAATGCGATCGCTCTGCAAACGTCTTAAAGATTCGTCAATTTGCTTAGTAGCGGCCTCTTTTGTGCGACCATCAATTTTGGTCATCAGAAAAGCTTTTTCTCGATAACCATCTTGGAGAGCTTTACCCATGCGAATTTCGCTACCGCCATTATGATAATCCCACGAATTATCCATGAAATTAATGCCGCGATCGATGGCAGCACGAATTAGACGAATACCCTCTTGCTCGTCTTTTGGTCGTCCAATATGATGACCTCCCAAACCAATTACAGATACTTTTTCTCCTGTACGTCCCAGCGTCCTATAGATCATTTCGCCGCTTTTGGTCTGAGTTGGAGTAGGTTGATTTTGGGCTGAAACTTGTTTGAAAATTCCTTCTGAAGTTGCTAACCCTGTTACAACCAAACCCGAAGTCGAAGCAAACTTTAACAAATCACGTCTGCTGATATCCACAAATATGTCCTTTAGAAAAGCTATAAGAATTCACTTTCATAGCTTTGCAATATTGTACAATCAAACACATCTAACTGTTGAAAGATAGCAAACATCTTGAGAGTGAGAGATTATTCGACGGCAGGAATAATCGTAAAACGGACGAGCAATTAGGGTAGCTCCTTTAAGCCAAGGATGTCTTGGGTAAGAGGACTCCTACTGCCACAATAGCGTTGTTACGCGAAATCTTATTAATAAGTAAAAAGTCAAAATTCAAAAGATAAGCCCATATATAAATTTAGGCTGTTTGTTTGATTATACTTTTTCTTTCTTTTGGCTTTTAACTTTTTACTTTTGCCTTGTTCGGTCAATAATTTTGCAATATCATTTTTACTGCTGTTGTCTGAATTCTTGTTGAGATTGTTGTTGAAGTTGTAATCTCTCCATTTCCCGTCTTTGTTGTTGTCTTAGTTTATCCATTGTAGTAGGTTGCCCAAACGGTTGTTGTCTGAGTTGATTTTGCAAGCGAATTTGTTCAATGCGCTGCTGTTGTTGTAATCTAACTCGATCTTGTTGCTGTCGAAATCCTTGCCATAGTTGTTGAGAAGATTGTTGTTTTAGCTGCTTTTGGTTTTGAGATGTGGTCTGTGTGATGCCTGCTTGCACAGGAGAATAATTGAAAAATCCTATTGTCAGGATAAAAAGTAGTAGCCCTGGTTTAACTATCAATGAATGATTCATACAGTTCCTCAAAGGTGTGTAGAACGGCGATTTTAACTGAATGAAAATATCAATTACACTCTTGTCCGTAAATAACTGCTTTTAATCTTGATTTGACTCAATGTCAGCTTCTTCTAGTATAACAGTGAGTAATTTTGCTGTTTTGGTATCGACCATAACAATCTAACTCCTTGTTTATTAAAGCACAATCTTCACCTGGGTGCTACTTCCTAAAGTTCATTTACCTTTTGATAGACCTATGAAATAAGGTCGAGTACAGCGACAATGAACCTGGCTTGAGAATAGGGAGTAGGGAACAGAAATTTTCATCGCCACTCGTGGAGTCTGTTGGCGGTGGGGTTTTACCATCGGTTTATGTTAGAAACTATGCTTCAACTGCTATAAATGTGAGAAATATAAAAAACTCTTTCCCCACTCTTCTCTTCACGGATTATTTTTGGTTTGATACACTACTTGTTTGTCAATGTTTATGCTATGAGTATTAACTTTGAAACCTATTTATCCAATAAATGTTATTTAAATTACTCTCAATTGGATCGACCAAGCTGTCATTTATATCGACCAAACTATTTTTGAGTCTTTATTCATAAATGTTGACATAGGATATTTTATTGACTATCATCTTCCATGTCATGATTTTATTTTTCTTACTGGAAAATTCTTGTAAGTAAATATTAAGACTAATTTAGCAACAATACATGAAACTACGCTGGTTTTATCTTAGCCTCATCAGTCTTTTTCTGCTTTCGTCACCAGTAAAGGCAAATCCTAACAGTAATAAAGTTTACTCGTCTAATGACTGGAATAGAAATCAATCTAATTTACAATTACCACCACTGAAATTTGTTCCTCCAGTTCCCAGTAATGTTGTTAGTCCAACAAATCAACCTCAATTCACTGGTGTAGTTCCTTTAGGGCGTGAGATCTCAGAACTAAAAACTCCAATTAATAAACTAGTTTCTCGCTATAAATTCCTGACTCCTGGAATCTTTTTTATGGACTTGGAAACAGGAGACTATATTAGTATCAACGGCAACAAAGCTTTTCCGGCGGCTAGTACAATCAAGTACCCAATTTTGATTGCTCTATTTCAAGAAGTAGACGCAGGAAGAATCAAGCTAGACGAGACTCTAGTAATGCAGCGTAAATATGTCGTTGGTGGTTCGGGTAGTATGCAGTATAAACGGGTGGGGAGCAAGTTTAGTGTCTTAAAAACTGCAACTATGATGATGACCATCAGTGATAACACTGCCACAAATATGATTATTGCTCGCTTAGGCGGAATTGCTAAATTAAATCAGCGATTTCGCAGTTGGGGATTGCAAAGTACTGCTCTGCGCCGGATGTTAGGGGACTTTAATGGAACTAATAAAACTAGCGCAAAAGACTTAGTAAAACTTTCTGCTTTGATGGTAAATAATCAGCTACTTTCTGATAAAAGTGAGTCTCAAGTTCTAGGTATTATGTATGGTTGTCATAATAGAAAATTGCTTCCATCTGGTTTAGGTTCTGGTGCAAAGATAGCTCATAAAACAGGAACTTTGCGTTTTGTATTAGGTGATGCGGGTATTATTCAAACACCTTCAGGTAAGCGTTACTTAGCAGGAATTTTTGTGAAAAGACCAAATAATGACCTAAGAGCAAGAGATTTTATTCGTCAAGTTTCTCAAGTCGTGTATGGCTATTTTCAACAAGCAAAAGTTAGTCATTTACCGTAGAGACGCGATTACACCAATTTTCAGGTAAATAGATTACGCGGTAGGGGCGCAAGGCCTTGCGCCCCTACGACAGATGTGGTTCAAATAGATGAAAACTGCTGTAATTGTAGAGACGCGATTAACCTTTGTCTGTGGTGGTAGATGGGGAGAAATGGGATTTTTAGTGTTTACTTTTTCTCTAGTTGCCAACATTGTTGAGCGATCGCCCAGTCTTCCTGAGTATGTATTACTAATATTCTCACTTCTGAGTCAGGTGTGGCAATATCTTCATCAACTGGCTGCTGTTGATTTTTTTTAAGGTCTACTTTTAGTCTTAAAAATCCAAAAGCTTCACAGGCGGCTTGACGAATTTCTGGAGAATTTTCGCCTACGCCTGCGGTGAATACCAAAGCATCTAATCCCCCCAAACTTGCGAGCATTGCACCAATATTAGAACATAAGCGATGGACGTAGATATCCCACGCTAGTTTAGCGCGGGTGTTGCCTTGGGCGATCGCTTTTGTCACTTCACGCATATCGCTAGATACGCCCGAAATTCCCCGCAAGCCTGAAGCTTTATTTAAAACAGAATCTAATTTTTCTACTGAGTAATTACAATAGCGTAACAGGTGAATCAAAATCCCCGGATCGATTGAGCCAGAACGGCTACCCATCATCAATCCTTCCAAAGGCGTGAATCCCATAGTAGTATCAATACTGCGACCGTTTTTAATCGCGGTTAAAGAGCAACCGTTACCGAGATGACAGGTAATCAATCGTAGAGATGCTAAATCTTTACCGAGAATTTGGGCGGCACGAGCAGAACAGTATTGATGGCTGATACCATGAAAGCCATAGCGGCGAATACCTTGTTCTACCCATTCGTAGGGGCCGGGATAAATTGCTGCTGCATCCGGGATAGTGCTATGAAATGCAGTATCAAATACTGCAACTTGGGTGACTTCTCCTAAGATATTTTCAATTGCTTTTATGCCTGATAAAGCAGCAGGATTGTGTTCTGGAGCTAGGTTAGAGAGGTCAGCGATCGCCTTTTTCACATCCTCAGTAATCACCACACTTTCGCGGTAATCTTGTCCACCATGTACTACACGATGCCCGACCAGATCGATTTCTGACAACTGATTAATTACTTTGGTAGCACCGTTAGTGAGTGTGTTAAGCATATAAGCGAGGTGTGCTTCTGGAGACTCACCAGAAATTGATTTTTCCACTTCTGCACCTGTAGCAGTTTTCACCTCAATTTCTGCCACACCGTGGTCTTGAGTCCAGTTGACTTTCCCTTCCCAAAGAGGTTGGGGTGCTTGGGTGGGGAGAGCCTCATCTGCAATTTCATACAGACAACTCTTTTGGCTGCTCGAACCAGCGTTTAGCACCAATATCTTCATAATAGGAAAACTTGACCTGCTGTAATATGCCATAATGCTACACTTAGTCGCGACAGTGTGCTATTGGGCATTAGACATATTTTGAAGGCAGTGCGGGGAAATGCCGAAGGGCTAAAGAGTAAGGTCTTAATTTTTGCAGGGCGATGCAATTGAGTTGCGAGTCGATGCAATTGAGTTGCGAGTCGATGCAATTGAGTTGCGAGTCGATGCAATTGAGTTGCGAGTCGATGCAATTGAGTTGCGAGTCGATGCAATTGAGTTGTAAGCCGATGCAATTGAGTTGCGAGTCGATGCAATTGAGTTGCGAGTCGATGCAATTGAGTTGCGAGTCGATGCAATTGAGTTGTAAGCCGATGCAATTGAGTTGTGACCTCAATACGCTTGAGATGACCCAGAAAACCCTCATGTAGAGACGCGATTTATCGCGTCTAAAAAACTGGCACGTTAACAAGACGCGATAAATCGCCGTCTCTACAGAAAATTTACTCGTCAATTATTCCTTGACAGACTAGTATTTGTGACTTGTGTGTACACCGTAGCCTTTTTCAGGAGGGTACAGGGGATCTGAAATATTTTGCTACCAACAAAAAGACTTTTCAAACATCCTCTAAGAATTGTGAATTACCAAAGGCTGATATTTAGGAATATTTTCTCCATCAATCAGCTCATCTGATTGAGGACGCAAATTGATTATCCGCTTTAAAACCTGCATGAGAATACCTGGCTGGAAAAATGCGCTGGGTGGCTTGAGTAAATTCATCACTTCCGAGAAAAGCTGATGAATTTCTGGACTGTCAGCTTGCAGTAGTAATAATCGATCCATATACAACTGCATAAATTTGCTAATCGGATCGGGTTTTCCTCCCTCAGTAGCAGGCCAACGGAAGTCTTCGCCTGTAGCCATCAACCAAGGTACAGAAATGGCTTTGCTTAGTTGCTTTTGAAAATATCGTGGAAAACCGATTAAATTACCTTGGGATTGCTTAGATAATTGCTTGCTTAAACATTCATCTAGCGTCAAAGCACCCAAAGCAGCGGTGGTCATACCTTGACCGTAAACAGGATTGAAAGCACAAACGGCATCACCTACCATTATCAAACCTTCTGGTAATCTAGAAAGTTTTTCGTAATGACGCAGGTTATTTTCTGTGCGTTTATAGCCGTAGATGGGGGAGATGGGTTGAGCGTCTTTTATGGCTTGATATAAAATAGGCGATCGCAAGCTCTTGGCAAAGTCTAAAAATCCGGCTTCATCAGTTGGTGGATAATCTCGATTTACACCCGCGAGTGTGACAATCCAACGATTACCTTCAACTGAATAAAGCACAGCACCGCGAGTCTTATGTGGTGGTTTTGCGGCAATCAGCAAAATCTTCCAGTCTGCTTGAAACCCTTCAGGAGGATGATACCAGCGGGTGGCATAGCCTAAAAAAGAATTAACAACTGTCTGTTGCGGTGGCTGATAACCCAATTCTTCCAACCACTGTGGTGTGTGAGAATTGCGCCCACTGGCATCTACGACTAAATTAGCAAGTATCTCTGCTTCGGGTTCGTTGCGAAAACTAACTCCTACTCCTGTAATGGTGGTTTTGTCAGGGTTAGACAGCAAGTTAGTTACCTGTGCTGCTTGCACAAATTCAATTCGCTCGTTAGCTGCCAAACGGCGGCGGATAGTCCACTCCAAGAGATTACGGCTACAAGCGCGGCTGATTAAATGAGAAGAAAAGCGCGGTGCCCAACCGTTATAACCCAGCCAAGCAAAATCTGCTATGGAGTCTACAATCGGTGTCCCTGCATTAGTTAATTCTGCGATGATGCCAGGAAACAGCTGCTCTAAAATCTGCTGACCCCGAATGAGTAAAACATGGACGTGATGAGCTTGGGGTATACCGTGACGCTGTTCTGGTTGTTCGGGAAAGCGATCGCGCTCTACAATAGTCACGCGATCGAAGTATTTGGTCAGTACTTGAGCTGTCAACAGTCCGGCAATACTTCCCCCAATGACAATAGCTTTATTTTCTGTAGCTGTAGAAATTTGTAAATCTAACATTTGAGACTTAGTTTAGCTTTATTGTTATGTTCTTATACTTAACAAAGCAATTAGGTAATAGTCAATAGGGAAGAAGGCAAAAACGCAATAGGCAATAGGCAATATGAAAATCCCTCTAATTTAAATTAGGGGATTTAAAAAGGAAAGATTAAACTATTGCAGCAAGCCTCCAAGTTTCAAATATTTAATGTTCTCCCTAAATAAATTAAGAGCAAAGATTCCAATTAATAGGGCATATTTTATTCCCTATTCACTTATTTAACCAACAGTGGTACTAAATAACTTTTCTAAGTTTTTCTTGTGAATAAAATTGAGATACTGGGACACAATTTCTGGACTGAGCAATTCTATCATTAGGCGGTTCTCAATCCAAAATTCGATTACTTCAAATTTACCCCGGTTACAATGCAGTACCCGCCATCCTTCGCTAGCACCAATTTCTTCAATTTCTTTTTGACTAACAGGCACACTCACGGCTGCGTGAACTGCATCAAATTGGCTGGAATTCTTATTTTCACGAAATTTAACTTGTTGTTCGCCATCACCAGGAATCAATTCAGTTCCTAGCGGATAAACTTCAATTAAAGTGCCTTGTTCATCCATAGCTACTGCTACATAGCTTCCAGGATGGGGGGTAAATGGAGCAACTTTTCCACCCAAGAGTTTAGCTAAAACCTCAGCAACATGACGGGGGTTATTTGCTGCAATAGAAATGTGGTGAATCATAAGTCTTGCCTCCAAAGTTTATAAAATTTTTAGTTATTTAAAGCTGTAATCAACAACGAACCTCAACTTTATATAGCAATCCGCTTTGATTTCTAAAGTTACAGCAGAATTCAAAATTCAGAACTAATACGGCTTTATAGCAAGGTTTTAGATTTAGATTGCGTACTTCATCAACTTAAAATCTGCTGTTTTTGCTCCCTGCCAATACTCAGCAGCAGTAAATTCGCCTTTTGAAAATGAAGGCAAATTTTCTTTACCACAATTAAATAGGAGTACTATACATACTAACTATTAAAAAATAAGTTGTTTGATTAATGCTTATTTTTTAACAAAATTTAGTATTAGTTATATTTTTTTGAATTTTAGCATTTGGAGAAGCTATGTAATAATGTATTGATTACATCTATCCTCAGTAGTGTTCTGTTTATATCTGTGGAAAGGTGAATTTATGAGTCTCAATTTCCTCAACCTATAAGCTTAGATCGTGTATCGTAAATTCCGATTTATCAAAACACTAAATTTATGATTTTAGAAAATTATTATTTTAACTATTCTTTAATTAATGCAACAAATAAACCAGTAATTCTTTTTCTACACGGCTTCATGGGTAACATTGATGAATTTGATGAAGCAATCAAATTATTAGCTGATGAATTTTCTTATTTAACACTTGACCTACCCGGACATGGCAAAACTGAAGTTTTGGGTGGGGATGAATACTATTCAATGCCTAACACTGCCCAAGCGATAATTAACTTATTAGATAAATTAAAAATCCCTAAATGCTTTTTAGTTGGTTATTCAATGGGTGGCAGATTAGCTTTATACCTTGTCCTACATTTTCCCGAACGTTTCTTCAAAGTGATATTGGAATCAGCTTCACCAGGTTTAGCAACGGAAACAGAACGATTAGAACGAATTAAGCGTGATACACAAATAGCCAGGAAATTGGCAAGAATTACTAATAAAGTTGCTTTTGTTGATTTTCTGTCCAATTGGTATAATCAAGCAATTTTTAGTTATATAAAAAATCATCCACAATATGACCAAATGGTAGAAAATCGTTCGCAGAACAATCCGCAAGAATTAGATAAATCACTGCGCTTCATGGGTACTGGATGCCAGCCTAATTTGTGGACTAAGCTAGCACAAAATACAATTCCTATGTTCTTATTAGCTGGTGAATATGATGAAAAATTTGTAGATATTAATACAGAAATGGCTAAACTATGCAAGCTTACCCAGCTAAGAATAGTTGCTCGTGCTGGACATAATATTCACTTTGAAAATACTTTAGCCTTTGTCAAAATTATGAGAGAGTTTTTAAATTATACTAATCCGCTTTAAGTTTGAGAACTTATACTAACAGGCATTATACAAATTTGAAAAAAGAATGCGACAGATACACACGCCTAAACCCTTGTAATATCTGGGTTTGTTAATGCAAGAATTTTGTTAAGCCGTGTCCGCGTACTTCCAATACGGTTCGGTTAAGATCCCCCCGCCTACGGCGACCCCCTTTTTAAGGGGGTAAAAGAGGGTTATAAGCCCCCCTTTTTAAGGGGGTTGGGGGGATCTTCGAGGAATAAACACGTTAACCGAACCGTATTGCGCGTACTTCTGCAAAGAAGCAACCTACGACCAGCCTGTGCTAGAGAGCGTCATTTTAAATTTTTAATCGGTATTATCTATTGCCTATTGCCTGTTGCCTATGCCTTGAGCGATCGCTTCCTTTACCCTTCTATCTAAACAAAGCATGGTTACCCATTATTAGTCAATCATTCTTTAGTTAGTTTTTTAATCATCCTTTAGTATAGTTAAAATCAAACTCGTGGAAGAAGCTTAAATGAGTGAGATTTTCTAGTCTCTTAGAAGAACTAAAATCAAGCTAATAAGCAAACATAGGTAATGCTATAAATAACTGGCACTATCCATATTTTGTATTGGCTAATAATCATGAATTAGTAATTTATTCATTATTTTGATTGTCATTTTTGCGTCACATTTATTAACTATATTTTATATCAAGGAGATATGGATATGGGTTTATATTCCTATCTCCATAAACATGATTATCTGAGGTCATTTTTGATGAAACAAAGTAAAAAGTCCCTGCTCAACACTAAATGAGGAACTAATGTGAGTAGACCTGAAGACTACAATTTGCTTGATCGGACAGAGATAATTGAAACAGCATCACCCAAGCCATCACTGACATTACCAGACGCAGTAGCTCTGATTGTTGGTATTGTCATCGGGGCGGGGATTTTTCAAACCCCGGCTTTAGTAGCAAATCAAGCGGGTAGTAATATTGCGGTACTACTTTTTTGGTTCATTGGTGGTGTGATATCTCTGGTAGGAGCGCTGTGCTATGCAGAATTAGCAACAGTTTATCCTGATGTTGGAGGTGCTTATTACTATTTGAAACGTGCATTTGGGCGAGGAGTCGCCTTTTTATTTGCTTGGGCACGGATGACAGTAGTTCAAACTGGTTCCATTGCTCTTTTAGCATTTGTTTTTGGCGATTACGTTTCACAAATATGGCGACTAGGCACGTTTTCATCTTCTGTTTATGCAGCAGTGGCGATCGCCCTTTTAACTGCTTTGAACATTGTTGGTTTGCAACAAGGTAAGTGGACACAAAACTTACTCAGTGTTGCTAAAGTTTTGGGTTTGTTGCTAGTAGTAATTATCGGACTGAGTGCCACTCCTAATAATACCCCCGTTGTAGAATCTGCATCATCAGGAACTTGGGGATTGGCAATGGTGTTTGTGCTGCTGTCCTACGGCGGTTGGAATGAAGCCGCTTACATTTCGGCAGAAATTCAAAATGGACGACGTAACATCGTGCGATCGCTCGTTTGGAGTATTGGTATAATCACCGCCATCTATCTTTCGATCAACCTAGCTTACCTGCGGGGACTGGGATTAGCCAACATGGCACAATCAGAAGCAGTAGCCGCAGATTTAATGCGATCGCTTTGGGGTACACCGGGAGCCTTATTCATCAGCATCCTGATTGCGATCGCCACCTTAGGTGCAACCAACGCCACAATTTTTACTGGAGCGCGTACCAATTACGCACTGGGACAAGATTTTTCCCTATTCAGTTTTATGGGACGCTGGCAGCAACGTCCTAGCAGCCCTACCCATGCCTTATTGTTGCAAGCCGCGATCGCCTTAGCACTTGTTTTTTTAGGCACACTCACCCGCAAAGGCTTTCAAACAATGGTGGATTACACCGCCCCCGTGTTTTGGTTCTTCTTCCTACTTTCAGGCGTCTCTCTCCTGGTCTTACGGATGCGAGAACCCCACATAGTGCGCCCGTTTCGTGTGCCATTTTATCCCTTCACACCATTACTCTTTTGCGCCGTCTGCGGTTACTTACTGTATTCCAGCTTAGTTTACACAGGCGTCGGAGCAATTGTAGGTGTCTTAGTTGTCATCGCAGGTATTCCACTGTTGCTCTGGAATAATCAACCGCGCAGAAGGGACGCAGGGACGGAAAGATGAGGGAGTGTGGGGAGTGTGGGGAGAGAGGGGAGTGTGGGGAGTGTGGGGAGAGAGGGGAGTGTGGAGAGATGAGGAAAAAGAGAATTTATGCTTCCCTTTCCTCCCACACCTCCCACACCTCCCATACCTCCCACACCTCCCACACCTCCCACACCTCCCACACCTCCCCATGCCCAATCACAATTCACAAAGGAGAAAATTCATGAACTTCAAAAAAATTCTGTTTTTAATGGTTACAGGAGTTAGTATTACCAGCTTGGGAATTGCCGGGTGCACGACGGAACAGCGTAATGCTGAAACTCCGACAGAACCTTCTACTTTAACAGCTGAGACTGAAACAGTAACTCCCGCAGCTACACCGACTACTCAACCCCAAGAACGCCCTGGTGATGTTCCTTATGTGCCAACTCCACAGCCAGTGGTAGATGCAATGTTAAAAGTGGCAAAAGTGGGCAAAAATGATGTACTTTACGACCTTGGCAGTGGTGACGGGCGAATTGTGGTTACTGCGGCACAAAATTTTGGTACCCGCGGTGTGGGCATAGATATTGACCCCCAACGCATTCAAGAAGCTAATGAAAATGCAAAGAAAGCAGGAGTAACAGACCGCGTGAAGTTTGTTCAGCAGGACTTGTTCAATACTGATTTTAGTGAAGCAACGGTAGTTACGCTTTACCTATTACCAGAAATCAACGAGAGACTCCGCCCCATACTCCTAAAACAACTCAAACCTGGTACTCGCATTGTTTCCCACGCCTTCGATATGGGAGAGTGGAAACCAGACCAAACGCTAAATGTAGAGGGCAAAACTGTTTACTATTGGGTAGTTCCTAAAGAAGTACCAGCGAATTTGCGATAGGTACTACTCCCTTCCGGTATTCTTTGAGCCGGAAGGGAGTAATTTGAGATTTGGCGAAAAGTTTGAGCGTCGGCTTTTGGCGTTCCCGCAGGCATCAAAACTTTTCAAGACTGATTTTGGATTCAATAAATAATCTAAAATCCAAAATTCTTTGATTAATACCAAATTCCACAAAGTAGTAAGTAGTGTGAAAAAATTCATTACACAATATCATTGTAATTGTTCGCAATGAGTGTAAATATTTTTGTCATCTACTTATTGTTTGGAATTCTACTTTACAAGTTAGTAATTAAGACTTTTAATCTAAAATTTAAAATCTAAAATCCTTGGAGTGAGAAAATATGATAGGGTTAAAAGGAAAGAATGCCTTAATTACAGGTGCAACATCAGGTATCGGTCAAGCGATCGCCATTAAACTTGCTCAAGAAGGGTGCAATATCGCTATCAATTACCGCAAAGACCCTGAAGCTGCGGCAGAAACACAAGAAATGGCATTACAACAAGCTTGTGGAGATATTCAAAGTTGTGGTGTGAATTCGTTGTTGGTTCAGGGAGATGTTTCCCAAGAATCAGACATTGTTGAGATGGTTAACACTGTTGTTAAGGAATTTGGCAGTTTAGATATTCTCATCAACAATGCTGGTATTCAAACAGAAAGTCCATCTCATGAAGTTACCACAGCAGATTTTGACCGAGTGATTGCAGTCAATCTCCGGGGTGCTTATCTCTGCGCCCGTGAAACTATTAAACACCTACTGTCTGCTAATCGTCAGGGAGTGATTATTAATATTTCCAGCGTTCACGAAATTATTCCTCGACCGATGTATATCAGTTATTCTATTAGCAAAGGCGGGATGGAAAATATGACCAAAAGTTTAGCATTGGAATATGCTAGCCAAGGTATTCGTGTTAACGCCGTTGCCCCCGGAGCGACAATCACACCAATGAATGAAGCCTGGACAAATGACCCTGAAAAAAAGGCGATCGTGGAAAGTCACATCCCAATGGGGCGGGCTGGCACTACTGAAGAAATGGCAGCCGCAGTGGCTTTTTTAGCTTCGGATGAGGCAGCATACATCACCGGACAAACGCTGTTTGTAGATGGTGGATTGACTCTGTATGCTGATTTCCGGGAAACCTGGTCGGCTTAAGAGTTGAGCGGGCGTGCTTTCCACGATTGAGCCGATATAGCAGGGAACAGGCAATAGGCAATAGGCAATAGGCTTGCGAAAGTCTCTTGATATAAGGCTTTTAGTTCGATTTATTCCCTAAATTCTGCTTCAACTGCTATACATACCATTAGTGGAATTACACACCTATGACTCCCACGAGCAATAACAAGAGTTTGCTAGAAGCAGAAGCTTGGAAATTTCTGGAAAAGTCAATAATTTATTATCAAGGAAAACCCATCGGTACGGTAGCCGCTCACGATCCACATTCAGATTTACTCAATTATGACCAGTGTTTTCTTCGGGATTTTGTGCCTTCTGCTTTAGTGTTTTTGATGCACGGCAAAGCAGAGATTGTTCGCAATTTTTTAATAGAGACACTGAAATTACAAAGTCATGAAAAGCAGATGGATTGCTTTGAGCCGGGAGCAGGGTTAATGCCTGCCAGTTTCAAAGTCCAATCCATTGAAAGCGAGGAATTTTTGGTTGCTGATTTTGGCGAACAAGCGATCGCTCGCGTTCCTCCAGTTGATTCTTGTATGTGGTGGATTCTGCTGCTACGTGCTTATGAAAAAGCTACAGGCGATTTGGCTTTGGCGCGTCAACCAGATTTTCAAGGAGGAATCAAGTTAATTTTAGATCTTTGTTTGGTACATCGCTTTTCCATGTACCCAACAATGTTAGTTCCCGATGGCGCGTTTATGATTGACCGTCGTCTGGGAGTTTACGAACATCCTTTAGAAATTCAGGTATTATTTTATGCCTCATTGAGGGCAGCTAAGGAATTACTTTTACCAGATGGCAATGGTGATTATCTGGGTAAAGTTAATAGGCGATTGGGAGCTTTAAAATATCATATCCGCAATTATTATTGGCTAGATGTACAACGATTGCGGGAAATTTATCGTTACAAAGGTAACGAATTTGGTAAAGAAGTTGCGAATAAATTCAACATCCATTCCGAATCTATTCCCAGTTGGTTGACTGAGTGGTTACCGGACACTGGAGGATATTTAGCCGGGAATTTGGGGCCGGGACGAATGGATTTTCGCTTTTTTACTTTGGGGAATCTGATGGCAATCTTAGCTTCCCTGGCAAGCGATACAGAATCTCAAAGCATCATGAATTTGTTCGCCGAACGCTGGGAAAACTTGATTGGCTACATGCCTGTTAAAATCTGCTTTCCGGCTTTGGAAGGTTTAGAGTGGAGAATTGTTACAGGATGTGACACTAAGAACATTGCTTGGTCTTATCACAATGGTGGTAACTGGCCTGTTTTATTGTGGATATTTACCGCTGCGGCAATAAAAACAGGTAGGATAGAACTTGCCCAAGAAGCGATCGCCATTGCTGAAAGTCGTTTATTTGAAGATAAATTCCCGGAATATTATGATGGCAACAATGGGCGTTTGATTGGCAAGGAAGCCAGAATTTATCAAACTTGGAGCATTGCCGGATTACTAGCAGCAAAACAATTACTAGCAAATCCAGATTACTTGGAATTAATCAGTTTTCCAGAAGGTCTTGAAGGCCCTGGCTGTAGCATATAACATCAGCTAAACGGACGCTCGTAAGTAGGTCGGTGTTGAAAATTGTCGTTATGACAAGGCAGGGGGCAGGAAGCAGGGGGCAGGAGGCAGGGGGCAGAAGGGAAGAGCTTTTTGGGCAACTTACTTTTCGTTACATATTTTGGTTTTTTTACGCTGTTCTACTTAAATACCAGCAACAGTGTCATATTGCTCAGTCATAAAATCCTCAATTAGCAGCAATCCTATTTGAGTCGTGAAAAATATTAGTGATGGTTGTTGACTGTTAACAGTTAACAGTCAACACCCTGGCCATTAGTAAAGCAGTAATTTACAGCAGTTTGCAACTAAATGAGGTATAGAACCAAAGATTCAGAAATCAAATTATTCTTCTGCCTCCTGCCTTCTGCCTCCTGCCTCCTGCCTCCTGCCTCAAAACCAGTGACTTTGTACCTCATGCAAAAGAAAACTGCTGTATATACGAAAACTTTAAGCCTTTTTAGTCGGTGCGTTAGTTACTCGCGCATCTACAATATTTTGGGATACGTTTGGAATAAACCAATTCGCTTCACCAGCTTTCAAGATTTTAGTACCAGCTTGATTGAATTCGATCGCTCCAGTATCTGGATTCGCCTTCAAAACTAAGTTAGTTCCATTGGGAACTTTAATCGCAACACCACCAGGCAATTCTTCTTGTTGTCCACCTGCGCCGGAAGCGATCGCTGTAACATCATTTGGTAGATAAACTCCCTTACAATTCCATCTATCTTGAGTTGTCTCACCATTTCCCAGAAAATACAGTGCAGCCCCTTCGGAATATTCATCATCATCAACATCTGGTTCGGGCCCATAGATAGCTAGAGTCTTCCCTGTTTGATTACTGCATTGCCCCCAGTCGATTCCTGATTCAAAGGCGTATTTTTGCAACTCTAACTCATTGATTTTTTGGTCAATTTGCTCTGATGTTGCACCCTCTAATTTAGTTTGTGTTTCTTTGAGAGTTTGCAAATTATTTAACTCTTCAGTCAAATTTATATAATCGGGATTTTCCGAATATTCCGGGCGATCGGCTAAGGAAGGTTCAGCAAATACTAAATTTACAAGTAATAAAACCGCCATCAAAAAATATTTAAAGTTTTTCATGTTTTTTTCCAAATTTTAAAGATTGCAGCTGATGACATTTTAAACACAATTGTCAACATCATAACTAATCTTAAATCTTAAATCTTTCTCAAAAATCACCCCTAAGTCATCGGTTTTTTGGGAGATTACAAGTATTAATTTCTGTTTTACATATCATTTAAATGGTTTTTTGAAAATACCAAATTAGTAATTAATTTATACATCTACTTTTAAGTAATATGCCGAACTGTATTCTATTTGCCAGCTTTTGCAAGGATTTCGCCATCTATAAAAATTTAATTCCAATAATTCCTAGCGAGTAACCGGGTATTATTTTTAACTTAATTTATGATATACATTAGAAAAAATTAATTTGAAATATTTTGCAAATAAAAATTCAGTTCAAATTTTTACTAATGCTTGATTGTAGGAAATACATCAGGTAGTATTAAATCTATCTAGAGAAATACGACTAAAGACATAAGTATGTAAGTTAAAGATATATCAATACCCATAACTATAAATCGGCGGTTGGTCAAAGGATAATTTTACTCAAAAAATCAGATTTAATTACCTGTAACTCTATCGATATATGCGTCTTTTCAGAGATTAAAACTTACTCAATGAAAACAGAAAAATCATCCCATCAAAGTATTCATGGTTTAAAACCAGATTGTCTTTCTTTCTCAGAAGTATTGGCCCAATCTTTTGCTGTAATTGCACCGACGACAATACCAGCATCTAATATTGGTTTAATCGTTGCACTTTCAGGAAACGGCACTTGGCTGAGTTTTCTGATTGGTTTGATGGGGCTATTATTTGTGAGTATCAACATCAACCAATTTGCTAGTCGCTCGGCTTCTCCAGGTTCGCTATACTCTTATATTTCTAAAGGACTTGGTTCCACAGCAGGTGTGATTTGCGGTTGGAGTTTGGTGTTAGCTTATTTATTTACAGGGATGTCTGTTTTGTGCGGTTTTGCCAACTTCAGCGGTGTCTTAATTGGTCATTTGGGCATTCATCCCTCCAGTCTTACATTGCTGGCGATCGGCGCAGGAATTTCCTGGTATGCAGCCTATAAAGATATCCAACTTTCAGCTGTCGCGATGCTCTGGATGGAAGCAGCTTCAGTCCTATTGATTGCAATCTTATGCATCATTATTTGGGCACACAAAGGTTTTGCGTTGGATATGTCCCAACTAACCCTCTCTGGTACGACTCCAGGGAGTGTGGCCACAGGACTTGTATTGGTAATGTTTGCTTTCTCTGGCTTTGAAAGTGCTACATCGCTGGGTGATGAAGCAAAAAAACCATTACAAACAATCCCTAAATCTGTAATGGGTAGCGTTATCCTCGCGGGTCTGTTCTACATATCAACAACCTATATAGAAGTCTTAGGGTTTAGTGGTACTGGCGTCTCCATAAGTCAAACTGAAGAACCTCTAGGTTTTTTATCCCAACAAGCAGGAGTTGGCTTTTTGGGGCAACTTGTAGGTTTGGGTGCCTTATTTAGCTTCTTTGCTTGCATCCTTGGCAGTATCAACCCAGCCGCTAGAGTATCTTTCCTGATGGCACGTCATGGTGTATTCCATTCCTCATTGGGAACAGCACACTCATCCAATAAAACACCCCATGTTGCAGTCACGATGTGTTCTTTGATTACATTTTTCGTGCCTGCTGTTATGTCCCTATTTAACATCAAGTTGTTCGAGAGTATGGGCTATTTAGGGGCAATTTGTAGCTATGGATTTTTAACGGTGTACATTCTGATTTCCGTCGCAGCACCAGTTTACCTATACAAAATTAGAAAACTTCGGCGGCGAGATGTGGTGTTTTCTGTTCTCGGAGTTGGATTCATGATGATTCCGGTTTTAGGTAGCGTAGGAATTCCTGGCAGTACACTTTTTCCAGTTCCCGAAGCTCCTTACAATACTTTCCCCTACTTGTTTTTGTTATACATACTTGCCACTTGTGGGTGGTTCATCATCAAAAGACTACGTTCTCCAAACCTGGTTGTGAAAATGCGCCAAGGCATTGAAGAAATTCACAACAGATTCAGCGATAACAGGAATTGATTGTGGACTGGGGACTGGGGAGATGGGGGAGTGTGGGGAGTGTGGGGGGAAAGATTTCTTCCCCATCCTCCCACACCTCTTCATGCCCCATGCCCCATGCCCCATGCCCCATGCCCAAATCTAAAATCTAAAATTAATATGAGCGGATTAGTTACTGCAATTAGTACAGGTGCAGCTGCCTTCAGTGCCACAAATATCGATGATATTGTTATTTTGACGCTGTTTTTTTCCCAGGTGAATGCTAAGCTTCGACGTTGGCATATAGTCACTGGTCAGTATCTAGGTTTTACAGCGTTAGTAATGGCTAGCCTTCCTGCTTTCTTTGGCGGCTTAATCTTACCAAAACCTTGGATTGGACTATTTGGTTTAGTACCCATAGCAATTGGTATTAAGTGCTTGCTAAATAGAGAAGATGATGAATCAGAAGAAACAGAAACAGAGCAGTCTGAAAGCTCGTATTTAAGTAAATTTCTCAATTTTCAAACTTACAGCGTAGCAGCAGTCACCTTTGCTAATGGTACTGACAATATTAGTATTTATGTTCCTTTATTTGCTAGCAGTACTTGGGAGAGTCTGCTAATAATTCTGGGAGTGTTTTTTATGCTAGTAGGATTTCTATGCTATGTAGCGTACAAATTAACCCATAATACTGCGATCGCCACCCTTTTAACTCGTTACGGTAACGATTTTATGCCTTTTGTCTTAATGGGATTAGGCGCTTTTATCATTGTGGATAGCGGTAGTTTGTCATTAATCATTGGTCATTAGTAGAGACGCGATTAATCGCGTCTCTACAATAGTCAATGTCGTTTAAGTTTTAAAGAATACAAAAAATTATTTGGCATCCTGTTATACATTAAAAAAAAGAGGTATTAAATTTGTCAATTTTAGAATTTTCTTTATTAGTTTGGCTCGGTTCATTTAGTGCTGGCTTTTTAGGCGCGTTAACTGGGTTAGGGGGTGGAGTAGTAATTGTCCCTTTATTAACTTCAGTATTTGGCGTCGATATCCGATATGCGGTTGGTGCTTCTCTAGTATCTGTAATCGCTACTTCGTTGGGTGCAGCATCTACTTACATTAAAAAAGGCTATACCAATTTGCGATTGGGGATGTTTTTAGAAGTAGGGACAACTGTCGGCGCCATCGTCGGTGCGATAATTGCTACTTTTGTGTCTGTCAAAGCACTAACTATTGTATTGGCGATCGTTCTGATTTATTCAGCATACCTTTCACAACGACCAAGAATAGAAAACACTGAAGATGAACCCGCAGATCCTCTAGCAAATTATCTAAAACTAAATAACAGTTATCCAACTCCTGATGGACTGATGTCTTATCAAGTTCATTCAGTACCAATGGGGTTTGGCATGATGATTTTAGCTGGCGTGCTTTCTGGATTGCTGGGTATTGGTTCCGGCGGATTTAAGGTCTTAGCAATGGATCAAGCCATGCGTCTACCCTTCAAAGTTTCTACCACTACTAGCAATTTTATGATCGGCGTGACAGCAGCAGCCTCAGCCGGAGTTTATCTAGCACGAGGTTATATCGATCCGGGACTATCCATGCCGGTAATGTTGGGAGTGTTACCTGGTGCTTTTTTGGGCGCACGAGTCCTTGCAGGGACACAAACAGAGATTTTAAGAACTATTTTCAGCATTGTGCTAGTGGTAATGGCCTTAAAGATGGTCTACAACAATTTAATAGGGGGGCTGTAGAATGTATAAATTAAATGCTGGTTTTCGCTGGGCATTATCGGCACAGCCAGAGAGTAAAGTAATTGCACTAACCTTATCACCAGAAAATTCACACTCTGATATTGAGAAGTTAGAAGAACAGCAAGTTAACAAAGTGGCGCAATTATCAGATACTTCTGAAATTGATGCTAACAAGAATGTAACGAAAACATCAAGCGAACAACAATTAGAATATTTGCTCAGTAACCTACTTAAATATGGCGTTTTAATAGCTAGTGCTGTAGTTTTATTGGGGGGTATCCTCTACTTGATTCATCACGGTGCTGAACCTGCTAGATATCAGTTTTTTCGTGGAGAACCATTACAATTTCGCTCGCCAGTTGGTGTAGTGCAAGCAGTTTTATCAGGTAGCGACCGCGGTATTATTCAACTGGGACTATTACTACTAATTGCTACTCCAATTTTACGGGTAGTAATTTCTTTATTGGCTTTTCTAATAAAGCGAGAATTTATTTATGTAATTGTTACTCTATTAGTACTAGCTAGTCTGACTTACAGCCTTCTCGGAGCGTATTATTAATTCTACTTACAATAGTTCAAGGCTAAATTAGGAACTGACAAATCAAAAAATATCCAATTAACTATTGTGGGGTGGGCGTCTCGCCCGCCCTATTGATTGGGTGGCCTTTCCAAGCCACCCTACAAGTAGTACTAACTTATTTCTTGGAGTTTTATTAACACCTTTACCCTTAATCCCAAATTTCAATCTTTACCAATCATTATGAACCTTGTAAAAGTTCATTAATTGAGCTTAGACTCTGTTGAATTAGTTCTAGCAAATAAGTTCTTAATGAATCAAGATTGGCTACTGAAAAATTGAATAATCCCACCGCATATAAAAGGCTTGAAATCCCAATAATTAAAGCCAAGAATCTGCCAAAGCAACCTGGATTAATTTCAATAAAACCTAATTTAGATTGCCCGATGACAGCAATTGTTACAAACACAATTCCTGCTATGACAAATGTGTTATTTGCAGTTAAATCTGTCATTTTCCTATTCAGATAGTTCAGTAGTTTTATTGTAGCTATTATTATTTGAGATTTTTGCAACTGCTATATACATCCAACAGATGTGCAGACTATTGTACAGACAAGGGTTAATCACGTCTCTACTAATAACCAATGACAATTGGTAGAGCTTTTAGTGCCAACAGCCCAAAATGGTATCGCTTGTGTACTAGACTTTGGCCTACTTTTTAGATTAAACTACACTAAGTAGGTAGGAATAGTGGGTTTTTATGCAAAACGTCCAAAAAGTGAGTCAAGAGTTGAGCCTCGAAAACCAGACAATGACTGAGCAGTTAGAGCCAGCTATTTCAAAGGAGTTCAAAAGAGATATTTTCAAAAAGCTTAGAGGTGGGTTTTTTCTAGTACTGGGATATTTATTGTCACCACTATGTTGGTGGAATGACTTACTTTTTAATCTGCCAATAGCTTATGCTTTTGGCTATGGATGCAGTTTACTTTCCCCAAAATTACTTTTACCCTGTTCCATTATAGGGTATTGGCTCTCCAATATTGTGGGAATTCTGTTGATGCAATTTGGTTCTAAGGACATCTTTCAAAAAGAACCCAAAGAGCATAACCTCAAAAAAGAGTTATTTACTGGTCTAATTTCTTCAACAGTTTATACCTTGTTGATTTTGGTATTGATCCAATTGAAAATTCTCGATTCTCCGGTTTTATTCTCCAACGGTTAAATTAGTTTCTTCCTAACCTTCTCATTTTCAGATAGGAGGCAACAGGCAATGGGCAATGGGCAACAGGCAATGGGCAACAGGCAAAGAAAGGCTATTGATGTCTGTGTTTGATGGTCAGCTTATGTCCTAAAGTATGGTTTAACTGCTATGTAAACATATAGGATTTACGGAGGTGTTATATTTTTTTTTAAAGGAAAGGAGCAAAAAATGATGGGTGACCCTGCCATCGATCGCGAAGCATTCAAAGAGTTTGAGCGTGAGGGATTTTCCAGGGTGGCTCAAGGATATGATGGAGCGATCGCTCATGTAACGTCTCAAGCTAATGAAGGCATATTGGATGCTGTAGAAACCGGATCTGGTAGTCGATTGCTCGATGTCGCCTGTGGTACGGGATGGCTGAGTGCGGCGGCATTGAAGCGACAGGCTATAGTTACTGGATTAGACTACGCTGAGAATATGGTAGTGATTGGGCGATCGCGATTTCCTCAAATAGAATTTCACCTTGGAGATGCCGAGAACCTTCCCTTTGAGTCTAATAAGTTTGATGCGGTCGTATGTAATTTGGGCATTTTGCATTTTCCTGAACCAGAAAAAGCGATCGCCGAGTCTTTGCGAGTCCTCAAATCAGGTGGGCGCTATGCCTTCACTTGCTGGACACCACCAGCACGCAATCCTTTCATGGCCTTGATTCTGGGAGCAGTGCAGACTTATGGCATCATCGACGTGGATTTACCTCCAGGGCCGCCACTGTTTCGTTTCGGCGACCCCGACGAATGCCAAAAGATTTTAAGCGCCAGCGGATTTACGTCGGTGTCTGTCACCGAATTGCCAATAACATGGACTTTCTCTAAATCACAGGATGTAATGCCAACGATTATTGCAAGTTCGGCACGTCTTGGGCCGATGTTGGCAATGCAAACCCAAGAGCAAAGTCACGATATCGAGAATGCGATTATTCAGGGAGCCAAGAAGTACGCTACAGATAATGTTATTCAGATTCCCGCTTCTGTGGTTTTGGCTGTAGGCCGGAAACCATGAGTTATAGCAACAGCCAAGGTGGTTATAAGTAGGTCGGTGTTGAAAATTGTCGTTATGACAAGGCAGGAGGCAAAAGGCAGAAGGGAAGAGCTTTTTGGGCAACTTTACTTTTCGTTACATATTTTGGTTTTTTTACCCTGTTCTACTTACCAATTCTCTCTCCACTCGCACTCTAACTTAATCAGCAAATTTCTATGCAAGTTGCAATTATAACTACGGTTGCGGTGATTTAGCGATCGCTGCCCACACTCGATGATGCACTTGCAGAATTGGTGTAGGATATTTCGCTTCGAGTAATAACGCTAATTCCTGGTCAAATATTTCTACCTTTTCTGGTGTCAAACTCGCTCCCACGCCTGCACTAGCACGAATTCGTCCCCGCCAATCTTCATGGGTATAAGATACAAATACATCGTAAGAAAATGTGCGGATGTCTCGAAATCCGCCTTCTCCAATATCTTGTAACCACTGGGGATACAATCCATTACCGCCGCCGAGATTCCACGCGGGATTATGAGCCTTAATAAGTTGTTCTGTTGCTTCAACGACATTACCTTTTAAAGGTATCCAATCAAAATGAGCGATCGCAATTAAACCATTCGCTCTCAGTATTCTGGTAATTTCCTTGACAGCACGTACACGGTCAAACCAATGCCAACATTGTCCAGCGGTGACTACATCAGCACTTGCATCTGATAACTCAGTATTCTCAGCAGTGGCAACTCGATAATCTACTTTAATTTGGGCTGATTCGGTTAACTGTCTAGCTTGTTCTAGAAGTGAAACTGATGGGTCGATGCCAATCACATAAGCACCTCTATTAGCAAAACCCCGTGCTAGCGTTCCTGTTCCTGTACCCAGGTCAACAATGTTCTGCCCTGGTAAACCAATACCATATTCAGACAGTTTGTTAAATAATGAATTGGGAAAACCAGCGCGGTGTTTTGCGTAATCAACAGCAGTTGCACCAAAATCAATTTTCATAAGTTAGGAGTCATTGGTTAGTTGTGAGTATCTCCCTCTAATCCCCATTTTCCTTGAGTTCTAATTATATGTAACGTCTCCCACTAATCAATATAGAGCATTAGTGAGAGATTAAGACAATCTTTATTTTGTCAATTAGAAATTATGCTGAAAATTTAGGGAAAACGGAGGTATGAAGTTAACTATTTTACTTAATTTATGGGTCAAGAATAAATCATGCGTATGGGGAAAATTCTATTGCTTTACCTTTTCTTTCTTCCTTTTTACCCGACTTCTGCAACAAGTCTAATGTATCCCTTTTTGAACAACCGTAAAATTACTGTAACAATATACTTAAATCAAGCAAAAAGCTGTATTATAGAAAGTGATTTTTCTCAAAATTGCTGATAAAAAATAATTTTGACGCCTTCAAAAAAGCGTTGTCTTGGGAAATCGACTCTATTAATATCAAACCAAAGTGTGTGTTCCTCTGTCATTGCATGACCAGGAATTTTGAGAAAAATAGCACCAGTACTTACTGGTCAATATCGGGTAATAAATAAAACAATATTTGGGAAAATTACTGCTACAAGGAATGGCACTAAGTTAACGGCAAACCGATTATCTATAAGGCTTTGGGTTGGGGTATCGGGTGTCGGGTGTAGTAAACAACAGTAGTGAGCCAGAGATTTATTTGTGTCCGTACTTATATTTACTGTTGTTGAACTGTTCTCGATCTTTCCCTACACCCCACACCCTACCCCCAACACCTTGCCCTGACGACATTTGACGTTTTCTTAGTGCCATTCACTGCTACAAGTATGAGCTTTAGAGTCATCTGGATGCCCGATCGAAAAATTAGGAGTAACACCATCAATGTCTACATTTACAGTCAGCAACACACAAGACAGCGGTAGTGGTTCGCTACGGCAAGCAATATCACAGGCCAATACTTCAGCTGGATTAGACATCATCAATTTTGATGGTCTATTCGCCGACGACATCGCTGATTTGATTACTCTCGGTGGTAGTAGCCTGGTGATTACAGACGATCTCAGCATCAAGGGCACAGGTGCAGATTTACTCACAGTTAGCGGTAACAATGCCAGTCGTGTGTTTGAGATCGGTAGTGGTGTCACTGTAGAAATTGAAGGGCTGACTATTGACAATGGCAACTCTGGAGAAGGAGGTGGTATTTATAACTCTGGTTCCCTAACGCTAAGCAACAGTACCGTCAGTGGCTCTCAAGCTTCTCAGGGAGGCGGTATCTACAACGCTAGCAGTGGCATTATGACGGTGATTAAAAGCATCATCAGTGCTAACACGTCGATAAATGAGTTAGGTGGTGGCGTTTATAACTCTGGTTCCTTAACATTAAGCGATAGTACTGTCAGTGACTCTAATGGGGCTGTTAGAGGCGGTGGTATCTATAGCAGTGGCACTATGACGGTGACTAACAGTATCATCACTCGCAATAAATCAGATTTTGGCTCTGGTATTCTTAACTCTGGCTCCCTAACACTAACCAATAGTACTATTAGTGACAACTCCTCAAGAGATTTTGGTGATAATTTATATGGCGGTGGTATAGCTAACAGTGGTGTCATGAAGATATCTGACACTATCATCAGTGGCAACACTGCATTTGTGGGTGGTGGCGTTTATAACTCTGGCTACCTAACGTTAAGCGACAGTACCATCAGTGACTCTAAAGCGTTTGACGATTTTATCGGCGGTGGTGGCATTTATAACTCTGGCTCTTTAACGTTAATCAACAGTACTGTCAGTGATTCTGAAGCGTCTCAGGGAGGCGGTATCTACAACGCTGACAGTGGCATTATGACGGTGGCTAACAGCATCATAAGTCGCAATAACTCAGTTTTCGGCTCTGGTATTCTTAACTATGGCTCCCTAACACTAACTAAGAGTACTGTTAGTGGCAACTCGTCAGCGGGCAGTGGCGGCGGTATAGCTAACGGTGGTTTCCTCACGATGTCTAACAGTATCATCAGTGAAAATACTACATTTGAGGGTGGTGGTATTTTGAATAGAAACACATTGATAGTAAGCGACAGTACTATCAGTGGCAACACGGCAGATGGTGTTGGTGGTGGCATCTTGAACGATTCTGGTAGCTTGACGGTAAATAACAGCACTATTAGCAGCAACACTTCAGATAATTTCGGTGGCGGTATCTATGCGTTGTTTGGTAATGTGACAGTGAACAACAGTACTATCAATGGAAATACGGCATACAGTGGCGGTGGTATCTATATTACTATTAACTCCAACCTTCAGTCCGCTTATGTAACAGTAAACAACAGTACTATCAGTGGGAATACGGCAGATGGGACTGGCGGTGGTATAGCTAACTTAGGTCGTATAAATCTGTTGAACACTACTATAACTGGTAATACGGCAAACTCTGGCGGTGGCATCTACAACGACCGCATCGTAATAGTAAGCAATAGCATAATTGCTGGTAACTTTGACCCTTCCAAAAACGATCCAATAAATACCAGCAACTCGGATGTGTTCGGCAACTTTCTCAGCAATGGCTTTAACCTGATTGGCAGCATTAATGGTAGTACAGGCTTTGATGCTAACGAACAGTTAGACGTACCGATTACAGAGATCATAGATACCACCTTACGAGACAACGGTGGTGCAACTAAAACTCATGCACTCGTCACAGGTAGCAAAGCCATTAACGGTGGTAATAACGCAGATCTGCCCCTTGATACCACAGACCTAGATGGCGACGACAATACCACCGAACCAATACCTTTTGACCAGCGCGGTTCAAGCTTTAGTCGGATCTCCGATGGCAAGGTGGACATTGGTGCATTTGAAGTCCAAGTCAATGTTATCAATGGCAACTGTAAACCCAACACTCTCTATGGCACTGCTGGCAATGACATTATTACTGGCTACAAAGGGAAAGATTTCATCACAGGTGGTGCGGGTGCAGACTCGTTTGTTTATACAAATATTAAGGATGCGGGCGATACGATCGCTGACTTTGAATTAGGTACAGACAAGATTGTGCTGGGGCAACTTTTCCAGCAATATGGTCTGACCTTGGACTTTGCCAGTGCGATCGCTGGCGGGTACTTGAACTTTAAGACTCAGGGAACTAATGCCATCGTCTTAATTGACCAAGATGGTTCCTCTGGTGGGGGTCATGCAATTAAGTATATTCAGGTCAATAATGTGTCAGTGGCTGCTTTGAAAAACGCGATTAATTTTGCATTCTAAAGATTAAATCGGCAATAGACCTCTTGCAAAAGTGCTTTTCCCACTTCTGCAAGAAGTCTAATGAACAAGTGCGCTGTATAATTCTTGAGTAGGCAAAATATCTGGTCAAAAATGCTCTACCCACGGACGTAGTTCCACTTCCCATGTCCAAGCACTGCGGGGTTGCCGGAGGATATTGAGGTAAGTTTGGGCGATCGCATCCGGATCGAGAGTACTATCAGTATTATCTACTGGATCTGGGCGGACGGCCGAGCGAATTGCACCATCAATTATGAAATGTGCCACATGGATATTCTTTGGTGCTAGCTCTTTAGCAATGCTCTGAGCTAAACCCCGCAGTGCGAATTTACCCATTGCAAAGGGAGCAGAGTGAGGAAAACCCTTAATACTTGCTGTGGCTCCAGTAAAGAAAATCGCACCACCCCCCTGCTGCAACATCCGTTTGGCAGCAGCTTGGGCAACCAAAAAGCCGCCGTAGGCAGTAACTTCTAGAGTTTTTGCCACACCATCGGGATCTAGTTCAACCAAAGGCCCCCGGACGCGGAAACTAGGATTATAAATTACGATATTTGGCGAACCTAGCTGATTTTCAACATCAATAAATAATTTTTCTACATCATTTGGTTTTGAGGCATCAGCGGCGAAACTCAGCGCCCCAATTTCATTAGTTAGCTGAGTCAGTTTCTCAATTTGGCGAGCAGCTAAAGCCACACTTATTCCCTCTTTCGCAAAGACGCGGGCTAAAGAGGCACTTAGTCCGCTACCCGCTCCCACTATCAATGCTGTTGTTGCCATAATTTCAAGTTTCCTGTTTTAATAGCTGGGAATTGCCCTTAGTAGGAGTTTGACCAATCCGCAGTACGCAAACTGCCGCAATCAAGCAGAGAACGCCTGATAAAATAAACGCCTGTAAATAAGTGCCCATCCAAGTTCTTAACACTCCGGCTCCGAATGCTGCTGTGGCTGCACCAATTTGATGTCCTGCTACAATCCAGCCGAACATTACACCGACGTTTTCTTTACCAAAGGTATTAGCAATAAGACGTACTGTAGGCGGTACGGTGGCAATCCAATCAAGTCCATAGAAGACAGCGAAGGCCCAAAGTCCATAGAAGGAAAAATTAAAACTGAAGGGCAAGAAAATCAAAGACAAACCCCGCAGTCCGTAGTACCAGCACAATAAGTAGCGATTATTCCAGCGGTCAGATAGCCAACCGGAAATAGTTGTCCCCAGAAAATCAAATAGACCCATGATTGCCAAAAGCCCAGCAGCCTTGACTTCCGGGATACCGTTATCGATACAAGCGGGAATCAAATGAGTGCCAATTAATCCATTTGTGCTAGCACCACAGATAAAAAAGCTACCAAATAAAAGCCAAAAGTCGCGGTTACCCATTCCCAGCCAAAGGGCGTTGAAGGTAGAGGCGATGGAATTTGCTTTCGGCTGTAATACTTCAGCAGTTTCGCTGTTGTCACCAAAGGGTCGCAAACCGACTTCCGCGGGACGATCGCGCATAAAAATAGCGATCGCTGGAATAATTAAAACTGCTGCACCAGTGAGAATCCAAGCCGCAGTTCGCCAGCCAAAGCGATCGGTAATTGAAGCCAATATAGGTAAAAACACTAGTTGCCCAGTAGCTGTACTCGCAGTCAAGATACCTAAAACCAAACCCCGCCTTTCAAAAAACCAGCGATTGACAACAATCGCACCCAAAACCAGGGCGATAACTCCGCTACCACAACCGACAACTATGCCCCACAGCAAAACTAACTGCCAGGGCGCTGACATCAAAGTAGTTAAACCAACACCCATCGCAAGTGCAGCCAAGGCAAACACCATCATCCGACGAATGCCGATCCTTTCCATAACTGTGGCAGCAAAAGGGCCGATTAGTCCGTAAAGTACCAAGTTCAGCGAGATTGCCAAAGATATAGTAGCTCTACTCCAACCGAATTCCTGTTCGAGAGGCACAATAAAAACTCCGGGAGCAGACCGAATTCCGGCTCCCACCAACAAAGCTAAGAATGTTAAACCCGCGACGAAAAAGCCATAGTGGAATGAACGACGGGCGAGGAATGAGGGTAGGGGCATGGGGCATGGGGCATAGGGCACTTATACTGAGCGTACTTCGGCTCCGCTTACTACAAGTTCACGTAGCGTCTCCTAGAGAAGCCGAAGTATGGAGCATAGGGCATAGGTGCAGAGGGTATAGGCTATGGGGAGCGTGGGAAGTGTGGGGAGATTATAAAAAAGCTTCCCACCCCTGCCAATGCCCAATGCCCAATGCCCAAAATTAACCCTGATATGGGTTACCGATTCTGTCTACAGAAACGTTGTAGGAAAGTGGTAAACGACCGGGATTTAAACGTGGTTCTGCTGCATAGCCAACGGGGACTAAAACGGCGATCGCTAAATCTGGATTATCCGCAGCACCAATCACTTCTTTGACTTTTTCTTCAATCCAACCGTTCATAAAACAAGTTGACAAACCCAAACTTTCTGCTGCTAACACCAAATGGGTAGCGGCAATGATCGCATCTTTGATGGCATATTCGCGTCGCTTGTCGCCTAAACCACCTTGGAATTGTGGGATGGCGCTTTTAAAGTAGTCTACGGTCTTATCATTCCATGCCCCAGTCTGGAGTGCCTGCTCAAAAATAGGGGTCAAATCTTGTTCGCCTGCGTTAGGATTGGCAGCAAATACAAAGGTTACAGGTGCTTGAACAATTTGCTGTTGATTCCAAGATGCTGCTGATAGCGCCGCTTTTTGCGCCTCATCTTGCACAAGAATAATTTGCCAGTCTTGAATATTAAAACTGCTCGGTGCTGCCACAGTTAACTCTACCAATTGCTTGAGCAGTTCTGGAGCGATGGGGTCTGATTTAAAAGTTTTAATTGAACGACGTTGAGCGATCGCAGTTGGTACATCTAAAGGTTGGATTTGGGTGATTGGACTCATAAGATTCTCCTGATAGTTGAGTTAAACAATTTTGGATTTGAGATTTTGCCAAAAGCATAAGCGCAGATTTTATACGTCGTAGACGCTTTGCGGCGAGATGGAAGCATCAAAGCTTTTCAAGACAGATTTTAGATTCTTTCTACGTAGGTTTCTTGGAGCCGAGCCAGTAGAAATTCGCTTGCTCCCAAACATTTTTAAACCTTGGATGCAAGAATTGTAAATCTAAAATCCAAAATTTTAAATTCGGCGATCGGCAAATTATGAGTTGGCTACTGCTTCGCTAGCAGCCGACCAAAATGGATAGTCTGTATATCCCTTTTCATCGCCACCATAAAATGTGGCTTGATTTGGTTCATTTAGTGGTGCATTCAAAGCCAAGCGTCGAGGTAAATCTGGATTTGAGATAAATAATGTACCAAAGGCAACTAAATCTGCTGCTTTGCTTGTTATTACAGCATCGCCTTTTTCACGAGTATAACCACCATTGACAATGAGTGTATTTGTAAAGCGATCGCGTATATGACTAGTAGGCACAACAACCGTACCATGTCTGATATCTGCTTCTATTGCTTCAAAAATATGCAGATATGCCAAATTAAACTGGTTCAACGCACCAGCCGCATAACCAAATGTCTCCAGGGGATTGGAATCACGCATATCGTTAAAAGTCCCACTGGGAGAAAAACGTACTCCTACTCGGTGAGAATCCCACACACTAGTTACCGCTTCTGTCACCTCCAACAAAAATCGAGTGCGATTTTCAATGGAACCCCCATATTTATCTGTGCGCTGGTTGGTGCCATCCCGCAGAAACTGATCTATTAAATAACCATTAGCTGCGTGAATTTCTACCCCATCAAACCCAGCCGCCAAGGCATTCGCCGCTGCTTGACGATACTGTTCTACTATCTGCGGTATTTCTGAAGTTTCCAAAGCACGAGGAGTAACAAACGGTTTCGGCCCCTCAAAAGTTGAGGCTTCACCTTTAGCAGCAATGGCAGAAGGAGCCACAGGTAAAGCTCCATCCGGTTGTAAGTCAGGGTGGGAAATCCTGCCTACGTGCCATAGTTGCAGAAAAATTCTCCCTCCCTCCTGATGCACAGCATTGGTTACTAACTTCCAGCCCTCCACCTGTTCTGGTGAATGAATTCCTGGTGTAGCCGGATAGCCTTGTCCTTCTGGACTTACCTGTGTTGCTTCAGCAATAATCAGTCCAGCCGAAGCACGTTGAGCGTAGTAGGTAGCATTCAGTTGGTGTGGTACGTTTCCCTCCTTAGCCCTATTTCGGGTTAACGGTGCCATCACTATCCGATTCGGTAGTTCCAGATCCCCTAATTGATAAGGAGAAAATAAGTTAATATCAGTACTCATTGGTTATATCTCCAAATTGTCATTAATTATTGGGCATTGGGCATTGGGCATGGGAAGAGGCAGAGGAGCGGAGGGGCAGAGGGTATTGTCACTTCTCCCCTGCTCCCCTGCTTCCTGTGCCTCATCTCCCCACTCCGACGCACTAAACAATCGACCGAATAACACCACCATCTACTCGCAAAGCTGCACCATTGGTTGCTGAAGCTAGAGGACTCGATAGATAAACTACGAGCGCTGCTACTTCTTCATTAGTTGCAAAGCGTTTAATTAGGGAAGTTGGACGCACATTTTGGAAAAATTCAGCCTCAATTTCGCCTCGACTAGTACCACGTTCCTGCGCTAGGTTGGAAATAAATTCTTCAACGCCTTCTGAACGGGTTGGCCCCGGTAAGACAGAGTTCACAGTGACTCCAGTACCAATTGTCATTTCTGCTAAACCTCGCGCAATGGAAAGCTGCGCTGTTTTAGTTGTGCCATAGTGAATCATTTCCACAGGAATTTGAATGCCAGATTCACTAGAAATAAAAACAATCCGCCCCCAGTTTTGCTCTAGCTGCTTTTGAAGATATTGCCGACTCAAACGTATTCCACTGAGTACGTTGATTTCAAATATTTTTAACCAGTCTTCATCGCTAATCTCAAAGAAGGTTTTTGGTTCATAAATACCTAGATTGTTAATTAGGATATCAACCTGAGGAACTTGTTGAACAAGTTGTTCTACTCCTGCTTTTGTACCTGCATCAGCAACAACCCCAGAAACTTTCGCTTCGGGGATACTTTGCTGAATTTTGGCGATCGCCTGTGCTACTCTTTCCTCAGATCGACCGTTGATAATCACTGATGCACCCTCTTGAGCTAACCCTTGGGCTATAGCAAAACCAATGCCTGCCGTTGAGCCAGTTACCAGTGCGGATTTACCATGCAATTTCAAGTCCATTTGGCTTCCCCCGCTTATTTCCTCTAGTAATGGGGACTGGGGAGATGGCTTCGCTAAGGGAAAAGGAGAAAGCTTAAAGGGAAAAGGCAAAAGGAATAAATTTAATCTTTCCCCTTTTCCCCTTACCCCTTTCCCCATGCTCAATGCCCTATGCCCCATGCCCTTTACCTACATTAAAGATGCTGTGCTAAGGTCTTATTTAATGTGGTTTTCGGAACTGCCCCCACGACAGTATCGACTTGCCGACCCTCTTTAAAAACCATCAGGGTCGGAATGCTGCGAATTCCATAATGGCTGGCTACAGTAGGATTTTGATCGGTGTTCAGTTTGACTACTTTTACCTGTCCTTCGTATTCAGCAGCAACTTCGTCTACAACCGGAGCCACCATCCGACAAGGGCCACACCACGGTGCCCAAAAGTCCACTAAGACTGGAATTGTACTTTCCAAAACTTCTTGCTTGAATGTGGCTTCTGTGACATTTGTAATGGATGACATAAATTGCCTTCCTGATTTAATTCTATAATTCGATAATATCGAATAATAAAAATATATGCTACTTGATGAGATAATGCAACTATGAGATTCCTTTATCATCCAGATAGAAAAAATATTTCTTTGCCGGGAGTATTGTATGCATTGGGTGACCCGGTGCGGTTAGAGATTGTGCGGCTGTTGGCGAGTGAGGGGGAACAATGCTGTGCGAGGTTTGACTTTGCGATCGCCAAGTCTACCATGTCCAATCATTTTAAAATTTTACGGGAATCCGGGATAGTATTTACACGTAAAGAAGGTACACATCACATTAATATTCTGCGGCGTGAAGATTTAGAGATGCTGTTTCCAGGTTTACTGGATGCGGTATTGAAAGCAGCTCAACCATTGTCTGTTGACCCCGTTAGTAGTAAACAAACAGCCTCAACTAAAGGTAGGGGGTAAGGCTGGTGATGGTAAGGATGCGAGGGTTCCGCCACCGAAGTAAGCCGAACCCTTTCTAAGTAAGTAGGTAGTTGTGAATATTTATCGTCAGGATAAGGCAGGAGGCAGGAGGCAGGAGGCAGAAGGAAAGAGGTTTTTAGTTCACTTAACCTTTATTAACATAGTTTGATTTTTTCACACCAACTTACTTATGTCAGAATCTAAGCATTCAAGAACTGTGAGAATTTGATTATGGTGTTCTAACCTGAAGGTCATAAACAAACTTGCAACCAGGATTTATGCTGTCTGGCGAGTTCCTTAAGAAAATTCATTGGGATAAACTCTTCCTTTCCAGTTGCCGCCGCGTCCTTGCCAGTGGCGAAGTGCAGAATCTAGAGTCATCAGGGTATAGAGAAAAGCGATCGCAGGTAAACTAAAGGCTAGCCAAAAAGAACATTTATAAAAGCGGATGGTCGGGTAATAAGCCAAGGTCATTAATAACCAAGCAAATAAACCTGTAAATAAGATTCCCCAATTACTCCAAATTACACCCAAAATCAAACCCACAGGTGGAACTAAATAAATTAAGCTCATCCCTACCAAAGTTCCTAATAGTAATAATGGAGAATAATTCAATTGTGTATAAGCAGTACGAGCAACCATATCCCAAATCGTTGCCAAGGAATTATACGGACGCAAACTGCGAGTTAAAGTACTCAATCCCAGCCAGATACGCCCTGTTGGGGAAGACATGGAGATGGGGAGACGTGGGGACGCGGGGAAAGAAAATATCTCAGCGTCCTCGCGTCCCCGTGTCCCCGTGTCCTCTTCTTCCACTTTCACACTCCTCTTAACCGCCCCAGCCAAAGCGCAATCATCAATTAAAGCTTGGCGAATCACTTGAATACCACCGATTCGCTCTAAAGCTTCTTTGCGAATCAGAATCGAACCCCCAGCGGCGGCGGCTGTGGGATTTTTGGGATTATTCACCCAGCGGAAGGGATAGAGTTTTTGGAAGAAAAAGACGAAAGCGGGAATCAATAGTTTTTCCCAAAAGCTTTCACATCTGAGTCGCACCATTACTGAAACTAAATCTAAATTTTCCTGCTCAGCTTTAGCAACGAGTCGGCACAGATTACTCGCGTCATGTTCTATATCTGCATCGGTAAGGAAATAATAGTCAGGTGTCAATTTACTTGCATTTTTGATACCTTGCTCAACAGCCCAAAGTTTCCCTGACCAACCAGGAGGTAGTGGTTCTCCAGAGATGATATGCAATTGCTCGGATTTACCTAAAGCGTAGGCTACTCCCTGGGCGAAATTTGCTGTGCCATCTGTGCTGCGGTCGTCTACTAAAAACACGTCTAAAGAACCAGGATAATCTTGGAGTAAGAGCGATCGCAAGCTGATTGGTATTAATTCAGCTTCGTTACGCGCCGGAACCACCGCACAAACCACTGGTAAGGATTTTAGCCTAGTTTCCCTAACCTCTAATTGCTGGTCTAACCGCCAAAACTGTCCCCAAAAACAGAGTAACCCTAACCAAATTGTCAAGGATAAAAGCATCAATCCGAATACAATTACACCCATGACCGTCGCTTTGCTCCAATTCAAAATTCAAAATTCAAAAAAAAGAAAAGGATATAAACCTAGTAAATTAATTTATGGGTTTTTAATTTTTAATTCCTCCGAAGGGGGCTGACCTATTGCAAATTCTCAGTGACTCAGACAGAATACTATGTCTACTGATAGAGGAAAATAATTTTTTTCACCTGTACTGCCGTGTTGTTAACTAGTGTTGAGTGTTGAGGTTGAACGGTTTTTCATGCATACACAAGACAGGGTAAAAGTCAAGCAAGTCGCCCAAGCGATCGCAGCTAGCCAAGAATATCTGCTTTCAATTCAAAATCCGGCAGGTTATTGGTGGGCAGAGTTGGAATCTAACGTCACCATCACTGCTGAAGTTGTGCTTTTGCATAAGATTTGGGGAACAGACCAAAAAAGACCTTTGCACAAAGTTGCAGCCTATCTGCTTCAAGAACAACGGGAGCATGGCGGCTGGGAGCTTTTCTTTGGTGATGGCGGCGAACTTAGTACCTCAGTTGAAGCTTACATGGCGCTGAGACTGTTGGGTGTGCCAGCAAGCGATCCGGCACTGGTTCGGGCGCGAAAATTTATTCTCGAACGCGGTGGTGTCAGCAAAACTCGGATTTTTACCAAGTTGCACTTGGCGTTGATTGGCTGCTACAACTGGCGCGGTATTCCTTCGCTACCACCTTGGATAATGCTGCTGCCCGAAGCTTTCCCAGTTAATATTTACGAGATGTCTAGTTGGGCGCGTTCCAGCACTGTACCGTTGTTGATTGTATGCGATCGCAAACCGATTTTTCTCACTGACCAAGGTATCAACCTAGATGAACTATACGTTGAAGGTGTGGATAAAGTCCAATGGGAATTACCCAAAAATAACGATTGGACAGATTTATTTCTCACCTTGGATGATGGCTTCAAGTTAGCAGAACGCCTAAATTTAGTACCCTTCCGGGAAGAAGGCATCAAAGCCGCCGAAAAGTGGATTTTAGAACGGCAAGAAGCTACAGGCGACTGGGGTGGAATTATTCCGGCGATGCTCAATTCCATGCTGGCTTTGCGGTGTTTGGATTATGACCAAAACGACCCCATTGTCGAACGAGGGTTGCAAGCAATTGACAATTTTGCGATTGAAACAGAGGACTGCTACCGGGTACAGCCTTGTATTTCACCTATTTGGGATACAGCTTGGGCGATGCGTGCTTTGGTAGATTCTGGTTTTGCACCAGATCATCCGGCTGTGGTAAGAGCTGGCGAATGGTTGCTGCAAAAGCAAATTTTAGACTACGGAGATTGGGCTGTCAAAAATCGCCAGGGAAAACCAGGGGCTTGGGCGTTTGAGTTTGACAATCGCTTTTATCCCGATGTTGATGACTCGGCTGTAGTAGTCATGGCGCTGCATCAAGCGAAACTGCCTAATGAAAAAATCAAGCAGGCTGCGATCGCCCGTGCCTTAAAATGGATTGCATCTATGCAATGTAAACCAGGCGGTTGGGCTGCTTTTGATTTAGACAATGACCAAGATTGGCTTAACTCCATTCCCTATGGAGACTTGAAAGCCATGATTGACCCAAACACCGCAGATGTGACTGCTAGGGTAGTAGAAATGCTGGGTGCTTGTGGTTTGTCAATTGAACCGCGTAACCTAGACCGGGCAATGAGTTATCTTTTGAATGAACAAGAAACAGAAGGTTGTTGGTTTGGGCGTTGGGGCGTAAATTACATCTACGGCACTAGTGGCGTTTTGTCAGCTCTGGCCTTGATTGACCCTCAAAAGTATAAATTCGATATAGAACGCGGGGCAGCTTGGTTATTGGGATGTCAAAACCCAGATGGTGGTTGGGGCGAAACTTGCCGCAGCTACGACGATCCCAGCTTGAAAGGAAAAGGAAATAGTACAGCATCTCAAACTGCTTGGGCTTTAATTGGCTTGTTGGCAGCAGGTGAAGCAACTGGCAAATTAGCCCTGGAAGCTATTGAACGCGGAATTAACTACCTTGTGACAACTCAACAGCCGGATGGTACTTGGTTTGAGGCTGACTTTACTGGTACTGGCTTCCCTTGCCATTTTTATCTCAAATATCATATGTATCAACAATACTTTCCTTTAATTGCGCTAGGTCGCTATCAAAGGATGATTGATGATTAATGCTGATGACTGATGACTGATGACTGTTAACCGTCAACAGTCAACAGTCAACATTCACCACTTATGCGTAATCAAGTTAGCTTTGATGATAATTATTCAACTGAATTTGCGGTAAATTCTCTTAGTAATGTATTGATTAAAATATTGATTATTGTATCAAATCAAAGGTAGAAAATAAGCCTAAGAGTTTTTCGCGATCGCTGATATTAAATTCCTTAAAAGCTCACCCAGATTGCTTTCAACCTTCGATGATTTTAAGAAGGAGACTCACCTCTAGTAAATTATTTACATTTTTGTCTTGATAGGGAATGTAATGTAGTATTCAATATGAGAAAATCAGTTTAATTAACAACGTTAAAACTTTGACTATCTTGTTATGTCTTTATTAATATATCGGATGTTTTACTTGTAAATAAAAAGCTATAAAAAACCACGAAGATTAATCTAAAATCAACATATTTAAACCAACCAAAAGGCAGATTAAATCAGCTAGAATTGCCTTTAGTATATTGAATACAAAACAAAGGGCGTTAGGACTTGAGGGTGCAACTAACCCAAGGACATAGATAATCACAGAGTAAGAGTTTTGGTTTTTACTCTGTGTTTATTTGTTTATACCAATTCAAGCGTATTGCCTATTGCCTGCTCTAAATTTCTGCACCTGGTTTTGCTTCTGCACCCATTGGAGCAACGTAGTCGCGGAAAAGAGTAATCTGTTGCTCAAAAGGTAATGCTTGAATTCTGCTAAATAACGCTTGAGATCCTGAGCTAAGTCGATAATCGCCAGGTACAGGAATGACAGTGCGATTGTCCATACCTTGACTTAGTAGATACCAAAAAAGTAGCTTTGTAGTATCACCCAAAGAGCCATATTCGCGAGAAATTTGGGTATCAACTTTGTTAATCAAATCACGCTGAATTTGTAATTGTTGTTCGTGGGATAATTCTTTAACTTGATTAAACAAACCTTCAGCAATTTCTGAAGAAGCTGTACTCGCACCGGGGGCAGCTGGAGTAATTGATTTACCTATTTCTTTATAGATAAACCAAAACAAACCTAGCTGTTCATCTACATTTAATTGTCGCCAAGCTTCTACATGTTGACGAATAGTTGGATCGCCAGTTTGCGTATATGTCATTGTTAACTCCAATTGCAATCGATCGGTATTCAGTGTTATTTGCAACCTTATCAAATCTAGATCTGGAGTTTGACCCCACTGAAGACAGATGTATTTGAATCACAAAGAAGAGGAATTTAGAAACAAAATATAACTAAATTGGGGGAAGTATAAGTAATATCATGTTCTGTTAAGGATTTATCATTTATACCAGGAGGCAGGAGGCAGGAGGCAGGAGGCAGAAGGCAGGAGGCAGGAGGCAGGAGGCAGGAGGCAGAAGGTAAAAGTCTTACTATGCCTGGTATTCAAGTTTTTAAAATGTCCTAACCTATGTGACTACGGCTATAAAAGGCAGGAAAACAGAGGGAAAGAATTAGAGACTAATGGTTTGTATTAGATATTTTGAGTAATTGTCAAACTTTATACAAAAATCTACTGGTATAACTTTCAATGTTGACTCGGTTTCTTTAGCAAGCTACCAAAGAATCTTCACCCTGTGACTATTGTCAAAAACCACTCGTTTGAAGATTATCAAATAAAACAATGACCATGTAGAGACGTTGCAATGCAACGTCTCTACCAAGGGATTAGGTTTGACGTTGGTTTTTCCACATAACCTAAAAAGCCAATGATGAGCTATAAAAATTACAGTTATTTATCTTCAAATTATGCAAAATTCAAGCGTTTTTCTGGAAATAATAATAACGCCGCTATAGGATATTTCTTTAATTAGAAGTTCCTAAAAGCGCAGTCCAGAGAATATGGCCAGACAACACAATCATCACGGTAAGACCTAACTGATAAGCGCGAGTGCGAAGCGGTTGGATAGCCCGGAGAAAAGCTATGGTATGTGCAACGCGGGACAAAACAAACAGTGGAAAATAAATTAACGTACCTGTTTCCCAACAACCCAAGTTAACGTAAGCAGTCGCTAAAAACAAGAAAATCGGAATATTTTCGCCATCATTGTTGAGGATTTTAGTGGCGCGTTGCAGTAATTGAGACTCTTGTGTAACTCCAGTTGCCCCTTTGCCGATGGTACCAGAATCTTCTGGCGTAGAAAAATTGTTGGACTTGCGACGAGAATTAACTTGGATTAATACAATAGCCAACATTTTTAGAAATAAAGTAACAACAGTTATTCCGTAAATTTTCCAAGTAAACATAGCTGTCACTTATTCCTTAGCACACAACGGCAACAATAATCATCTCATTTTTTGATACACTTGTGCGATTTTAGATTTTGCCGAAAGCGTCTGAGCGTTTTATAAACTGCCAGAAGTCGTCAACAGCTGGGCTGGTAAGCCGTTCCCAAATCCATGAACGAGACTGCTTCTTGCCCGCTAAATAAAACCAAGGAGAGGTTGCATACTTGGAAATGTACAGCAAAATCTCCCAATCCTGGCTTGCTGCACAAAAGTCGAACGCATCGCTGAACCACATAACTTCCAAGCCATAGGTGCGTGCTAGTTCAGCTAGTTGAGAGGCTGCTTGGCAAGTGATGGGGTTGTAGGCTTGGATGTGCATATGATTGCTAATAATGTAACGGAATCCCCGTTTGTAAAGATGTCCAACCCAACTTTCGGCCCAGAACACCTTGGAGTCAGATACTTGGGTGAATACCCGGCCTGCGATACCTTCATAACATTCTAAAAAAACCTCTTCAAAATCCATTCCGAAAACGCCCACAGCTAAACATTGAGAAGGTGGACTTTCGCTCTCTTCCAATTGATAGCTATAGTACTCAAATAAACTTTCTATGTCTGGTGAAGCATCTTCCACAAAAGCACACCAAGGTATACGTTCGCCCCACCCAGGTCGAGAAGTGTCTACAAAGAACCCAGGAACGGATACGCCCATTTTCAAGAGAAAATTATAATAATCTAATGGCAAAGTGAGTGCCGAGACTTGATAGACAAGCTCAGCAAAAGCATCGATCTGTGCTACCGAAGCCCCTTGAATTATCTCTGGGAAGTCTGGGCGGTAGCGGGCAATCAGTTGAATAAAGCCATCAATACTGGCATCGCACATAATTAATTTTGACTTTTGACATCACAACTGAAGATGTGAGCGCAAAATTTCCTGAATTACTTGTTGTACAGCCTGTTTGCTCAAGCTACCATCTACCCGCACAATTCGTGAGGGATGGGATGCTGCGAGAGTTGCATATCCTTGCTGCACGCGGCGATGAAAAGCAATTGTCTCTTGTTCAATGCGGTCTAGACGTTGGAGTGTAACATCTTTACTTTTTCGGGACAGTCCCACCTCGACATCGACATCTAGCCAAATAGTTACGTCGCTTTCTAAGCCACCAGTGGCAATATAGTTGAGTTGATTGATTAAGCCGATGTTCAGGCCTCGACCATATCCTTGGTAAGCAATGGTAGAGTCAGTATAGCGATCGCATAAAATATATTTCCCAGCTGCAAGATTTGGCTTTAGTTCTTGTTCAACGTGTTGGGATCTATCAGCAGCATACAACAACAGTTCTGTCACTTCGGCAACTGGTTTATCTTCTGACTTTTCTAATAGCAAGCGCCGAAGATCTAAACCTAACTCTGTTCCCCCTGGTTCGCGAGTTACCACGACAGAAATACCTAAACTTTCCAACCACTGACAACAAAGCTGTATTTGGCTGGTTTTACCGCAGCCTTCCACCCCTTCAAATACAATTAATTTCCCACCCATGCTTTTTGCTGCAACAATAGCGCCGACTGTAAAATCCTAACCTGCAATTGCGATCGCTCAATGAAAAGGGTGTAGGGGTTAGGGTGTCGGAAACTTCATACTTAAAAGTAGGGGTTTCAAACAAGGACGCTTTAAAAACACCGCATTTTCAGTTACAACCTTTTTCAATGTATTTGAACCACATCTGTCGTAGGGGCGCAAGGCCTTGCGCCCCTACCGCGTGGTCTATTTACCTGAAAATTGCTCTCACAGCAGCAATGTTTCAGTAACTGCGTACAGCTTATATGCATCTATTACTTGGTGCAGAGATACAAAAAAACAATTATTTGGCAATTTGGCAGATCAATCATTTTTGACATTGGTATTTTTTAGTTTAGGGACTTCCAGAAAATAAACTATTCCATTGGCAATAATGATAATCATTTTAAAGGGGGATGAAGGGGCTGCCGTCGGCAGCCCCTTCATCCCCCTTTTGTAGTAATTTGAATAATGATTGAGTTTTTGAGTGTGGCAACTGGTGACTATAGTATTAACTGATTCTCTTAAAAAGTTGTTGATTGAAACTGCATCTCTTTTTAATTGGTGCAGCAAAGCGTAAATTTATGGCACAGACAGTTCAGGGCTTAGGTTTAGGAGGGCAAAGGCTTGCACAATCAGAATTAGGATGGAATCGAGACACAATTCGGAAAGGGACAAGAGAACTAAAAAGCGGTATTATTTGCGTTGATAACATGAGTGGTAAAGGACGTTATAAAGCAGAAGTTCATCTGCCAAATCTTTTAGAAGACATAAAAAATTTGGCGTTGCTGAATCCAAGTATGAATCATGCGATCGGCTCAAGAAATGTGGGCGCGTAGCGCCCGCAGCGCCACGGAACCGTACTTGAGATAATGTATTACTAATCGAATAGATAGTTTAAGCATTTCCTCGGTCTTAGAGTAACAAAAAGTTTTCCGATGTAGTCTCGCCAAATAATGCCGAAAACGGCTATTTTCGCCTTCTACCCGTGTCATATAAGTCTTACTAACAATATGATCTTCATTGCTGATAAAACCAGGGTAAACTGGGTAACCATCTGTTACATAAAAATAAGAATGCCAACAGCTTATAATTTGCCATAAAAGCTTAAAAGTTTTAGAACTGCGGTCACCTAAAACCCAGGCTATAACACAAGCGAGTATGCTTATTTACGGCTGTCCACAACCAAATTTTGTTTTTTTTTACCTACAAATGTTTCCAGTTCATCAACTTGAGTAATTTCCGGTATTGCATTATATTCAGGTGAATCTGGTAACGTCTTTCCAAGCTCTCTTACCCAATTGATTATAGTAGTATGATGTACTTTTTTCACTCGCTCAATTGCACGGAATCCTAAACCATTTACGTACATTTCTAAACATTCTTTTTTGACTTCTGCTGAATAACCTTGGTGGTCATAAGAATCTATAAACTGACGACCGCAAAAAACACAAATGTGATTTTGTTTACCATTTTTTCTGCCGTTCTTGCGGATATGAGTTGATGCACATCTTGGACACTGCATAGCGATCGCTCAAATTCATACTTCAATTATGCAACGCCAAAAATTTAGTTGACTTCCATAGTCAAACTGATCCGAGTTTTAAAAGTCAAAGACTATATACCAGACTCAGTGCAGCCGAAGTCAGAAAGCAATTAATCGAAAAATATGGTTATAGTGATGAAAATTTACATACATTCCTACAAAACATCCCTTATTTAGACTGTTTAACTTCAAAGCAGACGACAAGTGTATAGATTCTTCATGCATAGATGAGGGGGAGAAAAGGGGTTGCCGAGGGCAACCCCTTTTCTCCCCCCTTAAAATGATTATCATTCTTGAGAAAACCTGTCTCTTATTTTTCTTGGAATAATTTATTCTTTGGAAGTCCCTTTGGGGAAAGCTAACCGAAACTAAAACAGAGGCGGAAGTTGAAGAGATAGCTAAAGAATGCTACACCAAAATTGTCAGCGATTATAAATGGCAACGGGATTTTATTGGCAAAGGCAAGTTAGGAGAAGGAACGATTTTTGAATTGTGGTATTGCCCACAAAATTTAGGCGTAGATGGTAAAGAATTTTGGGATGAATTTAGAAAATTAAACTATCACATTTTAATTTGGTTGTTTCCCGAACATATTTCAACAGATGAAATGAGGAAACAAGTACAAAAGATATATTATGATTTTTTGCGCTTATGGCAATACCGTCATAAAGTAGTTTGGTCATACTATCAAAGTCGCTATCAAAAACAGATACTCAAAAGAGAATATATCGAAATTCAGCCATCGATTCAGCAGACAAGCGAATTACCAAAGCTACTGCAAACCAATAACCTAAAATTAAGCAAACTCCAAGAAAGTCTGACAAATAATTTAATCAATTTATCAGACTACACCATTGCCTTAAACTATTTAGAAAATCAAAGCCGAACAATTCAATTAAATTTAGAAAATTATCAATCTCATTTAGCAGACATCCAGCAAAAATACACAAATAGCGACTTAAAATTTCTCGAAAAATTTAGCGAAAGCGAATTTTATGGCAAAAAATATCAGAGACAAGTAGAAGTAGATTATGCAATTCTCAGCCCTGGATTAACGTTATTGCAAAATCTCAATAACACCATCCAAGGTATTATCGACCTAGAGCAAACTAAAAGCGATCGCACCCTCAATACTACTATAGCGATCGCAGGTGTCGGACTCGCCACCAGCCAAATAGCCTCCGCCGTCATTCTCGCCCAGCCAAATGATTATCAACAACATCTGCAGTTTCGGGCTGAAGTTTTTAGCTGGAGTGTAGGCATCGGTATTTTCTTTGCTGTGCTAATCTTTATTAGCCTGCGCTTTCGCCGCTAATTCCCTTAGCGTCCTGTGCTTATTGAATATCTTAATCATGTCCACCCAACCCACAATCCAAAGCATATACACAGACGGTGCTTGCACCGGGAACCCTGGCCCTGGTGGCTGGGGTGTTGTCGTCTACTTCAGTGATGGCTCAATTCACGAAATGGGCGATGCATCGCCTCACACCACTAATAATAAAATGGAGATGCAAGCGGCGATCGCTGCCCTTCAATTTCTGCAAACATCTCAACAAACTCAACCCATCACCCTCTATACTGATAGCGAATACCTCATTAACTGCGTTACCAAATGGGTGAAAAGCTGGAAACAGAAAGGCTGGAAAAAGTCAGACGGTAAGCCCGTCCAAAACCAAGACCTTTTGGAAACCTTAGATGAACTCAATAGCGAACAAGTAAAATGGCAATATGTCAGAGGACATTCTGGTAACATAGGGAACGAACGTTGTGATGCGATCGCTCGCACCTATGCCAGTGGCAAAATCCCTTCCTTACAACAATTTTCTCCCACAAATATTTATAAAAATTTACCTAACACAAATGAAATAAATGTAGCAAAAGTAGCTGATAATGACAAAAATTCTAGAATAATTAACCAAAATACACACCAAGTCACTACTTCTGCACCAAAAATAACTGTTATGGAACCATTAACTGGGCCAGCTGCAACCGCAACCGACGAAAAATCTCCAGAAATTAGGGTTTTGCAACTCCGTAACTTGGTTGAAACTCTACGTATAGCTGACGAAATTTCCGAAAAAGGCTACTTAATTACCAGTTCCGAATTAGCAGATTTAATGGATGTCCACGCCAGTGCTGTTACCAGTAGAGGGGATCAGTGGCGCTGGCGAAATTGGATAGTCTCACGGGTGCGCCGTGAAGGAAATCAAATTCTTTGGGAACTAGAACGCGGGGATCAAGTGGGGGGGGAAGAGGAGTGAGGGAGATGGGGAGATGAGGGAGATGGGTAAGTGTGGGGAGTGTGGGGAGATGGGGGAGTGTGGGGAGAAAGAGAATTTATGCCCCCGTCTGTTCCCACACCTCCCACACCTCTCACACCTCCCACACTCCTGTTTGCCCCATGCCCCACTCATATGTACTTTCTCCCGCGCCATTCCCGTGGGGTGCGGAATGCAGATAAGAAGATTCGTAGCACCGCTAGGGGATCGGCGAAAGGGGAAAGCCAGAATAACCAGCTGCCTTTGGCACTTTGGCGATCGTAGGAAGGTGCGATCGCCAATAGCATACCAAAGCGGATTGCTAGCAGGAATAAATTCAGACCCAATAAAACAAGTGAGGGAGTGTGTAGAGACGCGATTAATCGCGTCTGTGTCTCTATCCCGATTAATGGCGTCTGTTTTGAATGCGAGAGTGACACAGAAATCAACAAGTAGGTCAAGATTATTAAAAGTGGTAAACCTTGGACTGCAAAGAGTAGCCATAAATCTCCCCACAGTTGAGAACGAGAAGTTGCATCTTTAAGGTCAAGACTGCGCCCCCATTCCTTCCACGTCTCCATCGCCCCTTCATACATCCGTACTTTTAGTACTTTTGCGCCATCCAAAAAGCCTACTTTATAACCTTGAACAGCAATATTTCGTGCCAAGGTGACATCATCACAAAAAGAACTACTCGCGCTGCTGTAGCCGCCCACAGCCGCCAAGACGGAACGACGACACAAAAAACACTGCCCATTTGCCATTACCCGTTCCGGCTGCTGTGTATCGATCCCAGCTGGGTCAAATCGGTAAAGCAAAGTCATCAACAAAGCCGGTTGTAGCCAGCATTCCCCTGGATATTTGAGGATGAATTGGGGTGAAAGGGAAACTAAATCATAACCTCCTGCTTCGGCCGTCTTCATCAAGCCAGCAACCAACCCAGGATGCGGTTGAATATCAGCATCCAGCCCCAGAAACCACTCACTAGCTTCTGAGCTATGTAGAAAACCATTATGCAACGCCCAAGGACGCCCCACCCAACCAGGGGGTAAGGGGTCATCTGTCATGACGCGAAAGCGTGGATCTTTTTGCTGCATCGCCTTTACCAAATCGGGAGTACCATCACTGGAATTGCTATCCACAACAACAATTTCCCGAACTTCGTAACTTTGCAGACTCAAACCAGCTAACAGAGGGCTAATACGAAGCGCCTCATTTAGCGTCGGAACAACAACGCTCACCTTACCCAACAGTTCCGGTGTCGGCTGCTGCGGTTCTATTGGCGGATGGCGTCTTGGCCCCTTTAAGAGACGCGAAAGTAGAATCGCCGTAGCTGGTACTTGGATAGCTAGCAATAACAGGGAAATGGCATTAGTCATTAGTCATTAGTCATTGGGCATGGGGCATGGGGCATGGGGAAAGAGAAAAGGGTAAGGGGAAAAGGGGAAAGATTAAATTTATTCCTTTTCCCTTTAACCTTTTCCCCTGCCCTTCCTACTCCCCATCTATATGTTTATTTCAAAACAACTTTAACGCTTGCGCTTGCTGCTGAGGCTTCTTGAGGTAGTGGTTCAATACCAATTTGAGTGGGTGTGGTTGAGCTTCTCGACCACAGCGTCACGGCGGGAACCACACCTAGTACTGAGCCGAGTAATACAGGGATGAAAAACCCGCCTGCTAAGCTGAGTCCGGCGGCGAAGGCAAAGTTACTTAAATAAATTGCTAAGGGAAGATTAAGTTGCGATCGCTCTAATTTTATCGAAGTTTTTCTCCACAATAACCCTGCGATACTCATAAACACTGCACTAGTGCCAAACCAACCTGCATAGTTCTGGTAAGGTGTTCCAAAGAACTCTCCTGGTTGCTCCCAATACCAAAACGGTAAAGAAGATTGGCTCATTGCTGGCTCAAGGGCAAAGTCCCAGCAAGTGAACAGCAAGGCACCAACTCCTATAGCAGCAATATGGCGTCCCAAACTCGGTTTTTGGGCCACCTGCAAACCACATCTGGCAATTAAGTAAGACGACAACCCAACATAAAACCAAGACAAAGGAATTGTGAAAGGAACTAACCCACCAATCTTGTAACCTAAGCCACTCAAATAGCCATAATCGCCAAATGGAAAACCTGTGCTGGTTCCTAATAATTCGCTTCCCAAAGAGACAAACATAGCCGGGAGCATAAATGCCAGCCAAGTTCCTAATCCCAGCGTCCGGTAGGCATAAATAGAAACCGCCACTGTTCCGAAGATGATATCAACTACACCGCCGCTAGCCATACTTAATCCTATGGCAGTTTCTCCAACCTGGGATAATTTTAAAATTATTTCGGGATGAGGTAAGACCAGTAGCATCCCTGCTAGTCCAAAAGCCTTGGACAAGATATGAGCAATGAGGCATACGCGCTCAGCAATAACAATTTGTCTCATAATGATTCCTTAACTAAGATGTGACACGCGGCTACTCGGCTGCTAACAGTTTACAAATCTTTATCAATATATTTAACTACTTTGTGCTGTAATTCTCCACAAACTTGTTTGCCTTGCTTGGCAAAAGCATGGCAGGCTATAAGTGAAACTGAGTCTCTAGTGACTCGACTTAGCGATGAAATAACGCTTTAGCCCTGTACTGGCAATATCAACCCATGTCAATTTTGAAAAGAGTTCCTTGGGTGTCCCTAGCGGTAGTGCTGCTTAGCTACAGTACTTTGGGCTGGGTAATATCTGAAACACATCCTCCTATGTTTGTTTGGTCGGCGATCGTAGCTGCTATTTTGCTGTTAATACTAAGTTTGACAACTCCTTGGCCAAAAGTGACATATTACTACACTCTTGTCTTTGAATCAAATGTCAGAGCTTTTGGCATTGCCGTGTTAGCAGCTTTCTTGTTCTTTATTATGCTTGCCTGGTTTAGGATCTTTCTTGATACTTTACTGATTATTTCGGCAACTATATTACTCAGCATAGACTTTCAAATAGCCGATCTCAAGAGAAAAACAGCTTTTTGGAGTGCGTCTATTGCTTCATTGACAGGTTTGGTCTTCGGTGCACTAGTTTACAAGTTAGTAAATTCTGAAATTTTACTAAAATTCTGAAATAGAAAGTTCGATCGTTCCTTAAAACAGCCTTTACACTAAGGTTTGAGACTTAGATTGTATATTTCACTTTCTTGGAAATATCCTGTAAAATCCCCAAATTATGATAAAATCTGGGGATTTTATTGTTCAAAAATCAATGCGTTCAAATAGCAGCACAGACACAAAAAAATCCATAATAAAAATTGACAGCCAACTAGTAACAACTGCTTTTGTTGCTGATTCTCCTACTTCTTTTGCTCCTCCGTTAGTAGTTAATCCCCAACTACAGCCAATAACAGCAACTAGTACCCCGAAAATAAACCCTTTGAGTAAAATAATGAACAAATCTGAGGGTTCTAAAAAATCTCTGACTGATTCTAAAAAAATTTCTGGAGCAACTTCGTAAAACTGCCATGCAGCGAAAACTCCGCCGAGGATGCCCATAACTAAAGCAAAAACTGTCATTAAAGGCATCATCAAACAACAAGCAATTACTCTAGGAAGTACTAAATAATCAATGGGATCGGTTTTGAGCATATAAAGTGCATCAATTTGCTCTGTGACTCGCATCGTACCTATTTCGGCTGCAAAAGCAGAACCTACTTGTCCCGCTATAATACTAGCGGTCAAAATTGGAGCCAATTCTCTGCAAAAAGCCAATGCAAAAGCACCTCCCACAACATCGACCGCACCAAATCGCACTAATTCTCTCGCTGTCTGAATAGTAAAAATCATTCCTGCAAAACCGCCCACAAGCAAAACTGGAGAAATAGAATCCGGCCCCGCGGTCACCATATGTTGCATAATCTTGCGGTAGTAGGTTTTTCCCTGGAGTAAATGCAGCCAGACTTGACCAAAGAGCAGTATTGCTGCAAAAGAGCGTACAATCCAATATTCTTCAAAATTTGTTTTTGGTTGCAATTGAAAAAGTTTGAAATTTAATAATATTTCCCATAATGTAATGTTAATAATCGTTTATGAACAGGATAAGATATATTATTTTTGTGTTGCTATTAATACTCTCGTTTTTAGTGGTCTTTCCGGCTTTTGCATCTGTGTGCAAGAATTACGATGTCTACGATAGGCTATGCCCACGTCACCAGATTTGTATTCTCAATATTGACCGAAGTGCAAAAACTAACTTTAGCCAAGCTGTTACGCATTTAAATTGTATATTTCGTGCTTAGGTTGTCAAGAGTCCAGACATACGGTTCGGTTCAACTCCCCGTTTTCTCGAAATTTTATTTTATTAAGTATTTATAGAGAGTTAAATGACTGAGGCTTTTATTTCTTACTCCCGCAAAGATAAAGACTTCGTTAAAAGACTTCATGAAGCGCTCAAGCAACAGAAGCGTGATATTTGGGTGGATTGGGAGGGAATTCCGTTTACGGCAGATTGGCGCAAAGAAATTTATGAAGGAATTGAAAAAGCTAATAATTTTATCTTTATTATTAGTCCGAATTCAGTCGTTTCTGAAGTCTGCGGTGAAGAGATTGCATACGCCCTCAAACACAATAAACGTTTAGTACCAATAGTGTGGCAGTATGTTGAGGGTGTTCATCCTGAATTAGCCAAAATTAACTATATTTTCTTCCAGGAAAGTAATGATTTCAATACAGCCTTGCAATCATTACTCCAAGCGCTTGATACTGATTTAGCTCATGTTAAAGAGCATACCCGCTTACTCATGCTGGCTTTGGAGTGGGATCGAAAAAAACGCAACAATAGCTACTTGCTGCAAGGTAGCCAACTAGAACAAGCAGAACAGTGGTTCACTACAGGAGCAGGGAAAAAACCTTTAATTACACCACTCCAACAAGAGTATATCGGCGAAAGTCGTAAAGCCCAAAGGACACGTCACAGAACAAGACTCATTCTTTTTACTATAGGTTTGGTTATTTCAACAGGATCGGCTATTGTTGCAGCAATTGGGTGGAAGGAAGCCGATCGCCAGCGCATAGCAGCACAAAAATCCGAACTTCAAGCCGTAATTTCAGCGTCAGATGCGCGTTTTACCGTAAATAGAGATACTATTGATGCTTTAATAGAAGCTTTAAAAGCTGGGAAAAAACTCAAAGAACTGGACACAGCCAAAATCACGATTCCAAATCAGGAACGGGCAGAAGTGATGAAGGTATTGGGACAGGCGATTTATTGGGTCAGAGAACGCGATCGCTTGAACGAAAGCGATGCCATCATTAGCGTTAGTTTCAGTCCTGATGGCGAGATTCTTGCTACTGCTGGTGCAAACAGCACGGTGAAACTCTGGAATAAGCATGGTCTTTTACTCAAAACTTTAGAAGGGCATCAAGATCCTGTTATGAGTCTAAGTTTTAGCCCTGACAGTCAAATACTCGCTTCTGCCAGTTTAGACGGGACGGTGAAACTCTGGAGCAAACAAGGCAAGGAACTTAAAACTCCCGATCGGCTCAATACTGGAGTTCGCACTGTCAGTTTCAGCCCTGACGGCAAAACCCTTGCCTTTGGCAGTGACGACAACAATGTGAGCCTCTGGAATCGAAAGGATGGAAAATTCCAAATCCTCAAGGGTCATAATTATCAAGTCAATAGCGTGAGTTTCAGCCCCGATGGTCAGATATTACTCTCTGGTAGTGGAGACAGGAAGGTAAAACTGTGGAACAAACAAGGTAAGGAACTCAAGACCTTAGAAGAGCATACTGATGCAGTTACTAGCGTGAGTTTCAGTCCCAACGGCCGTATTTTTGCCTCCGCCAGTTTAGACAAAACAGTGAGACTCTGGAATCGAGATGGTAGCTTCATCCAAAAATTGAACACACAAAACAGACAGGGCAGTTTTATCTACGGTATAAGTTTTAGCTCTGATGGTCGGACTCTTGCCACAGCCAATGATGATAGCACTGTAACGCTCTGGGACATAACAAACCCCCAGAAACCCCAGGAACTAACTACCTTCAAAGGACATAGTAGTACAGTCAATAGCGTGAGTTTCAGCCCCAATAGTCCTACCCTGACTTTGGCCTCTGCTAGTAAAGATAAGACACTAAAACTATGGCAAATTGACTATCCTTGGCTAACCCTTCTTAAACACGATGATGCAGTCAATCGCGTCAGCTTCTCACCCGATGGAGAGGCGATCGCCACTGTCACTAATAACGGGATAGTAAAACTGTGGAACCCACACCAGAAGACGAGTAAAACCTTACAAGAGATTTTCTATCCAACATTGGATGTGAGTTTCAGTCCTGATAGTCAGATATTTGCTACTGCTAGTCAGGACGGGAAGGTGAGACTCTGGAATCGGCAGGGTAAGGTATTTAAGACTCTCAACCATATGAACTATAGCGATCGCGTTCGTTGTGTGAGTTTTAGCCCAGACGGCAAGATAATTGCCACCGCCGGTGACGACAATATGGTGAAACTCTGGAATCGCCAAGGACAGCTGTTAAAATCCCTCAAGCATAATGATGCTGTTTTGAGTGTGAGTTTTAGCCCCAACAGCAAGATGATTGCTAGCGCCAGTTTTGACAAGACTGTAAAATTCTGGAACCTTGAGGGGAAGGAGCTAAACTCCCAGAATTATGGTGATGTTATCCATAGCCTAAATTTTAGCCCCGACAGCAAAATAATTGCGATCGCTGTGGGCAATAGCGTCAAACTCAGGCAGCTTGATGGTGGTGAGATCGGCCTCAATGGACACACTGCTGCAATTTCGCAAGTAGCTTTCAGCCCTGATGGTCAAATGATTGCTACTGCTAGTGATGACAAAACGGTGAAACTTTGGCACAAAGACGGTACGGTGATTACTACTCTAATTGGGCACAATGGTGAAGTCAATACTATCAGTTTTAGCCCTGATAGTAAGACTCTCATCTCTGGTAGTAAAGATGGCACAGCAATTTTGTGGAATGTAGAAAATCTTAACTTAGATGGGCTAATGGGGCGAGGGTGCGATTGGCTACACGATTATTTCCATAATAATACTATTAATGGGAGTGATACCTACAATAAGCAACTTTGTGATGGAGTGAAAACTCAGACTGGCTCTTAATTCAGCCAAATTGTGCTTTTCTTATAAGTATATTGTAAATAATCCATTGATAAATCATTTGTGTTATTTTTTACATTTTATATAATCTCTAGCTTGATTTTATTGTTTATATGCTTAAAAAATCGAACTATTTTGCATAAAGTTTAGAGTAAAGCTAGTTAAATATAACAACATAAATATTAAAGGAAATCATGGTAGATAAAAAAGGGACAGGTTGGATACCAGATTACCCTGATGTTAGGGACTACCACATAGGCAAAATCAAAGATAAGCTAGGGACAAAATTTCAGGATCTACAAATAACCAACGACGCACAAGAACCTCTAGCTGAAATTTTAGATTTAATCAGAAATTCCCCAGGTATTTCCCAAGATAAAATTGAGAAGATTGAGAAAACGATACGTGGAAGTTTTAAGTTAGTCAAAGCTTTTACTTTGACTAACCAAACTTTTTTAATTTATGGAAGTGTAGGTTATGAAGTATATGAAATTCAAAAACTTTTACTAAAGCTTCTCAAATATAAAGATTATTTTCAAAATTCCACCAGTGAAATTTCTGATTTCATTAAATCACTCGATGAATTAAATCAAGTTTTTAACTTTAATTTCAATGAGGATTGTAAACTAGATAGTTCTCACTGTATTATTGAATATGGTTACTTTGGTAAAATCACCGAAAAAACTGTAAATAAATTCAATAGAGCGTTTATAAGTTTAGAGGAATCAACTAATAATATTGTTGATAAAAACACGCTTTATATACTAACATGTCTTAACCAAATTTTAGAAGCTAGATATCCAAGTAAAAGCCAGGAAGTGAAACTGGAATTAGAGCAATGGGAAAAAAAGCTGCAAGATATTCTAAATACAATATTAGAATTACCAAATTCCCAAGAGTTAAACAACAAAATATTTTCAAAATTATTGGAGCAATATAATTCATCAATCGAGATATCTCATGACGAACGCTTTAACTTAAATGATAACGAAGAAGATTATATTGGTAGTCGTAACAACAGAGTTGGAAAATTACAGTTACGGTTGATACAGTTAGAAGAATTCAATGGATTAGTAACAGGATATTTTGACTCACTGACAGAGCAAGCAGTTAGATATTTTCAAGCTAAGTATGGACTAAAAGTGGATGGTATAGTTGGCAAGGAGACTTGGAGAGTTGTAGATAACCTAGTTATTCTAAAAAATCTATCGCTAGGTTCAAAAACTCCAGAGTTAGATTCTCAAACTGTACAGAACAACAAGCTGTTAATTATTGCAGCCTCTTCACCAACACCTATTGTACTTTATGAAATAATTTTAAAAATTTTTCAAATAAGTGAATTGAAAGTAGAAGACTTTATTAGTGACAAAGGGTTTCAGCGAGCAACGCTTAACGATGAAAAAAATGAAGAAGAACTGAAAAAAGAATATTTTACTTCTGAAAATGAGTTTCAACGAGCAAAGAAAGATTTGCAACAAGCAATTGATTTTATAGTTAAATGGGTTTCTCGAATAATTTCTCCTGTGGCTCAATATACAAATCTTGAAACAGTTGTAAAGAATAGTTTGGAGCAGCTGGATAAATCATTTGATAAATGGTTATCTCACAAATTAGCTCAACCTCAAAAACAGCAAGATGAAGAAAAAATTAAAGTATTCATAGAGGTAATCAGAGAATTACAAAAACAAATTAATTCGGAAAAATCAAACATTTATTACGTAGAACAACAAACAAATTTCTTGAAAGAGTGGGATTTTAATCCATTATTTATACCTGTAGCCCTTTCCAGAATTTTAAGTTTCAAAGAAGCTGTTAACAATCTTAATAACAAGAGTATTAAATCATTACAGCAAAACAGGATATCCAATTCTCTACAAAAGATAGATGAAATATTTAAGTCTCTCGTTTGTTTACAACAGAAAATAGAAAATGATAATGTTAACTTAAATTTGCAAGAAAAGAGAGAAAGCAATAATAATCAATTCAAGCCAGAAGAAGAGAAAATAGAAGTTTTATATCGTAAAAATTTGAGAACAGTTATCCAAATCCTACCGCCGCAAACCCATGTCGAACCAGAATTAGAAAAAGAACCAGAATTTCAAGGTAATTTACAAACTATTCTCATAGAATGGGATTTGGAAAAAAGAATCAGAGAAAAACAACAAGGTCAGCCAAACGCTCAAAAAATTGTAAATTTATTATTACCAGAATTTGTAGATTTAAGCTTTTGGTGTTCTCCTATTGAAGACCAAGGCTCGCTGGATTCATGTACAGCACATGCTGGGATTGCCTTAATGGAGTATTTTGAAAAAAGAAGTTTTGATAGGCATATCGATGCTTCTCGACTGTTTCTTTACAAAGTGACACGCAATTTAATGCATCGCCAAGGTGATGTGGGAGCATCTCTTCGAGAAACAATGAAGGCAATGGCATTATTTGGTGTGCCTCCAGAGGAATACTGGCCTTATCAAGAAGATAAGTTTGATGAAGAACCAACTAACTTCTGCTACTCTTTCGCCCAGAGTTATCAAGCGCTGAAATACTTCCGTCTAAATCCTGCCGGTACTTCAGAAGATATATTGTTATTTCGGATTAAGGCGGTTTTAGCTGCTGGTTTTCCTTGTGCATTTGGGTTTACTATTTATGATTCCATCGACAATTACTCAAACCAAAGAGGTCATATCCCGTACCCACTTGAGAAAGATAAGGTAAAAGGGGGCCACGCTGCTGTTGCAGTTGGCTATGAAGACTATAAGGTAATAGAAAATGCTGATGGTATGGTGTCACAAGGAGCATTACTGATTAGAAACTCTTGGGGAAATGATTGGGGAGAAGGCGGTTATGGTTGGCTTCCCTATGACTATGTATTGAAAGGGCTGACAGCTGATTGGTGGTCGCTGCTCAAATCAGAGTGGTTTGAGACAAGAAACTTTGGGTTAGTAGACGAGAACAACTGGGCGTCTGATTTGGGAACCCAACCTCCGCCTTATCAAATTAAATCCAATCCCGTACCTCCTAGAAAGCCAAATAACCAAACGGAATCTGATGCCAAGAAAGTTAAAAAAAACAACCAACTCGACTAAATCGCTTAAAATAGAGCAAAAAATGGTTCCTTCCAAACTAGTTGATTTTTATTAGAATCGGGAATTGCGATCGCTCACGATTCGCCTGATATTAGGTTCGGATGAATACTTATAATTAGGACAGACCCTGAGACAGGGAAACGCGGAGAATTTTGAATTATAAGTAGTTAAACGAACTTGAAATGACACTGCAATCATGGGAAAGTAGCGATCGCTATTTTTAATTTTAGTATTTTAGAGGGTACAACAGACGGTTTATGTTTTTATGGAACTCCATCATAATTAAACCCAGACTAAACAAAAATATTTATAAACATGATGAAATATGCCACTTTTGTATTGCTATTAATACTCTCTTTTTCAGTGGCGCTTCCGGCTTTTGCATCTGTATGCAAGAATTACGAGGGTCATCAGATTTGTATTCTCAGTATTAATCGCAGTGCTAAAAACTATTGGGAATACAGGGCGTCTGTAAGCGTAGATGGAGTAAAAACGCCCATTGAGGTCTACAATTGCCGCCAAAAAGTTAAGATTCAACAAAATGGAAGTGTTTTGCCTTTTGAGCAAAACAGCGCTGGTGAAATGATATGCAGCTTTTTTAATTCTTCTGGGCGCTAAACACTCGCCAGATAATCAAGACCGTGAAACCTAGATAGGCTAGTACAGTTAACCATTCTTGCCAGCTACCGGATATATCGTTCATCAGCAAAAGCCAAAAATAAATATTTTTATAACAAGGAACAGGGTGATACAGAACAGGCTTAAAAGATGTAGTTGCTCTCAAACCTGTTTAATTTTACTTTTTACTCAGCACTGTTTCGGTGAAATTATCAAATACTCTTTTTTAGTACCCCTGCGTCCTCTGTAAACTGTTAGTTGCCTGCTGTATTTTGCTCACCAGCTTGGAGATCAAAATTACTCTAAAAATTTTTCGCTAATTTTCCGGAACCAACAATACTAGACTGGTATTACATATCAGAGCATCGATAATTATACTGAACTTCTATAACTAAGCTACGGGGAATATAGCCCCATTATTTCAAAAGCCCAGTTTTCATGACTGGGCTTTTGCTATTTAATACACTCATTTAAAAGGCAACAGGGAACGGGGAATGGGCAACAGTTATACCAATTCAAAATTCAAAATTAATAAAGCTAGATATCATAATGGTTTGAGCTTATGTATCTGTCGCATTCTTTTTTCAAATTAGTATTAAGTATCCGATAATTAAAATCCCCTGATTTTAATAAGGAGGCATTTAAACTATGTAAGCAATCTCGTTTCAAATATTTTTTTTGATTTTTCCCATTTGAACCTATTTATAAAGTAAAAATAAAATTACTGTAGGGTCACACATCTAGCTGTGCAACCCTAGACAATGGTTCAGTACAACAGTGGACTTACTTAGCCTGGATTGGTGTTAGAGCTACACCTTTGTAATAGTGGCCCAAAATTTGCAGGTGGTTCACTCCTTGACGAGCCAAATTGTATGCTCCCCATTGACTCATGCCTAAAGCGTGGCCGAAGCCAAGTCCTTGGAAGACAAAACTACCATCTGCTCCTTTAGAAACGCTAAACCGGGTACTTTTGAGTTTGAGGGCTGTCCGTACTTGTTCGCCCTGTAAAACTTTCGTGCCTTTGTTGCCGACAATTTTTAGGACTTTGACACTCCTAAAAGGCGAAAATGTTTCTGGAAAGATCCCCGTTACACTGCCTACTTCAGGAAATTTAGAGCTAATTTCACTGGGCGAGAAGCTTTTGACCCAATTACACTCGCTGATATTTTGGTCGTAGTCTTGAACAGCACGTAGGTAAGGTAAGTTATTTCCCCAAACATCTTCTACATTTTCGGTATGTCCGCCAGAACAAGCATGGAAAACTGAGAGAATAATTTTGTTTTTATAAGTTAGTACTTGCCCTGCTGTTTCATCGACTGCTTTGTAAGTAGCAGGAGATTCGCTAATTACACCTTTGTAAATTTGCCAGCGATCGGGGGTGTTGCCTAAATCGTAAACGGGATTATTCCGTTGTTTTTCTCGTTCGTAAAGGGCGTAGGTGCGGGCTGCGATCGCCTGGGCTTTCAAAGCTTCAACAGGCCAACTAGCATCCATTTCACCACCGAGAACGCTGTAGAGATACTCTTGGTCATCAACCCAGTTCACAGCAGTTAAACCTTTTTCTGTGGGGACAACCAAAGTTCTGCCCCGATACCAGCGATCGCCAATGTAAACAAATCCTTTACCTGTCGGCTCAATCCAAAATAAACCAGACTGCCATTTATCTAAAGCCACTCCGCCAGGAACCGCTTGAGCATAAAACGCACTCATGGCCGGCAATTGTCCCAAAGTCCGGCCAGTACTATCCTTAACGATTCCAGTTGTGGAACTGCCGACTTTTACTTGATTAACCCCCCTCTCGATTGCTACGCGCAAGATTACAGCCGCTTGAGCTGGGGCAACCAAAGCTATCCATAAGAGAACGCTTATCCACCAATGACGTACTTTAATTTGGGAAAGTAAAGAGCCTAAGTAAAGTTGGAATTTCATGCTGGTCATCTAAACATCACATTAGTATTGGTTTGACGCTCTCGATTGTGGCGTCTACTACTTTAAGATGAGACACTTCTCCAACGCAGGAGGTTGCCACCTCTTACTAATTATGCATTTAGGTTTAGCTATCGGATGGCAGCCCATAGTAAATACTTGCCAAAACATTACAGCTTGTGGCGATATAGCAGGAGGCAGGAGGCAGGAGGCAGGAGGCAGGAGGCAGGAGGCAGGAGGCAGGAGGCAGGAGGTAGGAGGTAAAAGTCCTAATATTCCTGGTATTCAAGCTTGTCATTATGTCCTAACCTATGTGACTACCGCGATATCTTGAGGGAAATCCAACAAAAAATTGTCCAATCTTGTGGAGTAGGCGTCTGGCTTGCCCAATGCTTAGGGCGGACAAGATGTCCACCCCACAAGAAAAATTGAATGTTTTTTTATTTGGAAGTCTCTTAGCTTACCAATTTTTTTCTTCGGGTAGTAAGGTAGTTTCCTCCTTGGCACGTTCTTCATCTACAGATTTGGCTGTAGTTAAATAGGGTTTGATAATTAGACTCACCCCAATTGCCCAAGCTGATGCAAGCATCCAACCGGCAAGAATATCGCTGGGAAAATGAACTCCCAAATAGAGACGACACCATGCAATAGATATTACATATAAGCTACCGAAGATGAAAACTAAACGACGCCAGGGGGTAGCCCAACTTAAGATGAGGAAAATAGCAACCAGAGTTATACTTGCTATGGCGTGACCACTGGGAAATGCAAAACTCAATTCAGGCGCAATGGAATTCCACAAATGGGGACGAACTCGATGCATTAATTCCTTACCCGTGCGACTGATGAGGACGCTTCCTACTGAAATTGTGAGTACATAAGCTAGCGATCGCCACCGTTTTTGAAGTAGTAATATTAGTGCGATGGCGGCTGCGATTACACTCGCTGTCCAAGGCGATCCAATTCTAGCTAGCATCACTGCTAAAACATCCAATTGTGGGTTTTGTGTAGAGTGAACTGCTAATAAAGTAGGCACATCCCACGGAAAACCTTCTCCATTTTCCCATACCTTAACTGCCAAGATTTCAAACACCTGCAAAGGTAAATATACTCCTATCAAGAGGAGTAAGAGCGATCGCCAACGGGCAATCAATAAATTTTTAATAAAAGAGAAGGGCGATCGACTTTCTTTATTTGGTTTTTTGACACTTTGCATATTCTGAACTTTGACTCCTGAACGCCAGTTGCTTCATTTAGGGAAATCCCAAGCCCGCACTGGTTCTTTGTGACTAATTTATTTCAACCAAGTATTAAATGCCATCTATCACTAGTTAATACTTTTACTCGAATTTTGAAAAGTTCCACAATGTTTGCAGTACGGCAAATGTTCATAAGTGAGATTATGGCAGTTTTCGCATTCTAAATATTGATAATAACCGCAGTGGGGACAGTAGGAATCGCTACGCCGAATTTTTTTAGCGCAGTTGACACAGAGTGATTTTTGAACTCTGTTAGCTGCTTGGACTTTAGGATTAAAGACAAATTTTTGGAAAAACTTGATAATTCCAAAACCAATAAGTGGAATCAGCAAGATATAAACATAATTAATTAAGAAAAGCAATCCGCCAAAAATCTGGCTAATAATATCAAATACAAATTGGAATATTGCGCCAATTTGTAAAAATTCAAAGACTTTAACTAACAGCGGTATAAAAAATATAACTAGCAAATGCCAGCTAATTAAGGAAATTAGCCCATATCCTCTTCCTTCGGCAAATCTATGAACTGATAAGGCAATGATAATCAGCGGTAGAAGAAAGAGGGACTGAAAACCAAGCTGAATACTTGGATACCAAAACGAGGCTTTTTGATAGCCTTTCTCAATTTCTACAAATTGATTTGTATCTTTAATAAAGGTGAGAAAACTAGTACTTTCCGGTTTGGCTAATAGTTGATTTTGAAGATTAGTATTTTCCTGTTTCAGGGTAGAAATTTGGCTGTTATTTTTATCTAACTCTTGTTTAGCTTTTTCAGCACTGACTTGATTAATTGATTGTTCGCGAGGCTGCCCTGCAATTTTTTCTAAGAGAGTGGAATCATATTTAGCACGAATATCGCGATTCGTTTGTTCCAATCTACTGATTTGGGCTTGTTTCTGTTCAATAGTTTTGATGATTTGCTGATTTTGCGGATTGTTAATCTTATCCTTATATTCACCATACTTCAAGCATGTTGATTCAACATTTCCGAGGTGTCCTGTTTGGGCTTGTTGATAGTTTTGCTGAAAACTATATTTATTGTTTGCGCTATAGGGAAATGAAAGCTTGACAATTTCATAATCCTTATCTTTAGTCTTTTTTTCCCGGTAATTTTGCCATTCCGAATAACATGGATAAGCCTCAGTCGGACTGATATGCCATCTGCTAATATCGTCCAGCCCTGTAAAAACATTGATTAAGATAAAAATATCAATGAAAATAATTACAATCAAACTCACTTTATTGAGTGGTTCGTTGTTGATTTTTCTTGATTTATTAAAAAATTGATTCAAAAAACGGCGGATTCTGGCAAACATATTGTGTTTTTTAATCGCTAGTAATTAATCAAGATTCATTTTATGCGATCGCCATGTAATGCCAATTCTCTGTAAACTTCCACCGAATAATTCTTAACTTATTTCTTCCTTTGCGTCCTTCTCTATCAGACGCTGCGCGTACCCTTCGGGAAGTGTCAACTTCAGCCGTGGCGAATAGAATTCACAGCTAAACAGGCAAAGTCCGCCTATCGCGCTTGCACTGCGCTTGGCACACCACGCGGACTAGCGGAAAATCAGGGTTTTGAAACCTACGGAGGTAGGTTTTGTTTGTGTAGACGCGGTTTCTAACCGCCCCTTTGGCGTCAAGTTGACTTTTGGGTAGCACACCTGTGCTACCCAATTAAACCTATTTCGCTGCGAAGTAGGCTTCTAGTGCTTCAGAACCGCCAATTAATTTACCATTGATAAACACTTGGGGAACTGTTGTCGCCCCTGTAACGGCTCGTAAAGAGCGTGTGGTAATATCCTTACCTAAGACAATTTCTTCGTAATCCATCCCATGTTCCTTGAGCATCGCCTTCGCACGGGCACAGAAGGGACAACCTACTTTTGCAAACAGAGAAACTATTTCTGGCTTGGCTGCTTGGGGGTTGATATATCTGAGCATTGTTTCAGCATCAGATACCTTAAAGGGATCTCCTGGTTCGTCTGGTTCAATAAACATCTGGTTAATGACACCATCTCTTACCAGCATAGAGTAACGCCACGATCGCTTGCCAAATCCCAAGTCTGATTTATCTACCAGCATTCCCATGCCTTCAGTAAATTCACCATTGCCATCGGGAATAAGTGTAATATTTTCTGCTTCTTGATCCTTTGCCCATTCGTTCATCACAAAAGCGTCATTCACAGAAATACAAATAATGTCATCGACACCATTTTCTTTGAAAACCTTAGCCAACTCGTTGTAACCAGGGAGGTGAGTTGATGAACAAGTCGGAGTATAAGCACCTGGTAAAGAAAAGACAACTACTGTCTTATTAGCAAATAACTCATCAGTTGTTACATTCACCCACTGATTATCTTTACGGGTACGAAAAGTGACATTGGGAACTCTTTGTCCTCGACGATTAGGCAACATAATTTTACTTTCTGAAGTAATCAATACCAGTAATAACGTATGATGAGATTACTGGACTACTTTAATTATCAATTAGCTAAAAAACTTCATTAATAAAGCAGTAGTCAGAATGGGTGAAGACTCGGCTCATCAATGAATGAAGCCTTAACAAGTCCGAATATTTGAATTTCGTTTTGTCCACAAGGGGTAAGGTTTTAAACCAATATTCATTATCCAAATGGACTAGACTCCAATTCATTCTGAATTCTGACTGCTGACTTCTGAATTCTTCTTGATAAATGGAGCGATCGCTGTTACAAATTCAGTAGTTGATTCGTATGGTAAAACATTGCGCCCATTTATTTTGATACCTCGACCTTGAGGTAAACGAGCCAAGTAGTCAGCCAAGCGTTCATCTGGCGTTTCTTTTTTTCCTTCTTCGCTAATACTTGATGCTGTTTGTCCTACAACTACTAGTGTTGGCTGTTGGATAGAAGCAATCAAACTACTATAATCTCGTCGCCAAAACCCTGCTAAAAAAGAAAACACTGCATGGCGACTAGCGAGATTTTCTGCACCTACAACTAACATATTTAACCACTCTGTATCGACAGCATTATCAGCAGCAAATAGTTGGCGAGTGGAGAAAGAACGTAAAAACTTTGGCGTGCGTGCATAACGATAAAAACCATTTCCAAAAGGCGAATCCAAAAGATTCCAAAGGAGTTTTTGCTGCCATTCGGGTGATTTTTTAGTAATTACAGCCCATGCTGGCGGCCCAGAAAGTACAAGTCCAGCGATTAAATTTGATGCCTTTTGAACTAATTCAACCGCAACTGGAAATAAGGCACCTTGTACAACTAAAATCACAGGCTTTTGCACTATTGTTTGCAAAAAGTATTGCAATTGTTCTGCCCAATCGCTAGGAGTGTAAGCCACATGGGGCATATCACTTTCACCACATCCTAATAAATCAGGATTATAAATCAAATTACTTTGACCTGAATTATACCACTCGCCTTGAAATCTTTGCCAAAATTGCCGCGATAATCCCACACCAATGGGATGAATTAATAGTAAAGGAATACCCCCAGGTATTGTATTACTTGGTTGATGAACTTCGTAAGCGCAACGATAATTCCGCCAAGTGTAAAATTGGCTAGGAGATGCTGTCAAATCGGTTGTGTTAGCTACAGCAGATGGTTGCATAATTCCTAGTTTTAATACTTGCTAAAAAATCATCTGTGGATGAATCAACTCATATCCAGCTTCTTTGAGCTTTTCATTAGATACCCAAGCATTATACGGACGATTACTGGTTACAGAAGTATCCCATATAACTTGAGGTAAATTATGCTTTGCAAATAAGCGATCGAGTAAATCTCGACTGGTGAGATGTGCATCATCTACTAAATTATAAATGCCTTCCAAGCGACGATGACGGGCAAATTCGATCGCACCAACAATATCATCCAGGTGAATCCAATTTGTGATATCCTCCCCATTACCGGGACGAGTTGTACCAGAATATCTACCAAATATCTTCACCAATTCCCTACCAGTCCCATAAATCCCTCCCAAACGAAAGATACAAACTCGCAAATTTTCGCTAGATGCTGATAACAACACATCCTCAGTTTTGCGGAGAATTTGGGCATTTAAATTAGCAGGTGCAAGTGGTGTTTCTTCGTCTACCCAGACACCATTTCTGTCACCATATACAGCATAACTTCCTGTGTAAATTAATTGCTTTACAGAGGGAATATGCCGCAAGAGTGAAACTAAAGTATTGGCAGTTTGCAAATAAGTTTCTTCATAAACTTCTGCGCCCTTTGCACCAACACTCAAAAGTACAACATCTTGATTTTGTAAAACCGATTTTAGGCTATCTAGGTCGTTACCTTTAGTAACTACAACTCTTTGGGCTACTAATTGTAGTACAGGAACACGCTCAGGAGAAGTTGTGGTTGCAGTGACAACAAGATTCATATTTTGCTGCCAATATTGAGCAACTTTATAACCAACATAACCACAACCAATAATTGCAACGTTCATGACAAGTTAAGTAGTTCTGCGTAAAAATTTGTCGTTGGTAGAGAGCCAGCAGCTATGCTATGAGCACCACAAAAAAGGATTTTAAGCTACTTTGTCATTCCTGATATAGTTTAGTTTAATTGTGTCCACTTCTTGAAGCAGAAATTAATTAAACTAAACCTCAGAGACAAGATTATCAATTAAGAAACGGGACGTAAATAAATTTAACAATCCCAATTCAATAGTCAATAGATTTTAGATTATCAATTTCGGATTTGTGTTATTTACAAAGCGTATTAGCCTTGTAGAACGCTAGTTAGGGATGAGCAAAATCAATCTAAAATCTAAAATTCGCAAAGTCAATAGCGAATCAAATAAACTATGTTACTAATGGCTATTAACTATTTTGCTAATTCGGACTCAATTGCGTTAATTAGCTCCGGTGAAGCTGGGTGAATATTACTTTTAAATCGAGCTACCACTTCACCTTGTTTATTCACTAAAAATTTTTCAAAATTCCAAGCAACAGCCTCCGTTGGCTGAACAGCTTTGGTAAGTCGCTCATAAAGTGGGTGCTGCTCTGAGCCTTTGGCATGAACTTTGTCGAATAATTCAAAGGTAACACCATATTGACTTGTGCAGAATTTGACAATCTGTTCATTGCTTCCGGGTTCCTGGGCCCCAAAATCGTTACAGGGGAATCCCAAAACCCTTAGCCCAGCTTCTTTATACTTTTGGTTCAAGTCTTCTAGTGCGCTGTATTGGGATGTATAACCACAGTAGGAAGCCACATTCACTATTAAAAGTACTTTTCCTGCGTAGTCGTTTAATTGCTTGTCCTGGCCGTTGATGGTTTTGACCACGATATCAGAAATTGTGTTACTCATCTGGAATCACAATCGATAGGGAATATTGCCAAGTCTCCCATATTACAGGTACTTTAAACTCGATTTGGTTGAGAAAACTAGGGGGACTGGGGGCTGGGGACTAGGGACTGGGGACTGGGGAATAGAAAATAAATAATTTAGGAATACTTTTTCAGTACCTAATACCCAGTCACCAGTCCCCAATCCCCAATCCCTTATAAACTTGTGATAACCTGTTTGTAAATTGCTCCATTAATCCGCTATTTCCAGAGAAATCTCAGAAATATGCGTTATTTTTAATACAAATACTCAATATTTTACTAATCAAATACCGAAGCACTCAACAGAGATGTCCGATCTCAGGAAGCCTTGCCTGAAGGTTATCTCTGGCTGAAATTAAGAAATATCAGGTGAGCTATGGCAATTCTCAAATTAGAAGATGATACAATCCTTACGGATATCAATGATATTAGTCAAGAACTCGCACCCTTAAACATCCAACTTAACCGCTGGGCTGTAGGAAATGATTCACAGTTACGTAGTTTGCTGGCACAAGATAGCCTCGACGAAGATAAAAAAGAACAGGTACTAAAAGCACTGGATGGCTATTTTAACCAACTGCAACAAATAGCAGGCTATCAGTCACGGGATCTGATTGTTCTGCATCCAAGAGTTCCCAACCTTGATGAACTAATGGTAAAGTTTGACCAAATCCACACCCATGCTGATGATGAGGTACGCTACGTCATTGATGGAGAAGCCATTTTTGGCTTTGTGCGTCCCGATGGTAGCCAAGTAGAACTGACAGTCCAAAAAGAAGAGTATATCAACGTACCAGCCGGAACCGAACATTGGTTCCACCTCACCCCAGCACGGCGAATTAAAGCGGTGCGCTATTTTATCAGCACTGAAGGTTGGGTTCCTCAGTACACAGATAAGGAAATTCGCCTTCATCGCGCACTAGCTTGAAAAATGCCGAAAAATGAAGAACTGGCAGGATAAAAAGTGAAGCGGATTGTTTTTTGCGACTTTGACGGTACTATCACAGTTGAGGAAACCTTTGTTGCAGTTTTGAAAAAGTTTGCCCCAGAACTGTCTGCAAAATTAATCCCAGAAATGTATGCACAACGACTCACACTCCGCCAAGGTGTGCGAGAAATCCTACAATCAATTCCATCTTCCAGCTATGCCGAAATTTTAGAATTTACTCGATCCCAAGCGATGCGCCCAGGATTTTTAGAACTGCTGGATTTTCTAGACTTTCAGGGAGTACCGCTAGTGGTAGTTTCCGGGGGACTGCGAGGAATGGTAGAAATTGTTTTGGGTACGATCCAACAGCGAGTTCATGCCATCCACGCCGTTGATGTAGATACCAGTGGTACTCTGTTAAAAGTCCGCTCAGATTATGAGGGAGAAACAGAACTGGTGGCGAAGGTACAGGTAATGGCAGAGTATCCCGCTGATAAGAAAATTGCCATTGGTGACTCGCTAACTGACCTGAATATGGGGCTTGAGGCATCTTTGGTATTTGCCCGCGATCGCCTAGCAGAGTATCTTAATCAACACCAAAAACCGTATATTCCCTGGAATGATTTCTTCGATATCCGCGATTATTTAGCGAAATCATGGAGGTCATTTTGATTTTATCGCACAGTAAACCCCAACCAACCGTTATTTGAGCAGTAATTACCAATTACGTTAGCGTAGCGGGATGTAGCCCATTACGAATTACGAATTATGAATTATGAATTATCTTGACCCTCGTCTTGAGTTAATCGCTACAGCCCGTCAGTTTTATCAACAAGGTTGGATGGTAGGAACTGCTGGCAATCTCTCAGTGGTTTTACCTGATGGTAGCTTCTGGATTACAGCCAGTGGTCGCTCTAAAGGAGAATTATCATTGAGTGACTTTGTTCGTATTTATCCAGATGGTAAGGACGATTCCTCAAATAATTTAAAAAATAATCTAAAACCCTCCGCCGAAACCGCTATTCATCAGGTACTTTATACACTGTTTCCCGAAGCAAATGCTTGCTACCACGTGCACTCAGTAGAGGCAAATTTAGTTTCTCGCTTTGTCACTGGAGACTCTTTACCCTTACCGCCTCTGGAAATGCTCAAAGGTTTGGGAATTTACCAAGAAAATCCCAATTGTCAAATTCCCATCTTTGCCAACCATTTACAGGTTCCCAAAATTGCGGCCGACATAAAAGAACGCTTCACAATTACCCCAGCCCAAATACCAGCCTTACTCATCCGCGACCACGGCGTTACAGTTTGGGCATCTTCTCCTGAGTCTGCCCGTAATTACATTGAGCTGGTAGAATACATTTTTCGGTATATGGTAGCTGCTTGGGCACTGGGGAGACGCGGGGACGCGGGGAATGATAATGACTAATGACTAATGACTAATGACTAATGACTAATGACTAACCAAACTATTCGCGTTGTTGCCCGTGTTATTGCTTTGCCTAACAAAGTAGAAGAACTTAAAGCTGTGTTGTTAGAACTCATTGAACCAACCAGACAGGAACCAGGTGCAATCAAGTATGAACTTTTGCAAAATCAGTACGACCCAACAGACTTTACTTTTGTGGAAGAGTGGACTTCTAATGAAGCTCTGAATACTCATATGGACTCACCGCATTTCCAAGCAGCAGCAGCTAAAATCGAAGGCTTGGTAGCTACTACGCCAGATATCCGCCGTTACCATCTTTTGGCATAGCGCAAAAACTACAGCCTCAAGCAAATAAACCAATGGTCAAACCCCTTGCCTATTGCCTCTTGCCTATTGCCTGTTTCAGCTAAATTCTGAGATTGAAGCGATCGCTCCAGAATCAAGCTTGATTCTGAAGTATCTTGAACAGCAAGGCCTTAGTCGAAAATTGAAAGCTGCAACATGTATGTGCCAATTGCTTGGAATGAATTGCAATGTCCCAACGGATATTTGCTTTTCTTTTGAAGGTTTTTCTGCGCGGGGAGGAAAAACAGATCATCATAGCGATGGTTGGGGTATTGCTTTCTTTGAAGGAAAGGGATGTCGGATGTTTTTAGATGCCCAACCTTCTGTTATTTCTCCAGTCGCAGAGTTTGTGCGGAGTTATCCCATTCACTCAACCCATGTCATCGCCCATATCCGCAAAGCCACTCAGGGCGAAGTTGCCTTACATAACTGCCATCCGTTCCGCAGAGAATTGTGGGGTAAGTATTGGGTATTTGCCCATAACGGTAATTTACCAGATTTTCAGCCAGAAAATATGGGCTTTTATAAAGCTGTAGGTGATACCGATAGCGAAAAAGCATTCTGTATGATGTTAGAAACATTACGAGAACGCTTTCCTGAAGGTGAGCCTTCTATTAAAGAACTCTATTCTGTGCTGCAAGAAATTACTGATGTTATTGCCAAACTAGGTATTTTTAACTACTTGCTATCAGATGGAGAACACTTTTTTGCTTATTGCTCAACCAAACTCAGCTATATTGTACGCCAAGCGCCCTTTGCTGCTGCCCATTTGATTGACCAAGATATGACTGTTGATTTTCGGGAAGTGACAACCGAACGCGATCGCGTCGCCGTCATCGCTACCACTCCCCTAACTGACAACGAAGTTTGGACACAAATCCAACCGGGAGAATTGCTACTATTTCAGGACGGATTACCCTTGAAATATGCTTCCAGTTAATAGTGGTATAGGTTGGGTAAATAGATAATATTACTCAACAAATACCTCGTAGTTTTCTTTATAGCAGGCAATAGGCAATAGGCAATAGCCAACAGCCAACAGGCAAAGAAAGTTTCTTGGTATTGGGGTTTGACGATGGGTTTATGTCCTAAACTATAGTTTCAATTGCTATAAAATATCTGAGCTAGCAATCTACCTTGATTTTGTTCAACTCACAAACTTTAGATTCCCGATTTATTTCATGAAGTCGGGAATCTTATTTGTCCACTGCTATAAAAATAGGCAATACCCAATAGACTTAAAATATCTACAAAATTGGGGCGTAAAGCTGTACGCTCCTACAGGCAATTCATGTATTGCAAATATATTTGGAAATTATATAACAACACTTTTATAGACACTTTTGTTTCGCTGTAATTCACCTATTGTAAAACCGCTACAATTTACCAATTTTTCAGAATCTACCCAACTTAGTTGTTACCAAAAAATTCACAGTAAATACCGTTTTAATTGGTATAAAAAATATATTTACACTCAATTTTAGGTGTATTAATATAGTGAAAATCAAAGCTTTAATTTTTATAGCTAAAAATATCTATTCGCTATTGTAAGCACTTGCTAAAAATGTATTGGTAACAACAAAAAATATTTATGTATGACATTCAATTAATATCGCTCATAGCAATTTTCTTTATCACAAGTGTTATTAGCGTGATTACAGGAAGCACTTCTTTAATTACCGTCCCTGTAATGTTGCAATTCAGTATTGAACCGCGCACTGCTCTTGCTACTAATATGCTGGCATTAACCTTTATGAGTGTTGGTGGTACATTGCCTTTTATTGGAAAAAAAATAATTGACTACGATCGCTTGCCAATCATCATTTTGTTAACAATTTTAGGCTCAATTATTGGTGCTTTACTTGTTTTAGTTATACCTTCAAAATCACTGCCTGTAATTATCTCTATTTTGATGATTATAGTGGCTATATTTTCAATTGCAAATCGTAACGCTGGAATCATTTCGCCAATAAGGAATGCATCACCAATAGTAGAAATTGGTGGATATGTGGCAACCTTTGTGCTTGGTGTTTATGGCGGTTTCTTTAGTGGTGGCTATGTCACAATGCTCACAGCAGCTTATATCAGCTTATTTGGGATGACATTTGTTCAAGCGGTAGCAAATACAAAGTTGATTAATATTTTTTCTTCGCTAATTGCCACCATCATTTTTCTAAGACAAGGAATAGTGGATTATAAGCTTGGTATTATTCTGAGTATTACTATGTTTATTGGCGGAATCGTCGGCTCAAAAATTGCCCTTAAACTCAACAATATCTGGTTAAGGCGTATATTTATCACCGCGGTTATCGCTCTTGGACTTAAGACTTTAGTTGATTTTCCGGCGCTACATTAACAAAAAGCGATCGCCAAATATTACATACATTATCCAAACTAGATTTTTCTTAATATATAGCAATCCTAAATGAGTCGTGAAAAATATGGATAAGGAAACGAACCGCCAAGGACGCAAAGGACGCAAAGGTAAAAAAGAACAAAGAGATATATAATTTTCACAAATGATTTAGGACTGCTATAGCAATCCTAAATCATTCGTGAGCAAATCTATTGCCTATTGCCGACTAAAAGTGCCTGTTGTTTCGCCAGCACTTGTTCGCGTAATGAGAGCAATTTTCTATCTTTAATGCCTTCTGCAATCAAACCATCGACAGTTCTCATCAGATAATCAGCGCAGGAACCTAATTTTCCAGATGCGGTGGCAATACTATTAATAGTGGTTGTTAATGGTATGCGATGAGCGTATCTGGGATGTTGACGATTGGCAACAAAAGCGATCGCTTTGAATTCCTGTGTACCATCAAACACCCTTACCCAACGAGCAAGATATACACCAGCCACCATTTCCCGTCGCCAAATCAACAGTAACTCCTTTGGGACATCGGCAGCAGCAATTCGATAAATCACACCACGGCAACTACCCCCGCGATCTAGTCCTAAGAGTAATCCGGGATTCTCTGGAGTTCCCAGACCGAGAATCATCCAGGTACAGAAGCGGCGATGCCAACCATAAATTATCCCAGCACGGCGCTCAACATATTTGATTAAGGGATTCCAAATCAGCGAACCGTAGGCAAATATCCAGATATCAGAATTTGCTGGTTGCTGTTGTAGTGTTTGATGGAGCGATCGCTGTAACTCTTCTTCACTGAGGGTAGTTAGCTTGATTCCAGAGTGTGATGCTTCTAATAGTCTCGTCTGTTCGTTTCCGGCTTCGAGGTCGCTACGACTCAGTGACATGTTGAACCCTCCTAATTTGGCGTAAGTATTGACTTACAAATTAGTTACTTAGTAGCAAATTGCTTGATCGCTTCTTGGTTTATTGTAATGACAATTTGATATTTGAAACTCAACTATTTCTAATTGTTCGCAGAACTGATAAAATCACCATATTTTCTATCGGGAATATGATGATTTTGTGTATTTATAACCAAATAGCTGCAAAACTCTAGTAATATACTACAGTATATAACTGTATTCCCATCTAGTAAGCGTAGATTTAGCGGAGGCAATAGGATGAGTTTGTGGCAACGCCCACTAAAAGTATTACAAGCGATCGCTGAACATAGAATTAATCGGTTCAGACTCAATTCGCTCAAAGGTTTTGTATCGCTCTTTTTGGTAGGAGCATTATTAAGTGTGGCACTTGCCGCTTGCTCAGGTGGAGAGGGGAGCAATTCTTCCACAGAAACCCCTAACGCTAGTCCTGTGGCTGCCACTAAGGGTAATGTTGAACTAACCCTCGTTTCATTTGCAGTTACCAAAGCTGCTCACGAAGCCATCATTCCTAAATTTGTAGAACAGTGGAAAAAAGACCATAACCAAACTGTCACCTTCAAACAAAGTTATGGTGGTTCTGGTTCTCAAACTCGCGCCGTCATCGATGGTTTGGAAGCAGATGTTGTTCACTTGGCACTAGCAGGAGACACCACAAAAATTCAGAAAGCTGGATTGATTGAACCAGGATGGGAAAAAGAAGTCCCCAATAACGGTATTGTCTCCAAATCTGTAGCAGCGATCATCACTCGCCCTGGTAACCCCAAAGGTATCAAGACTTGGGAAGATTTGGTCAAAAACGATGTCAAATTAATTACCGCTGACCCTAAAACCTCAGGCATTGCTCGTTGGAATTTTCTGGCACTTTGGAACTCCGTAATTAAAGCAGGTGGCGATGACACTAAAGCAACTGAATTTGTCACCAAAGTTTACAACAACGTGCCTATCTTGACTAAAGATGCACGGGAAGCCACCGACGCATTTGCGAAACAGGGTCAAGGAGATGTCTTAATTAACTACGAAAACGAAGTTATTCTCGCACAACAAAAAGGTGAGAAAGTTGATTATGTCATTCCCGATGTGAATATATCCATCGACAATCCCATCGCTGTAGTAGATAAAAACGTCGATAAGCACGGTACGCGGGAAGTTGCTGAAGGTTTTGTGAAATATCTCTATACTCAAGAAGCGCAAGAAGAATTTGTTAAATTAGGATTCAGACCTGCAAATGAGGAAGTAGCCCAAAGTAAAGCGGCTACAGATAAATTTCCTAAGGTGAAAACTTTAGGTACAGTTCAAGACTTTGGTGGCTGGGAAGAAATTGATAAAAAGTTCTTCGCAGATGGGGGTGTGTTTGATAAGATACAAGCCCAAAAGAAAAGGTAATTAAAAAGAAGAATTCAGAATTCACAATTCTGAATTCTGGAATCAGAAATTGTAGACCACAAAATTTTCAATTAGGTGCGAGTGCTTCACCGTTTATACTCCTAGATCGAAGCAAGCTACATCTGCCAGTCATACAGAATACCTAACTGAATTTTGGCTTCTGAACGGAGACGCTATGTTTCCGGTTTCCCTCCTGAATTCTTTATTCTTAAAAAAACTCAGGAGCCGCAATTAATTATTCTGAATTCTGAATTCTAACTCCTGAATTCTGATTCCTGAATTCTTCTTGAATTTGAACTTTTGGATTTTTGATTATGACGACTGTATCTCCTTCTGTAGAAGTCGAACGTAAAACATCATTTTGGAACAAATTGCAGCGAGTTCCGTGGACTTGGCGAATCACCATCGCATACCTGACGGTGATGTTGTTTATGCCCATAGTTGCCATGTTTCTCAAAGCGAGTACTGAACCTCCAGCTAGGTTTTGGGCGATCGCCACTAGTGATATTGCGTTAGCAACATATAATGTAACTTTTGTTACTTCAATATTCGCTGCCCTGCTCAATGGTATATTTGGTACCTTGATTGCTTGGGTTCTAGTCCGCTATGACTTTCCGTTAAAACGCTTGATTGACGCCACAGTAGATTTACCGTTCGCGTTGCCAACATCGGTAGCAGGTTTAACACTAGCAACAGTTTACAGCGATAACGGCTGGATAGGTTCTCTGCTATCACCGCTAGGAATTAAAGTATCTTTTACTCGCACAGGAGTAGCGGTGGCAATGATCTTTATCTCATTGCCTTTTGTTGTGAGAACCGTGCAACCTGTACTTCAAGAAATGGAACATGAAATTGAAGAAGCCGCCTGGTGTTTGGGTGCTTCTCAATGGCAGACCTTTTGGAAAGTGATTTTGCCACCATTATTTCCGACAATTTTGACAGGTGTTGCCTTGGGTTTTTCCCGTGCAGTTGGAGAATATGGTTCAACAGTAATTATTTCTTCTAATACGCCATTCCAAGACTTAATCGCACCTGTGTTGATTTTCCAAAGATTAGAGCAGTATGACTATTCTGGTGCAACAGTAATTGGCATAGTTCTACTATCAATTTCATTAATATTGCTATTGGCAATTAATTTCTTACAAGCATGGGCAAGGCGATATGACAGTAGATAAGCCAAGTTTTCACTCAACTGCATCTGATGATGTAGATATACCCAAGTCGAAAGAGCAGAACAAGTGGGTGCCAATAGTTTTAATTAGTATAGCGATCGCCTATTTAAGCTTAGTTCAATACCTGCCTGCAATTAACGTTTTTGTCCAAGCCTTCAGCAAAGGAGTCGGGCCGTTTTTATCTAACCTGACGAAACCAGCCTTTCTTCATGCAGCTTGGTTGACACTATTATTAGCTGCCATCGCTCTCCCATTAAATACAGTATTTGGTTTGTGTGCAGCTTGGGCGATCGCTCGCCATAAATTTCCCGGACGCGCCATAGTTTTGAGCATCATTGACCTGCCCTTTTCCATCTCCCCTGTAGTCGCAGGATTGATGATTGTCCTACTTTACGGACGCAATGGCTGGTTTGGCCCTTGGCTCCAGGCACACGATATCAAAATTATCTTTGCCTTTCCAGGTATGGTGCTGGCAACAGCCTTTGTCAGTATGCCCTTCGTAGCGCGAGAAGTAATTCCGGTTTTAGAAGAATTTGGCAAAGATCAAGAAGAAGCAGCCAGAACTTTAGGTGCTAAAGATTGGCAAATATTTTGGCGCGTCACCTTACCCAGCATCCGTTGGGGCTTACTCTACGGTTTAATTTTGACCAACGCCAGAGCAATGGGTGAATTCGGCGCAGTTTCAGTGGTATCAGGCAACATTGCCGACCAAACCCAAAGTTTACCACTGTTTGTGGAAGACGCTTACAAACAGTATGAAACCGAAGCTGCCTTTTCTGCCGCCGTACTGTTAGCCTTACTAGCAGTAGTCACCCTAGTGCTGAAAGAAATTTTAGAACGCAAAACCCGCATTAAAGATGTTGAATAGGCTGGGTATGGGGAGTTAGGAGTTAAGAGTTATTATTTTCCCCCCTGCCCCCTGCCCCCCTGCCCCCCTGCCCCCTGCCCCTCATCTCCCCACTCCCTTCTATGGCTAGTGACACACCTACAAATAAACGGATTCGACTCAGAATTCCTAAGGACTATCACCAGGAACCTGTGATTTCTCGGCTGGTTTCTGATTACAATCTGACTGTGAATATTACAGCAGCGATTCTGGGAGCCAATGCTGTCGGTGATGGTTGGTTTGACCTGGAACTCAAAGGAACAGAGGCACAAACCCGGATTTCTCACAAAGATATAAAAAAAAGGGGTCAAAAACTGCGAAAATGTATATAGGATAAGCATTTCAGCAGTTATTAAGCATGACCCCAGCATTTACAGATC
>NZ_JACJTU010000039.1 GCF_014698835.1 Nostoc paludosum FACHB-159 | reverse complement strand
ATATCTCAAACCCGTATTTTATCATATTCACTAGTTAGCTTTTGATGCTTGCATTTACGTCTCATAAGCTAGCCACAGCAAAGCTTTGACAGTTTTCGGAGATGTCTAATTAACAATCCTGCTACTTTGCTAAAATCTTGATGATTGCGAGTTAACAAAATTAATCTACGCGATATTGCGATCGCACTTAATCATGCTTGGTTTAGTTTCGTAGGGTGCGTTGTCGCGTAGCGCAACGCACCACATAAATCATGGGCATCCTAAAAACAAATGTCATCTCCTCATGTCCATGCCCAACTACCGCAGACTCCATATTTCTGGAGCTACTTACTTCATCACCCAAGTTACTTACCAACGACAACCCTGGCTTTGCTCTGATATCGGACGTACTGCTGTTCGTGCTGCCCTTGGACATGTCAGAAAAAATTATCCTTTTTCCATTGATGCATTTGTTCTTTTGCCCGATCATTTTCATACTTTATGGACTCTGCCTGCGGGAGATAGTAATCTATCGATGCGAATGCTTTTGATCAAACGTTTTGTGACTAAATACTACGGGCATCAGCTAGGGCTTGATGTGGCTATCTCCCGTTCACGAGAAAAACGAAAAGAAAGAAATTTATGGCAACGCCGCTTTTGGGAGCATCTAATTAGAGACGATGTTGATTTTGCCAATCATTGTGACTACATTCACTATAATCCTGTACGGCATCAACTCTGTGAATCACCACAACAATGGGTTTTTTCGAGTGTTCATCGTTTTATTCAGCAGAACATTTACTCGTTAGATTGGGGTAGCAGTGGTGAGGTTCAACCTGTGTCTGATATTTGGGATGTTTGAAATGATGGTGCGTTGCGCTTCGCGACAACACACCCTACTGAATTACTCAATCATTTTTGGTTTCGTACAGTCAGTTTAATGGCGATCGCCTTTGCTCGACAACCAGCTTGCGATCGCTATCCTATACTTAATTTTGTCACAAATCAAATAGGACTGCTGTATGATATTTTGCACTTAGTTTTACTTTATTCATGACAATTTTGACCGTAGAAACTCTATGCTCAGAAGCTGCCATTTTTTCAGCGGCCGAGTCTTTACATCCAGAACCTTTGCTATATGGTGTGACTGATGGTAAGGCTGTCGGGACATACTTGGAACAAAAATTTAGACTTTATCTCAAGGAACGGTATGAGTTTGTAGAGGGTAATTCTGCAAGCGGTATTGACTTTCCAGGGTTACTTGTAGATGTGAAGGTAACAAGCATTCGACAACCACAATCATCATGTCCATTCAAATCTGCACGGCAAAAGATATTTGGGCTTGGGTATTCGCTGCTGATTTTCGTCTACGATAAAACAGACAATAGCACTAACCGCACAGCAACTCTAAATATTTTGCATACTATTTATGTAAACGCCGAAAGAACCGCAGATTTTCAGATGACTCGTGGAATTCGGAATATTATAGCAAACGAAGGTAATAAAGATGATTTAATTGCTTTCATACTCGATCGCAATTTACCCGTTGATGAAATTGAGGCAAGCAATATTGCGGATGAAATTATGAGCAATCCACCTGTACAGGGTTTTCTGACTATTTCCAATGCTTTGCAATGGCGACTCCAGTATGGAAGAGTAATAGAACGTGCTGGCCAAGAAGATGGTATAATCCCTGTTTACAAAATTAATCCATGACTGATACTGCACATAAAATAAAGATAGAGTACGGAGATTTCCAGACACCATTAGAATTAGCTAATAAAGTATGTAAAAAGCTAGTTGAACTTGGCATAACACCAGATATTATAGTTGAGCCAACGTGTGGAGTTGGTAATTTTCTTGAAGCAGCTTTAGATTCATTTCAATCAGCAAATAAAATTTGGGGAGTTGAAATCAATCTTGATTATTTAAATCAAGCGCAAGCAAAAGCTAAATTTATTAACAATAAAAAAATTGAGATTATATATGGAAACTTTTTTAAATTTGATTGGCCATCGATTATAGGTAAATCAAATCATAAAATATTAGTAATTGGGAATTTACCTTGGGTAACAAACTCGCAGCAAGGTAGCATTGATGGGAATAATTTACCGAATAAGAGTAATTTTCAAAACTATTCTGGTTTAGATGCAATTACAGGTAAGAGTAATTTTGATATATCTGAATGGATGTTAATTCAGGTTGTACAATGGCTACAAAAGCGTGAAGGTTATTTAGCGATTTTATGTAAGAGTTCTGTTGCTAGGAAAATATTAACTTATATTAGTTCTCAAAAATTACATCTTGCTTCCTGTGCAACTTACAAAATAGATACAAAAAAATATTTTCATGCTACTGTTGACGCGTGTTTACTGTTATGTAACTTTGACTCAAATTCACAAAATTATTTCTGTGATGTATTCAGCAGCCTTGAAACTTCTAATTATTATCGAATAGGCTATTGGAATAATGTACTTGTCAGAGATATTATTACATTTGAAAAGCTACAAAATCTATACGATAAAAAATCAAAAATAAAATGGCGCTCTGGCATTAAGCATGATTGCGCCAGTGTGATGGAGTTTCGCAAAATTAACAACACTCTGATGAATGGATTGGGAGAAGCTGTCGATATTGAAGAAACATATCTCTTTCCTTTGCTTAAAGGGTCTTATGTTGCTCAAAATAAAACCAAGGTTACTGATAGATATGTTTTAGTAACTCAAAGATTTGTGGGTGAATCTATCGAACATATTAAAAATTATGCTCCTAAAACTTGGGACTATCTAGAAGCATATTCACAATACCTAGACAAAAGAAAAAGTAAGATTTATCAAGATAATCCTCGATTTTCGATTTTTGGGGTTGGTTTGTATACTTTTGCTCCTTGGAAAATTGCAATTTGTGGACTTTACAAGAAATTGGACTTTAGATTGATAGGTAACATAGGAGAAAAACCTACTGTTTTTGATGATACAGTTTACTTTATTAGCTTTGATGATGAGAAATTTGCATATAAGACTTTTGAAATTTTGACTTCTTCAATAGCAAAAGACTTTTATTCATCTCTAATTTTTTGGGACGAAAAGCGCCCAATTAAGTCTAGTATTTTAAATAAATTAAACTTGGCAGCTTTAGCAGAAGTATTAATTTGATTATCTAACAAAGTTAGATGAAATCATCGGGTAAGAGAGGGTGGCTTTGAGAACATAGATAAAGGCGATCGCAAACCAAATAAGAAATCGCCCCATCCAGTAGATCGCCTTTAATTCAGTAAATCACTGTCCATTAATCCGAATTAAGTCTGTCAAAATATTATCCAAACTACCGTTAACTTGAATGCGATCGATTTTCTCTGCAATGCGTTCTAAAACTTCGAGTTCCTTGAGACGCAAGGCTACAGGGTTATCCTCCATCACTTTGGCAGTGTTTAACATACTGCGGGTGGCGGCCGTTTCTTCTCTGCGTCTGACTACGTTTGCTTGAGCGGCTTTTTCTGCTTCGACTACTTTGCTCAAGATAGTCTTAATCTCGCCAGGTAAGATAATATCTTTGACACCTACAGAATCTACTTCGATTCCATAGTCTGCGGTTTTCTGGCGGATATATTCAGATATACTTCTGTCAATTGCACCTTTATCCTCTAATAAAGCATCTAAATTGCGTTCGCCGATCGCACCACGCAATGCAAATTGTAATTCTTTGTATAAGAAGCCGGGAATATCTGACAAGCCGCTTTTTGCTCTCAACGGATCGAGGATGCGGAAACCAGCTGTCAAATTTAACCGCAGAGGTACTTTATCCTTAGAAAGGATGTCTTGACCTGATACTTCCATGTTTTGGAGTCTCAAGTCGATAGTTTCGGTTTGAAAGGAGCGTCCAAATAACCACCAAGCATGTATACCTGGCGATCGCTGTCCTTGAAACTCTTGATTAATGTATAGTAGTCCGATATGCTGTGCGGGTACTTGGCAAATATGCAAACAGTTGCGGCTGAGTAATTTGACTTCTGCTGAACCCTCAACCAACTCAGCCACTAACCGAGGCTCTAACTGAGCATCTGTGCTGATGTCGATAATTTCTACCTCAACACCTTGCCAAAACAGCTTGCGGCTTGTGGGTGGCAAAATAGAAATCACCTTACCTCGATACCGCACAATTGCAACTTGCCAATTCAGTAATTGCACTGTTTGGCAGTAGGCTGCAACAAAGTCGGGATGTTTTTCAATTAATACATCTTCCAAGGGGAAATCTGGGTTAGGCACAATTCGGCTGAGAGTCCGTACTGACACATCCCGATCTACTGACCAAAAAGCATATTCTCCAGGTTCTAGAGGTCGGATAAAATCATTTTGCACGTACAGTAAACCAATCTCATACTCCGAAATTTGGAACTTTTTTACTCCATTCAAGCTGATTTTACGTAGTTGCTGCACAAAAGAACTAGGCAATTCTAAGCTTTCTTCTAAGTTGAAGATATAAGATTCTACCTCAATAAAACCACGCCAAAAAGCCACCAATTGATTTGGTGCAACGCTTACCCAATTCTGACCGCAGCGTACTAAAGCGGCTTGGTTGTATGCGGTTCTGATAATCAATAAATGTTGTTGCAGTTCAGTCTGATGATTTCGCAACAATAGTTCTAGGTTTTCAATTTGAGCTTGTGGCTGGTTGAGGTCGTAGGTTTTAACTTGCCAATGACGACCAAAATAAGTATGTGTACCAGGCTCTAAAATTTTCTTAAAGTCACTGCGGTGATATAAAACACCGATTTCGTTAGGTTTAATATAAAATGTTTCCCACATAGTAATTTGCATAGATAATTTGAGCGATACCTGAACACAATCAGCTAAGAAGATTTAATCAAGACATTTATAACCTTGCTTGAAAATAAATACCACCTGTGGAGTAAATACAATTAATCTGGATGCAGCCGTCTAAAATACTACTTTCTCTATCTTTATAAGAGTTTACAAACCTAGAGACAAAAACTAAAGGGTTCGTTGAGCATTATGTAGTATTGTACTACATAATCTCTGATAGCGCAGGTGTTTACAGTTTAGGGTGGAGCAAAAGCTTCTCTAGAAGCGATAAACCTTTTGTCCAACTTCATTACGTCAAACAGCTCGGACAACTCATTTACCCTAATGATGATGAGATTGTCGCTGTCTTAAAACAACTAAAGCATTATGCCAACTCTGAACTCCAGCAGGCACTAACTCAAACTTTGTATTGCTATGGTGGGATTGATACTTAATATTCAGCTAAACCATGCGATCGCAAAACTGCTGACTTCTCAATTGCCAACGTTTCTGAATTACCGTCAATCGCTAATGGGATAGTGGTTAAATTTGTGCTGTACATCATAGCAAAAGATTTTTTTACTCTGCTAATACAAGTGTTTACAGTTAAAGTGCGGGCAAAAGTTTCTCCATAACTGGATTAAGATTGCTGTTACTTTCCCCAGCAATGTGGAGAAAAATAACTACGCTCAAATACGCCGTTCTATTTGCCAATTCAAAATCTCCGTAGAGAAATCAATTGTGGAAAACGAAGGGACGTACTCAAGTTAAAGAGAAAACAGTTGCGCTAGCTCCTTGACTGTAGCTATCAAACATCACCTTGGGAGTGATGAGTGACAGCAAAACACTTGCACCGCAGAGTTGAGAAAATTGGGGTCTCGAACCTTTTGGGATTCGTACCATATTGGCTACCTTTACAGGGTAGTGTCTTTTAACCCGGACAGGGTTGGGTGAAAGTATAGGAATCGAACCTACAACAAATCGATTATGAGTCGATCGCTCTTCCAATTGAGCTAACTTCCTTTGGTGTTTGATACAGGAATCGAACCTGTGACACATCGATTATGAGTCGATCGCTCTGCCAACTGAGCTAATCAAACGATGGCATAGTTTAAAGTACTCGGCGACATACGCTCAAACCAAAGGTTGGCGCACCAGTCAGGGATATAGAACCTGAACCATAGCTTTGTAACTTTGTTACTATTCCGCTTCAAATTTAGCATAAAGGGACTGGTGAATGGCGATTGGGGACTGGGGATTGGGTATTAGGAAAGTTCTTCCCAAATCCTAATTCTTATTTTTTAGTCGCCAGTCCCTAGTCCCCAGTTCCTTTCACTGGAAGGGTAATTACAAACTCAGTACCCTCGCCTAAAGTTGAATTAACAGCGATCGCTCCCTGATGTTTTTCTACTACAATTTGATGGGCGATCGCGGTTAAATACGTTTTTAGTAGAGCGATTTTCTAAATATAGTACGCCTACTAAACTGCCCTGATTGAGAATTGGCGTACACAAAATACTCTGGGGATGGTGCTGGAGGATGTATTGATCGATAACACCAGCGATGATAGTTTGGGAATCATTAACAACCATTACTTTTTGCGTGCGTCTGACGTATTGAATCAGCCGCACCGGAACCACGGTTGAGTCTGCAAGTGAAGTGCTTTGCAGATATGTTACTGGCGATAGCGAAGCGTTAGCGAGTCTTGTCTGCGACACGCTACGCGAACGAGCGTCAGAACTGCTTGCCTATTACCTATCGCCTATTGCCTATTGCCTATTACCTATTGCCTATGATTTAATCCGGAAAAGCTAAACCAGTCATAGGGTCACGAATATATAGTCCTAGTGTAAGACTACGGATTGCTTCATCCCAAACGGGTATTAGTTGTTCTGCTTGATCTGCCCAAAAATCGAATGTAATTAAGCACTGAACATTCGACCCCAAACCAATGCAAATCCGCGAAAAAGCTTCACGTGGTTCTTCTTGAGTGTCAATAAACTTAATCTCTGTCCAGACAATTTTGGCGGTTTGGCGCTTGACGGTAATAATTTCTCCCTTTTCAATGGGGTTGCGGCTGTCGTCTTCTACAACTTTCCTCAAGGTAGATTTGAGTGGAAACTGACTCCAATCGTTGGGAGGTAACTGATTAAAAGATACTTCTAGACAGCAATCATCGTTGGGCGGTTTTTTATCCATGAACTTGAAGGATTTTTCTTGTGGCTCAAAAACCCAATCCTGAGGAACATTGAAGCGAACAGCCCCGCGATTGGCGACAAATATTTTGTAGCCTGATGGAGATTCCCAGCGATGGTCAGGCTTTAGTTCAAGCGTTTCTTTAATCCACTGGAGATTGCTTTTTTTACGCTTTGCCATAGTGTTGTTGTTATCTCTGGTGAAGAGGGCACCATCAAACAGCCCGTCGTAGGCAAAAGTTTTAGCGGCGGCTGACGCCGTAGACACTTTGCGGTTACCGCAGGCATCTAAACTTTTAAAGACAGACATCGCCCTTTTTGTTAATGTTATCAAATTGCTATAGAAATCTGCTTTGATTTGGAAAATTTATTTGCGTGCTGTGCTTCGGGCACCACAAGCGCCATAGAGACGAAATAGGCAATCAGCAACAGCAAAGCAGGCTTTTTGAATTGTAACTAGCTTCGCAAAAATCAAATATGAATTTTATAGCAATTGGAATAACTATTATATTAAAGGAAGAAATAAATAATATTTTATGGATTTTATATTAAGGAATCCAAGGGAATACTCAGCGTTGTGATTAAACTCTCAGCTTTCAGGATTAAAATCTTAGCAGCAGTATTCATGGTTATGGATCATGTGTGCTATTTGCTAATGCCAGAGTTACTAATTTTGCACATTGTTGGGCGATTGAGCTTTCCACTTTTTGCATGGCTGCTGGCTGAAGGCGAAAAACACACCCAAAATATATACCGCTATGGAAGTAGACTATTAATTGCAGCAATTATATCTCAGCCAATCTATACTGTTGTTTTCAAGAGCTTTACACTAAATATTCTTTTTACCCTTCTGCTTGGGCTTGGAATGTTGCGCTTAGTAAATCGTTGTTCGCAATTATGGCAGAAATTAACAATTTATGTATTGTGTGCAGTCGTCGCTGAAACCTTGAATTTTGAGTATGGAGGATATGGGATTGGAGTAATTATATTTATGTCTCTAACAGGCAAAGTGAAGCCGAAAGTATGGTTGCTCTACTGGTGCATCTTTCACTTAATCTTAGTAGTTATATCTAGGATTTCTTTAATTCAAGGTTGTGCAGTTTTTTCAGGATTAATTATTTTTCAATTCAATGGCAAACAAGGTTCGCAAGCTAGATGGTTTTATCTGTTCTACCCGACTCATTTAATAATTTTAGGTGTTATAAATTATTTAATATCGTCCAGGTATAATTGAGGATTTAATAAGCGATCGCCTAAATGAAATCATCGTTATGCTGCATCAATACAGCCAGCTTTGATATTCTTGATTTACATCTTTCATGTCGTTGTAAAGCCACACCATGCGATCGATGAACCAAAGTTTACCTAGTGTAACTAGGGTATAACCCAACACAGTAATCCAGATGTTGAGTTCGATTAAGCCCCAAATGAGTAAAATTCCACCAAAAGCAGAGATACCATTGAGAATATTAGGCACATGATGATGGTGCTGGGGAACAGGAATTCGATCGCGATTCAACCAAACTCGTTCGCCAAGAACACCTCTAGATATCCAATTGTCAGTCGATTTTGGCTTGGGAAAGATGCGCGGGTTCAACCATATCCAAACAATGGCGATGGTAACAGGAATGAGCGACCACCAACCCAACCAAACACGGCTCCACACTGCAAAAATTAGCAGTGGTAAGACACTAATAAAACGCGTCCATCCACTCCAAGGGTTAGCATGACGTAACCAAGCATCATCGCTCATGCTAAAGGCTGCTGCTATGTTTCTTTCAAGAGTCATTGGAATATCTCCTGAGTTTCAAGACTATTGTAAAAACAAACGCGATCGCATGAGTTGATGCGTTGAAGAAGAATTTAGAATTCAGGATTTAATCAATTAGCCATTAGTAGTGTGCTGTTGCTAGTGCTTAGTTAGCAAAATAACCTTTTACTTTCTCAAAATGGCATTTGACTGTCTCATTTTGGTGTTTTCCGCAAGTAAAATGAGCTTTTACCTTCTCAAACCCCAGTTTGCTTTCTCATTTTGGTGTTTTCCGCAAGCAAAACAAGCTTTTACTTTCTCAAAATGCCTTTTGATTTTCTCATTTTGCTATTTTCTGCAAGTCAAACAAGCTTTGGCTTTCTCATTTTAGTATTTTCCGCAAGCAAAACAAGATTTTGCTTTATAAAAATGCCTTTTGACTTTCTCATTTAAGTACTTCGCGTATTTATGACAAATATCAGGCTGGTAGCAAAAGCTGTTGCAGATTTGCCGAAATTCTCCCAGGCTGATTCATACGGAAATTTTTTAAGGTAAAGAATATTAGCAGTTATCAGTTATTAGCGATCGCTTGTTCACTGTTTACTGTTTTAACCGTACTGAATTACAAGGTGTAAATTATGGCTCGTAGAAAAAGAACTTCCGCAGTCTTAGAAAAAGCAGTGCGTCGTGCTGCTGGGATAAACTCAATTGGTTCAAATTTAGATTTAGGCAATGGACTCACTTCACCTGCATTTTCAAGCCTGATTGAGAAGATGCGAAGTAGAGAAAATGCGTACAACAGTGCGCTTTCTAATTTGGATAAATTGTATCGTGAAATGCTGGAAACAGAAGACGAGTTGGCAGACATGACAGAACACATGCTGATGGCAGTTGGTACTCGATATGGCAAAAGTAGTGTAGAGTACGGGATGGCGGGAGGAGTTCCAAAAAACCAGCGTCGTAAGGGGCTGCGAGGCGAATCGCCGACTTTCAAGGCTGATGAATCGTCATTTGTTGCTAGTGTACAGAGCAAGAATGGAAAAGAAACAGCAACAACAAGTTAGGATGTGGGCTATTAGTAGAGACGTTGCAATGCAAGGTCTCTACAAGGATTTTGATATTACACCAAATCTACTGAACCTGTATATCCTTTGAGAACTCCCAAAGAACCACCACATGAATTAATTAGTGTGTCATTTCCGATGCGGCTGAAGCTGGCGTTTAAGCCATTGACATTTAAGCGATCGCCACAACTAAAATTATAGATGGTAGCAAAACCACTGCTTCCCAAAATTACTGTATCTGTTCCTTCATCCAAATAGACCTTATCATTTCCGCCGCCTTTGACCTCTACAGATGAATCAAACAGGTTTGTATCTTGACTTAAAGGTTCGGGTAAACAAACCGTTCCTCCCCGCAAATTGATTACATTATTGCCACTTCCCACTCGGATAGTATCATCACCCGAACCGGCAAAAATTAAATTATCACCTGAGCCAGACTGAATAATGCTGTTGGTATCGTTTGTAATAATTGTATCGTTGCCATCACCTGCATAAATTTTGGCAGAACTTAAGCCAGGGATACCAACAGCCAGAATAAAATCCTCACCTTTGCCTGTTCTAATTGTAGTTTCACCATAGGGAAGAACAGCAATTTGATTGTCACCATCTCCAGCTATGATGTTTTGCTCATAGGATGGCGAACCACTGTCAAAAATATAAGTCAATACTGAAACTTCACTGGTGATAACGTCATTTCCTGAGCCTGTATTAATCCTGGCATCTCCAGCTCCCAGAAAAATTAAGTTGTTACCTTTTCCACCATTAATGTTTCTGTTAGCAAATCCCCTTAAATAAAAAACATCGTCACCCGCTCCTGCTGAGGCAACTAATTTTGGAATTGCTTCTAAGCCAATAATATTATCATCAGCATCGAACAGATAGTTTCCACCATAATCATCTAAAAAGTTGTTTCCACTGCCTAAACGAATTACGTGATTGCCTGCTCCTACACTGACATAATCATCTCCCTTGCCCGTATATACAATTGCTTCAAAATCATTAGGATTACAGGGCAATGAACTAGTTTGTAAAACCTCACCGCTAAAAATGCTACTATCAAAATTAAATGTGAGATCTACTTTTCTTCCTAATAAAACAACATCATTGCCATCTCGCGTGTTTACAATATTGTTGTTACCTTCTACAACAAACCAATCTGCATCAGCAGTACCGTGAATTCTTTGATTACTCTCTTGAATGACTTGTTGAGTATAGGTAATACCGCGAAAAATTTGGGCTGTCATAAAAATTTCCTTTAAAGCTCACTACAGTTTAATGAAGCGCAAATGTGATGTAGATGAGCTATTATTCTCAAAAGCTGAAGAAAATCCGGTAAATTTTCTAGAATTTTTCCTATAAAGGTGAGTATCTAGTCATCTTGGGAACTATACAAGTAGATCCAATTAACATTAACTTGCAGTTCCTCCCAATGAAGACTCGCCATTTTTACAGAAACAAGGCGCTACCATTACAAATTGTTCTTGTTGTTCCCTTCGCGCTCCAAATTTTTGCAGCGGTCAGTTTAGTGGGTTATTTGTCTTTTAAAAATGGACAAAGAGCAGTTAATGACCTGGCAGAACAGTTGATAGATCGTACTACTGAAGTGGTGGATGAACACCTCAAGTCTTATCTTTCCATTCCGCAAACCTTAAATCAGATCAATGCAGATGCTATCCGCAGAGGAATATTAGATGTGGGCGTGGACGCAGGTGGTCTTAGGCATCGCCAAACCGTTGGCAAGTATTTCTGGGATCAAATGCAGGCGTATAACCTGACTTATATTGGTATTGGACTAACCACGGGTGAAGGGCTGGGTGTTGCTCGTTATGATGGCAAAACTATTAACATTGAAGATTGGACTGCCAACCCTCCTAACAATGTCTCCACTTATGCTACCGACGAACGAGGCAACCGAACTCAGGTAAACACTCGGTGGGATTGGAAAAATTCTGAGCAATCTTGGTATACCGAACCAATAGCCGCCAATAAACCCATTTGGGCAAAGATTCTGGTAGAAAACTTTCCTAGTGGCCCCTACATCGCTGCCTCTGCCAGTCGTCCAATTTATGATTCCCAAAATCGCTTGTTAGGAATGATTGCTTGTGATATTCATCTGCTCAAACTGGGCGATTTTTTACGCAGTTTGGATATTAGTCAGTCTGGACGGGTGTTTCTTTTAGAACGGAATGGCAAATTAATTGCCACTTCTGGCACAGAAAAGCCTTTTACCTTAATTAATCAAAAGGCTGAGAGATTGCAGGCGATGGACAGTAATGACCCAATAATACAGAACGTTGCTAAACACTTGCAAAGCTTTAATGGGTTTGAGTCCATCACCGAAGACACAGATTTTAAGCTGGAGTTACAAGGAAAACAGTATTTTGTAGATGTTGTACCTTGGCGTGACAAGTATGGTTTAGATTGGCTGTTAGTGGTGAGTGTGCCAGAAAACGCATTTATGGCACAAATTAACGCCAACACACAAACCGCGATCGCGTTTTGTTTTGCTGCATTAATTGTTGCCTCGGTGATGGGGGTGTTTACCTCCCATTGGATTGTACGCCCGATTTTACGCCTAAATCGTGCAAGTAAGGCAATGGCATCTGGCAATTTAGATCAGACAGTACAAACTAGCCCCATTCAGGAACTCAATACCCTGTCTAACTCTTTTAATTACATGGCAGAACAACTGCTTGAATCGTTTACGGCCTTAGAGAAAAGCAAGGAAGAACTGGAAGACAGGGTAGATGAACGTACTACTGAACTAAAAAATACATTAGAGGAATTACAACGCACTCAATCTCAAATTATTCAAACTGAAAAAATGTCTAGTCTGGGACAACTAGTTGCTGGAGTCGCACACGAAATTAATAATCCAGTGAATTTTATTCATGGCAACCTCAATCATTTACAAGAATATTCCCAGGATTTATTAGCATTTGTGCAATTGTATCAGCAGTACAATTCTAACCCTGTTCCAGAAATTCAAATTGCTGCCGAAAAAATGGATTTGGAGTTTTTACAGGAAGACTTACCAAAAATTTTGTCTTCCATGAAAGTGGGCACCGATCGCATTCGCGAAATTGTACTGTCATTGCGGAACTTCTCCCGCATGGACGAAGCCGAATTTAAAAGCGTTGATATTCATCAGGGCATCGACAGTACTTTGATGATTCTGCAACACCGCCTCAAAGCTAAATCAGAACAATCTGAAATTCAGGTAATCAAAGACTACGGCAATTTACCCCCAGTAGAATGCTATGCCGGGCAACTCAATCAGGTGTTTATGAATATTTTAGTGAATGCCATTGATGCTTTAGAAGAAAGTCACGTCAAGGATACTCATCAGGAAAGCAAGGACAATTTTAGTCAAATTATAATTCGCACATCGGTCGTTAATTCAACGTGGGTAAAAGTGGCGATCGCTGATAACGGAGTTGGTATTTCTCAAGAATTGCAGCAACGAATATTCGATCCCTTTTTCACTACTAAACCTATTGGCAAAGGAACCGGAATGGGTATGTCTATTAGCTACCAAATTATTACAGAGAAACATGGCGGCAAACTAGAGTGTTTCTCAACTTTAGGAAAAGGAACTGAGTTTATTATTCAAATTCCTGTACGCCGAAAAGCTCATTTGTAATTCGTAATTCGTAATTCGTAATTCGTAATTCGTAATTCGTAGATGGTAATTGTGAGAGATTTAATTTAATGATAAAGGAAAAATTTGAAGGACTTGTGAAGTAGTTTTGCTTTGCTCAGTTCATCCTGTGTTGTGTAACGATTGGTCTTTTGTGTTTCTGATGGCAGTGAGCGATCGCCTACAGCAGGACGCAGTTGAACTTCGTTTGTGGGTAGCGAATTATATCCGTCCAAAATATTTATACTTGCAAGTATGATACTGTATATACAATCAAAACAAATTATCTCTACTCAAAGACTGAGTTTTCTGGATAATTTAGTAAAAGTATTACTAATAATTTATCTCCAAAGAAAGAATAAACAACAAAGGATGATAGCCAGAATTAGGTAGTTTAATCAACGATTTGAAAATAGTTGGTACTTTATCTGCCTCCGTTTATGATGTGCGGAGGTCTTTTGGTATGAACAAGCAGGCTGGGAAAATTTTTTATCACCAAAAATCACAGGCATCAACAGCAAGTTTTGTTGTTTTTACTGCTGTGTCTACTCCCTTGGCAATCTCTTTGATTGCTAGTCCAGTGTTCGCTCAGTCATCGACTGTTAATAGTTCTTTTCCTGTTCCGCAATCTGTTCCTAGTGGGACACAAGTGCGGATTAATGGTACAACCAGTATGGAAAAGATTAATCAGGCACTAGCGCAGCAGTTTCAAACGAAGTTTCCCAATACCAGTGTTACCACTGGATATGATGGAACAGATGTGTCTTTGAAAGCATTGCCAAATGGACAGATTGATTTGGCGGCAATTGGTCGTTCGTTAACAGAGTCGGAGAAAGCCCAAGGGCTAACAAGTATTCCCATCACTCGGAATAAGATTGCGGTAATTGTCAGCAAGGACAATCCGTATATAAATAATCTGACTTCTGAGCAATTTGCGAAAATCTTTCGGGGTGATGTTACTGACTGGTCACAGGTTGGGGGTTCTGCCCACAGAATTCGCCTGATCGATCGCCCAGAAAATAGCGACTTGCGGCAAGCATTTCAAAATTATCCCGTTTTTCAAAAAGCTCCTTTTAAAACAGGTCAAAATGCCGTCCAAGTTTCGGCAGACAGCACGGAAGCGGTAGTCAAAGAATTAGGAACAGATGGTATTGGATATGCTATCGCCGATGGAGTAATTAATAACCCCAATGTGAAAATTCTTCGACTACACAATGTTCTGCCCACCGATCCCCGTTATCCCTTTTCTCAACCTTTGGGATATGCCTACGACAAATTTAATCCAAGTCCGGCTGCCACAGCATTTTTAGGCTTTGTGACTGCACCCGCTAATCGCCGAATTATTGAACAAGCCAGGGTGAAAAATGCGAACGTTATTCCTGAAACAGCATCCACGCCTACAGCTGCAACTGCTCCCACCACTAGAGCTGTAACAGAACCCCAACGTGAATCTTCATGGTGGTGGTTATTGCTAATTCCGTTATTAGGTGGATTGTTATGGTGGTTGCTAAGTCGGCGCAGCGATACTTCAACCCCGACTGGAGTTGCTACACCTGCTCTAGGAAGTGCCCAAGCCCCAGAGAATCGAATCGTCCTCACACCTCGAAATTGTAGAGATGTCTATGCTTACTGGGAAATTTCCAATCAGGTAAAAGAAGACTTGCAACGGCAAGATGGACGTGGTTTAAAACTGCGTCTTTATGATGTCACTGATATTGACATAAATCGGCAAGCGCCGCATAGCATGAAGGAATTTGATGTTGATGAACAAGCGCAAGATATTCACCTGGCGATCGCACTAGATAATCGTGATTATGTTGTTGAGCTTGGTTGTTTGAGTAATAATAATCGCTGGTTAAACATCGCTCGTTCCGCTAAAGTGCGAGTTCCTGCCTGTGAACCTGCTAGCAGTATCCCTACAGCGGCTACTGGTGTTGCGGCTGCTTCTTTAGGGGACAATAACTCTGTAACCACAAAAGATGATAGTCGTGTAATTTTAGTACCTCGTAATTCCAGAGATGTCTATGCCTATTGGGAAATTCCCGAAGCACGGAAGGCAGAACTGCGACAACAGGGGGGAAGAAAGTTGGCGCTTCGTGTTTATGACAGTACAGGCATTGATTTGGAACGACTAACTGCCCATAGTTTTCGGCAGTTTGAGTGTGATGAATCAACACAAGATTTACACATTCCCATTGCCCAAAGCGAACGCGACTATGTGGGACAATTAGGCTATATTTCTGCCAATGGACATTGGCTGAAACTGGCCGAGTCAGCACCGATAAAAGTTTCATCGACTCTGAGGCAGGATAGTACAGTCAGATCCTCCGGTGCGCCAATTAACTTGGCATTGGAACGAATTGATAATCCATCTAACGCAACAACCAACGTAGCAAAAGATTTAGGAAATAGAGTTAGCGAAACAATTGCCGAAACCACACCTACCGTAGCAGGACTGGGAACAACTGCTCAGTCATTCGTTGGCAGAAAACAAGGCACAGCGAGTCTAGGTAGCGATCGCCGGATTATCTTAGTACCTCGCAACGCGAGTGATGCTTATGCCTATTGGGAAATTGCAGACGAGTACAAAACAGCTGCACGAAGGCAAGGCGGACGCAGATTTGTCCTGCGAGTTCACGATGTGACAAATCTGGACATTGACCATCAATCGCCCCATATTACTCAAGAATATCCATGCGATGAGTGCGAACAAGATAAACACGTTGCAATTCCAGCCAGCGATCGCGATTATCTTGCAGAAATAGGTTATTACACAGACGATGGCCGCTGGCTGAGTATTACTCGCTCTTTTTACGTTCACATACCATCGAATAAGGTGTTGAGTATTTAATATCATGTCCTCTGAAAAAGAGGGAGCATGGGCAAAGGGGCTTTTGGAATTTTTGCATAGATGCAGTAATCATAAAGGTGCATCCATTGATTAATCAATTTTAAGTAAGAGAGGAATTAATCATGGGACTTTTCTTTGAGGTTTTAAGTGCAATTAATAATCCCAATCAACGCGGAAATGTTGCTCAGCTAGAGTCGATTATCAACTCAGTTCAGCAAGTGGCCACTAGTCGAGGCATTCAACCATCTCAAATGCAAAATATCATGTCAGTTATGGGCAATATGCTTCGTCCTGTACTGAGGCATCAGCAGTCATTACCTGATGGGAATCAGTTACAAAATCTGATTAGTCAACCTACTAGTACTGATACTAGTGGAATGGGAATGCAATCTTTACTGCCACCTCAGTTGCAGCAGCAAATTGTTCAAACAGTTTCCCAAACAACGGGAATCAGTCCTAATGTAATTGAGGCTATTTTGCCCACAGTAACTTCGGCAGTACAAAGTTTGCTAAGTATGGGTTCTACTAACGGTGGCTCTCTAAATTCAAATTCTATTTTGAATACTTTTTTAGATAGCGATCGCGATGGCGGTACCGATTTAAGTGACGTTCTCAGATTTGGCGATCGTTTTGTTCATCCATAATACACATATAGGGTTCCTGTGTGATTTTTCAAAAAGCTCTGTAAATCTCAAGAGTAGCAGCTTTGAAATTGCACAGTAACTCATCCTGTTGACGGTTAACTGTCAACCGTCAACACGAAAAGATATGCTGCGTTGCCTTTAGAAAAATTATTTATTGTGAAGTTTCTTGCTGTTAATATAATACACAAGGTTTGGACACTAGACAGGTTATACAGTTGAACAAATAGTTAAAAACAGTAGTTCTATTTGTAAACAAACCTATGCAGATAAATCAGGCGATCGCAACCTACGATCGCGCCGCAGTGGATTATGACGCAATTATGAGGCGTTACTGGCACATTGAGCGCGAACCGCTAATTGCTTCCTTGCAACTTCAACCAGGACAAACTGTACTGGATGCTGCGGTAGGAACAGGTCTGAATCTTCCAGCCTATCCTCAAGGGGTGCATGTCGTCGGTGTAGATCTTTCTCATAAAATGCTGGATGAAGCGCGTAAAAAAAACGTATCCGCAGACATCACTTTTAAAGTATCGGATCTCTGCAATTTAGATTTTCCTGATAATAACTTTGATGCAGCAGCATCGGGATTTACCCTCTGTGTCGTTGACTATCCAGTCCGTGCTTTGGAAGAAATTTTAAGAGTTACCAAACCTGGTGCTTTAATTGCCATTATTGATTACTGCAAATCACGAGATCCAGAGATTGTAAAATGGCAAGAATTAATATCTGATGCAGCCTCACAACTAGGTTTTCCCACTGACAAAATCAAGTGGAATGCATTGATGGATTATGAAGAATTGATTTACAACAGTAAGCTGACTATTGAAGTGCTGATAGACAATCGCATAGAAAGTCCTAACCCGTTTTCATGTGGTTGTCAATTCCTGCTGAAAAATTCCAAAGCTTAAAAACTTAAATTGTAGTGCGTTAAGCGTTGCTATAACGCACCAACATATCTGGTGCGTTAATTTATCAATAGAGTTCCAACAATGCAGGGAAAATAAGCACAATCAGCATCACATCAAGTAAAACTAAGCTCACTATCAGCCAAATGTTAATTGTATAACCTTCTGACTTAAAGTATAACACAATAGCTTTATTAATAATTCCAACAATTATTGACGTATCAAATAAAGAAGCAGCTATTATTCCAAACAGGTAGGAGAAACTATTTCCTTGGCGATAGCTTGGCGTTGTTATATGCTGATAATACAGCAAAATAGCTAAGTTTCAAAAAAAAAATAGTATAAGCTACGAGCCACTTGTTGTTAGGCATAATCTGAGCAATAACAAAAGGAATAGTTAACAACAAAATAAAAAATCCAATAATATCAATCATTAATAAATTCCTAATTTTTTAGATTATTTATAAATATCCATTAGTCACATAAAATTTAGTAAAAGCGAACATGGAACGGAGAATATAACTGCGTATTAGTGAGATGTAACACCTCACTAATACGTACAAATAAAAGCCTGTTACCTGTTGCCTATTACCTATTGCCTGCTTTACAAATTGTTTTTAAACAGTTCTAAAACATGTTGCCAAGCATCAGGAGCGGCTTCAGGATTGTAACTTGGGTGTTGTTCCATAAATGGGTACTTATCTTTGAAAAATCCAGCAAAGAATCCGTGCCCGGCATCATATCGAAATACACGATGATTGATTTGATTTCTCTTTAATTCTGCTTCAATTTCCTCGGTTTCCTCCAGGGAAACTAATGTATCTCTTGTGCCAAAAAAGGCATAAATAGTACCTTTAATTTCCGGAGTACGATTAATAGTTGGAGTTTCTTCACCATAACTAGAAGTGGTAATTCCAGCACCATAAAATGAAGCTGTGGCTTTGATATCTGGGAAAGTTGCAGCGATGTAAGCAACGTGACCGCCAAAACAAAAACCAATGACACCAATGGCATCTTGTTTAACATTGGGTAAAGTTTTTAAGTAGGCGATCGCTGCTTGAATATCACTCAAGATATCTTGATACTTTACTTGTTGATAATATTCCAACCCCAGACGATAGGCTTCTGGGCTAAACCCAACATCTTCGGCGCTAAAATCAGCCTCAAAACCGGGAGCAATACGTTGATACATTGCGGGGGCTATTGCTATATAACCTTGTTTAGCGATTAGTTCTGCGATATCTCGAATGTTACTGTTGATGCCAAAAATTTCTGGAAACACGATAACTGCGGCAAAGGTTCCCTGATGTGCTGGTTGAGCTAAGTAAGCATCAATTTCTAAACCATTATTAGGTATTTTGACTTTTGCGGTGTTAATTTCGATGTTTGTGATTTCTACCATGTTTTTTCCGGCGAGTTGATACCAACTTGTCTATTTTGACTGTTTTTCGACACAGATAGAAGATGTATAGACAAGCTATTTTTTCCGTTTATGCAGCAACGACAAGCCAGACGGTCGTATGACAAATTACACAACAAAGGCATGAAAATATTTCTTCCCAATCCCTAGTACCTACTCCCTTTTTCAAGCTAGGATGTGCCTTATTACTCAACATGGAATTTATAACTTTTGGACAGACACCATCTCGAACTTCTGGACGATACTAAGGGTTTTTGATTTGTGCGACCTTACAGAGGCAAGCATAAAGACTCAATATAAAGAAGCACAAAAAAATTATGCCAGATCAAACATTTAGAACAAACATTCCAGAAGTAGATCCAAGTGAGATTGAAGATACTCGAACTCAAAGAGCGATCGCCAACGAACATCGCTCATTCCTAGAAAAAGTCATGGTCAAAGCTGGATTTGGAGATTTATATGACGCCAGAGACTTTAGCGAAGTTGTGTTTCGCGTCATGCGTGACTTGATGACAACAGAAGCAAGCGATCGCGTCGAGGGAGAACTGCATAAAGAAGCTGTGTCTACCGACGAAAAAGCACTCCAGTTTGAAGTCGCCGATCTTTGGAAAGATACCAATCCAATTGTCGGATTATTGAGCCGGGTTCGTCCACCCTGGCAAGGTCCTGGCATCTTCAAAATCGATTCCGATCGCTTCCTGTTCCGAGTTGCTAATGAAGGCGGTAAGCCAGCAACGGTTGACCGAGAACAAGCAGTTAAAGCCGTATTTTCTGCCACCAAAGACGAACTTTCCCAAGAGCGAATTGAGGAAATTGCTAGTTGGCTACCTGACTATGTACGTCAGCTTTGGGAACAAGCTTAATTACAAGTCTGAAAAAGTCAAGTCTGTTTGTGGATGATAATCGCAAACAGGCTTTTTATATAAATCATTCCGCAGACTTCACAGTTTGGTTTACCACAGAGCATGGTTTCTTTCGGTCTGACTTGCGCGATTCCATACTCATCACTATTTTTGCCATAGTGAGAAGCACAACGCACCCTACGTTTTGGTAGTTACGATTTGTAAACAAAATTGCTTAAAATCGTATTCTAAATACTAGCTGGTTAAAAAAACGCCAAGGAAGGGAATGCTAGAAAGAGCAATTTGAAACTAGCTCTGAGGCGATCGATGTTTTTCCCAAAAGCTTTGCTAAAAGCCCGTATTCCCTGCGTAGGCGAAGCCCGCCGCAGGCATCGCCGCCTGATAATAGGGTTTTTTATCCTGCTACCCGTTCACTTTGCCTTAGCCAAGTTAGCAACAGCATTTACATTTCCAGACGGCTCAGCTGCAATTTGGCCATCATCTGGCGTGTTTGTGGCAACACTGCTATTATTTGGACGGCGTTTTTGGGTTATCTTGCTGCTTTGCGACTTTATTATTAACCGGGTGCTATTTTTTCAGACGCCTGCTTCTTTAATAGTTGCGTCGCTGAATGCGATCGACTCATTTATTATTAGTACCTTAGTCGCTCGTTTCATTCAACGACCCTACCCATTTGAGCGCCCCCAAGATGCGATCAAATTTATTGCTTCGCTTTTCTTGTTTACACCTTTGACCGCCTTAGTGGGGGCAGCAACTCAATGTGCAGACGGAATTTCAGTCTGGCAGAACTTTCAGATGGTTTGGCTGGGGTGGTATGTCGGTACTGTTGTGAGTATGTTAATTATTTCTCCTGCATTATTAACGTTGTTTAAGGCATATCGCAGCCGTCAGTGGTGGAAAGCAAAGCAGCCAGGAGAATTTTTTCTAGTCTTAGCACTATTAATAGGAATTGGCTGTGCAGCTTTTTGGAGCAACAATCCAGTAGAGTATATGATGGTACTGCCGTTGTTGTGGGCTGCTTTTCGATTGGAACAGTGGCAAAGCACACTTTTAATTCTTGTCATGGCAGCGATCGCCATTTTTGGTACATCCAAAGGATTTGGATCTTTTGCCAAAGATTCCGTTGGCACTTCTCTAATGCTCCTGCAATCTTTTATGAGTGCATTAACCATTGTCACATTAATTTTGTCGGCGGCGATCCACGAAAATCGCACTTCCTCTGCTCAACTAGAGCAAGCCAACAATCAGCTAGAACTTCGCGTTGAGCAGCGAACTTCTGAACTGATGAATACTCTACAAGAGCTTCAGATTACTCAGGCGCAACTGATTCAGAAAGAAAAAATGTCAAGTTTGGGGCAATTAGTGGCAGGGGTAGCACATGAAATTAATAATCCAGTTAATTTTATTCACGGTAATCTTAACCATCTACAGGAATATACTCAAAATTTATTAGATTTTGTAGCGTTACAGCAGAAGTACGAACCAAATCCTGCCCCGGAAATTTTAGCAGCTGCCGAGGAGCTGGATTTAGAGTTTTTGCGATCGGACTTACCGAAAATATTGTCTTCGATGAAAGTAGGTACCCAGAGAATTCGGGAGATTGTGTTATCGCTACGAAATTTTTCTCGCATGGACGAAGCTGAATTTAAAGCCGTTGATATTCACGCAGGTATCGATAGCACTTTGATGATTTTGCAACACCGCTTCAAAGCTACATCAGAACGTCCAGAAATAGAGGTGATAAAAAACTACGGTAATCTGCCGTTAGTAGAATGTTATGCCGGACAACTGAACCAAGTATTTATGAATATTTTGATAAACGCGATTGATGCTTTAGAAGAACGTAATGCCAAGCGTACCGAGCGAGAAATTCAAGACGATCCAAATCGAATTACAATCCGCACAGATGTTGTTAATAGTACTTTTATAGAAATAGCGATCGCTGATAACGGCATCGGCATTCCCAGCCACATTCAGCAACGCATATTTGATCCCTTCTTTACTACCAAACCAATTGGTAAAGGAACTGGGATGGGGATGTCTATCAGCTATCAAATTGTTACAGAAAACCATAACGGTAAACTAGAGTGCCATTCAGTTCCGAACAAAGGAACTGAGTTAATCGTTCAGATTCCTCTCCAGCAAAGAGTTTATAGTGCAGCTTAACGTATAGCGGAATGTAGTTGAAGGGAGGAATGCGATCGCTTTCTTCTCTGACACTACATCATAAGCCTTACGCACAGTTCAAGGAACTTACCCTTGGTACGCACCTAAGGTTTTTTCTCAAAGAGATGTCAGTATCATTTTTCCGTTCGTGACTGCGTTTATTACACCTTTGTTCCAGTGTTTTTGATGAATTAAAAAAAATTAAATTATACAATTAATATCCGGAAAGCCAAGGTGAAGTTAGGAAAAATAGTGAAGATTTGATTGTAACTTTCTTTCCTTGATTTAATATAAAAGGCTTTCACAATGGTGACTACTCCTGTATACTATTTGCAAATTCTCGGCAATCCGAATATTGAAATTTCTCAAGATGAGGTGCGATCGCTTTTAGGAGAAATAGAAGTACAACTGCATAGTAGCGGAGTTTATCGGCGTGCTTTAGCGATGGTGCAAAAGTTAATAGGCGAACAAACACATCAGGCTCAAGATATATTAAAAGCTGTAGGTAGAGAAGCGATCGGTTTAGCATTTCGACAATTTGCCCAACAATATCAAAAAGTTGAAACAGCTACAGATACCACGCAAGCCACAGAAACAGTCAATTCTTCACCAGAAATACAGCCCACTCTCCAAGAGCAACCCTCTAAAAATGCAACAGAAAATTCGCTGTGGAAAAAACCACTACAATTGCTAAATCATCAGAAAATTTCCCAAGCACAACAAGCCGAGCAAGCAGCCCAACAACGCATAGATAGCCTACGCCAAATCGGCCAAGAACTCCAAAAAATCCGTCAGTCCAAAGGGCTTTCTTTGTACCATATCCATTTTTGCACCCATATCCGAATGGAGCTGATAGAGGCATTAGAAAACGGTAACTCCAAAGAATTACCAGATGACATTTTTCTACGTGGATTTATCCGACGTTATGGAGATGCTTTAGGACTTAATGGTGTTGCTTTAGCTGCTTCTTTGCCAGTACAAGCAGCTATACCAGTAACTAAGTCCTTGTCGCATCAATCTAAAAAAGGAATGGAACTGGAAATTCATCCGCCGCATTTATATGTAGGTTATACAGCTCTTCTTGCCGGTGCAATGGGAGGATTAGCTTTGATGTCCCAGCAACAAGCAAATACTAATATATCAATAGAGCAAGATAACTCTTCTTCTGTTTTACAATCATTAAAACAAGAATCTCCTACTGTTAAACCAGGGATTAAATCTACTAATAATGGTGTGGTTGTTGGATCTGATATTTCCCCACCAGAAGGATCATATTAACGAACTGCACCACAGCAGATTGCAAGTTTGTGAGGTACAGATCGTTGTAGGGTAGCACAGCTGTGCTATCCGCAAACAAAAGTATAAAAGGAATGCGATCGCGCTTATTTTCTCACCCTACGCCATATTGCGATCGTCTGCTGATAAATCAAGGTGCGTTGCGCTTTGCGACAACACACCCTACATTAGAAATGCGATCGTTCTTACTGATTATCTCAAAGTACTTATGAAAGTAAACTTTTGATTTCAGGGCTTACACTACCAGCAGACAAATAAGCTTTTTTAATTGTTGCGATGTATTTAGAAACTAATTTTTGCAAACCACTATCAAAATAATTAGTCTCCATTTCTTCCTCACTGACACCATCATCATCGCAGCACTCCCATGCTAAATGCCCCGGACATGGAGCTTCTTTGCTGTACCAACGCTTTTTATCCTCTTCAGAAGAGAGAGTCTCTTTACTCCACAAACGAACTAGATAGCTGTTTGGACAGTTAATACTAGTTTCCATTTCCACAAAAGCCTTTTCTAAATCTACGCTCAGTCCCACAGCTTCATACATACTATCGCTTACATTATCATTCCAAAACTTAATTTTGCAGTTTCCAGAATTAATTGCTCGAATAATTGAATCAGAAATGTATACCAAGTTGTTTTCAAGCTGACGATATACAAAGTCTTCTCTTGCTTCTGGATTAATTTGGCTGCACATAACTGTATGTTGTCGGTTTATATTTGAGGTTCAACTAGAATTATTCACTAAAAACCTTCAAAACTAACATTATAGAGTTTCCTAATTTACTGAGGTACTTAATACATTGCTAATAAAATTGGATAAACCTCTGTGTACCTTTGCGCTTGACTCTGCGCCCCTCTGCGTTAAAAACAAAACTTTGTGTACCTCACTTAACAGCAAATTGCTATAATATGTAAAAATTATTTATTTGTGATAATATAAAATTAAAATATAATTAGCTATAAAGTGGGTTGCCCTGTGTGATAACCCAGTATGTAAATTTCATTAACCAACTCAAATCTTTTTATAAAGTATCTCCATCTTCAATTTCTCAATCTCCAACTTTAATTTCTCATTTTCCAATCTCAATTTAGCATTCTCTTCCCTAATCAACTCAACTTCATTCCTCTTGCTCAAAGCCTGATTCATCGCTAACTTTCGCATATCGAGTGAGAACCAACGCTGATAAGTTTGCGTATGAACTTGTACGCTATGCCCCAAATTATCTGCCGCAGCTTTAATTGGAATTCCCAAAATATGCGCTCGAATTGCCCAAGCGTGACGTAAATCATAAGGTTTAAAATCTAAGCCTATTTTACGAAACCACCAACTGACTCGTTGTGTTAATGCCGTAATTTCTGCATAATTAGTATTATCTTTTTTACTAATTGCTGTTGCCAACATTTCTAAATGTTTGGGATTTCTTAAATCAAATTCTTCAATCCATTTTTTATATAACGGTAAAGCTTCCCTCTCGCCAGTCTTACAGTCTTTATGAACCTTCCAGGTTAAATCTACATTTTCTTGACTTAACCACCAATCGATGTCAGGATTAGTAAAAAGCTCACGCGGTCGTAAACCAAAAACTGCTAACATTCCATAAGCCCAGCGCCAAAGTTGCCAGCTATCTTGAACATTTTGGTTCACTTGATTGCCTCTGGTATTTAAATATTCTTCAAACTTGCTAATTCCCTCAGCTATTTCTGCATCAGTCGGTATATTGCGGGAATTCTTCTCTGGCATTTTGGAATATTTTGATAAATCGATTTCGATTTTGAACGTCTGGCAAAATACAGCGATCGCTCTAGCTGCATTATACTTAGCCCATTCCTTATCGATTTTTTCAATTGCAATTATCAAATTCTCAGAAGTCGCTAAATCAGTAGCATTTGTGAATCGCTTAGTTCGGGAAAAATAATAAAAAAATGTATGTTCGCTTTTTGTTGTGCGTTTGTGAGTTTTAAAATATTCATCTTCAAAATTTTCGAGTAATTCTCCAATTGTTTTAAAATCTTTTTTGATTGCCTCATTACCTAAATATTTATCATTCCATTCAAATGTTTTACGAGCAATTAACTTACCTAATTCATAAGCTTCTTCCTCAGCCGTCTTTAACCCATCTAAATTTGCAGGAATATTCAAGCTGAGATTGTACTGCTTTCTACCAGTGCCATTTTTATCCTTGTCTCCGGGTTTAATCGGTAATGTAGCGCGTAATTGCAGACTTCCATTCGATTCTCTAATTGTTACCTTTGTCTTTGCAGACTTCAAACGCAGATTTACTGTCTCTAATTCCAGTAGTACTTTTGATTTCATGTGTTCTCTTTACTGCTGTGCTTGCAGACTTTAAATAATTCGTAATTCGTAATTCGTAATTTGACTCTTAATTATGAATTATCAATTACAAATTTTTTTTGTCCTGGTTATACTTACTCAATAACTACTAATTTGTAATTTATAATTTTTAATTACCAATTACTACTTATAAAATATCTTTTTCCGACTGATAATTAATTCCTGATTCATAACTAAAATCCTTAATTACGAATTACGAATTACGAATTATGTTTTAGCTTATATTTAGCTTAAAAATAAATGCGTTCTCGGCGAACAATGTTTAATTCTGACATTGCTCATTGCAAACATTAAACTCTCTAAAAAAATAAAAGCATCAAAAGGATTACTCCGGCCCTTATCACGGTTATGACGGCTTTGCTATCTTCGCTCGTGATATGGATTTGGCACTCAACAGCCCAACCTGGGGATTAATTGGCGCTCCCTGGAGCAAAAAAGCTGAAGCTAAAGCTAAAGCCAAAGCAACCGCCTAAAAAAAATGAGAGAGACATAAGTACCTGGGGCTAATACCCCAGGAGGGAGTCGGGAATTCAAAATTCAAAATTAAAAATTCAAAATGATGTGTTTTGCTTTTTGCATTTTGAGTTTTGAGTCACATTTCCACTCCCTAACTAGTCTCCATTCGCCTCACTGCCGATTCCTCGATTAGTAATAACTCAGCAAGCTTGGAGATCAGAAATGCCTCAGAATCCAGATAAAATTCAAGACCACGTAGAGCTGTTTCACCAGCCGGAATACCAACAATTATTCCAAAACAAGAAGGAATTTGAAAACGGTCACGACCCCGAAGAAGTTGCGCGGGTTGCAGAATGGACTAAGAGTTGGGATTACCGCGAAAAGAATTTCGCTCGTGAAGCTCTAACCGTCAACCCCGCTAAAGGTTGCCAACCTTTAGGAGCAATCTTTGCTGCTGTTGGATTTGAAGGCACTCTGCCCTTTGTTCAAGGTTCCCAAGGTTGCGTTGCATACTTCCGCACCCACTTAACCCGCCACTACAAAGAACCATTCTCTGGTGTATCTTCTTCCATGACTGAAGATGCAGCGGTGTTCGGTGGTCTGCAAAACATGATTGATGGCTTGGCGAACTCTTACCAACTCTACAAGCCCAAGATGATTGCTGTCTGCACCACCTGTATGGCAGAAGTAATTGGTGATGACTTACAAGCTTTCATCAACAACGCTAAGCAAGCTGGTTCAGTTCCTCAAGATTTCCCAGTTCCTTACGCTCACACCCCCAGCTTTGTTGGTTCCCACATCACTGGTTACGACAACATGATGAAGGGTATTCTTTCTAACTTGACCGCAGGTCATAAGAAAGAAACCAGCAATGGCAAAATCAACTTCGTTCCAGGTTTTGACACCTACGTTGGCAACAACCGCGAAATCAAGCGGATTGCTTCTCTGTTTGGCTTTGACTACACAATTCTAGCTGACAACAGCGATTACCTGGATTCACCTAACACTGGTGAGTTCGATATGTATCCAGGTGGTACAAAGCTGGAAGATGCAGCAGATTCAATTAATGGTAAAGCTACAGTATTCCTGCAATCACACTCTACAGTCAAGACCCGCGAGTACATCGAAAAAGAATGGAAGCAACCAACCGTAGTTTCCCGTCCTTGGGGTATTAAAGCTACTGATGAGTTCTTGATGCAACTCAGCGAACTATCTGGTAAGCCCATTCCTGAAGAATTGGAAATCGAACGCGGTCGTGCAGTTGACGCAATGACTGACTCCCATGCATGGGTTCATGGCAAGCGCTTCGCTATCTACGGTGAACCCGATTTAGTGTACAGCGTTGTGGGCTTCATGCTGGAAATGGGTGCTGAACCAGTTCATATTTTGGTTCACAACAGCAACGAACAATTTGAAGCAGAAATCAAAGAATTGCTTGCTTCTAGCCCCTTCGGTCAAAATGCAACAGTTTGGGGTGGTAAAGACCTGTGGCACATGCGTTCCTTGTTGTTCACCGAACCCGTAGACTTGTTGATTGGTAACTCCTACGGTAAGTACCTGTGGCGCGATACCAAGATTCCCTTAGTGAGAATCGGCTACCCCATTATGGATCGCCACCACTTGCACCGCTACAGCACCATCGGTTACCAAGGTGTAATCAACTTGCTCAACTGGATTGTAAATACAATCTTCGAGGAAATCGATCGCACCACCAATATTCCTTCCAAGACCGATATTTCCTACGACTTGATTCGTTAGAAATTACACGGAAACGCAAGTTATTAGGAATTAAGGGTTAGGGACTGGGGACTAGGGACTGGGGACTGGGGACTAGGGAATTAATTATTCCCAATCCCCAATAACCAATACCCTCTCCCCAGTACCCAATACCCACTCCCAAATTTAGCATTTACCTGAGGCGTAAAATAAATGGAAACTATCAATAAAACTCACACCCACACTCATACTCATCCTCATCCTAATTACCATCCACCTAACTATCGAAAACGCGGGATATTTAGCAAAATTCTCAATCCTTTACGTAATGTGGTAGATGGAATTCAGGTTAAAAATAATCGCTTCGCTCATTTAATTTGCCAAACAATTCCTTGCTGTTGTCCTTTTGAACGCCAAATAAAATTATTCGGGCGGTCTTTTGATATTCCAGCATTGTGTAAACTCAATCCTTTATATGATGAGTTTGTCGGATTGCGTTTTCGTGCTTTATCTTATCTCGCCGATGTATGTGGGGAAGATGTCACGAAATATATTTGTTAGTTATTAGTCATTGGTCATTAGTCATTGGTTATCGGGACTTAATAAGTTTTTATCTCACGCAAAGGCGCAAAGGCGCAAAGAAGAAAGTAAAAGTAAGGGCTTTTGCAAGAAGTCAATTAGTTATTCAAAAAACGGCGTTGCTGAATCAGAGTATGAAATGCCAAAATTACCTTTTCTTTGTACCTTTGCGCCTTTGCGACTTTGCGTGAGACAAATTCATATTTTCAATCAGCAACGCCTAAAAAACAAATGACTAATGACAAAGAGAAAAACTGCCATCCACTAAGAGAAGAGAGATGAAAAGCACCCAAGGCAAAATTAACGAGCTGCTCAGTGAGTCAGGATGCGAACACAATCAGCATAAACAATCAGAAAAGAAAAACAAGTCTTGCACCCAACAGGCACAACCTGGTGCTGCTCAAGGGGGTTGTGCTTTTGATGGGGCGATGATTGCCTTAGTACCCATTGCGGATGCGGCTCATTTAGTCCACGGGCCGATCGCCTGTGCTGGTAATTCCTGGGGCAGTCGTGGTAGTCTCTCTTCTGGGCCGCAACTCTACAAGATGGGCTTTACGACTGACTTGACTGAAAATGATGTTATTTTCGGTGGCGAGAAGAAGCTTTACAAAGCGATTTTGGAACTCCACAAACGCTACCAACCAGCAGCAGTGTTTGTCTACGCTACTTGCGTGACTGCTTTGATTGGCGATGATATCGATGCAGTTTGCAAAACCGCAGCCCAGAAGATTGGCACTCCAGTTATCCCGGTAATTGCTCCAGGATTCATTGGCAGTAAAAATCTGGGCAACCGTTTTGGCGGTGAAGCTTTATTAGATTATGTTGTCGGGACAGCAGAACCGGAATACACAACGCCTTATGATATTAACTTAATAGGCGAGTACAACATCGCCGGGGAAATGTGGGGAGTCACGCCGCTGTTAGAAAAATTAGGCATCCGCATTTTGTCAAAAATTACGGGCGACGCTCGGTACAATGAAATTCGCTATGCCCATCGCGCCAAGCTGAATGTGATGATCTGTTCGCGGGCGCTGCTGAACATGGCGAGAAAGATGGAGGAGCGTTACGGCATTCCTTATATTGAAGAATCTTTCTACGGCATCGATGATATGAATCGCTGTCTGCGAAATATTGCTGCTAAATTAGGCGATCCGGATTTGCAAGAACGCACAGAAAAGCTGATTGCTGAAGAAACTGCGGCTTTAGATTTGGCACTGGCTCCCTATCGCGCTCGACTCAAAGGTAGGCGTGTTGTATTGTATACTGGTGGCGTTAAAAGTTGGTCGATTATCTCGGCTGCTAAGGACTTGGGTATTGATGTTGTTGCTACCAGTACTCGGAAAAGTACTGAGGAAGATAAAGCCAAAATCAAGAAGTTGCTGGGTAACGATGGCATCATGCTGGAGAAAGGCAACGCCCAGGAATTGTTACAGCTGGTGAGAGATACTCAAGCAGACATGTTGATTGCTGGAGGTCGTAACCAATATACCGCCTTAAAAGCTCGGATTCCTTTCTTGGATATCAACCAAGAACGCCACCATCCTTATGCAGGTTATGTAGGAATGATTGAGATGGCGCGGGAATTATACGAAGCTCTTTATAGTCCGATTTGGGAGCAAGTACGCAAGCCGGCTCCTTGGGAAGAGAACGTGGGGAGTGCTTTCACTGCGTCAATGGAAGAGGTAATCTAAATGGCGATCGTTACTGTTTCTAACAAATCACTGACGGTTAATCCTCTCAAGCAAAGCCAAGCTTTAGGCGCGTCTTTAGCTTTTCTGGGATTGAAGGGGACGATGCCTTTATTCCACGGTTCTCAAGGTTGTACTGCTTTCGCTAAAGTTGTCCTGGTGCGGCATTTCCGGGAAGCGATTCCCTTGGCTACCACTGCGATGACGGAAGTCACTACGATTTTGGGTGGCGAAGAAAATGTGGAACAGGCAATTCTGACTTTGGTGGAAAAGGCTAAACCAGAAATTATTGGTTTATGTACCACTGGATTGACGGAAACTAGAGGAGATGACATTGAAGGTTTTCTCAAGGAAATCCGCGATCGCCATCCAGAATTGAATGATTTAGCGATTATTTTTGCCCCGACTCCCGATTTTAAAGGTGCGTTGCAAGATGGTTTTGCCGTCGCTGTGGAAAGCATAGTTAAGGAAATTCCCCGCGCAGGTGGAATCAAAACCGAACAAGTAACGATTTTGCCGAGTGCTGCTTTTACGCCAGGCGATGTCCAGGAAATCAAAGAGATGGTGACGGCTTTTGGCTTGGTGCCTATCTTTGTACCTGATATTGGCGCTTCCCTTGATGGACACTTGGAAGATAACTACAGCGCGGTTACAGTTAGCGGAACTACCTTAAAACAGCTACGAGAAGTTGGTTGTTCTGCTTTCACCTTGGCTTTAGGCGAGAGTATGCGCGGTGCAGCCAAGATTTTGGAAGAAAGATTTGGCACGCCTTACGAAGTGTTTGGAGAAGTGACTGGATTAGAACCAGTAGACGAGTTTCTCCAAGCATTGGCGGTTCTCAGCGGTAATAGCGTACCGGAAAAATACCGTCGCCAACGTCGTCAGTTGCAAGATGCGATGTTAGACACGCACTTTTATTTTGGTGCGAAGCGAGTTTCTTTAGCACTGGAACCCGATTTATTGTGGTCAACAGTCCATTTTCTGCAATCAATGGGAGCGCAGATTCATGCTGCGGTGACGACAACGCGATCGCCTTTACTCGAAAAACTCCCAGTTAAAAGTATTACCATCGGCGATTTAGAAGACTTTGAGGGTTTAGCAGCAGGTTCGGATTTGCTAATTGGTAACTCAAATGTCGGTGCGATCGCCAAACGCCTTAATGTTCCTCTTTATCGCCTGGGATTGCCCATTTATGACCGCTTAGGTAATGGTCAATTTACCAAAGTTGGTTATAGAGGCACAATGGAACTTCTGTATGGCATTGGCAACCTCTTTTTAGAGGCAGAAGAAACAAGAGTTAAGAAGTTACAAGAATTAGGAATTGTGGGCGCTGATTTTTGAAGAATGAGTCAGAATTCACAATTTTAAAGAGGAGAAATACGATGAAAATTGCCTTCACTACGAGTGACCGAGTTCATATTAATGCTCATTTTGGATGGGCAAGATTAATTGATGTTTATGAAATTTCCGATGAGGGATATCATTTTGTCGAAACCCTCAACTTTGAAGGCGAACTCAAAGAAGATGGAAATGAAGATAAAATCACACCAAAACTGGAAGCATTAGGCGATTGTACCATTGTTTATGTAACAGCAATTGGTGGCAGTGCTGCGGCTCGGTTAATCAAAAAAGGTGTTACCCCAGTGAAGGCGCGATCGGAAGAAGAAGAAATTAGCGAAGTGCTAAATAAATTAGTACAAACCCTCAAGGGTAATCCTCCACCTTGGTTGCGTAAAGCTTTACAACAAAAACCTTCAAACTTTACAGATGAAGTTGGAGACGAAGCAACAGTATGACTATAAATAATAGTGTGAACGGAACTGCTGCCGCTGAAGTCTTGAACTCGCCTTTTATTAAGGTATTAATCAAACAGATTCGGGGTCAAGATAGCTATGGAGTTTATCGTAGTTGGTCGGATGAGTTAATTCTCAAACCCTTTATTGTTACCAAACAAAAGAAACGGGAAATTTCCGTTGAAGGTGAAGTAGATCCAATAACTCAAGCTCGGATTATGGCATTTTTTCGAGCTGTAGCTGCTGGGATTGAACAGGAAACAGGCTTAATTTCTCAAGTTGTGATTGATTTGAGTCATGAGGGATTTGGCTGGGCGTTGGTATTTTCTGGTCGTCTTTTGTTAGCTGTAAAAACTTTACGCGATGCTCAAAGATTTGGCTTTGATTCGCTGGAGAAATTGGCCGAAGAGGGAGAAAGCTACGTCCAAAAAGGTATTGATTTGGTGAAGCGGTTCCCGGAAGTAGGAAAAATATAAAAAGTTAAGAGTTAGGAGTTAGGAGTTATGAATTATGAGTTAGGAGTTATGAATTATAAGTTAGGAGTTATCAGTTAGGATTGATAAATACTGAGTTATCGGTTAATAGTTAGGTAAATCATTAACTCGTAACTCTTAATTCCTAACTCCTCACTCCTAACTCCTAACTCCCAACTCTTCACTCCTAACTCCCAACTCTTCACTCCTCACTCTTAACTCCTAACTTTAAAAATAAGGGGTTGCTGATGGTGCAAGCGGAAGAAACGAAAATTGAAGAACTGAAGGGACAAATTAGACGGCTGAATAGTAAGGCAGGTCAGATGAAGATGGATCTGCATGATTTAGCGGAAGGTTTACCAACAGATTACAAACAACTTATGGATGTTGCAGCTGCAACTTATGAAATCTTTCGTCAGTTAGATGAACTTAAGCAACAGCTGAAAGAATTGGAGAACGCTAAATGACTGGAACTTTGGAAGAATTCAAGAAACTTGTAGATGCAGAAGAATTTTTGCAATTCTTTAATTTGCCTTACGACCAACAATTTGTAAATGTAAATCGTTTACATATTTTGAAAAAGTTTTCGCAATACATCAAGGAAGTTGATGATAATTCTCCTGATTTGAGTGCAGAAGAAAGGCTGAATCAATATTCTGTAGCTTTGCAAAAAGCTTATCAGGTATTTATCGAGTCAACACCACACGAACAAAAGTTGTTCAAAGTGTTTAACGACAAGCCGAAAAATGTAGTCACACTGACAGAACTCACTTCTGATTAGGAGGTATAAATTGGTAAACCTAACGCCTACCGAATTAGAACGCTATCGTCGCCAAATGATGCTGCCTAATTTTGGCGAAGCAGCACAGAAGCGCCTAAAGTCAGCAACGGTTTTGGTTACGGGTGTGGGAGGATTGGGCGGTACGGCGGCGCTTTACTTAGCAGTAGCGGGCGTTGGGCGGCTAATCCTAGTCCGGGGTGGTGACTTGCGGCTGGATGATATGAATCGTCAGGTTTTGATGACGGACGATTGGGTAGGTAAGCCAAGGGTATTCAAAGCTAAGGAAACTCTGGATGCAATCAATCCTGATGTCCAGGTGGAAGCAGTTCATGATTATATCACCCCGGAAAATGTGGACGCGTTGGTGCAATCCGCTGATATGGCTCTTGATTGTGCCCATAATTTTACGGAGCGCAATTTGTTAAATGAAGCTTGCGTGCGCTGGCGTAAGCCAATGGTGGAAGCTGCAATGGACGGGATGGAAGCTTACCTGACAACGATTATTCCTGGTGTGACTCCTTGTTTGTCCTGTCTGTTTCCAGAAAAGCCTGATTGGGATCGGCGCGGCTTTTCAGTTCTAGGCGCTGTTTCTGGAACGCTGGCTTGTTTAACCGCGCTGGAGGCGATTAAGTTGATTACTGGGTTTAGTCAGCCTTTATTGTCGCAATTGCTAACTATGGACTTGAGCAGATTGGAATTTGCTAAGCGCCGTTCTTACCGCGATCGCTCTTGTCCAGTATGCGGTAATAGTGCGCCCTGGAGATACGCTCAACCCAATTCAATGGAAGCCAGCGGTATTGCACAAAATAGCTAATTTCGTCATTAGTCATTGGTCATTAGTAAGAAAGCAAAGGGCAAATGACAAAGGACTAATGACAACGGACAAACAATAAATCAGGAGATCTAATGTCTGTAACTTTATCAGAAAAAGCAGAATTTCATCTGTGGGCATTTCTTAGAGGTTCCGCACCCGACGCTAATGGCGCAACTAAAGGTGTCCGCTTCTCTGTCAAAGATGGTGGTTGCAGTGGCTACGAATATGCAATGGATATCACTAACAAACCCCAACCAGACGATTTGGTAATCCAGCAAGGCAAAGTGCTGGTTTACGTTGACGCCAAAAGTGCGCCGTTATTAGAAGGAGTTATTGTTGACTTCGTTGAGGGTGTGATGGAAAGCGGCTTTAAGTTCATCAACCCCAATGCAACTGAGAACTGCGGTTGTGGAAAGTCTTTCAAAACAGGTGACTGTACGCCTACTGGTGTACCTTGCAGCTAACACCATTGTCAGTGTTAGGCGATCGCATTGCACAGCGATAAGTTGACTCAAAATTTTCGGAAATTAATCCTAATTGTATAACGTTTGAGGAGAATCGGAAAATGGCTACCTACCAAGTTAGATTAATCAACAAAAAAGAAGACATCGACGCCACAATTGAAGTTGACGAAGAGACTACTATCTTAGAAGCAGCAGAAGAAAATGGTATTGAGTTGCCCTTCTCTTGTCATGCAGGTTCTTGCTCTAGCTGTGTTGGCAAGGTTGTTGAAGGTGAAATTAATCAAGACGATCAAAACTTCCTAGATGACGAGCAGGTTTCTAAAGGATACGCTTTACTTTGTGTAACCTATCCTCGTTCTAATTGCACAATTAAAACACATCAAGAAGCGTATTTGGTTTAAACCTTTACTTTGATTGCTGTTCTTAGCAATTACAGCACATTGTAAAGCAGTGAGGTACAGATAATCGTAAGGGCGCATAGCTATACGCCCTTACCCGTGTACTTCATTGACGTGAAATAAGCTGTAAACAAAAATGAAGGATAAAAATATACTTTATCCTTCATTTTCATAGTTCATCATTCATTATTAATAATTGATTTGTGTTTACACCTTTTAGAGTGATTGGCTGCTCCTTAGAATTATTGGGAGTGGGAGAGCAAGGAATTATCAGTTTCTGCAAAATTGAAGATGAAACAATTTTAAACAAGCTGATATCCAAGGGTATAATACCAGGAAAATCTATCATTGTACAACAAAGGTTTCCCTCGTTAATTATTAAAGTAGAAAACACTTCTTTATCAGTAGATATAGAAACTGCCCGTGCTATTTATATTAGAATAATTCATCATTAAATTATTTGTAATAAAAATACGGCAAATTGTAGGCTAACGCACCGCCACCGCCAACACCAACAATTCAAGGTGCGTTGCGCTTCGCGACAACACACCCTACTAATAAATTTTTGACCTCACTCCTTTGTTAACTAATTTTAGGAGTGAGGTCACTAATTTATAGATTATGAATGCAATTTGGTATCAGAAGCAAATTGGATATTTTTTATTCAACAGCAACTAATACATCTGATGATTTAATAACTGCATAAGCTGTTTTACCTTCTGCAAGTCCCAGCTTTTCTGCTGATGATTTTGTGATGATTGACACTAGCTCTACCCCTGGTGCTAGTTCTAGAGTTACTTCAGTGTTAACTGAACCAGGTACAACTTTTTTAACGGTACCTTTGAGAGAATTACGAGCGCTAATTTCCATTTTTCTTGTGTTTCTTTTATTATGGATACTCAAATAATGTAGCAAATGATGTTTAAAAAATCAAATTCTTTGGGGTTTCTTAATAAGGTATAAGAAAAATCAACCAAAGTCTATTGGCATATATCTGTGGAATGTTGACTTTTATCTTTTTTTTATTGACATGAAGGTATTTAATTGCTAGATGTTACTTGCGTACAATATCATAGTTATATCACCTATCTGCTAATAATCTAATTTCTAAAATAAGACTATTAAAAATACTCAAACTTTCTGTATTTTCACAATTTTTTAAGATTTTTCCTTCAATATGTCTGGGGATCTTTATAAATGATTCATAATTCAAACTTATCATAGTGATAATATATAGATAAGCTAAATTGTTGCTAGTCAACCTAGACTTCAATAAAGGCGATTACAGAGTGATTTCAGACATTCCTCTCTTAATTCTGGTAAAGCCTAAAAATAGGTAGGAAGTAAGATTTACTCAACACGAAAACAACGGAAAAAGCGTAAGTCAGTTCGCAGAAACTAGCCAGATTTATTAAGGTGTGAAATCGGTTCAATACATCGAAATAGGTATGTCTAATTTCCGTAACCGCTTTTGACGGCGGCAAATATAATTCCTCAGAATTCAACTTGAATTTGAGTTAAGCATCTTTGCGTTCCGCGCAGACTAAGCAATGCAGTTTGGGAAGAATTGCAGCAGTTTAGAACAAATTCGCTTACTTGCAACAACGAATTTAAGGAGCAGCAATTATGAGAGCCAAACAGATCATGACTCAAGATGTAGCTACTATTCGCGGTTTGGCTAGTGTAGCTGAAGCAGTTAGATTATTAAGGCTCAAGCAATTACAGGCGTTGGTTGTAGAACCCCGTCACAGTGGCGATGCTTACGGTATGGTTACTGAGATGGATATAGCCAGCAAGGTTGTTGCTTATGGAAAAGACCCTGAAAAGGTGCATGTCTACGAAATAATGAGTAAACCCTGCATTGTTGTAAATCCTGACCTCGATGTGGAATATGTTGCGCGGTTATTTGCTAATACTGGTGTGTGGCGTGCGCCTGTGATTCAAGGTGAATTACTTGGTATTATTTCTGTAACTGATATTATCACTAAAGGTGACTTTGTAGAGAAACCAAAACTAACATTCTTACGCAAAGAACTCCAAAAAGCTATTTCCAATGCTCGCTCAATTTCTGCTAATTATGGTGCATTTTCTAAACGAGCGATCGAAGCTTGGGATTTTGTAGATGAACTTGAAGCGGAAGCTGGTTTTTATGGCGCACCAAAACCAGAAAAATCAGCAAGAGAATTATTCTCTGATTGTGAAGAGTTAGTAGCTATTGCGTAATAGGCTTATTAGGCAATTAGCACAAATTAGAGCATTGATTTACTAATCAAAAAGCTCAAATTTAGGCTATCACATAGCTTGTGAAATGATGGTGGGCATAGCCCACCATTACGTTTTGCAAGCAAATTTTTGCTTGTTAATTAGTGAGATTTGTGGGATTTGAAGAGTAATTATGAGTCAAGGTTTAAGTGAAGCAACAACCCAATGGTTAATAGCAAAAGGCTATAATCCTGAAGAGTTGAATCAACCAGGTGAAAATGGCGATACAGCTTTGATGAAGGCTACGAGAGAGGGTGTCTATGCTGTCGTCAAAGAACTGATTGATGCAGGTGCGGATATCAATGCTCGAAATAGCGATCGCAATAATGCTTTATGGTTTGCTTGTTTTGGCAATCACTACGATTTAATTAACTTGCTGCTGGCTCACAAGATTAACATTAATAACCAAAATGATAACGGTGCAACTGTTTTAATGTATGCAGCATCAGCCGGAAAGACAGAAGTCGTCAAGTTGCTCTTACAGTACCATCCTAACTTAAATTTACAAAACTTAGACGACTATAAAGCAATTGATTTCGCCAGCAACGCAGAAGTTTTAAGGATACTCAAAAATGCCACAAAGCAAAATATCAGCTAACGCCTATCATGAAGCTACCAAGCATTCTTACTTATCGGTACAGATAAATCCAAATTATGTGGATGCTTCAACTCAACCATCTGCATTTAAATTCTATCCAAAATTTTATCGAAGAGTGAAATTAAATGTCAATAATCCCGTTCACTCTTTTATATCTTTAACTAGTGCAATAACACTAGAAAAAGAGTATAAAGATAGCCTCGATAAATTGCGGGTGAATCCATCAGCAGGCGCTCTATATCCTACGGAAGTTTACGTACAGGTTCGCAAAATTCCGGGAATCCTAGATGGTATCTATCATTTAGAAGTTGAGAATAATTGTCTAACACTTATCTATGAATTAATAGATGATGGGCTAGAGAGTTATATTATACCGGATAAAAGTATTAACGGATTCATATTTTTAATTAGTTGTGTTTATTATAGGTCTAGCTGGAAATATCAAAATAGAAGCGCGAGATATTGCTTTTTAGATAGCGGACACCATTTAGGTGCTATTGCTGCTTCAGCTTATCTCCATAAAAAAGATATACAACTAATTTTTGATTTCGATAAACTTGGTCTCAATTTAGCTTTGGGATTTGAGAATAAAGAGTTTATCACAGCTTGTGCGGTGTCGGGAGAATTACAAGAAAAGCAAGTCAGACCGTTAAGGATAAAAGTTCCTTTTGTTTGCGGTACTGATTACTTTGAAGCTAATCAATTCATTGAAGATACTTATCAGGCTACGGCTGTACAAAAGAGTAGTGAGCAAACACTCAAACAGCCTCACTTTAGCTTTGACAAGGATAAATTTCTTCAAACTGTTTTGCATAGGCGTTCTATTCGACGTTTCCGGAAAAAATCTATTTCTCAAGAAGATTATCTATATATAATGCAGCAACTTCAGCAGCCAATACCAACAGAAAATCATGAGGAAATAGATATTTACTCGGTGGTACATCGAGTAGAGGAAATGTCATGCGGATTATATAAAGGTACGCATCTGATTAAGACGGGTAATTTTAGCGAACAGACTGGTTACTTATGTATTAATCAAGCTATTGCCAAAGATAGCGCTGTAACTTTATTTTTTGTGTCTGATTATTTAAACTACCAAACTGCTATGCAAATAGCTGGTTTTCTAGGACAGAGGCTTTATTTAGCTAGTAATTATTTGGGTATTCAATGTAGTGGTGTCGGTGCTTTCTACGATGATGAAACCCAAGAATTATTAGAGACGAATAAAGATGTACTTTACGCAATAGTGATTGGAATATAAGCAGGGAAGGAAAAAAATATGGCTAGAAAGATGTATTTCTTAAATGGTGATGATTCGCATCCAGTACAACCGACATCGGCAGATATTATATTGCGGCAACAACTAGAGTATTCTATTAGTAAGTACTTTTACGATGGTTGCGATCGCGCAATTCAAAATCTGTTATCTAATTGCCGCTGGTACGTAACAACCCACGCTAGCGCCATGACATTAGTAATTGAATGTCCCGACCAAGTTACCAACTGGCGCATCTTACAACAAATAGTACCGATGGGGACATTACTCAACCAAATTATCAGCAGCGCCAAAATTCGCGTCTGTCCCCCAGAAGGCCAAGGCGTACCTTTTGAAATGAGGGTAGATGAACTGTCTGTATATCGTGATATGGCGGGCTGAAGGACTGGGGACTGGGGACAAGGAAATGGCAAGTGAGAGAGAAATAACCAATGCCCTATGCCCTATGCCCTATGCCCTATAGCCACATTTTTAATAAGTGCAACTACCTCTTCAAAAACCAAATCAGCAGAATGTTTAACAACAGGACTTAACTCTAGTCCTAAATCAAGATTTGCCGCTTCAATTAAATAAACTGTCACATCTTCAGGAAAATCATTTTGAAAGATTTTCCGCCCGGCGGCTAAAGCATTATCCCAACGAAAATCATGCAAATTATAACTAGGTTCTGGCAAAGCTTCTAATTCTTTCCCTGGAACTTTAAACACAGCACCAGGCTCAGAATTAGTTGAACTTGCATCAATAATTATTAATTGTTTACTACCTCTAGCTTGAAACATTACTTCCATTCCTGCGGTGCCACAGTCATAAATTCGCACATCAGGATGAGGGTTTTGAGCTAGATATTTTTGTAGGCGTTGAGCGATAATTACACCTATAGCATCGTCACTGCGATTGAGATTTCCACAACCAATAATAGTTAGCATTCGATGATTTTAATTGTTTAAGCAGTTGCAAATTCAGTTAAAGCGCGCTTGCTTGGAGGATGAAAAGCTAACACAATATCTTGTTCAGCCCAGTCCTCTTCGAGCCAAATTTTGTGATTTTTCAAAAATAATTTTAGTTCAACTTTGTGTAACTGCAAGTGTTTTCTCAGCCACTACATCCGCAAATACCTTAACATTTTCATACTTGCACTTAGAAAGCTAGCATTACTAAAATCATAAATAACCTGTCAAGTAGAAAATTACTGCTTTTAAAGTACGGTTTTCCTCCTTACAAAAAACTACAATTGTAATATACTTTTACTAGTTTAAAATTCATTTTTTTAAAACTAAATAATTCAAATATTGGTCAAAAAAAATTATGCGCGTTTTAAAGAGTTTTAGCGGGAGAGCGACGATTTCATTTAAAATCGGTAAAAAAGATAATTACATGGTTACTATAAATAACAAACCACCTAAAGATACACATTTCCTCAGATTCTTCTCAGCTTATAGAGACAAACAGGCAATTTGGGAAGCAATTAAAGATGTGGCTCAGCAAATAGATAGACAAACTGAAGATTTATCATCATTTAAATGTCCTAAATTTCCAGAAACAAAAATGTCATATGCCCATCTTTCTAATGAAGCTAGACGAAAAATAGAACTTGTACAGGAGGTTTTTTTTCATGCTTACGCTGCTTGTCTGATTGCAGAAGAAAGAAAGGCTGATGTAATTGAAGAAAAAATAAAATTTTATCAACATTATCAAAAAACTGGTTACTCCAGGCTAGGAAAACGAATTAAGCTCTTAGCAGCATACCAACTTTTGTTTGAGGGTTTATCTGTGGAATCTGCTGCAAACTTCTCAGTAGATAAGAAATATTGGGTGATAGATCAAGAATGTAAAAAGAGAGGTATTTAGCTAGATTAACCTCTTAAAGTAAGATAGAGGCTTTGATTGATGACATAGACAAAGCCTCTAAAAAATAACTGTTCAGCCGGCAAAAATCATAACTCTACACCATGTTTTTTGGCAATTTCAGTAAGTTTTTCCAACTGATGTTGTGATGCTTTAGTTAATATTGCTTGTGCATCTTCTGGAACAGTGCCTTCTTTAGGAATTAAATACTTGACATAAAGTGACACAAAATCAGCTACGACAGCCATACCAGATAAACCATGTTTGTCAGCTTCCTTACCAGCGATCGCTGCTACTAAACCTGCTTTAATTGGATCGGGTTTAACTTTCATAAACTGATCCACAAGTTTGGGAATATAATCTGCTGGTGGCAAATTAGCTAACTTAGTTCTATCTGGAGTAAAGTTACATTCTGCGGCTTTTGCCTGTTCTAAAACACACCATTCTATGAATTCTTGCAATGCTGCATCGGGAACGCGAGGGAAATAGTTATGTAGCGCTAAATCAGACACAAGCTTACCGTGTAAATTTATGTTTTATGCAAATGCATTACGGCAAGCCTAACGCACTGTTTCTATAAGTTTTAGTGTGTTACGCTACGAGTTTTGAATAATTAGTTATTGGGCATTGAGTATTGGGAAAGAGACAGAGGGGCAGGGGAGAGAATTAAAAATTACCTCTTTCCCCCCTGCTCTTCATCTCCCTCACTCCCGGTTCATAATCTTCAGATGTTCTTGTCCCCAGTCGCAAAGAGCTTTCAAGACTGGTATAAGGGTTTTACCATATTCTGTGAATGAATATCCTACTTTTAGAGGTACATCTGAGTAGACTTTTCGGTTAATAATTCCATCATTTTCTAGCTCACGAAGCTGTTGAATGAGCATTTTTTCTGTAATCTCAGGAATCAATTTTTTCAATTGACTGTATCGTTTTACTTCATCTTTCAAGTGCCAGAGAATTAAAATCTTCCATTTGCCGCCTAAAATTTTGAGCGTTGTTTGCACAAATAATGTGCCTTCAGTTTGCTGTTCGGGCATGTAATTCGCTGAATTTCAACTTATACGTACTTACAAAAAAGTAAGTACTTTTCAAAAAGTAAGTATAAGTATACTTTTGGATTGGAGTAATTTCTGTCTCAATGCTGTAGAGGAAAATTATGGAAGTTTTAGGTGCAGTAGCTTTGGTAACTGGCGCAAATGGAGGTCTAGGAAAGTACTTTGTAGAAGGGTTAAAAGCGCAAGGTGCAGCCAAAATTTATGCTGGCGCTCGCAAGCTGGAGGCGCTCAATGAATTGGTTGCAACTGACCCTGAGCGAATTATCCCGATTCAGCTAGAAATTACTGATGAAGAATCTGTGCGCCAAGCTGCATTAAAATGTCAGGATGTCAACTTTTTGATTAATAATGCTGGTGTGGGCTTGAACAAGGGATTGATTGCTGCACCTGATTTATCCTCTGCTAGAGCAGAGATGGAAGTTAACTACTTTGGGACGTTAATTATGTGCCGTGCTTTTGCCCCGATTTTGAAACAAAATGGAGGTGGAGCGATCGCCAACATGGTGTCAATGGTGGCGCGGGTAAATCTTCCTTTTAATGGCAGCTATGGCGCTTCTAAAGCAGCAGTTTTGTCCATGACTCAGGCGATTCGCGCAGAGTTGGCGGCTCAGAAAACGCTGGTAGTGGCAGTGCTACCAGGAGCGATCGATATTGGTATGGGCAAGTCTTTCCCCGATCCTAAAGTACCTCCAGAAGAAGTGGTTCGCGATACACTGCAAGCTGTGATTGATGGTACAGAAGAGGTTTATCCAGGTGAGCAGGCTAAGCAACTTAATGAACAACTGATGCAAGACCCCAAAGCAGTTGAAAAGATGATTGCGACATTTTTACCAGATTAGAAGAATTGGTGGGGCGGTTGGCGTAGCCCGCCGCCAGGCATCGCCAAAATAACAAATGCGTGGCGTAGGCAGCTGTAGGTATCACTGGAGTAGCATAAAGGTTTTAGGTTAGTTTATTTTTCTTTACATAATTTGATTCTGGCTAGTTATTTAGAACAAATTGTGATTCAGTAAACTATAAGTAATCTTTCTGCTCTCAAAAATGCTGGAGTCGCAGTGAGGTCTAAACTAATGACTTTAATACTTGAAACTCAGAGGCTGCTGTTAAAACCAATTTTGAAGAGTGGGCTGAACACACTACACGCTATTCTCATCGATTCATACGTCAGAAGATATCTGTGCGATGACAAAATTTTTCCATTGGAACAGGTTGAAGAAATGGTGAGTGTGAGCCAAAATAATTTTGCAAAAAAAAGGTATGGTCTTTGGTTTATTGAGACTAAAAATGAGCAAAAAATTATTGGATTTGCTGGTTTGTGGAATTTTTTTGAGGAAGTACAGCCTCAATTAGTTTATGCTTTGCTGCCTGAAGCTATTAAGCAAGGCTATGCTACCGAAGCTGCAACGAAGATACTCGAATATTCTTTTGATGAACTTAACTATCAGTATCTTGTAGCAAGCTGCGATCGCCCAAACTTAGAATCACAAAAATTAGCAGAAAGAATTGGCATGATAAAGGTAGATGAAAAAATTATCAATGGCAATCCTTTAGTATTTTTCAGGATTGAGAAATCGTAGGTCAAATTACACCATAGTTAGAGTTGATATTGTGATATGAAAACTTTTACTGCGATCGTTGAAAAAGATTTTGATACTAAGTTATATGTTGGCTATGTCCCTGGCTTTCGTGGAGCGCATTCTCAAGGCGAAACCCTGGATGAGTTGCAGGAAAATTTGCGTGAAGTTATTGAGATGCTTTTAGAAAATGAGAATCTAGCATTTGAGAGGGAGTTTGTGGGTACACAACAGATTGTGGTTCAGTAGACAAGCAGCAACCAGTACAATATTTAATTATGAGGGTAAAAGTGAGTTAAGCTTATGCATCTATTAAGGTGGTGGATGACGACCAAGAAGTTCCTCTTCTGCCCGAATCGCCAGCATAATCTCACGATTCATTTTAAGTGCATTAACTGTTGCTCTTCCTGTAGCTGTTAATCCCATAACTTGTACATCATTCCATTGAAAGTGTTCTTTCCATAGTTGTTGGCGAGGGTTGAAGATTGGGATTTTTTCTAGCGTTTCTGGATCTTCAACCAATTGTCGTGCAGCCTTACGTAGGGAACAGGACACGCAGGAAAGTGCTAAATTATTTGCTGTTGTTGTACCACCTGCTACTACAGGAGTGATATGGTCGATATGAAATGTAGCTGCTTGACCTGTTTGGGATAAGGTGCAATATTCACAGCGATTGCCTGCTCTTTGGATGACTAATCGACGTAAAGCAACTGAAACAGTAACCATTTATCCCTACCGAATTACACGCTGCGATCGCAAGTGCAATAGAGATAAAAATTCTGCCAACTCAACCAGCCCTTCTGCTTCTCCTCGTTCTGCTTGGGTAAGCACTTCCCCTGCATCTTGCCGATCCAGAAGAAATTGCAGACGCTCTTGGACGGCTTCAGGAAGTTTAAAATGAGTCAGTTCAACAGGTATCTCAATAATTTCAGCCATATAAAAGTTTGTCTAGCAAAATTGCAATTATTTCTAGACAGTATAGTTCTACTATATAGTAGAACCAAATTCTAAAAGTAAGATACGAGGTACGATAGAAAATTCTTTGCGTACCTCCGCGCTTACCTTCGCGCCACTTTGCGTTTAAACTTAAGCAGTCCGAAAACGTGCCAACTCCTCACCGGTCTTCGCATCATGGGCGTGGACTGTACACACCAAACATGAATCAAACGATCGCGCTACATGCCCAACTTCTACCGGATCGCTAGAATCATAAATGGGTGTGCCAATTAAAGCTTCTTCAATCGGGCCGCGCTTACCTTCACCGTCACGAGGGCCGATATTCCAAGTACCAGGCGCAATCACTTGGTAATTCTTAATTTTACCGCCTTCTATTTCCACCCAGTGACACAAAGAACCCCGCGCTGCTTCCGTTGCACCCCAACCCTTGCCATCTTTTTCTTTGGGTTTGATATACCAAGGGTCGTTTAATTTGAATTCGCGCAAACAATGTTCGGCTTGACGATATAGCTTGACAATTTCGTGAAGTCGTGCAAGCTGACGTACATGAATACTAGGGCCGCCCATCCGCTTGAAGACATCGAGGATAAAGGGGTCGTAGTGTTGCCAAGATTCGCCGTGTTTGCCGCCTGCAACTAATTGCCGCGCTAAGGGGCCGGCTTCTAAACGTCCGAAATCTTTGTGCAGGACTGCACTTGCCCAAGAATAGGCGTTATCGAAGTCTTTAATATTATTGCTGATGGGTTTAGTGGTGCGATCGCCAGGATGAATATCCGCAGTCCCTTCATCGTACCAGGAGTGAGTTGTATTCTCGCGGGTAAAGGACTGATCCATTAAGACGTGAGTATCAGTGAAGCTGTCATACACTCCACTTTTCATAATCATCGCCGCGTTTCGTCCTTCAATGGTCGGTTTTTGGTATTTATCCTCATGGGCTAAATATCCCCAAGTGACATATTTACCGACACCAGCGCCATATCTATCTAAACCAATGTCTAAACCCATGCGCCAATAAAAACCCAGGTCAGACTCTCGATGATTGCGGTCTTCATCCAACCAATCTAAAAAGTCATCATAACTTTGGATTTGTTCGTAACGTTCTAAAGAACAACCCAACCATACTGGTTCTAACCAATTTGTGCGAAAATATTCCAGAATCGCCCAAGCGCGGGTAATATCAGTGAGGGTAGGAGCGCACATCACGCCACCAGGAACCATGTAGCTAGAATGAGGCCATTGACCGCCCAATAGTGCATAAATTTCTACAGGTTTGGCGGAAATTGTCACGCCTAATTCGTAAGATTTACCAGTGAAAGCCGCAAAGCGTCTGGTAGCTTCATCATAATAGCGACTATTGCGATATTTTTTATTAGTCAAATCAATGGCAAACAATCCATAAAAATACCGGGGAATACTTTGGATTGTTTCCACAATTTGACCGAGATTTCTGGCCAAAATTGCATTGCGGGGAACTTCTGTTTCCCAAGCTGTATCTAACGCCCAAGATGCAGAAGTTAAGTGAGAACCGCCGCAAATTCCGCAAATTCGAGGCGTGACAATTAATCCTGCTTGGGGGTCTTTACCGCGTAAGATAATTTCAAATCCCCGAAATAGTTCCGCATGAGTCCAGGCGTTGACCACTCTTCCATTTTCGATATCAACTCGGACATCTAAATCGCCTTCAACTCTACCAACAGGCGATATATCTAATGTTTGAATACCCATTGTGTTCTCCTTTAATTAGTGGGGGGATGAGGGAGATAAGGGAGACACGGGGACACGGGGACGGGGGGACGCGGGGAATAACCAATGCCCAATGCCCCATGCCCCATTCCCCATTACCTAAACTGTAAAAAAGTCTTCTTCCGCCCAAGGTGGCGCTGCGTCTTTTGCCACCATTGTGAGTAAGGCGTAGTCTTTTTTGTTGACTCCTGGCGGCAATTCTTTGGGAACCCCCATAACTGTTTGGGTTTTAAATACGGTTCCTGGTTTGAGGTCAAAGAAGGGAAATTCTGGTTCAGTGCAACCCAAACAAGGCATTCCGGCGCGGGTTTTGGAGGAGACACGATTCCATAGGATGCGGTTGCAGGAGGAATGGGTCATGGGGCCGCGACAACCCAAGTCATAAAATAGGCATCCTTTACGCTGACCAAATTCGGCGGTTGATGCTTTGTAAGCAAAGTGGACGTTGCGAGTACAACCTGTTTGGGTATAGGTGTTGAAGAAAGTTTGCGGACGATGCAGTTCATCTAGGGCGATGTCTGCTATGCGTCCAGTAGCGATCGCCACTAATATCTGCGTAATCCAATCGGGATGTGCGGGACATCCGGGAATGTTAATTACAGGTAATCCAGCTTGGGAGACGAAATCTTTACCTAAAAAGCCACCTTCTTGACGCTTGAGAAATTGCAACCCTTCCGATTCGCTGGGGTTGGGCGACATGGCGGGAATTCCTCCCCAAGTGGCACAGTCTCCCACAGCAACGATAAATTTAGCGGCTTTGGCCAGATCTGTTAACCAATCTTTCATGGGGCGATCGGCAAAGCGATTCCATTCCCCAGTACCGTTGGGGGCGTTGACAACGCTACCTTCAAATACCAATATATCCAGGGGAATCGCGCCAGAAATACAATCCCGCAGCAGTGTTTGTAAATTATCGCCTAGTTCCAACCCCAAAGATGGATGCCAAAGTACCTTGATGCCAAAGTCGGCAATTAAATCGCAGACTGTTGGTTCTTCGGCGTTGAGAAATGACATGGTGTTACCCGAACAAGCACCACCTTGTAGCCACAGTACGTTAGTCATCGGCTATGTGTTTTTCTATTGTTTACCAGACTCAGTGCTAAGTTCTAAGTCAGGAGTTACGAAGTTCTTCCCCTACTTCCTCATTTCCCCGATATTACCCACTCCCTAATTCCTACTCAGCACTGTGGATTGTGCATAATGTAGGCGGTCAAGCTTGTAGAGTGTCACTTGTTTCTCTATATTTATTTTTCAACATAAGGTATTTTTTAATTCAACTCTCTTTTATTAAAAAAGAATTAATTATTAGCGATAATTAACAGGCTACCTTAAAAAAAGCAAAGAGAAGGAAGAAATACTTTACTGAAGTCAAAGACAGCAAAAATATAGGGGCACAACACATTGCACCCCGACCTACCACCTTATTGTTTTAGGATTTCGATTGTGCAGCTTGTCTAACAAGTTGTTCATCCAAACCTAAGACTTGAGCTATCTGCTCAATACTTAAACCCAGCCCTAATAACTGGGGTATCGTTTCTAACTTACCTTCTTTTCTACCTTCTTGTCTGCCTTCTTCTCTACCTTCTTGTTTACCTTCGGCAAAAACATCTTGGTAAAATCTAGTTTGCTTTAACTCATTTAATCCAAACATTTTTCCTATCTCCTCCTGGCTCAATCGCGGCAACTTGTATATTAATATCGTCTCTATCAATTGTATAATTTCCCTAATCGTAGCGACATCTAGAATTTGCTCTCTGGCACTGTTGACTATTTCTAGGGCTTTTGTTGTGGCAGTTGATTCCGGTTCAACGATTAGTTTAACTGTGTTGATGCCGATTGATGATGACTCAATTGAGCTTAATTCGTCAAGATAGACGCGAGTCACTCGTTGTGAGTTGAGTAATTCAATATATCTTTCGGTATTTCCAGTATCAACGCTGCGGTTCGGGAAGATGACAACACCACGCCAATTGTTAGTTAATTCAGTTTTGTCGAGATAGTTAAAGATTTCAGCGAATAAACATGAGTAGAATTTTTTGTCTGGTTGAAATTGGACTTCGGCAAAATAAATCGGTAAGTCTGGTGTATTTGGTAGGAAGACGCCATCGATTCTAAATGCCAGTTCTTTGACTTCAACTGAGGAAAATTGATAAGCACTAGCTAGTTGCGGCGGTTGGTTAATCAACTCAAAGAAAGTGCTGGGGATACTTTGAAAGATGCGATAAAAGATACTGTCTGTTTTCAAGGAGGCTTATTTTATAGTTGATGAACATATTTTACACTTCGGTGTTTATCCAGGGTAAGCTCATCTAATTTGGCATCAAATCAGTTTGATAACTGACACCTTGATTCTATTTTAGTTGACTAGTACCGCATTATTCAATGTCACAAAGTTTGCTTAGAAAAATACTGCATATATGTATGTCAACAATTCTATAAAGAATATTTTGATTGTGTTTAGCAATGATACAAAAAATATTTTCAAAATATTCAGGTGTTTAAAGCTGACATTAATATTGGCAATTCCCCCCTAGAATTTGAGAAATAGAATGTTTTATATTTTAGAGATTGGGCATTGGGCATGGGGCATTGGTTATTAATTCTTCTCCCTCATCTCCTCATCCCCAGTTGCTAATCCTAAGGGGAATTCCGCCAAAAGGACTCGAAGCCTGCGTAAATCAGTATGGCCCGTGATGAGATGCTATTCATAGTGTCTTAATCATTCGTGGGTGTCAAGAGACTCAAATTCTAATTGGCTAGAGTATGGCAGAGTTATGACCCCTAGCATTACAGATTCAGCAGTGAAGGCTGCGATCGCGGCTGTTGCGTCGGAGTCAGCCTCAGCAGATGAAAAAATCCAAATGCTGATTGAGATTGCCCAAGGCTTTCAAAAAAAGCCCAAAACAGCCCAAGATTTGCGGAATGCAGTTAGTTTATATTACCGCGCCTATGAAATGTGTGGTGAGGAGTATCCCCTACTGAAAGCCAGGGCGCAAGTGGGGATGGCAGGAACGTTACAGGCAATACCAGATGTTAGCACGCAACTGCTAGTGCAAGCGAAAGTCGGTTATGAAGAAGCGCTACCGATTTTACAACAATTGGCTTCGCCAGAGGAATTGGCAGAAGCACAGATGAATTTTGGGCTAGTGTTACAGTCACTTGTGCCGTATAATTTAGCGCGGATAACTGATAGTATCCAAGCTTATCATGAGGCTTTGCGGGTATTTACTTGGCAAGATTACCCACAAGAATACGCCATTTTATACAACAATATTGCGATCGCTTATCTTTCCATGCCCTTAGCATCGGAACGGGAATACTTGCGTCAAGGGTTAGCAGTGCAATCATTTGAGACGGCGCTAAAGCATATTAATCTGATTGACCATCCCAGGGAATATGCGATGTTGCAAAATAATTTGGGTAACGCTTTGCAATATTTAGTAAGTTCGCATCCTGTGGAGAATAACTTAAGAGCGATCGCGGCTTATGACGAAGCTCTAAAAGTCCGTAATTCCAAAGATACACCCCTAGAATACGCTAACACAATTTCCAACAAAGCTAACGCCTTATTCAACTTACCCGACGACCCAGAAAAACCAGAAGCTGGTAATCCTAAAAACCTCTTACAAGCGCGTGCATACTATCAACAAGCTTTAGAAATATTTACCAACTATCAACAGATAGAACAAGCTGAAATAGTAGCTAAAGCCTTACAAGATGTGGAAGCAGAAATTAATACTGATAAATTATGAGCTATGAGTGATGATTTTTTTATCTAACTTAACTCCTCACTTATAACTCTTAATTCGCCACTTTCCTAATTCAATCAAGGAGAAAAACAGAGAATGGAAGAATTATTGAAAACTCTTAATACAGGAGATTTTCTTAGAAGTTTAGCAGCAGGCGATCTCAACATAGCAACGGAATTTGTTTGGCTGATCGCAGCAACAATTTTATCTATGATTGGCGGTGCTATTGGCGGAATGCTATTAGCAGGTAAAGACATAGGTTATCAGTTTTCAGCCATGCTTGGTGCTTTGTTTGCTCCTGCTGGCGTAATTCCAGCCATTATTATAGGGCTAGCTATACTCAATTTATTAAATAGTTATTAGGAGGAAATATGTTAGAAATTGGTTGGTATTCTGCTAAATTATTTTTCAAAGGAAAGCTACTGCGCGACCCTATATATTTTGTTCAGAAAGTTGCTATTGCTAGTGCTGTAGGTTCTTTACTGCTAGTGTTATTTGCACAAGCAGAAATTCCTTTCTGCTTACCAGTAACAATATCTAGTTTACTCACAGGAATGATTATGCCATTTCTCCTCAAAGATTTCAAAATGAAGTGAATTGTCAATTGTAAATAACCAATGCCCAATGCCCAATGCCCCATATCCTATGTCTAACCTTGAAGAATTAGTTCAGGAAATTAACCGCTTTGAGGCAATTATATCCGAGTGGGATGAAAGCCAAAGGTGTGTAGCAGTAGGCTTAAAAAGAGCAATTGAAGCTTTGCACAAAGCAGCATTGACTAATTTGATTAAAAATCTCAAACAAGAATCAATGCCAGCTTTGCGCCATGCTGTTAGTGATGAACTAGTATATGCAGTGTTGCTTTACCACGAATTAGTTAAACCACCAAAACCAGCATTAGCACAGCGTATTAAGGCTGCCCTTGAAGAAGTTCGCCCAGGCTTAAAAAGCCATAACGGAGATATAGAATTAGTAGCAATTAAACCACCAGATACAGTAGAAGTTAAGTTAATAGGGACTTGCAGCAGTTGTCCGGCTTCTACTTTAACTTTATCTCAGGGAGTAGAACAAGCAATCAAAAATCATTGTCCTGAAATTACCAAAGTTGTTGCTGTTAATCATAATTCTACTGTTAACACTGCAAATTCTACTTTAATAAGTCCATTCTCTTCACAGCTAACTTCTACTTGGGTAAAAGTAGCAACTATCGAACAAGTTCCTGAATTTGGTGTGTTAGCAGTACAACTTGCTGGTACTTCGCTAATTTTATATCGCCAAGATGTTACGTTTAAATGTTACCGTAATGCTTGCGCTCATCTAGGAAATCCTTTAGAACATGGTAAGGTTGAAAATAGTATTATTACTTGCCCTTCCCACGGATTTGAGTATAGTTTAGAGACAGGTAAATGTTTGACTGCACCTGATATTTCCCTTCAGTCATATCCAGTTCACATTAAAGGTGATAAGGTTTTTGTGAAACTCCAAAAATTTTGATACATCTAGTAATTTGTAAGTGTCTTATTTTTGTTATTATGAGTTGAAATTATAGCCGTTCCCAATCAAATGAGGTACAGAAATTTCTAGGGGTGCAAAGCTTTGCGCCCTTACGTTGTACTAGAACGGTAAATGCTATAGTCAAAAGTCAAGGATAAAATCTAGACTTTTGACTCTTGAATTTAAACTGAATATAACTGCGATCGCATTGTTCGAGAGATAAACATAATTGCTTGTATTTTGCTCAAGTTAAGTACTTGTTTGAATATCTATAATTTTAGCAAAATGTTATTGTTGCTACATGCTTTCAAAGATTAATGTTTTTAAATATTTATCAGCCTCTATTTGCGGTTCATGGATATTCCAATTACAATTCATCCGACACCACCATTACCGACAGAAACAACAGCAACTCCTCAAAAGTTACCTTTTTCATCTCAGGGGGCAGAGGTAATTTTAGGTAATATTCTTAAAGCAGAACAATTAGTGATACCTGTAGCACCCAGCCCGACTACAATGTTTGGGCCGCGTGGTGCTTGTTTGTTCTCAAATGGCATATTGTGGGTGTCAGATACAGGACATCATCGATTGTTGGGATGGCGGAATTTACCTACTAAAGATAGTCAAGCAGCTGATTGGGTAATTGGGCAACCTGACTTTTATCATGAAGGACAAAATGCTAAAAGCGCAACTGGAAAAAGTACTTTAAACGTACCAACTGGAATTTGTAGCTGTGGTGAAGGTTTAGCTGTAGCAGATGCTTGGAATCACCGAGTTTTAATTTGGAAAAATTTACCAGAAGATAGCAATGTACCGGCGGATTTAGTATTAGGACAAGCTAATTTTATCGATAACGAACCAAATAGAGGAAGCCAACAAGCATCTGCGAATACAATGCACTGGCCTTATGGTGTTTTCTATCATCAAGGACGGCTATTTGTTGCTGATACAGGAAATCGCAGGATATTAATTTGGCATCAATTACCAACAGAAAACGGCCAACCTGCCGATTTAGTTTTGGGACAGCCAGATATGATATATCGTAATGAAAACGGTGGTGGTTCTCCAACCGCAGCGAGTATGCGTTGGTGTCACGATATTAATTTTTGGGGAGAAAATTTAGTTGTCAGCGATGCGGGGAATAACCGTGTCATGATTTGGCAAGGAATACCCACGGAAAATAATACTCCTTGTGCAGTGGTTTTAGGGCAAAAAAACTTTAATTGTGTCGAAATGAACCAAGGGGTTTATTATCCTAGTGGTAGCAGTTTGAGTATGCCTTATGGTGTGGGAGTGGCTGAGGAGTGGTTGGTAGTTGCCGATACTGCAAATTCGCGCTTGTTAGGATGGAGAAAGCCAGAGTCAATTTTATCACTGCAAGGTGCAAGGGCAGATGCCATTGCCGGACAAATTAATTTTGAAAGTAAAAGTGAAAATCGGAATTTTGGATTACCAAAACGAGATAGTTTAAATTGGTGTTACGGCATAAAATTTTGTGTCAAAACGGCAGTAATAGCTGATTCTGGAAATAATAGAATTTTGCTGTGGCAGTTTAATAATTCGTAATTCGTAATTTTTGGAAAACAAATTTATATGGTGGCTGAAGAAATTAGAGTTCGCGGTACTGTTCAAGGAGTAGGATTTCGCCCTACAGTATATCGTCTTGCTAAAGTTTGCGGTTTGGGTGGAAATGTTTGTAATGATGGCGAAGGTGTTTTAATTCGCGTATCTGGTAGTGAAGAAGCGATAACAGAATTTATTGCTAAATTGCAAACAGAATGTCCACCGTTGGCAAAAATTAATGAACTAATAAGAACTCCTTACGCAGGTGAGTTGGACGTTAATAATTTTGTGATTTCTAGTAGCGTCAATAGTGCAATTAAAACAGAAATTGCCCCTGATGCAGCGACTTGTCTGCAATGTCAAAAAGAAATATTCGACCCTTTTAGCCGCTTTTACCGTTACCCTTTTACTAACTGTACTCATTGTGGCCCTCGGTTGAGTATTATTCGTGCCATTCCTTATGACAGATGGAATACCAGTATGTCTGCGTTTGTTATGTGTCCAGAATGTGCAAAGGAATACCACGATGTCGAAAATCGCCGTTTTCACGCCCAACCTGTAGCTTGTCATGCTTGCGGTGCTTCAGCTTGGTTAGAACGTGCTGATGGAAAAGCGGTTACTGCTTCCATGTTCTCGATGTTAGATGATGTTGATGCCGTTTGTACCCTATTGCAAAGAGGTGAAATTGTCGCAATTAAAGGGTTGGGTGGTTTTCATTTAGCTTGCGATGCAACTCAGGAAGTTGTTGTAAAAAAATTACGATATAGCAAAAGGCGCTATCATAAACCCTTTGCTTTAATGGCACGGGATATTGAAGTAATTGAACAGTATTGTAGTGTAAATCTTAAAGAAAAAGAATTATTGAAAAGTCCTGCTGCGCCCATTGTTTTATTGCGGAAAAAGGTACTGGGGATTGGGGACTGGAGACTGGGAATAGAAGTGGAGAAAAAACTTGCAGTGTCAGTTGCACCGGGGCAAAATAGCCTTGGGTTTATGCTACCTTATACGCCGTTACATCATTTAATTTTGCGGCGGATGAATCGTCCAATTGTTTTGACTAGTGGCAATATTGCTGATGAGCCGCAATGTATTGATAATGATGAAGCCAGGGAAAAATTAAGAACAATAGCTAATTATTTTCTTCTTCATAACCGGGATATTATTAATCGAGTAGATGATTCGGTAGTGCGGGTTGTTGGCGATAAAGTACAAACAATTCGGCGTGCTAGAGGATACGCACCAGCAGCGATTAGTTTACCACCGGGGTTTGAGAATGTGCCGCCAATTTTAGCAATGGGTAGTGAGTTAAAAAATACCTTTTGTTTATTGCGAGGAAGAGAAGCAATTCTTTCACAACATCTAGGAGATTTAGAAAATAGTGCGGCTTTTCATAGTTATCAAGAAACTTTAAATTTATACTTAAATTTATTTGAACACGAACCAGAAACAATTGCGATCGATAAACATCCTGAATATCTTTCTAGTAAAATTGGTAAAGAATTTGCAGATAAAAAACAAATTAAAATTAACCCAGTTCAACATCATTACGCCCACATTGCTGCTTGCATGGCGGAAAATCAGATTCCTCTAGATTCGCCTCCAGTATTAGGTATTGCTTTAGATGGTTTGGGCTATGGAGAAGATGGTAAACTTTGGGGCGGAGAATTTCTGTTAGCAGATTACCGGAAATTTACGAGACTAGCAACATTTAAACCAGTGGCAATGATTGGCGGCGAACAAGCAATATATCAGCCTTGGCGTAATACTTATGCTCAATTAATAGCGGCTAATATTTGGGATGATTGTCAAGAAAAATACGCTGATTTAGAAATAGTTCAATTTTTGAACAATAAGCCAATTAAGCTACTTAATCAATTAATTGAGAAAGGAATTAACTCTCCTCCAGCTTCTTCAGTGGGGAGGTTGTTCGATGCGGTGGCGGCGGCTATCGGTATTTATAGAGATGAGTGTAGCTATGAAGGACAAGCAGCGATCGCAATGGAAGCTCTAGTCAATGTTAACAGCTTAAATAATGATAAAGAAATGCTAATATATCCTTTTAAATTTAGCTTTTTAGATAGTATTTATTGTATAGACCCGGTTCCAATGTGGCAAGCTTTACTCCATGACTTGCAGCAACAAATTCCTAAAGAAGTTATAGCTGCTAAATTTCACAAAGGTTTAGCTAATGTAATTATGGAGATGGTTAAGCGTCTTTGTCAAGAAAATATGATTCATCAGGTTGCTTTAACAGGAGGAGTATTTCAAAATTGTGTATTGTTAGAGCAAGTTAGTAAATCATTAGCAATATTGGGAATAAAAGTATTGACTCACAGTTTAGTTCCAGCAAATGATGGCGGGTTATCTTTAGGGCAAGCAGTTATTACAGCTGCACAATTGAGAAGATAAATTTAATTCACGCAAAGGCGCAAAGGCGCAAAGAAGATAAAAATGTGTTTAGGAATTCCTGGTCAAATTATTGAAATTACCAATGTTAATCATAAGTTAGCTATTGTTAATGTTGGTGGTGTTAAGCGTCAAGTAAATATTGCTTGCATCGTTGACGAAGAACATCCGCCTGAAGCTTGTGTTGGAGATTGGGTGTTAGTGCATGTTGGCTTTGCGATGAATCGAATTAATGAGGAAGAAGCAGCAGAAACATTAGAGTTGTTGCAAGAATTAGCAGCAGCGCAAGTGGAGATTAGTAATTGAAGGGAGAGAATTTTTTTCACGCAGAGGCGCCACTGCGTTGGGCGGGTTTCCCGACTTGTTCGCGCAGCGTCTCCGACAGGAGAAGCAAGTGGTGTAGCGCAGAGGCGCAGAGAGGTAAAGAGAGAATTTTGACAATAAGTCTAATCAGTCTTTTGCTTCCTTTGTGGTTCGTTTCAAAAAACTATGGTTCTATTCTTATGAAATACGTTGATGAATTCCGCGAAAGAGAAAAGGCTGAAGCTTTACGTCGGGAAATTGCAAAATTGTGCGAGGAAATAGAAAAACCTCTCAAAATTATGGAGGTATGTGGCGGGCATACTCACTCTATATTTAAATATGGTATTGAAGAAATTTTACCCGATCGCATTGAATTAATTCACGGGCCTGGTTGTCCAGTATGCGTTATGCCAAAAGGGAGATTAGATGATGCGATCGCTATCTCTCAAAATCCTAACGTCATCTTTACCACATTTGGCGACGCTATGCGAGTTCCTGGTTCTAAAACCAGTTTACTGCAAGCCAGGGCGCAAGGCGCAGACATCCGTATGGTGTACTCTCCTCTAGATAGCTTGCAAATTGCCAAGCATAACCCCGACAAAGAAGTAGTTTTCTTCGCCTTAGGTTTTGAAACCACAGCCCCCAGCACCGCCTTCACCATTCTGCAAGCCGCAGCTGAAGAAATTCCTAACTTCAGTATGTTTTGCAACCATGTCCTTGTAATTCCCGCCCTCAAAGCACTATTAGATAATCCCGATTTGCAACTTGATGGATTTGTCGGGCCTGGCCATGTCAGCATGGTAATTGGCACTGACCCTTATGAATTTATTTCCCAACAATATAATAAACCAATTGTCGTTTCAGGATTTGAACCTTTAGATATTCTTCAATCAATTTGGATGCTTTTGCAACAACTAGTAGAAAATCGTTGCGAAGTTGAGAATCAATATAATCGAATTGTTCAAAAAGCTGGAAATAAAGTAGCATTAGAAGCCATCAATAAAGTGTTTGCTGTACGAGATACTTTTGATTGGCGCGGTTTGGGCGATATTCCCTGTTCAGGATTAAAAATTCAACCTGAATACGCTCAATTTGATGCCGAACTTAAATTTACCATTCCTAATCTCAAAGTAGCTGACCATAAAGCTTGTAAATGTGGAGAAATTCTCAAAGGAGTATTAAAACCTTGGGAATGCAAAGTATTTGGTACAGCTTGTACACCGGAAACACCAATTGGCACTTGTATGGTATCTTCTGAAGGTGCTTGTGCAGCCTATTACAAATATGGACGCCTCTCTACAATGGCTAAAAAAACAATAGCTGAAAAACCAAAAGCAACCATCACCCAAGAACCCCTACCTGCCTGTGGTTTCTCTTTAGACTAGCCCCAAACTATACTATTTGAGAGTAACTTCCATGCCATTTATTACAGTCCAAATTGCCAAAGGACACTCCATCGAAAAAAAGCGCCAACTAGTTAAAGCAATCACCGATGCCCTTGTCGCCACCTTAAACTCTAAACCAGAATGGATAACCATTCACATCGATGAATTTGAACGCGAAAATTGGGCAGTCGGAGGTCAACTACATTCTGATAAACATAGTGGCAGACACGAAGAAAAAGGCAGATAAAACTTCTCAATTCCCTCTTTGCGCCTCTGCGCTTCTGCGTGATATCCCCCTTAAAAAACACCTACAATAATGCACTTCCGTCGCCATAAAATCCAAGACACTCACATCACCCTCGCACATGGTAGCGGTGGTAAAGCCATGCGCGATTTAATTGACGACATCTTTGTTAATACTTTTGATAACCCAATTCTCTCCCAATTAGAAGACCAAGCAACCTTTAACTTAACCCCACTTTTACAACAAGGAGACAGACTCGCTTTTACCACAGATTCATATACTGTAGATCCTTTATTTTTTCCCGGTAGCGATATTGGAGAATTAGCCATTAACGGCACAGTTAATGATTTAGCCGTCAGTGGCGCTAAACCTTTATATCTAACTTGTAGCGTTATTTTAGAAGAAGGATTACCAGTAGAAACATTGCGACGCGTTGCAACCAGTATGAAAGCGGCCGCCACAAAAGCTGGCGTTCAAATTGTCACCGGCGACACAAAAGTTGTACATCGCGGTGCTGCTGATAAACTATTTATTAATACTGCTGGTATTGGTATCATTCCACAAGGAATTAATATTTCTGCCCAAAATATTCAATCTGGGGATGTTGTAATTATTAATGGTGAATTAGGCAATCATGGGGCAGCAATTTTAATTGCCCGTGGAGAACTAGCTTTAGAAACTAATATTGAAAGTGACTGTCAGCCCTTGCATGATTTAGTACAAACTATCCTCAATGTATGTCCCCAAGTTCATGCAATGCGGGATGCAACACGCGGAGGTTTAGCGACTGTTTTAAATGAATTTGCTGTTACCTCCCATGTGGGAATTCGCCTCTACGAAGAATCTATCCCAGTGCGTGAAGAAGTGAAAGGCTTTTGCGAAATTTTGGGTTTAGATCCGTTTTATTTAGCTAACGAAGGTAAGTTAGTTGTAGTGGCGAAAAGAGGGTATGCTGAATCTATTTTATCAGCGATGAAATCGCACCCAGCAGGAAAAGATGCTTGTATTATTGGTGAAGTTATTACCTCACCTCCAGGTATAGTTTTGTTAAAAACAATTTTCGGTGCTGAACGTATTGTTGATATGTTAGTAGGCGACCAATTGCCACGAATTTGTTAATATTTAAGATACTTTTTTATATGCATGAATTAGGAATTACCCAAAATATCGTAGCAATTGTAGCTGAACACGCCAAAGGTGCAAAAGTACAACGAGTTTCCTTAGAAATTGGCGAACTTTCTGCTATTATGCCCGATGCCATCCGATTTTGTTTTGATATTTGCACTCAAGGTACAGTTTTAGAAGGGGCGACATTAGAAATTTTGGAAATTCCTGGTTTGGCGCGATGTCAGCAATGCGGTGCAGAAATTTATCTAGATAAACCATTTGGTATCTGTAACTGCGGTAACGTGAAATTAGATTTAATATCTGGTGAAGAACTCAAAATTAAAGAAATTGAAATAGAGGAATTATGTGTGTAACCTGCGGTTGTTCTGATGAAGGCGAAACCAAAATTACTAATCTAGAAATAAGTGAAGCTGAACATAATCATCAACATACTCACAGTCATACTTTAGCTGATGGCACTGTGATTACTCATTCCCACAGTCACGATACTCACACAGAACCATCTCAAGTTCATGCCAAAATACATGGCACAACTATATCTTTAGAACAAGATATATTAGCAAAAAATAATTTAATAGCAGCCCAAAACCGCGGATGGTTTAAAGGTCGAAATATCCTCGCTTTAAATTTAATGAGTTCTCCTGGCGCTGGAAAAACAACTCTTTTAACTCGCACTATCAATGATTTAAAACATCAAGTATCTATTAGCGTCATCGAAGGCGACCAAGAAACTACTAATGATGCTAAAAAAATTCAAGAAACAGGTTGTAAAGTCATCCAAATCAATACCGGAACAGGTTGTCATTTAGATGCATCAATGATAGACAGGGGTTTACAGCAACTAAACCCCCCTTTGAATTCAGTTGTCATGATTGAAAATGTGGGAAATTTAGTTTGTCCAGCTTTATTTGATTTAGGAGAACTTTCTAAAGTAGTAATTCTCTCTGTCACGGAAGGCGAAGATAAGCCGATAAAATACCCTCACATGTTCCGTGCTAGTGACATCATGATTCTGACTAAAATTGATTTGCTGCCTTACGTGCAATTTGATGTGCAAAAGTGCATAGAATACGCAAAGCAAATTAATCCCAAAATGCAGATTTTTCAAGTTTCTGCAACTACTGGGGTGGGGTTAGATAATTGGTATAAATGGCTAACTGAAAAGATAACAAATATGTCAGCAGTAATTACGGCGTGAACGGAATAATACCCACTTTGTGTGAAATTATAAAAATAGCCGCCAGCCTTTTCAACTAAGAAATTACTCACAAATTCGCTGTAATTCTTCAACTGTATTCAGCATTTTAATAGCCTGCTGAATCTCTTTTAATCGCTGTAAATCTGTAATTTGGTAAATCATTGGCATTAAATCTAAGCCAGGAGTGCCAAATTTAATTTCCAGTGCTAATTCAATACCTGAATATAATTCCTCTCGTCGTCCCCGTGCTTCTCCTTCACGTAAAATTTCTTGATACCAAGGCGACTCACGCAATACAGTCATATCCCACCTCATAATTTCTTGTACTAGGGCACTCTCTATTACAAACGTAGCAAAAAAGGCCAAAACTGTTTCCAGTTGATTTAATTGTTCGTCTGCACGTAGAACTTGCAAGGCTTCTCGAATTATAACTTCGTTTTCGCCACCTTTGAGGATGGGTACAAAGGGAAGTAAGGATGGTAATGGTGTCTCGAATACAGTATTTACATCAACTTCCCAGAGGTTAATTACTCGATAATCTTGAGTTGCTTTTAAACCTGCCACATTTGATGTATACGTTGTAGGTATTTCTGTGTTAGTTCCTTTGAGAATGTTAATTAATACTGGATAGGTAAGTAAATTATATTTTTCTTCAGCCAGTGCTGCATAAGCACGCATTCGTCGTGGCATTTCGGGTTTATAGCGCAGTTGTAATTCATTAATAACAAGAAACTTTCCGTACTGAGGATTTTCAACGCGGATGAGTACATCACTTTGCCTACTCAGCCATTGAAATTCTGAGTTGAGAATTTCACCTACGATAACGTCGGGAATTTGTGTTACCCATTTCACCCAATTCTCGGGTGCAAGACTAATTAAGCGTTTAGTGCTGACATCAGCAGGTTTGGACATAAGCTAGATATAAAGAAAGTAGAGGCACAAAGAAATTTTATAACTTGAAAAAGCTAAAATATCAAAATAAATAATTCTTTCCAAATGAAAACACCCTGTACTCTAAAAGTACAGAGTGTGAGACAATATGATGTTTATCGACCTAAAGCCAATCTCGATAAGCTGAGATTTCATGAACGCCAATTTCAAAGGGCATTCCTTTACCAAATGGTGGATAGACGCGAATTTTGGCGTTAGTAGAAAATCTCTCTAAGCGATTACCTAACTGGGGAATATTGCTAACAATATGCCAGTAAGATACTATGTCGGGGCAATCAATAATTAATGTGAGAATGTTGGCATTTGTTGTCAAATACCACTGACAATTAGATAACAGTACTCGCGTAATGCGATCGCAGGCTAAAAAAAAGCATCTGCCTGTAGACTGTTCTAACTCCATCTGCAACATTCCATCCTCTCTTGTTACCTCAGTTGGAGGTAAATCATCGGGAGGTAGCAGGTATAATTTAGAAGACATAATTTCGCACCTCTTGGTTGTAGCGCGTCAAACTCTCCAGGTTTTTTTGCACATCTAAAGATGAGGGTTTGAGTGCTAACGTACCTAAGTTTAATTCGTCCTGAAATTTTTTGATTTTGTCTCGACAAGTCTCCACATCACCGATAATTGAGTTTTCAATCAAATAGTCTTCATCGAAACAAATATTTGTGCGGTCGAATGGTTTTTGGTTGGGATTCGCACTATTTTGCATTACTTCGGTCGAATTAGCTTTCATTTTTTGGCTGAATTTGCGAATGAAAGGTAACGCTTCACTCACTGCCTCATCGTTAGTTTTGCCAACATAAAAGAAGCGTGCCAGCACAAAGTTTTCTGTACCACTAGCATTTAACGCTTGATATTTGGCAATGGTACTTTTCAATCTCTGTAGGGAGAACGGCGGGCCACCCATTAAACTGAAGGAATGTTTGGCGGCAAACTCGATACCATCATCACCACCAGTGGCAACATAGACGGGAATTTTTTGTTGCAATGGTTTGGGGTAAATTGTTAGGCGATCGCATTGATAATATTGCCCATTAAATGATACGTTAGTTTCATATAAAAGCTTCTCAATCAATGCCATCGACTCTAACATTTTCGGACGCGATTCATTCATTGGCGTTGCAAAATGCTTGTTTTGTTGAGGGAAAGGCCCTCCTTTGGCAACTCCAAATAATAATCGTCCATTGCACAAGTTATCCAAAGTGGCGATGTCCTCTGCTACCCGAATTGGGTTATGAAATGGCAATAACACCGCCGCTGTACCTAATTTGATAGTTGAAGTCAATCCCGCCAAGTGTGCCATTAACACTAACATGGATGGGCTAAGATTGGATTCACTAAAATGATGTTCGCTTACCCATGCTTCTTCAAAACCTAAGCTTTCTGCCTGTTTTATCAGCGTTACTTGCTCAAAAATGGCGCGACGAGCATCTTGGTGATGATTTTCGTAATTGCAGAAAATTCCAGTTTTCATTACTTGCGTTGATACTTTTTACCCACCGTGCGTGCTGGCTATTTAGTAGTCTGTCAAGACAACTTTGCTCAATTTAAAACTCTCCCACTCACCCTGAAACCGCCAATTTTAGCTTGACAAACTGGCTTGACAAACTACTAAGTAGCAACCCACTGCAACTCCAACCATAGGCGTGGATTATTTTCTTTGAGCTTCGACATTGGGTCGCGTAATAATCGCTTGGCATTGATGCAAACTACTTGCACTAGACCCATGTTATCTGCTACTTCTCGCAGTATTTCTTTGTGAGCTTGCACATAGGAAATCATTTCATCAGAGCAATAAATTCCTATATATTGCAAGCGTCTTGCAGGTCGTCCCCAAAAACAGGTGATGACTTTTACATAACACCCGTCGAGTAATTCTCCAGCTTTGGGATAGTAGTGGTTGACGACTCTTGTGAATTCTTTAGCTAAGATGTCTTCAGCAATCATTTCAACTGATATTTCTGTAGCGTCGGTCACTCTAATTTAATATAACATAATCTTGTCAATTAAATATGACAATTTACTTTATTTAACTGAAATAAAATATTAAATATGGCAATTTATTTTATAGGCAAGAGGCAATAGTAAAGAAAGTTATTTCAGTTTTAAATAGAAACTTTGTTTTACTTATGAATACTGCTGCATATTAGGGACTTCCAAGAAATAAATTATCCAAATAAACGTAGACGCATTAGCGAAGCGGTAGCGACGTTCGCGCAGCGGACGCACCAGAAGGAGCGTCAACGGCTTGCCGCAGGCTACTACAGAGAACACAGAGAAAGGAGGAATAGAGAGAGTTTTCACGTCAGTTTTGGAACATTTTTTTATTTGGAAGTCCCTTATACAAAAAGAGGTATACCTAGTTTGGTACACCTCTAATTAATTCTGAATTCTGTTAGCGTAGCCCATTCTGAATTCTGAATTCTTAATTTTTAATTTTTAATTTTTAATTTTTTTACCGGGCATTGCGTTCGCAAACTAAAACTTCAGCAACAATATCCGGTAGATTTACGAAATCTGTAAATCCTTCAGAACCATCAATCGGTGAAATAAATGTATAGTTTGGATCGCAAACTCCATTGTCATACACTTGAATAAACCAGCGATCGGGAAATCCTTCTACACCTAGTTCTACAATGTACCAACTTTCACCAATTAGCCGAGAGTTAAAGACTGTAAACCACTCTCTATTTTCTTCTGAAATGTTCCAATCTGCCATGAGTAGCTCTAAAGCTATTTGTCCGGCATCAGTTGAAGTCAACAGCATTTTTACTCCTTATTAGCAACTTCAGAGTTGGGAACTTCAGGATATAAACCCAGTTGTTTCGCTAGTTCGCGTGCTACAAAAAATAAAAATTTCGCACCATCTTGATTGCCTTCATGGGCAAACATAGTTGCTACTTGTAACATTGTTTCTACTAAACCAGAGTCAATTAATTCTGGTTGAGATTCTAAAACTTCTGGTTCATGACCATTAGGGCATTTTAATAGTTCATCAATCAGGTTAAAATACAAGTGTTGGCGTTGTTCTGTCATGGTTATTTTCTGGATTTGAAGGAACAAATTTGAAGCGTATCCAGAGAGTTTAAAATCTCTAAATAAGTCTAATAATGCCCAGTTTACTGTTCAATACTTTGCTGCCACAGCCTTTCTAACATTTCAACTTGTTCTTTTAAAACAGCAGCACGATAAACCAGATATCTGTCGTAAAAGATAATACCTACCCCAACACAAATCGGGGTTAACAAGAAGAACCATTGCAGGATAGTGCCAAGTTTATATTGCTCAGTAACAGTCAGCATTTTATTAACCAGATTTTGCTCAGAGGTTTGTGTATTAGTCTGAGGTAATGGTATATTTTCTGTCTGGGGAGTTGCAGCGATCGCCACACCAGTCTTGCTAACTTCACAGGCTAAATTCTGTGATTCTAATAACTCAATATGTCGCTCCCAAATGATGCCAAATACTACTAGCTCTGGAGAAAGTACCGCTAAGGTAACTACGCAAACTGTAAGAACATTTAAAAATTTGGCTTTCATCTTGTCTCCCTTGCCAGGTAGTATACACCCAGTAAGAAAATATCTTTATCAAGCAGGGAATAGAGAACAGAGAACAGAGTTAAAAGTCTCTTGAGATTATGGCTTTGTTCTTAAAAGTTATACCTCATTTCCTGTAATCTGTTATCTTTCTACTTTTCAAACAGTTCTGATGCTAAAATATGTGTAGAAGGTAATTTTATAACTATTAATTGTCAGTTATTTCTCTAATTACGGCTGACCATTAATCATTGACAAAATACCAAACTTTTCACAAATAGTAGGAATCTTTACTTAGAAATAACGCCCTCATATCCTGAAATGTAATTTCATCCTACTCTCAAAAGAGAGATTAAGAAGTCCCCCCTAGTTCACTAAGCTTTCGCTTAGGAATGTTGGGGGGTAGAGGGGAATCTCTGCGTAAATCCTATACGATTTATATCAGCCACCTCTACACAAAACAGTTTACCCCAGCCCCGTTAAGATTATTAAATTCATTAAAACAGTACTCAAAGTCTGTAATGCTTGCTCAATAAGTATTTTAAAAATTCATTGGGGTATGGGTGCTAGTGTTTTTCAAAAGGGGTTCTAGTATTTTCGAGGTGGGGTTCTGGTGTGTGGAGTACTCAACTTCAAAGCAATGTAGGCAAGGATTAAAGACTATTTTTTGGAAAACTTTGCTCGGATAAAATCTGTACTCAAAACAAAAAATTAATGTCTGTTGATAAGGATAGACTCAAGAAATAGAAAAAGCAATTAAATTGTTTCAGGTTAATTCATATTTTCATAACAAATTGAATTCTAGCGACTAACATTTTGAAAAAGTTCTTCTGAAACTTATATATTGTGTGTTTCAGTTAAAATACATGGCATATACACTCGCTGGCACTCAACTACAAAACCAATACACAAAAGCTTATTGTTATAAATAGATACTTTGCACTAAGATTTAGGATTTTAGGAGTAAATAATGCGGATTGCTAAAGACGTAACAGAACTTATTGGACGAACTCCTTTAGTTGAACTGAACAAAATTCCTCAAGCTGAGGGAGTAGTTGCAAGAATAATTGTCAAACTCGAAGGTATGAACCCAGCCGCTTCGGTGAAAGACCGCATTGGCTTAAATATGGTACTTGCGGCTGAAGCAGACGGTTTAATTCAACCTGGAAAAACCATTTTAGTAGAGCCTACCTCAGGTAATACAGGAATTGCTTTAGCAATGGTGGCAGCCGCACGGGGCTACAAGTTAATTTTGACAATGCCTGAAACCATGAGCAGCGAACGACGGGCTATGCTCAGAGCTTATGGCGCATCGTTAGAGTTGACACCAGGTACAGAGGGAATGCGGGGAGCAATCAAAAAAGCTGAAGAAATTGTCGCTAATACTGCCGATGCTTATATGCTGCAACAATTCCGCAACCCTGCCAATCCCAAAATTCACCGCGAAACCACCGCCGAAGAAATTTGGGCTGATACAGATGGGGAAGTGGATATTGTAATTGCCGGAGTAGGTACCGGTGGGACGATTACAGGGATTGCAGAGGTAATTAAAAGCCGCAAGCCGACTTTCCAAGCGATCGCAGTTGAACCCAGCAACAGCCCAGTACTCTCAGGTGGTGAAGCCGGGCCCCATAGAATTCAAGGCATTGGCGCTGGATTTGTCCCAGATGTTCTGCGCTTAGAGTTGGTTGATGAGGTAATTAGAGTCAGCGACGATCAAGCGATCGCATTTGGACGACGCTTAGCAAAAGAAGAAGGCTTATTGTCTGGAATCTCCTCTGGTGCTGCTTTGTGCGCCGCCATTCAAGTAGGTAAACGTAAAGAAAATGCCGGAAAGTTAATCGTGATGATTCAACCTTCCTTCGGCGAACGCTACCTCAGCACCCCCATGTTTCAAGACTTGTCCTTAGAAACTGCCGACGTTCGTTAAAAAAATATAGAGTAAGGGCATAGCATTGTTTATACGTGTCAACTTAACGTGAAACACTTGTAAAGATGTGATAGATATTCAGTTCTCTCACTTACTATGAAAATCCGCGTCACCCCACCCCGGTTTTGTCTAAAGCCAAAACCGCCCCCCTTGGCAAGGGGAGGGGTTGGGGGTGGGTTAAAACGCATCTGGGATAAGCGTTTGAGCTTAAGTTGGCACCAATAAGCATTGGTGTGCCCTTAACCCGTGGTTGAAAAATCTTCTAAAGAAACAACGTCTTAATTTTTGCAGGCCGATGCAATCAAATTTCAGAACGTTGCTTTTAGACAACGTTAAAAACCATCATCACTAATGGCTACAGCCGCCTTGTTCTTTGTGTTGTTCGCCGTGATGCTTACAGCCACCTTCGTGATGATGGTCATGATGACCGTGCTTGCCATTGTGGGCGCAGCCTTGCAAATCCTGATTCATCAGATTTTCGCTCATTTCTCGGAAAGACTCATCCACAGGCTTTAAGCCAATCCAAGCATCAATCTTTTCAACATCAAATCCTACCTCACGGCGATCGCCTACTTGTAATAAAGGACGGCGAATCAACAGCGGATCTCTCAACATCTGTATCAAAGCAGTTTCGGCATCGATTTTTTCCGGAACTATCTCACCAGATTTTACCCGTGGAGAAGAACGATTAAACCAGTCGGCTACGGGGCGATCGCCAAAAAATGAACGCAACCTCTCAACTGTCCAAGGTTCAGTTAGCAAGTCGTATGCTACGACTTCATGACCAGCAGCTGTGAGCAAAACTTTTTGCTTAGTACCACCTTTACAGCCTGGTTTACTATAAAAAATTACTCTTGCCATACAACTACCTCCATAACAATTCGTAATTCGTAATTAAGAACCTGACACATCCGTGGGTGAAGAGAAGACGCGATTCATCGCGTCTCTACAAGGAATTCTGAATTCTGAATTCTCTTTAAAAATTCTTCGCTTTCTGGGTAAGAAAGTCAAACTCAAATCTTTCTTTCGGATCGGTTTCACCGTAAATGTTAAAAGTCACAGTGGGTTCATCGCCCAGTGCTTCTACACAGTGAATTGCATCGGGAGTAAAGCTAATAATATCTCCTGGAAACAGAGTTAGTTCTCCCGTATATTCAATTTTGTCTTCAGATTCTGAACTCTGAGTGCGTTGCCAAAAAGTATTTTTTTCCTGACCTTTTAACACCGCCACTACTCCCCACGTTCCATGATTATGAATAGTTGATTTGGTTCCTGGTGCAAATGTTACTGTTTGCACGGTCAACGGAAAACCCAATTCATCGTATAGGAGTAAAACAGAGGTTCCAGTTTTGGGAGAAGGTTCTAAATACTGACTCCGCACCCAGTAGGAATTGACGATCAAGCGCCTAACAAGCATCCGAATTTCTGGCAAACAACTCGATTCATCCTCCACATTATTGAGAACATCTTCCACCTCAGTTAAAAACCGATAAACGCGGTAATTATCTCTCAATAAATCCCATGCTCTCACAGATTTACAGGCTTGATACTGACCGTCTCCCGTTAATAGCCAATCCCTACCTTTCATAACTGTCAAAATCTCATTTGAGAAGATTGGATGATAATAATCGGAGAAACATTAGGAACACTACCTACAAATGGTGTAGTAGGTATGTAGATCGGAGGAATGATAGAGTTATTATTACTCGCAGTTCCCAAAAGGGGATAAGACGAAGATGAAGTAGATAACCAATTGTTCATGAATGTTCACCTTGATTGAATAAAAGGGGATTGGGCATTAGGCATTAGGCATTGGTTATTCTTTCTTGCTCTGCTTCCTCACTTTCTCATCCCCATGCTCTATGCCCTATTCCCCATACATTAATTAATCGTCTTCTTCTGCTGGACGTGTCAAAATATCTAGGAGAATTCCGGCTCCGAAATCATGCTTTTCGTCTATCTCTTTGACTTTGATACTGATTTCTTTTGCTTGGTCTATTGCTCCTAACTTTGCTAGAACTAATCCAGAGGCCGCATAAGCATTCAAGTACAATCGAATTTGTGGATCTTCCTTGCGATTGACCAATATAGGCTTAAGTTGCTCCCAGTCGTCAGGGAATTTTTCTAGTTCTTTAATTTTATCTAATAATTTCGTTGTTGTTTGCAGTGCAAGAGAATAATTATTTTTATAGTAAAAAAATCTATATGCTGCTACTAAAACATCTGTATTTTCACCAGTTTTAGCTAATGCTTGTTGAATATATTTTTCAGATTCTGATGTATTTTCCCAACTTTGTGCAGCTAAAATTAATAAATTTTTGATATCATCAGGAACCTGAAACCATGAGAACTTATTTGTATCGAGTTGCATAATAAATTGATTGGTGAGGAAGTAAGAGGCAAGAGGCAATAGGCAATAAGCAATAGTAAAAAACTAGTAAGAATTACCAATGCCCCATGCCCCATGCCCCATGCCCAATTTAAAACAAGGCTAGAATGTACACCAAAGTGAAAAGAACAATCCAAATAATGTCTACGAAGTGCCAGTAAATTTCTGCCATTTCGATGAAGGTGTGATTTTTGGCAGTATATAGACCGGGACGGCGCGATCGCCACAACACAGCTAATATTAATAACAGTCCCACAAACACGTGCAAACCGTGGAAGCCTGTCATTAAATAAAAGCAGTTGGCGAAGACATTGGTAGTCATGCCGTAGCCTAAAGTTGCGTACTCATAAGCCTGACCAATCAAGAAAATTGCTCCCATGATGGCAGTAATTGTGTACCACAGTTGCATTCCCTTGACATTATTCTTTTTAATCGCTGTATCACCGAAGTGAATCACGAAACTGCTAGACACCAGAATAATGGTGTTAATCGTCGGCACGAATAACTCTACTTCTGTTCCTTCCGGAGGCCAAACCGCCGTACTGCTGCGGAAAAACAAATAGGTGGCAAAAAATCCGCCGAACATCAGGGATTCAGAGACGAGGAATGTTAACAGTCCCCAAACTCTTAAATCTGGATGTTCTTCGTGATGTCCTGCACTTTCATGTTCTGTTGTAGCTATAGTCATAGATTTGTTGGCAATATTACCCGTTGCGTGTGTTTTTAAACGCAGAGGAACGCAAAGTAAACGCAAAGGTACGCAGAGAATTTACTAAGTGGTAACGAATACAAACTTTGCGAACCTCTGCGCTTACCTCAGCGCCCCTCTGCGTTTAAATTTCAACTCTCAATTCACCACAAAAGCTCTACTAAACACTGGCTTCCGGTGCCGCTGCTGGCTGTACTTCATTACTATGCCCATGACCGTAGTCATAAGGGCCGTGAGTGACAACTGGCAACACTTCCCAGTTTTCAATGGCGGGTGGCGAGCTAGTTGTCCATTCTAAGGTCAAACCTTGCCAAGGATTATCCCCTGCTGGCTGTCCCTTAATCCAGCTTTGAATAATGTTGATGGCGAAGGGAATTACTGATATACCCAAAACAAATGAACCAAAGGTACAAATTTGATTGAGGTCAATAAATTGGGGGTCATACATTGCAACTCTTCGCGGCATTCCTTGTAAACCCAATTCGTGCATGGGTAGGAAGGTTAAATTCGTGCCGATTAAGGTGAGGAAAAAGTGAATGCGTCCCCAGGTTTCATTCAACATCCGTCCGGTCATTTTGGGGAACCAGTGATAAATACCGGCATAAATGCCAAACACGGAACCGCCAAATAGAACGTAGTGGAAGTGCGCGACTACATAATATGTGTCGTGGACGTGAACATCAAAGGGGGCTGTTCCCATTGTCACGCCGCTTAAGCCGCCCATCACAAACATGGATAACAAGCCAATGGCGAAAAGCATGGCGCTGGTGAAGCGAATTTTACCACCCCAAAGGGTAGCAACCCAGCCGAATATCTTGACGCCAGTGGGAACGGCAACAAGTAAGGTGGAGATGGTGAAGAACATCCGCATCCATCCGGGTGTACCGCTGGTAAACATGTGGTGTACCCAGACGAATAAACCGACAACGCAGATGGCTACACTGGAATAAGCGATCGCTTTATAACCAAAAATCGGCTTACGGGCGTGTACTGGAATCACTTCGGACATAATGCCGAAAATGGGCAGAATCATTAAATATACTGCCGGGTGGGAATAAAACCAGAATAAGTGTTGGTAGATTACAACGTTACCGCCTGCATCTGGTTTAAAGAAGGATGTGCCAAAGTTGAGGTCAAACAATAACAGAATTAAACCTGCTGCTAATACAGGTGTGGAGAGAAGCGCCAGAATGGAAGTTGCCAAGATTGCCCAGCAAAACAGGGGTACTTGATCCCATTTCATGCTAGGAACCTTCATCATCAAAATGGTGATGACAAAGTTCAGCGAACCCAAAATTGAGGAAGTTCCCACCAAAACGATCGCCAATATCCACATTGTTTGGGCGATGGGTGCTGTCACCAAGCTCAAGGGTGGATAAGCTGTCCAACCTGATTGCGAACCGCCAAATAGGAAACTACCTAATATCAGCGCACCTGCTGGTGGGTTTAACCAAAAGGCGATCGCATTTAGCTTCGGGAAAGCCATATCCCTAGCACCAACCATCAAGGGTACTAAGAAGTTACCAAAACCCCCGATGGCGCTAGGCACAATCCACAGGAAGATCATAATCGTCCCGTGATTTGTCATGAAAGCGTTATACAGATTTGGGTCTAGCCAATCTGCATCAGGTGTTGCTAATTCGACGCGGATGGCCATTGCCATCAGTCCACCGATGAGATAGAACACAAACGCTGTAACAAGATATTGGATACCAATAACCTTGTGGTCAATATTAAATGTGAAATAATCTTGCCATTTCCACGCCTGTTGATGAGAGGTGTGGGCGATGGCCAGAGTTTCTGGTTTCTTTTCTTCTGGTGGAGTGTTCGGTGGAAATTCTACCTGTGTCATATTTTTTCCTGCTATGCAGAGTTCAAGGTCAAATGTCTAAAGTCCAAAGTAATTACGGCAGAATTGGTGAATTCAGAAGTAATACAGGCTTTAAGCCAAGATTTGAGACTTTTGACTTTTGACTATTGCCTATTGCCTATTGCCTGCCATAACCACTGACTTCAGAGTTGCAGCACTAATTCCCATATCGTGGATATGAGGAGCAAGAAACTCTGATGTTGATAACTCAGCAGGGTTAACTGCAACTACTTGATGCTGCTTTTGAGCGACTTGGTTTTCTGTCAACCAGCTTTGATATTCTTCTGGTGTGTGGACAATTACCTGTGTCCGCATCGAACCGTGGTAACCACCGCACAATTCAGCACAAACTACGGGATATGTGCCTGGTTTAGTAGCAACAAATCGCAGTTGAGTGGGAATACCGGGTAGTGCGTCTTGCTTCAGCCGGAAGTTTGGCACCCAAAATGAGTGAATTACATCAGTTGCTGAGAGGTTGAGCTGCACATCAGCACCGACGGGAATGTGCAATTCTCCGGAAGTAATGCCAGTTTCAGGATAGTTAAATATCCAAGCGTACTGCATCCCTTGGACATCAACAACTAAGTCAGCTGGTTTGCCTTCGGTAGTAGGAGAGGCACCAAAACCAATTGTCGGGGCTGTTGTTGCTTCGGGTGTGTCATTGAGAGTAGCTGCAATTGCACTCCCACTCGAATGATGAACATGAGCTACTGAATGGGGATGACCCGCAGCTTCAAAGCCTCCCATGCGGTTAAAAACATCTACGCTGTAGATGCCTAAACACAAGACAATAATTGTGGGAATTGCTGTCCAAAAAACTTCTAAAGGCAAGTTGCCTTCTACTGGTAAGCCATCGGTGTCATCTCCCCGACGCCGACGATACTTAACCAAAAAAATCACAATTGTTCCTTCTACCACCAAAAACAAAGCAATGGCGATGGTAAACATCACATTGAAAAAACCGTCTACCAAAGGCGCTTGTTGCGATGCTTGTACCGGCAGTAGAGTGTGGTTTTGACCAATCCAAATGCTAATTGCTGTGACTACTATCCCAGCAACCAGAGTCCATAGTGAAACAGGAACTTGTTGCATACATACTACCTGCTCTGTAAACCGTCTTTCAAGGTACTGGGAATTGGGAATTGGGTACTGGTGATTGGGGACTGGGAATTGGGTATTGGATATTAGAAAAACTCTTCCTTGCCTCCTCATTCCTTTGTCTCTAATTTCCAATCCCCAGTTCTTAATCCCTAGTCCCCAGTCCCCAGTCCCTCACTTCACTTAATTAACTTTCTAACGTGCAGCTAGAAAAAATGGGGGAAACTTCCAGATTTTTTTCATATCTTTCCCCCAGAAAATTTTCAATTATATTTCAACTTCTTTTCCCGGATTTCTCACAAGTGAAAAAAAAGTATTCACATAACCTCAATGACTAACAATTTTTTAATACATGAGTAATTTAGATTCAAAGGTAAAAGTCAAGTAAGCATA
>NZ_JACJTU010000038.1 GCF_014698835.1 Nostoc paludosum FACHB-159 | reverse complement strand
AGGCGTTTCCCGTCTCAAAACTATTGCTAAGAGGGAATTCTACCTTTTTTTAGTATCCACAAAAAAAGTACTCCAAACTGATATTATGGATACCCTCTATCTGGAGAACTTTTAAGTATTAATACTGCTAAACATGTAGTTAATAAATTTGTGTACTGAAAAAACTAATTAGCGATCGCACTTTTTTTGGGGTCATCTAACAAAATCGCATTGCTCCCAAACAGAGATATCACCGATCGCAAACTCAACGAACAAAAAATCTCCGAACAAGCGGCTCTACTTGATATTGCCACCGATGCCATATTAGTTAGAGATTTCCAATCCCAAATATTATTTTGGAATAAAGGTGCAGAGCGGATCTACGGTTGGCTTGCCACGGAGGTTATTGGAAAAGACTCTAGAGAGATTTTGTTTCAAACAGAAACTCAACAACAATTAGAAGTGCCGCTAAAAAGCGTAATTGAAAATGGTTCTTGGCAAGGTGAGTTAAATAAAATTACCAAATCCGGTAAGAAAATTGTCGTCGAAAGCCGTTGGACGTTAATGCAAGATGGAAACGGTCAACCCAAATCCATCCTCTGTGTTGACACAGATATTACAGAAAAGAAACAACTCCAAGAGCAGTTTTTTCGTACCCAGCGATTGGAAAGCGTTGGTACCCTTGCAGGCGGCATCGCCCACGACTTGAATAATATATTGACGCCAATTTTAGCCGCATCTCAATTGTTACAAAACAAATTTTTCCAAGACGAAGACCATTGTCAGCAGCTAATGATACTTGTAGAAAACAACGCCAAACGTGGTGCGACATTAGTCAAGCAAGTCCTGTCTTTTGCGCGAGGATTTAAAGGAGAGCGCACAATTATCCAAGTTGAGTACCTGATTTCAGAAATTGTCCAAATTGCTCGGCAAACATTTCCCAAATCTATTGAATTTTCGACAAACATTGCAGAAGATATTTGGGCTGTCACTGGAGACACCACACAACTACATCAAGTATTGATGAATGTAATAGTAAATGCCCGCGACGCTCTGCCAGATGGGGGCAATATCCAAATTTCTGCGACAAATCAGTTTCTTGATGAAGCTTATACGAAAATGAATCTTGATGCCAAAGTTGGCAATTATATTGTGATTACTATTGCTGATAATGGAATGGGGATACCGTCAGAAATATTAGATAAAATTTTTGAGCCATTTTTTACGACAAAAGGGGTTAATACAGGTACAGGGTTGGGACTTTCAACTGCACTTGGCATTATTAAAAGCCACGGTGGTTTTATTAAAGTATCCAGCCGAGTTGGTAAAGGCAGCAAATTTAGAGTTTTTTTACCAGCAGTGGAAGCAACCGAAGTATTGAATGTAGAAAATTCAGAAGCGCACACAGGACAAGGAGAATTAATTTTAGTTGTAGATGACGAAGCTCCAATTCGTGAAATTGCCAAAATCATCCTCGAAAATCACAATTACAAAATGCTCGCTGCCAGTACTGGCATTGAAGCGATCGCTCTTTATGCCCAGTACAAGCATCAAATTAAAGCTGTATTAATGGATATCATGATGCCAGAAATGGATGGCATCATTGCTATCCGCACTTTGCAAAAAATGAACAAGCAAGTTAAAATTATTGCCTGTAGCGGTTTGAACTCAATGGAAATCTTTACTGAAGCTGCTGATGCTAATGTGCAAGCAGTTTTATCGAAACCGTACACAGCAAAAGAATTATTGAAAATATTAAAAGAAATATTTAGAAATTGAGGATTCAGAATTCAGAATTCAGAATTGGTAATTAAGATTAGTTGCAATACTGCTCTGGTTTTGCATTTTGAACTCGGAATTTGGTTTGGGGAAAAAGGTAAAGGTTTTTTCTTTCCCCTTTCCCCTTCCCCTTTTCCCCAAAACCCGACAAGTATTGAGATTAGTTGAGTGTTGACTTTTGACTGAATGAATTATCATTCGCCCCCCTGCTTCCACTCCCCACTCCCCACCCACAGAGGGATGGCAGAAAACCAACTCAATTGACACGAACTTCGCACGCCCATTAGCAACGTGCAGGTAACAGTAGACGCACTTAGAAGTGGCGCACACGAAGAACCCGAATTACGCGATCGCTTTTTCCAAACAATTGACAATGAAATCAAAGGCTTATCACGACTAATTCATGATTTGCTCGATTTAGGACGTTTGGAAGCAGGAGTTACTCAACTCGAACAGCAAGTCTTTTCACTGCGGGGTTTGATTAGTCGTGCTGTCAATGCGATGGAACCCCGGATGCAAGCCGTTGGTGTATCTGTGCAGTTAAACGTAGCGGATTTAAACCTACAAGGCGATCCAGAGCGGCTATTACAGGCTATTTTAAATGTGCTAGATAAGTAAGCAGACATAATTAAATGTAAAATACAGCTGAGCGAAACCCTTTGCTATTGAGGGTTTTACCTTCTGCCTTCTGCCTCCTACTTAACGCTATCAAACATTCAGCACCTAATTCCTTGGTGTTTATTTCTGGGTACACCAAAGGTAAACAAGCGATTTTGAAAATTCAAGACCAGGGATTAGGCATTAGTGAGAATGATTTGCCCCGAATTTTTGAGCAGTTTTATACAACAGACCCCTCCCGCAAAGGTAGTAGTAACGGTTTGGGGTTAGCGATCGCCAAGCGCATCATCGAAGCCCATAAAGGCAGTATCACAGTCCCCAATCAGGGCGCGACTTTTACGATTTGTCACCGTTGTTAGGGAGCGGGGAGTAGAAGTAAAGGGACAAGGAAGAGAGACAAGGGGGATAACTCCTAACTCCTAACTCCCAACTCCCAACTCTTAATACCCAATTCCCAATTCACTCACAACTTCCTCAAATTGTTTTTTTAAACTGTGGCTGTGGGTAAATTGGCAAAATTGGGATACTCCCGATGAATATTGTTAGGAAGATTAATGATGAGTTAGCGATCGCTGGACAAATTACATTAGTTCAGCTAAAACAAATAGCTAATGAAGGTTATAAGTCTGTACTGAATTTGCGTTTCCCTGATGAAACAGGTTTGTGGGCTGATGAACAGGAGAAAACTGAGTTTTTGGGATTGTACTATCTAAACCTCCCGTTCAAAGCTCAAAACATTAACGATAAAGCTACACTCCAAATATTTCAGAGAATTGCTGAATTACCAAAGCCGACTCTCATCCATTGTGATAATTCAATTCGTTCAGCCACTATAGTATTGCTATATATTGCCTTAAAGCAGGGCATAGGTTTTGATAAAGCACTGCAAAAAGTTATTGATTTAGGCTTAATTTAGCTATGAAATTTGTCTATCCTTGATGCTATCTGATTTGTTTAGCGTAGGTTGCAGCATCAATTGGCCAACTGTTTGAGATGTTTTTAATCATTGCCAAAATTCAGGAAAAATTACGAATTTAGCCTAGTGGTAGATACAGGCGAGTTCGGAACATAGGTATTTTCTTCCATTGACCGACTGTAATTTTCTTTGATTAAACGGCTGTAAGTTCTTTGGGGAATAAAATGGAGTGGATTGTAACCAATGAAACGTAAAATCAGCACACAAGCCCAGGAATATCGACCATCTGTAATTGCTGCGATGACTTGCTCCAATTGTTCTGGACTCATGGCTTTTTGAAAATTTTTTTGAGAGGAAGAAATTTGGTAGTTCATGGTTAACCCTGATGTAACTTACCGAAACAGTTTTGTTCGATAGTGATTACTCAACAATTTGGCCTAGCTCAAGCGGCTTCACTCTTCAAGAAAAACAAATTTTTGCTTTTAATTTTAGATACAGGAGGCAGGAGGGAGAAGAAGAATTTTTATATTTAATTCTCTAGTTGTGTACTTCATTTGGTTGGAAACTGCTGTAAAAATCATTTTGAATTGCTATAGCAATCCTATTTCATTTGTGAAAGCTAGAGTACATTTGTACGTTCTTCTTGACTGTTGCCTGTTGGCCGTTGCTTATTCCCTACCTTCATGAGTAATTTTGCAACTCCTGTACAGATTGCTCTATAGTTATGCCTGATTTAAAACTTATACACATCTAGAATAATATGTATTTGCGTCTTAGTTAGCCAAATTGGCAGTTTTTTAATAAAAAAGACTTGTATTTTTTCATTATATTAAGTTTGAATTTTTCTCTATCATTTCATACCACAGCTAGAAGCAACAGTAGTGGCATTTATTTATAATCACAGGTAAGAATGCGTCTCGCAGAAGAATCATCAGAAAAAACTACAGTCGTTGAGGAGAAAAGAATCGGGTTCTGAATTAGTTAAATCTCTGGAATTCGTCATGTATGAATTATTTCAAGCTGTATTGAACAGTGATGAAAAAACTGTTCTCCGTCAGTTGATAGATGTATTAAATACCTCCGGTAAGCATTTTTTCCTGAGGAATGAGATTTTGCAAACTTTTGCAGACTACTGTCAGCAATCCCAGAAGCCAGCTTACTTTTATCACTCTTCTTCTGTGGGGAAACTCATACACTATACCCATGAAATAATTCTGGAGAATGAGTGTAGTTGGTTTGTTGTGCGACCCAGGATTGCTAACCAGGAAGTTTGGCAATTGAAGGGTGACTTTACTAGCTTTGAGCAGATGACGCCTCAAGCGTTACTCGATGTGAGCGATCGCTTGGTGAACCGCTACCAAGATCGCATCTTGGAAATCGACCTCCATCCTTTTTATGAAGGTTCCCCCAGAATCGATGACCCCAGAAATATCGGTCAAGGTTTAGCTTTTCTCAATCGTTACCTATGTAGCCAATTGTTGAATGACCCCCAACATTGGCTAGAACTTTTGTATTTAGCTTTAGATAAAATTAGTTACGAAGGAATTGAGCTACTAATTGGCGATCGCATTACCTCAGGTATACAGCTAGCTAAACAAATTAAGCTAGCGATCAAATTTTTGAATCAGCAACCTCCAGAAGAACCCTACGAAAAATTTCACTCTCAGCTGCAAGAACTCGGCTTTGAACCGGGTTGGGGTAATACTGCGGCGCGAGTCCGCGAAACTTTAGAACTTTTTGAGCGACTTATTTACTCTCCAGAACCAGCCATTTTAGAAACATTTGTCGCCCGTGTCCCCGCCGTCTTTCGCGTAGTCCTCGTTTCTATACACGGCTGGGTCGGACAAGAAGATGTCTTGGGAAGAGATGAAACATTTGGCCAAGTTATTTATGTTCTCGAACAAGCCCGTAGTTTAGAAAACAAACTTCGTGAAGAAATTAAACTTGCTGGTTTGGACTTTTTAGGAATTAAACCCCATGTAATTATTCTCACTAGGCTAATTCCTAATTGTGAAGGAACATGTTGTAACCTGCGCCTGGAAAAAGTTGAAGATACCCAAAACGCTTGGATATTGCGGGTTCCTTTTGCTGAATTCAATCCAGAAGTTACCAACAATTGGATTTCTAAATTTGAGATTTGGCCGTATTTAGAAACATTTGCTGCTGATGCTCAAAGAGAATTACTAACGCAATTCCAAGGTAAGCCTAATCTCATCATTGGTAACTACAGCGACGGGAATTTGGTGGCTTTTCTCTTATCTCATAGTCTGAAAGTTACTCAGTGTAACATTGCTCATTCCCTAGAAAAACCTAAATATTTATTTAGTAATTTATATTGGCAAGATTTAGAAGAACAATATCACTTCTCGGCACAATTTACCGCCGATTTAATCAGCATGAATGCAGCTGATTTCATCATTACATCGTCCTATCAAGAAATTGTCGGCACACCAGACAGTATAGGTCAGTATGAGTCATATAAGTGGTTTACTATGCCACAACTTTATCATGTAGTTGATGGAATTGATTTATTTAGTCCTAAGTTCAACTTTGTACCGCCAGGAGTAAATGAAAACATTTTCTTCCCCTACAGCCAAAAATCAGACCGAGATCCTCACCTTTGTACACAAGTCCACGAACTACTCTTTAGTAGTGAAGAACCCCAAATATTTGGTCACTTAGATAATCCTCACAAGCGACCAATCTTTGCCATTGCTACTTTCACTCCTATTAAAAATCTTACTGGTTTAGTTGAATGCTTCGGAAAAAGTCAGGCGTTGCAAGAACGTTGCAACTTGATTCTCTTAGCTAGTAAACTACATCCAGATGAAGCTACAAACCCAGAAGATGCAGGAGAAATCCAAAAACTTCACGACCTTATTAATCAATATCATCTCCACGGCAAGATTCGTTGGTTGGCTATGCGTCTTTCTAGCCGCGACCTTGGCGAAGCCTATCGAGTAATAGCAGATTTACAGGGAATTTATGTGCAATTTGCCCGCTTTGAATCCTTTGGCAGGTGTATTTTAGAAGCCATGATTTCTGGCTTACCAACTTTTGCAACTCAATTTGGCGGTTCTTTAGAAATTATTGAAAATCAAGAAAATGGATTTAATATTAACCCTACAGATTTAGAAGGAACAGCAAATAAAATTTTAGACTTCATTGAAAAATGCGAACTTCATCCTCAACAGTGGCAGGAAGTTTCAGAATGGATGACTAAGAGAATTCATAATAGATACACTTGGCATTCACATACTAATCAATTATTGCTGCTGACGAAAATATTTAGTTTTTGGAACTTTATTGCTCCAGAAAATAATGCAGCCAGAGATCGTTACATGGAAACTTTATTTCACCTCATCTATAAACCTAGAGTCGAAAAGATTTTAGAAAAACACATGGGTGGGTGAGGGAGAAAGATGGCTACCTTGTCTGCCCAATCCCCAATCCCCAGTCCCCAATCCCCAACCCCCAGTCCCCAGTCATCATGGAAACAAAAGGTCATTCTCGCCATTTTCTTTACACAGACTGGATATTAACCGAAACCCAGTTTGACCCTGACCAATTGCACTCCAAAGAAACTGTCTTTACAATCGGTAACGGATACCTGGGAACAAGGGGCAGTTTTGAGGAAGGTTACCCCCATGCATTGTCGGCTACTTTTATCCACGGTGTCTATGACGATGTACCGGTGGTGTACACTGAGCTAGTTAATTGCCCTGACTGGTTACCCTTGGTAGCGATCGTCAATGGCGAACGCTTACGTCTCGACCAAGGTGAAATATTGCAGTATGAGCGCAAGCTTAACCTGCGTCAAGGACTTCTGTCCCGTTCTTTGCGTTGGCGTTCTCCCAGTGGGAAAACCATAGATTTCTACTTTGAACGCTTTGTCAGTTTTGCAGACCAGCATGTGTTAGCACAACGGTGTCAGCTCACACCAGTAGATTTTGATGGCGTAATTGAAGTTCAAGGAAGCATAAATGGGTATACAGAAAATCAGGGTTTTAATCACTGGGAAGGACTAGATCAAGGGAAGACTGACGAAGGAATTTGGTTGCAACGTCGCACCCGCAACTCCCAAATTGAATTGGGTATGGCAGCTAAGATGACGATATCAGGGGCACAAGCATCGTTGCAAGTCAGTACTGCGCCTGGTTATCCCACCCTCAGTATGACTTTCTTAGCTCAAGCACAACAAACTGTAACCGTGGAAAAACTCGTGACGGTTTTTACTTCGCGGGACATTGAAACACCAGTTGCAGCAGCTAGAGAAAAACTCGCATGTTTGCCAGACTATGCAAAACTCCTAAAAGCCAGCGAACAAGCATGGGATGAGGTTTGGCAACAAAGCGATATCGTCATTGAGGGGGATAGCACAGCGGCTTTTGCTGTTCGCTACAATTTGTTTGGGCTGCTAATTGCTAGCCCACGGGATGATGAGAAAGTAAGCATTCCTGCTAAAACTCTTTCAGGGTTTGGCTATCGCGGTCATATTTTTTGGGATACAGAAATTTTTATGCTGCCGTTTTTTCTGTTTACCCAACCTGCGATCGCCCGTAATTTACTGAGTTATCGCTGGCACACTTTACCAGGAGCTAGACGTAAAGCAAGCCATTATAGATATAAAGGAGCAATGTTTTCTTGGGAAAGTGCTGCTACCGGAGATGAAGTAACACCACGTTGGTCGCTTCCGACTGATTTTTATGGGGAAGATGTGCGAATTTGGTGTCGCGATCGCGAAATTCATATTAACGCAGATATCCCTTACGCTGTTTGGAATTACTGGCAAGCCACCGCCAATGACGAATGGATGCAAAAATACGGAGCAGAAATTATTTTAGATGCTGCTATCTTTTGGGGTAGCCGGGTAGAGTTCAATCCCGAACGCCAAAAATATGAAATTCGGGAAGTAATCGGAACCGATGAATACCATGAATTTGTCCACAACAATATTTTTACAAACCGGATGGTGCAATGGCATCTAGAAAAAGCGATCGCAGTTTATGATTGGCTAGCTCACAAATATCCAGAACGAGCAAAGGAATTAGAAGAGAAACTGCAACTCACTTCAGAACAGCAAAACCACTGGCAAGACATCATTGCCAAAATCCTATTGTTTTACGACCCATCAACAGAATTAATCGAGCAGTTCGAGGGATTTTTTCAATTAGAAGATATTAACTTAGCAGATTCTCAAGGGCGCGATCGCTCCATGCAAGCGATTTTGGGTATCGATAAAACTAACAAATATCAAGTACTCAAACAGCCAGATGTATTAATGCTGCTTTATTTAATGCGAGGCTCGGCGGATTTTCCCTACAGCGAAAAAGCATTGCAAACAAACTGGGATTACTACGCACCCCGCACAGACATCACCTATGGTTCCTCCCTCGGCCCCGCAGTTCACGCCATCTTAGCGTCAGATTTGAATATATCCAACGAAGCTTACAAACTATTTATGCAAGCAGCAATGGTAGATCTTGAAGATAACCGAGGAAACACCGCCGATGGAATTCACGGCGCCACTGCTGGCGGCGTTTGGCAAGCCGTAATCTTTGGCTTTGGCGGTATCCAATTCGCCGAAAATCGTCCCGTAGCCAAGCCTCATTTGCCCCCTAACTGGACACGCCTGAAGTTTAAACTACACTGGCAAGGGTTATGGTATGACTTTGATTTGCATCAGGAAGTGGGCATGGGGCATGGGGCAGAGGGGCAGGGGGGCAGGGGGGCAGGGGAGCAGGGGGGCAGGGGGGCAGAGGAGAATAATAACTCTTCACTCCTCACTCCAAACTCCTCACTCCTCACTCCAAACTCTTCACTCCAAACTCCAAACTCCTCACTCAACACTCCCAACATCCAAGGAGTCATCTTCGATTTAGATGGTGTGCTGACGGATACAGCAGAACTTCATTATCTAGCTTGGCAGAAGTTAGCGGATGAAGAGGGTATACCGTTTAATCGAGTAGCTAATGAAGCGCTGCGGGGCGTATCCCGTCGTGCTTCGCTAATGCTGATTATTGGGCATAGACCGTATTCGGAAGAACAAATCCAGGAAATGATGGAGCGCAAGAACCGCTACTATGTGGAATTGCTGAAAAATATGACATCTAAGGATTTGTTACCAGGAGCGATCGCACTTTTAGATGAACTCCGGCAAGCTGGAATTAAAATAGGCATTGGCTCAGCCAGCAAAAATGCCCGGACAGTAATCGAGCGATTGGGTATTGCTGATAAAGTAGATGCGATCGCTGACGGTTATAGCGTACAGCAACCCAAGCCAGCACCCGATTTATTTCTCTATGCAGCTAAGCAGCTAGGAATCGAACCAGCGCAATCTGTAGTTGTAGAAGATGCAGCAGCAGGTGTTGAGGCGGCTCTAGCTGCTGGGATGTGGGCGGTAGGTATTGGCCCAGTTGAACGAGTTGGAGCTGCTCATGTTGTTTTGCCCAGTCTAGCAGGAGTTAAATGGGCAGATATACGAAGTCAATTACAAAAATAGGGACAGGGAAGCAGGGGCTTCCGAAATATTTCCCCGCCTCTCCCCGTCTCTCCGTCTTCGCGTCTGCCCCTGCCCCTGCCCTCAACACAATAAGATATTTTTTATTTACAAGTACCTTAGCTCGATTAACCAGTCAATAGTAATCAATTAAGAGGTTGTCACTGATAATTAAAACTGATCGCTGACAATTAATAATTATATAAACTTGAAAAGCTAAAATCGTTCCAGAAAGGAATCTCAAAGGAAACTTAACTTTAGATATCCAATAGGAGCAAAAACGTGAATTTGGACGATTTAGCCCTACAAATACAACATGTACGTCAACGCGTCGCTATATTGCAAAGCAAAAGTGAAGAGCAAAAAGTACAGCAAGATATTGAACTCTTCGCCGCAGTATTTGGGGAACTATACCTGGCTTTGGAAGAATTGCAAGTAGCTAATGAAAACTTCCGACAACAAAATAAAGAATTACACAATGTTCAACAAGATTTGGTAATAGAACATCAACGCTATCAGGAACTTTTTGAGGAATTACCAGATGCTTATTTGGTAACTGATATACAAGGCATAATTCAGGAAGCTAACTCTGCTGCTAGTACTTTGTTCAACATTTCCAAAAGTTTATTAATTGGCAAATTTTTGGAAAATTTTGCACTTGAGAAAGAGTTAATTGCTTTTCATCTGAAACTGACTCATCTGCGCGATCGGCAAATTCCAGAGTGGAAAACCCAAGAATGGGAAGTAAACCTGCGACCGTATGAGAAAACACCGATTATCGTTGCGCTTAAGGTGGCTGCTGTGCGTAATCAACAAGGTGAATTAGTAGGTCTGCGCTGGCTGTTGCGGGATATTAGCGAAAGCAAACGAATCCAGGCAAAGCTGCAATGGGCAGAAGAGGCGATGCGACAAGCACTTGCCAAAGAAAGAGAATTGAGTGAACTTAAATCCCGTTTGCTGACTACTACTTCCCATGAATTTCGCACGCCTTTAGCTGCTATCCATTCTTCTGCGGAATTACTAGAATATTATCGCCATCGCTGGAGCCAGGAGCGACAAAATACTCACCTGCGCCGCATTCAAAAATCTGTAATGCACATGACTCAGCTATTAGATGATGTATTAGTACTGAGTCAGGATGAAATTAGTAAGTTAGGGTTTAATCCAAGGCCTTTGAATTTAGCCGAATTTTGCCAGTATTTGTTAAAACAATTAAAACAGGATGATGGTTCTCAACATGCGATCGCTTTTAGCTATGAATCCCAAAGTACCCAAGCTAACTTCGATGCTCAACTGTTGCGACAAATATTAAATAATTTATTTTCTAACTCTTTAAAATACTCTCCTATTGGCAGTCAAATTAATTTTTATGTTAGTACTACCAGCGATGGAGCTATATTTGAAATTCAAGATTTTGGTATTGGTATTCCTGCTGCTGATATTGAACACATTTTTGAACCTTTCCATCGCGCCAGCAATACCGACAATATTCCAGGGCTAGGATTACGATTGTCCATCGTCAAAAAAGCTGTAGATTTGCACGGTGGGGAGATTAGTGTTAAAAGTGCGATGGATGTAGGAACTACTTTTACAGTTATTGTGCCATTTTCCAGTAATGTCTATGGCAGTTATGCGACGAACCGCACAGACGCAGAGAACACAGAGAAATGAAGAGATTACTACTGTTTTTTATGCGCCAAATTAGCTGTGCCACGCCACTACGTATATTTCTAAGTAACTTTGCACAATAAAACCAAACTATGTTAATAAAAATAATTAATCTAAAACCTTTATTCTTATTGCCTATTGCCTATTGCCTATTGCCTATTTCTTTACGTAGGAAAAAATAAACGGATAGAACAAGAAAATCCAGGTAATAGCGGCGATGCAATTTCGTCGTCATTTAATAAAGTTGCAACTAAAACTAACTGTGCTTTTTCTCGACGATAAATTTCAACTTTTTGAGTAAAGCGATCGAGAATCCAATACTCATGCACGCCGTGAATTGAATATAGTTTTAATTTGGCTTCTTTGTCTCGAAGTTCGTTTTGTTTACCAGGAGATAAAACTTCCACTACTAACTCTGGTGCGCCGGTTAGATGTCCCGCTTCATCTTCAATTTGCGCTAGTCGTTCTCTACTTACCCAAACTACATCCGGGATGATGCTATCTGCTTGGGAAAACAGCATCCCTGGAGCAATAATTGTTTCGCCTAAATCACTAAACTCCGACCAAGCATCAAGCGATCGAGCAATTTTCACACAAACTTGTTGATGACGGCGGTGAGGAGCGGGAGTAACAAAGAGTTCACTATTAATTATTTCATAGCGTTTCCACTCATTTTCAGGTAAAACCTCTAAATCCTGAACTGTCCAGACTACTCCGTCAATGGCTTGGCTCATGATTGTTCCCGTTTGCTTTCTCGATCCAGAATTCTGAATTCCTACTTTACCTAATTCAAATATGTTAATGTCGATGGCTTTTTTTAAATAGCTACTGTTTGAAGACTGATGGTAGTAACGTAAGACAGTTTGGATATTTTTTTTACATACTTCTTGGTCAAATAACTGAGATAGCAATCGCCACAGCTGGCAACCAATTTGTTTAATATAGTCGTGTTCATAACTTATCTGCACCGCGATTTCCGCATAGGTGCGTCCTAGCCAGCTTTCCAGAAATACTACAGATTGAACATCATTAAGCCTTTGCCCAAACGTAGAGCATAAAAGACTATCGACTAGATTTAGGGCTTCTTCTGCCGTCATTAGTCAGCCTGCTTTATTTATAGGTTAGACTTATGAAACTTCTGTTGTCTAAGAGATAATTACGTTAACCGTTACAAATTTTTACAGTAACTACTCACTTTTTCTCACTTATATAGCATTGCATTTGGCTTAATAATTAATACACTGTAGGGAGATAATGGATACCTCGAAATTTATAACAAGGAGATTAATCCTATGAAATTTGGTATTGATATGGGGCACAATTGCCCTCCTCACGATACGGGAGCAACAGGCATCAAACAAGAAGATATTTTAACTAAAGCAGTTGGTACACATTTAATTCAAAAGCTCAAAGCAGCAGGTCATACTGCTATTGATTGCACTGCTACCAGCGCTAGCAGTGTTACGGATTCTCTCAGACAACGAACTAATAAGGCAAATACTAATAACGTTAATGTTTTTGTTTCGATTCACTTCAATAAATTCAACGGTACAGCTAATGGCACAGAAATTTTTGCCATTAGTAATGCATCAAAAGGTATTGCTCAATCAGTTCTCAAAGAGATTGTTAAACTTGGTTTTAATAGTAGAGGAGTTAAAAACGCAGGTTTCTTTGTTCTGAAGAATACACAAATGCCAGCTATTTTAATTGAATGCTGCTTTTGTGATTCTACAACAGATATGGATCGCTTTGATGCTGAAAAAATGGCGGAAGCGATTAAAGATGGATTAATTGGTGAGTCAACTGACGAAGAACATAAATCTGATAAGAAATATGTTTTGGAAATTACCACAAAAACTGTTTTGAAGCCTTCTACAGAACAGGCTTCAGACCTTCCAAAAGAATCTTTAATTGATATCGAGCCAGGGGATTACCCAGTTTTAGATGTCCGGTTTGAGGAAAATCATTATTGGGTTAAGTGGCCGGATAAAACTAAAGGAAATCGAGATGAACATTTTGTTTTTGCTGGACATAGCAAAGTGATAGAAAAAGATTAATGCCAACTCAACCGCTACAAGGGTGTGAATTTCACGTTGATTGTTGACTGATGGCTGTTAACGGTTAACAGTCATCAGTCAACAGCTAACGATTCTAAATAAAAAGGCGTCTTTCATCCCATCCCTGGAAGGAATGGGTTTTACTGATGCCTTTTGATAACGAATTTTTTCTAAATCTTGGCTGGATACTTATATTAATTCTGTATGAAGATGCATTTAATTTTTTTTACGTAGACGCCCAGCGGCTTGCCCCAGGCTACCGCCTTTTCTGGGAGAGAGGATCAAACTCTAGCGATCGCCATTAAACTTGTTGTCCCTTTTGATAAAATGACGATAAAGAAACTCAACAACCTACAGCATCTAGTCTATCAGGAGCGAAGGTGATTCAACTCAGTATATTCATTTTGAAATTTATCCACCACTGAGAAGCTAATTCTGTGCTGTAAAATTTGGGATTTTAGATTGCGATCTGGTGTCTGGTTTAACACTTATCATGAGATCTGATGTTGGGATGCAGGGACGCGGAGAGTTTTTTGATAAGTGATTAAGTAAACATGATATCATTAAGACTACAGAAGATTAAAGCATTTTGTTTGTTAGTCACATCCCTTGAATTAAACTTCAAAGCTAACAGCTAAAGTCTACTTCAGTAGACTAAAAATTTTTAGTAGATATAGCAGTTGCCAGCTAGGTTAGGACATAAACCATTGGTAAAACACAGACAGCAAAAGACTTTTTTTGCCTCTTGCCTGTTGCCTATTACCTGCTATATTTTTTGTAAATCCTTACAATTTCTGCCCTGCGTAAATCGATCGCACTTCGCCGTTACGCCGAATGACTGCTTCGCCATTACTAACATCTACAAGTGTCCAACCACTAGAACCAATGGTTTCACCCATATTGATGCGGCGAGTCACGCCATCAATTTTAAACAAAGCAGCAGATTTATTGCCTAACTCTAGCAATCCTTCCAATGTACTACTCGGAGTCTCTGCCATCGCAGTTGGCAAATACACTTGATGCTGGGTGATAGTTGGTTCTGCTTCTGGTGCGAGTGCTGCACGCAATGGTACAACTGGTAATGCTGGTAGGGGGTTGGGTGTTTGGCGCACGGTTATGGGTGCAGTTTTTGTAGCCACACCTTTCATGTCTGGGCGTACAGCCGCAGCTAACATGTTGACAGTGGCGGGTTTAGCAGCTTGTCGCACAGTATTCAAGGCAGTTTTCACAACATTAGGTTGAGAACCCTGCAATGCTGTGGCAACTTGTGGCAAAAGTGTGGGACTACCAGGAATCGCTGGGAGAGCGTAGCGGATTGGGTTACGCACGTAAATGCGTTCGACAACGTTGCCACGGTTAGGAATTGGTGATGTGTTGTTAGCTGCTAAAGGTGGCAGTGGTGGTAGATTATTACTTGGTAACTGGTTGGCAGCAGCTATTTGGCTAGCACTGGTTTGGCTGTAAAATCCAGGTCTGACGTAGTTTTGATGATTTTTTACACCTTGCTTATCTATAACTGATAGAGCGCTGAGCATGTAGTCAACTAACTCTGCCTCAATTTCTGGCTTTGCCGATACTTCTGACTGTTGCTGTGGCAGTACAAGAGCTGATTCGGGCAATTTGGTATTTAAAAGATGGACAACGCCAGACTGTACCATGTAAATCACACTGGCGATCGCCACGCCTAATGTTGTTCCGGCAATCAGCAGTTTGCCCAAAGCAGAACTGCTTTTGTGGCGCTTTCTAGTAACTGGTTTTACGGTGGCGGTTTCAAACACAACGGTACTCAATTGCTTGTGGTTAGCTTGAGTAACTGACTGGGCCGAATTATTGGCTGTGTTTGCTGAGATAACCTGCGGCATGGTAACTGTTTGCAGTGGGTTCCCTATGCCAGTTGCTACAACTGGAGAGAAGTCACGGTGGTTTGGGCTGCTGTGAACTTCGGGAGAAACCCCGCCAACAGACTGGCTCGATTTTTTCTGACTACTTTGCCTAAAGGTTTGAGAAGCCAGATTACCACTAGCATCGAGAATGTAGTCGATATCCGCAAAGAGTTCATCCATTAAGCCATCAGCATAGTTTTCTATCGACCAAGGTTCGTTGGCGATTAAATCTTCTGATGGTTCTGGAACTATGAGACGGGTCGTGGCTTGTTGTAACATAGACGTTTTGGGTTGTTGCTAGGACAGGGAAACGCCGCTCCTACTGCCTTTTAATCAAGATTTATCCATCGAATAGTCAATGCCCCGTCTGATGAAGACGAGTTATTGAGAGATGGTATTAAAATCAACTTCAATCTGGGGATTGTTAACGAGGGCAGTACTAAGACTTATGTCATCTATCATACCCATCTCGCTCTTTACTACTATACTCGCCCTTTATGAAGTTTTCGTTAAATTAACGCTGTAAACTCTCGCTGGCTCTTTGTTTTACGCAATTCCAGATATAATAACAAGGCGTTAATATCGGCTGGATTGACACCACCTATACGTGCAGCTTGACCGAGTGTGAGCGGTTTGACGTGAGCTAGTTTTTCCCGCGCTTCTTTGGAAAGAGTATCAATTTTTGTGTAATCCAAATCCGCAGGTAACTGGCGGTGAGCTTGGCGGGCGATTTGGTCGATCTGATTTTGTTGCCTAGCAAGATATCCAGAATATTTAATGTCTATTTCTGCACCTTCTTTCTCGGCGCGGTTGAGGTCGGGGTTTCCCAGTCCGAACCTATCGAGGTCAACGTAATGGAATCCCGGACGCCGGAGTAAGTCGTTTAAGGTAATTGAACCTTTGATTGCTTGCTGAGTATGAGATGCGATCGCTATACCAATTTCATCATGTTCTTTGATGCGGGTGTTGGATAGCCGCGATTTTTCTGTGGTAATCTGGGTTTGTTTTTGGGTAAATAAATTCCAACGGCGATCGTCAATTAAACCAATTTCCCGTCCCAAGGGTGTCAAGCGTTGGTCGGCATTGTCAGAACGCAAAATCAACCGATACTCTGACCTACTAGTAAGCATTCGGTAAGGTTCCCGCAGGTCTTTTGTACACAAGTCATCAATTAGCGTCCCGATGTAACTTTGTTCGCGGGGGAAAACAATCATTTCCTGGGAATTCACAAACCGAGCTGCGTTAATTCCTGCCACAAGACCTTGAGCTGCGGCTTCTTCATAGCCTGTGGTGCCATTAATCTGCCCAGCACAAAACAGCCCTGCTATCTTTTTAGTCATCAGCGTGGGATAACACTGAGTTGCAGGTAAATAGTCATATTCCACAGCATAAGCCGGACGTAGCATTACGCATTTTTCCAAACCTGGGAGACTCCGCAACATTTGTAGTTGCAGATTTTCTGGCAACCCTGTAGAAAAGCCTTGAATATAAAGTTCGGGTATATCTCGTCCTTCGGGTTCAATAAAGATTTGATGGCTTTCTTTATCAGTAAAACGAACAATCTTATCTTCAATACTGGGACAATAACGGGGCCCTTTGGCTTCCACCCAACCACCATAAACTGGCGATAGGTGTAAATTTTCCTGAATTAAACGATGAGTTTCAGTGGTTGTACGGGTAATGTAGCAAGGCATTTGTTCGCGTTCTACCCACACATCAGGGTCAAAGCTAAACCAGCGCACATCTTCATCCCCTGGCTGGATTTGCATTTTACTGTAATCCACCGATCGCTTGTCTACCCTGGCTGGAGTTCCGGTTTTGAGTCTGCCGGTTTCAAATCCCAAGCGATTCAGCGTTTGTGTTAATCCCTCAGCCGCAAATTCACCAGCTCGTCCGGCTGGCATTGATTTATTACCTACCCAAATTTTCCCACCCAAAAATGTGCCAGTTGTCAAAATGACGGCTTTGCATTGGAAAGCCACGCCAAAATAAGTTTCCACGCCGATGACTTCATCGTTAGCACCCAACACCAAATCTACTGCCATACTTTCACGGATGGTCAGGTTTTCTTGGTTTTCCACAATATTTTTCATCACCGCTGCATATTCGCGCTTGTCAGTTTGGGCGCGTAAAGCCCAAACAGCAGGCCCTCGTGAAGAGTTGAGGATGCGCTTTTGCAAGTATGTACGGTCTGCCATTTTGCCAATTTCCCCACCCAGTGCATCTACCTCATGGGTCAACTGGGATTTCGCTGGCCCACCCACTGCTGGGTTACAAGGTTGCCAAGCGATTTTATCCAAATTGAGTGTCAATAGCAAGGTACGACAACCGAGGCGGGCAGAGGCGAGAGCTGCTTCGCAACCGGAGTGACCTGCACCGACGACAATCACATCAAAAGCGTCTTGGAATTCAACAAGGTTGTGCATGGTCATACTTACAGGAACAGCAAGCTGAAAGTTCTCTCCAATTTTAACCTTTCCAGTGATTTCATGGATGTAACTTTACTAATAAATAAGTTATCAAATTTACTATTACTCAATAACAAAGAAATTTCTATTTTTTACAAAGATTTCTCATTTTGTCAGTGATAATCACAAGTTGATTTCTGCCGTGATGTAGATTAAACATCTTGCCAAAATAGATAACTTGGAGATATGGCGACAGATACACACAGATATAGTGGGGGCGCACAGTTGTGCGCCCTTACCTGTGTAGATAATTTGGGGATAAATTATTGTTATTAACTCATAATTTTTAACCAATAAATACCTGATTGCCACAAAAACTTTCTGAAGATTAATTCTAATTATATTTAGGTAAATGTTAAAAATGAAAGCTATCGCGAACAAAAAGTATTTCAATAAGAAAATTGTCAAAATTGCAACTTTTATCACTATAGTAATTTCGATGATTTTCGTGCTAGTAGCTAGTCATGAGATTAGCCATCATAGTTTGGGTAAAACTGCCCAACCATTAAACGCATGTTTAACCACTGATTTAGTATCCTGCACAGATACTTCAAAAGATTTATCCCCACAACCATTTATTCCCGACCAAAAATTAAACGAGCAACAGCGTTTTTTAGCAGCGATCGCCAAAAATTTATCGACAATTCCCCAGCCAAATACTTATGAATATACTTTGCTACGTACATACGGCTCAGTTTTTGTCAATCAAGATATAGGAATTAAATTACCACCAAAAGAAATTTTTGCTAATGAAAAAGAAACCCAAGATTTCCAGAATACTTTAACAATGGGTCATGTTGATGGAACTAAAGATTGTTATTTACAAAAATCAGCGGCAGATGCTTTGAATAAAGCACGAAAGCTAGAAAACATTCCACTTAAATCTGGTTATGGTTCTGGAGATTGTACTCGCACTTTCAACACGAATTTAAGATTTTGGCATAAATATGCAAATAATCAAACTTTGGCAAGAGTTCAACAAGGAAAAGAAACAAAAATTCTCGGTGTAGTTGCACCCCCCGGAACTTCACAACATCTCTGGGGATTAGCGATTGATTTACGCGTATCCAGTCAACAACAGAGAAAAGCGCTAAATGAAAATGGCTGGTTTCAAACTGTAGAAAACGATGTCCCACATTGGACTTATATAGGTTTATCTGAAGACAAATTACCTTTGTTTGGTTTGAAAAATAAACTTGTTCGGGGTATTAGTTATTGGTTGACCCCACTTTAAGTCCTGTTAAAAGCTAGGAGACGCGATGAATCGCGTTTCTACAAGAGTTAGGTATTAAAAATCATAATTTATATAATAAAATCTTCTTCCTCTTGATTAAGAAGGTTTTGAATTGTGGCTCCTGAATTCTTCTGTTAGATACTACACAAATTTGGGAATACTAAACCAAAAGGTGTATTGTCAGGGATTTAGGTATGCCAAATGAAGCTGCTAACAACGAGCAAACTTTCTTGATTAGTTTATTAAAAGCAACATATCAAAATCAGGAGTTATATCCGATTTTGCAAGATAACTTAAGTAAACTGAATGATAATTTGGCTTTAATGTTGCGAAAATGGGTAAGCGATCGCTTTGCTAAAGAACCTGCCAATGCTATTAATATAGCTAGAGTTATTGTCAAACTGAGTACAACGATTCAAAGTTTTGAACAAGGCAATCCTGCGATTAATTTAGAAATTGCGATCGCTGGTTATGAAACTGTTTTACAAATTTACAACCGCGAAAAATTTCCTAAAGAATCTAATATCGTCCAGCAAGCTTTGATAACTGCTTATCAGCAACGCCAACATACCCTTTCCAAAACTCTTGGTGAACTCCAGCAGCAGACTGTTCAAACTCAGACTCAAATTAAGATAGTAACTGAGCAATTACAGCAAGAATTACAACAAGCCAATTTACAATTTAAAGATTTAAACACAATAATTAGGCACTTCAAACAGCAAGCAATTAGTTCGGATTCAACATCTTTAATAACTGAACTTCATGATTTAAAACAGCGCCAGATTCGTTTAGAGGAGTTTACTAACACGGCGAATGATTTACCGAAAATTGAGAAGTTCAATACAGCTATTTTTTATGATATTGAAAATTTAACAATGGGCAGAAACGAGCCTAATTTAAATTTTTCTTTAAAACAAATTCAAACTGATGTAGAAAAAGTTGGTATGGTGAATAAAATTGCTATCCAATGTGCTTATGCTGACTGGAGTGATTCGCGTTTAAGGCTACTCAAGAATCAGATTCAAGAACTGGGAATTGAAGCAGTCCAAATTTTTGATTACAGTCATAAACGCAATGCAGCAGATATGCAACTGGCAATTGATGTCATGGAATTAGCTCAGAGTCGCCCTACATTGGAAGTTTTCGTTATTGTATCAGGGGATGGTGCGTTTGCTGCTTTAGCTAAAAAACTCCATGAATATGGAAAGTCTGTAATTGGATGTGCTTACGAAGGACAAATGAATCGTGTCCTTAAATCGGTTTGCGATCGCTTTATACCTATACCTGCTCCCCAAGTTAAAATAGAAGATATTCAAGTTACTGAAGTAACTGAAGATAATTTATTCAATGATGAAATATTTGTCAAAACTAATAAAATTTTACAGGAATTGCAGCAAAATAGCCAGCAAGCTAGTCAACTTCAAAAAGCAGGCATTTCCATGTCTCAAATTCATCAAATTTTGAGAAATAACATCCCAGATTTTGATGAAAAATGGAAAAAATATAATAGTAAATTTACTAACTTTATCAAGAGAATTATTGAAGAATCAAATACTGGTTTAGATATTAGTAACAATAAACTTATTTGGAAAGAAAAGTTAAATACAATTTCTCATGGCTCATCAAAAAAAGCTATCAAAGGTCTAAATAACTCTAGTATTAACTTAAAAGAAATTGCCGTAACTGCTAAAGTTTAAGTTAGTTATACCAAATAATCAAAAATGTGCTTTTTTTGACATAAAATTAGTGCGTTTACCTGGAGTTTAACTTTTTTATCAGCAATTTCAATTACTTGATAAAGCAAACTATTAAAATTTACATTCGGGCTGCGATAATAATTACTACAATAAAATAGTCACACACGCGAACTCTGGAGTTCTGGTAGTGGGTTTATTTGATGATTTGAGTCGGTTTCTAGAAAACCGTTTAGAAGAATTCTTGCGTAACAATCCACATTTGGAGTTAGAGGCGCTGTTAGAACAGCTCCGCGAGCAAGAGGAAGATACATTAAAGCTGATTGCAGATTTACAATTACAAGAGAAGCGATCGCAAGATGATATTCTGGCTACAGCTCAAGAAATCCAGCGTTGGCACATCCGCGTTCAAAAAGCCAAAGACGCTGGTAGACAAGATTTAGTAACTGCGGCAAGCGAACGAGAAGCAGCCTTGTTACGAGAAGGAAATCAGCGCTGGGGACAGATGCAAGGGCTGAAAGAACGCATTAACCAATCTCAAGAATTACTCCGGAAAATTCAGCAGCGACGACAAGAGGTGCAAGCCAAAGCCGCCGAAGCACAAACAGCCCGCGCCAAAGCCCAAACCCAGCAACGCTTAGAAACTAATGGCTGGTGGAATCAAACCACCAGCGATTCTAGTAGTTTTGACGACTTAGAAGAAAAGTTCCGCCGTTGGGAAACACAAGACGAATTAGAGCAAATGAAGCGGAATATGGGAAAATAATCCCAAACTACAGAGCATTAAGGATGAAAGTTAAATACTATTTATCATTTCATCCTTCATATTTCTTATTTTATTGATTATCTGTATTGCCCCTCACAAGTTTAACTATAATTAATCTGATTCAATTTATAAAAATCACAGATCCCTGCCTTCTCTAAGAAGTCGGGGATCTCTTTGTTGACAAGCAAGTCAATTATAGAAATTGTATTGAATTTACTAATCAGGATTTATTTTGATGATAAATTCTAGGAAAGCCAAGTTTTACCTTTTCTTTGTACTACTCCTATCTCATTGTCAGAATACCTAAACTTGTTTGAGTAACCGCTAAGGAGGAAAAGATATAGGAACTTTTGTAGTTAAAAAAGAGTAAGTGCAATTAAAATCACTGTTTTATAGCATCCGTAAATGATTTGCCAGACATGCTGCTTTGTGCTGTTATCCCAGTATTTCCTACATGTTCTCAATGAGAACTGAGGCATGGAAAATAACATGTTTTTAGAATTTTTAGCTAGCCTGCAACGATTATTTGTTGGTTACATTCCAGCCGCTGTATTAGGTAGTTTCATCGGATATTTCATCGGTATGAATAGCATGGTTTATCAGCTATTCAGGCGGATATTTCAGATACCACATAGTATTCCCCCTATAGCTTTACTACCGATTACTTTATTAGTATTTAGAGAAAGTGAAGCTGCTGCTATTGTCGTAATTTTTTTTGCAACTCTCTGGACAGTCATCATTAATACTGCAATAGGCCTGCGACATTTTCATAGACAAAATAAGAACTTTCGAGTAGCTATATTTCATATATTTCATGCTCTGAAAGTTGGGATTTGGGTAGCCTGGTTTACAGTGATTGCCATAGAAATGTTGACAGGGCCAAAAGGACTTGGCTTTCTTCTCTGGGATAGTTATAAAGCTGGTAACATCGATTCCATAATCGAGGCAATACTTTACATTGGTATTATTGGTTTTTTGCTGGATCAGTTGCTAGATTTTGCAGCATATATTCTCTCACAAATGGTTACAGATGGCAAAAAATCTTCGTAGTAAAATTTTTAATTTTAGATTGAAAAAGCCTTCGTAACCTGGATTTAGTGAATCCATATACGGCGATCGCTTTTGAAATTAGTATAAAATTTATCAGCAAAATCCAAAAGGAAGTAAGATTTTCGCCTGACAAGATTGGATGGTTTATTTGTTATAAACCCATTACGCGATTGAAATATTTAGCGTGATTCTATTTTAGACACTCGCTCCTCTAGTTTATTGACTTGTTGTTTCAATTCAATTACTAAAGTTGCAAGGCGATCGAACATAGGATCTTGCCGTGATAAATTCTGTCTGGAACCTGTTGATTGTCGTGGAGTAAGTGTTGTTCTTGGGGATGGCGATCGCCCACCTCGATTTATTTGAGATTCTAGCTGGTTTAACCGCGACTCAACACGATTAAAGTCCGCTTCCAAGTTGTTTAGACGCGACTCTATTTGCTGCGATGAAGCAGTGTTTGAAAATAACCCACCCCAGATAATTACTCCTAAAATACCAGCAAGTATTAGCAGCTTGATTTTATTCATATTAATATCTTGCACTGTTCTTCATAACTGAGAATTCAGAATTCAGAATTCGGAATTCAGAATATGCTCATGCCTAAACTCAGGGGTTCCGATAGAGTACTCAGGCTTTGAGCAAACACTCAGCATTACCCAGATTATAAAAATTACTGAATTCTGACTTATGACTCCTGAATTCTGAATTCCGACTTGTTATTTATCCTGTTCTAAATTAGAAAATAACCTCTGCCAATCGATAGAGTTAACAGTATTATTTCCCTCTTTCACCTCAAACGTGACATTACATGCCTTTGCTATTTTTAGTACTTGCACGCAAAGTTCTGCGACATCTTCACGGCTAATTTTGCCTTTAATATTATCGCCTTGCTCAAATATTAATTCCTTACCCCCTGCTTCCTCAGTTAAGGCACAAGGTCGAATAATTGTATAAGGAATTCCACTTGTTCTTAAACTATCTTCTCCTTTGAGTTTCCAAGTTAAAATTCCTCCCAATTGGTCATTTAATCTCACTGCTGGGGGTTCTTCATCTAAATTAATGCCAGGACGCCCAGGACGAGTTACGCCTGCTGAACTGACAAGGATAAACTGGGGAAATTTTTCGCCGCCGTAAGCTTTAATTGATTCTAACTGGAAAGCAAAACCACCTGGAGAAAATTTAGGATTTAAAGCGCCGTCATATTCAAATTTGCTCAACATCAGTTGGAATGAACAAATTCTACTTTGTTCAATTGGCGGTGCATCTTTGACAACTTTTGCCCGAAATACAGGAACCAAATCTTTAAAGGGAACGTGAATATCAACCCAGGTATTAGCTACAGTATCGAAAGAATAGCTATAGCCAATGCCATCCCATTTTGTATCTGTTCGGAGAAAGATTTTATAACGCTGACCGTCACCTTTGACGCGCAATTTCACACCTTCATAACCAGATAAATTAAATGGTGGAGCGAAATTCTTAGTTCTCACAGAAGCAAATCCGCCAGAGTTCGCAGTGGAAACATTGCCAGCAAACAAAGCTGTATTTTCCACTAATTGGATATTACTAGCACTCACGCCACCCATCACGACATCATCCAGCGCTCCCCAAACATCTTTTAATTCTGCTGATGGTTTTGTAAAATCAAATATTAGTTGTTCGTTTGCTTGGGGCAAATATTTTGCTGCTGCTTGCACTAAGTTTTTGACACCTTGATATTCGACATTTTCTGGAGTGTCACCAACAATTTCTGGCTGGTAAAACTTAACACCTTGGTAGTATTTTTCTCTATCTGCTGTGTCTCCCTCTACTGGTTGTACGCGCACTGCCGTGCAACAAATTACAGCTTCAATATTAGCCATAACTACAGGAGTTAAAGTTTCTGGTTTGGTGATATCTGCAACTACTAAGTCAACATCATTACCAAGAATTGACCGTGCTTTGTCAATATCTCTCACCAATGCGCGAACTTTATAACCGCGTTCGAGCGATCGCTTTACCACTCGCTTACCTACACCACCTGTCGCACCTGCTACTAATATTACACCCACATTTCTTCCTCCATTGGGTCTATTTCGATCATCCTGAGGACGGCCTTGGATTAATTGCTGTACCCAGTTAAGGAAAGGAATTACCTCAAAGTAAGTCAGGGTTTCGATAAACCTGCCTAAGTCCCATTGAGAACGATTTTTGTCAGTCATATTTGCGTCCTCATAACTTTCTTCACTCTAGCAATTTTGGGGAGTAGCGAGTGGGGGAAATGAGGAGCAGCATGGGCAATGTATGATTTATAACTCCAATGCGAGGTTTAAGATATGAATCCACGCGTAGCAACATCGTAATATAAAAGCGGATATTTATAAATTCAGCTAATCGTGGCGATGTCTACGGCCGGCTACGCCTACGCATTTAAAAATCCCATTGATGACTATCAACATCACCATCTAGGTGTTAGAGATTGGGTACTGGGTATTAGAAAATAGTAATTTTATTTACTAGTCCCCAGCACTACCTCAAAGCTTCGTCTAATTACTCACATTTTAATAATTTAAATTTTGCTGATAAATTCCTAAGAAATTTCTCAAAAAAATATCAGCTTTCTAAACATTACTCCTTATATTTATATAATTTTTAAAATAATTATTTAAGTAATAATACATTTAAAGCTGAAACCAAAAGCTATATTACTGATTGATGTATTGTGTATTGAAGCCATGAAAATAAAACATTTGTTAATTGTAAGTTTGTTTTCTCTTGCCATAGCTAGCTGTACGACAGAAGTATCAAATAAACAGCCTAATAAAACTCCTGCGCCTGTTAGTACATCTGTTACAGCATCTTCAACTCAGACCAAGCCTTTAGGCCAATCAGCAGAATCTCAAAATTCAGCTGTTATCAAGTCAGGGACGTTTGTTTCTGGAGAACATACAACTCAAGGAACAGTCCGTATTACTAACAAAGACGGCAAATCATCTCTAGAGCTTGACCAGTCATTTACAACCTCTGAAATGGGGCCAGATTTGGTAGTAATTTTGCATCGTTCAGATAACGTCATCAATTCAACTAAGCCACCATCGTATCCTTTAAAAAAAGGAGACTATATCGTTATTGCTCCTTTACAAAAATATAGTGGCGCTCAAGCTTATTCCATTCCTCAAAACATCAATTTAGCAGACTATAAATCTGTTGCTATTTGGTGTCGCAAGTTTAATGCTACTTTTGGCACTGCCAATTTGAGTTCGTAAACATTAAATTAACTCAAAGCTCAACAATAAATCACAGATAAAATATTCCTTCGCCTGCTGAACCTTTGCAGGGATAAAAAATAATGCAATTTTAGGTTTCGTATTATGAATACGAGGGCGATCGCTATAATTTATTTTTTAGAACAATTTCCCCTTTGTTATTAATCTTCACCGGATTTTTAGGAAAAGCTTGATTATTCAAGTAACGCAAAAGTTTCACAGTCGTAAAATGCCGATCTACTTGAGGAATTCCCTGCTTATCCATGCGAATAGGGATAACTTTACTTGATACCAAATTTCCAGATGAATTGAGTTTGACTTCTAAAATTAGGGAGTCACCAGCTTGAGCATTTGTAGATAAAGTCCGATATCCCAAAAAATTTCCTAAAGAATAGGCTATGATTTTATTCTTATAAATTTCCATCGCTCTCGGAACGTGAGGGCCGTGCCCCAATACTAAGTCTGCTCCTGCATCAATCATTTTTCTGGCAAAATTGATTGAATTACCTCGGTTTTCTCCATAAAAAAACTCTGTCTGATTTTTAACGTGTAATGCCTCGGTTCCTTCGGCTCCAGCGTGCATCGATACTATTACAATGTTGGCATTCTTTTTGGCTTCTGTTACAAGTTTTTCGGCTGCTGCTAAATTATGGATGGAATTATACATTTCATAAGGAGAAAAACCAATCATCCCTACAGGTATATTGTTAGCTTTTAGATAGAGAATTTGGTTTTTATGACCTAATGTAGCAATACCCGCAGCCTCAAGATTCTTCTTTGTATCTTTGAACCCTACCAAGCCAAAATCCATTGCATGGTTATTCGCCATATTGAATACATTAAAACCAGCTTTAGCAAATAGCTGAGCATATGCAGGTGGGGAGCGAAATGCAAAAACTTGTTCTCGATTAATATCTTTAGTAGTGTATGGATAATTAGTTAAACTACTTTCAAAGTTACCAAACAAGATATCAGATCCTTGCAAGTGGGTTCTCACTGATTTTGGTAACAGTCGATCTCGAAAGCGGGGTAATCTGTAGTTAGGAAAATTAGTACCAGGAATAATATCTCCAACAGCTTTAATGGTAATTGTGCCTGCAAAGGTTTGTTTTTTTGATGTTGGCTGTGTAGATTCAGGTATGGTCAATGGTAACAAACCAGGTTGAGCAGGTGTAGTAGCAGCATTTGTTCGCTGGGATTGCCCCAGCCGAATTACGATTCCTGCACCAATACCCAGATAAAAACAAACACCAACAAAAGCGAACGAAACTGCTCGCCCTAAGCTTGTATTAGCCATCGTTCACTCCTCACACGATGGCATTAGTTTATCCTAAAAATCTGTGTTCGCGATGTATATTTTAGTGTTTCCTAGCAAATATCAAGCTAAGTAATTACTGAAGTATTGTCGTTCTAACTTGCGTGCAATACATCTAGTAATTAGAAGGTCACAGCCGAAACTTCTGACTTTTAGTATGAGTTGTAAGACTATGTTGTTAACGGAGAGGGGGGGATTCGAACCCCCGTTGAGTTTCCCCAAAACGCATTTCGAGTGCGTCACCATGAACCGCTCGGACACCTCTCCAGTTATTTATTCACAGATTTGAAATTTATTTACGTTCAAATCTTCTAACATCAGGGAAATATCTAGTACATCCCCTTTGATATAATAGCATTCAAATTAATCAAGCGATCGCCTGAATTCAGCTTCACTAAGGCATGTAGAGATCTGTATAGCTATATATAATATGCGAATGTACAAATCGGGATGACTGGATTCGAACCAGCGGCCCCTTCGTCCCGAACGAAGTGCGCTACCAAGCTGCGCTACATCCCGCCATAAAAATGGCATTATAAATCCAAAATATCACAAGCTGTGCCAAATGACAAAATTAGATCTATATACGATCGCTTCACCAAAGGCTTTGCTTGCTACCATAAAATTTGTATAACTTTAGTGGTAAAAGCGGATTGTGACTGTAAAACCAGACTGGTTGCGGGTGAAAGCACCTGGGCGTGAGCGCATCGGTAACGTTAAAGACATTTTGCGGGATTTAGCCCTCAATACAGTTTGCGAGGAAGCGTCCTGTCCGAATATTGGTGAATGCTTCAACGCTGGTACTGCCACGTTTTTGATTATGGGGCCGGCTTGTACGCGTGCTTGTCCCTACTGCGATATCGATTTTGAAAAAAAACCCAAAGCACTAGACCCCACCGAACCTGCACGACTAGCGGAAGCTGTTCGCCGCATGAAACTTAATCATGTGGTAATCACTTCTGTAAACCGAGATGATTTGCCAGATGGCGGTGCATCTCAATTTGTGGGGTGTATTAATGCAGTTCGTACCATATCACCCAACACTACAATTGAAGTACTGATTCCTGACTTGTGTGGTAATTGGGATGCTTTAGAGTTGATTCTCCAAGCTGAGCCAGAGGTGTTAAACCATAATACGGAAACCGTCCCACGCTTGTATCGTCGGGTACGTCCCCAAGGGAACTACGATCGCACATTAGAATTATTGCAGCGAACTCGCCAACTTTCTAAGAGCACCTACACTAAATCCGGTATCATGGTTGGACTCGGTGAAACTGACGCCGAAATTCGCAAAGTAATGCAAGACTTACGAACTGTAGATTGCGACATTTTAACAATTGGGCAATACCTCCAACCCAGCCAAAAACACCTGAAAGTAGATGAATTTATCCACCCAGAACAATTTGCTGCTTGGAAGGCATTCGGCGAAGAAATAGGATTTTTACAAGTTGTTTCTTCACCATTGACAAGAAGCTCATATCATGCAGAACAAGTCAGGGAATTAATGGAACGTTATCCGCGCTCAAAAGTTAGGAGTTAGGAGTTGGGAGTTGGGAGTTGGGAGTTGGGAGTTAGGAATTAAAAGTTATGAGTGAGCAGATGTACTCCAACTCAAAATTCTCCCTTGCAATTCTGGGTGCAGGTGCTTGGGGTAGGGCGCTGGCAAATCTAGCAGCTGCGAACGGCCATGAGGTGCGTCTTTGGTCGCGTCACAGTTCTCAAACTCTCGAAGCAGTACTCAAAGATGTCCAAATAGTCTTGTCGGCTATCTCTATGACAGGCGTCAGAGATGTTGCTTACCAAGTCCACTCTTTCCCCCTTTCTCCAGAGACAATTTTCATCACAGCAACCAAAGGGTTAGATCCTCAAACCACCTGTACGCCATCGCAAATTTGGCAAACAATATTCCCTAACCATGCAGTAGTTGTTCTGTCAGGGCCGAATTTATCTAAAGAAATTGAACAAGAATTACCAGCAGCAACGGTGGTAGCGAGTAATATTCCCAAGGCTGCTGAAGTAGTGCAGTTAGTATTTTCTTCACATCGTTTCCGGGTATATACCAATCCCGATCCCCTTGGTGTAGAACTAGGGGGAACTCTAAAAAATGTTATTGCGATCGCTGCTGGTGTGTGCGATGGTTTACAACTGGGAACTAATGCCAAAGCTGCTTTAGTCACCCGTGGACTTACAGAAATAATTCGCGTCGGTAACGACTGGGGCGCAAAGACGGAAACATTTTATGGTTTATCCGGTCTAGGAGATTTGTTAGCAACCTGCAACAGTCCCTTAAGTCGCAATTACCAAGTCGGCTATCAGCTAGCTGGCGGTAAGACACTCACAGAAATTCTGGCAAATTTACAAGGAACCGCTGAAGGAGTTAACACTTGTCGGGTTTTGATACAACGAGCCAAGCAACAAAACATTGCTGTGCCAATTACCGAGCAAGTTTACCGCTTACTTCAGGGTGATATCACAGCCCGACAAGCACTTGATGAACTGATGCTGCGAGATATCAAACCTGAGTATAACTACTAGCAGGCAGATACGGCGACATAGGGAAAAAGGACACGGAGGCGCAAAGATACGGGGACACGGGGAATCGATAGCAAACACTCTCCGCGTCAGAGCGTTTCTTTCTCCCTGCATCTTCTTCCCACACTAATCAGTTCTCCCCAATCTATTAGTTAAACTTATTCCCAAATAATCCTGAGAAAAAATTGCTAAATCGTCAGGATATTACTTTGGTAGCCATGTAAATGTGACTATGACAAATATAAACAAGATATTCACTGAATTATGTTTATACAGTGTTACAAAAGTAACTATCAAAAACCATCAAATTTGAAATCTTAACTAAGTAGTTTAGATCTTGAAAGCCTAGCTGCGGATTTGAATAGCTATTGGTTCAATCAGAAGCTTAGCAGTCGATTAAGTTCAGTAATACTGTATTCAATAAAACCATTACCCTAATTTTCTCAAAAAATTAATTGTAATGGAATTCTCTACCGTGTTAGTTCATCGCAAATCACGGGAACAATAGCAACAGTTGAATAGCTGACCGTAATCTTAAGCTGACCCTAATCTATTGTTACCTGGAGCCATTGAGACGCTTTATGCCAGCAACATCTTTTTATGCAGATGCCGCCTACAATACCCAAAAGTCCCGCCAGGTTTTGGACTCGGATCTCACGGTTGATGAGAGTGAGCTATCGGTAGACGATCTACAAGAGTTAGAAATGGCTTCTGTAGACCATGCTAACTTTGCTGCTAACGCCAACCGCCGTAGTACAGATCTTGTACGTCTATATCTTCAGGAAATTGGTCGGGTTAGGTTGTTAGGGCGGGATGAAGAGGTTTCAGAAGCTCAAAAAGTTCAGCGCTACTTGCGGATGCGGATAGTGCTTGCTAATGCAGCAAAGCAAGGAGATGAGGTAATTTCACCTTATCAGAAGTTAATTGAAGTTCAAGAGCGTCTGACTTCAGAACTAGGACATCGACCGTCTTTGGAAAGGTGGGCTGCCACTGCTGGTGTCATGGTATCGGATCTCAGACCGATTTTGGCAGAGGGCAAACGTCGCTGGGCTGAAATTGCCAAGTTGACAGTAGAAGAATTGGAACAAATCCAGTCCCAAGGACTCCAAGCAAAGGAACACATGATTAAGGCTAATCTTCGCCTGGTTGTGTCTGTTGCTAAGAAGTATCAAAATCGTGGTTTGGAATTGTTGGATTTAGTCCAAGAAGGTACTTTAGGTCTAGAAAGAGCTGTAGAAAAATTTGACCCAACTAAGGGTTATCGCTTCAGTACCTATGCTTACTGGTGGATTCGTCAGGGAATTACACGGGCGATCGCTACTTCTAGTCGCACAATCCGCCTACCTGTTCATATTACAGAAAAGTTAAACAAAATCAAAAAAGCCCAACGCAAGATTGCTCAAGAAAAAGGTCGCACCCCGACTCTAGAGGATCTAGCAACTGAGTTAGAAATGACACCTACACAAGTACGTGAGGTTTTGTTGCGGGTTCCTCGCTCCGTGTCTTTGGAAACCAAGGTAGGAAAGGATAAAGATACTGAGTTAGGAGAATTACTCGAAACTGACAATGTAACTCCAGAAGAGATGTTAATGCGAGAATCTTTACAAAAAGACTTGCATCATCTTCTGTCAGATTTGACTAGCCGCGAACGCGACGTAATTTTGATGCGATTTGGTTTGGCAGATGGTCATCCTTACTCTTTAGCAGAAATTGGACGCGCTCTCGATTTGTCACGGGAACGAGTAAGACAAATTGAATCCAAGGCTTTGCAAAAGCTACGCCAACCCAAGCGCCGCAATCTCATCCGCGATTATTTGGAGTCTCTAAGTTAGTTAACGATCATTTATCATTAGTCCTGTTTCACAAAGTCTGAACTCGGCTTGCCGCGCTCAGACTTTGTGTCTTGTTATTTGAAAACTTTGCCTCACAAGTGACTAGCAACAAAGAACTGTATTCGAGCTACAGACACAAAACTTATCACAAGCTTATAGCTAATTATTTGCATCTGAGCTTACAGCAGTTTCCCCAGACCTTTGCTCAGAATATATTGAAGGTGGGGATCGATTGCGAGCTGATTATTCATAAATTTTTGATGAATTTTTCTTGAGCCTTTAGTAAAGATTCTCAATAAGCAATGATTGTTGCAAATTGCTCCCAAGATTTGTTATATTCTCAACTAACAAGCTTTGTTGAGAAATATTAGCTATGACCGCCTACACAACTACTTCACTCAAAGCAGAACTGAACGAAAGAGGCTGGCGTTTAACTCCCCAGCGCGAAACAATTTTACACATTTTTCAGGAACTTCCGCAAGGTGAACATTTAAGTGCGGAAGATCTTTATCATCGGTTAGAAACTGATGGCGAAGGGATCAGTCTGTCAACTATTTATCGAACTTTAAAGTTGATGGCGAGAATGGGGATTCTCCGGGAATTAGAACTGGGTGAGGGACATAAGCATTATGAACTCAACCAGCCCTATCCCCATCACCACCATCACCTAATTTGTGTTCGTTGTAACTCAACGATTGAGTTTAAAAACGACTCAATTTTAAAAATTGGGGCGAAAACTGCTCAAAAAGAAGGCTTTCACCTGCTTGACTGTCAAATGACCATCCATGCTGTATGTCCCAAGTGCCAACGAGCGCTGATGCCGCTTTAGCAGTTGGGTAGATAAAAAAACGAAACTACTCAAATTAACCAAATAAATGGAATTTTGAGCAGTTCCTTTCTTTGCTGTTACTGGAGGCAAGCAACCAGTTGAGGACTGATACTAACAACACCAAAGCGGATGCTAAAAGCGTCCGCTCTTAAGATCCTTGAGGCTAATGCCGTAGAATTCTTGGGCTTGTTTAATTGCTTTTTTGGTGTCATCTGCCATTACACCATTGAGCTTGCCTTTATAAAAACCGCGCTCCCGCAAGCGTGTTTGGATTTCGAGGACGCTAAAGTCGCTTTTTGGGGCAGTATTTATCGAGCTATATAATTTAGCTCTAGTAGTTGGGCCAGCAACGCCACTTGCTGCTAAGAAATTAGCTGCTTGAAATCTCTTGACAGCATCGGCAGTGTAGGGGCCATAGTAACCATTTGGCTCTCCCTCTAAATATCCTGCTTGAATTAGGTGTTCTTGAAGTAATCTAACTGGCTCACCGCGATCGCCAAGGCGGAGTTTGCTTCGATCTGCTACCTTTTTAGGAGCTTCTTCTCCATCACCAACACCAACTGGTGGCAATTTACTTAATGTTGCCGGGCCAACAATCCCATCAACGCTTAAGTTGTAAGAATCTTGGAAGCGCTTAACAGCTTCTTCAGTAATCGGGCCGAATATTCCCGTAGCGTTCCCGTAATAGAAGCCTGCGACTCTTAAGCGTTCTTGCAAAACTCTAACATTTTCGCCTTCATCTCCCTTCGTCAAATAGTTAGAATTGCGGCCTTGGTTGATTGCTGAACTAGCTGAACTTGTAGCACTAGTTTTTTTCGCTTGTGTAGTCGCAGCAGTTTTTTTCGCTTGTGTAGTTGCGGTACTGGGCTTTTTAGCTTGCCAGTTTTCTAATTTTTGTAAAGTGGTTGCTCCAACAACACCGTTTACTTGTATCCCAGCAGCCCTTTGGAAGCGCCGCACAGATTCTTCTGTGGATGCGTCATATACTTGGGTGATGGGAGCTTGATAAAAACCTGCTGATTTTAACTTTTGTTGTAAATTTCTGACAGAAGGACCTTGATCGCCTTTTTCCAGTGCCATAACGCTGCTGACAGCACTGAGAATAGACAAAGACAGAGCAAGGGGCAGCATATACTTCCAAGCCTTTCCAGAAAGCCGTCCCCAGTCTGGTGCAGTTGCATTGTTTAACAAAGAACTGAGCGATATCAATTCACTGGGTGTGCCGTCTTCGTAGGCGTAAGCTAGGTGTAAATACGCAAGATTCTCCATATTTTTTTCCTACACCATTGATTTTTCTTCGATAACTGCTTCAGCTTGATGTACTAGGTTTCTCAAACTTTCTAATGTTCCTATATTTACATCCTGCCATAAATTGCGCTTGTGTGCTTCTAATAATCTTTCAGCAATATCACGCAGTGCATAAGGGTTTTTTTCCTCAATGAATTCTAAAACAACTGGATCGAGTAAATAAGCTTGGACAATGCCTTGATACATATAATCTTCGACACATTTAGTTGTAGCATCATAGGCGAATAAATAGTCCACTGTTGCTGCCATTTCAAAAGCACCTTTATAACCGTGACGCATGACTCCCGAAATCCACTTAGGATTAACAACGCGAGAACGATACACCCGTGCGATTTCTTCTCTGAGTTGGCGGATTCGCGGTTGGGCGGGTATAGAATGATCCCCAAAATAAATTTGGGGATTTTTTCCTTGTAGAGAACGCACCGCAACTGTTAAGCCTCCCTGAAATTGGTAATAATCATCAGAATCTAGTAGGTCGTGTTCGCGGTTGTCTTGATTGTGGAGTACGACTTGCATTTGGGCTAAGCGTTGCTCGAAGATTTCGGTATTGGGCATTGGGCATTGGGAATTAGGAAGAGTTTCAGCTTCCCCTGCTCCCCCTGCCTCCCCTGCTCCCCCTGGCGAGGAGTAGGCGTAAGAACTCCAGTTGATGTAGGCGCGGGCTAAGTCTTGGTCATCTGTCCAGTTTTGCGATTCTATTAGGCCTTGGAGTCCGGCGCCGTAGGCACCTGGGCGAGAGCCAAAGATGCGATAAAGCGATCGCTCTTTTGCTGTTTCTAAAGTTAAACCTTGTTGAGTCCACAAATCAGTCTCTTGGCGAACTGCAAGGGCGAGGGGGTTTTGTTCTGGGGGTTCATCCAAGTTTGCCACCGCTGTCACTGCTTGAGCGAATAAATCAATTAAGTTGGGAAATGCATCGCGAAAGAATCCGGAAATTCGCAAGGTAACATCTACGCGGGGACGCCCCAAAACAGCCAGGGGCAAAATTTCAAAATCCACAACTCGCCGTGCTGCACCATCCCACACGGGTCTCACTCCCAGTAAAGCCAAGGCCTCGGCAATGTCATCGCCTCCAGTTCTCATGGTGGCAGTCCCCCACAATGATAAGCCTAGTGTTTTTGGATACTCACCATGTTCTTGAGTGTAATATTCAACGAGGGTTTCAGCGGCTTTTCTACCGATATCCCAAGCTGTTTCTGTGGGAATGGCACGAATATCCACAGAGTAAAAGTTTTTACCCGTCGGTAGAACTTCCGGGCGTCCGCGGGTGGGTGCGCCAGATGGGCCGCTTGGGATATATCCGCCATCGAGTCCGTGTAATAAATAGGTAATCTCTTGGTCAGTTTTTTGTAAAGCGGGAAGGAGGCGATCGCGTATCCAGTCGAGGGTAGTGCTGAGTGGAGACTGGGGAGATGGGAGTGAGGAGTTAGGAGTTGGGAGTGAGGAGTTTAGAGTTGGGAGTTCTGAATTCTGAATTCTGTTAGCGTAGCGGGGCGTAGCCCATTCTGAGTTCTGGCTTATGATTTGTTCTACTAGAAGGGCGGCGTGTTGTTCTAGGACTTCAACAATATCACCGATGGTGCGACATTCTGTACCATTAACTACTGAATATTGGCCGCTAGTCATGGACAAGTCTGCTGTTAGGGGGTCGAAGTCTAGACGCCAATCTTGGGCTATGGCACGGGTAATGCCTAAAGAATAGCGATTGGGTATGCGAGCGATCGCTACTATTAAATCCCTTAATTGCTGTCCTTGGGGGCATTGCCCAAAAATGTGCAAGCCATCGCGGATTTGAGCTTCTTTGAGTTCACAAAGATAACCATCTAATGAATTCAAAATTTTAAATTCAGCATTTAAAATTTCTTCGTTTTGGATTCCTAAATCTAGATGTAAATTTTCTTGAAGAATCAATTCCCGGATGCGATCGCGAATTGTTGGTAAACGGGAAGGATCTAAACTTTCCGCTTCATAATACTCATCAATTAAATTTTCTAACTGTTGCAAAGAACCGTAAAGTTCTGCGCGAGTCATCGGCGGCGTGAGGTGGTCTATAATCACAGCTTGGGCACGGCGTTTGGCTTGGGAACCCTCACCAGGATCATTGACAATAAACGGGTACAGATGGGGAAGTGCGCCGAAAGCTACTTCTGGATAACAATTACTCGATAAAGCCACACTTTTACCGGGTAGCCATTCTAAATTTCCGTGTTTGCCCACATGAACTACAGCATCAGCACCAAAACATTCTCTAACCCAATAGTAAAAAGCCAAATAAGCATGGGTTGGTTCTAAATCTGGTGCATGATAATTCAAACTGGGGTCATTATCATAACCCCTTGGTGGCTGAATTCCCACAAAGATGTTGCCGAGTTGAATTCCAGAAATGGGTATTGGGCATTGGGAAGAATCTTCCCCAGTCCCTAGTCCCCAGTCCCCAGTCCCCAGTCCCCAGCGTTGACTAATACCTTGCCTAACTTGTTCTGGCAAAGCAGTGAAATATTCTTGATACTCTGCCCAAGAGAGACTTTGTTGTACTGGACGCCATTCTCGACTTTCCGGATCGTTGGTGATGCCAGATGTTAGCCGTTGAATCAACTCATCTCCTTGAGCAGGTGGATTTTCTACTTGATACCCTGCTTGGTGTAAAGCTTGCAGGATTTCTACGCAACTGGCTGGGGTATCGAGTCCTACGCCATTAGCTAGGCGTCCATTGCGGTTGGGGTAATTTGCCAGAATAAGGGCAATTCGGCGCTCTTGGGGTGGTTTTGAACGCAGGCGCACCCAACTTGCTGCTAATTGAGCAACGAACTCGATGCGATCGCTCACTGGTTCATAAACTACCACATCTGTCTGTAAATCGGAATTACGAGTTTGCACCGCTTTAAAAGACACAGCACGAGTAATAATTCGCCCATCTACTTCTGGTAGCGCTACATTCATCCCAATATCGCGGGGAGAAAGACCTTTAAACTCTAACTCCCACTGTTCAACTGAACCGCCACTGAGGATAACCTGCAATACAGGCACATCTAACTTTTCCCACAGTTCGGTTTGAGGTGTCTCGCTTTCCAACTTTGCTAGAGAAAAACTGGTGGTATTCAACAGCAGCCCAATTCCTTCGGCTTCTTTGGGTTGAAAAAATTCACTCAACTCAAGTTGAACATCCGGTTCGCGCAATGAGGAAACAAAAATTGGTACAGGTTGTAAATTTTTCTGTACTAAGGCTTGGCATAAAGCATCGATTACCCTGGTGTTTCCCGCTAAATAATGGGCGCGGTAGAAGAGGATGCCGACTTTGGGCATTGGGCATTGGGCATTGGGCATTGAGGATTGGAAGCTTTGAGGTTCTGAGGTGGATAAATCCGGTTTTGAGGTGGATAAACCCAGTTCAAACTCTCCTCTACCCCTGTGCTCCTCTGCTTCTGTAACCGATGCCCCATGCCCCATGCCCCATGCCCCATGCCCCATGCCCCATTCATACAATCCCACACGTGGAATGCGTCGGGGTGGTGGAGGATTGTATGCAGTTGACAGACAACTGTCGGCGATAAATTGCAAAGCATTGACAAAATTTTCTACGCCGCCTTCGCTAAAATACTGCCATACCTGGTTAACAATGCCTAAAGGCACGGTAGACTGGGAGATTAATTCGGGATCGAGACTGTCGTCTCCGGGCATTACAATAAGGGTTGTACCATTACGTTGCACAATTTCCTGCACTACTTCTAAGCCATAAGCCCAGTAGGAACGCCCTCCTAAGAGGCGCAAAATTATTACCTCGGCATGTTCTAAAACTTGCTCTGCGTAAGTATCTATACTTAATTGTTGCTGCAATTGCAACAGGTTGGCGACTCTGAATGTAGGGAAGGGTGCAGGTAATTTGCCAAGCGCAGCTGCCAACGTTTGAATGTCGGTATCAGCAGCCGTAATCAAGACTAAGGTCGCTGGAGTTTGTTCTATAAAAATTAAACTCTCTGACTGATTCAATCCACCCGATATGCCACTAATACGATGCATAATCTTGTATTACCGTCTTAAACTATTGGTTAGTACACAATAAAAAAGGAGCCAGAATTCAGAATTCCGAATTCAGAAGGCTCCATACCTTAATGTATGGAGTTTTAACAAGGAAGAATTTTGAACTTTGTTTCGCCCACAAGGGGACAAAGTTTCGATTAATACTCATCACCGACTCAAGCTCTGATTTCTCCTGAATTCTCACGCCTTGGTGGAGCATCGCTATCTTTGCTCCTGAGTTTTGAATTTTTCCTTAAGAAAAATAAACTTTCGTCCTTGCATTGAGCCCTCTCTTACCAGAATGATTGAAAATGCTGAGTTCTCCTGATTTGAGCCTTTCTCGAACCTTGCCTGTTGTTGTATTCAATCGGCTTGGGAAATTGTTAGAGCAGATGGCTCAAACGCTGGGAAGTCCGGCTGTGGTAATGACAGAAGCTATGTTGGCGTCGATTCGCACACCTATAGAGTGGGAAAGCCAAAGGTTTACAGTAGTACTTTCTGAGCAGTTTAATGTGCTGTTGCTGGGGAATTTGGAGGTAGATGACACAGAACAACTATCTGCTGATAACTCTAGTAGAGACGCGATTAATCGCGTCTCTACTAGATTGACATTTAATTTCGAGGCGATCGCCTCTTTTATATTAGAATTGAGAGATTTGTTTGGGTGCAATTCCAATACTTACCAAAATCTCGAACGTTATCGCCAAGTTATTAAGCCTAACGATCCGACGCTGCAAAGTAAATTTACCCTGTTGTTATTAGAATATTTTCTAACTCAGCCAAGCCAAGAAATAATACCACCTCCCAGTGCAATTGGGCCAGCTGTTTATATATGTCAGCCAGTAGAAGATGCCCTAAAAAAACAAGTTTCTCAAGAACAGCTGTTAAATCAAGTAACAACGCAGATCCGCAAAAGCCTTGATTTGCCAGTAATTATGGCAACGGCAATTACACAGGTGCGAGAGTTTCTAGAATTAGACAGATTAGTAATTTATAAATTTCAGGGTTCCAAAGTCAAGACTCAACAATACCAGTTTGATAACACTGATTTCAATGGCACGGTACTGGCTACAACAGAGGGAATTTTAGCTAGTGGTATCAAACCGGAAATCTCAATTGGAGGTAGTCAAGGCTTAGATTTTTCTGCCGATAACGATAACCGTAGACCCCCAATATCTGTACCAGAAGAGCATCAAAAGTATCGGGGTTATGTTGTCTATGAAGCCTGTGGTAAAGATGGAATTACATCGGTATTGAATTACAGAGAAAGAAATTGCTTTTTCCCAACCTCTCAATGTTGGGAGAAGTATCGCCAAGGCTTTACTTTAGCTGTGGATGATGTCGAAAAAACTTATGCTTTAGAAGAGTGTTTGTTGAATTTTTTAAGGGAATGCAAAGTCCGAGCAAAGTTGGCTGCACCGATTATCTTTGAGGAAAAACTCTGGGGATTGCTAATTGCTCATCAGTGCCATAACCCGCGTCAGTGGACTGATAGTGAAAAAAATTTGCTCACTTCCATCGCCGAACAATTAGCGATCGCTATTCACCAAGCTGAGTTAATGCAAACCCTCACCCAAGAAAAACAAACGCTGGAAGAACGAGTTATTGAACGTACAAGGGCGTTACGCGATGCCTTACTAGCCGCCGAAGCTGCTAGCCGCCTCAGAAGCGAATTTCTCGCTACCATCAGTCATGAATTACTCACGCCTTTAACTTATGTGATTGGCATGTCTTCAACGTTGTTACGTTGGCCTTTGGGTGAATTAAGTCAACGACAACGAGATTATCTGCAAACAATCCACGATAGTGGAGAACATTTATTAGAAATGATCAATGACATCCTTGATTTATCACAAATCGAGGCTGGTAAGGCAGCTTTAAGTATTTCGCAATTTTCTTTGGTGAATGTTGCCCAAAAAACAGTGGAATCACTGCGGCAAAAAGCAACAAGCCAACAAGTAAATCTTAAACTTGATTTGCAAATCGATCCGCAACGCGATCGCTTTACTGCTGACTCCGAACGATTAGAACAAATTCTCTGGAATCTGTTAACTAATGCAATTAAATTCACTCCCGAAAATGGTAATGTTACTCTACGCCTTTGGGTAGAAGACGATACTGCTATTTTTCAAGTTGAAGACACTGGAATTGGCATTCCTGAAGAAAAATTACCACTACTGTTTGAAAAATTCCAGCAACTCGATACACCCTATCGCCGCCGCTATGAAGGTACTGGACTGGGACTAGCTTTAACTAAACAACTTGTAGAACTCCATCGGGGTCGAATCGAAGTAGAATCAACGGTGAGCGTTGGCTCAATTTTTACTGTGTGGATACCAACTCAGACAATGAAAGTGCACAGTAGTGAGTTATGAGTGTTGGGTGTTGACTGAGAAGTGAGGAGTAAGGAATTATTCTTTTTATCTCCCTCATCTCCCCCATCCCTATGCCCTAAATCATTTTGCAGATAAACTAATTAGGATTTTTTCAAAAACTTTTAATGCATGTTCCTTTCCATTGTCTCTGGTGAAAATGGTAAAATTCGGATGAGAATTAATTTCAATTAACCAATATTGATTATCTTTATCTAATACGATGTCTAAACCACCATAATCAAGGTCTAATTCTTCAAAAATGGGTCTGGCAAAATTATCAATCTCTGACAATATTTGTGGATCGCTGATATATTTTGCTTTTGCGCCATCCCAGTGGAGAGGACTTAAATTACCCGTAAAACTTGCGTTACTTATATCTTTTTCGTAGAGTAGAACTAACTCTTTATTCAAGAAAACTGCTCTATATTCAGATTTTATGGGAATTAATTCTTGAGCAATAGCAACGTAATCATACTTGTTATTAATATTAAATATTTCTTTTAAAGCATGTTCAATTTCATCTTGATTGTGGCATAAAAAGACATTGTGTCCGCTTGAACCAGAGTTTCTTTTTACAATCACAGGCGTTTCAAAATTTTCCTTAATTTCTAAGATAATATCTTGAATAGTCGGAAATTTTAAATACATCTTGTATCGGGAATCGCAAATAGGTGAAAGGAAACCTATTGTGCGAGGAAGTTTAATTTTTTTATTTAAAATATGATAAGTATATTCCTTATCTTTTAAAATCTTTGCTACTGCTTGATTAATTAAAGGAGTGCTATAATTACAAAAATAGTGGTGTTTATTATTGAATTTTACTTTGATTAAATTTTCAGCAGGATAAATAATTTCATAGCTGATGTTTAAATTTTCACAAGCTTGGAGCAATAGCGAAACATTGTCTAACATAAATGCTTGAAGCTAAATTGATAAGTTAACTTTGTAGTAAAAACTCAGAATCCACAAATCATAATTAAGAATACTTTCAGTGTTTAGCTTAATAGTTTTATCAACATTATTAAGCTAAGAGCATCCTTAATTTGCTAACAATTTTGGATTCTGACTAATGATTTCTGAATTTTTACAGCTTTATAAAAATCCAGAAGACAAGCTTTTCTGGAATTGATAAATATCAATCAAGCGCTTTTTCTAATTTGCTGAATTATCTTGCGCTAAAGGTTTTGAGAAAAGCCACACTCTAAAATACACCTATCTAATAGATAATGCAACAGTTTATCATCAATTTTCTAATCAATAGCAAAATCCAATAAACATATATTTTCTCGTTAACCAAAAAACGTATTATTTATTTTATTTTTTCATCAGTTCTGGCTTTTAGGGCGTTGCACAAACATAGAAATGAAATTTAGATATTGAAATCTAAAAATCCTGTTTCTCAATATATGCAACGCCAATTTCTAAGTTGTTGTTGAACTTGTTGCTTGTCGTTTAAAAATTACCATTTCATTACCAACCACTGGGTTACGCGCTACTAAGCGATTTTGGGAGTCGATAATTTCTAAATGAGTAAAATCCAGTTGTTGAGAGCGTTGTAAAATCTCGGCAGCGAGTCGATCCTGTTGAGATTCTGGGAGAGTGTACCAATCGTCGTTAATTGTAACAGTGAGATTACTCGTGCGGAAGTTGGCTTGAATTGACTTTATCAGACCAGAGGCGATGCGATCGCTAATTTCAGCGACCTGATTTTCAATAGCCACAATTAAGGCTTGTTCGGGTGTCAATTCTATAGTTGGCGTTGGTGTTGGTGTTGGCGTGGGAATTACTTCTGGTTCCGGTGACGGCGTAATTTCCTCTGGTGGTTGTTGTGCTTCTGGCGGTGTAACTTCTTCTGGCGGCGGCGTAATTTCCTCTGGTGGCTGTGGTTCTGGTGTGACTGACTCCGGTGGAGTAGTTATGGTTGGTGTTGGTGTGGGAACCTCTTCAACTGGTGGAAGTGTTGCTACTTCAGTAGGTTTACCACTCAAGATAGTTGTAGTTGTCCAAACGAGAATTATGGCAATTCCAGTAATAATTCCCGTCAAAGCTGTATCTGATAACTTTGTTGATAAATTTGATGGCAAAAATAAGCGGACTGTCCTTAATAGTCCACCCCAGCGCGACTGAAGCTGTTGCAAAAAACCAGGAGTTGCTTCTGCGCCAGGTGGCGGTGCTGTCTCCAGTTTCTCGACTGTTACTTCTAAAACCCCAATTGTCCCGCGAAGAATTTGGATAATTTTAGCCTTCCAAATTGGCTGAATTCTCTGGTAAGGTTTTTGGGGAGGTTTAGTTACCTGCTCATCGGTCGGTTTTGGATTGTCTTGTGACATGGAACTTTCACCAAAAGCAGCGAATCAAAGACAAACAACGTACATTATTACTGGTGCTGCCTCTTTTGCCTTAATGTATCACTTCAAAAGCACATTACTTCTGTGGAAACTAACTATTTATTAAATTTGGTGAATTATGAACCTGAAACGCCGTCAATTTTTATTTTTAAGTAGCCTGGGTGCTATCGGTACGGGATTTTTGGGCTGGATGTTAAGTAATAAAAATTATCAAAATGCTGATATTAGCTATTCTGCAACAGCCATAGCCGCCAACCCACCGAAAAAAGACTTGTTATTACGTTTTGTGTCTGTTGCAGATACAGGAACCGGCGCTAAAGGACAGTATGCTGTAGCTGGGGCAATGAATTTTTATCACAAAGAAAATCCTTATGATTTAGTCGTTTTAGCTGGAGATAACATTTATAATAACGGCGAAATTGAGAAAATTAGTGCAGTTTTTGAGCGTCCCTATCAAGGGTTGCTCAAGCAGGGTGTAAAATTTCAAGCTTGTTTAGGCAATCACGATATTCGTACTGGAAATGGCGAAGCACAATTGAAGTATGTCGGTTTTAATATGAACGGCAGACGATATTATACATTTCGTCGGGGAACTGTACAATTTTTTGCTTTAGATACTAATAGTAATGCTGATTGGAAAAACCAGTTATCTTGGTTAGAAAAAGAATTAAGTCGCAGTAATGCTGCTTGGAAAGTTGTATTTGGTCATCATCCAATTTATGCATCTGGTGTATATGGAAGTAATCCAGAGTTTATTAAAATTTTTACTCCGCTATTTCAAAAATACGGCGTTCAAGTTTATATCAATGGCCACGAACATCATTATGAACGCACCCGTGCAATTAATGGTACAACTTATTTAATTACTGGCGGTGGTGCGGGTACTCGTCCTGTGGGGCGTTCCGAGTGGACAGAATATTCTGCCGAGAGGTTGAGTTTTGCGGCGTATGAAGTGTATCCAGATAGAATAGAAGTAAGTGCGATCGCTACTAATAATCGCGTTTTTGATAAAGGTATTATTCAATTAAAATCGGCTTAGTGAAACAATGTATCATCCAGATATTCCTGCGGCGATGCCTACGGCGGGCTGCGCCTACGCCAATATTATCCCTTTTTAATCACTACGGAGAAAGAAAAATTTTATTCCCAACTTCAACCTTAGACAAAATCAGAAATTCAGCGATCGCGCTCTAGTTTTCTCATTTCAACTGGTTTGTTAAGAAATGCATAAATGAAAAGAATTAGTGATTATTATCTGCTGAAAGTAACAAAAGAGTAATTATAGAATCATCTCCAACACGGGATGTTCTATTTTCTGAACTAGTACCGTATGGGGATGATTTTTTAGCCTTGAGACGCTATCACACTAACTTAGGTAAAATATCAAATCAACATATAGCAATCCTATTTAAGTGTGAAATTAGTCGTGGAGGCAGGCAATAGGCAAGCTAGCAATAGGCAACAGATTTTTTCACGAATGATTTAGGATTGCCATAGTTTTACAAAATTGTAAATCATCTGACTAAAGGCATAAGAATTAATCAAATAGTGGCTTTATTAAGTCTGAATAATTATAGATTTTAATATACATCAAAAGCTTGAAAGTATTAATAGAAATAATTGTCTTAGCTATATAAATAATATGGTAAGTAAAAAAAGAGCGATCGCTGAAGTTAAACAATGTCTGGTGTTAGCTGTTCCTTTAGCAGCAGCCCAGCTTGCTCAATCGGCAACTGGCTTTGTGGATACGGTAATGATGGGTTTGTTAGGAAGTGAGGCTATTGCATCTGGAGGTTTGGGCGCTGCAATTTTTACTTTTTTGCTTTTAATTACTACAGGTATTGTTTCTGCTGTTAGTCCTTTAGCTGCCCAAGCATACGGAGCCGGAAAGCCTGAACTAGTAGGCAAGATTGTCCGGCAAGGGTTGGGAATATCTCTGCTGTTGGGAATACCGATTGTGATGGTAATTTTTAATGGAGGTGCTTTACTACTGGTATTGGGACAGAATGCCGCTACAGCAGCACTAGCAGAAACTTATTTAAGAGCGATCGCACTGGGTTTTATCCCTGCTTTGGGTTTTGCTGTACTCAAAAGTTTTCTTTCTGTTGTGTCTCAAGCGCGGTTAATTATAATCGCTGTTGTGTTAGGTACTTTGCTTAACATCGCAGCTAACTATGTTTTGATGTTTGGCAAACTAGGGCTACCTGCTTTAGGGCTAGCTGGGATTGGTTGGGCAAGCACATTGTCACTTTGGAGTATGTTTATTGCTTTAGCAATCTATATATATAGCCAGCATCGATTTACAAATTACCGCATATTTCACACTTCATTCCACGACACTTCCACCCAAGAAAATTTCCGCATTTTTTGGCAAATTTTTCAGGTTGGATTGCCTATTGGTGGTTTAGTTGCGGTGGAAGCAGGACTGTTCACAGTTGTCACGTTTTTACTAGGACAAATAGGAACCACTTCCCTAAGTGCCCATCAAATTGCCTTGCAGACAGCTTCTATGTCTTTTCAAATTGCACTTGGTATTTCTTTAGCAACAACTGTACGTGTTGGGCAATTAGTTGGAGAGCAAGATTTAGCGGGTGTTAGTCTAGCTGGATATGTAGGCATTAGCTTAGGTGCTTTGTCTATGGCTATTGCAGGAATTATATTTTGGTTAGTGCCAAAATCGGTTGTTTCTCTTTACCTTGACATCAACAATCCTAATAATGAAGATGTAGTCAACTTGGCAGTTAAATTGCTTGTAGTAGCTGCAATTTTTCAAATTTTTGATGGAGTGCAAGTCACAGCAGTTGGAGCATTACGAGGGTTAAAAGATACGCGAGTTCCTATGTTAATTAGTATTTTCGCTTACTGGGGCGTTGGTTTATCTACTGGTTATGCTTTGGGTATATGGTTAAATTATGGAGCAATTGGTCTTTGGTGTGGCTTAGCCATTGGTTTAGCTAGTGCAGCCATAGTTTTGACTTGGCGGTTTAAAATTTTGCAATCCATAACAGTTCAAGACGCAAAGGAAAATGTATAATCAGCCTATATTTACAGCAGTTTTCTTTTGCATGAAGTACAAAGTCACTGGTTTTGAGGCAGGAGGCAGAAGGCAGTGTTTCGACTACGCGGTAATCGAGCGAAGTCGAGATTCAACAACCAGGCAGGAGCCAGAAGAATAATTTGATTTGTGAATCCTTGGTTCTGTACCTCATTTAGTTGCAAACTGCTGTATACAAAGCCCTAATTTCTAATTCCCTTTCTTCGCGTCCTACTCTGAGAGAAAGTATAGTCAACTTAAGCCCAGTATCATGGAATTCGCGGCTACACAAACTAAAAGAATTTAACCCGCGCAGGCGGGTTTTGGATGTGTAGACGCGGTTTCTAACCGCCGATTTGACGTTAAGCTGACACTACCCATCTATCTGTATCAGGTATTTCCTGAAATAGTATGAGCATCGCATTCACACTCTACTAAATAATAGTAACCTAACCAAAGACTATATGATTCTTGAGGCTGCCATACTTAATGTTAAACCAGGTTTGGAATTCGATTTTGAAGCTAATTTTAAAAAAGCTTCCAAAATTATTTCTTCCACCAATGGATATTTATCCCATGAATTGCACAGATGCATAGAAGTAGAAGGAAAATATTTATTACTTGTTAGATGGGACAGCTTAGAGTCTCATACTGTAGGATTTCGAGGTTCTGCTGAGTATCAAGATTGGAAAAAACTTCTACATGATTTTTACGATCCATTTCCCACAGTTGAACATTTTCAAGAAGTTGAAATTTAGATAGGACTTACTAAGTTCTGTAATTATTTGGTCAACTCCATAATTTTCTCAAACTGAAAATTATGAGCTAAATCGCTTATAAAGTCTCGCAGTGCAGCATTTTCTAATGGTATTTCCTCAATCAAGTCTAAAATTAAGTCATCGCTACATTGAGCGGCGGCATTGTATATTTGTTTCACCCATTGAGGTGACATTGCAGATATCATATTAGCTAAATCTGTAAGGGTCAACATTGATTCTTTTATCTCTTGGTTTGAATTTATTATCTGATAGGTTTGTTCTTGATAAATATATTGAACCCCTAAATATTCTTTCAATTTTTCTAGTAATTCTGACTCACGAAAGGGCTTGTTAATAAAATCATCACAACCCGCTTCGATCATTGCCTCTCGTTGTTCCTCAAAAGCATGAGCAGTTAAGGCAATAATTACAGTGTGAGTATGGAGAATGGAGCATTGCAAAATATTTTGTCTGCGCTGAAATTCTCTAGTTTTAATAATTTTTGTGGCTTCGTAGCCGTCCATAATTGGCATCCGCATATCCATTAATATGAGGTGTGGTTGCCATTGCTCCCAAAGTGCGATCGCCTCTTGACCATTTGCAGCTTCTTGTACAACAAAACCGATGGCTCTGAGAATTTTGATTAGCACTAAACGGCTATCTGTAGAGTCATCAACTACTAAAATGCGATATTGATTTTGACCAGGCGCTAAACTAGAAACTCGCCTTCTAGTCTGCTTGAGGTGTACTTCACTGACTGTGGCTAGACCAATTTGAATATCGAAGCTAAATTTACTTCCCTCGCCAACAGTGCTGCTAACACTAATATTTCCTCCCATGAGTTGCACATATTTGCGGCTAATGGCTAAACCCAGTCCTGTGCCCTGTTGTGATTTCCTTCCAGTTTCAGTTTGTCCAAAAGCTTGAAACAACAAGTTAATTTCTTCTGGAGCTATACCGCAACCAGTGTCTTCGATCTCGAAGACTAGTGATTGGGGATTAGGGATTGGGGATTGGGTACAAGAGAAAGACTTATGCAACTTTCCCCCTGAAGCTTCCCAGTCCCTAGTCCCCATCCCCACCCGCAGCATTACCCTTCCACTATCAGTAAATTTAATTGCATTTCCCAGGAGGTTGAGCAAGACTTGACGCAGTTTACTTTCGTCGGCTTGAGCAACCTGGGGAAGGTCAGATGTATATTCAAATACCAACTCTAATCCTTTGGAAGTGGCGCGGAAACGCAACATTTCTTCGAGGTTTTGCAAAAGGTGAATTAAGTCAAAACTGCTGAGATTCAATGTCATTCTCCCAGCTTCGATTTTAGACATTTCCAGAATGTCGTTTATTAAGTTGAGAAGATGTTCGCCGGCGCGATTGATGATTGCTAGGTTTTGTTGATGTTCGGCGGATAAAGCATCATCGTGGCTCATGAGTTGAGTAAAACCAAGGATAGCGTTGAGTGGGGTACGCAGTTCGTGGCTCATATTGGCGAGGAATTCGCTTTTGGCGCGGTTAGCAGCATCAGCAACGATGGCAGCTTCTTGTAGTGCTTGTGATTGCCTTTGCATTTGTGCCAGCAATTGCGCTTGCTGTAAAGCAACTGCCAACTGATTGCTAATTTGAACTACTATGTTGACTTCTTCTGGTTTCCATTGGCGGAGATCGGAATTTTGATAACTTGCTAGCAACCCCCAAAGCTGATTACCAGATAAGATGGGAACAATGATGTAAGCCTTTGCCTGAAAGCGTTCCAAGAGTTTGATATAAGCAGGATTAAGCCCAGCGTTGTAGATATCTGGGATGCAGCGGTAACTTGCACTTTGGCCGTACAGATCTTGGAGGTAAGTATTTTGCGTTTCATCGTCTGACCGATCCAAGATTTTCATGAGGCAACGGCCATTTTCTATCATCCCTTGTGTGAGATGGGGGTCATTTTTCAGTTCTTCCATCAAAGAAATCCAACCGTCTGCTACTGACTCAGAGATAAATTTGCCGCTCCAGTTAGGATTGAAACGATAGACAGCAACCCGATCGCAATTCAGTACTTGCCGTAATTCTTGGGTTGTGGCTGCAAATATAGTCTCTAAATCCAGTGTTTGGCGCATCCTTTGAATGACTTGGGCGATCGCTCTTTCCCTTTCTGCACTCTCACGCAAGGCTTCTTCTGCCAATTTTCTCTCGGTAATGTCAGTAATCATACCGATATAGCCTTTAATTTCTCCATCCTCTGCAAATTCTGGCAAAGCTTGACAAATTACCCAGACGATGGCGCCATTCTTATGGCAGAAGCGATGTTCGTGCTTATAATTGCTACCGGATATTGTTGCTTGATTCCACGCTATTAACAGTTTTTCTACGTCATCAGGATGCACAGCATTTAACCAACCTGTGCCCAGAGATTCTTTAACGGTGCAACCAGTAATTTCACTCCAGCGTTGATTAAAGTATAAGATATTGCCATCTAAATCAGTATAGAATATACAAGCTGGCGAAGCTTCTGCTAAAAGTTGATATCGTTGTCTACCTTCTTGGACAGCGAATTCTGCTAGCTTGCGATCGCTAATATCTGCCCAATAACCAACGCATTCTATTGGCTCATCAGCTTCGTCACGAATTAACCTCATCTTTTCGTAGAACCAGTGATAAGTTCCGTCAGCGTGTAACCACCGATACTCATAAGAATTGTATTCTTGCTCAACTAGCCGGCTAAATTTTCTTGAGACCAGTTCCATATCTTCTGGGTGGACGCGTTCAAGCCAAAAATTAGGATTCTCAATAAATTCGGCGGCTTCGTAGCCAACCATTGCTCTAACATTCTTACTAATAAAAGTAGTGCTAAAGTCTCCTGATGTTTTGCTGCTATAAATCACTACAGGACTAGAAGTGAGGAGATACTGTAGACGTTCGTTTGCTAAACCCAGTTCTTGTTCAACGCGTTTGCGTTCAATTAACCCACCCAACTGAGCAGCAACAGCACTCACCAATAGAAGCAAACGCCGGTCTACTAATACTGGACTACGTTTAAAAAACACTAAAACAGCTAATACTTGGTTACCAGCCAATATGGGAACGCCAAAACCAGCTTTTAATCCGACCTTTGCAGCTTGTAGCGATCGCAAAAAAATCGGCTGTGATACTTGGGAAACATCTTCTATCCATTCTGGCTCCTGCTTGTGCCAAACTCGCCCTGGTAGTCCCACTCCGAAACCAAATGTAACAGTTTTGCTCTGACGGCAGAATTCTTCTAAGCTGTCTTCCTCTGCATACCAACCCAGACTGTGTTCTAAAACGGTGTTATCTTCATTGGGTATCCAGGCCTCACCAAAATCCCAACCGATGGTCTGACAAATTAAACGCAAAACCACTCTTAAGGCGTTGTTAACATCGCTGGCGCGAGTGATGGCTTGGGTTGTCAACAGCAGCAAACGGCTTTCATTTTCTGCTTGTTTGCGTTCAGTAATATCTTTGGCGGTGCCCAGTACATACCATTGTCCGTCGATGTCGATCATTTCCGCACTAAATAAGGTTGTCCTAATTTCTCCCGAAGAAATGCGGAAATCAACTTCGTGGTTGCGAATGGCTTTAGTTTGTTGCAGGGTGTAGGTGACAAGATTATATTCTTCTGGATTCACCCAAATATTCAATTCTTCATCGGTGCGATGGAGAACTTGAGAGCGAGAATAACCAAAAAACCGACAAAAGCTGTCGTTAACTTCGATATAGCGTTTGTCAGGAACGGTAATTAAGGCAATGGGGTCAGGAGATGACCGAAAAGCTGATGCTAACTTTTTTTCAGAAGCGCGTCGCGCTGCTTCTGCACGTTGGCGAGAGCGTACTTCCAGTACTAAAGAAACTAAATTACCCAAAGAACGAGCGAAATTTTGGTCTTCTAATGTCCAAGAATGAACACCCCCCACCGCTTCCAGACATAAAACTCCTACTGTTTTTCCCTCCAGCCTGACTGGGGTATCGAGTATGGAAGTAATGTTTAATTTTGAGTAAGACGCCGAAAATTCTTTCGTTCTGGGATCGATGTGGGCATTATCAGCGGCAATTATCTGGTCTTGTTGCAAAGCTGTAAAATAAGCTGGATAGTCTGCTGCTGATAAGCAAACTCCTTCGCTATGTCGATCCAGACTCGCTTGAAATAAGTCCATACATTGGATTTTCGTCCTTTTATCGTCATATAGCCAAATACTGGCTCGCTCCACCCCAATATTTTGGGTAGCAGTTTCTGTAATTGCATTCAAGGCTGCTTTTAAGTCACCCTGATAAAGGGTTTGATTTTGCGCTAATCGTGTTAGTACTAAGTTATGAGTGCGGAGCTTAATCGCACTTTCTTCTACTATTTTAAAATTTGTTGTTAAATCTTTGCTAACGCTAATTTCTGGTAAGATATCTTGCGTTTGTCTCTTGCGAATATTTAACTCAAATTGTAGACATTGACGTTCTTGAATTTCTTGTTTTAACTGTTTTTTTAACCTTTGGATAGTCAGTTGATTTTGTACGCGTAATAAAACTTCTTGAGTTTTGAATGGTTGAGTAATACAATCAATTTCGTTAAAACTAAATACCTGAGATTGTGCAAATAATTCATCTGAAGCGCCAAAAAAAATTAGCGCCACATTTTGAGTTTTTTGGTGATTTTTCAAGTCATGGCAAACTTGGTAACTATCCATGTCTGGCAGCATAACATTTAGCAAAATCAAATCAGGAGGAGAAGCGATCGCTTTATCGATCGCCAATTTTCCAGAACTAAGACTTTGCACTTGATAACCTTGACCTTGAAGGATATCTGATAAAAAATCTAAATTCTCTAAGTTATCATCAACTAACAAAATTATGATTTTTTGAGCATCCATATCAGGAATCAAATTAATTTTTAATCAAACTGAATCAGAAATCAAAAATTAAATGTAATAAATTACACAATAATAACACGAACATCTCTTTAGTCCTACTCCAGCGACTAATGTCTCATTTTCCATTTAAACACTAATGTAATAAATAACACAAGGAATGGAGCGAAATCTTGCTTTCCCAGTCTCCATTCCCTATTTTCAAGCCAGGTGCTTATGCGATAAATCACACAAATATGGCAGAAAAATATTTTTTCCCAGTTCTCAGTCAACAATCATTATTTTCAAGCTATATCTGATATAAGAATCAGACTGGATTAGTTCTAAATTCTGAAATTATGAGATTTTTCGCCAAAAGTAATTTCAATTTTGATTGAATTTTAGAAATTCACCTATATTCATTAATTTTGGAGCATCTTTACTGACAATTAACGGCAGCTTACCATCCCATTTTTGTATTGCTTGCCTTTGTAATATTTGTGGAGTTAGTCCGTTACGTAATAATCTATGTACTTCAGCCTCTCCTACTGCTAGATTAACTTGTGCTTCAGCTTCTTTCGTTGCTTTTAAAGCAATAAACTCTGCTCTTTTTGCTTCTTGCTCGGCAATTTGTTTTGCTTCTACAGCCTCGCTAAATCTTTCTGAAAAATGTACATGCACTAAAGAAATATCATCAACTGAAACGTGATAACTATTGAGGCGTGTAGTTAATGCATTATCTACTTCAGCTTTAACTTCTCCTCGTTTAGTAATAATTTCTTCAGCAGTATACTTTGCCATGACGGCTTTTAATATTTCTTCAACTGCTGGATTGATAATTCGGTCAATAACATTTTGCTCATCTCCAATCTCTTGAAAAATGGCATTTACTTCCTGAGGAATAATATGCCAATTTAGAGCCACATCTGTAAAAACATTTTGTAAGTCTTTGGAAGAAGCCTCCGCAGAAATTTCCTGCTTTTGGACTCTAACACTCAATTTTTTAACAGTATTGTATACAGGAATAATAAAGTGTATTCCTTCTCCTAATATCTGGTTTTGGACTTCGCCAAATTTCATTAATACGCCACGTTCTCCTGCATTTACAATTACGCAAGGCGTGAGCAAGAGAGTTATCAAGAACAAAAGAGCAGTCAGTTTACCAGCACGGTTAAAATTTGTATTTTTTGTCATTTACCTGAAACATTTATGCGTCTTGCATACAGACACATATTTCGTAGTTGTATGCTTCTTGTCGTCATGCTCTTATAAGTTTGGCTCTAAGTCAATTTTTATTTGACTTTAGTAAATGTTTGGGTAGGCGTTTCCTATGTTAAATAAAAAAATAAAATTTATCTCTGATATGAGAACGCAGACATTTTATTGCCTGAAGTAAGATTTTATAAGTAACTTTAACAGGGCTAGATAGCTTTAGTCTATCTTCAATACTGTAATTTTATCGGAAAGCCGTAGATTTTAAAAGCTAAATTTGTTCTTAAATGACTAAACTCATTAGCTGTCGATCTAGCCCAATGAGGTAATCTCGACCGTAAGCCCCATTTTCTAAACCTGTGATGAGATGGTTGGGGATGTCTTGGTAATTTCTTCGCTACAAGAACCAGCGGCTAGTGTGTAGGCGTAGCCCGTCGTAGACATCGCTGCCACTGTATCCACATCACCGCTAAAAGCGATGCAATGTTGTAACAGTTGGCTCATACTGTCATTTCGCATGACGGCAGTGATGGCTGCTCTGACACTCATCCAGCCTTTGGATTTTACTTCACCTTGCCACGCTTTAGACCACTGCCCAGATACATAAGCTTCTAAAAACTTGCCTAATTTGCGTTTTGGCCCCAGTCGATAGATAAAGTAATGTGACATCAAGGCTGCGGCAACAGCGGCGTTGATTCCATCTGGTGTATTGTGAGTAATGGCGGCTTGAATTGTTGCCGCTTCGATGACTTTTTCTGGTGTGTGATAAATGCCAATGGGTGCGGCACGCATCGCTGCACCGCTTTTGTCACTGTCTGGGCGAATTTTTGTAATAAATTCTTCCCCATTTTGGATTTCTCTAAGAGAAAATTATAAAAGTTTCTTGCATAACCTAGCCGGGGATCGCGTTTAAAAGCTCTAACAAAACTTTCGGCTAAAACTTCTGGCGTCCACGGTGCTTGAACAACAATCACTTCAGGGATGGCAATGCTCATCTGGGTATCCTCAGTGTAGTTGCCAGGAATGAGTCGAAAACGTGGGTGTTGCACGTATCGACTCAAATCGTTGTTAACGAGCATTTCGTCAGCATATTCAAAGCCTGCACCGTAGGCATCTGCGTAGGCGTAGCCTGCCGTAGGCATCGCTAACTCTAGCAACATATTGGTACTACACTAAAAATGGACGCGCCAGAAAAAAGCTAGAGATTGATTTAGCGTCTACCGATTCTCCATCCAGAATAGCTTTTTCTAATTCTTCCGGAGTCAACAATACAGTTTCCATATCCTCGTCTCCATCTTGAGGTGGTGGAGTTTCCAGCTTTTCTAAATCTTGAGCCAGAAAAGCATAAATAATTTCATCAGAATAACCAGGCGCTAGAAAAAATTCTCCTAGTTTGTGCCATTTTTGGGCACTATAGCCAGTTTCTTCCTGAATTTCCCGTTGTACCGTTTCTAAAGGATCTTCGTTGCGTTCTAGGGTTCCCGCCGGAAATTCTAGTATCCGTCCTTGAATTGCAAAACGATACTGGCGCACGAGTACAAGTTTACCTTCTGGTGTCACAGGCACAGCTAAAGCGCCGCCAGGATGGCGAATACACTCCCATTCTCCTTCTGATTTGTTGGGTAAGCGTAAGCGATTAACTTCAAAATCAAACTTGCGTCCTTTATGAAACAAGCGTTGTTTCAACAGTTGTGGTAATTCTCTACCTAATGGCATAGTAAAAAATCTGAATTATCAGTAAATAGTTGAAAATTATATGGACAAATATCCAATTTCATTAGTTTAGAAGTTTTAGTTTCATGGCTGAAAGATACAACTTCTATCTAATTTCAAGAATGCAGTCAGAACTACTTTTGTTGACAAATTCCTGGTTTGATTACCTCGCTATTTTTAGACTAGAGGTTAATGAAGGAAGAAGCTACAGAATTCGTACTTTTTGCAAACTAGATTAAGAGTTTCACCTTTTTAGAATTAAGTGATTACCTGTGGGAATATATCTATATTTTACAACTTCTGGCTATACAATCCGCAAAGTTTTGCAATAAAGAGCTAAAATTAGCACTGTTGTAAGCTGCCGATAACATTTAACGCAGCACATCTTTTTGTATTGGCTGTTAACCGTCAACGCTCAAAAGTATGAGCGACTGTGCAATTTCAAAACCAATTGCTGACGTTTATGGATGGTAATTTTAATTGCCCACCAATAAATGTACACCTGAACAGTCTACCTCTTTGAGCAGTTCTTTAATGACACGCCCAGAAACAGGTTCTACCCAATCTGAGGCGATTTCCGCAAGTGGTACCAATACAAAAGCGCGATCCCGCATTTCAGGATGAGGGATTTGGAGATTTGGTGTATCGACAATAAAGTCATCATATAATAACAAATCTAAGTCCAGGGTTCGTGGCCCCCACCGTTCTTGACGCACGCGCCCAAATTGCCGTTCGATTTTGAGTAAATTTTCTAATAACTCCTGGGGTAGCATTTCGACTTGCAATGTGACGCACCCGTTTAAGTAGTCTGGCTGTGGTGGCCCCAGGGCTTTGGTTTTATACCAATTGGATTTTGCTTCTAGAAAAATGCCTGGGGTTTGAGCTAAAGTTGCGATCGCTGCTTCTAAAATTGCCTGGGAATCTCCCATATTACTACCAAGGGCAAGGGCGGTTTTAGCACGCTTTACCGTATTGTGGCCGTTTTGGGATTGTTTTTGCGGATGCTCCCCCGCAGCTGTTTGCCTAAATTTCAATAGTTTTGATATTCCGAAGACTTTTGAATCTTGCAGTATTTTGACAAAACCCAATTCATTAAATCGAAAAAACATTATTTTTCAACAAGCATTCATCAGTCGGTCGCCAACACTCACCGATTGGCAATAAATTACCACTATTTGTGGGTTGGGCGTCTGGCCTGGCCGTAACTAAGGGCGGACAAGATGTCCACCCCAGGGGAACATTGGATATTTTTTATAAGTTTCAATATACCAGCCCTTCGGCTTATCGAGTTAGAATTGTTTATTTGTATAAAAAAATACTTCTTTAGTCTGAGTTTTGAATTCTTCTTAATAGTGAATTAAGTTAATTATTAATAGGATAGTATACTAACACAATGTGGTGCTATAACCCCAAAGCTTATTGATGGTGGTTAAGTAGTTACTACTACTTCGATCGAGGAACTGATGTGGGGAAGCTGACCTCCTGGTTCAAACCAAGACCAAGTAATTTGAGTGGCTCTAACAAAGAACCACGATTGCCACCTGGTAATCATCATCGACACGAGGAATCCGCAACAAATGAAAGCTTACCACCAGCACATGTGCCACAGGCGAGGCAGTTACTGAGCAAAATGAAAATTTTACCATCAAGAATGAGGGCCGAACGGGCAACTAGGAATAAACCAATCTATCGTCGGCTCTGGTTTTGGGCAGGACTAGGTGTGGGTGGTGGGATACTTGCCTCGATCTATGGCGTCAGTGTAATAGATCGCACCTTGCCAGATAAAGCCGAACTCAATGCTGTTGTTAGAGAACAAACACTGACCATCAAAGCTGCGGATGGTACCATATTACAACAACAAGGTGAAGCCACTAGAGAACAGCTAAAGCTAGAGCAAATACCAGATAATTTAAAAAAAGCTTTTATAGCCTCAGAAGATAGAAGATTTCAGCAACACAATGGAGTCGATGCTCAAGGTATTCTCAGAGCGGGTTTGAATAATTTGCGATCGCAAGGTGTGGTAGAAGGTGGTAGCACCATCACCCAACAACTAGCCCGGATTCTGTTTTTGAAACAAGAGCAGACAATCTGGCGCAAACTCAAGGAAATCCGCCTAGCACAAAAAATCGAGTCAGAATTAACCAAAGATCAAATTTTAGAGCGTTACCTCAACTTGGTTTATTTGGGAGCTGGCGCTTACGGTGTCGCAGATGCCTCCTGGGTATACTTTAGTAAATCCCCAGATCAACTTTCTCTAGCCGAAATGGCTACCATTGCTGGACTAGCTCCTGCACCTAGCTTGTACGCCCCAGACAAGAATCCAGCAGCTGCCAAACAGCGGCGCAACCTGGTATTAATGCGGATGCAGGAAGAAAAATTTATTACGCCAGAACAAAGGCAAGCAGCCGCCCAAGAACCACTAACCCTGAAAACCAGTGTACCCAAGCGACTGCAAGTAGAGTCACCCTACTTTACTACCTACATCCAGAAAGAATTGCCGAAGTACGTTTCTGCTGATGTGTTGTCCACCGGAGGTTTACTGGTGGAAACTACCCTCAACCCCACTTGGCAAAAAGCAGCAGAAGAAGCGGTTGCCAAAACCCTGCGAAATCAGGGACGTTGGGAGAACTTTAAAGAAGCGGCCATGGTCGCCATCGATCCCCGTAACGGTGAAATCAAGGCAATGGTTGGGGGGAAAGACTTTGGCAAAAACCAGTTTAATCGCGTTACCCAAGCACAGCGGCAACCGGGATCGACATTTAAAGGATTTGTTTACGCAACTGCGATCGCCAGTGGTAAAAGCCCCTACGATACCTATGAGGATGCACCCTTTGTGGTAGACGGCTACGAACCGAAAAACTATAGTGAAAGCTTCCGCGGCTCGGTGAGCATGAGGGATGCCCTCACCCGTTCTACTAATATCGTTGCAGTGAAGGTGTTGATTGACGTAGGTTTTAAGCCAACGATTAAACTAGCCCATGATATGGGGATTAAATCCGAACTTAAGCCTACTTACTCCCTAGCTCTCGGCTCGAATGAAGTTAATCTACTGGAATTGACCAGTGCCTACGGCAGTTTTGCTACCCAAGGATTGCACACAGAGCCTCATGGTATCACCCGGATAGTTAACCGCCAAGGCAAAGTGATTTGGTCAGCTAATTTCAAATCAAAACGGGTTCTTGATGCTGACAGCGCCGCTATCATGACTTGGATGCTACGCAACGTGGTGGAAGCTGGTACTGGTGGCGCCGCCCAATTAGGTAATAGACCAGTTGCTGGGAAGACCGGCACCTCCGACGAAGCCCGCGATTTATGGTTTATTGGTTACATTCCCCAAATGGTGACAGGGGTTTGGTTAGGTAACGATAACAACCGCCCCACATATGGCAGCAGCGGTAGTGCCGCTTACACCTGGCACGAATTCATGGAAAAAGCCGTGGAAGGAATGCCGGTAGAAAAGTTTCCCAAACGACCAAAATTAGAAGGTCGCAAAGGCACCATCAAAGCACAGTCAATTAAACCCAAACAAGTGCTCAATCGTTCTCTTTCCTCTAATGATGATGAATCAGAATCGGAAAGTTATAGAAATTCTGAAGATAACACTGGTTCATCTAGGAGGCGTAGAAGCAGGAGGAGATCTTATCAAGAAGAACAGCAATCAAGCAGTGACTATACCCCAAGACGGAGAAAACGTTATCGCAGCAGTGAAGAATCAAATTCTAGTAACTCTTCTTCAGAGTCATCTCGTCCACGGCGGCGCTATAGAAGAGTAGAATCAGATTCTCCTCCACCTCGAAGAACTCGGCGATCCTCATCTCCTGCCAACAGTTCCGGTTCTTCAGGTTCTTCATCATCACAACCATCGTGGCGGGATAGGCTCAGACCTTCTCAGTAATTGGCATTGGGCATTGGGCATTGGGCATTGGGCATTGGGCATCGATACAAACAGAGAATGCTGACTGTTAACGCTTGAAGTTAAAAGTTATTCTTTGTCCCCTTGTCCTCTTATCTCCCCATGCCCCATGCCCCATGCCCCTCTTCCCTCTGCAATATCAAGTTGCTCAAACTACAGGGGGATGTTAGGTGATACGCTGATTTTATATTGTCTTAAAAATAGTATTACCTGACCTTGGAGAACATACCCATGCATTTATTGATGCAAACAGCAGCGCAAGCCGCAGCAAATAGTCCTCATTTTCCTTACGCTTTTACCTTGGTGTATGTCGTTGGTTTTATAGCTGCTGTCACCATTGGTTCAATAGCTTGGTACAACTCGAAACGCCCCGCAGGTTGGGAAAGTAAAGAGCGTCCTGATTTTGTGCCTAAGGTTAATAAAGAAGAAACTCCGGGTCTGGGTGAACCGAAGTCATAAACAGTAGCGAGAATGAGTGATGAGTGATGAGTGATGAGTGATGAGTGGTGAGTTAAAAAACTCCCAACTCCTAACTCCCAACTCATAACTCCCCAACTCATAACTCCAAATTTTCTGTTAGTTTTGAACTTCAACCCAACGACGGTAAAGTTTTTGGATTTGTTTGAGAAGCTGAGTGTGGGCCGGTTGGGCTGACCCATTCGGCTTTGTTATATCTCGCAATTCGGTCAGGAGTCTAGCTTCTTCGATCGCAACATCGCCGTCGCTGTAAATTAAGCCACTGATGGCTTCAATCAGATTTTCACAATCTTCAAGGCTAGGGCGATCGCCTAAGTACTCCCTAACCCACTCATAGCACTCTTTTGGCTGTACGGGAACTAACTCGTACAGCCAAGGTTTAATTTCTGGGTCGCTAGCCAAACCTTTGGCTTGAGCTATTTCGCGTAGATATTGCCGTTCTTCTGGTTGAATTCTGCCATCGAGCCAAGCGGCTCCAATCAGGATTTTAACTAAGTTTTTCACATTGGAATGGGTAACCATTGCTGCCTCCTCTGGTAGATTCTGGCTTCAACCAAATCGTACAATCCCAAACAGTATTCACTCGGAATTATTGGTTTTTCTTAAGCGCACCATAAAAAAACCATCCATGTCTTCTCGATGAGGCCAGACTTTAAACCAGCCTTCAGATGTAGTACGTGCAAAATCAGAGAACTCAAAGCTGCTAGGAGACTGAATTTGCCAATCAGGTGACTCCGCTAAAAATGCTGAAATCACTTCTTCATTTTCTGCTGGATGTAGCGTACAAGTGGCATAAACTAGTACGCCACCAGGTTTGACAAAAGTGGATGTATGTGATAAAAGTTCTTTTTGAAGCAACGAAAGTTCTCGGACTGATTCTGGTGTCTGTCGCCAACGAGCATCAGCGTGACGGTGCATAGTTCCCAAGCCAGAACATGGAGCATCGAGTAATACGCGGTCTGCGATGTTGTGAAATTGGTTAAAATTGCGGCTATCGCCGGTGCAAATTTGAATAGATTTTAAATTTAGGCGTTGAGAGTTTTCTTGGAGTTTGCGAAGACGAGAAGAAGTGCGATCGCAAGCCCAAATTTGCCCCTTATCTTGCATTAACTCAGCTATATGAGTTGTTTTACCCCCTGGTGCAGCACAAGCATCAATCACCACCTCACCCGGTTGGGGGTCAAGCAAATGACTTACCAATTGAGCACTGCTATCTTGTACAGTCCACCAACCTTCTTGGAAACCAGGTAATTTTTGAATTGACCCAGGACTACTGATTAATCGTAGCGCTTGTGGCAAATGACGAACGCGCCTCACCAAAACACCAACAGATTGCAACGCCGCCTCAACTTCTTCCATTGAAGTGTGAAGCGGGTTGATTCGCAAATCGATTGTTGGTGACTGATTCATCCATTCACATAGCTGTTCTGTCTCAACTAAACCCAGTTGTTCTAACCAAACTTGAATAATCCAATCAGGAAAACTGTGTAAAATCCCCAGCCGTTCTACTGGATTTTCTGGGAGTTGTAGAGATGAAGAAGACGCGGAGAGTGGGTGACGCGGTGACGCGGGGAAAGAATTCTCCGTGTCTCTATGGTGTCCCTGTGTGTCCGTATTCTCTTTCTCCGTGTCCCCGCGTCCCCGCGTCCCCGCGTCCTCTCCCCCTTTCCTGAGATACTGGCGTAATAGACCGTTAACAAAACCTGTGAGTCCAGAAAAACCGTTTTCTTTGGCTAGTTGGACGGTGGTGTTAACAGCAGCTGAAGGGGGAATACGCTCTTGATATCGCAGTTGGTATAAGCCTAGATGTAGGATGGTGCGGAGGTCTTTTGGTTGTTGGTGAGATTTCTTTTGAGCAAGTTGGTCAATGAGAGTATCTAGGGTGCGTTGTCTTCTGACACTGCCATAAACTAATTCTGTCACTAGGCGGCGATCGCTATCAGCCAAACTAACTTTTTGCAGCACTCTGTCTAAAGCAACATCAACATAAGCCCCCTTGTGAACATCTCGTAAGGCGATAAAAGCTACTTGACGGGCATTTGTCATCTAAATACAAATCAGGAGTCATAAGGCTTTTGTATTCTAACTCCTCACTCTGGCAATTTTAGATTTGGAATTTTGGATTTTGGATTTGATAAAAAATCTAAAATCCAATCACTCTTAACTCTTGTACAGACGCGGATGAATCGGCGTCTGTATTGTACAGACGCCGATTCATCGCGTCTCTTACTATCGAGGCATATAGGGGTCTACGCTAGCGATTTCAAATTCACAGGCTCTAGAAACCATTTCTGGCGGTAATTTACCAAAGGTAATTAATGGTAAATAATTGGGGTTTGCTATGAGTTCTTTTGCTAATAAAAACCCAGTAATTGTCCAAGTTTGATATTTTCTGGCTTGTTTGCCAATTAGTCGCCCCTTCTTACCGTCGTAATATTCTGGCCATTCATCTTCACACAGGCGTGCTTGGGCAATTTCAATTGCTCTTTGTGCAAGACTTGTTCTCTTGGTTTTTATCGCCGCTGCTGCCAACATCCACATTAAAACCGGCCAACTACCTGCATTGTGATATGACCAAGGTATATTTTTCGGGTCGCATCCAGTCACAATTCTGTATTCTTCATTTTCTAAAGCTGGAAAACAGATTTTCATGGGCATATCTCCCACCAAGTCATCCCATCGTTCCTCAATGAGAGCCATAATTGCTTGTGACTGTTCTTCGGTAGCTAAATCAGAAACGATGGCCATCAAGTTTCCCACTGCAAAGAAGCGAGTATCTAGCTGTGACGGGCCAACATTACCTGCTAAATAACCGCCTTTTTTAGGCAGCCATTTATCTAATTCATAATAGGGAATTGAGTCTACATATATATTGAATAAATTGACGGCGGCTTTGCCATATTCTTCACTTTTGAAGCGATAAATTGCATTCAGACGATTAATATCTATCCAATAATGTTGGCGAATGTGGGCACACAACAAAGGCAAGCGGTTATCAATGGCGACGACAATATCTTGATTACCTTGACAAATCAGCAGTTCGCGAGATGCACGCAGGGCTGTGTAAAAGAGAACTTGCAGTTCTAAAGGATGGCCATAAATACCCATACGACGGTCAATCATACAAGCGCCATCTGGAACTAACAGCGTTGGGTACATGTCAAAACGATTCGCCAAACAAATCTCCATGATTAACCTGATACCATTTTGGAATTCAGGCCGATGAGCTAGAGAAAAATCTTCTGTGGCGACTACGTAAGCACGCAATAAAATAATCCACCATAGACAAGAATCAACTGGTGTAACTCTGGCGATCGCATGTTCCCCAAAATCCGCTTCTAGATATTCTTGCCCATTTTCTGATAATACTTTAAAGCTAGCTGGAATTAATCCGCGACCAGGTTTATAGGCATCTAACGCTCTTTCTTTAGGTTGTAACTTTAAGGTTTCTTCTAAGAAATTGCGAACAATATCTGCTCTACCTTTAAGCAAAAAAATTAGAGCCGAGGAAACAAAATCTCGAATAAAGCACTGGTCATAATTTAGAGCCTCTACAGAAAAATCATAAGCGGCTACTGTACCTACAGGGCGTCCTTGATAGTAAATAATTGACTTTTCTAGTGCTTGCCACGCTTCTGTTACTTCTTTTGAATTTTCAGTAGATTTTAATTCGTTTAATTGCATCGCCAGAATAACTCCATTTAGGTTGTAAATTTGTGGTAGATGCGCCTTCATTCATTAGTTTTGCTATTCTCAGCATAACAAAAACACATTTTTGAATAGCAAATATAATTCCGTAACTTGCTTGCATATTAACTAATAAAGCTGCCGATAAATATGCAACTTTGTTAATAGTTAATTTCCTTATAATCAATTATTCTTCACCGTCAGTAGTAATTTGATTCATCAAACAGTCACATAAGATATATTTTTAGATTATTTATGTTTCCGTTTTGATATCCGGAATCTTTGCTTTACCAAACAAAAACATAACTTCAGTGCTGTTTAAGGTTTGCGTGAAGTTAATACTAATTGCGGTATTTTTACTTAAATAGGATTAGTTTTTGACACTAAAAGGTCAGATTATTCCCCCATAAGATAATAATTTATAACGTTTTGTCATAATATGCAAGATAAATGGTCAAACAATTTAATATGTCAATACTTCTGGAGGGCTATATATTTTACCCTATCGATAGATAATATGCGGTGCTTGTAGAAGTGAAGTGAAAAAAAGTAAAGTTAACACAGTCATTGAAATTAAAATGTAACAGATTAAAATACTCATCACCTCATTGGAGTTAGCTGTTGGTAGTAGCTGACTCCAATCTGTGACGTATGCATAGCCAACTAGGTGCAAACGGTTAATTATACTAGTGACGCCTTTGGGAGAACCAATCAAGATATGTTTAAGTAGCGCTCATAAACAGAATTGACAATGAGAGTATGAAAATTTCTTACTGCTACATCCATTTTTAAAGCGGGTCGATTATTGCAGCAAAGGAGTTGTGCCGTTACCGTTAGTTGACGTATTTGCAATTGCAGCTTGAGCAGGTTGGGTAGCAAGAACCGCTGTAACTTGAGTAACTTTTGAACTAGATTTTTTAGTTCGTTTTCGAGTAGAGCCGCCAGCCTTGGAATACTCCATACTTTTTTTGCCGTAGACAGTTGCAACTCCAGTTAGCATTCGTTCAGACATTTCGGAGAGGGTTTCCTCCATCTGGGTGACTGTTTTACGCGATTCTTCAAGATTGGACAAAAGGGTGTTATGAGCTTCTAGGATTGCACGGGTACTATTGATTAGGTGGTTGTAGGCTTCAATACTTAACCCATGTCCTAAATTCAGATTTTCATCAATGGATTTAAGTAAGGCGAGACGACGTTGGGCTTTGTCAACAGTAGCAGAACCACGAGTTCTTAAAGACATCAGATATCCTTTTTTGATAATCCTTTTTTGATAATCCTTTTTCAAAATAGTGGAGTATTCTTTTGTCTGAGATGGGTAGTTTTGGGGATTTATTTCATTAAAAGTTCAACAAAATAATTACTAGGTTGCCTGTGTTTTTACTCATTTTTCATATCGATTTTTTGTTTGAGAATAAGTGCGATCGGCAAAAGTAATCGTCAAAATCAAAATTGCAGTCGTAAAATCTTAAATACGAGCGCCAAAATCAAAATTGCAGTCGTAAAATCTTAAATACGACTGCCAAAATCAAAATTGCAGTCGTAAAATCTTAAATACGAGCGCCAAAATCAAAATTGCAGTCGTAAAATCTTAAATACGAGCGCCAAAATCAAAATTGCAGTCGTAAAATCTTAAATATGAGCGCCAAAATCAAAATTGCAGTCGAATTATCCCCTCTTGTGCGTACACAGTAGCGCCTTTAAAGAGAGGGGCTGGGGGTGAAGTCAAAATCCTGTATATTGAATTATGTTGACTTAAGCCAAAGGCAGAAAAAAACGAAACGTACTACCAACTCCCAATTTACTTTCTACCTGAATCTGACCGCCTTGTAGTTCAATCAAACGATGGGAAATCGTTAAACCAATACCAGTACCTCCCGAATTGCGATCGCGTGATTGGTCGGCTCGCCAGAAGCGTTCAAACACGTGGGGCAAATTTTCTGGGGCAATACCAATACCTGTATCTATGACTGCAATCCAGAGTTTAGATGCTTCAATCTCAGCACGAATAGTAATTGAACCTTCTTTGGTGTAACGCACTGCATTACCAAGCAGATTAACTAAAATCTGTTCTGTGCGATCGATATCTGCCAATACAGGAGGCAGCACAGGGGGACATTCCAAGTATAGACCTGGGCCATCTTCTAACAACTGGTCAGTAAATTTCTCGACTAATGACTCTAACAACGGACGCAGATTTACCCGTTGTATATTAATTGGCAGATAACCAGCTTCTGCCTTTGACAGTTCTTGTAAATCATTTACCAACCGCTCTAAGCGCCTAGTTTCTTTCGCTAAACGTCGATAAATTTCTGGAGACGCTTCAATTTCTCCATCAGCCAGTTCTTCTAAATAACCGCGCACAACTGTTAACGGTGTCCGTAGTTCATGGGTCATATCTCCAATCACTTCTCGTCGCCGCACTTCCACCCCTTCTAAACTGGCTGCCATCCGGTTGAAACTAGCACCTAATCTATTGAGTTCTGGAATGTCATACGCTGGTAGTCGTGCATCCATCTGGCCGGCAGCAAATTTTTGGGTGATTTGTTCCATCTCAGTCAAGCGCACCATAATCCTTCTGGACACCCAGTAACTCAATCCTCCAGCGGCGCTGCTACCAACTAAAACTGACCAAATAGTACTCCGCTGCCAAGCAATTTCAAATCCTGTCACCAATTCAGTACGAATATCGATTAAATCAAACCCTTGATTTTCTAGTCGTTCCAAATGCAAGACAAAAAATCGGGGAGAAGAAACTTTACTGATAATGACTAGACTAGCTACCCCCACTATCATGACTACCAAGTGAGAAAAAAATAGTCGTCCTCTCAGCCCCATCTTCATAAGATTTATGCTATCGGCGAGTCTTCAAATTTATAACCAACCCCAACAACAGTTTTAATAAAAGTGGGATTTGCTGGGTCAGGCTCAACCTTTTTTCGCAATCGAGCTACATGGGTATCTACCACGCGTTCATCACCAAAAAAGTTATCTCCCCAGAGTTTGTCAATTAGTTGCGTGCGGTTCCAAACTCGACCAGGATTGCTAACAAAGGTAGTTAGCAAATTAAATTCTAGAGTAGTTAAGTCGAGAATTTCAGGTTGCTCAGAATTGATCTGCCGACTAGCAGTGCGCTGATCTACATCTACTATAAAGTGTTGGGTACGATTGACTTGATGTTGTCCCCCTTGCCGGAGACTACGCCGCAATAGCGCTCGTACCCTGGCTACTAACTCTCTAGGGCTAAAGGGCTTCACCATGTAATCATCAGCACCAGTAGATAAGCCAATGACGCGATCGATTTCCTCGCCTTTCGCGGTGAGCATCAAAATATAAGGATCTTTTGCGCCTGGTTTTTGGCGAATTCTGGCACAAACTTCCAGCCCATCCAAACCCGGAATCATTAAATCTAGAATGATTAAATCGGGTGGCTGCTCCTGAAACATCCGTAGAGCATTGATCCCATCACGGCTAATGCGACAGAAAAATCCTTCTTTTTCTAAAGAGAGTTGAATTAAATGAGCAATTTCTGGTTCATCTTCAACTATTAAAATATCCATCCGAAAATACGCAGATTTAAAAAGATGCGGGGATGCGGGGACCGGGGACGTAGGGACGTAGGGACGTAGGGACGTGGGGATACAAGAAAAAAATTCTCCGCGTCTCCCACTCTCCGCGTCCCCGCGTCCTCTTACTTAGAGATTTGAATTCGTCGGAGTTCGGTAAGTATAGCCAAGATTAGAGTCTTTTTGAATGTATGCTTTAATGCTATCTATGTCAATAAAACAGTCAGCAACATCAATTAAGCTTTCGCTAGTGGTTGTTTGCAGACTAACAACTTCCACTCTAACCCCCATTCTGCTGACAGCATTCACAGCATAAGCTAGGTCTCCATCGCCGCTGACTAATACCGCTGTATCATAGTAAGGAGCTAAAGTGATCATGTCTACAGCAATTTCTACGTTCAGATTTGATTTTTTAAAATTATCTGGCGAGACAACGAGGTCTTTTGCTACTACACGATAGCCATTACGACGCATCCATAGTAGAAAACCCTGTTGCTTCTCATTGGTGATATCAACCCCAGTATAGAAAAAAGCACGTAAGAGTCTCGAACCGTTGGTTAAATGACAAAGCAATTTAACGTAGTCAATTTCTATGCCGAGTTGCAAAGCTGTATGAAATAGACTTAAGCCATCAATAAAAATGGCAACTCGACCGCGATTCAAGGTATTCAAAATGGAAGTATCAGTTGCAGTATCTCGCATCTTGGTATCTTTACCTTTGACAGCAGTATCGCTCAAGTTTTGCCCTTGCCAATGTGGTTTAGCTTTGAGTACTTTAGATTCATTTAATTCATTTCTTTGTTTGCTAAAATTAGTTATAATCATTGATACCTCTGAATTTTAAAACTGAAAAGGGTTTTAGCTAAATTTTCTTTAGTATAGTCTCTGCTGATTTATAAACCTAGCAGGAACTTGAGTGAAGTCCCTAGATGCAAATAAACTTAACTCATCTTTAATAGAGCCTAAAATACTTTAAGTAAAAGTTTTTCATTTCTTTTAGGTTGATTTAACGAGATATCATCTCTAGAACATAGATATGCTAGTCTTTAGCAACTACAAGTGCAACAGTTGGGAGAAAATATCTTCCTATGAGCCTATAACCTTAAATCACCGATAGTTGGGCGTCATCGAGCTATTTTTATTTTACCTCTGTATTTTAATAACCTTACAGCCAGGAAAGTTTTTGAATATTTATTCTATAGGATTGACTTCTAGCTGTGACGCTCAAATTTTAACAGAGTTTGCAGCAATAATAATGTAATGTGCGATCGCCTCCAAAAGAGAAGTTATATTAAGCTATTTCGCTAATCTTTAAACGCACCTTTTATAAAAATTCATTTTAATGACAAAGTAATCTTTGATTGCTAGCCATAAATCATCAACAACTGACAATACAAGATTTGCGACTCCTTAAAGAAGTCGCAAATTTCAAGCTTAGGGTTTAGCTAACTTGTTGTTGGATGTGTAGTAAACCTTACTTCCAGTATCGGGTACAAAATGGCAGTTCACACAGGAATTCCATAATGATTTCCAAATTGGTTCGTCTGATTTGCGGAAATACTCACCCATCACTGGTTTTATCGCCTCAGTCGCCTTCAGCAAATTGTAATGAGGGATGTTAAGGAATATGTGGTGAGCAACATGAGTGCCAATATCATGATGGATATGATTAATCAAACCATAATCGCGGTCAATACTGGAAATTGCACCTTTTAAAAAAGTCCACTCTTCTCCACGATACCAGGGAATATCTGGTTCAGTGTGATGCAAAAATGTTACTAAATCAAGCCAAATTACGAACACAATGTAAGGTGCAGCGTAATACTTCAGCAACCACATCCAACCCCATAAATAGGTAAGGTAGCTAAGCAAACCTACCATCCCAATCCAAAGCACGGTACTAGTGATAATATCCCACTTTTCTGATGGTTTAAATAGCGGACTGCTAGGTGAAAAGTGAGAGCCTTCTTTATTTGGAGAACGCTTAAATAAATACACAGGATAAGCCAATAGAAAAACATAATATCGGCCTATCTTTTGTATTAGCGGCATTTCCTTATACTGTGATTCACTTACAGGATACCAGCTTTCATCATTATCGAGATGGCCGGTATTTTTGTGGTGAGTTCTATGGCTAATTCGCCAACCATGATAAGGAACAAGTATGGGTGTATGAGAAAGATGTCCAATCAAATCATTCAGCCATTTATGCTTAGAAAAAGATTGGTGTCCGCAGTCGTGTCCGACTACAAACAAAGCCCAAAACATTGTTCCTTGCATTAACCAAAAAATCGGAAAGAAAAACCAAGAATCCAGGTAATAAGCAACTGCGTAAAGCAGACTAATAATCAGGATGTCGCGAAAGAAGTAATAAAGTGATTTTGTCACATTGGGCTGAAAGCATTCAGCAGGGATCGCAGCTTTTAAATCCTGAAGAGTAAAAGGCAGTTTGGTAGTCTCCCCAGATAATTCATGATTCTGAGGATCGTTGAGCGTGATGATATTTGATTGCACTGGCTGGATTCTTTTGTTGAAGATAAATCGGAACTTTATTTGAGGCAAGATAATCTTACCCCACAAGGCAAAAGTCAAAAGAAAAAAGCAAAAGGATTACTTTTGATTTTTTACTTCACTAGTATGCCCAGGATACTAAATCTCGTAACATCCAAGAGTAAATTTTCTGGCAATTTACCTAACAGTATTTAATAAGTCAAGAATTGCCAGATTGTATTGAAACCCACACTAAGATAAACGCTCTCGTGGAGTTCAAGAGCGTGAAGAAAGGTTGCAACGCGGTTTATCGTTCTGCGTAATATTCGTCGAAAGTCTTATAACCAACATCAGTTGTGTACAGTTGACATTGGTCTGTAATCTGCTTCATTAAAGACCAAGAAAACTGACATTCATCATGCAGATAAGACCCCCAATTTTCTTTGATGCTGCTGTAAGCTAGCCGCAAATTATAAGAAGGAATGGCGGTGGAAATATGATGGGGGACATGAACATTGATATCGTGGCAGAGGATTTCTACCCACCGGGGATAATCGCAATGAACCGTACCAAATAGTTGAGCTAGAGCTTCGTTCCACTTATTTGCTCCAACAAAAGGAACGTCAGAAGCAGTGTGGTGAACGATGGTAAAAGTACTCATCCAAAAGTGGTAGACCAACCAGGGCACTAACCAAAACTTGACAAATCCCCAGATACCTGTAGTGGCGATCAGGGTTGGGAAAGCGATCGCAGCAAACAATACTACCACAGCTACAGAAAGCTTGATGCTGGATTGGTCTTTAGTTTTGAAATTGCGCCAATCAAAATGCACTACTGCCCAATGTCCAATGGAACCTACCCACCAGAAGCGTTTGCGAATAAACAACTCAAAAGCAGACTGTCGGGTTTTATCCCAACTTTCAAACACTTCTGGTCTGATTGGATGCCAAGCATTATCCTCATCGAGTTTGTTGGTATGAGTATGGTGATAATTATGCTTGATCCGCCAACTGTGAAACGGATAAATTAACGGCGCCATAAAAAAGTGTCCCACCACATCATTTACCCAACGACGTTTGGCAAACGACCTGTGACCACAATCATGGCCAATTACAAAAAAACCTGTTAAAGCAGTACCCGTAAAAACCCAAGCTAGGGGCAAAAGAAACCAAGGAGCGATCGCCAAGCTGTAGTAGCCCAAAGCAACTGCCAAGACACTGAGTATTACTTGTGTCCAAGCCTTGCGACGGCTTTGCTGAAAACATTCTCGTGGCAGGGTTTTGACAATATCTTTGAGCCTGAAGTTAGAATTTGCAGACTCGTCACTTAGTTTCTGGGTATTAATTATTGATGTAGTCATGAACACCTGAAATACAACAAACTCCTCAACCAAGTCATCAAAAAATAACTTGCCGTAAAGTTGCTTAATATTAGCGTCTCGGATTATAGCAACCTAACCTATACAAGCGCACCCGTAAATAACTTTTAAAGGAGATTTTAGAATTGGCGCATGTACTTGGTTGCACAGAAAATTCTTTGTCATTAGTCATTGGATATGGGCATGGGGCATGTTAAAGAACAATGACTAATGACTAAGGACAAGTCACTTACTGCTTTGTTGGAGCCAATTTCACATTAGTAGCCAGACCAACTGCTTGTAGCAATTGAATTGTCATCCAAGTTAAATCAATTTCCCACCATTCCAGCCCATGACGAGCTGAATATTGAAAAGCATGGTGATTATTATGCCAGCCTTCACCGAAAACTAGTACGGCTACCCACCAGCAGTTGGTTGATTTATCGCCAGAATCATGGCTTTGATAACCAAATTTATGAGTAGCGCTGTTTACCAACCAAGTGCAGTGGTAAACCCAGACAATACGAACAAAAATTCCCCAAATAACAAACGGCCAGCCACCCAGAAACAAAAGTAATACACCCAGAGCAACCTGGAGCAAAATGAAATATTTTTCTAAAAACTGATAAACTGGGTCTTCGGCTATGTCTTTGGTGAAACGAGGAACTTGCTCGTGAGAGGGACAAAAATGAATCAGCCAACCCATGTGGCTCCACCAGAAGCCTTTATTGGAATCATGGGGATCTGCCTCAGTATCTGAGTGCAAATGATGGATACGATGTGTCCCTACCCACTCGATTGGCCCTCCTTGACAGGCGAGTGTCCCGAAGAAAACCAAGATATACTCTAGCCATTTGGGAGTCTGAAAACTGCGGTGGGTAACAAGGCGGTGAAATCCCAGAGTAATGCCTAAACCACCACTCACCCAGTAGAGCAACAAACCCACGCCAACTGCCGTCCAGCTAAAGTTACCAGGAACAAAGGCAAACAGCGCACCGATGTGCAGACCAATGAAAAACAGGGTATTAACCCAGTTGATTTGAGGTTTAGTTGAAGTAGCAATTGTCATGCAGTAACCTGAATTGGAATTGTTCGGCCGAATTTGCGCGATCTGAAAATCGGCATATTTATAATTTTTTGTGAACGAGGAACTAATGAACAGCTTGGAACAGCTGCGGCAAGCAGAACACGCACTGTTAGAAATTTTTTCTGGTATTGACACTCAGGTCAAGCATAATCTAAAACGAGTGCTAGATGCCTTTCGTAATCACCGTGTCGGCGCACACCATTTTGCTGGTGTAAGTGGTTATGGCCATGATGATTTAGGGCGAGAAACTTTAGATAAAGTTTTTGCCGAAGTTATGGGTTCCGAAGCAGCAGCAGTGCGAGTGCAGTTTGTTTCGGGAACTCATGCGATCGCTTGTGCTTTGTTTGGGGTACTCCGTCCTGGAGATGAGATGTTATCAGTAGTTGGTTCTCCCTACGATACACTTGAAGAAGTCATTGGTTTGCGGGGTCACGGTCAAGGTTCCCTTATAGAGTTTGGCATAAAATACCGCCAATTGGAGCTAACCCCCGAAGGAGGGGTGAATTGGGAAGCTTTAAGCCATACAGTGGATGACAAAACCCGTTTAGTCACAATTCAGCGCTCTTGTGGCTATTCTTGGCGTCCGAGTTTATCAATTGCTGATATTGAAAAAATCATCCATATAGTTAAACAGCAAAACCCCAACACAATTTGTTTTGTAGATAACTGCTACGGCGAATTTATCGAAACCAAGGAACCCACAGCCGTAGGCGCTGATTTAATGGCGGGGTCATTGATTAAAAATCCTGGTGGCACTATTGTCGTTGCTGGTGGTTATGTCGCCGGTCGCGCTGACTTGGTGGAAGCCGCCGCTTGTCGCTTGACTGCTCCGGGTATCGGTAGTTATGGCGGTGCTACTTTTGACCAAAATCGTTTGCTGTTCCAAGGGCTATTTCTCGCACCGCAGATGGTGGGAGAGGCGATGAAAGGGACATACTTAACTGGTTATGTATTTGATAAACTCGGTTATCCAGTGAATCCCCCGCCACTAGCGCCGCGTGGAGATGTGATTCAGGCAATTAAACTGGGTTCTGCCAAAAAGCTAATTGCTTTCTGTAAAGCCATACAACAGTATTCTCCCATCGGTTCCTACTTAGACCCCATTCCAGATGAAATACCGGGGTATGAGAGCCAGGTGGTGATGGCTGGGGGGACGTTTATTGAGGGGAGTACTTTGGAATTGTCGGCAGATGGGCCTTTGCGTGAGCCGTATGTAGTTTATTGCCAAGGGGGGACTCATTGGACTCATGTGGCGATCGCATTGGAGGCGGCGATCGATGCTGTGGGAAGGGTTGGGTGAGGGTTATATAATACTTATGTATTTAAGTAAATTTGCGAGAAAATTCGATGTATAGTCTCACGCAAAGGCGCAAAGTTAAGGAAGATGGATGAGAATGAGGGTGGAAATATGGGTGATATAAAGAACATTAGTTAAGATGGTCTCACGCAAAGGCGCAAAGGCGCAAAGTTAAGGAAGATGAATGAGAATGAAGTTGCGAAAGAGATTGTCGATGCGGCTTACAAGATTCATACGACTTTGGGACCTGGTTTGCTGGAATCTGTTTATCAGGCAGTTTTGGAATATGAGTTGCGAAAGCGAGGATTGCAGGTAAAAAGGGAGCAAGCCATACCGATTGTTTATGAAGATATACATTTGGAGGTAGGTTTTCGCGCAGATCTCATAGTTGAAAACAAAGTGATTATTGAACTCAAATCAGTAGAAGCAGTTCATCCAGTACACAAGAAGCAACTACTGACATATCTTTGCCTTGCAAACAAACGTCTTGGCTTACTAATTAACTTTGGAGCCTTGTTAATCAAAGATGGTATCTCACGAGTAGTCAATGGTTTGTAAAAATCTAACTTCAAAGATACTCTCTTTATTTATTCTTTACTTTGCGTCTTTGCGTCTTTGCGTGAGCTTTTAAATTTTAGATCTTGAATCTTAAATCCAAAATCCAAAATTTAAAATCTAAAATTCGTTGATTTTACTCTGGCAACTCATACTGCCCAACAATACGCTTTGCATACTCCGGAACATGCTCCTCCAACTTTTCCGGATGATTCCGCTTCACATACAAATAATTTCGAGTAAAGTGCGAATCAATGGAAAACCGCGCATATTCCAAACCCTTAGGGCCAATTTTCTCAATCACCACACCCATCAATTTCGCAGCCCACATCGGCAAAGTTACCCCTTTATCGTAGGCGGGAATGCTTTGCTGTACAGCTTCCTTACGATTCCCTTTAGACATCACCGGTTGGGTATCTAACTGGTCTTTTACCAAATCCAGCATTTCCCTACCAGTGTCATTTCTAACTACAATCCACTGCCAGCCGAAGGGTGCCCCCATGTAGCCGACGACTAAATCAGCTAAGGAATTAACATAATCAAAACAACTCATACAAGATGGGGCAAAGACATCTTTAAGTTTATTAGTTTTCAAACCAAAGAAAGGTACGGTTTCTGTTGAGCCATCTTCATGTTTGAAGTGAACTCGAAAGTCTTGCATGAATTCATAATGTACAACTGTGTCTGGCGATCGGCTAGTAGTTTCTAAGAATTTTTGCAGCCCAGCGCGGTTGACATTATCTACACAAGGCGTACCCAAAACATACAGCTTTTCCAAACCAAGTTGTTTTTCTACAGCTCGTAATGCTTGAATTTGGCAACCAACACCAATTACCAATAGCCGCTTGAGTCCTGATTTTTCTATTTGTTCCAACACAGAAAGATTAGGTGAAAGTGTTGGTTTGTTTACTCTGGCTGCAAGTATTTCTTCTGGAGTGCGGGCGATGATGGGCATGGGTTGAAAGCGGTCTTCTTTGGTATTTTGGACGCAGACAACACCTTCAACTAAGCCGCGATTAAGCATTTCAATAGCAATGCTGCTAACGATCCCCGTCCATTGTGCGCCTTCGATTGGTTGCTGTTTTCGCGCCGCCATCATGTCTTGATGAACGCCAAAGTATAGCTCATCGGGGTTATCGAGATTGCGCGATCGCCTGTGTGTTTCTGCTTCAAGTTCACCTATTTGCTGATTAAGAAAAGCGCAAGCTTCCTTGACATAGTGAATATAGTATGTATCGCACAGTCCGCACTCGCTACAAAGTTCTTTAGCAGGGCGACGGCTAGTAGGTTTGAGAGCTTTAGCTTTTTTGTGAGGAGAAACTGAGGTCATATAAATTTTTTGTTTTATTCAGGAATCGCTTTTATTACAATACCTTCACTGGCTATGAACTTGGCGATCGAGATTGAACAAGAAAAAGATGGGTGCTTCCTAGCTGAAGTCATTGGTTTTCCTCGTGTACTGATGAGTTAATCGGTTAAGAGTACCGCAGGAGGGTTCACAATAAGAGGTTGTTTGAAAAGTGGTTAGCTGTGATTTTAATCACATTTTTACCCCCCTTGCAAAGCTACGGTGTACACACAAGTCTTGAAATCCCATCTAAAACTTGGTTTCGTTGCCCTAGCCCTAAAATTAGCGTCCAGTCCAAACATTTGCAATACAACAAATTGACATCAGGTAGTCACGTCGGTGTCATACCCAATTGCTATTTTGAAAGTATCCAAATTCTTGGTTTTTTGAAGGGGATCAAGATTTTGAATTTGTATTTAACATAACGTTAATTCGGCATTGTGGATCGTATGCCTAATATTGTTCTGGCGGCTTTTTTGGTTAGTTTACTCACCGTATCTGGTTACGCTGCGATCGCCTACCTGTTTCCTCAAAATCGTTCTCAGGACTGAGCAGGTATCAAAATATTGGTATATTTGCTCTGTTTTTGTTTTTGATTTTTTATACAATTAGACTCATCCGCGAATCATGAAAGCTTACCAGGAGAGAGTTACAAGGATTTGCACGGAAGGAGCGATCGCCATCTGGCAGTACGAGAAAATGAGGGTTTGAAGGCA
>NZ_JACJTU010000037.1 GCF_014698835.1 Nostoc paludosum FACHB-159 | reverse complement strand
TACATACATTCCTACAAAACATCCCTTATTTAGACTGTTTAACTTCAAAGCAGACGACAAGTGTATAGATTCTTCATGCATAGATGAGGGGGAGAAAAGGGGTTGCCCTCGGCAACCCCTTTTCTCCCCCCTTAAAATGATTATCATTCTTGAGAAAACCTGTCTCTTATTTTTCTTGGAATAATTTATTCTTTGGAAGTCCCTAAAAGTTAGCAAAGCGAAAATATCTGATAATAAGTTTGCCAATCCTTCTTGCTGTTTGTATCCCATTTCGTGGTAAAAATCGCGGGCAATATCTTGAAGTGCTTCCTTTTGTTTTTGTGCAGATAATTCAGGAGAAAACCCCAACACTTGCTCCATTTCTAACATTTCTTTAGCACGGCTGTATTCTACCAAAGCTTCTTCTTTCAACTCGTTATTAATAATGATATGTTGGGGATGAGCATCAAAAGAGTGATCTAGAAGCGGTGTAAAAATTAAGGTTTTACAGGTAATTTGTATTATGAAAGGAATGATCATCAGCAAGAGTAACCAGCGAATCGCCGTCCGCTCTTGCTTGCGTAGTTTACGAAGTTCCAATAGCATTTCCATTTCATACTCTGGACTCATTTCTTTGCCAAGATTAGTAAAATTTTGAAAAAAAGAGCCTCGTTGAGTTTTGGGAATGCGATCTAAACGATTTAGGTTAGCGGGAGAAAGTGGATTTGTAGGTGCTACTTCATTGATAGGTTCAGGAGGTTCTGTATTTCTGACATTGGATTTGGATTGTTCCGCAACAACTTCTGCCTTAATCGTTGGAGATTCAGGTTGGCTAGGGGTGCGATATTTAGAAACTACTGATTCAATAAACTTGAGTTTTGCTATAGTTAGAGAATCTTGCTCTTGTTGGTAATTGCTTCGTTCTGGGATTCCCTTTGGGTTAGTGTTAATTGTTTGGATTTCATCGGCTGGAGTGGCAAATAAGCTACTGAGCTTGAATTGTGTTAGTCCAATCCGCACCATGAGTAATTGCCGCTCTAGTTGAGTTTGGAAATAATCAGTAACTGTTTTACCATTATTAGCTCCTAAGACAATGCGATCGCCGCCAAAATGCTTTACTTCTATTACTCTGATTGCATTTGCGGCCCGATAAGCATCTTCTAGCCCACTGGTAGCTAATCCATTGGCTAAGTCATTTAATTTATTTTTAGTAGCAAATAAGAATTTCATAATATTTTGCTGATGAATTTGGGCAGGGCAACATAAATACGTGAACAACGTATTTATTTTTTTATCGTGACTTAAACATTTTTGAGGCAGAAATAAGGCTCAAGCCTATACAGAGCAAGGGAAATACACCGAAGGCTCAAAAATGCTTCAAACCTATATATATCAAGAAACCGGGTAAAACGATGTCAAGGTCTTTTGGTGTATACGTTTGATGGCTTTTTCAGCCCACTTTTGTCTAAGTCCCATTATTTATTAATGTCTAGCTTTTCTGAAACCAAACTTTCTATTTGTGTAAATAGTTTGTTTAGTTGTACCTTAGTCTCGTCTTAGAAAAAATGGAATTGGGTGAAGTTGGATAACTTATGAAATATTTTCTTATGTTCGTGGATAACTTATCTTTCTTCACCCTCAAATCCCTGCGGAAACAGGAAACTCAATATTAGTGGTGCTGAGACAATAACTCACCCATAACTAAACATCATTTTCAAAGGAAGAAATACTCATGGCTACGCAAACTAAAACCGCCATTGCTAATCTCACTGATGATTTGTTACAGCTTCAAAAACCTATGTACTCCAGTTTAACAGTTGCTATCTTACAACAACTGTTAGTTTTAGAAGGTTACGGTACTTTACCAGATGGTACAACCTTACCTGTCACCGGCAACTTTTTGGACGAAACTGTTACTGCTGTTGAAAACTTTCAACAAGCAATGGGGCTTGCCGTCGATGGCGTTGTCGGTGCAAATACCTGGACTGCGTTAGTTCGCAATTACTAACTAATAGTAATTTTAACAATCTTGGGAACACATGACTGACTGTAAGGGCGCACGACTGTGCGTCCCTACAGATAATTAGACAAATCGCTATTACTGCATATCTTCTCAGCATCAAGCTTGAGAAATAAGGAGAAAAACATGAAAGCTATTCTAAAAAATGTATTAATGACTGGTGTATTGGCTATAGGGGGACTGGGAATAGTTTTACCAACAAAACCTGCGGCAGCTATTGTGCTACCAGCACAGCGTATTCAGTTTTCAGCAGGGAGTGATACAAAGTCTTTGAGAGGATATCTGCAATCAGAATCTTTGAATAGTTATGTATTTAAGGCGCTTGCTGGACAACAAGGATCGGTTTCTGTTAGTTCTTTAAACGGACAGCGGCTGACTCTATCAGTGTTTGGTGTTGATGGAACTCGTCTAACTACTAGCGGTCAAACCTGGATTGGTCAGTTACCTGCTTCTGAAGATTACTTTATTCGAGTGACAAATGAATCAAGAGTACCAACTCCGTACACATTAAATTTGACTATCTTCCCTTTGCGGAGGTCTCCGCATTATATTCCTCAACCTCGCACCCCTTTTGTCAATTTCTAAAACTTAGCAGAGTCGTCGCATTATTTTCCTAAATTGATATTAAGTAAAAAGGCGATCGCTAAAATATTAGACCATCCTGGTATATCAGATAAACCAAAAAAATTACTTAGAAGGACGAGAATGACTATTCAAAAAGCAGGTTTACTACAACCAGCTGGTAAAGGTACTTCTTACTGGTTTGCTGAGGATTTGTATACGTTTAAGGCAATCGGTGAAGATACAGGAAACGCTTATACTCTGTGTGAAGTGGTGATTGCCCCACAAGGAGGTGGCGCACCACCTCACCGACATTCCCACGACAATGAGTCTTTTTACATATTAGAAGGAGAATTGGAATTTTATCTTGATGGAGAAAAAATCATCGCCACGCCAGGGACGTTTATTCATTCCCCTCAAGGGCAAATACATCAATTTACTAACAAAACCTTTTTACCCGTAAAGATGCTGGTTTGGCAGACACCATCTGGATTTGAAAATTTTATTGCAGACGTTGGCAAGTCAGTCAATCAGGTTAATGGTGGCTCACCTTTAAGCCCCGCAGATTTGGAAAATATCCTGGCTACAGCTCCTAAGTATGGGATTGAGATTCTTCCTCCACCAGTTGAATCTTAAATCATAAATAGGGAAGAGATAATGGGGGCGCACTGCAGTGCGCCCCCATTATCATGTGCTGCAAAAATTATGGAAATTGCTATAACTTTCCTTTAAATTAATCATTAACTTATTCTTCTTCACCCACATTTATTTGCCAAAACTAGAAACTGTAACTATACAAAGCTAATTGCTTTGTCCAGCCAGAATACAAACTTAAATTATTTCTAGAAAATGAGGAGAAAAGAAGATGAAGGCTTTAATTAAAAATTCAAAATTAGCTTTAGTAGGTTGTATACTTCCACTCGGAATTACTGGTGCGATCGCTTTCTCATTTACAAAGGCTGCGGATGCGGCTCCAGTAGGTATGAAAGGTGATTACATTGGTACTGGTATTTCTTCAGGGATTACCAGTGGTGGACGCAGTGGTGAAGATGCTCAAGTAGGCGGCGATATCCAAGGTCGTGTTGCCATTTCTCATACTCCTCTTTCTGTTCGCGGCTCATTTCTATTTGACAATAAAACCACAGCAACTATACCAACAATTACTTACGACATACCAATTGCCAAAAATACCAATTTCTACGCGGGTGCTGGCTACTCTTTTATCGGTAAACAAGACGATGACACTCCTTTAGGTAATCGCAATTCACCAGTCTTAGATGCTGGTGTAGAGACAGCAATCAATAAAAACTTAGTTGCTTTTGGAGATGGCAAATTAGGTTTAAAGGCTTATCAAGATAGTAACGCTGATGCTGTTAGTTTTCAACTTGGTGTGGGCTATCGATTCTAAAACTCGTTTTCAACGATTAATATTACTTAATTAGATAAGCATTATGCCTATTTCAAAAATGAGACTATCGAGGATAAAAATACAACTACAAAAGATAGCGATCGCCTGTAGTTTTTTCCTCTCCTTTACTCCCGCCCTTGCTCCAGTTTATGCGGCAAATATTCCTGTTAAATCAGGGTCGATTGCTCAAGCTCCCTACAGCAAATTATTTTTCACAGGTTCAGTTTATGCAGTGAAAGATAAGGATTACAATCCTAGCAATTCATCTCTTGGCTTCTTTAGTGTTTGGAGTAAAAATCCCGTCAACAATGATATTCAGGTAAGTGTACGCTACCACTTACAAGATAAATATTTGCGAGAACCAGGCACTTATTTAACTGGCATGACAATTCTAAACCACAATCAACCCCTCTTAAAAATTAACCAAGTTATTAAGGAGACTCATACTAAAAAAGAAGCTCTACATCCTAGTTACTACCAAACAGCTATGTTTGCTACAGATCCATTTTGGATTGAATCCGATCCTTTCTTTTATCCCACATATTATGATTGGGGTTATGTACCGCCTAGTCATGATTATACAGGTTTTACTCGCTTTGATATTTCTCGGCTTGCAAGTGCGATCGCTCAATTACCCAACCAAAAGCTTGATGTACAATTAAAATTTAATAATGGGGAAACTGAACACTGGCGATTAGGACAAGGTACAGTTCAGGCGCTCAAGCAGTTAGTAGAAATTAACCAATAATTATTCTGGATATATAAAGTTTTGTTGTAGGGATGCATATATCTGCGCTCCTACAACAAATTTTTTCTTATCCTTTCCCTAACTTATTTTTTAATTACACCAGAATCTCTATCACAGTTACGGCTAACTTTGAATAACTTTCTCTCTAACTTGTTCCTAACTTATTTATCTTCATCCACTCAAACTATATAGCAAGAGAAGATTGAATTAACAAAGAAAACACACAACAACTTAGCATTCTTCAGCACAACGGACTATGAACTTACATCAATTAGATTTACTCAACCCAATTCGCAACAAACTAGACAGCATCATAATTTGTAATTCCCAACAAGCAGAATTATTATGCAAACTCATTCCAGCTAGTTGCCCATTTGCCAGAGATATCAAAATTTTCAATCGGGCGATCGTACATATTCCACCTTTATGTAAGATTAACCCTTTATACGAGCAGTTGATGGGATTGCGATTTCGCGCCCAGTGTTATTTAGCCGAACTTAACAGCAAATATCTAATCAATTAGTTTTGACTGCCATCGAGTCAAAGCGTACAGTTTTACACCCCACCCAATCTTCTTTTCAACAGATTCACCATCAAGGAGAATATTATGAAACGTACAATTAGCAGTCTAATTTACTCCAGCGTTATTGTTCTAGGAAGCGCAGGGGCAATGGTATTACCCAGCCATCCAGCGGCGGCTCGTACAGTACCTGCGGGATATCAAACAGAACGCATTGAATTTGCGCCTGGTGCTACTTCAACAGTCGTATATCACAACAAAAACTATTACCCAGTCCGCTATGTAATTAGAGCAAACGCCAATCAATGGATGAATATCGAAGCGGATTCATCTCAATCTCCCGTCTATCTAACGATGAGTGGCGCTGATGGTACGCGCTTAATTCTTGCACCTCAAGAGTTAACGAGTTGGAGTGGTCGTTTGCCGAAAACTCAGGACTACTATATAGAAGCACTCAAACCAGCCGATGTTGCTTATAACTTGAGAATTGCGATCGCTCCTAATATTCAAACTGGCACGCAACGTCTACAATTTACTCCCGGCGCTACTTCTAAGATAGTTAGCGGGACTCTTGCGCCTCATACTTCTCGCTCTTACTTGGCAAACGCTAGAGCTGGACAGTTCATGTCTGTCAATGTCAGCTCTCCAGGAGCAAATACTTCTTGGATAACTTTATATGGAGTCGATGGTACAGTTTTGGAGAATGGCAATATGTCCGGCGCTCAATCTTGGCATGGACGTTTATCCAAGACAGAAGATTATCACATTCAGGTAGATAATCCAAAACCTTATCCTATTAACTACACCTTGACTGTAGCTATTCAATAACAACGGACTGTGGGGACGTACAGATGTACGTCCTTACCTGCAAAATTTTCCACACCAAAAATATTTTTTAGGAGATATATATGCAATTCAAACTCGCTCCTATCCTATTAGGAACCATTGGAGCTGTCAGCCTTGCTGTTCCTGCTCGTGCTGCTGGGTTCAATTTAATGCAAGGAGTTAACTTAACTCCCCAACAAAAAGCAGAAATCGCCCGAATTAATCAACAATCCGAAGCTGAACTTGAAAGTATCCTGACACCCCAACAACAAAGCCTCTATAAAGCATACAAAGAACATCCTACCAATAGAAGCGATCGCCAAGCTTTTTGGGCAAGTTTTACACCTCAGCAAAAAGCTGAACTCCGCGCTGATTACCAGGCAATCAAACTCAAAATAAATCCTTTGTACACCCCAGAGCAACAAAAACAAATGAATCATAATTTGCAAGTTTTGGTCAGCGAACTCAAAGCCGAAAATAAATTACCAAAGACATTTCATCTGGGATTTTGGCAGCCTGTCACGCGAATCAATCCTCAAAAGCCATCACAATTAGAGGTTATTAACCAAACTAATGTTCCGTTGCAATATGGACTGACAACTGATTCACCTAAGACCTTGCTTCCAGGGTATGTTACAGAAATGAAGTATATTTCTCTACCATCTAACGTCTTAATTTATCCTTCTCACCAAGAAGCTTCTTTAAAGTATAACGTGAGTAAAATTGGCAATACAACAATTGTCAAAGTCCGCCAAATTGCAAGTGACACACCTGGTGATGGCTCACTCGCTATAAATCGTACTGGAGCAGTTTACGTCTACTAGAATACGATTAATTGAAATTATTAGGGAGGATACTATTGTTAAAGTTTCCTCCCTTTTTTTATGTTGAGATTTCGCACTTATACCAATTCTGTATGAAGATGCTGCACATAACAAGACCCCCCTGTAGTCCCCCCTTGGCAAGGAGGGACGGCGACAGCCGGGGGGTAAATATATACAGGTTCACAAAAAAATGGTATTAACTTTTTGATAACTTATCTATCTCCACCCATAAAGGTTTTTACAACAGAAATAATTAAATTATTAACTTCACCATTGAGAGATTTATCTTAGTTCAATAAGTTCTAAATTGAAACAGGAAAGCCATGAAAACTATCCTAAAAACCATATTGTTGACCGGTTTGTTAACTGTAGGCATTACAGAAGTAAATCTATTGTCTGTTAAACCTGTTGCTGCCCAAGAGCAAATAACTGAGGGGCTACAGACACCTCCGGGTATTCCTATCAGGGCAATCAGTATGGCAAATACACCTCTTTATCTTAATAGCGATCGCAGTTACGATTATCATCTACAGGTTCGCAAAACTAAAACATTGGCATTTCTCGCCCTAAGACGCGACAGCGAAAATTTCAATTTATATACTGTTCAAGCTAATGGCTTATTCCGTCGTCAGCTTACTCATAACTTGAGTCTCGATCCTACAGTTGTCTGGTCAAAAAACGGAAAAAAGCTTGCTTTTGTGAGCAATGATACTAATATTTATGTAGTGAATGCGGATGGCTCTAGGCTCACTCAAGTATTGTCTGATTCTGGTTGTAAAGCTTCTAGCTCTAGCATTGCTTGGGCATTAAATGACCGTAAACTTGTTCTTACAAGAAATTGTGATGGTGATACTTACGATCTTCCTGGCAGTGTATCTCTTTATGTTAGCGATACAACTGGAATAAAAGGAACTAAGTTAATTAAAAGATGGCAGGCAAGAGAAATGCCTGCAAAATCAGATATTTTATCGTCTTTATACTTGTCTCCAGATGGACAGCAGGTAGTCTTTTTTAAAGACAAAAATATCTATAAAATGAATACTGATGGTTCTGGATTAATCAAGCTGAGTAACGCACCATCTGAATATCCTTCTCAACTTACTTGGTCGCCAGATGGCAGAGAATTTGCTTTTTCTGCTGGTAAAAGCCTTCACGAACAAATTTACCTAGTAAACGTAAAGAAGAAAACCCTAAAATCTCTCACAAATCAACCACAGAAAGAGCCGTATGATGGTATATTTTCCTGGTCCCCTAATGGAACGCAGCTTGCATACTATCATACTCAAGGCCGTAATCGTCCCGGTACTCAGTTGGATATTGACTTACTTGATATCAACCGTGGAACTGTCAAGAAACTGACTCATAAACCGGGGCAATATAGTAACTTAACATGGTCGCCAGATGGAAAACAAATCGCCTTCGCCAACGGAGATTTTTCTCATAAAAATCTTTACGTTATGTATATTGATAGTTTAAAGTCTACTCAAATAGCTCCTAAACTGCCATTATCCACGATTGACGGCTTATCTTGGTCTAGCGATAGTCAAAAAATTGCTTTTGTAAGAGAAGAAAAAACCAATCAAAAACCGAATAATCAAAGCATTTTATATGTAGTCAATCGAGATGGCTACAAGTTAATGAAATTATCAAATTTTAAAGATGTATTTACTTCAGAACCTACTTGGAAACCTTAGAATAAGGCGGTAGGCAATACCTACAAATACTGATTAGTAAAATGCTGATATATAAATTGATGGTAGGGGCGTGCAAATGTGCGCTCCTATTTACTTCTGTATAAAAAAACTAGTAAAAAACAAATTTGAATAAACCCTAATCTAACTTATTCTTAACTTATCCATCTTCACCCAAAGCAATTCTACATATAGCGAAGATTGGAAATGAGAAATTAGGAAGAATTTTTATGACTAAAGCGATCGCATTATCCAAGCACACACAACAACCAACTGCTACATCTATTTCCCTCAAAACCTGGATAGGAGTATTTGGTACAATCTTAGGTGCATTTATGGCTGTGTTGGATATTCAAATCACAAATGCTTCGCTTCAAGATATTCAGGCAGCGTTGGGTGCTTCTTTAGATGAAGGCTCGTGGATTTCTAGTTCCTATCTCGTTGCAGAGATGATTATTATTCCTCTCACCAGTTGGCTACCCCAGATATTTTCTACTCGTCGTTATCTAATAGTAAATGTTATTTTATTTATCTTGTTCTCAATTTGTTGCGCTCACGCCTGGGATTTACCTTCGATGATTGCATTCCGGGCGGGACAGGGATTAACTGGGGGTATCTTAATTCCGATGGCGTTTACTGTTTTGCTAACCTCCCTACCACCTGCACTGCTACCAATGGGAATGGCGCTGTATTCTGTGACTGCTACTTTTGCACCATCTATCGGCCCTACCCTTGGCGGTTGGTTGACAGATAATTTTAGTTGGGAATACATCTTTTATTTGAATATAGTACCGGGAATTATTGTCTTAGCAGCAGTTTGGTATGCTATTGCTCCCGAACCAATGCGGCTGAACTTGCTCAAACATGGTGATTGGTGGGGAATTGGTACAATGGCTGTTGGGTTCGGCTCGTTGCAAATAGTATTAGAAGAAGGAAGCCGCAAAGATTGGTTTGATTCTAATTTGATTGTTTGTTTAACTGCGATCGCCATTCTTTTTATTGTCCTATTTTTCTTAATTGAACTCCTCGGCAAACAGCCTTTTATTAACCTGCGCTTATTTAGAAGACGTAATTTCACTTTCGCTAGTATTGTCAACGTTTGTTTGGGACTAGGAATGTTTGGTTCTCTATACATTCTCCCCCTCTACTTGAGTGAAATTCAAGGATATGATGCTCTGCAAATTGGAGAGGTGATGATGTGGGCTGGTTTACCGCAGTTATTTCTGATTCCTTTTGTACCTAAATTAATGCAGATATTCGACACACGATTAATGATTGCAGTCGGAGTCAGTTTATTTGCAACCAGTTGTTTTATGAACTCCCACATGACTCACGATACAGGTATGGCTCAATTACGTGTGTCTCAATTTGTCCGGGCAATGGGACAACCTCTAATTATGATACCTCTTTCCACTACTGCGACTGGTGGTATCCCCAAACAACAGGCGGGTTCTGCCTCTAGTTTGTATAACATGATGCGTAACCTCGGCGGTTCTATTGGGACTGCAACATTAGCCACCCTAGTTACAAATAGAGAACAATTCCACTCCGAACGTTTGGGAGAAGACGTTTCACTCTACAGCTTGGAGACACAACAACGTCTCAGTCAAATGACTCAATATTTCACCAGTATGGGATCTGATTTGGCAACCGCAAAACAACAGGCTTTAGCAGCCATTGACAATATTGTACGCCGCGAAGCTTACGTCATGGCATTTAACGACTGCTTTTATTTTCTGGCTTGTGCATTACTCCTGAGTGGGCTGGCTGTGCTGTTTTTAAAGAAGGTGAAAGCCTCTGGAAATGTTGCTGTACATTAGGGAGGCATATCTGCCTTATCTAATTAAGTATTTTGAATTATGTGAAAGATAATGAACATAAAAACATCGGAATCTTCTAGGAAAAAAACCAGTTTTAGCCGACTGCTAGTGTATGCAGCTTGCCTTGGCGTTGGTATTGGTTGTCTATCGTCTGTTTACTACTTCACTTTGCAACTAGGTACTAAGACGATTTGGACTATATTGCCAAATGTTCTAGGGACTAAAGATTTTTACTCCTTTGCTTGGATAATAACAGCGATCGCTGGTTTATTGGTTGGGTTAACTGTACGTTACCTGGGCGCGCCCGGCGGGTTGAATGTTGCCATTGATGAGATTCACCGCGAGGGGCGAATTGATTACCGCCAAACACTGGGTATGGTTGTAGCATCTTGGCTGTCGCTGGTATTTGGTAGTAGTGCGGGGCCGGAAGCACCTTTATTAGATATAAATGGCGGTATAGGAAGTTGGGTAGCAGACAAACTCAAGCTGGCTAAAGATGAAACCCGAATCCTAACATTTTGTGGCATCAGTGCCGCATTAGGAGCATTCTTTGGTTCGCCTTTGGGTAGTGCGCTGTTGGCTTTGGAATTACCCCATCGTTTGGGGCTGGAATATTACGAAGCACTGATTCCGGTAATTGTGTCGGCTATTGGTGGTTTTGCTGTCTTTCGCTTGGCAACGGGATTAACTATTGGTGGTTTTTACGAGTTTCCTGCTTACGACAAACTACATCCAGATCATTTAATTTATGCTGTTTTGCTAGGGGTGATTGGGGCTGGTTTGGCTGTATTATTTATCTTAATTTTCCGTTTCACTCAACGTTTGATTAATAGCTTTTGTATTCGTCCTATTTTATTAACAACATTGGGGGGTTTCGGAATCGGACTAATAGCAATCGTTTTGCCATTGACGCTGTTTTATGGGGAACGACAAATTCAAACCATCATCGACCAGGGTAGGCAATTAGGAGCCGGGTTACTCTTGCTAACTGCTCTGGGTAAAATGTTTACAGTCAGTTTAAGTTTGCATACTGGCTTTCGTGGGGGCGTACTGTTTCCCTTGTTTTTTATTGGTGCAGCCGTGGGAATGGCAATCAGTTTACTGATCCCTGCAATTCCTCCTACTGTTGCTATGGTTTGTATAATGGCTGCTTTAACAGTTGCAGTCATGAAAACACCAGTTAGTATTGCGCTGATTTTGGCAATTATATCAGATACAGACTTAATTCCTGTGACCACGGTAGCAGCCATTACTAGCTTTTTATTAACTACTCACATTTCATTGATTTCAACACAGCGATCGCGTCAGCCAATGCTATAGTTTCTCTCGATTCTAAAGATAACGGTGGAAAACTTAACATAGCGAATGAAAATCTTCGTCTACAAAAGTTATTGATAATTTTCTGGAGCTAAAAGTATTCCAAAAAAGAATTACCTAATGTTTCATAATGTTTCATATTCTATTGTTCAATAAATATCTCCAGAAAATATGTAAGAGCAAACAGTTGTTCGCTCTTACCCAAAATTCTTTTTATGCAATGTTAGTTTTAAGTCTAATAGGTAGATTAAAACCTCCGTAAATCAGCACGAAGCAGACGCTCATCATGCCGCACTCTTTCCCAATGGCGAGGATAAAACTCGTGGTGGAATCGATGATGGATGAAAAAAGGTCTATGAGCAACAGGTACTACAATTATTTCCTCAGCAGATGCTTTCGATGACAGAGCGCCCATTGCTAGTGGTAGAGCAAGTAAGATACCAGTAAAGATACGTTTCATAATGTAATTTCCTGTTAATTAAGTGCGAATAAAACCGTTTAATTCGGCTTACATATTCAATATGACCTTTATTTATTACTGCCAGTATCAAGATAGATAAGTTAAGCAAAACTTAAGGATAAAGTTAATTTTTTTGGTAAAAATCTTCTAGTAGACTACCTGATAATGTCAAATAAGCAATCTTTAAAAAGATAAAATAAGTCATTAATAATTATATCTTTTACAAAAAAGTAGACATTTATTTGCCTTATAGTCATAACTTTTCCCTAACTTATTTATCTTCACCCTCAAGCCTTTGCTAATGGCTGAAACTGGTGTTAAACAAAGTTTGGCAATAGATAATGATTAGTAAAAAGGCAATTATCAAACCTCCGCCAAAATTAACACCTCTACAAAAAGGTAGTTTGGGTCTATTGGTATTAGGAATTGTTTGTTTTTCTAGTTGGGCTGTTTGGGGTAAAAAAACTACACAAGTTAAGACAGACAATCACAAAGCTGTGCCTGTAGTTGTAGCTCAAGCCAGCCGAGCGACAATTCCTTTAGAAATTCCCAGTACGGGTACAGTTGAGGCATATTCCACTGTATCAATTAAGTCGCTGGTAGATGGGCAACTCATGGGGGTTTATTTTCAACAAGGGCAGCAAGTCAAGAAAGGACAGTTGTTATTTAAAATTGACCCTGCACCCTTTCAGGCAGACTTAGATCGAGCGATCGCCCAACAGGTACAAGCACAGGCGCAAGTGCAACAAGCGATCGCCAATTTACAACAAGCCAATGACCAAGTAACTCAAGCCAAATCTACACAGGTAAAAGATGCAGCCCAAGCGCGTAATGCTGATATAGAAGCAAAACGCTATACTCATTTATTCCAACAGGGAGCTGTTACCCAAGAACAAGCCCAACAATATCGCACCAGTGCGGATGCAGCCGAAGCAACTGTGGCCGCGGATAGAAGCGCCATCCGAGAAGCGATCGCTTCTGTGGGTTCAGCTAAGGCAAATGTGCAGAATGCCCAAGCAAATCTCAAAGCGGCTGAGGCGGCTGTCGCCAGTGCTAGAACTCAACTAGCTTACACCACAATCTATGCACCCATCGACGGGCAAACAGGTAGCTTACAAGTTAATCAAGGTAACTTGGTCAAGGCTAACGATACTAGTGGATTGGTAGTAATTAATCAAATTCATCCGACTTACATTTCCTTCTCCATTCCCCAGCAGCAATTACCCGAACTCAAAAAATATATGGCGCAAGGGAAACTCGAAGTAGATGCGTTAATACCGAATAGTTCTGCACCCCCGATTCGCGGGAAACTCACCTTTGTCGATAATACCTTTGATGCCACAACCGGCACGATTCAACTCAAAGCCACCTTTAATAATACCCAAGGACAGCTATCACCAGGGGAATTTGTGGATGTAGTGCTGAAATTGGCGCAGTTACCTAATGCGATCGTTGTACCTTCCCAAGCATTACAAACTGGACAAAACGGACAGTATGTGTATGTAGTCCAACCCGATCGAACAGTTGCAGCTCGTCCGGTGCAAGTGGGGGATACCGTAGGCAACGAAACCGTGATTAATCGAGGACTACAACCAGGCGAACAAGTTGTTACCGATGGGCAATTCAATCTTGCACCTGGTGTATCTGTTGCTATTCAATCTTCTAACAAATCACAGTAGGGGCTTATACCAATTCAAAATTCAAAACTTGTACTGAGCTTGTCGAAGTATTCAAAATTCAAAATTCAGAAATCCATATTTTAAAAGGGTTTTTGGATTTGGATCTGTTTCAAAATTTTAGTGAATTGGTATTGCAACTGTACACCCCTACGGCAGGCTTTGATAAAAATATTATTTGCAGTGGTTATGAATATTCCTTCCTTGTTCATTCGCCGCCCTATTATGACCACCTTGGTGATGTTGGCGATTCTAGTTTTTGGGCTGATGAGTTACTTTCTGTTACCCGTCAGCGACCTGCCTAGTATGGATTTCCCGACGATTTCTGTGTCTGCTAGTTTACCAGGAGCTAGCCCAGAGACAATGGCGACATCGGTAGCAACACCTTTAGAACAGCAATTTTCTACCATTGCTGGGCTTGATTCCATGAACTCCACCAGTTCTAAAGGAAGTAGCCAAATTGTGCTGCAATTTGATTTGAGTCGAGATATTGATGGTGCAGCGCAGGACGTACAAGCGGCGATCGCTCAAGCAACTAAGCAATTGCCTAGCGATATGCCTAGTCCTCCATCATATAAAAAGGTGAATCCAGCACAGCAACCAATCCTTTACATCACCCTCAGTTCTGATTTAGTGCCGCTTTATCAGGTAGATAAATATGCAGAAGAGACATTAGCAGAACGCTTGTCAATGGTGGATGGAGTGGCGCAGGTGTTGGTTTATGGTTCTCAAAAATATGCAGTGCGAATCGAAGTCGATCCTCAATCGTTGAAAGCCAAAGGATTAGGTATTGATGATGTTGCCAAAGCGATCGCTCAAGGTAATGCAGATTTACCTACAGGGAATCTTTATGGCGATCGCAAGAACTATACTGTACAAGCTAATGGTCAACTGCTCGATGCTGACGACTATCGCGGGTTGACGGTTGCTTATAGCAATGGTGCGCCAGTGCATTTGGGCGATTTGGGTCAAGTAGTGGACAGTGTAGAGAATGATAAAATCGCCAGTTGGTATTTTGTTAAACAAGGTCAGATTCCCAAACGTTCGATTATTTTGGCGATTCAACGTCAACCGGGAACCAACACCATTGAGATTGTCAATGCTCTCAAGGCATTGCTGCCGAGTTTGCGATCGCAAATTCCCACGGCTGTGAATATGGATATTTTCTACGATCGCTCCCAAAATATCCGCGATTCAGTTAATGATGTCAAATTCACGCTATTACTTACCATTTGTTTGGTGGTTTTGGTCATTTTCCTGTTTCTGCGGAATCTCCGGGCTACCTTAATTCCTAGCGTAACTGTACCTTTATCTTTGGTTGCTACTTTTGCAGTCATGTTACTGCTGGGCTTTTCACTAGATACACTTTCCCTCATGGCACTAACCTTAAGCGTGGGTTTCGTAGTAGATGACGCGGTGGTAGTGTTAGAAAACATCGTCCGTCACATGGAAATGGGCGAAAGCCGTCTGCAAGCAGCCATCAACGGGTCGAAAGAAATTGGCGGCACAATTATTTCCATGACTTTATCCCTAGTAGCCGTCTTCATTCCCATGTTATTTATGCCGGGTATCTTGGGAAGATTATTTCATGAATTCGCTGTTACCATTGCCGCAGCCATTTTAGTTTCTGGTCTGCTTTCCCTGAGCTTAACGCCGATGTTATGCAGCCGATTTTTGCAATCAGAACATCACACAACAGAGGAAAGGAAAGAGATTGAGAACGCAAATCAGAACTTTTTCCTACGCTTTTATGCCTGGAGTTTGCGCCAGTCCTTAAAATATCACCGCACAACCATGATTATTTCTGCTGTGATTTTGTTGGCGACAATATATTTATTTGCGATCGTTCCTAAGGGTTTTCTTCCTAGTGATGATAACGGATTGATTCTGGCTCAAACCCAAGCAGCACAGGATATTCCCTTTGCAGATATGATTCAGCATCAAGAAGCAGTTGCACAAATCATTCGCAATGACCCTAATGTGGATGTACTTAATTCAATTGTGGGAACATCAGTGACAGGCACAGCCGCGAATAACACTGGAATTATTGTCATCCGCCTCAAACCAACTTCCCAAAGACATCTCAACGCTGATGAGGTGATTGAGGAATTGCAACCAAAAGTGTTACAAGAACCGGGAATAAAAACGTTCTTAATCAATCCCCCAGCCATTAATATTGGTGGAAAGCAGACAAACGCCGAATATCAATTCACCTTACAAAGCACCAACTTACAAGACCTGTATAAATATACGCCTATTCTACAAGATAAACTCAGCCAAATACCAGGCTTGGTGGATGTCAACAGCGATCTGCAAATAGATAATCCCCAGGTGAATGTAGAGATCGACCGCGATCGCGCCAATGCCCTTGGTTTAACTTCCCAGCAAATTGAAACAGCCTTGGGTGATGCCTATGGTACTTTGCAAGTTTCCACCATTTACGCCCCAGATAATGAGTATCAGGTCATACTAGGGGTGTTACCGCAGTATCAGAAAGACCCGAATGCCTTGAATTTGCTATCGATTCATTCTGCTAACGGTCAACTTGTTCCTTTAAATGCGATCGCCAACTTAACCAAAGGTGTAGGCTCATTAACAGTCAACCATCAAGGACAACTCCCCGCCACAACCATTTCCTTTAACCTCAAACTCGGTGTATCTCTAGGAGATGTCACAGACAAAATCCAACAAATCGCCCGCGACACCTTACCTGCAACCATTAGCACCAGCTTTCAGGGTTCGGCCCAAGCTTTTCAATCTTCAATCGCCGGCTTGGGATTGCTGTTGTTAGTGGCAATTTTGGTAATTTACATCGTGCTGGGGATTCTCTACGAAGATTACATCCACCCTTTGACAATTTTATCTAGCTTGCCTTCTGCTGGGTTTGGCGCACTGCTGACACTGATATTGTTCCACATCGATCTCAACGTTTACGCCTTTATCGGCATCATCTTGTTAGTGGGAATTGTCAAGAAAAACGGCATTATGATGATTGACTTTGCAATGGAAACCCAACGCTACACAAATAAATCTCCCCGTGATGCCATTTACGAAGCTTGTTTAGTCCGTTTCCGCCCCATTATGATGACCACAATGGCAGCTTTGATGGGAACATTACCCATTGCCCTTGGTTTAGGCGCTGGTGCAGAATCACGCCGACCATTGGGAATGGCAGTAGTAGGAGGTTTGCTATTTTCCCAACTGCTAACACTGTACATTACACCTGTGTTCTACACATACATGGAAGCACTGCAAAGAAAGTTGAAAAACAGCAGCCAAAAGAAACATTTACAAACACTGTAGATGATTAGACAAATTCGCAATTTTTCATAAATAAACTTAGTTTAGCAAGATTATTTGGGATTTCATCTATACGCTAATTGTAAATAATTAGGATTATTTAGGAGATAGAAAAATGCTTCCTCTATTTAAGGCTTATCCACAATTAAAGACCAAGCTTCCTTATGTAAAGTTAGCTGAATTACCGACTCCTGTACACAAACTTAATAACTTAGAAAAGACGCTAAATGCAGAACAACTTTACATCAAGCGAGACGATATTAGCGGTTTAATCTATGGTGGTAACAAGATTCGCAAATTAGAATTTCTGTTAGGAGACGTTCTTAATCAACAATCAAAACGGGTATTAACCTTTGGTTTTGCTGGCTCTAACCATGCCCTAGCAACAACAATTTATGCTCGTTCTCTTGGCATCCGTACTACTTCGATGCTAATGCCTCAAGTTAATGCCCACTATGTTCGCCGTAATCTGCTGACAAGTTATCATTACGGGGCAGATATTCATCAGCACCAGACAGAACTGACGCTCCTTATTCATACAGCATACCAACTTGTTTGCTACACATTAAAAGAAGGTCGTATACCGTACATTATTGCTCCTGGAGGATCTTCGCCATTGGGTGCGATCGCTTATGTAAATGCAGCATTTGAGCTAAAAGAACAAATTTTGCAAGGTGATATACCTGAACCAGATTTGATTTATTTGCCATTAGGAACTATGGGAACTGCCGTCGGACTTTTACTAGGTTTAAAAGCAGTTGGTCTGAAGACAAAAGTAATCGGCATTCGAGTCGTAGAAGCACAATTCGTAAATGAAAAGAAAATCGTCAGATTGTTTAATCGAACTAACGCACTTTTACACTCACTAGACTCTAATTTTCCAATCTTAAAAATAACTGAAAACGATTTGTATATCCGGGATGAATTCTTTGGTAAAGGCTATGGTTGTTTTACAGAATCAGGGATGAAAGCTATTGCTCAGATAAATGATGATGAAAATATTTCTTTGGATGGTACGTATACTGGAAAGGCACTCGCCGCCTTAATTCACGATATTGACCAAAAAGATATCAAACATCAGGCAATTCTTTTCTGGAACACCTACAACTCTAGAAATTTACTAACAGCTTTTGCGAAAGAAGACTTTCATCAGCTTCCTGAATCTTTTCATCATTATTTTGTAGATAACGTTCAACTTTTAGACCGAGAGCAATTATTAGTCAGATAAAGGCAAAAATATTCCCTACCACAGAAAGGTAATTTATAGTGACTCATCAGCAATATGCAAACCTCAAATACTAAATCCAACTCCTTACTTCCCAGCAGTAGACGCTTAGAAGCTTTGAGCGATTGTGTCTATTCTATTGCCATGACTTTGCTAGTGTTAAATGTCAAATTGCCGAATATTCCTGCTGCTAAAGTTGCTTATATTTTGCCAGAATTCATTTTAGGATTAACGAGTCGCTTACACGACTACTTGGTAAGTTTTCTGGTACTAGGTTCTCTTTGGCTAGTTAGTCATCAGCAATTTCATTACATTCGCCATGTTAACCGTACACTGCTATGGATTAATTTGCTGATTCTCATGTTTATTACTTTAATTCCCTTTTCTGCTTCTTTAGTAGGGGAATATAGCAATCAACAAATTTCAGTGCTATTTTTTGATGGGCATCTTTTAGTATTGAATTTGTTATTTCTCATCAATCGGTATTACGCTATTAATCATAAATTTCTTGAAACAGGAATCGATCCTGCATGGCGCAAACGCATAGGTAACGCCGAAAGTTTAATTAACTTTGGACTGATTAGTTGGTCAATCGTTTGGTCTTTTTTTAGCCCTCAGTGGTCGCAGTTACCCTTTTTCATGATGCCTTTTACACCAATCTTCGCAAAAAAGCTGGTAAGTTAATAGAGGCGCACAGTAAGTTGTACACCCTACACTTAATGACCAATAAGCTAGTTTAACTACGATATTCATGGCAAAGTCATATAATAGAATCCCGTCTGAAGCTAGCCCAGTCAAAAACCGAATTATTTCCAAATTAATAACTTGGGCTGCTACGCCCAAAGGAATGTCAACGATACTACTAAGTAAAATGGCATTCAAAATGGCGATCGCATCTGCTATCTCTTTGATTATTGCTCAAGGGTTGCGTTGGGAATATCCATTTTATGCAGTCATAGCAGCAATTATTGTCATGTCATCTACCCACGGTAGTACGCTGAAGCTTGGTATTCAGCGATTAATTGGCACAACTATCGGTGCTGTGGCAGGAGCGATTTTTGCGATCGCTTTAGGTAGTAATTCATTATCATTAGCCGTGTGTGTTTTCCTCACAGTATTTTTCGCTTCCTACTTTAAATTCAATGAAGCAGCGAAACTAGCAGGGTATATTGCAGCGATTGTAATTTTAAGCCACAGCCAATCTCCTTGGATTTATGCTTGGCATAGATATTTAGAAACTTTCCTGGGTATTGCTGTAGCATTAGTGGTGAACAATTTGATTTTTCCGGCTCGTGCTGGCACAGAATTGAGGCGTTATGTCTCTCAAACGCTGGTGCATTTAGAGGAATTTTACAGATTAGTTGTAGACTGCGCTCTGACAGGCAATTACGATCGCCCTAGTGTAGATGTATTGAAACTAAGTATTATTAATTCACTATTGGCAGAACGAGAGTTGTGGCAGGAAGTCAGACAAGGACAAACCAATGAACCAATAGACACACGGGTAAATGAAGCTTGGGAATTCTTGATTCGCAGAATTTGGGAACACATATTAACTATGGAACATACTGTACTTGCGAGGAAACAAGATAATTTCTGGCAGATTCTCTCGCCCCAAATTACTCAATTAGCACAGGAAACTCAAAACGCGATGCTAAGTTTGGCAACAGCTGTTAAATCCCCCCACTCTCATCTATCTTTGCCAGAGATAGAAATTGCGCTTGCTAATGCAACGCAACAACTAAACCAACTGCAAAAAATTCAGCAAGCAAATTATTCAATGGATGAATTACTGCGCTTTTTCACCTTTTTTTACACAATAGAAGAAGTAGGTAGAAAGTTACAAAGAATGACAGCTATGCTCAATTATAGTAATTCCTAATTGATGCAGGTAATAGGGAACAAGTTTGAAAACTTATCGAAACAATTGGGTCTAAAACCGGACTTAGTTCCGCTACGAAGACAGCCTTTTAAGGCGAAAAGTTTTTGGAATGGGGTATAAATCCTCGTTACAAAAACCGTCTCCTGCCTCTGCCCCCTGCCTTCGTTAATGTTATTAGCACTTTATGATTGGCTACTTATAAAGAGAAAAAGTGTTATCCCTTTTTTTTAGAGATAACACTTAGTTTTTAATTTACTAATTAGGCTGTAACTGGAGTACCAAAAAATTTATTGGTGTTTTGTGGCTGAGTAAATTCTAGATATTGAGCAGTAAGCTTAGGTGGTAATAATTCCAGGAGTAATTGATTCTCAACCCAAAATTCAATAACTTTGAAAGGGCCGCGATCGCACAGTTGTGCAAACCATCCTTCTTGCCTAGCAATTTCCTCAATCCGCTCTTGCTCTACAGGAACAGAAATTGCCGCATGGAAAGGGGAGAATTTAGAAGAAATTGAATTTTGGACAACATCTCGATTTCCCGTCGTAGGAGCCAATTTAGTCCCCAATGGATAGATTTCAATGGCTGTACCATGCTCATCGAAATCCCTCACAATATACCCGCCTGAAATCGGGCTGAATGAATAGACAGTACCATACCAAAGTTCTGCTAAAGCATTGGCAACACGAAGTGGATTTTTCGCTGCAATAGAAATATGGTGAATCATAATTATTGGATGATGATATTGTGAAAGTGAATGCAGCCCTTTGGGGGCAAAAAGAGGGAACAGGGAGAAAAAAGATACAAGCACCTCAATTGATTGATAGAGAAATCAAATATTTGCAACAAGATTACTTACACTGTGCGTCAATAAATCCTGATACAAATCCGATTATTAATTAAAAAATTTCCCTGTTTCCTTTTAAAACTTAATAACCGCTTAAATCATCAACTGCATCTCTAGCAGCAGCGATGGCTGTAAAATGTTTGGCTTGATTAATATCAAATTCAGCCTTGTTCCGCCAACTCAGAACAAAATTATTATCTTCTTCTCTAGATATATCCTGATTAGCGCTATTTAACAATTGATAAATCGCTTGGAACTTATCCCGATGCTGGAGTGAAGTATCTATTGGTGGATAATTGTTTATATTCTTGCCGTCCAAATTACTTGCTACTTCAACATCTTGAATAGCATTATGAAGATATCGGTCGGCAGTTTTTGTTTCTTGAGTAACGTTAAATTCATCAGAAGTTTCCAGCAGCGATTCAGATTTGCGTAAATCGCTACGTGCATGGAGGTAGTAAGGATGATTTCCGGGAATATCAGCTAAAGCAATGCCGTGACCTAAAGAAATTGTTAGTAATCCCGTTAAAAGACCAATTGCAGTGATTTTATTGGTGACCATAATTTTGAGAGAGGCTATTAAATAGCTCGACGAATTGACTTTCATTTCTAGTGTCAGTTTTGAAAAGTTAATTCGGGGTGAAGATAGATAAGTTATTGAAAAGTTAGTGATTGAAGAAGGCAGAAGGCAGAAGGTTTCGTAAGAAAGCGGGAAGCTGACGCAACAGATGGGGATTCAAAACCAACCATGACAAGAGCCACTAAATTGGAAATTTGGTGGTGGTTTTAAACCCTTGTTCCCAAGTGCCGCCCAGACGGTTCGCGCAATCAGAGTAGGGATAAATCTCTTCTGCCCTCTGCCTTTCTTAATAATTTATATCATTAGGGACACACAGATGTGCGCCCCATTGAAACATAAGGATTAAATTTCCACAATCACAACTGCACCTTGTGGCTGATTATCCTCTATTGTAATGATGCCGCCATGCGCTTCAGCTACCATTTTACAAAATGCCAAGTTTAAACCAATTTGAGAAGTACCGCTAATTAAGCTGCCAGATTCATATTGAGTAAAAATAGATTGCTGTAAATTTTTACTAATGCCTACACCTTCATCTGTGACACGAATAATTGCTTTCCTCACAGATTCTTCTGGATAATTAATTTCTAGTGTAATTATGCCATGTGTAGGTGATGATTGAATTGCATTAGAAATGAGATTATCAAACAAACGATGAAATAACTCAGCATCAATAGTCAACCAGCGCCCTTGCTGGGGTAATTTAGCAATCAGTTGGATTTGTTTAGAGTTTGTAATTGCCTGAAAATTTTCAACTACTACTTCTACGAGTTCATTAAGGTCTACTTCCACTGGATTTAATATTAGTTTGCCAGATTCCATTTTGGCTAACCGCAGTAAACCGTTAATGATGCTATCAATTTCTAGTCCGGCTGCGTGTACCATTTCGGCGCGTTCTTTGTCTTTTGCATCCAGATTACTTTGTAGTAATAAATGACTGCCTAGTAATACAGTAGACATTGGTTGACGTATATCTTCCACCACAAGTTTAGATAAATCTCGCCGCAGATTTACGCTGGCTTGCAGTGCGTCGTATTGTTGTTTGATTCGTAACATAGAACGGACACGCGCTCGTAACTCCACTCCATTTATCGGCTTGGTGAGGAAATCATCAGCGCCAGCTGCAAGCGATCGCGCTAAGTCTTCTTTGGAGTCTAAAGCTGTCACAATAATGATGGGAATTGGTTTGTAGTTAGAATTGGCCTTGATGCGGCGACAAGTTTCAATCCCATCGATTTCTGGCATCATCACATCTAACAGAATCACATCAGGTAAGCTAGATGCCAACTCATTGAGGACATCTTTACCACTGCTGAAGTAGGTGAGATGATATCCTTCCCGCCGTAGTAACAACTCAATCACTTCAAAGCCATTCGGTTCGTCGTCCACCACCCATACAGAATGTTTGCGTTCCATAGAATTTATTAAGTACTTTAATAAACTGAACTTGTATGAAAGAATGCGATCGTGAATAATGCAGGAAGAAACTTCGCCCAGGCGTAGCCCATCGCAGTCATCGCTAAATAAAAATGACCACTGTAATATTTGTACATGGCACAAGGGCTAGGTAAAGCGAATACCAGGAAACCTTTAATTATTGAAGAGCGTACATAAATAATTACGCAAAAATATTTATGCTTTTTCAATACGACTCAAATCGCTGTATTCCTTAACTGTTAGCTGTTTCTGTTCCCTTTCTTAACTAATTTATTTTGCATAACTACTGATAACCTTAAATTCTCCCTAAGTTATCCATCTTCACCCAAAACCGTTTGCCAAAACCCGAAACTTGTAATTAAGCAAAACGAAAAACATTGATTTACATGAGTCTGCAACGAAGGCGCACCTGCGGGAAGGGCAAAACAAACAAGTCAAATCTCTTTCCTTGTGCCTCCTGCCTGCTGCCTCCTGCCTTATTTATTAGGAGTTTTGGGTTATGAAGACAGTAAACCACGATTTTGAAGACAGTACCAATTCACCAGTGCCGCAAGTTGAGCAACCACAGCATCATCAATGGAAAAAACCTTTATCTTATTTAGGGCTAATCTTAGCAGGCGCAGGAGTTACATTCATAAGTCTGCGTTTGTTACCGCATTCACAACCTTTACCTCCAGCACTGCAACCTTTCTTAGACGCAACAGCCACTCAACCATCTGCAAACTTAGCGATAGATCGAAATCCTAACTTTATCACTAATGTAGTTCGTGAAGTCGGCTCTGCGGTAGTCCGAATTGATTCTACACGCACTATCAAAAATCCAGCTGCTGGTATTTTAGACGATCCTCTAATTCAGCAATTTTTTGGCTATAAATTGCCACAAGTGCCATCTCAAGAGATTGAACGGGGTATTGGTTCTGGTTTCATTATCGATCCTCATGGTGAAATTCTCACCAATGCTCATGTAGTCAACGGTGCTGATACGGTGAGTGTCACCCTCAAGGATGGACGTACTTTTAAAGGTAAAGTTATGGGTATCGACCCAGTGACAGATGTTGCTGTGGTAAGAATCAAAGCTGATAATTTGCCGACAGTAAAATTGGGCAATTCTAATGAGTTACAACCGGGAGCGTGGGCGATCGCCATTGGTAATCCCCTTGGTTTAAATAATACAGTTACTCACGGCATTATTAGTGCGATCGGTCGTTCTAGTTCTCAGGTAGGAATGCCTAACGAACGTGTTGACTATATCCAAACTGATGCACCAATCAACCCTGGTAACTCTGGCGGCCCGTTACTGAATGCTTCTGGCCAAGTAATTGGTATTAACACAGCAATTATTGAGAATACGGAAGGTTTGGGTTTTGCAGTTCCGATTAACACTGCCAAAAAAATCGCCGCCCAATTAATCGCCACAGGCAAAGTTAATCATCCTTATCTCGGTATTCAGATGATTGCGCTTACACCAGAAGTCAAACAACAGATTAACGACGATCCCAATTCTCCTATTAGTGTCGAGCAATCTCAAGGCGTGTTAGTAGTTAAAGTTGCTCGAAAATCACCAGCTAATAAAGGTGGAATCCGTGCAGGTGATGTGATTGTCAAAGTCAATAACCAACCAATTGATAACACCGAACAACTGCAACAAGCTGTAGAAAACACCCCAGATGGCGGTAACCTCCAAGTACAAGTTCTGCGAAATGGACAAACCCTCAATTTGAATTTGCAACCGAAGGTGTTACCTGCAAATAACAAATAAAACAATCTTCTTTAATATCATGTCCGGCTTATTACTTGTGATTCGATAGAACTGTGCAGAAAATGCAGAACCTTCTCCCCTGCTTCCCTGCCCCTCTGCCCCCCTGCGGTCTTAATGATAAGTCTTTTACTAGACACGATATAACTCATATTTTCGCCTATTCAGGTGGAGAACAAAGCTATGAATACTTTTGGATTCACTCATATTGCTTCGCTAGCTGTGTCAACAATTGTGTTAGTTGTTTTCCTAGCAATTAGATATCAACTGACTCGTCGTCTGGTCGGGAAACAAGACGCCACCAGAGAAATACTATACGCTCTTATCTGGATTTTGTTAGTTTCTGCTATATTATTCATTCCGCAATTAACAAGGTATAGCTGGTTAATATTGCTGGGAATTTACGCAGTGTGTTTCTTGGGCTATCTGATATATATATCTACTTGGTATTGGCGTAAACAACAAGCAGGTTATTATCTGCTAAATGTTAGGACAGCGTTCAAGAATAAACGCCTAGCTTGGTTGATTTTGCTGAGTATAATCTTTGCAATTTTGTACTCTGCTTTATTTATTCGGGAAGCATTTAACAGCAATTCAATCTCTAACAATCTGAATAATAGTTATGTAGCTGAGATCATCCTGCTCTGGTCTTCTGTCATTATCTTGATTTCGCGTTATTTCAGTGAGTTTGAATTACGAGAAAACGGTATTTGTTATATGTTTTCATTAGTAAAATGGGAAGACATAAAATCTTACAGATGGGAAAAAACGAAGAATAATATCTTGATAGTTAGCTTTCAGGCACATTTCCCTCTTGTTAAAACATATTGGCGAGTAACAATTCCTTTAGCTCAGAAGTATGCTGTCGAGCAAATACTAGCTCAATATCTCAACAATCACGGTAGCCAACATCTCATCTTGCCTACAGACTTATCACATCTGAATTGAAATAAGTTTTATATTTCATCGCCAAAAATGATTTTTGAGCAGTTATTACAGGTTTAAGTTATGCAACAGAATACGCGATCACCCCATAAAACCCAACCTTTTCGCCTCAATACAATGATAATAGCTCTTCTTAGCGCCGCCTTACTGTTAGGAATTTTCATTGGTGTCAGTTTAACTAGTGTTGCTAACTCTAATCCAGAGAATATTGCCAGTAGTGTCTATATTGATAGTGCCGCGCCTGATGCAAATGTTTGTGTCCAGTATGGTGCAAGTGCGATTGTCACAGACACCCGTATTTTTCTGACTCTCAACCCTTTTAAAGTTTACGTGACACAACCGCGTATGCAGCCTGGATGTGTTTTACGTACTAGCGATTGGGCAATTTTACAACAAAGAAATCTCATAACATCTCAACAGACAAGCAATTGTAAAAATAGCTTGAATACATTTGCTTATACTGGGAAGCTGGAAGATTCTCCACAAGTTTCTTGTGTTTATCCAAATGATGCTGCTGGTAATTTATTCGCTTCTCAAGGGCAAAATCTTACAAAATTTCAATAATGAATGGCTTGATAAATTATGTCTACAGTTCATCAAGAAAAAACAGGCTCATCTAGTTATGCAAATGTTTGGATAGAAGGAATAAAAACTGTTGGCTTAAGCTTGATTTTAGCTTTAGGGATTCGTACTTTCGTTGCTGAAGCTCGTTATGTACCTTCAGGGTCAATGGAGCCAACTATCCAACCTAATGACCGTTTAATTATAGATAAGATTAGCTATGATTTCAGCTCCCCTCACAGAGGTGACATAGTAGTTTTTAATCCTACTAAAACCCTGGGAGAAGACAATTATCACGAAGCTTTTATTAAGCGCGTCATTGGATTACCAGGAGAAAAGGTAGAGGTAAAAAATGGACAAGTTGATATTAATGGCTCACCTTTAAAGGAAAAATACATCGAAGCCAAACCGAATTATCGATGGGGGCCAGTGATTGTGCCAGCAAATTCTTATCTAGTTTTAGGTGACAATCGCAATAATAGTTTTGATAGCCATTATTGGGGTTTTGTTCCACGTCAAAACATTATTGGAAAAGCTGTTTTTCGCTTTTTCCCTTTCAGTAGCGCAGGAGAATTAAATACACCTGTTTACACTTCAGCTTCTATAAAAAATTAGCAACCCGCAGATATTATGCTTACAATCATTGTATTAATTGAGTTTCTGTTTGTAATGTGCTTGTTATTAGGCTACGGGTTTATTTTGAGATATATACCTCCAAAAATTAACCCATAACAACTATTTGGATCGCAACAAATACAACCCACTTATTAATTTTCAAGGATTTAATTACCATGACTAGCTTAATGTTCTTTACTGATGAAACTGGCAGTAACAATCAGAAATCTCTAGCTGTTAGGGATAATATGTACACTTATTTACAAGAAATAGGAAAAGTACCTTTATTAACTCACGAGCAAGAAATTATTTTGGCAAAACAAGTAAAACAGATGATGCAGTTATTAAATGCAAAAAAAGAATTAGCTGTGCAATTAAAACGCGAACCGATATTACAAGAATGGGCTGATTATCTGAATATAAGTATGCTCAATTTGCAGCAACAACTAAATCAAGGACAACGAGCCAAGCAAAAAATGATTGCGGCTAATTTGCGATTAGTGGTTTCAATAGCGAAGAAGTATCAACAACGAAATTTAGAATTTTTGGATTTGATTCAAGAGGGAAATTTAGCTTTAGAACGTGGAATTGAAAAATTTGACCCAGAACGGGGTTACAAGTTATCTACTTATGCTTACTGGTGGATACGCCAAGGAATTACACGAGCGATCGCCCAACAAAGTCGCACTATTCGCTTACCAATTCATGTGTTTGAAAGATTGAATAAAATTAAGCGCGTCCAGAGAGAATTATCGCAAAAATTAGGGCGAGTTCCTACAACTGATGAAATCGCCACAGCCTTATCCTTAACACCTAAAGAAGTTAGAGATTGTTTGCAGCTTAGCCGTAAAACTATGTCTCTAGAAACGCGAATTGGTTTACATCAAGATTCAGAATTACAAGACATTCTAGAAGATACGGGACTGTCTCCAGAAAGTTATATTGTTGAAGAATCTCTCCAACAAGACCTGCAAAAATTATTAGCAAAATTGTCTCCCCAACAGCGAGAAGTATTAACTCTCCGTTTTGGTTTAGAAGATGGTCACGAACTTTCTTTATCACAAATTGGTCAGCGCATGGGTGTTAGCCGAGAACGAATCAGACAAATAGAGCAACAAGCCCTAAAAGTCCTCCGGCAAAATAAGGAGGAAATTAGTATTTATCTTGCTAGTTAATACTCAAAGAGGTAGTTATGAATACAGTTTTACTTTGCCTCATCTTAGGATTAGTAGCAGGTATAATTAGTGGAATGATAGGTATCGGTGGCGGTCTTGTCATTCTGCCAGCTTTGATGCTTTTCTTAGGATTTTCTCAACATTTAGCACAAGGAACTACCCTAGCATTATTAGCACTGCCAGTAGATTTATTAGCAGCATGGACATACTATAAGCAGGGTGATGTAGATATTAAAGTAGCCGCAATATTGTGCTTAGGGTTTATTTTTGGCGGATGGTTTGGGGCCAAAATTGGTCTGAGTTTACCAAATGAGATTTTCAACAAAGTTTTTGCATTTTTGTTGCTGATTAGTGCAGCGAGGATTTTATTCCTATCTCATCCTGAATCGTTGTAATCATAAGGGCGCATATTTTTGCGCCCCTAAAAAATTTCGTCAAACAGTGTAGTTTATCCTGAAAAACGAAGGTGGTATTGCTTGAATATTCTAGAATTTACCTTATTAGTTTGGCTGGGTTCTGCAACTGCGGGATTTTTAGGAGCGTTGACAGGTTTAGGTGGTGGAGTGGTGTTAGTCCCTCTATTAACTTTGGTGTTTCATGTTGATATTCGTTATGCCATTGGTGCATCTTTGGTATCTGTAATTGCAACATCTTCAGGTGCGGCTTCAGCTTATGTCAAAGAAGGTTATACAAATCTTCGCTTGGGGATGTTCTTAGAAGTGGCTACTACATTTGGCGCGATCGCTGGTGCGATCGTTGCCGCTTACACTCCTACTAAAATCATAGCTGTGGCGTTCGGCTTGATTTTACTTTACAGCGCCTACCTCTCACATCTATCCCACTCGGAACATCAAGACAACAAACCTCCCGATGCTTTAGCAACTCGTTTGCGCTTAAATAGCACTTACCCAACACCCGAAGGAGAACAGGCTTATAACGTCCATGCTGTAAAAGCGGGTTTTAGTTTGATGTTTGTTGCTGGTATGCTTTCTGGTTTATTGGGAATTGGTTCTGGCGCACTCAAAGTATTAGCAATGGATCGATTTATGCAGATTCCTTTTAAGGTTTCTACCACCACCAGTAATTTTATGATTGGGGTGACAGCAGCCGCTAGTGCAGGAGTTTACTTAAAAAGAGGTTACATCGATCCTGGTTTAGCAATGCCTGTAATGTTGGGCGTAGTATTAGGAGCATTATTAGGAGCAAAGATATTAGTTAGAACCAAAGTAGGAGTTTTAAGAACTATTTTCAGTTTAGTCATTTCGCTCTTAGGCATACAAATGATTTTTAACGGATTCACAGGGAGGATTTAAAATGTTATCTAATAAAAGGAATTTGAGCGAAAGACAATTTGAAAGATTAGTTGGCAATCTTTTAAGATATGGGGTATTCCTCGCTACTTGTGTAGTTTTTTTGGGCGGAGTTTTGTACTTAGTTCGTCATGGTTATGAGACTCCTAATTATCAAATATTTCATGGTGAACCCCCATATTTTAGTAGTCCTGAAGGAGTTGCCACAGCAGCCTTTTCCGGCCGTCGCCTTGGCATCATTCAACTAGGATTACTTTTATTAATAATTACGCCTGTTGCTAGAGTTGCATTTTCCCTATTAGCTTTTATGCGACAGCGAGATAGTTTGTATACTATGATTACCATAATTGTCCTTCTAGGTTTGGCGATCGGTCTTACTGGAAATTAATAAATATAGAAATGTAGATTTGTACACCCCTATCTGCTTTTGCAAAGAAGTGGTATATTGCATTTGACCCGCCTGAGTAAGAGCAATGGATTTGCCTACAGGACAGCGAGTTCGAGGGGTAGTTCTTAGTCCCAAAGGACAGGCAAAACTGCAAAATCGGATGCTTCAGCTAGAAATTGAACGCTATGCTGTTCAGGAATTGGTGCGGCGTTCTCAATTAGTTGAAGGCCAAGGTTTGCATCCAGCTACAATTCGGAAAATTTTACGGTGTCAAGGCGTTGACAAAGATTCGATCGCGCTTGTATTTAAAGCAGTAAATTTACAACTAGAACTTGAAGACTACACGGGTGCAAGGAGAGTTCTGGAGTTAGGAGGAGCAGAGGGAGTTCTTGAAGCAGGGGGAGCAGGGGGAGCAGGGGAGCAGGGGAGCAGGGGAGCAGAGGAAAAAATTACTTCCTCAGCAGCGATTAAAGATTGGGGTGAGGCGGTTGATGTTACTTTGTTTTGTGGGCGATTGGCGGAAATATCGAATTTACAGCAATGGGTGTTGAGCGATCGCTGTCGATTGGTTGCACTTTTAGGTAATGGTGGAATTGGTAAGACAACTTTGGTAACTAAACTGGCAGAGCAAATTCAAGACCAGTTTGAGTTTTTAATATGGCGAAGTCTACGCAATGCGCCTTTGTTACCGGAGTTGCTAGATGATGTACTGAAAGTTTTATCTTCACAGCAGACCATAGAATTACCAAGTACAACGGCAGGTAAAATCTCCAAATTGATAGAATATCTGCGCCAGCATCGCTGTTTGTTGGTGTTGGATAATTGGGAAACTTTGATGCAGGATGGCAGCTATGCGGGCAGTTTTCAGCCAGAGTACGAAGGATATGGCGAACTACTGCGGCGTGTAGGCGAAGTTGCACACCAAAGTTGTTTGCTAATTACCAGCCGGGAAAAGCCAGATGAAATTGCTGCTTTGGCTGGAGAAACTTTACCTGTGCGATCGCTACAATTAACGGGGCTAAATGCAGAAGCTCAGGAAATTCTCACAATTAAGGGTTTATCTGTATCCCAGCAGGAAAGCCAGCAATTAATTGATTTATACAGTGGTAATCCCCTGGCTTTGAAGATTGTCGCCACCGCAATTAAGGATTTATTTACCGGCGATGTTGCAGCATTTCTCGCAACAGGTATCTCAAGTTTCAATAGCATCCGCGCATTGCTCAATCAGCAGTTTGAACGCCTGACTGAAACTGAAAAAAGCGTGATGTATTGGTTAGCAATTAACCGCGAAGGTGTTTCGCTGTATGAATTGGCAGATGATATTTACCCCCAGTTACTCAAACACCAACTCCTAGAAGCGGTGGAATCGATACTCCGGCGTTCTTTGATGGAACAGAGCATTATCGGGTTTACGCAACAACCCGTAATTATGGAGTATGTAACAGAGCAGTTTATAGAACAGATGTCTGCGGAAATTGTTGCAGAGGCGCACAAATCTGCATATCTACCCATAACCCATGCGCTTCTGAAAGCAACGGCGAAAGATTATATTCAAGATTCACAAATACGTTTAATTGTCAAGCCTGTTATTGCAGAACTGCTGCGTCAATTGGGTAGCAAAAAAGCGATCGCCCAACAATTAATGCAAATTTTGGCTAGACAACGCGAGCAAGCATCCTTAGAATCGGGTTATTTAGCGGGAAATATTCTTAATCTGCTCCATCATTTAGAAATTGACTTCAGGGATTATGACTTTTCTCATGCGCTGATTTGGCAAGCCGACCTCAGAGGAATCAATTTACACCGCGTTAACTTTACCAATGCTCATTTCTCTAAATGCGTTTTTAGACAAATTTTTGGCAGCGTTTTATCAGCGGCCTTTAGTCCAGACGGAGAATTTTTGGCAACGGGAGATGATAATGGCGAGGTGCATCTGTGGCGTGTTGCAGATGGTCAGTTGCATTTGAGTTTGAAGGGTAACGCCCTTGCAGTACAATCTCTGTGTTTCAGCCTTGACGGTCAAACTTTGATTAGTCATAGTGCAGACCAAAGCATTCAGTTTTGGGATCTAAATACCGGGCAAACTGTCAGAAATATACAACGATATACTAGCCAAGTGTTGGCGATCGCTTGTAATTCCACAGGTAGCATTCTTATCAGTCGAGGCAGAAATCAAACTCTCAGTCTGTGGGATCTCAACACAGGAAAATCTCTAATCGCGCTACAAGACCAAAGCAATCAGATTCAGGTGGCTGCATTGAGTCTAGACGGCGAACTCTTGGCCACAGCAGGCGGCGATGAACCCATCAGATTGTGGAATACACAGACAGGTAAATGTCTTCATAGTTTCTACGGTCATCGTGCAGATATCCAGTGTCTTACTTGGAGCGACAAGAAAATTTTAGCCAGTGGTAGCGACGACAATACAGTTAAACTTTGGGATGTAGAAACGGGGCAGTGTATTAGCACTTTAGCAGGGCATAGCAATTCGATTTTATCAGTCAGTTTTAGTTCCGATGGATTAATTATTGCTAGTGGCAGTGCCGACCAAACCATCAGCCTGTGGGATCTTGCCACTGGAAAACGTCTGCGTGTCTTGTCAGGTCATGAAAATTGGGTACGGACTGTAGTATTTAATGCTGATAGTGCAATCCTAGCTAGTGGTGGAGATGACCAAGTAATTAGACTATGGGATACTACTACAGGACAATGTATCAGAACGCTACAGGGATATACTAACCAAATATCAGCGATCGGTTTTGATAACACTGGTCAAATCCTTGCTAGCGGTAGCCAAGACCGATTAATTCGACTGTGGGATACTAAGACAGGGCAGTGTATCAAAGTATTGGCAGGGCATACAAATCATATTCTGGCGATCGCACTACATCCCATGCCCCCCTTAACAACGCCGATCTTAGCTAGTAGTAGCACCGACCGAAGTATCAAATTATGGAACATAGAAAACGGAGAATGCCTCAAAACCTTGACCGAACACCAGGAAACAGTTTATTCAGTAACTTTTAGTCCTAACGGACAAATACTTGCCAGTGGTAGCGCAGATCGGACTGCAAGAATTTGGGATGCACAAACAGGAGAATGCCTTGATATTTTCTCAGAACATACCAATGCAGTCTTGTCCGTGGCTTTCAGTCCTGATGGGGAAATTCTCGCCACAGCCAGCGCCGACCAAACGATCGGAATTTGGAACTTGAGGACTGGTGAATGTCTGCAAATTTTACATGGACATACCAACGCAGTATTATCTGTAACTTTTAGTCCAGATGGGCGCACCCTTGCCAGTGGTAGCGGCGATCGCACCCTCAAACTTTGGGATGTAGAGACAGGTAAAAATTTGAGAACCCTGCAAGAACATACCAATCAAGTCTTAACCATCAGCTTCAGCCACGATGGGCGCACCCTTGCTAGTGGTAGCGCCGACTGCACCCTGAAACTTTGGGCTATGAGTAGCGTTCAATGCCTGAAGACATGGCGCGGACATAACGCTCAAGTATTATCTGTAGTTTTTAGCCCCGATGGGGAAACTTTGGCTAGTAGCAGTGCAGACGAAACTATCCGATTATGGAGTATTCATACTGGCGAGAATCTGCGAATATTCAGAGCCAATAGACCCTACGAAGGGATGAATATTACCGGGGCAACTGGCTTAACAGAGGCGCAACGCACAACACTCAAAGCACTGGGAGCAGATAGCAAATGAATCAAAATCCTGGGCAAAGTTGGCTTTCCAGCTTAGTGAAGAATGTTCCACTCGGTCGCGTTCTCGTCGTACCATTTTTACTACAAATCTCCTTAGCAGTGGGATTAACAGGATACTTGTCTTTCCGTAACGGGCAGACCGCAGTCAATGAAGTAGCCAGCGAGTTACGTCGGCAGATTGCCAACCAAGTTAGACAAGACTTACAGACATTTTTATCTACTCCCCATCAGATACTAAATGGCAACAAAAATGCCTTGCAATTTGGACTGTTAAATATGCAGGATATCTCTGCTTGGGAACCATATTTAATGCACCAATTGGAAATCTTTCCGACTGCTGTTGACATTGCTATTAGTAACCAACAACGAGAATACCTATCGGTAGAAAAACTGAATAATGATGAATTTTTGGTGAAAAAGTCAGGTAGATTAAGCAATTACAACCTTTATAGTTACAAAATTGATAATAAAGATAAACGCACTCAACTATCAGAAATAGTCAAAAATTTCGACCCGCGATCGCGTCCTTTTTATCAAACAGCAGTTAAGCAACGGCAATTCAGTTTTAGTCAAATCTACGCACCACTAACAGAAAAAGCTCTACGTATTAGCGCCTCTATACCTATTTACAATTCCCAAGGTCAGCTGTTGGGAGTTAATACTACACTGTCGCATTTATCAGATATTGGCAAACATTTAAGCAATCTCAAAGTAGGTAAAACAGGACAAATTTTTATTATCGAGCGCTCTGGATTACTGGTAGCATCTTCCACAGGCGAACAACCATTTGCGATCAAAAATGGTAGAACTGTAAGATTAACCGCATCCGAAAGTATTAATTCCTTAACTCAAGCCACATCGAAATATTTAGCCAAAAAATTCAATAATTTAAATCAAATCAGTAGTTTACAAGAATTAGAATTTTCTGTCGCTGGTAAACGGCAATTTTTAGAAATCCAGCCATTTAATGATGAAACAAATATCGATTGGTTGATTGCAGTAGTCATCCCAGAATCTGACTTCATGGAGCAAATCAACCGCCACACGCAAATCACTATTTTCCTCTGCTTGGCAGCCTTCCTATTAGCTACGATATTAGGGATTCTCACAACTCGCTGGATTGCTCAACCCGTTCTGCGCCTCAGTAGAGCCGCCAAAGCCTTGGCAGAAACCGCTGCGGATGGTAGTTTTAGGAACGATGCAGAATCAGTAGTCGTTGTAGAAGGCATTGCCGAACTGGAAGTTTTGGGTCAGTCTTTTAATCAGATGTCCCAACAGTTACGAGCCTCCTTTGAAGAATTAGAACTGCGCGTAGAACAGCGAACCCAAGAATTACAGCAAGAAATTCGCGAACGTACCCAAAACGAGCAGCAACTACGCCAGCACAGTCAAGCATTAGCCCAACTCGCCAAACATCGAGCAATTTCCACAGGAGATTTAGAGACAGCATTTCATTTTATTACAGAGAAAGCTGCCCAAGCCTTAGAAGTAGAACGAGTCAGCATTTGGCTTTATAGTAGCGATCGCAGCAAACTCCAATGTGTAGACCTCTACGAACGCAGCCACAATAGACATTCCGCAGGATTAGAACGCAGCCGAGCTGAATATCCTGTATATTTTGCAGCAGTAGCCAGCGCCCGGACAATTACTGTTAGCGACACTCGTAACGACTCACGAGTACAAGAATTTTGGCACGAACAATTAGCACCAAATAACATTGTTTCTTTAATGGATGCACCAATCTGGGTTGGTGGTGAAGTAGTGGGAATGGTATTTCACGAACAGGTTGGTATCACCTGCCAGTGGAAACTAAGCGAACAAAATTTTGCTGGTTCCATTACCGACTTTGTGGCGTTGACACTGGAAGTATGCGAACGCCAACGCGCAGAAGTGGCTTTACGCCAAGCCAAAGAAGCCGCGGAAGTTGCCAACCTCGCTAAAAGCACTTTCCTAGCGAATATGAGTCACGAATTGCGGACTCCCCTCAACTCGATTTTAGGAATTACCGAAGCCCTGCAAGATGAAGTGTGCGGCCCGGTAACGGAAGAACAACACAAGTCTTTAACTACCCTAGAAAATAGTGGTAAGCACCTACTAGCATTAATTAACGATATTCTCGACCTTGCCAAAATTGAATCAGGCAAGATGGAACTAGAACTGTCTCCTACCTCTGTCAAAGGATTGTGCGAATCTAGTCTCACTTTTGTAAAACAGCAAGCATTCAAGAAAAATATCCGCCTCAACTCCCAAATAGCCGACAATATAGGAAAAATTCAAGTAGATGAGCGACGAATACGACAATTATTGATTAATTTGTTGAGTAATGCTGTGAAATTTACACCCGACGGTGGCGAAGTGAGATTAGAAGTGGCAACCCAAATAGATCCAATTACCAATAAAGTTAATACAATTCAATTTAGTGTAATAGATACTGGTATTGGAATTACACAAGAAAACTTGTCAAATTTATTTCAACCCTTTGTCCAAGTAGAAAATTCCTATACTCGTCGTTATGCTGGCACTGGTTTAGGGCTGTCTTTAGTTAAACGAATTGCCGAGCTACATGGCGGTAGTATAGCTGTTGAAAGTGAAGTAAATAAAGGTAGCCGATTTACAGTTTCGCTACCGTGGAAGGAACCTGAAAAACAAACTAGCGAAGTTGTAGAAGAAACTGAGATTCAGAGTAGAGAAATTGTAGAGAGTAGAAATATCTCTTCTAGACCATTGATTCTCCTAGCAGAAGATAACGAAGCTAATGTATTAACTATTACCCAATATTTAGAAGCTTATGGCTATGAGATTGTGTTGGCAAACAATGGACAAGAAGCAATAGAAATTGCCAAAACCCAGCACCCAAAGTTAATTCTTATGGATGTGCAAATGCCAGAAATGGATGGTTTAGAAGCAACCCGCCAAATTCGCGCAGACCTAGATATTGCCCATATACCAATTATTGCTCTAACTTCCTTTGCCATGCGATCGGATAAAGAACAAATCATGGCTGTGGGTGTAGATAGTTATATGGCCAAGCCTGTAAGTTTAAAAGAGTTAGTTGCAGAAATTGAAAAATATGTTCTGAAGTAAGGGAACAGGGAATAGGAAATACTGCTGAATGCCTATTATATCAAGTTCGGATGATTAGTTATAATTAGAGTCCTCGCGTTACCCCTCCCCAACCCTCCCCTTGCCAAGGGGAGGGTGCCGTAAGGCGGGTGGGGTGTTTCTGGATTTATAAGTAATTAAGCAGACTTGATATTATACCAATTCTCTAAAATCAAGCAACAGATTCAAAACCCAAAACCTAGATTCTGCTAAAGTTTATTAATGCGTGAATTTTGAATTTTTATTAGCTGTGTGTCCCTACTTATATCAATAATTGATATCTCTCTTGAGCTAGATTGTAGAGGGGTCGCCAAACCAAACGATTAGTTAACACAACTAATAAAGACATTACCACAGTTGAAGCTAATAACAGAGAGAAATTGCCTGTAGCTGTGGCATTAGAAATTGTTGCACCCAACCCAGAAGTGCTAATTACTCGCCCTTGAAATGTGACGTATTCGCTGACAATACTGGCATTCCAAGCACCACCAACGGCGGTAATAATTCCGGTAATTAAGTAAGGAAAGATGGCGGGTAAAATTAAGGTTTGCCAACGTTGTAAAAGGGAAAGTTTATATACCCAAGCAGCTTCAATGAGGTCTGAAGGAATCGATTGCGCCCCAGCAATAACATTGAATAAGATATACCACATTGTTCCTAACATCATTAGAGCGATCGCACCAATTTGCAAGCCGCCAGCAATACGAGTTAAACCCAATAGCAGCACCGGAAATAAAGCTGTAGCCGGCACAGAAGCAGCGATTTGTACCAATGGTTGCAATATTTGAGCCAACCGCCGATTGCGGCCAATAGCCACTCCCACAGGTACAGTCCACAACAGGGATAATATTAAAGCAATAACTACCCGTAACGCCGTCAAAGCAGCACCTTTGATTACCTGTAGCCAATCATCCCAACCCAAAGTCCGTAAAAGTAGCACAGCTTCCCAAGTACCCCACAGGACAATTAAGGTGAAGCCACTAACAAATACCCAATTGAACAAATTCCCTAAATTCAGACTACCTTTGGCGTTGACAGGTACAGAACGCACGGGGAATGAGCGAATTAAACCGTTGTCTATCGCTGATTGTAATGGCTGAATAACCTTTTCGCTAATTGCGCGTAAAGTAGGCGATCGCCTAATAATATTTAATACTGAAGATTGAGGTACATTTTCTGTCTCTACCATCTCCAACTTAAATTTTTCTGCCCAAGCAATCAAAGGTCGCCACACAAAAAAATCAGTTACGACAATCACGCCAATTAGCACCGCCAAGCCCCAAAATATAGCGATAAAATCTCCCTTGTTGGCTGCTGTACCTAAAAAAGAGCCTAACCCTGGTAAGCGAAAATCTTGATTTCCTAAAGTAAATGACTCGATCGCAATTAGAAAAAACCAGCCTCCAGCTACCGACATTACACTATTCCAAACTAAACCAATCGCACCAGATGGTAACTCTAATGTCCAAAAACGTTGCCAAAGATTGAGCCGATAAACTTGCGCTGCTTCTAATAATTCTCGCGGAATACTTTGGAGAGATTGGTAAAAACTAAAAGTCATGTTCCAAGTCATTCCAGTAAAAATTAGTAAAATAGCTGCTAGTTCTACACCAATTCTTTCACCCGGAAACAAAGCAATCAGAGCCAATACTACACCTGGTAAAAAAGATAGTACTGGAATCGATTGCAAAATATCTAACATCGGAATTAAAATCCGTTCTGCAATTCGGGAGTGATAAGCAGTATAGGCATAGAGTAATGTAAAAATTAGCGATAAAAAGTAAGCCAGCCCCATGCGAATCAAGGTTTGGGCTGTATATCCTGGTAAAGCATTGATATTTGTAGAAATTGTCAGTTCAGGTTGAAAATTTCCAGTAAATTGCGAACCAGTTCTGATAATTAGCACAATCAAAGAAACGATTGATAAAATTAACAATCCATCTTGCCAAGTCCAATTGTTCCTTTCGAGAGTTTTGTTAGCAGGAGTGAGGGGTCGAGTCATAAAATTGGTGAGTGGGGAGAATAACTAATGACTAATAACTAATGACTAATAACTAATGACTAATGACTAATGACTAATGACTAATGACTAACAACAGCTTGTTCTAAAAATATTTGTCCGGATGGTTCATCGTAGCCGTATATCTCAGCGTAACGACCCCAATCAACAACGGTTTCTAATTGTTGCTCGGCTTCTTTGGGGCTAAAGTGAGTTTCTAGGATATCTAAAACTAATTCTTCAGGAATGCGTTGATTTTGTTTTGCTTCCAGAAGACGATAAATTTGTTGTACTAGGCGAATGTGAGTTAAGAGTTGCGCTCGCACAATTTGTTTTCGTTCATCAATACCGCCATTGATAAATTCTTGGGCGATTGGTTTTAAGCTAATATCGCCTTCTGCCAGTTCTACAAAATCCATTAATTTTGCAGCTTCTACAATTGGTAAAATATCATCTACTTCTAGTTGTAATTCTTGGGCAAGCCGATATAAATCTTTTTCTTGACGGTCTTCTAATAATTCCAATAAACCAGCAATTGAACCAATGCGTACAGCCGGTAAAGACTGATATCTCGCTTGTGGTGTTGCAGCTTGTACGGAGGGAGTTGCAGGTGTGTCAATTTTATCTAAATCTGGGTTAGTGATAATTGTATAAACTCGATCTACTAAGGCTTGAAAACTGGGATGTTTGCGATCGCGGTAGTGAGGTAAAGTTACAGGTAAGTCAGCACGGATTCTCCCAGGATTGCGTCCTAGAACAATAATGCGATCGGCCATAATCACCGCTTCTTCAATACCATGTGTAACAATGAGAACTGCTTTAGTGGGTATGCGTCGTTCTAACCACAAATCTAGTAACTCAAATCGCAAGTTTTCTGCTGTCAGCACGTCCAACGCCGAAAACGGCTCATCCATACATAACAGTTCCGGTTCTACCGCCAAAGCCCTAGCAAATCCCACACGCTGGCGCATTCCCCCAGAAAGTTCCTTAGGATAGGCGTTTTCAAATCCATCTAAACCAATAATATCAATCATCTTCAGGGCTTTTTGCCGTCTAGATTCTAGCGGTTCTCCCTTAGCTTTTAAACCCAGTTCCACATTCTCTAATACGCTTAACCAAGGATACAGAGCAAAGCTTTGAAAAACAATTGCTACCCCAGGATTTAATCCAACTAGAGGACGCTCATGATACAAAACTTCACCTTTACTGGGAGAGATTAATCCAGCAACTATCCGCATTAAAGTAGATTTTCCCGAACCAGAAGGCCCCAGCAATGCAACTATTTCCCCCGGACGTAGCTCAAGATTGATATTTTCCAAAATGACAATTTCCTGTCCGTTGGGTTGCTGGTAAGATTTTCTGACACTTTTGAGAGCAATCAGGTGTTCTGTTACTTTGTTCAATACCATGATTCTCCTTGTGAAGAAATAATTAAATAGAATCTCATGTTGAGGTTATCTTTCAGTTAACACCGATCTAACCCTTTCCTAGTTGTTTAGTCGTCTTTTAGCTTCTAATTAAACAAGGCGACATGGGGTGAAGATAGTTAAGTTATGAAAAAAGTTAGCGCAGAATTAATAGTCGATACTAAAGCCTATTGTGTCCCAAAATCGAGCAATCTATATTTATATAGGAATCCTATTTGATTTTTGCGAAGCTAGTATTCCTTTTTATCTGCTCCCCATTTCCCGTTCCCTCTCTCTACGAGCGATTCAGAAATCAAAACTGATTTGTATAAATGTACTATCTATAGGACTCACATTTGATTGCGTGAAAAAAATCAGTACATCCAGACAAGGCTTCTGTCCTACTCCCTACTCCCCATTCCCTACTCCCTGTCTACACAAATAAATTCTCCAAATCAAACAAACCGGATTCCTATATATCGCCTCAATTAGAAACGCCACAGAAAAAACATTTTCTTATCTTCGTGGATAACTTATCTTTCTTCACCCTCAAATCTGCTGGCAAACAGGAAACTCAATATTAGCGGTGTTGAGTTACTAAATTACCCATAACTCAATACCCTTGAGTTCAGGAAATTTATATATTCAGGCAGGGGAAGATAAACGAGCAATAATCAACTAATTCAAAACCATCTTTGCATTTCAATTCATGGGAGCCATTATGCAAGTTATAAAAGAAAAGACAGCTAAAGTTTTAAACAAATTTACCCAAAACTCTAATCTTAGTTTCCCATCTTCTAGTCCATCAGAGTTACAAAGCTTTTGCCAGCTACAAATTGAAAGTTTAACAAATAAATATTCTATTTATTGGGGTCGGATTGTCTACTACGATCCATCCATAGGAAACCATCAAGAAGTTAGCCATCAGCCCCAAAGTCAATATCTTTCACAAAAAACGTTAGCATATTTGAATTCAGAATCATGGCTAGTGGACTTTCCTCCAAGTTTTACACTTAATGAAATTGATATATCATCTTTTACATCATCAAGTTGTTATGTTTGCCCTTTAGGTTATAGAAATAGCAACCCTGAATATATTCTTATACTTGCTCGCCAACCTTTGCCTTTAAATTTGCAAGAGGAGGTAAAGCGAACTGCAATGTTAGTCAGCAAGTATTTAGATATTTACCTAGAAACACAACGGCAAAAAGCTGAAATTCAACTGCTTGAACACGTACTCCAACGCGCAGGACATCAGCTGCGGCAACCTTTAGGGATGATTGGTCTTTATGCAGAAAATTTATATCTGGAATTAACAGATACTCCTTGGCAAGAACAAGCTGCTATTATTCGTGAAACTATTCATGATTTAGATACTAATTTAACTGAATTGATTTATTGTAGCCAAAAGACGAAATTAAGAGTTGCTCCTCACGATTTAAAATCGTTGGTCGCTGAAAGTATTCAGGGATTAAAACCTTTAATTTTGCAAAAGAAGCTAAAAATAGCTTATTCAGAAACTTCTGATATATTACCAATGGATCGGTTGCAAATGAAGCAAGTTTTTGATAATTTATTGAGCAATGCCGTCCACTTCAGCCCAATTTCAGGAACTATTAATTGTAGTTGGCAAATCTTCCAAAGTGAAGTATTAATTCAGATTTCCGATAGAGGCCCAGGTCTATCTACAGATGACCTAAATAAAATATTTACTCCTTTTTATTCTCGTCGTTCGGGAGGTACAGGGCTTGGTTTAACTATTGCTAAAAAAATTGTTCTCGATCATCATGGAAGCCTTTGGGCAGCTAATTCGCCACAAGGCGGAGCGCAATTTTATATCAGCTTGCCTCGTTCTTATTAGAGCATCGAAAAGTAGGAAAAATAAACACTGACAAATTTTATAGGAGTGTCTTGCCATGACTATTAATCAAAAACTACCAGTTCTGCTTGTAGATGACAATAAACGCTTTCGTCAAGGAATACAAACTTTTATAAGTCATTATAGTAAAAAGGGACAGTTACCTTTAGAAGTTGTAGCTGAAGCTGCAACAACCGAGCAAGCTGTTAGCCTTGCTCATCAAAAACAACCAGCCTTGATTCTTCTGGATTTAGAATTAGCTTCCGGTAATGGTATTGCTACTCTCATTCGCCTCAAAGAAATGTCTTTTCTGGGTAAAGTTTTAGTTTTGTCTGCTCACCAAGAAGACGATGCAATCTTTCAAGCAATGCAAGCTGGAGCCACAGGTTATGTATTTAAAAATCGCGTAGCTACTCAATTATGCGATGCGATCGCCACCGTACTCAAATCAGAAGTGTATTTACCGACAGAAGTTGCCAGCAGCTTTTTCCGTAAATTCTGGGCTGATGCGGATGCTGTCGTGCAAACACGCCAAAAACTCAATCTCACAGAACGAGAACAAGAAGTTCTGCACTGGTTAGTCAAAGGTGATTCTAATGAAGAAATCGCTAAACGTTTATTTATTACGGTAGCGACTGTCAAAGCTCACTTAACAAAGATTTTTGAAAAATTGCAAGTTACAAGTCGGACGCAAGCTGTTATTACTGCTTTCAAGTTTGGTTTAATTCAAGCTTAAGCTTCAACAAAGGAAGGGGGAGTGGTGATACCGAGTTGTGTTCAAAAATATTAGTTTGGGCAAGCAGGGGGAGCAGGGGAGAAATACTACATTTGATTGCAAATTGGTATGAGTAGGAAGTCTTTATCTTTTTTTGAGGAGTATTTCATGTGTCTGTAACTGAGCCTGTTTATAAAGAATACTTTTGTTCTCGTAATACGCCCCTATCATGCGATCGCCTCGAGCAAACACTCAAAGAGTTTCCCAAAGCTAAATTTTGTTTAGAATGTGGTTTTCCTGCTCTTTTACCTGAAAAAGCTGAGATTAAAGGTAGCCGAGGTACTTATCAAATCACTCGCTTTCTCGGCTCTAGAGGTATGGGGCGTTTGTATTTAGGAATCCAACTAAGTAATAACGAACCTGTTGTTATTAAAGAATATCTGCTACCCAATCATTCGTTTAATTCCGAAGAAGCAAATCAACGCCAAGATACTTTCACACGTGTGGCTGGGGTGAGTCCAGCAGATGGTAGAGTGCAAGACTTTCGCTTAATTAGCCCTTGGGAAGCGATCGCCGATCCCTTAGCACAACGCTGTTACACTGTTACTTTAGGTAATTTAGAAGCCTCTCAAACTTTAAGCGAGTACCTTACACAAAAAGGTGCTATGACTGCTTATCAAGTACGCGAGGTACTAAACCAAGCCTTACAAACATTACAGTTTCTCCATACTCAAAAACTACGACTTGTTTCAGGCCAAATTCAGCAGGGTTTGGTTCATGGAAATCTGAGTTTAAATAGTTTTTTAATTGTCCCAAACAATCAGCAGAACTCTACTATATATCTTTGCGATTTGGCTCTTTGGGAAGATTTATTTACCCCACCGTCTATTTTCCAACGCGGAATTATTAATCCTATACAGGACTTAGAAGATGTAGGACGAGTTGCTTTTTATCTTTGGACAGGGCGATCGCAAAATCTCAACCCCAGAGATGAAAAGCAATGGCCTGATTCAGATCCAGACTTAAAGAATTTTATTTATCGCTTACTAGGAATAGAACTGCCTTTCAAGAATGCTGAAACTGCTCGGCAAGCTTTACTACAACTTCCTCAAGAAAATCAGGCGCTGAGTTTAACAACAGTAATTACACCAGATGGAAAAGACAAAAGTTTCCGAAGAATCATATTTTTATTATTAGCACTTTTTACTTTCTTACTTTTTGGAGGAGGAATATTTTTTTTCTTGATGCGTGGCTCAGCAATACAGGATGATACGGGCGAATTTTATCATCTTGTTCCTACTTTCTCTGACGTTAACGGTGTACCTCCAGGAAATTTTATTTACACTAGCGAGCAAAATGGAACATGGAGTAATATTTTAAAGTTTCGTCCCACAAGTGATAGTAGTTTAGAAGATTTATTGACGCATCCTAAAGCAGATGTTAATGCTCAATTCAACTATCAGCCTGTATCTTCAACTAATATACAAACTGCTAGTCAATCTCTAGAAGAATTAACGACAGGTAAAGCTCAGTTTGCGATAACTAGCTTAGTCGATGATGTTAGCAATAACTTTAGCGATCGCCAGGTTGCTTATGATGGTTTACTTGTGTATGTAGCCTTTAGTAAAAAAGACCAAAATCTTCCCAAAGCTCTTAACGGACAAATTAGCCTAGAGCAACTACGCCAAATTTATACAGGTGAAATTAATAATTGGCAACAACTTGGCGGCCCGAATTTACCCATCAAACCATACGCACCTACAGAACCGGAAGCAGTACGTCAATTTGAAAAAATAGTATTAAAAGACGACCCCCAACAAATTGCTTTATACCAAGCAAAAGTCACTACACAACCCACCGAACAAACTCAGCAGCAAATCATCACTGCATTTGATACAGGACAGGTTGGTATTATTAGTTATGGAATTCTCAGCAAAACTTGGAATCAATGTGCGGGCTATCCCTTAGCTCTAGTAGATGGAAATAAACCTGCTAGTCAAGTTCTCTTTCGCCTCAACGGTATACCAATCAGCCCCTCAGACAATATATGTGATAAAAACAACCATTTGGATGTCCAAACTTTTGTTTCTGGAAGCTATCCATTAGCTTATCCTCTCGTTGTTGTGTATCCAAAAGATAACTCTTTGCCTCCTGCTGGGAGTAAATTCGCTGATATATTAACTACTCGCCAAGGTCAATGTTTGCTTGGCAAAGCAGGAGTCGTTCCTTTAAAACCTATACCCGATAAATACTTAATTTCCAATGACTGTAAATCGTTGTCCTAACCCAAATTGCGAGTATTTTAACCGTACTTTACCCAATAATGTTAAGGTTTGCCCTATGTGCGGCACATCTTTGGGTAATGTAGTTGTCTCTACTCCAACTGCTGATAACCAGCCTGCTTCAGTCGAGCAACCTGCTGTTATTCAAGCCTCCACTTCTTCACTATCACCTCTAATATCTTCCCCTCGACCAAATCTCAGGCTAATTCATACCTCTGGAAAAGAATTTCTGCTGTTAGGAGAAGATGGTTACATTGGTAGACGAAATTTTACCAACAAATATACGCCAGAAATTGACCTAACTGGTATTGCCAATGAGAAAGTGCTTTCTCGCTCCCATGCAAAAATTTACTGGGATAAGTCTCAAAACGCATATATGTTAATTGATAATCAAAGCCGGAATGGCACTTATTTAAACGGTAATTTTCTTACTCGCGGTACTCCTTACCGCCTCAATCACAATGATTCATTAGAATTCGGTCAAGAAAAGCTGATATGTTTTACAGTTAATTTAACTTAAAAATAGTAAGTACACCAAATACAAAATTATCTGTTTTTACCTTTGGCTAATTCCAATTTATCTATTGCATAAATACACTAAAAATATCAGATTGACCCACTTAAGGACATATAGATTTTCTTAACAAAGATGAAAAATACTAATACAATCTTCAAGAATGAAATACCTAAACTAGAAGACTACATCAATAACCCTTGGCTATTGAAACAACTTAGCGATCGCGTTTACGAAATTTTTCTAGAAGATATGCATCATCAGCAAGAACGTATTACAAATTATTGTAGAGAAAGGAGATTATAATGTTTCAAAATTCTAATATAGATGATAAATATACTCAACATAGTTTAAATTTTGTCACTTCCAATCATTTCTATATAGAAATAGATAGCTCGATAATGGCATCTTTCACTGAATGCTCGGGGCCAAGCGTACAAATTGAGAAACAAATTTACCACGAAGGAGGCGTGAATAATCAACAACGTGTTTTCTTAGGCCATACAACTTTTTCAGATATAACTTTTAAAAGAGGAATTACAAACGATCGAAGTTTTTTTAATTGGTTATGTGAAATATTTGATGAGCAGCAAGAAACTACTCGTTGTAATGTGAATATTCTTGTCTTCAATCAAGCCGGCGACATCATGCAAAGCTGGACACTCATTGGTGCTATTCCCACAGCCTGGAAAGCATCTGATTTTCAAGCTGATGGAAGCAGCGTTGCTATAGAAGAATTAACTATGTCGTTTGAAGGTTTAAGCGTTGGACAAGATGCAGGAGGCGGTAATCGCACAACACGTAATGAAAAACAATTCTTCCCTAGCTCGTAACTCTTCACTTAATTAACATCCTTAATTGGTAATACTTATGCAAATTACTAAACCTCCACTTGGGATTCAATCTCCTTTATTTCCATCTAGTCTTTTAATACATACAAAACCTTTGCTTCCGTCTTTATTGTTAAACCGAATACATCCTTTGACTTCTGCTCAAGGATCGACTTTAAGTTTCTTTGAATCTACTTCAATGAATGGCTTATTAGAAATATTGCCAGTATCTACAAGTAGTTCATTGATAAAAGAAGAAACTAATATTCCACAAAATATATATGAAGCATCTACAATAAATGAAAATAAAAATTTTGTAGCTCAAGTTAATACTAGTAGTTTTAATCAAGATTCTAGAAATTTTGCTAGTTCTCCCAAAAAACAATCCCAGCCCAATACAAAAAAATCCAATACGAAAAAATCTAAATCTAAAAAAATAGCAAAAGCTACTCCTAAAAATCTAGAACATACAAGTATAGTCAATATTTCTGCTAATACTAAAGCATCCAATCAAGCATCCCTGACAATTGCATCTAAATCAGAAGATTTAAAAGCCGATCGCAGTTCTGATATATCACTACCAGAAATCAACTCAGACACAGTACAACAACTATCTACACAGAATAACCCCGTTGAATTAGTCAACACCACAATTGAACCTACGAGTGTATCTGTTGATAAAACCCTCGTACAAAAAACATCAAGACGCAAAAAAGTTTCACCAATATCAGCGGTGTCTGTTGATGAGACTGAGATGACAACGCCACAGTCAATCTCTCATCTCCAGAATTTGAACAACGCATCATTGCAAAATCAGCAACCTCAAACAACAAAATCAATAGGATCTACTGCTGAGACTGAGACGGTAGCGCCACAGTCGGTATCTCAAACTCAAAGGAGCGATCGCATTATTGAAACTTCATCTCCTCAAACAAAAAACTCTCCTGCTGAAACTGAGATGACAGTACCACAACCAATATCTCATCCTCAAACATTGGAGAGCGATCGCATTATTGAAACTTCATCTCCTCTAACAAAAATATCTCCTGCTGAAACTGAGATAATAGCACCACAGTCAGTATCTTATCCTCAAATATTGGGGAGCGATCGCACTAGTGAAATCTCATCTCCTCAAACAAAAACATCTCCTGCTGAAACTGAGATGATAGCACCACAGTCAGTATCTCATCGTCAAACATTGGAGAGCGATCGCATTTTTGAAACTTCATCTCCTCAAACAAAAAACTCTCCTGCTGAAACTGAGATGACAGTACCACAGTCAGTATCTCATCCTCAAATATTAGAGAGCGATCGCACTAATGAAATCTCATCTCCTCAAACAAAAATATCTCCTGCTGAAACTGAGATGATAGCACCACAGTCAGTATCTCATCCTCAAACATTGGAGAGCGAACGCATTTTTGAAACTTCATCTCCTCTAACAAAAACATCTCCTGTTGAAACTGAGATGATAGCACCACAGTCAGTATCTTATTCTCAAACATTGGGGAGCGATCGCATTTTTGAAACTTCATCTCCTCAAACAAAAATATCTCCTGTTGAAACTGAGATGATAGCAGCACAGTCAGTATCTTATTCTCAAACATTGGAAAGCGATCGCATTTTTGAAACTTCATCTCCTCTAACAAAAACATCTCCTGTTGAAACTGAGATGATAGCACCACAGTCAGTATCTTATTCTCAAACATTGGAGAGCGATCGCACTAGTGAAATCTCATCTCCTCAAACAAAAATATCTCCTGTTGCACAGTCAGTATCTCATCCTCAAAAGTTGGAGAGCGATCGCATTTTTGAAACTTCATCTCCTCAAACAGAAATATCTCCTGCTGAGACTGAGATGACAACGCCACAGTCAGTATCTCATCCTCAAATATTGGAGAGCGATTATACTAGTGAAATCTCATCTCCTCAAACAAAAATATCTCCTGTTGAAACTGAGATGACAGTACCACAGTCAGTATCTTATTCTCAAACATTGGAGAGCGATCGCACTAGTGAAATCTCATCTCCTCAAACAAAAAACTCTCCTGCTGAAACTGAGATAATAGCACCACAGTCAGTATCTTATTCTCAAACATTGGAGAGCGATCGCACTAGTGAAATCTCATCTCCTCAAACAAAAATATCTCCTGTTGCACAGTCAGTATCTCATCCTCAAAAGTTGGAGAGCGATCGCATTTTTGAAACTTCATCTCCTCTAACAAAAACATCTACTGTTGAAACTGGAATGACAGTATCACAGTCAGTATCTCATCCTCAAAAGTTGGAGAGCGAACGCATTTTTGAAACTTCATCTCCTCTAACAAAAACATCTCCTACTGAAACTGGAATGACAGTACCACAGTCAGTATCTCATCCTCAAAAGTTGGAGAGCGATCGCATTTTTGAAACTTCATCTCCTCTAACAAAAACATCTCCTGCTGAAACTGGAATGACAGTATCACAGTCAGTATCTCATCCTCAAAAGTTGGAGAGCGATCGCACTAATGAAATCTCATCTCCTCAAACAAAAATATCTCCTGCTGAAACTGAGACGATAGCACCACAGTCAGTATCTTATTCTCAAACATTGGAGAGCGATCGCATTTTTGAAACTTCATCTCCTCAAACAAAAATATCTCCTGCTGAGACTGAGATGACAGTACCACAGTCAGTATCTTATTCTCAAACATTGGAGAGCGATCGCACTTTTGAGACTTCATCCCAAAATATCCAGCCTCAAGTAATAACACCATCGCCTGCTCAGGATACTCCTACACAAGTAAATAAGCTAACTGAACATCCCAATACACGCAGTGACGTAACACAATCGCATACACCACTCATACAAACAGATACTCAACAACCATCTGTAAAATTGAACAGTTTCACTAATACCCCAGTAATAATTAAAACATCTTCAACACCTGAGATACAGCAATTAGATATTAGTGCAGACACTTCTACAGTTACCCAAAGCCAATCTAATGAACTAGTTGATAATAGTACGATAATTGCGAAAGAACCTTCTCAAATAGAAGTATCAAAAAATATGATATTTGATAGTCCATTACCACCTAAAGGCTATGCTACAGGCGGACAAGTTACAACTTCCAATAATTTAAATAAACAAAAGATAGCGCCGTCGGATACTGTACCTGCGATGCTTACTCCTGGTGAGTTTGTGGTTAATGCTGAAGATGCACAGAAAAACCTCACTTTGCTGAAGCACATCAACAGTAGTGGAACTTTAGCCAATTTAAGTTCTGATAAATTACCAGATAATTTCATCTCTAGAAAAATTACAACTCAAGTTAAAGCTTCAAAAGATAATTCAGTACAACGCCAGAATTCAGATATTGATTCAACAAAAAGTTTAGGTTCTTTAGTATCTTCTGCTTTAGGTTCCCAAACAAAAAGCCAGAGTATCTTAACTTTCGATTCTTTAAAACCAGATTCCAATCGTCAGGAAACAAATCAATCAAACCAAAGTTCAACTAATTATTCATTAACTCCTCTAATCTTTCGGAAAGCCGCTTCTACTACTAAATCATCGCTTCAAGAAGCTGCTTTACCTTCTCAATGGTCAAAAGAATTAATAAATAAAACAGAGAACTATAGAAATTCTCACATTTTCAATAAGTCTAGTTCCCATAATGAAGGATATCATAAACAGCATCCAGTAGCTTGTATCCCATCAACAACGCCCAAAATGTATGGTAATAATCTAATTCAATCTAAAAATATTCTTCAAAATGAAAATCTTCTTAATACTGATGTGATACCGAAAACGGAAATTATAGAAAATAATTCCTCAAAAACACTTCAAATAAATAATACTAACCCTGTCGAGTTTGAAAAACTTGCTCAGAGTGTCTATCAAGTTTTGCGCCGTCGCCTGGAAAATGAGCAAGAGCGCCACGGTATTTTTTCAGGTCGTTTGCCCTGGTAAATTTTTCTAAATTCAATTATTAGGAGTAATTATTCAATGGCTAGTTCGCAAATGCAAAATAATCAAACACAAAATAATCTTGTAAAAGCAAAGCTAGTTTGTGTAGATGACAGCACCAACACGATTGAATTTATGTTCAATCCCAAAGAAATTCATTTTTCAAGAGATAACAATTGGGAATATCAAATAGGTAATCGCGGAACTTCTCTATTACCTAAAGTTTATTTTGCAGGACTTAAACCTTTTACTTTTGAACTTCATAACCTGATATTTGATACATACGAAACTAAAAATTCAAGCCACCAAGGTAAAAAACCGTTAACTTATTATATTGACCTTCTAAAAAAATGTGTTACTCCTGTATCTAATGCTAATGAACGTCCACCAGTTTATTACTTACAATGGCAAGAAAAGTATTTTCATTGCGTTGTTACTAGATTATCTTATACTTTCACGATGTTTCACAGCGATGGTACACCTTTGCGAGCATTAGTAGACTTGGATTTATTAGAAGTCGATCCCTCTGATTCTCCTGGCGTAATTGAGCAAACGGCTTCCATTGGTGCAGACAGGAGAACAGGTCAATCTCAGAATTTAGCTCCCATAGAATAAATTATCTCTGTTTCAATTTTTAATTAAACCTATGCCAACTCAAACGAAACCTGGTCTTTATCTTTCTCAATTACAGCTACAAATTAATGGTACGGATGCGCCACAAGAATTGATGAATGATGTATTAGAGGTAATTGTAGAGGAAAGCCTGCATTTGCCTTCAATGTTTACATTGTTAATTAACAATACATATCTTTCAGGTAGTAATGCTAATACGCCTTGGCGTTATGATAACTATTTTAAGATTGGCGATAAAATCAAAATAGGCTTTTCTAATAGCACAACTTTAGATAAAGACTTCAAGCATTATGACAAAGAGTATTTAATCGAGAGTGAAGTTACAGCACTTGAGGCATATTTTCAAGAAACATCTGACGCTCACATTCTGATTCGTGGTTATGATGTTTCTCATCGGCTACATCGTGGCCGGTACAATCGCTCATTTTTAAATCAAACTGATAGCGATATTGTTCGTAAAGTTGCATCTGAGGTAAGTATACAACTTGGTAAAATAGAAGAAAGTGGGGAAACTCATGAATATATTTTTCAAGAAAACCAGACCAATATGGAATTCCTCCAGAAACGAGCGGCGCTAATTGGTTTTTTGCTTTATATTCAAGATAATAAACTCCACTTTCATAAACCGGAAAAAGATGCTTCTTTAAACCTAAAATGGTTAATAGACATTAACAGCTTTTATCCGCGTGTTACAACTGCTCAACAAGTGAATAATGTGGAAGTGCGCTGTTGGGACTATACGCAAAAAAAATTGATTACCTCAACAGCAAATTCTGAAACAGTTATTACCGAAACTGGTAGCGGTAAAGGTAGTAGCACCAGTACCGATTTTAACTTGAGTAATCAACCCCCGAAGATGATAGTTGTAGACCAACCCGTTTACAACCCCAAAGACGCAGAGATGATGGCACAAGCTTTGTGTAATGAATTGGGGGGAGAATTTGTCCATGCAGATGGGAAAGCCAACGGTAATCCAGAAATTCGCGCTGGAAAGGTGATAAAACTGGAGGGAATGGGCGATCGCTACAACGGAGAATATCATATCACCGAAACACGCCACACGTATAAAAACCTAGTTTATACAACCGAATTTAGTGTACGAGGTTTACGCGATCGCAGTTTACTCAAAACCCTATCACCACCAACACACTTACAGCCTGGTCAAACATTCTTAGTAGGTATTGTGACTGATAATAACGACCCACAAGGTATGGGTAGAGTTAAAGTTAAATTTCCCACCTTGACAGAAGAACATAGTAGTTACTGGGCGAGAGTAGTAGGTTTAGGTGCTGCTAATAATCGAGGATTTTATTGTTTACCGGAAATAGATGACGAAGTTTTAGTTGGTTTTGAACATGGGAATATTCATCGTCCTTTCATTATTGGAGGTGTTTGGAATGGTAAAGATAAAACACCTGAAAAAGTAGAAGACACCATTAACAAAGGTAAAGTCAGGCTACGTACAATTAGAACTCGCACAGGTCACACTGTTGAATTTGTAGAAGACGATGGAGGCGGTAGTAACGAAAATAATAGTAAAGATGGCATCTATATTTATACATCTGGTGGGCATCATATACGTTTGAACGATCAAGATAGTAGCCCAGATGACCAATTCATAGAAATTGAAACCTCTGGGGGTCATAAAGTGCGTTTGGATGATGCCACAACTGCACAAGGTATCAGAATTACATCTTCTGGAGGTCATCAAGTCCACTTAAATGACAAGCCTCTACAATCAATTGAAGTTCAAACAACCTCTGGTCAAAATTTAACCCTTAATGATGAGGTAATGATAGTAACTTTACAAACAACTGGCATGATTAGTATTCAAGCAGGAGCCGATGTCAACATCAATGCAACGGGCGCTGTCAGTGTAGAAGCAAGTGAAGTTAATATATCCAGTCTTGCCATCACTATGGAAGCATCGGAAATTAATATGATGGCTGCATCAATTTCTATGGAAGGTTTTGTCACCGCCAATGCCATACCAGTAGTGTGAAATCTGCACATTAATACCATATCCATGTAGGGGCGCACAGCTAGCTGTGCGCCCCTACGCCGATCGCAACACATTAAACATACATCATATATTTTCGACCTGCGACCAATAGGCATACATAAATAACTCTATTATTCTGAATGTTATAGACGTTAAATAGTCAATATGTTTAATAGTCAACAACAAGATTATTTAGGCAGAGGTTGGGCTTTTCCATTAAGACCAAATGTGCAAGGTGGAATAACATTAAGCACAGAAGCACAAAAGGTTAGAGAATCTATTTGGATTATATTACGCACTAGTTTAGGCGAACGTTTATATCGTCCTAATTTTGGTTCACGCTTATCAGAATTAGCGTTTGCACCTATGAATACTGACACCCTAATACAGATGCGTTTATATGTCTTAGAAGCTCTACAAAAATGGGAACCGCGCATCATTATTGATGAAGTGCAAACTGACCCAGATCCGATACGAGGGCGAGTAGACATCATTATTAATTATCGTCTTAAAGAGGCTCCTGATATTTACAGTTTTGTTTATCCTTTTTACTTAAATTCAATGGCGGGATAATTATGGAATTTGATTTTCTCCCCAAATTGCCTTCCTCTAACTTGGACGATCGCACCTTTGATGAGTTAGTAGAAGAGTGTATCCTGCGAATCCCGCGCTACTGTCCAGAGTGGACAGACCACAATATTAGTGACCCTGGGATTACGCTCATTGAGCTTTTTGCTTGGTTAACTGACCAAATGTTGCTCAGATTCAACCGCGTACCTCGTAAAAATTATGTAGCTTTTTTAGAATTATTGGGTATTCGTCTCCAGTCTCCAGCACCAGCACAAACAGACTTGACTTTTTACTTAAGCACAGATTTAGATGAAACTTACACAATTCCGGCTGGGGTGGAAGTAGCTACAGAACGAACAGAAACAACGGAAGCCATAGTTTTTACCACCGATCGCGCTTTGCTAATTGGCAAACCTAGTTTGCGGAACTTTTTAACCTCTCAAACCTTGGAAGACCATCCTCAAACTTTGCGCGATCGCTTTACCAGTCAGTGGACTCGTCAATCCAATGGTAATTGGGAAGGTAGAGAACAACTACTATTTGAGGAGCAACCAAAACCAGGGAATTGTTTTTATCTAGTCCTAGACCCAGAAGAACCTCTAGAAGGAAATGTCTTGCGAATTACCTTTAAAGGAGCCGCCGCCACATCTACAGGTATTAACCCTAATCGACCTCCCCGGCGTTGGGAAGCATGGGATGGTGAAGTTTGGCAACCGGTATTATTGCAAGAAACAGATGATGAAACTCGCGGCTTCAGTTTTTATGAAATAGCTCAACAAGGTCGCAATCCCTCTCAAGGAGCAGATGTAGTTCTGCATCTGCCGCAAAACTGGCCGACAACCAACTTTAACACCTATCGAGGAAGGTGGCTGCGCTGTGTTTTCACAACTCCAGACAACAACCAACCCGGTTACACCTATTCTCCACGCATTATTGGTTTATCTGTAGGGACAATTGGCGGCACGGTCAGCGCCAGTCACAATATCATTATCCGCAACGAACGTTTAGGGATTAGTAACGGCAAACCAGGCCAAACATTTCAATTACAAACCGCACCGATTTTAGAGCGTCAAGAAGATGAGTATATTTTAGTAACACCTCCTAATGGCTTGCCGCAAAAGTGGCAAGAAGTAAGAGATTTTGCTGATTCTAGTCTGAATGACCCCCACTACACTATTGATTCCCTCACTGGTAAAATTCAGTTTGGCCCTTTAATTCGAGAACCTGACTCTCTCAAACGCCACACACAGATTCGCTCAAGAATACAACAGCCTACACGAGAAGATTGGCAAACATATAACAACATTAATTCTGAGACATCACTAGAGAATCAATATGGAGCAGTCCCACCGCCAGGATCGGAAATTAAAATAGTTGCTTATCGCCTTGGTGGTGGACGAAAAGGTAACGTTCAAAGTGGTACGCTTAGGTTTCTCAGGACTGCTATACCCTATGTAACCAGGGTAACGAACCATCGAGCCGCACATAATGGTACTGATGCAGAAACCTTAGAACAAGCCGTTTTAAGAGCGCCGCAAATATTACGCACCCGCGATCGCGCTGTTACCGTCGAAGACTTTGAAACTTTGACACTCCAAGCCAGCACCGGGGCGATCGCCAGAGTTCGTTGCTTACCACCAGATTCATCTCGCGCCGCCGGGACAGTACGTTTGCTCGTTGTACCAGACGCAAATACAGATGCGATCGTTCAAGGCGTGGGCATAGCACCAGAACAGCTAGTTTTAGAAGACGCACTCAAACAAAAAATCTTGCGGTATTTAGATGATAGGCGTTTATTAGGAGTGCAAGTGCAATTGAGCGAACCGGAATATACAGGCGTTTCCGTCAGAGCGCAAGTTGCACTGGAAGCAGCTTACAACCATCCCAACGCTCAACAAGAGATTTTATTTAATCTACGCATCGCACTGTATCGATACCTCAATCCCATCACTGGAGGCCCAGAAGGTAAAGGCTGGCCTTTTGGACGACCTGTTTATCCTTCAGACATCATTGCATTACTTCAGCAAACCCCTGGCGTGCGTTATTTAGGCCCGGTCTTGCTTTTTCCCATACACAAGCAAGGTCAGACTTGGATTCGACAAAAAGAGTCACAATCTTATATTGACCCAGGCTTACAAGGATTAATCTGTTCCTGGGCTGATAACAAACTACGTTCAGGTCATGATATCACCTTGCTTACTCCCTGAAACTGAAAGATATAGCAGGGAACAGGTGCAAAAACCCTTTAGTATCAAGGTTTTATTATGACTAGTTGATGTCTTCACTCACTTGGCGACTGCTATAGACCTCTAAAAATTACAAATTACGAATTACGAATTACGAATTACGAATTAATTTAATGCTATGCTACAAACTCTCTTCAGCACTCCTCTAGTCAGTATTCAACTAACTCCTATGCGGATTCCTGAAGCTGTACCAGATCGAGAATCAACTTGGCTTGCTCCTGATGGTATAGCTACAGAATCGATCGCACAAAAGAGTTTACTTGTTCATCCTGGAGAACCGAGTGAAATAGTTGTGCAAGTTAAAAACCTCGCGCAGCGAAATTTGCGACTAATTTTAAAAGTTGAAGGTAACTTTCCTAGCGAATGGTGTCAAGTCGTTACCGAGGATAGTAAGATTGCACCTGGAGCGCAAATGGATGCAGTACTGTATTTCTCAATTCCTGCTAATTATTTTGAAGACCAACAAGCTATTAATCCTGAAAACAAAGACCGTTTAGTTCTCAATTTTCACAGTAGAGTTTATGTCTATATCGACCCCGGAACTGAGAAAGAACAAATTCAGGAAGAAGAATTTAATTTATATATTCGTCCTCATAGCCGCTATATAAATTTTTTGCCAATCATATATCGAGAAGTTGATTTTATTGGCCGCTTCATCAAAATATTTGAAGAAACTGTTGAGCCGATGGTTGAAAGTTTTAATGTCATGTGGGCTAATTTAGACTCTTTAACAGCACCACACGCTTTATTACCTTTCTTGGCTCATTGGGTAGCTTGGCCTTTAGATCCTGTATGGGATATTGCTCAACAACGTCGCTTAATTCGCCGTGCTATAGAACTTTATCGCTGGCGAGGAACTCGTAAAGGTTTACGCCTTTACTTACATCTTTATACAGGTTTGCCATTAGATGACCATATACCTCAAGAAACTAATAAACATATCAGCATTACAGAACCTTTTAGTCGAGGTTTTGTATTAGATTCAGCAAAATTAGGAGAAGATGCAGTTTTAGGAGGAGGACAACCTTATCACTTTAATGTCAGGTTACGTTCCGATCGCCTCAAGAATATAGATGAAATATTAGTACGACAAATTATTGAGCAAGAGAAACCTGCATTTAGCACCTATGACTTATTTATAGAAAATTTCCAATAATCCAAGCCTGAAAATTTCACCTGTAGACTTGACCTAGTTTCTTTAATTACGAATTACGAATTACAAATTACGAATTAGCCTTATGACTCATCCATTTCCTACACCACCCATTCAACCATTAAACCGCCTTCAAGCCTCAGATGGTTTATTAATTACTGCCGATCGCTGGCGTAAAGCCCATGAATACCATCGACAACGCCAAAATGCTCACTATCAATCGTTAAATCAGCCTGGTGTTGTCTGTGGCTTAGGTGTGAGAGCTATTCTGGCTCCATCCTCTGTAAAAGCTGAATATCGAGATCATCGCTGGGTAGAAATTCAACCAGGAATTGCGATCGATGTGGCTGGTAATGTGATTGTTGTCCCAAATTCCATTCCTTTTCGCATCGCTACAGAAGTACCTGATTCGGAACCTGTGATGATTTATCTGGTAGCTAGTTATGTAGATCCCGAACAACTGCGTCGTGATGAGCAAAATAATGATTTTATGCAAGAAACTTTTCGCATAGACGAAAAGCGTCAACGACCAGAAGCTACAGAAATAGAACTTTGTCGGATATTTTTACAACCAGGCCCCGTATCGATTAGTTTACCAAGTGATGTCTTTTTTCCCGGCTATAACAATATAGATTTGCGTTATCGCCTTCAAGCTCAATCTCGCCCTCAAGCGATCGTGCGTATGGCTTTGGTCGCTCACAGCGATTCCGAATATGCACGCACATTTTTTAATCTTTCTTATTTGTTGCAAGCTGTAGAAGTTCTTCATCCCTCTTTACGAGGTGCTGATGATGTAGGTCAGATTTCTTTAGAAGAAAATATTCAAGAATATGACTTACTATATTTAACTGGTAAAGAAGCACTCTCTTTAAATAGTAGAGAATTTGAAGCTTTAAAATTTTATCTAGATAAGGGTGGAGTGCTTTTAGTTGATACTCCACTTAATGCTATAAGTTTAATAGAAAGCACTCAAATTATAGCTCAACAGTTAGGTTATCCTTTAAAACCTTTAGAAGAATTGCGGCGCAATCATCCCCTGAGAACCAAACCATTTTTATTCGCTGCTTTACCAATGATTAATCAACAAGTTATGCATCTTTCAATCGGGGGAGGAATTATTTTAGCTGTTGGTGATTTAGGTTCATGTTGGGGGCCAGATCAAGAGTTGAGCTTATCCAGAGTTGTCATTCGCACTGCTCAGGAATTAGGCATTAATATTTTGCAGTATGCTTGGAAACGGCGGCAGTTATTTGGTTTGCAACAAGAAGATTATTTAGCTCAGTGGTAGCAACATAACATATATATTGGGTAGGGGCGTACAGCTGTACGCCCCTACTAGTTCATGTGTTATCAAGATTTTGTATATGCTGCGATCGCAGTCATCACTAAAGGAATTAGTTTGCGATCGCACTGCAAGCGTTTCAACTTTTTTTGTCGGACATTTTACTCATATTCAGAGTCCGATTCATAAGGGTCATGCTGATTTTCAAGTTTTGCAAGTTCGCCTTCATGATTTACTACGCCCTGATTATCCATCTTCCAGATACTTCCTTCCTGCTTGATTGATTCCAACCTCTGCTTGAAAGCATTAAGCGCCTCTTTATTCTCCATTAGTTCTTGCGGTGCTTTCCAACCCGGAAATGGTACACCATGAGTCCCTGCTGTCAATACCTCATAGCCGAGTTCTGCATATACATATTGATTCAGAATGTCATGGGCCCAATGGCAAAATAAGCAGTCCCGCTTTACCCCAGCGACAGGAATGTATGTTTTGTTTGTGTTGTTTTCCTGTGAGTTTTCCTTAGCATAGTCCGATATTGGCTTATGTAAAGCCATTTCGCCATGTACACTTCCACCGCCATCCTCTTTACGATCCACCTGATGCCACTTATCCAAATTTCCTTTTAAGGCTGTTGCAATCTCTTCTAACTCAGTACTTCTAACTTCTCCCTGATGATACTTACCCTCGATTAGACCTAAGAGTTTAGATAAATCCCTTCGAGTCCTTTTACTGGAACCTTTCCATTTTGAGGTTTCTGGCCCTGCATTGACAATTTCTAGAATTCGTTTGATACCTTCTTGGGCGTGCAATGGCCTGACAGATTTATCTCCGCTGTTACCTGCTAAATGTATGTTGCCTCCCAGGTTAACTGCGGCAATATGGGGAGTTTTAATTGCAAACTTATCTTTTGGTTTTACCTTCTTAACGTTATTCGGTTCTTTTATTTCTGGAATTAGTAATAGCCGAGCAATCCTATCCAACATACGTGTAACAATGCTCCGGTAAGAGTCTATTTCCTCACCCATTGCAACATTTGTCGGTGGAATTATAAGAACTTCACCCTCTTTGTACCTTGGTCTTGCCGGTTTTTCCTTGGATCGTGATGAGGCCGCCTCGCCTGTCTCATCTCTTTGTAGTCGTTGCACTCTACTCCCTTGCTGTATCACATGGGTTAACTCATGAGCAATTAACTCTTGTCCCCCACGGCTACTTGGTTCATAAGCACCTTGGCGAAAGAACACATCCTCTCCTGTTGTGAACGCCTTTGCCTGTATCGACTGATTCAACCGATCGGACTGAGCGTCCGTGTGAACCTTAACCCCGCTAAAATCAGCCCCGAATGCCTGCTCCATTGGTTCTCTAATGTTGTCAGCAAGGGATTGCCCACCGCCTCGTGCCTGGGCGATCGCACTTTCTAGATCGGGTGTAGCGGTAACATCACCTCCATCAGCCTGAAGCTGTATTGACGGCTTCATTTGTAGTTTGTTTTCTTGAATATTTTCGTTTAAAGCTGGTTGTACTGAAGCAGGTGAATTCATTTGATTGACTACTTGTGCTGCAACTCGATCTGCTTCTTGTTCGTATTTATCTCCAGGTTGCCCAATCATCAGCTTGGTCTGAACTGTTTTTACTCCTGCGTCAAAAATGCTTCTTCTAATGACATCTCTCTGGGCTTGGCTAGGAATATTAGTATTTGTTACCTTTGCTGATGATGAATCTGTTTGTTCTTGCCGAGTGATAGCCGACGGATTAATTTGAGACTGTTTCTTCTGAATTGAGCAATCTCCGAGAGGTTTTTGTACTTTTTTATAAACCATAAACCACAGCTTTGTTTAGAAGTCAATTGCTTATTTTGGTAATTAAATGCAGTGAAATTTCCACAAAATTCAGGTATTAGTATCAGCTGAAAATACCTTGAATAATGTGTAAGTTAGTTTGGTTTCTAAAGTCCAAACTTAGAAGCAAATATTTATGAAGTCAAGTACTTGCTGTTTTTCTAGACCTTAATCTTGATATTGGTTGCATATCAAACTTTATAGCTCTAGCACAATAATACTAATAAATAAATCAATTAGCTATTAACTAAAAGTTTAATTTTACTAAAATATATTTTTAATTCAAAATAGCAAACTTAAAAATATACTTTTAGGCAATAGTAAATAATTATATTATGTGGAATACTGAAAATATTACTATACGCTATTAACCAGATTTTTTGATTTAGCCAACAGTAATTATTGTATAAATGTTCGCGTACTTGTATTCACTTGTCTGAGTTCTGAGTATTTAAAACTAATCTAAGTTAGAAAGTTGTTGCCCAAAGCATACATCAAAAATTATTGAGAGTTAACTGAGTGAGGCGGTTCAAGGACTCTTAATTTATTCGCTTTCTTAATTCAAAGTTTCAAATGAGGAATGATTTAATCGTAATGGAGGATTATCATGGCAATCGATCGCTTTGACGTGTCACGAGCAGTTGAACTCGGCAAGACCATTGCGGTCGCCTATCAGCTGTACGATGTAGCGGAGGATAACCGGGCTGACTTCGCCACTAATGCCCTACCGGGTGATTACCAACTGCAAAGCCAAATTTATGCCAACGACTCGCTTTTCGATCCCGCCACGCCGCAATCCCGACGGGACGCGCTGGCAAAATCTTTAGACGGACTGTTCAACACAGAAAAACCCATCGGGCTAATCGCCGTCTCCATGCAGAAGAATGACATAATTGTTGCCTTTCGTGGAACGCAAAATGGGTTTGAGTGGTTCCATGACGGCGATTTGCAGAAAACAAAGTTTGCGATCGCAGATCCGTCGGGTCAGGATGTTTGCATGGGTTCGACTGAGTACGGAATCACATCGCTGTATTTCAGCTGCACAACTGGTAAGACCGACAAGTCACCCCGCTTGATAGACACACTCCAGGAACTGGTGAAGGGCAAGACCCTGACCATTACCGGGCATAGCCTGGGGGGAGCAATGGCGGCACTGCTGGCAATGCACGCCGCCGTCACCCTTAAAGGCATCCCCAACAGTGTCAGCGCCCTGACGTTTGCTAGCCCCCTGATTGGTGACAAGAATTTTGCCGGCCAATTCGACACGCTGATCCCAGATTCATGGCGCGTCGTCAACCGCCCCGACATTGTTCCGACGCTGCCGCCTATGTTCGCAGGCTACGCCCATGTAGCGTCTGAGTACCCAGTCAACTCCGACCACCTCACCAAGCACTGCCTGTCCTGCTGGCACGATCTGGAGACATATCTTTACTTGCTGGACAATACCAACCTATTGCACCCGGAATGCTGCCCCTGACAGCACGGCTGAAGATGGGGTTGAAAAACCCGGATTTCTCACAAGTGAGAAATCCGGGGGTGTGGGAGGTGTGGGAGGTGTGGGAGGATAGAGAAGCATTAATTCTCTTTCTCCCCACACTCCCCACCTATGTGTGAGAAATTCGGGAAAAGCAGGGGGAGAAAGATACTTTCATTTTTGGCGATGAAACTTGTTTGATTGGGGCTGCCTTATCGACGACTAAAACAATCCGCAAGCTAAAAAGCAATATGATTTGGATAAACACTCTTCATCTGTGAATCTGGGCTGGGAAAAGGTTTGAATTATGCCTTTTCCTTTAACCAATTGCCTTGACAAATGTTTACAACATGACTAACTCTAAGGACTCTTCTACTTGTGCGATCGCCTGTGCTGGTAACACATCCGTATAGATAACTTTCATCATTGCTGGCAAATAATTATCCATTGTCAGCACATTCATATAAACTAATTGTTGAATAACAATTTCCAGAGTAGAAGTACCCTCAATATCTATGCTGGTTTTCAAACGGGTATCACCATCTGCAAAACTCATTTCAAAATTACCAATAAGCAACCCATAGTTAGCACGGGTGATTAATTCAGCCATTTGTGAATACTTATTTTCTGGAGTATTGATTGGACAAATTGAATAAAAGATAAACACTTCCTTTTCTTCAACAGCTTGAGCAATACAAGTCCACTTCCCATTCTCTCCTTGAAATGTCATACTATACGCAAGTTCTGTATCAATTTGGTGAATAGGCCATCCATCTCCTTTAAAAAAATTGGACATTGCCTCAAAAATTTTGCCCATAATTAATTTCCCTCTTTTATTATTACAAAACAGACGAGCGTATCATTTGAGAAATAATTGCAGCACTTTCACTATCTATTAATGCGAACTTCTTAACTGATTTGGCTACATTTACCAATTGACCTGGTACTGTTTTAGTGAGTTTTATAGCTGAATCTTTGATTATCGGTATACTAACCTTAATTTTATTTTTAATAATTCTCTTTGTATTGTCAAATTTCTCTTGACCCTGTTGTGTTAGGGTTTTACCCTCTTCCTTAAGATGCGAAATATTTAAAATTTGCTCTCGTAACTGTTTGGCAGATTTTCTCCTAATATCAGATTCATCAATTCCCATTGTTTTCAGCATCTTTATCGCTAATTTATCTGATTGTTTAGCCATAACTACTATCGCAGCAGCAGCAAATTTTGGATGTCTCTGAAATATCGCGTCCTCATTACCCACAGCATTAACTCTAGTGTTGAATGCAGCTTCTTGAGCTTTACCAGCTTGATAACTATCGACAAGTTGTTCTCCTAGCTTCTTGGCCACATTGATTGCAGTACCAAAATATTTAATTACCATTCCAGCTACAGTAGTAATACCTCCAAGTTTGAGGGTATCTCCAACTATATTTATGACATTAATTACAACATCAACAGCTTTTCTAATTGCTATATGCGTCATTCTCTTACCTATGAGTCCAACAGCATTTTCAAGAGAATGTTTTTGGTATTTAGCTTCTTTGTGTAGCAAGTCATTTGCATGAGCTTGGTCAGTTGCTGTATCCATTTCATCAGCATTTTTCTTTAAAAGATTAGCATTTATAGCAATGTTTAAAAGCGGAATAGCTGTAACATCAAGCGTATTACCTAAATTTTTACTACCAATGCTTTTAGCTAAATACATCGCATCTAATGTTGCTGCAATTAGATTATCTTTAAACTCAATGCCTCCCTCAATTACTTGTTCTTTGCCTTGTTTTTTAATGGCTACATCACTTTTATTAGCCCATTTTTTGGCTCCTTCCACTACTTTGGCGATCGCATACCCAGTATCAGTAATATGTGTTAATACATCAATACCGTTTGATACACCATTAAATACTTTAGCTGCACCGTCACTGCTGGCAAATTCCTTGGAAATAACACCACCGACTTCCGCCACAGGTTTTAGGATACTCCCACTTGTTTTGATATATCCTTTTAATTTTTCACTTGTAGATTTCGGAGGAGTAAAGTTATTAGTATAAGTTAGTTTATTCTCATATTTATTTTCAATTGAAAATTGTTTTTTAATATCATGTAGAAGCTTACTTTTAACATCTATAGGAGTTGGTCTATATTCTGGTGGCAGTTCTTGAAAAGCTTCATTCTCTAATTCTTGGAAGCTTTCTTTCTCAAGAATATCTTTTTCAGCTCGTAATCGAGCTTCTTGGATAGGATATCCATATCTTTGAAATTTTGCTATTCTCTCAACTTTTAATTTTGCTATTATTTCAGCTTTTTTTCGCTCAAAGTTACTAATTGCTTGCGCTACCTTGGTTGCCATTTCTGGTGTCAAACCCTGTTCTGCTAGTTGTTGTTGCTGTTCTGGCGTAGCAGTAGTAGAGAAATCTGTCCCGAATGTTTTGTGGATAATGTTCTTAATTAAGTGTATTTTTGGTGTTTTCTGAGATTGCTGTATATCGATATTAAATCGCTGTAAAGTTTGGCTGTTGGATGTATTTGTCTGGTTAACAACTTGTGCTGCTGTTCCATCAGCTTCTTGTCGGTAATTATTATCTCGTTCGTGAATTGATGGTTCCTTTGCCAAATTGCCGAAAATACTTCTATAGATAGCGTCTCTCTGTGGTTGACTAGGGATAGTAGAAATTGCTTTTCGAGAAGAAGTCTGTAAATCTGCTTGTATTAGCTCGTCAATACTTGGTGAATAAAATTGTCTTCTCTGGATAGAGGCAGATTTAGCTGATTTTTGCAATCGTTTATAAGCCATATAGTAATTCGGTTTAATTCCTGAATTGCTCTAGCACAATCTTACAAAGATATTGCTAAATCAACTATTAACCAAAAGTTGAATTTTACTCAAATATTTTTATTAAAATCAAAAATAGACGTTTGTCCAATGACAAATAGCTAAAATATATGAAAAATTGAAAATATTACTATACGGAATTAACCATGTTTAATCGGTTAAACGAGAGTGAATATTGCATAAATAGTATGCGGATTTATATTCACTTGCTGAGTATTTAAAACCAATATTAGGGTAAAAGCCATGAAAGTTAAAGTTTTTAATTCGCAAACAAAAATCCGGGGAATTGAATTAGATTTTGAAGAGCTATTCACTGATGAGGATGTATGTTTAATCGGCCGATCGCCTGATTCTGCTCTAGTCTTAGATAGTGCCGATGTCAGCCGCGTACATGGTAAGTTTTTTCGCCAAAATGGTGAAATTTTTTACATTGACCTTGGCAGTACAAATGGCTCTAAGGTTAACGATGAAATTGTTGAACCCAATAAAACTTATCTCTTGAAGCCTGGAGATGTAATTCAAGCTGGAGAATTCATTCTTTTTATTCAAGAAACCAGCGATCTTATTGAAGATGGAACAGTCGTTAGAGATATGGATGCAACTGCATTTTCCTCTTTGTATCCCGATAAAGTAGATGCTAGTGAGAAAGCTGGTGTTTTAGTTAAAGTCACCCCAAATCTAGAAATTCTTGAACCAGCAGATCCAAAGTTGCAAACTCAGGCTTTACTTGCAGCAATTAATAAACGCATCTTGACAGATATTAAAGCTACTGGAGACTGGACACGAGATACATACATTAAAGCAGTAAGTAAAGCTCGTGAATCAATTGAAAATAACAAACTCATCGATCCAGAAGAACTGGAAAAAGAAGCAGATAAGTATTGGCGATCGCTTTCTCAAGGTACTGCAACTATCAGCACCCGTTTAGGTTCTGTGGCTGTCAAGAGTGTTTCACAGGTGGGAACCCGTTTAGGTTCTGTGGCTGCAAAAGGAGCTTTAGAACTCAAAAGCCGTCTGGGATCTGCTGCTCAAGCTGCTTGGAAAGAGATAACAACTTCCAAATCTCATCAGGAAATTAATCACTCTTTGGAAAAAGATAATGGTACTACTGACGCAGTTATGTCTCCAGATGAGGTGCAGAATCAGTCAGATATTGCAAATTCTCAAACCTCACTTGCAGATCGAGAACCCAGTAATATCAGTTTGAAAAAATAATGCCACGCTAGGAGCGCACAGCTCGCTGTACGCCCCTACAATGCGTCCCAACCCCAAAATAAGATGAATCCTCACCCTGCATTTGTTGAAGACAAAACCAACATCCAATACCTAGAAGCTGCTATATCTGCAATTGAGCAAGCTGTTATTGATTATAGCGATCGCCAAGAGCAAGATACAGCATCTAGTGTTGATATCCCATCTATCCTTGCTAATGTCAGCGCCACAATTAATAATTCTCCAGCGTTGAAATATCTTTGTAATACATTTTCTCTGTCATTATTTGAGTGTCAAATTTTACTGCTGTGTGTTGCTCAGGCTCTTTTACCTTATTTTTCTCAACTTTGCGCCAAAGCTGAAGGAGATGAGCATTTAGCTTATCCAAGTTTTGGTTTAGCGATGCGTTTATTCGCAAATGCTTCTGGTAGTGTGCTTTTACCTATGTCTCCTCTGCAATATTGGCAATTGGTTCAAGTCGCGACTAATCAAGAAATAACTAAGTGTCGCTTGCAGATAGACAATAGTATTTTGCTTTATTTGCTGGGCGAACCGTATCAAGACGAACGGCTCATACACTTAATCCAGCCAATACAAGAGACGAACAGCGATTTACCTTTACAATCTTCACATCAAAATATAGCTGAACGAATAGCAGCTATCTGGTTGCGAACAGAAGTAGCATCTACATTACCTGTAGTGCAACTGTGTGGTTTAGAAGTTAGCGATAAATGGGCGATCGCGAATATTGCTTGTCAGATGATAGAGCGATCGCTCAAAATCATCTCTGCGCGTAATTTGCCCACAGATTCCACCGATATCAACAACTTTATCCGCAGATGGGAACGGCAAGTTGCTTTAACAAACGATCTTCTTCTAATAGATTGCGAACAATTAAATCTAGCAGAATCAGGACTGAATACAGCGATTTTACAGTTAATTCAAAACATCCATACTCCATTAATTATTTCTACAGAAGATAGATTATATTCACCACGCCGTCCTTTAATAACTTTTGAAGTAGAAAAACTTAGCCCTGAAGAACAACAAAATATTTGGCACTCTTGCCTTAGCACTACTACACCTGAACTCAAAGAACAAATTCCGGTGTTAGTATCTCAGTTCAACCTCAATACTCTTGCTATTCAGTCTGCTTGTTTGCGAGTTCAAAATCAACAAACCAATTCTCAAACTACCCCTACAAATTACTCGGAACTTTCTCATCAGTTATGGGATATTTGTCGGACAATGGCACGTCCTCAACTTGATGATTTGGCACAGCATATCAATGCAAGTGCTAACTGGGATGACTTAGTATTGCCAGAATTACAGAAAAAGATTCTGCGAGATCTAATTGCTCAAGTTAGGCAACGAGCAAAAGTCTACTGGGAATGGGGATTTGCTGGTAAAGGAAATCGTGGTTTAGGCGTTAGCGCCTTATTTGCAGGCTCTCCTGGTACTGGTAAAACAATGGCAGCAGAAGTAATAGCCAAAGAATTACGGCTAGACCTTTACCGTATCGATTTGAGCGCAGTTGTGAGTAAATATATCGGCGAAACTGAGAAAAACCTGCGGCGGATTTTTGATGCTGCTGAGGCGGGTGGTGCGATTTTATTGTTTGATGAAGCTGATGCTTTATTTGGTAAACGTTCTGAGGTTAAAGATAGTCATGACCGCCATGCTAATGTCGAAGTCAGCTATTTACTACAACGCATGGAAGCATATCAAGGTTTAGCAATTTTGACTACTAACCTCAAAAATTCTCTAGATCAGGCTTTTATGCGCCGCTTGCGGTTTGTGATTTCTTTTCCTTTTCCTGATGTCAAATCACGCGCAGAAATTTGGAGGTGTATTTTCCCTCAAAAAATACCGACCCAAGGCTTGGATTTTGAAAAGCTTTCCCAGCTTAATCTAGCAGGTGGAAATATCCGCAATATTGCGTTAAATGCCGCCTTTAATGCTGCGGAGGCAGGAGAACCAATAATGATGAAGCATTTATTAAGTGCTGCTCAAAGTGAATATTTTAAATTAGAAAAAACGCTAACTGATGCTGAAATTCGTGGATGGTTATAAGTAGAAGCAGAATTGAAGAAGGCAGCTATGCTGAGGGCAGAGGGCAGACCCAATGAAACAAGTTTCACCACCAAGTATGAAAGTATCTTTCTTCCCCTGCTCCCCCTGCTCTTTCAAGTCAGCCGTTCACGCCAGGTTTTGGCACAACCAAGGATGAAAATCTTAATCCTTCCTTCTGCCTTCTGCCACCTGCCCTCTGCCTTATTTTCAAGCTAGAAGGTTCCGTTTAAAAGGGGATTCAGATTGTATTGCGGCTCTTAATCAATACCATCGATGCTTGGTAGCTAATTGATGGGCGATACTGGGTTTGTAAGATAGACCATAGCTTTGAAGTTTCTTCCATATTAGAAAACTCTGGCTTAATTTTTATTTGAGCAATTTGTTCGGCTACAACAGGAACAGATGTAGCAGTGAGCATTGGTGATAAAACGCCAGAAGTATTAATTGTTAAAGTATTATGTAAGGCAGTTTGGATAATATCTTGTGTCAAGATTGGGATGTCATAAAATAATTGCATTACATATCCAAGCAGCAGTTCTGTTTGAAAATCTTTAGCTCCATAAACTGTTATTAAATACTGGAGATCGAGTGCTAAAGGCGGATTTGTATAGTGTTGTTCTCTCTGAGATTGAGTGATACGCTGTTTAAGTTCTCCAGATGTCCAGTCAGCATTGCGGTTTTGCATTACTTGATAAAGAAACAGGTTAATCTGGCAACGCTCATCTGCTTCCACAGCCATGCGATCGGGTGAGATAGCTGTTACAAGTACGTCCCCTATATTAGCTGTGATTGGGTCAGTGGTTAGACCATTTTCAATTACATTTTTCAGTACTGCGGTTACAGTTGCTATAGCAAATGTACTACTCATGATTATCATCCTCAAGCTATTAGAAATTTGTAAAAATCCAAGATTAAAAGTTTTATTTAACGAACAAATATTTATTTTTTGCCAAAATATTTTTTATTAAAAATAGAGATTAAATCAAATATTTTCAATAATAGCTCGCTCAAAAATAGAAAAAAAGCGACTAATGGCTATAAACTTAAGCTACTCAAAATGACAACATAAAGTAAGAACAGCACTCATAGTTAAACTGCTGTTCGTACTCAGATGGTGTATGGAAAACCGTATTATTAACGCTAGCCTTTCTAGCCAAAGCCTTACTTTTAAACCAGGTGGTTCACCAGCTGCATTTGTTGTCACAGTGATTAATGATGGCGAGCAGTTTGCTGCTTTTCAATTAGAAATTTTAGCGGCTGGAGCTAGTCGGAGTTCAGGCTCCCAATGGTATCGTCTTACACCAGAAGTTGCAGCAGCTAAACCTCCTGGTGGTGTTACTGAATTTAAAGTTGAAATTTTTGATGCACCTATACCTGCATTTGTAGGTACGATAAACCTCACGGTGAGAATCTTTTCACCCCAGCTACGGGAAGAGCGCAAGCTGTTGGTGCGTCTGATTATTCAGCCAGGTAAGATATCTACATTATTAAGTGTAGAACTACCTGTGCGGCGGTTTCAAGTTTACCCTCGTAATTCTGTTGAAATACCAGCACGGGTGCGAAACTTGAGTCCAATTGAAGTTGAAACTGTAGTTCGTTTTGAAGGTCTTAACTCTTCTTGGATAATTGGTAGTACAGAAAGAAGATTGCTTTTAGAACCAGGGGGACAGGAAGAGATTTCTTTTCTATGTCAACCGCCAGCCATGACTCAAGCGCCTAGCGATGATTATCCCTTTGTTGTCAAGGCAAGTAGTCGCAACAGTCCAGCAATTTCAGTAGAAGGTATTTTAGAAATTTTACCAGTGGGTTATGTTGGTTTTACTGTCACGCCACAAAAACAGACGCTTCCAAATCATAAAAAATGGTTGCCCGATCGCAAGTCTAAAACAGCATTATTTGAACTATTTTTTAAGAATACTAGCAATCTCTATCAACAGGTCGATGTGGAACTTCAAGGGAGAGATAGACGAAGATGCACTTATCAAGTAGTTCCAGAAAATGTCGATTTAACTATTGGAGAAACAACAAAAGCTCTTCTGAATGTGACAACGAAACGTCCTTGGGTGGGATTGGCAAAAACTTTGCGCTTGGAAGCTAGAACTTTACTTGCAGACCAGCGTTTAGGAAGTACAGATCCCTCTACCCAAACTCTTGATTTAAAAGTTTTACCTATAGTTCCACTGTGGTTATTTTTGGCTTTATTAGCATTATTAGCAGCATTAATATTATTCCTACTTATTCCCGAACCTATTGGACATACAGACATCGTAAACTCTGTTCGCTTTAGTGGCGATGCTTTCTCGGTGGTGAGTGGTTCAGATGATTGCACAATCCGTATTTGGTCTGTTGATGGGAACCGTCTAAACCCGAAAGGAACGGCTGCAAGTCCTGTGAATCGTGCTTGTAATGATAAAGTACCAAATCCTGAGGGTTTGTTAGCAGTTATTGGTCAACCTGTGAGGACTTTACGATTTATGCCAAAAGATGACGATCGCATTGCTGCTGGTTTAGAAGATGGAGAGATTCAATTCTGGAATGTGCGGACACACGATCGCGAAAATAGTCTGCGCGACCCCAACGACCAAACAAGCGATCGCGTTTTTGCTCTGGTTTTTACCGAAAATTCTCTGAACTTATTTAGCGGTCACGGTAGCGGAAAACTCCGGTTGTGGAAAAGATCCGGGCCAGGTACTAACTTTGAGTCTAACCCCCAAGTTACTGATTTAGGCAAAGACCTCAAATATCCAATACGTGCCTTGGCTCTCAGTGAGGATGAAACTATTTTAGTAACGGCTGGCAATTTTAAGCGTGTTATCTTAATGAACCCAAATAACTTGGAAGATAACCAAAGACAACTATCAACACCGGAATTAAATGGTGGAGATGGCGATTACATTTGGAGCCTGGATTTTGCTCCTGGTTCTCATATATTGGCAACCTCAGACTCTGATGGTTTTATTTCTTTGTGGGATTTAGATAAGTGTCAAACACCGCAGACACAAACCTCAGTCAACAATAGCCTAACTCAACAACAATGTGAATTGCGCGATCGCTGGCGTGCAGCCAATACCTCCGTGCGGAGTATTGCCTTCACAGTCGATGGTAACAAACTGGTGAGTGCTGGCGATGATGGCAAAATTGTCATTTGGCCGTTAACTGCCGAACAAAAACTAGATCGTACACAAGCACCAAACGGTCAAGTGGCTTATCAAGGTTCTTCTCAAATCAACACTATCGATGTCACCAAAGATGTTCAAGGAACCATAGTTGTTAGTGGTGATGATGCGTTTCGAGTCAAACTTTACCGCTAGATATAGAGGTTCAATAATATGCAAAAACCTAGCCCCATTTCCGTGATTATAGATCCACCAGGGATGCAATTCGGGATGCCTGGAGAAACCCTTGAGGTTTATGTTGTTATCACCAATCAAAGCTCTCAAGGTGCTGTCATTGATGTATTTTTTGATGAAGCATCCGACACTTTACAACAGTGGTGTACTTCTCCTAGAGAACGTTTAGCACTAGGGCCGCAACAAAATAGCGAATTAACATTTGAGTTTAATATCCCAATTGATGCTCTACCTGGAACTTATGATTACACCCTAGTCGTAGATGCTCCAGAACATTTCCCCGAAGATACACCCATACAGTTCCCCCGCCAATTAAAAGTAATGCTCAAAGAGCATACCGCAGTTCGGGTTAACGATCCTACATTTTCCCTCAAACCTACAACAAATCCTAGAAATCCAGCCATCATTAAACCTAAAGAAGCTTTACAAGTAGAAGTTAAAGTTGACAACCGTTCAGATCGAGTTGACCGCTTCCGCCTGACAATTCCAGATTTAGAAGAACAATGGTACACAATACGTTATGGAGCAACAGGAGTAGAAGGCCCTGGTTTACTATCAAATCTCAATGGGCTAGAACTAAATCCTAATTCTCAAGAACGTATTTCGCTGAAATTTCACCCTCCAATAGACACCTTTGCAGGTAATTACTCACCAACGATTCGCTTACATTCTGCTAATTCTCCTGATTTAGTGCTACTCGATTTAATATATATCCAAATTCCTCCAGTACATAAATTAGATGTCGAATTAATTACCTTAAGAGGAAAAGTCAGCAATAGTTCTGGTGAATATCAAATCAAATTAACCAACCAAGGCAACACGCCACGAGAATTAAAAGTTAGCATCAAAAGCCGAGAAGAAGAACAACTATTTAGATATAAATGCGACCCTGCTAAAATTCGTTTACTACCTCATAAAAGCTTTAAAGTTAACTTGAAAGTAACCCCTAAACCTTGGTGGCGACGACCATTATTTGGTAAAGGGCTTCCACTCAATTTTGTTATTGTCCTCCAAGATAAACAAGACCTACTGTTATCGGATAAATTACCAGAAGGCACTTTAATATGGAATGCTCGTCCTTGGTGGCAATTTATTCCTATCCTGCTGACAATTTTAGGATGTTTAGGAAGTTTAGCTTTTGTGGTATGGCTGTTATTCTTTAAACCGCCTACCCCTCCAAAATTAGTTTATTTTGTCTCAGATAGTATCAATTATCTTCAAGGAGATGAAGTCCGTTTAGATTGGAAAATTCGCAACCCTAACCAAATTTCCCAAATAGAAATAGATAATACTGGCCCTGTGCCTACTGCGCCTCAAAAGTTTGACTTCAATAAGGGTATCCCTAACACGTTAAAAAATGAATGCCAAATTCAGCAAAGCTCATTATCTTGTTTTAATTACGATACTGGGGTTACACAACCAGGTGATTATACTTTTACGTTACAAGTCTTCGATCGCAGTCAAGATAAAGCTATAACATCAGCAAATATTAAAGTAGCAATCAAAGAAAAACCAGACCCAAAAGTAGTTAACTTTCAACTAGATAAGAATCAATATATGTCAGGCCAAACCATGAATTTGACTTGGCAAATTCAAAACCCCGAACAACTATCTCAGTTGCAAGTTGTCAGTAAAGCAGATAATGGAACGGAAAATGTTTTAGCAAGCTACACTCCTCATCAACTCGAGAAACTATGTCATTCAGAAAATCAAGTTTTATCATGTAAAAATATTCCTTTAAGTATTTCCGAACCTGGACAATACACATTTGAGTTAAAAGCTTTCTCTTCTAATCCTGGCAAGCAACCTAATTCTGATTCAGCCCAGTCTACGATTAGTATCTTACCTAAACCACTGAAGATTATTTCTTTCACAATTAACGGTAGTCAAGAACCAAACATAGTCCTTCAACCCGACCAACCTGTAACTCTGCAATGGAAAGTAGAAGGTCAAGATGCTAGCGTGGAACTCGATCCTTTTGGTAGCGTCCCGCTTTCAGGGTCGAAAGTGCTGACAGCAAATCAAGCCTTACCATCATCAATTCAACTGTTAGCAACTGATAAGTTTGGCAATAAGGATTCTAGAGGATTTTCTCTCAAAGTTAATAATCCTACTCCTGGTTCTGGCAATTTCCAAGTACCATTAACTCCTAATACGAACAATTAACCTTAATTAGGTGAATTAACTCGACCTCCGGCTAATTGTTTTAAATCATTAACCTTAATAATCTATATACAGATATCTTCCAATTTTCTGAAAAAATTAATTCACGTTTTCTTTTATAGAAGACATCAAAAGTTTTGGTTGAACCAAGGAAATAATATGCTAAAAAATCAGAAATTAGTTAAAAAAATTAAATTGCTTCAAGATAATCTTAAACTAGCTAACAAATTTACTTTACTTTTAATGCTGGTTTTCTTAGGAAGTATTGTTATTAGTGGCGCTATTTTATCAAATATACTAAATCAAAGAGCGCAGGTCGCTGTTATCACCCAAGCAGATGATTTCTTACAATCAATGGACTCTGTAAGAAACTACACCACAAATAATATTATTCCTCTTCTAGAGTCTAAATTAGATAGCAGTCCAGCCTTCATTCCAGAAACAGTTGCATCCTTTTCCGCAAGGGCTGTTTTCGAGAACATTCGGACTAACGAACAATATAAGGACTTTGTTTATAAAGAAGCAGCTCTCAATCCTACGAATAAGTTAGATATAGCTGATAGTTTTGAAAGCCAACTGATTAATGTATTTAGCAACAACCCAGAAACTTTAACATATTCAGGCTTTCGTTCTTTACCTACAGGCAGAACATTTTATATTGCTCGACGACTGACTTTAGATAATCCCAGCTGTTTACAATGCCATTCAACTCCAGATAAAGCTCCTAAAAGCCAATTAGCTATCTACGGAGATAAAAATGGTTTTGGTTGGCAGCTCCACAAAACTATTTTTGCTCAAATGATTTATGTTCCGGCAGAGAAAATTCTTCGCACTGCAAATCATTACTGGTGGTTAGCGATGGGAGTACAAACTGGTATATTTACCCTGGTAATCGTTGCCATAAATATGTTGCTTAAAAAGGCTGTAATTAAACCAATTATAAAAATATCTAAGCTTGCTCAAGCAGTTAGTACTGGCAAAATCAATACTGATTTTGAGCAGAAAACCAATGATGAGATTGGTACGCTTGCAGCATCATTCAATAGAATGAAATCAAGTTTAGAAATCGCCATGAGGCTGCTGGAACAGAAGAACCGAAAGCACGAATAATACTAAATATTTTGGTTCGTAAATGTAGAGGCGCACAGTTAACTATACTCCCCTACATTTACGAACATCATTTAATTACAAATACAGCATATTTCACTTAAATGAAGTACATGGGTAGGGGCGCATAGCTATCATTAGTGTCAACTTAACGTAGAACTGATGTCCCGCAAGGAACTGAAGTTCAATGCTTATAGCAGAAGTAATCTTTTGATGACTAAATATCCCCCAAGATTTTGAGTCTACTGAAGTAGACTTGAGCTATTAGCCTCTTAATTTATTCTCTGGCGGGTGAGGAAGCCAACACCGAAGCTATTTCTAGCTTAAGTTGACACCTATGCATAGCTATGCGCCCCTACGATTATCTGTACCTCACCAAGCTGCAATGTGCTGTATCTCTATTTATAAATAATAAACTACTTATAGTTAATTAAACATTTGCTGGTAAAAGTTATTAGCTTTTTTTTCATCGGGAATTTCTCTAGCTAAAATCATCACTAATTCCTGATGAGAAATTTGCGGATGAGATGTTAGAACTGCTTGAATTAACGAACCTGCTATTGGGCCAATAATATCAGCTAACCTTTCTTCACATTGACGTAGGAAACTAGCATTAATAACTGAATTATTTAGAACATAGGGATGATTTGACCAAGTTGGAGTATGAATAGAATGTTTTTTGCTCCACAATATAGCCTTATTCTCAAACTCATTTCGTTGTTTTGCAGAAAGATAAAGCATTAAGTTTTCTAACAGTTCTTGAGTATTAGGCGATCGCACCATAACTTCTTGAATCAAAGTATTAGCAATTGGGCCAATAACTTCAGCAAGAATCTCGCTAATTGTCTCTTTTTCCAGCGATAAAATCTCCTCTGCAATACTTTGTTCAACAGGCTGTAGCGGTCGTCTAACTGTTTTGTCCTCAAAATCTGTTTCAGAAGGTAGAGATTGCTGAATTGTCCCGTCTTCGATATCCTGCCGAGCGACAAATGGCTGTTGGATTGTTTCGTTATCTATATGTTGAATAAAATTAATTGAATGCTTAACAGTTTTATCCTCACTTACTGGCCTAAAATGAAACGGTCGCCTAACTGTTTTTTCTGTAGATATTTGTTGAAAAGATGATGGTTTAATTCTAGTTTGCTCGTTGGATATTTGTGCATAAGTTTGTAAATCTTGAGCTATAGTTAAATCAGTAATACCTAATTGAGCAACAGCATTTTGTAGAGCCAACTTGAACTCCTGTACATTAGTAAATCTCTCATTAGGTGATTTTTGTAGACATCGCATTACTACTGCTTCTATTTCTGGCGATATTGGTGACAATCCAGGTAGCGATCGCAGTGGTACTGGAGGCTTAGAAGTATGTGCTAAAGCCCAGGAAATTTCGCTTATTTTTTGAGAACTTAAACCTAAACCAAAGGGATCTACACCACTGAACATTTCATAAAGAATAATGCCCAAACTGTAAATATCTGCACGCCCATCAATATTTGCTTTGACTTCCAATTGTTCAGGTGCTGCATAATGATACGTGCCTAAAAACATATTAGTTAATTTAGTATGTTCCGCAGTATCTTCGCGGATTTTAGCAATGCCAAAGTCGAGAATTTTAACTAACTCTCCCAAAGTTGTCGGTACTAAAAAGATATTGTCTGGCTTGAGATCCCGATGAACCACCGTGATATGTTCGCTGATTGTAGCGTTATTGCGCCATAGAGTTACACCCTCATGAGCTGCACGCAAACCATCACAAACCTGAGTTGTAATGGCGAGTATTCGTTCCACAGATAGCCTATTTTCAGACCGTAGTAGTTGTCCGAGACTCTGGCCGCGTAGATACTCCATCACAAAGAAGGGATAACCTTCACTCGTAACGCCATAGTCGCTGACTTGCACAATGTGGTCGCTTCTGAGTGCTGCACATACGGCTACCTCGCGTTCAAAACGCTTTCTCAATTCGCTGGAGTTGGCTAAATTATCTTTCAGCAACTTTAAAGCCACTTGCTGGCCGAGTAAAGTATCCATTGCCAGAAAAACGTCGCCCATACCGCCTGCGCCTAACCGTTTGTCTAGTCGATAACGCTGGCGATCGCCTATTAAACGACCAATCCAAGAATCTGATTTAGAAGAGTTTTTCATTTCAAGACTTATGTATTTTCTAATGTATTTATCTATTAAATTTTGTGTAAGGATTCAGGTCTAATATTGAGGAAGTAAAGAAGGGCGAGACAGAGAATTATCAGAATCAGCAATTAGAGCCTGTGCAAAAAAATCAATAACAGACCTACCTTG
>NZ_JACJTU010000036.1 GCF_014698835.1 Nostoc paludosum FACHB-159 | reverse complement strand
AATCCCTAAAATTTGTTTTGTCCGGTGGGGATATTTCTGGATATAATCAAAAACCATAACTAATATCGAAAAATGGTAGACGCTCAATTTAACGTTTTACCATTTTTCTTTTCCTAAGTTAATATTTCGGACAAGTCTAATCTGACGCAGCTTAAACTCAGTGACAACCAAATAACCGAGATTCCAGAGGCGATCGCTAATTTAACCAATCTCAGGGAGCTTGAGCTGAGTGGCAATTCAATTACCAAGATTCCATTAGAAATTCTTAATTCAAAAGATCCAAAAGAGATTTTTAATTACTTGAGGCAAATTAGCACAAGTGAAACTCGACCATTACACGAAGCTAAACTCTTGCTTGTTGGACAAGGTAGCGTCGGCAAAACATCCCTCATTGAGCGACTAATCCGCAATCAATACGATCAAAATCAACCCCAAACCGACGGACTAAATGTGCAAACTTGGAACGTGCAGGTCAATAGCAAAGACATCCGCCTGAATGTTTGGGACTTTGGCGGACAGGAAATTTATCATGCCACCCATCAGTTTTTTCTGACTAAGCGTAGCCTCTATCTCCTCGTTTGTAATTGTCGCACCAGCGAAGAAGAAAACCGCATCGAATATTGGCTGAAACTAATCGAAAGCTTCGGCGGACAGTCCCCCGTGATTATCGTTGGCAATAAAAAAGACGAACAACCCCTCGACATCAACCGCAAAGCATTACGCGAAAAATATCCCAACATCCAAGCGATAATCGAAACCTCCTGCCAAGACAATATCGGTATTGATGAACTTCGCACCGCAATTTTGCAGCAAATCGCCAAACTCAAAGAAGTCTACGACCTTTTACCCCTGACATGGTTTGAGGTTAAAGAACAACTCGAATCCATGACTGAAGACTTCATCAGCTACAACAGCTACATCGGCATCTGCCACCAAAAAGAGATTCCCGAAGAACAAAACCAAGAGCAACTCATCGACTTGCTGCATCGACTCGGCTTAGTTCTCAACTTCCGCGATCATCCCATCCTCAAAGATACCAACGTCCTCAAACCCAACTGGGTGACAGAAGGTATTTACGCGCTCCTAAGCGATGAAAACCTCAAAACTAAAACCAAAGGCATTTTCACCTACGCCGATCTCACCCGCCTCCTCAATCCAGAACGCTACCCTACCAAGCGTCACGACTATCTGATCGGGCTGATGAAAGAATTTGAGCTTTGCTTTGCACTAGAGTCTACGCCACCACAATTTCTGATTGCAGGACTTCTGCCTAAAGACCAACCAGACGAAACAAAACTCCAAGGCGAAACCCTGGAATTTCAATACCATTACAAAGTTCTCCCCGAAAGTATCATCTCTCGCTTCATCGTCATCAGCCACGAAAAAATTTATAAACAAATCTATTGGCGCAGTGGCGTAATGCTGCAATATCAAGAAAACAACGAAATCTACAACATCGCTCGGATCAAAGCCGATCCCGAAGACAAAAAAATCTTCATCACCATTAGCGGACGTAAAGAAACACGGCGCTTATTTCTCGGTATTCTCCGCGATATCTTCCAAAAAATCCACAAAAGTCTTCCGAATCTCGAAATCACCGAATGGGTTCCCGTCCCCAACCATCCCAAACATCCACCCCTCGACTACCAAGAACTTCTCGGACTCGAATCAATGGGTGAAAGCACAATCACCATCGGCAAACTAAAATTAAAACTCGATTTGCGTCAACTACTTGATGGGTATGAAGATATAAGAACTCGACAAAGACAACCAATAGACAAAGGAATTATTGAACCAGTCCCCATTAAAGAACCAATTATGTCAGAAAGCATCAGAAACCAAATATTTATTAGCTACAGTCATCAAGATGCAGAATGGTTAACAGAACTGCAAACACAACTAAAACCCTATATTCGTGCAGAAAGTTTGATCGTTTGGGATGACACCAAAATCAAACCTGGCGCAAAATGGAAAGCCGAGATTGAAAAAGCATTAGCCACAGCTAAGGTTGCTATCCTGTTAGTCAGCCCTGACTTTATAGGCTCTGATTTTATCCACAGACATGAACTCCCCCCCTTACTCAACGCAGCCGAACAAGAGGGATTAACCATTATCTGGATTCCAATTAGTGCAAGCTCATACAGAAAAACCGACATCGAAAAATACCAAGCTGTTCACCCTCCAAATAAACCCCTCGACACTCTAAATAAGGCAGAACGTAACCAAGCTTGGGTAAAAATTTGCGAAGAAGTCGAAAAGGCGGCAATAAAATAGAGCCTATGTCAACATTAACCAAATTCAACTTAAATGTTATGGAAATAGGGAACAAATTAAACATCGAACTAAAGCTTCCCTCTGGTAAATAGACTTTTCTCACTCCAGAGGCGATCGGCTTGAAATGATGCCCGCCTTTGATTTAATGAAAATTGAACTAGCGATCGCCAAAATAACAAATGCGATCGCAAAATAACAAATGCGTTCGCAAAATCATAAATGCGTTCGCAAAAATCATAAATGCGCTCGCAAAAATCATAAATGCGCTCGCAAAATCATAAATGCGCTCGCAAAAATCATAAATGCGCTCGCAAAATCATAAATGCGCTCGCAAAATCATAAATGCGCTCGCTATGTTTTGATAGCTGTGTGAGTATCAATAAATCAGCTATTGTTCAACTGCTGAACAAACGCTTGATGTTCAACTGAATTTAGCCCTGTTTGCAACACCGCTAAAACCTGTTGCATATTGTCATTAACTAATGCTGAGACATCCAGCCATAATCCAGGAAATATTTGACTTTCAATGATGCCTGAGGCATTTGGTGTCAGTGTTACGTATTCACCATCTTGCAAGCTGAACCAACTTACAGTTTGCTCAAAAACCTGCCAAACAATATATTCTAAGATGCCATTGCGACGATAGGCGCGTTTTTTATCATACAAATCTTTGGTCGCACTGCTAGCGGCGACTTCTGCGACTAATTCTGGCGCACCTTCCACGTAACCATCACTACCTAGATGAGACTGTCCACCACAGGCTGCATCAATTAACAAAATGGCATCTGGTTGTGGTTCATTATCTAAATCTAGCCGCACAGTTGGATTATCACCTAGTCTGACTCCTGGCGTGGCTACTTTATAATTTCCCAGCCAAATCATTAAATTAGCATGTGGTTCGGCGTGTGGTTCAAAGCGCAAAGGTGATGACACGTAAACGACTCCTTCAATCAATTCGGCTTTTTTGAGGTTGGGCATGGCATTGTAGCGACGCTCAAATTCTGGGCGAGTCAGGCGATCGCCACTCTCAAGAGGCGGAATGTAAGAGGGAGAATGAGTTGGAGTCGGATTTTGTGGAGAGGTGTTAACCACAATTGCAGGTGCTAGGGTGGGTAAATTGATTGTATCGTAGTGTATTGATGCTTTAAACTAACTTTGTAATTTAGGGCGATCGCAGCAAGCAACAGCAAATTTAGTTGGGGATTGATGTGATTAAAGTTAAAGACAAGGTTAACGAAAGTAAGAGAATAACGTAAACGCAAAGCGGCTTGCAGTTGGCTACCGCAGAGATACAGAGGACGCACAGAGATTAATGGCTAAACGTAAGAATTCCTCTAATTCTGATTCAATAGAAGGTTGGAATTATGAGGCGAAGGTTAATGAGATAGAGGAAATCATCGCTCGTATTGAGGCGGGTGAGTTGGAATTGGAAGAGGTTTTCGATCAATTTGCTAAAGCTGTTGAATATTTACGTCAGTGCGAAACTTTTTTGCAGCAGCGACAGCAACAGGTAGATTTATTGATTGAAACTTTGAGCGATGAATAAGTAGGTCGGTGTAAATATTTATTGTTGCGATGAGGCAGGAGGCAGGAGGCAGGAGGCAGGAGGGAAGAGGGTTTGAGCCTATTTAATTTTTATTAACATAGTTTGGTTTTTCGACATTGTTCTACTTAAATGTTTTGTAAATTTTATTAATTTAGCTGGTTGCAATATGGCCAAATAATTATTAATTCATAATTAAAGAATGGGTACAAGCCGCCACTAAATTTAAAATTTAGTGGTCTACAATTAGTGGTGGGTTCAAGCCCCTACTAATTGCAATTATGAATTAGTAATTACTAATTATAAATTATTTTGATGAATACTCTATTTTTTCAGTGTTATCAAAGCATTGAATTGTTTTTTGCCAATCGTCATCATCAATTAGCATTTCTGTAAATTTGAGTCAGTATGTAAAAATACACGAGATGGAATAGTATTACACGCTTGTAGAGCAGTAACGATCGCAGTCTTATCGACACCAGACGCACCAGACAAAAACAGGATAGGTGGCAATACTTGTCGGGTTGTGGGGAAAAGGGGAAAGAAAAAACCTTTACCCTTTTCCCGAAACCAAATTCCGAGTTCAAAATGCAAAAACCCAGCAGTATTGGGATAGCTGGCTTTTTGGACGACATCAATGTTTCCCCTAGATGAGATTAGTACCAAAACAACATAAACTTTTTGATGGTTAACCTGGCAAAAGAGGTAGTTATGGTTAAATTTCTTTTTGTAACAGACTTAGACGATACCCTTGTGTATCGCACTGTGGGAGATGACAGCGCCTTAGCACAACTAAGTGAATTGCTCAGTCAACATCGCCAAGAATATGGTACAAAAATTGTTTATTCTACCGGGCGATCGCCTGTTCTTTACCAAGAACTTCAAGCTCAAAAAAATCTTTTACAACCAGATGCTCTTGTTTTAGCTGTCGGTACAGAAATTTACCTCGATGGCGCTGACACTCCTGATGCTGATTGGTCAGAAGTCTTATCACCTGGTTGGAATCGCGAACTTATATTATCTATAACCAGTAGTTTTCCTGAGTTAGAACCGCAACCAGACTCAGAACAACGTCCCTTCAAAGTCAGCTTTTTCCTTCAACAATCTGTAGCGGGAATTCTACCACGACTTGAGACAGAGTTGCAAAATTATAAATTAAATGTAAAGTTAATCTACAGTAGCGGAATAGACCTTGACATTGTACCCCATTCCAGCGATAAAGGTCAGGCAATGCAATTTTTGCGTCAAAAGTGGAAATTTGCAGCCGAACAAACAGTTGTCTGTGGTGATTCAGGTAATGATATTGCTTTATTTACTGTAGGCAACGAACGGGGAATCATTGTCGGGAATGCCAGAAAAGAGTTACTCGAATGGCACAATGACAATCCTGCTGACCACCGTTACCTGGCAAAAGCTTTTTGTGCAGGTGGAATTCTTGAAGGATTAAAATATTTTGGTTTCTTAGAATGATCAGCTATCTTAAAGGTCTCGTCGCTGGTATCCAAACAATTAACCCTAATCGCGTCATTTTGACTCTAGAAGTGAACGGTATAGGGTATGATTTGCAAATTCCGCAACGTTTAGCAAATCAATTACCAGACTCAGGAGGAGTGGCGCAAATTTTTACTCATTATCAAATTCGCGAAGAAGTGCCGTTACTATACGGCTTTGCTTCGCCAGCAGAACGGGATTTATTTCGTCACTTGCTGAGTGTTAGCGGTATTGGTGCAGCTTTAGCGATCGCTCTATTGGACACTTTGGAACTACCAGATTTAGTCCAAGCAATTATCGCTGGCAATACCCAAATCTTAATTCAAGCCCCCGGTGTCGGTAAGAAAATTGCCGAACGCATCTGTTTAGAACTCAAAAGCAAATTGATCGAGTGGCGCAAGTCAGCGGGCTTCTTCGTCGCCACAGGCGGCCCTGCACCAGGAATTCTCGAAGAAGTGCAAATGACGCTGTTTGCTTTAGGGTATACTGCCCATGAAGTCAGTCACGCCTTACACGTAGTAAGTGAAGATATCGGACTACCAAAAGACGCCTATGTAGAAGATTGGATTAAACAAGCGATCGCTCATCTCAGTAGTAGCGAACAAGTTGGTTATTAGTCAGACAATTTTGGATTTTAGATTGATTCCACGGATAAATCCGGGGGATTCTACCATCAAGGAATCATTGGTGATTAATTTTTCTGGGCGTCCCCGTGTCCCCGCGTCTCCCTCATCTCCCACTCGCCTCTATGCCCCATGACCCTTATGCTTGGATAGAAAAATCTCTGACAACAATTCATCGGGCGGATTGGTATCGTTCAGTACAAACTATCGACGGTCGTCCAGGTGCAACGGTGGTTTTAGCTGGGCAAGAGGTAATTAATTTTGCCAGTAATGATTATTTGGGATTGGCTGGGGATGAACGTTTGATCGCCGCTGCGATCGCTGCTATTGAAGAATTTGGTACTGGTAGTACTGGTTCTAGATTACTCAGTGGACATCGTAAATTACATAGAGAATTAGAAAAGGCGATCGCATCTACCAAACAAACTGAAGATGCCTTGGTATTTAGCTCCGGGTATCTAGCTAATTTGGGTGCAATTACCGCTTTGGTCGGCAAGCGGGATTTAATTTTATCTGACCAATACAATCATTCCAGTTTGAAAAATGGGGCGATTCTGTGCGGTGCAGCAGTTGTCGAATATCCGCACTGTGATGTTGTCGCACTTAAAACTCAGTTAAGTCAACAGCGGCAAAATTACCGACGCTGTTTGATTCTGACTGATAGCGTCTTCAGCATGGATGGCGATTTATGTCCAATGCCAGCACTTTTGGATCTCGCTGATGAGTTTAACTGTATGCTGCTAGTTGATGAAGCTCATGCCACCGGGATATTAGGAAAAACTGGTGCTGGATGTGTTGAATATTTTGGATGTACGGGAAAGCCCCTAATTCAAATTGGTACTTTGAGTAAAGCTTTAGGTAGTTTAGGCGGGTATGTAGCAGGAAGTAGCGTCCTAATCGATTTTTTACGGAACCGCGCACCTAGTTGGATTTACACCACTGGACTTTCACCTGCTGATACAGCCGCAGCCTTAGCAGCGATCGAGATAGTGCAACAAGAACCGCAACGCCGTGCCCAATTGTGGGAAAATGTGCGTTACTTGAAAGCTTTGCTCGAACACCTACCTAATCTAAAATTACTGCCTTCTGAATCACCCATATTATGTTTTCAATTGCCTAATGCCACAGATGCACTCAAAGCTGGAAAGTACCTTAGAGATGCTGGCATTTTTGCCCCAGCAATTCGTCCCCCCACAGTGCCCACAAGTCGCATCAGAATATCTGTAATGGCAACTCATCAAGCAGCACATATTGAAAAATTGGTAGCGGTGCTGAAGGAAATGGGAAGTGGGGAGTGGTGAGTGGTGAGTAGAAGCCTCAGGGGAAGAATTTTATAAGTTGGTCAATTATTCCTTGATTCAGGAATGCCATATACGATGAATCCAAATGTAGAGACGTTGCAATGCAATGTCTGTGCAACGATTTTGATATCATGAACAATCCTTTTTAGACATGAAATTAGCAACATTTAGAAAGAAATTACTTTGCGATCGCGCAAAAACTTACCGCTTATATTGCGTGGAGCATCAGTAGCCAACCAGATTGCAGTGTCGGCTCCTTTTTCTGGTGAACGCGGTGCTGATGACCCACCCATATCCGTTTTCACCCACCCCGGACAAATAGAATTCACAACGATCCCTTTGGAGTGCAAAGCTTGTGCCAGCATAATTGTTGCCCCATTTAATGCCAGCTTCGATAGGCAGTAACTTGGCACATCGGCGGATAAATCTGACAATGCTCCATAACCACTTGAAACATTAATAACTCTAGCATTTGGGGATTTTTCTAACAGGGGTAAAAATGCCTGCACCATCCGAATTGGGCCAAACGTATTAGCATTCATTGTGGAATCGAGCAAGTCACGGTCAATGGTGAGAATGTTTACATCCTTGTCTGGATACACGCCAGCATTATTAATCAAAACATCTAACCGATCGCTGTTTTGGTGGAGGGTTTTCACTGCTTCATTGATGGAGCGATCGTCAGCCACATCCAATTCCATAGGAATTACCTTTCCTTGAAGTTTCTGGGCTGCTTGTTTGGCGTTATCAAGGGAGCGCGAAGTAATAATTACTTCATAGTCTTTTGCCAGTAGACCCTGGGCGATCGCAAACCCAATCCCTCGGTTACCACCTGTAACTAGTGCCCATTTATCTTGTATTGATTTAATCACAGTACTTTCCCTCCAGTTATTTTTTGACTATTTCGCTAGTTATAATTGGCAAAAAATATAGCAAGCTGTTGCCTGTTCCTTGGTATATCAAACATTCTAGATATCTGCATGGAAATTTCAACTCTTCCCATCGCGGCAAAGTTATGGGTAAAGTCACAACAGCAGTTACAGATAAGGACTTTCCAAAAATGGACGTAACTGGATTCGAACCAGTGACCTCTACGATGTCAACGTAGCGCTCTAACCAACTGAGCTATACGTCCTTAACCACACGATTATCAATCATAACACATATATTTTTCAAAAAGCAAGATAAAGAATCTAGATGATTTCAGTATCATTCGACCCTAGTGTTACGATTATTAAGGTTATTCGGTTCTGGTGGGGGTCAACTACCAGAGGTAACTCTTAAAGTTCGGTGTAAATCCGGCGCTTGGGAGCAACTGCGAACTGATTTGAGATTTGAGATTAGCTTGTCTAGGCGATCGCAAATTCCAAATTGAGTGAGTCGGGATGCCTACCGAAGTAAATTTATCAGTTCCAAATTTGAGTGAGGTACAGATGACTGCGACTGCAAATATTTCCACAACCGATCGCTGTGATATTCCTGACCACACTTTATTTGTTTGCAAAACCTGTGCCAGCGCTTGGCAAGATGGAAAACGTTTAGCTGGAAGTGGTGGCGAACAACTATTACAGGAACTCCAGCACCTAGCACAAGATTGGGAGTTGCGAGACGAATTCCCAATTCAAGAAGTTGAATGTATGAGTGCTTGTAATCGTTCTTGTGTGGTTGCCTTTGCTGCCAAAGGCAAATTAACATATTTATTTGGCGATCTAGCTGTTAATGAAAGTGCATCTGCGGTCTTGGAATGTGCTAGTCAATACTATGCCAAGCCAGATGGTTTACTGCCTTGGTCAGAGCGTCCAAAAGCACTGAAAAATGGTATTTTGGCCAAAATTCCACCTGTATGATGCGCGTTTTAATTCTGGGTGGAACGGGAGATGCAGCAGAATTAGCTGCTAGACTCGCGGCGATGGAAGAGGTAGAAGCAATCACATCCTTAGCTGGCCGCACCCGTGAACCATCAGTTCCTTTAGGTGATTTGCGAGTTGGAGGCTTCGGTGGTGTGGCTGGGTTGGTTAGTTATCTGGAAGTAATGCAAATTGATTTGCTAATTGATGCAACCCATCCCTTTGCTACCCAGATTTCTTGGAATGCTGTAGAGGCTGCAACCAAAGTTGGAATACCCCATCTAATGTTAATTCGTCCACCTTGGCAAAAGGTAAGTGGCGATCGCTGGATTGAAGTTGACAGCGTTACAGCCGCAGCATCAGTCTTGCAAAACCAGGCGCAGCGAGTATTTTTGACAGTTGGTAGGCAAGAACTCGCCGCTTTCGCTCACCTCAAAGATATTTGGTTTTTAATGCGAATGATCGATCCTCCTGCCCCTGATGCCTTGGTGCCACCAGGGATATTATTGTGCGATCGCGGCCCCTTTACCCTCAATAATGAAAGGGAAATCCTGATTCAACACAACATCGATACCATAGTCAGTAAAAATAGTGGTGGCGATGCAACCTACGCCAAAATTATTGCTGCACGAGAACTTGAGGTGAAAGTTGTGATGGTCAATCGTCCAGCCATACCACCAGGGAATTACGTTACTAATGTTGATGATGCTTTGGCTTGGGTATTTGATAAGTTGCACAACTAAACTAGTTAAGTTCTTATGCTTTGAAATTACACAATGACTCATGTTGTTAACGGCTGACAGTTAAGGTCAACCGTCAATAATTAACAGGAACCGAAATTTCAAACTCTTGATTCTTTCTAATTAAACAAAAAAGGTATCAACTGGTACAGAGCCAAAGCCAGGTAATGTACCGTAGGTTTCTAACCTAATTGACAAATCACTACTGGCTTGAAATCCTGCTATACCATCGTTGACAACTAAAAATAAATCTAGACCGTTGTAAACTATAGCAGCACTATTAATACCCAGAGTTTGGTTGCCTGCCAATTTTCCATTAGCATCAACAAATACCTGCTGTGTCATCTCTACTGTCGAATAGCCGTCATAGTCGGCAGCACGAGTTAAGGCGACTGGTTTTCCTAAAGCTGTACCATTTGCAGCTAGTAAATCGATTTTTTCGTTGCCAATAGTAAACAAGTCTATTGCATCAGGAGCCAAGGCTGAAGAGTCTCCAAACTGGAAAACGTAAATATTATTGTTGTCTAGGTCACTGGCAAAATAGTCTTGTCCAGCCCCACCATTAAAGATATCTTTGCCAGTGATACTTTCAAGATAATCATCACCGTTTCCTCCGTTGATGACATCATCACCTGCTCCGGCATAGAGGTAATCATTTCCATCTCCACCGTTGAGGGTGTCGTTGCCATTTTGGCCATAGAGAACGTCACCACCTGCTAGTCCGCTGAGTATATTGTTGCCACCATCACCTGTAATATCATTATCGAGACTATTTCCTGTACCGTTGATATTACCGACACTGCCAACGAGTGTTAAATTTTCCAGATTGGCTGCTAGGGTATATGTAGCAGAAGCTTCGACTCGATCGCTATCTGTAGTAGAGGTTTCGATAATTACATCTAGGGTATTATCAACTATGTAAGTATCATTGCCAGAGCCACCGATTAAGGTATCAACACCTCCTTTACCATCAAGAGTGTCGTCTCCTACTCCGCCGTTGAGAGTGTTATTACCACTATTACCCGTGATTCTATTATCTAAGCTGTTGCCTGTACCGTTAATGGCAGCAGTTCCCGTAAGGGTTAATTCTTCTAGATTTGTCCCTAAAGTATAAGTAACAGAAGAGAGAATTGTGTCATAGCCATAGGTAGCAGTTTCGGAAATTACATCCCCAACGTTATCTACAACGTATGTATCTCCGCCAGCACCGCCGATGAGAGTGTCTAGGCCAGCTTTGCCATCAAGATAATCATATCCATCGCCACCAATCAAGCGATCGCTTTTACTACCACCAAATAATGAATCGTCACTAGCGCCACCATCTAGTGTAACTGAACCCAAGGTAAATCCAGATGCATCTAAAGTATTCCAGCTACTACCGCCAGTGAGTACAGCTTGTTCAACGCTAATGAGTACATCAACACCATTGGCAATTAGGCGATCGTTGGTGAGAATAAATTTAGCTAAATCACCCGATTCTACTACTTTGTCAGTGCCAGCTCCACCATTGAGCAAATCGCTGTCAGCGCCGCCAGTGAGGATATCATTACCATCTCCACCGTTAAGAGTATCATCACCCGCACCACCAATTAAGGTGTCGTTACCAGCTTTTCCATTAATAGTATTTTCTTCATTTCCTCCAGTCAATTTTTCACTAATATCAGTGCCATTAATCACCGTACCTGGCAAAGAAGGTGAAGGAATTGAAATTCTCAGATTGTATAACCCAGTAGCACTACTGCCATAATATGCAGCACCAACAACAGCAAAATAATAAGTACCTATAGGCAGAGAAGTGAGATCAATTCTTTCAGTATAGGGATAATTAGGTAATTGGTAACTAGTTACGTCATCATAACTATCTGTTGCAGGATTATACTTGAATAAAACGACATTATAAGTAGCTTTAATATTGACAACATCCGGCGAAGACAGTTCAATATAACTGTTCAGAGGTGCTGTAGAATCTAGTTTAAAAGTATACCAATCGATATCATTTTTAGATGCATCTGAAGTCAGATTAGTTAAAACTCCTGCACCTGTATTTGTTCCTTTTAATGAACCTAAATTAACAGCTAAGTCTGAAATGTTATTATTTTCTTTGTCAATAAAACCCAAATTTTTAGGCATAAACTATTCTCCTGCAATAAATTTTTGCTGTCTGGACTGTGGTTGAATAAATACAAATTTTATTCAATTTGTAAGCAATTTAGAGTCATCAACAACAACTAAATTTAGTTGATTGATATCTCAATACTTGTCGGTTAAGCGGAAAAGAGGAAGGAGAAAGAGGAAATAAAAAACCTTTACCCTTTACCCCAAACCAAATTCCGAGTTAAAAATGCTTAACCGAGCAGTATTGGATTGACATCTATATGTGAATTCGTTGATATTTTCAGATTAGACAAAAAAAGGGGAAAACTAGAGGAAAGAATTCAAAATACTAACCTTGGGCAAATTTCAATACATAAAAATACCCCCGCCTTTTCAAATAAGCGAGGGTCTAAATAAAAGAAAATTGCTATAGATATTTATCCAACTGTTGTTAATGCTGGTTCTGCTAAAAAATATTTCAGATTTTCTTTCTCAGTGGCAAATTTCAAATACACAGACGCCATTTCTGGGGTTAGAAATTCAATCATTAATCTGTTTTCCACCCAGAACTCAATCACATCAAAGAAAGAATCACGGTTACAGCGGACTACGCGCCAGCCTTCACGGACACCAATTTGTTTGATTTCTTCCTGGCTAGTAGGTACAGAAATAGCTGCATGAATATCTGTAAACCTGGAACTAATAGCAGTATGCACAAATAGACATTCTTCATCACCTTCACCAGGCTCTATTTGAGAACCTAAAGGATAAAGTTCAATGGCTGTACCGTGTTCATCGAAAGGTATAACCATATAACTGCCTGGGTTCGGAGGAAAAGGAACAGCTTGTGCTTTTAAAATTTCTGCAAGAACTTGGGCAACATGGTTCGGGTTTCTAACAGCAATGGAAATATGGTGAATCATAATAATAATCTCAGTTCGATATCTTGTAGATTACGAAACAATCGGGGAAAACTAGGGGAGATAAATCAGACTAAATTTTGGATTTTGGATTGAAGATTTAATGATAAGTAGAATCGCGCAAAAAACTGAAGTATGTAACGGAAAGTAAAGTTGCTCAAAAAGCTCTTTCCTCCTGACTTCTGACTTGTAAGTAGGCAACAGGCAACAGGGAAGAACTATATATTTACATGCATGACGATGAAAAAATTTTCATCGGGACTGCCTTGTCATAACGACAATTTTCAACGCCGACTTACTTATGAGGGTAAAGTCTGCGATCGCCTATGACGGAGCTTAACCCAATACGCTTGAGATCGGCCTGTTTTCTCGGCAAGTTGCAAGGGCATGTGTCCATAAAGCCAGAAGCCTACATCGCCGCAAGCGTTCGATGTAGGTAGTTCGCCTAAAATTCCCAGCCAAATTGTAAACCAACGATATCCACACTACCTTCAAAATTACCTTTGAGGGCACCGGCTGTAGTACTTGACTGGTTAATGTCGCTATCGTTTACAAATACGTGAGTGTAACCAATGTCGAAATTCAATGACTTGGAAGGCTTGTAGCTAGCACCGAAGCCAATTAAAGTGCGATCGCCACCAACAGTAAGTCTTTCCCCCCTGCCCCTCTGCCCCTTTGCTCCTCTGCTGACCACAACGCAAAGTTTCCTTAGCACACTACTAGAAGCACATAGCTATGCTTCATTATTGAGGCCGACCGTAGTGAGCTTTACCTTGCCCATCAGTAGTTTCAAGCACTAGAACTTGCTGCCCGTAATCATTTGTCTCAATTGACCACTGGTAGGTTTCAGGCTTTGCTGAATTGCGACTAGAGTAGGTGCGCCCGCTATTGCAGATTTGCCCTTGGGATGTACTGTCGCTAGGTTGAAAAGTCAAACGGCCAGCTTCAACTTTTACTTTGCCTTTTTCCTCTATGAATAGGTTAGACGTGCAGTTATAGGTAGTGATTTGAATCAGCCTTCTTCGCTGGTAGTTACCGTTAGAGGCCAGTTGAAATTGATCGCTAGAACCGTTCGGAGCTGCTGGCCGTCCTGTGTAGCTGTCTTGGTATTGGATGGATGAAATTCGACCATACCGCCACTCACCTTGAAGTTCGGTAGGCACTCCAGCATCATTTTGAGCCTGACTGGCGGTTGGGTAAAAGACAAGGCTGGCATTGAGACCCAAGCCAAGGACACTAGCAGCTAAGAAACGAGTAGCTTTTGACATAGAATTAAGTTCCTTATTTGTTATTGAGTACAGATGAATTTTGAGCAATAGATTTATGAACAAGAATTCAGAATTCTGTTGTATATATTGTTTGTGTTTACTTGATGTAGTTTGCAATTTATCCAGCAAACTGCAATCCGTATTTGTTGAATACAGGCTGTACTTTTTCCATATTTACTAATGGACTATCTGCTACTTCACCCATTTCTTCATAAAACTTTTTCGCTCCCTTGGGTGCAATTAAAACTAAGAATTTAGTAGTAGCGGAACGAACTTTGAAGGCGTGCGGTACATTGTGAGGAATGTTAACGAAACAGCCTGGTGATGCCAAAATTGTTTCTGTACCGACTTGAATATCTATTTCACCTTCTAAAATATAAAACGCTTCTTCCCAAGGATGAGTGTGCAGTGGCGGGCCATTTTCTTGTGTATCTGTAATTTCATAAACTGCCCAAGTTCCATTTGTTTCTTCGCCGGTTGCTTTGGTTGTAAAATGTGCGCCAAGAACCGAAAATTGATTGCCTTCTCCTGGTGTCAGAACAATTGGTTTACGTATGGTTGAAGTTTGCATATAAGCTATTCCTTGTTGTGTAATTTAGTAGATATCAGCTACAAACTTGATTTGATGTTTATTAGATTAGTAAGGAATCGGGTAGAAGTAGGGGAGACAATTGGGTGATTGAGATTTTTTTTGTAACTGATTATTAAAGAACTGAAGTAAGATAAAAATTTCTAGGAATAATGAGTAACCCATTCTGGCGAAAGTCAATATTGCAATGCTTAACCAATCACTCAAATTCCCCAAAGCCGACATCTTAGTAATTGATGACACACCAGAAAACCTAAACCTTCTATCCGCTATGCTGACGGAGCAGGGATATAAAGTAAGGAGTGTTACTAAAGGTTCTACGGGTTTACGGGGAGCAAATGCAGTTCCTCCAGATTTGATTTTGTTGGATGTGAATATGCCTGAGATGAATGGCTATGAAGTCTGCCAAAATTTGAAGGCAAACGATCGCACTCGTGAAATCCCGGTAATTTTTATCAGTGCTTTGGGTGATGTACTTGATAAAATCAAAGCTTTTGCAGTCGGTGGAGTAGACTACATCACTAAGCCTTTTCAACTAGAAGAGGTTTTAGCCCGGATTGAAAATCACTTGACGATTCGGCAATTGCAACAACAACTCCAAGCCCAAAATCAGCAGTTGCAGCAAGAAATCCACGATCGCACTAAGGCAGAAGAGAAGTTTGCTAAAGTTTTTCGCTCTAGTCCCAACCCAATCGCCATCGCTACAGTTTCGGAAGCTCGTTTTCTTGACGCCAATCCCAGTTTCTTAAGGATCAGCGGCTATTCTCTAGAGGAAGTGATTGGACACACCGCGACTGAACTTGATTTTGGCAAAAATACAGTAGCATTCGCCCAAAAAATCCAACTTCTGCCCAAAACTGGCTCACTTTACAATCAAGAATTTGAATTTTCTACTAAATGTGGTGAAGTTAAAACTATACTAATATCTATCGAATTAATTGACCTCGCCGGAGTACCGTGTGCTTTATTAATTGCCAATGACATCACTGAACGCAAACGTCTAGAAAACGAGTTTATCTCTTTAGTCAGTCATGAATTGCGTACACCTCTAACTTCCACAATGGGAGCATTAGATTTGTTAGGTGCAGGACAACTAGGAACTCTCACTGCACAAGGGCAAAAAGTCCTGAGCATTGCGACAACTAATACTGAACGCCTGATGCGCTTGGTGAACGATATTCTCGATTTAGAGCGGATGAAATCGGGCAAAATCTTCATGCGAAGAGCCAAGTGTAATGTCGCCGAATTGCTAATTACAGCAACGGAGGCAATGCAAGCAATGGCAGATAAATTACAAGTCCAACTAATTGTCAATCCTTTGACAATTGAGTTTTGGGCAGATTCCGATCGCCTACTACAAACATTGACAAATTTACTCAGTAATGCTATCAAATTTTCGGAACCAGGCGATCGCGTGTGGATTAGTGCCATTCTCTCAGAATCTAAAACCGTTGATTCTCAAGAAAATCAGAATTCCCTTACTTCCTCACCCAACTACGTTTTGATTACCATCCAAGATGAAGGACGAGGAATTCCGGAAGATAAATTACAAATTATCTTCGAGCGTTTTCAGCAGGTAGATGCATCTGATTCCCGTAACAAAGGAGGAACAGGTTTAGGACTTGCCATTTGTCGGAATATTGTGCAGCAACATAACGGTAAAATCTGGGTTCAGAGCATTTTAGGAGAAGGCAGTACATTTTATGTGCTGTTACCTTTAACTAGCTGATTTATGGATGACAAAGAACAAAAGTCTTACCCTACTTTTCCCCGATCGCATTTTAGAATAATTCCAGAACGGTCAAGCTAACCAGCATCACATATCATGCGAAAGTGACACTATGAACAGAAGTATTTTAATTGTTGATGATGAAGAAGATGTGCAAGCGATCGCAAAATTGGGATTAGAAATGGGTGCTGGTTGGAACGTCTTGACTGCTTGTTCTGGTCGAGAAGCGTTGAAGGTAGCTGCCAACTTTAAGCTTGATGTTATTTTATTAGATATGATGATGCCTGATATGGATGGGCGTGCCACTCTGCAACAACTCAAGGCTAACCCTGTCACTCAGTCAATTCCAGTAATTTTACTAACTGCTAAAGTCCAAGATTCAGATCGAGATAGCTTTACAGGCTTAGATGTAGCTGCTGTCTTTGCTAAGCCTTTTCGTCCCCTGAAACTGGCAGGACAAATCAGTGAAGCATTGGGTTGGTGCTGATTAAGCTAGTCTGCCTTTAAGTTGCATAATCCTTAGCCTTAGAAAGACGCGGGGACACGGAGAAGGGGAGACGCTCTGATGCAATTTAAATGATTATTAGCTTATAAATTAGTACAAACATTTTATAAATTGAGTAGATACCAATGACAGCTTATTATGACTCCATAGCCGAGCAGTATAAAAAATCCAAACAATTGCCATTTCGCTTGCATATTGAAGCATATACATACTTTAATATGCTTGGTAATTTAGTTGACAAATCAATCCTTGATTTGGCTTGCGGCGAAGGATTCTACACCAGACAATTCAAACTCCAAGGTGCAGCAAAGGTGGTAGGAGTAGAAATTTCTGAAAAAATGATTGAACTCGCAAGACGAGAAGAAGCTACCCAATCTCAAGATATTGAATATATTCTTGCTGATGTACTCGAACTCGGAAAAATTGGCAACTTTGATTTAGTTGCAGCTTCCTTTCTCCTAAATTATGCTCAAACGAGAGAAGAATTACTCAAAATGTGTCAGAGCATATTTATTAATCTGAAACCAGGTGGTCGTTTTGTAACTATGAATAATAATGCTTCTCAGCCGCCTACATCTTATCTTGCAACTAAAAAATATGGATTTATTAAAAGTATCAACTCACCATTAATAGAAGGCACACCGATAACATATACAATTTATGGTAATGGGCAGGAATTTAGCTTTGATAACTATTATCTCAGCACAGAAACTTATGAATGGGCATTTCGGAGTGTTGGTTTCCAAGAGGTTCGCTGGCAAAAACCAATACTTTCTCCTGAAGGTGTAGAAGAATTTGGTCAAGAGTTTTGGCAGGATTTTATTGACTGTGTACCCATAATTGGTATTGAGTGTGTCAAAGGGATTGGGGATTAGATATTGGAGTTACAAAATATCAGTTTAATTCAGTGTTGAGAAAATAGAGCGATCGCTTAAAAATTTAACGTGAGTTCGACGAACCTCTCCCTGGCTTGAACTAAAGTTCAAATAGAGAATGAGGTAATATTACAATGGATAAGCTAGAAGAATACAAATTAGCAATCAAACAAGTTTTAACGGAATATCATAATTGGGCATCTGGATCAACAAATTTAAATGATGAAAGTTGCCTAGTATTTGATGAGAATCATCACCACTATATTTGGTGTTTTTTAGGTTGGAACGGCAAAAAAAAGAACGAATAATATAGGACTCATATTTGATTTGGAGAAATACATGTAGGGTGCGTTACGCCAAAGGCTAACGCACCGTCAAGAATTAAAGGTGTGTTAGGCTACGCCATAACACACCCTACATTTTAGATTTTGAATGTTCAATCCAAAATCTAAAATCTTATCGGGAATATTATTGTTTAATTTGCTAGCCAGAAAGCGACATTACGCACATAGGTTTTGATATCTTCCAAAGCGCGTGGCTCTTTTTTCATACCATCTCCCGGCGGTTCATCTACAAAAGTAGGACAGCCTTTTTCAATATCCCAGTTGTAATCTACTAAATGGTGGAAGCTGGAATTAGCTACTGCTCGTCCTAATCTATTTCCTTGTGCATCTTGATGATGCTCAATTACTACAAGCAGATTGAACTTACGACCAGTAACTAAACTTTTCCCTAAGGCTATTACTCGCGCATTTTCATTAGCTAAAGGGGCACCAATGCCGCCTTCGTGGGGATGAGCGGGAAAAAATTCGATATATCCCGAAGGCGAATTGGGATTTTTCAAAAGTTCGTGAATGGGTTCAACAATGGTAATTTTTTGATAATCACCGTTAGCCCCAGAATGATAATTAGGCCAAGAAATATAAGTTGTATATGAATCATCTCGGCTCCAGCGAGATTCATCAGGATCGGGGTTTTTTGTGTTGAAATAATGGACATCGCCAATGTCAATTAAACCGCACATCGAACAACCCATATCTTGATGATCGCGTGTTGTCAGAATACCACCACCGCGTTGCCGAAAAGCATTAATTCCGGCAATGTCCTTTTCAGTTAAACCGTTACCGACATCTAAGGCAAATAGCCAAAGTTCATCAAAATCTGATTTGTCAAGTGTACTTAATACTGGGTCATCCCCAACTGTATTAGGCTCGTAATCGCGTCCCGTAACCTCAAATAAAGAATTTCCCGCTTCATCTTTAATTGATGCTAAGTAATCTTGCAACATTGAGAAACGAAAAATACTCCAATCATCTTCAGTTTTAGGAATCGTAGTCTGCAAAAGAATACGAATTGGTTTTGCCATAACCTGTGCCAGACGAATACCACAATAGAGTATAGCGATCGCTTTGCACCAATGCTTAAATAATTCCAAAACATCCCTCCCAAGCATGAAACTATTTCATAACTCTAGGTAGTAGTATTGACAGTTGAGAATGGCTAAAGTAGATAAATCTGATTCACTATCACTCAACCAAATAGATCCTCATGTAGCGCGTGCTGGGGATCTCTGCCTGTCTGGGTAGCTTCAATTCAACGTTCCTTACCACAGCAACAGACGCAAAACAGATATGGAAGCAGAACAACTCCTAAAAAATTATGCCGCAGGTATAAGAGATTTTACTGGTGTCAACTTGAGTGAGGCAAACCTCAGAGAAGCTAACCTCAAAGGCGCAATTTTAGATAAAGCCATCTTAGACGGAGCTAATTTGAGTCACGCAAATTTAGCACAAACTAGTTTTGTTGGGGCAGACTTGAACGGAGCAGATTTGAGTGATGCAAACCTCAGCGGTAGCAACTTAACTGGAGCAATCTTAGATGGAGCAATCTTAGATGGAGCAACATTAGATGGAGCTAATTTGAGTCAGGCTGATTTGACAGTTGCCAAGCTGATTGAAACTAACTTAACCGAGGCAGAATTACAGCAAGCAAGCTTAATTGCTGCAAACTTAAATGGAGCCGATTTGAGTGGTGCAGATTTAACGGTAGCCGACTTGTCCCAAGCAAATCTTAGCGAAGCAGACTTAAACCAAGCAAATTTAAGCGGAGCAAATTTAGAGGGAGCCAATATAGAAGGGACAATTTTGGATGAGAATGTCTAAGGGCATGGGGCAAACAGGAAGCGTGGGAGGTGTGGGAGGTGTGGGAGGTGTGGGAGGTGTGGGAGGTGTGGGAGGTGTGGGAGGTGTGGGAAGCATAAATTCTCTTCTCCCGACATTCCCTACACTCTCTCATCTTCCCAGTCCCCAGTCCCCACACTCCCCACACTCCCCACACTCCCCAGTCCTCAGCGATGCACTGAGCTTGTCGAAGTGTCCCCAGTCCCCAGTCGCTCTTAGACTAAATAACTCGTATTCGGTACGATCGCAAAGAAGGCATACTCATACCAAGCAGTCCAGATGAAACTGCGAATCCATCGCTGACGCTTTTCGGGACTCAACTCATACTCAAATGCGCCACGGGCAGGATCGATGGAAGAGAGGTGAGAGTTGCAACCGCAGCCATGTTGATAAGTAAAACCATATTTTGAAGCAATACTTTGCACTTTCATTTGAATGGCAAATACCTTGCCTGCATGGAGTATGGCATCCCAAGAACGCTTATGTTCTATATCACGAGGGTCAAATCGTAAGGCGCGTTCTTCAAAAACATGATCTCGGTAAATTGGAGCTAAATGCACATGATAGAAACTGGCAGGCAGTTCATAACCAAATTCATTGAATAAATCTATACCAATACGAGCTACTTTTACTTGCTCGGCATACTCGATTCCCTTTAATTCCACATCCCGGAGAATTTTTGCAAAATTCGGGTAGCTGTCTTTTTTAAAGTCTTGTGCAAAAAATTCCAAGGTTTCCCACGCTAGTTGTGCAAAGATTTGGGAGAAGGCTGGTATTAAGTGAGCTAGTTGGGGGCGATCGCTAAACAAATCAACGTCACCATGCTCTAATTTGTATAGAAATAACTGTGCCATCTCAACATAACTTTGGGGATCGGAAAGCCCCACACTCGTGGTTCCTCTCGCAATCTCTTGCCATGTAGGGGGTAGTTGAGAAACGTGAACCGCATTTTCTCCGGCGATGACTGCAACACGAGGACATTCGAGAAGTTGCATCGACAATCTCCATTTAAGACTTTAATGTAATTTACACTAAGTAATCGCTTCTCGGTATTCTCCACAGAATTAAAAAATCTTTGACAGGGCGTCTTAGGGGAAGGACTGGGGACTGGGGACTGGGGACTGGGGACTGGGGACTGGGGACTGGGGACTGGGGACTGGGGACTGGGGACTGGGAAGATGAGAGAGTGTAGGGAATGTCGGGAGAAGAGAATTTATGCTTCCCACACCTCCCACACCTCCCACACTTCCTGTTTGCCCCATGCCCATTTATTCAATTTTCAAGTTGAAAGGTAAGCGGGCATAAACTCCCTGTGGGTCGTTCATTTTTTGCAGAATTTGGATTTCTTGTTGGAGTTTTTGGAATTCGGCGGTGAGGGGATGAGATTTTTGGACTTGGGTTGGCTCAATTCCTAAAGTGTCCTGCACCTCTTGAGTTGCTCGCCCAAAAAAGCGTTCTCCAAAGGTACTAAAGCGGGGATATTCTTGTAATTCCCAATCTTCTCCTAGTTTCGCTTCCTTAGCGGCATAAGCGATCGCACTATTCAACCCACCAATCTCATCTACTAAACCAATTTCCTTGGCCGCTACACCTGACCAAACCCGTCCTTGGGCGATTTCTGCTACTTTTTGTTCTGGGAGTTTCCGACCTTGGGAAACTTTATTGAGAAACATGTTGTAAATCCGGTTAACGCTACGCTGATAAAGGGCTAATTCTTGGGGCGATTTCGGGCGAGAAGCTGTTTCAGAATCAGCATAACGTCCGGTTTTGACTGAATCCCAGGTGATACCGTTGTCATTTGCCAGTTTTTGCCCATTAAGTAATATCCCAAACACGCCAATTGAGCCTGTAATTGTATTTGGTTCGGCAAAAATCCGGTTAGAGTCGCTAGCAATCCAATAACCACCGGAGGCGGCGGTATCGCCCATCGATACTACAACTGGTTTTTGTTGGCGAGTTAATTTCACTTCTCGCTGCATGACTTCGGCTGCGGTGGCGCTACCACCAGGGCTATTAATTCGCAGGACAACAGCTTTTATATCTTCATCTTGTCGCAGTTTATTAAAGATTTTGGCAAAGCGATCGCCTCCTACTTGTCCATCTTCACCCATACCATCGACAATCTCACCTTCAGCATAAACAACGGCAATTTTATTTTTTGAGTTGCGTTCTACACCTAAAGATTTACCGGAAACTTGTGCGTAATCATTCAAGTTAATTTGGCGGAATGTTTTGTCGTCTTTGTCGCTATTTGTAAGCTTTTTCAGGTCACTCACCACTTCATCGGGGTATGCTACTTGGTCTACCAAACCGCTATCTTTTGCTTGTGTTGGTTCTAAGAAAGCCTGATTATCTGCGATCGCCTGTAACTGTTGCGGTTGAATTTTCCGAGTGTTACCAACAGCATCACGCCACTCTCCCCAGACATCATCCAATAATTTCTGAGTTTGTTCGCGGTTTTCTGGACTTAGCTTTGTGAGGATCAACGGTTCAACTGCTCCCTTAAATTTCCCCACCCGCACGACTTGAACGCCAATACCATACTTCTGCAATGCTCCTGTTAAGAACATCAGTTGCGAACTCAAACCGTTGACTTCCATCAATCCCAAGGGATTAAGGACGATGGAATTTGCGGTTGAACTCACATAATATTCCTTTTCAGTCCAATTACTGCCATAGGCGACAATTTTTTTGCCAGTAGTGCGGAATTCCTCTAGCGCTCTGCGGATTTCTTTGAGAGAAGCATAACCGACATCACTACCTTCGCTGGCGCGGCTTGCATCTATATAGATACCCACAATTCGCGGATCGCGCCGCGCCTTTTCCAAAGTTTCCACAACTTTACGCAGTGTCATTCTCTCCTCAGCTACACCTGAGAGTGCATTCTGAAAGAATTCGCCAGAATTAGGTTCGCCATCAGTAATTTTCATCGACAAGTCAAAAACTAGCACTGACTTATCTTTCACTTCTGGCCCAGTATCTTTAGTGGAGGTAGCAGCCAACAGCAGCAAGAACAGTCCAGTGGTTCCCAGACCACAGAAAACAATTAGTCCCAGTACGGTGCCAATTAAACTAGCAAAAGTTTGTTTAAAAAAGTTAGTCATATCTTCTAAATCTATTCACTACTGCTTTATCGATGAAGGCAGGAGTTAGGGGGCAAGAGGCAGGAGGAAAACTCACCCCTCACTCCTGCTGTAAGCGGATGTTCAAGGGTCTAAGACCCCCACACTCACAAAAGTGAGCGTGGCTATTGTTCAGGAGGGGTTACAATCTCCAACTGAGGCAAAACCTCCTGCCTCCTGCCAACTGATACCATTTCACGAAAAATCTGATGTAGATGTAGGTTGGGTTGAGGAACGTAGACGCCGGAGGCGGCTTCCCGAAGGGTAACCCAACACCTCAAAGTCTTGTATGTGTTGGGTTTCACTTCGTTCAACCCAACCTACGCATCTGTTTCATTTTTTTCTGGAATTAGTATGAGCCTCCTCCCTCCTTCAATCATTTTCTTATAAGTAGCATTTAACTAGTAGCTTGTCTTATCTGCTGATGGAAAATCAGGATACTCAGGATCAACAGTGTTGGAATACTAGTAGTCATACCAATTCAAAATTCAAAATTCTTGCATTCAGAAAGTCAGACTTTACATAGGTTTTAGTGTTTGTATTTGTATCATATTTTTCGTCAATTGGTATGACGATCGCAATACACCACTTTGATTCGACTATGGTGTTAGCCGCAAAAGTATTTATGAGGACGAATTACGTAGCTTGCTTATCGCTGGAGGCAAGTATTACGAATTACGAATTAGATTGACGATCGCATTAGCTAAATCTAATGGTTCTACAGGTTTCGGTAGGTGTTTCTGAAATCCCGCCGCTAGTGCTTGATTATAATTAATTTCTCCAGCATAAGCAGTCAAAGCGATGGCCGGAATCTCTCCACCTTGTTCTGGCGGCAATTTTCTCACTTGGCGCAGCAACATGTAGCCATCCATCAAGGGCATTCCAATGTCGCTTAATAAGATATCTGGTTTTGACTGACCTAGCGCTTCTAATGCTTCAGTTGCTGATGTAACTGCGGTTACGGTTGCTCCATACTGTTCTAAGGCAAAGCTAAAAAAGTCACGTACATCTTCTTGGTCATCCACAAGCAGAATTTGGACTCCCAAAAGCAATGATTCTTCACTATCTAGTTCCAAGTCAGAAGATTCCGGGCTGGGAACTCCTAAATCAGAACTTTTGAGCAAAGGTAGTTTCACTGTAAAGGTTGCCCCTTGTCCTTCTCCTAGACTGTCTACCTCAACTGTACCACCGTGAAGTTCAACTAAATGACGCACAATTGCTAGTCCTAATCCCAGTCCGCCAAATATTCTGGTTGTCTTGGCATCTGCTTGGCGGAAGTAGTCAAAGACGTGAGGCAAAAATTCTGGACTGATTCCTTTACCTGTATCAATTACTTGGATTTGAGCATCCCAGTTGACTTGTTCTAAGCGTACTTCTACTCGTCCTTTTGATGGCGTAAATTTAACAGCGTTGGACAGTAAATTCCACATGATTTGTTGCAAGCGATCGCCATCGCCTAAAACTTTGCCAACATCATTGAGCACTGTTTCAATTTGAATTGATTTGGCTTCGGCGGCTAAACGCACCGTTTCTTGAGCAGCGGCGATCGCAACTTTCAAATCCACGGCATGAAGATTTAAACTCAATTTGCCTTGTAAAATCCGCGACACATCCAGTAGGTCTTCAATTAGTTGGGTTTGTAACTTGGCGTTGCGTTCAATTGTTTCTAAGGCACGGATTTTAGTTGCTTCGTCGAAGTTGCGGGTTCTCAGTAACTTTGCCCAGCCTAAAATCGGGTTAAGGGGAGTTCTCAATTCATGAGAAAGAACTGCCAGAAATTCATCTTTAATTCGGTTGGCAGTTTCAGCTTGTGCCCGTGCAGTTTTTTCTGCTTCGTAAAGTTGAGCGCGGGCGATGGCTTGTCCGCATTGCTGCCCCAATGTCAACATAAATCTCCGGTCTTCTTCGTTAAATGCTTGGGCATTAGCAAAGCTAAATCCCAGTGCGCCAATGGCTTTACCCTCTGTCGTCATGGGTATGGAAGCCCAGGCATTATTAAGAGTTAAAGCCGCGGCATCAGCTAAGCTGGGATAGTTTGCCATAAAGGCTTCTAAATTTTGGCAAAAAATCGGCTTTTTAGTTCTGACTGTTTCGGCGATTTGGTTAGGAGCAGTAATGGGAAAAGTTTCCCAGGTATCTATAAGTGATTGGGGATAACCACTTGCTTGAACAACTTTCAAGGTAGTATTTCCTTGAGTCAGTAAGACAACGGAACCAGCAGAGGCTCCCAAGGCAGTAATTCCTTGGTTCATCACCACATCAGCTACTTCTTGGGGAGTGAGGGCTTCCGAGAGGGCAGCGGTGATGCTTTGTAAAAGTACGGTACGATTGACGGATAGCTCAGCTGCTTGTTTTGCCTGTTGAGTTTCTTGGTAGAGTCTGGCATTGTCAATGGCTGTAGCAGCACGACGAGCAATATCTTCTGCTAAAGCTAAGTCTGCTGGTTGGTAGTGCCGACATGACTCGGCTGTAAAAAAAGAAATTGCGCCAAATAATTGGCCGCGGGAACGCACTGGAATCACCATTAAAGAATGAATACCCAGGCTTTGTAGCAATTGCAGATGCTCCTCGTCTTGAGCCATCTGTAAAAGATGAGAGTTAGATAATTCGGGATAAAAGACAGATATTCCCAACTTTAGCTGCTGTACAAGCTGTTGTGCCCCACTTTTGGGCGGATAACGTCGTTGGATTTTCTCTAAGATATCTCGTTTTGTCGGGTCAGCAATGGCGATCGCAATTTGTTTGCTCGACCAGTCTTCCTGAAAAACATCTACAATACACCAATCAGCTAGGGTAGGAACTGCTAAATTAGCCACGTTAGTAATGGCGACTTCATAATCCAATGAAGCAGCCAGCAAGGTGCTGGCTTCCACTAAAAACTGTTGCGTGGCTTCAACTCGTTTGCGTTCGGTAATGTCCTCGATAATACCCAACGCATAGTTGAGTTGTCCTTTACTATTCCAAACTGCTGAGGAAGTTAGGTTTGCCCAAACGATGGAACCATCTTTGCAAAGGTAGCGTTTTTCTAGGGAATAACCGTTAATTTCTTGTGCCAAAACTCGCCCAGCATTTTGTCTATCAATTTCTAAGTCGTCAGGATGAGTAATTTCCTGAAAGTTCATCTGAATTAACTCTTCATGGCTGTATCCAGTAATTTCACACAATGCCGGATTAACCTGAAGAAATCGTCCATCCAAGGCTACCAGAGCAATGCCGACAGCAGCTTGGTTAAACATTGCCCGGAATCTTTCTTCACTTTCTCGCAAGGCAACTTCTGTTTGTTTGGCTGCTGTCACATCTGCCATAATTATCCCAATTCCCACAGTTTCGCCCATGCGATTGTTGACTGGATAATAGTTGCCCAGCCAGTGTTCGTAATTTTCTGGCCGCTTTGGGATCTGGGTGCTAATTTCCACATTCAGTACTGGTTCTCCAGTCTCTAACACCCGCTGTAACTGCACTTCTAACTCAGCCGCCATCTCTGGCAGGACTTCTTGAAATTTGCGCCCTAAATGTTCTTCTATGGTTAAACCGTTAATGTCAGCGAATACCTGATTAATGCGGATATATCGCAGTTCTCGATCCAAAAAGCATACAGCAACGGGAGCGGCTGCTAGTAGGGCATCTAGAAGAGACAGAGATTCGGCGTAATGTACGAGAGCTTGGTGGATGTCGCGATAAAGTTGGGCATTTTCCACTGCTAAGGCAGCACGATAGGCCACATCTGTTGCTAAAGTCAAGTCAGAGCGATCGTAGCGACGCCCTGATTCGGCGGTGACAAAGCTGATACTGCCGAGTACTCGCCCTCTAGCGATTAACGGCACAATCATCACAGACTTCATCCCCAATTGCCGAAGAAGTTCTAAGTGTTCCTGATTTTGAGTATTTGCTACTAAAAGTGAGTCAGATACTTCGGGAATTAGTTTGCTTTGCCCAGTTTGCAATACTCTAGTAACTGCACTTGTACCCTTATAATCTTGAGCATACTGCTGAAGTTGACCTGCCAATTCGGCTTTGGATGGGTCTGCATGGGCAATTGGTAGGCGACGAATGGAGCCATCTTCATTGAGAATATCGACGCTACACCAATCTGCTAGTTGGGGAACTGAAATTTTGGCGATTTGTTCTAAGGTCTGCTCGTAATCTAGGGAAGTAGAGAGTAGGCTACTAACTTGGGCAATGTAGCGCAGTTTTTCTTCAGCCTGCTTGCGCTCTGTAATATCTATAACAAAGAAAGCTCCTCGTTCGAGAGTCCCTTCAAAATGGCTACCACCTATTAAAATCGGCAAACGCGAGCCGTCTTTACGGATATATTCTTTTTCATAGGGGGTGCAAAAGGGGCTGTTTTGCAGTTGAATAAATATTTGTTCGTCGAGTGGTGCATACTCTGGTGGAGTCAGGCTTTGCCAGTTAAGTTTGCCAGAAACTAATTCTGCACGAGAGTAACCCAACATATCCAATAGGGCATCATTAGCTTCTGTGACTTTGCCGTCTTTCTCCCAAAAGCCAATGCCAATCATATTTGACTCAACTACGCTGCGAAACTTGGCTTCGCTTTCCCGTAATGTTTGCTCAGTTTGCTTTTGTTGAGTGATATCAATGGATGTAATCCCTACTCCTAGCAACTGTCCATTTGGTAAGCACACCGGATAATAGCTGACAATACCGTAACGATAGACCCCTGGCGGATAAGTTTCACCGCTGATTTCCTGGTTGAGTAAGGGCTGCCTGGTTGCCATCACTTGCTTAAACACAGGCTCAATTTGCTCTGCCCATTCCGGTAAGACTTCCCGAAAGGTGCGACCGATATGTTGGCTCAGTGGTACACCATTGGTGGCTGCTAGAGCTTCATTAGCGTAAACGTAGCGAAGTTCGGTATCGAGGAAAGCCAGCGCCACTGGTGAAGTACTCAGCCAAGCATTAAGCAACGCTAAAGATTCATCTTTTTGCTGAAGAGCTTGCTGAAGTTCTGTCTGCAATCTGATTTTTTCTAGTTCTGCTTGCTGGCGTTGGGTAATATTCACAGCCACACAAGTAATGCCATGAATGCTATTATCTGCATCCTTTAGCGGTTCAATCAGCAAATCATAGTAACGGTTTTCTCCACAAACTGGCAGACAAACCTCTTCACGGGTGGAAATACCAGTTTTTAATACTTTTTCCTTAATTGCCGTTAATTGCTCTGCTATTGAGGCAGGAAATAATTCAGCATCAGACTTACCGAGGATTTCTAGTGCCGTGTCTCCACCTTGAGGATTATGAATCCACTGATATCGCAAATTGCGATCGTGCTGAAATATCACAATATCTGAACTGCTCAAGGCTAGGCGAAATCGTTCTTCAGAGACTTTGAGCTTTTGTAAATTTATATCAGCCCCTCTTTTAGAAGTTTTTAAGGCTTCACATAACACACTAAAAAGCAATCCCTGTAATGCAAACAACCCGATTCGCACAGAATTGGATAAGTCAAAACTCAGTTGATAAACTGGTGGTAGGAAGAAGTAATTGCTCAGTAGTACAGATAAGAAGGTTGCCAACAGCCCTGATTTCAAGCCACCATACCAGGCACTTACCATTACAGCGCTAAAAAATAGTAGAAAAGGAGTTCCACTCATGCTTAGCCAGGGGTCTAGCATCAGCATTAACACTAGCGCAAGTGCGACATTTAATACGGCGACGCCATAACGCAGTAATTGGGAATAATAAATATGGAGCATGAAATTGTCAGGGAATAACCAATACTTATTGCACAGGCTGTATACACCCTAAGCTAGTTTGCAAATTTTAGTAAGTTATCTATAGATAGATTTTTGTTGAGTGGGTAAACTTCTTTTTCTAGAAGAAAATTCTCGGATTATGTAGTATATCTAGCCCAAGTTTATAATTAATCTTCTAAAGCTATAGGAATCATTTTTGATTTATGAAAAAAACTTGGTACACCTTAATTTCCGAAAATCCTATTTATTGCCTGTTGCCTTTTGCCTCTTGCCTACCTACGCAAATCATTTCAGTAATCAAACCGGATTCCTATATAACATTTATTTGCTCAGATAAATACTAAACTTACAAAAATTAGTTACCAAAATTTATCTTAAAAATTCCAAAATAAAATCTGCTAATGGGCTGTTTGTTTATTAAGTCAGTCGCAATGTGGGATTTCTATTTAACTGAAAAAACTTCTTGCATTCAAAAAGCTGATTAGCTATTCCCCTAAAGACACCATCGATCGCGTTTGTACTCCCTACTCCCTGAAGGTAGCAAATAAGTACAAAAATCACATCTGATTGTGATAGTTAGAGGATAAATATAAAGTTTTACTTGCCAGAAGTGCTTCTGCTGTTTGGCGATCGAGAGGTTGTGAGAACAGGTAACCTTGACCAAATTCGCATCCTAGCTGCTGTAACCATTGAAGTTGCTGTGGAGTTTCAATACCTTCTGCAACAGTGCCTAATCCAAGGTGATTGCTCAAGGCAATGATGCTACTCACAACTTGGTAATTACGGTTTCCTTCTTGCATTTGACTCACAAAGGAGCGATCGATTTTCAAATTATCGGTGGGTAAGCGATGGAGATAATTGAGCGATGAATAACCAGTACCAAAATCATCAATACTAATCTGAATTTTTCTAGCTTTTAACTCGGTTAATAAGTCAATTGTCTTACTAATATTTTCAATGAGCATACTCTCAGTAATTTCTAGAACTATGGAATCGCCTGTTAAACTTGTTTGGGCGAGGATGCGATCGATGTCTTCAATTAAACTGGGTTGGCGAATATCTTGAGCAGAAAGGTTAATACTAATCTTTAGCGGCAAATGATTAATAAACTTTTTTTTCCAGTTTGCTAGTTGTTGACAAGCCGTGTAAAGCATCCAGCGATCGATTTGCACAATTAGCCCTGTTTCTTCGGCGATCGCTATAAATTCCCTCGGCAAGACAAACCCACGAGTCGGGTGTTGCCAGCGCACCAATGCTTCAAATCCAATCAGCCGCCCTGCTTGGGATTGGCTTTGCTTGTCGTCGCGATCGCCTAGTATATCAACAATCGGCTGGTAATAAATGGCAAACTCTTCTCGTTCCAAAGCTTTGCGAATATCGGTTTCTAAAGTCAGCCGATTTACTGCTTGAGTATGCATTTTAACATCAAAAATTTTGTAGGAACTTCTTTCGTGAGCTTTGGCTCGATACATGGCAATATCCGCATCCCGCAGTAAATCGGATGCTTGACAATAATCATTTTTTCCTAAAACAATCCCGATGCTTGTACCGATCACTACCTCAGCATCATTCAGTATCAACGGTGTTTGAAAATCTTTGAGGATACGCTCAGTAATTTGAATAGCTTTTTCAATACCAGGAATATCTTCTAGCAAAATTACGAATTCGTCACCACCAATGCGAGCGATTAAATCAACTTCCCGCAAATGAGCTTTTAGCTTTTGAGCAATATCCTTGAGGAGTTGGTCTCCAGCTAAGTGTCCTAAACTGTCGTTAATGACTTTGAATCGGTCTAAATCTAAAAACAAAACAGCGTAACGATAACTTTCCACTCGTTTAGCTCGGTTAATAGCTAGTTCCAGCCGCTCCACCAAAAGTGTCCGATTTGGTAAATCCGTTAATGGATCGTGCAAAGCATTGTGAATAATTAACTCTTGTGCTTGTTTTTTCTCAGTCACATCCAATAAAACACCGTACCAAACAATATCGCCGTTCTCTTGACACTCAGGACGAGCATTTGTCTGTACCCACTTGAGTTTGCCAGAGGGTGTAACTAATCGCCATTCGTAAGAGAATGGTTTTAAAGTTTGAGCGCTTTGTTTGGCGGCTGTATAAAATCCTGCACGGTCATCAATATGAATTTGTTCAAAGCAAAGAGAAGCATTTTCTAAAACTCGATCTGGCGTTAACTCTAAAAGATCCAAACAGCCCAAACTGATATACTCAAAGGCAGTAGAACCATCACAATGATATACAAGGCTGTAAATCATTCCGGGTATATTAGATGCTAATGTTTGTAACAGCTTTTGGGCTTGTTTGCGCTCTGCTCTTACCTGTGCATCTCGAAGTTCTCGACGCACTGCCTCTGGCAATCGATTTAAGTTATCCTTCATCACATAATCATGAGCGCCAGCTTTCATCATTTCCACAGCCAATACTTCGCCAATTGTGCCGGAAACTAAAATGAAAGGAATATCTTTGTGACTTTGCTTGGCTATTTCCAAAGCCGCAGGAGCATTGAAGCCTGGCAATCGGTAATCGGAAATGATCGCATCCCAGCTACCGCTATTGAGGGCTGCAAGTAGCTCTGGGGCTGTTTGGACACGCTGCCAGATTGGATTGAAACCACCACGACGCAATTCACTGAGAACTAACATAGCATCAGTCTCGGAATCTTCAACAATCAGGACGTTCAAGGTTTCACTCATCCGACAATCTCCTTGGTAACCCATTGACTAATCTCGGAATATTCTCTTTTCAATTTTTCTTCAAATTCCTTCAGGATCGATAAATGACTTAATCGGGTTTGGTTATTGTATAATCGGCTTTGTAATTTAATTATTTTTGATTTTAGATTGCCGATTTTAGATTTTTTTAAGTTTTGGGATTTGAGATTTGTTCTTCTATTTAAATTCTCTGACTCTGAAACTATTTATAAATTTTAAATTGAGAATTTTTCTATGGAAAATCTAAAATTCAAAATCTAAAATTGAGCCAACCCGGCTTTGTCCTTCTGTGTAATAGTTGCAGGCGGTTAAGCTATGCTGGAAATTCCTGAATATCAAATTCGGACAAAAATCCATGAAAGTGTTAATTCACGGGTCTATAGAGGAATTCATGAACCCGATGGATTGCCTGTAATCTTCAAGGTATTGAAGAAAGACTACCCCACCCCAGAAGAAATCACGCGCTATAAGCTCGAATACGAAATTACACGCAGCTTATCATTGGAAGGTATCATTCAGGCTTATGATTTTCAACAATATCAAAATACTTTTGTACTCATTTTAGAGGATTTTGGAGGAGAATCTTTAACAAAAATTTTAACTGCCAAAAAATTTACTCTAACACAGTTTCTGAAGTTAGCGATTCAGATAACTCAGAGTTTATCCGAAATTCATAGCGCAAATATTATTCATAAAGATATTAATCCCTCAAATATTGTTTTCAACCCCGAAACACAAGAGCTTAAAATTATTGATTTTGGAATTTCAACTGACTTATCGCGTGAGACTTTAACTATCAAGAATCCCACAGTTATAGAGGGAACACTAGCTTACATATCTCCAGAGCAAACAGCCAGAATGAATCGTTCTCTGGACTATCGAACTGATTTTTACTCTCTAGGTGCTACTTTCTACCAACTGTTAACTAATCGCTTGCCTTTTGAATCGAGTGATGCCCTGGAGTTAATTCATTATCACCTGGCTTTAGAACCTATTCCACCCCATTTTATCAATCCAGAAATTCCGGCGATGGTTTCAGAAATTGTCTTGAAACTGTTAGCTAAAACAGCAGAAGAACGGTATCAAAGTGCTTGGGGAATTAAAACTGATTTAGAAGAGTGTCTCCACCAGCTACAAAACACTGGACGAATTGAGTCTTTTTTGTTAGGGAAACAAGATATTTCTGATAAATTTCAGATACCAGAAAAACTCTATGGCAGACAAAGGGAGGTGGAGACATTATTAGCGGCATTTCAAAGAGTGGCAGGCTGCGCGCGGATGGGGGGATGGGGGGACGCGTCTTATGGCCAAGTTGAACTGATGCTGATTGGGGGATATTCCGGTATTGGGAAGTCAGTTTTGGTGCAGGAAATTTATAAGCCGATTACAGAACAACGAGGTTACTTTATTGCGGGTAAATTTGACCAGTATCGGCGGAATATTCCTTATTATGCCATCGCCCAAGCTTTTGAGTCACTAATCAAACAATTACTAACTGAAGATAAAGCCCAGCTGTGTCGGTGGCGAAAGCATCTGTTGGCTGCCCTTGGTGGCAATGGTAAAGTTATTACCCAGGTAATTCCAGCACTGGAGTTGATTGTCGGTAGTCAACCAGACGTACCTGTTTTGCCGCCAACGGAAGCCCAAAATCGCTTTCACCAAGTTTTCCAAAATTTTATCAGCGTCTTTACCTATTCACAACATCCCCTAGTTATCTTTTTGGACGACCTTCAGTGGGTAGATAATGCCTCCTTGAAACTGATCGAATTGCTAGCTACCGCAACCATTGGGCAATCTTTATTGTTAATCGGGGCCTACCGAGATAACGAGGTAAATCCCAGCCATCCCCTGATGCAGATGGTGAAGGAAATCCGCCAAAGTTCAGGGGTGGTAAATCAACTTTCTTTGTCACCGTTAAGTTTAGCTGACATCAATCAGTTAATTGCCGATACATTGCACTGTCAGCTAGGGGATTCTCTGTTATTGGCGGAACTAGTACAACTAAAAACTGGTGGCAATCCCTTTTTTATTAATGAATTTTTGAAATCTCTCCACACTGAAGGCTTATTAGAATTCCATCGCCCAACTAAAAAATGGCAGTGGTCGATGGAGCAAATTCAGTGCCGTGAAATTACAGAGAATATTGTATATTTTATGGCAGCAAAAATTCAAAAGTTGAACAAACGGACACAGCAAGTTTTACAGCTAGCTGCCTGCATTGGTAACTGTTTCGATCTGCAAACTCTGGCATTTGCCGCCCAATTATCACAGAAAGAAGCTGCCCAGGCTTTAGGAGTAGCGATCGCCCAAGGGTTAATTCTACCTTTGAGCAATGCCCACAAATCAGTAGTATTAGATGTACCACTAACAGCCGACCTGACTCCAGTAAAATACAAATTTGCCCACGATCGCATCCAGCAAGCGGCCTATTCCCTGATTCCCCAAGCCCAACAAAGCAACATCCATTGGCAACTGGGACAGTGCTTATTACAAATAACTTCCGCACAACAGTTAGAACACAAAATTTTTGATATCACCAACCAACTAAACCTGGGCAGAAAACTGATTGAAAATCAATCCCAGCAAAATAATTTGTCTCGGTTAAACCTGATAGCAGGAGAAAAAGCCAAAGCATCAGCAGCTTATGACGCTGCTTGGGGATATTTGCAAATTGGTTTGGATCTCCTGACAACTGATAGCTGGCAAACAGATTATGACTTTACCCTGACCCTGTATAATGCAACCACAGAAGCAGCATATCTGAGCGGCAATTTCGAGCAAGTGGAGCCACTATTCCAACAAGTACTCGATGGCGCAACAACCCTACTAGCCAGGTTAAAAGTTTACGATGTCAAAATTCAGACTTATGTGGCTGAAAATAAATTACTAGAAGCGATTCAAATAGCTTTAGAGTTACTTCAGCAATTAGGAATTCACCTCCCCATTAGCCCAAGCTTTGAGGATGTTCAGCAAGCACTTTTGGAAACTGACTGCAAATTAGCAAACAGACGCATTGAAGATTTGGTTGACCTGCCAATCATGTCCCAGCCAGAGATGCTAGGGGCAATGCAGCTTTTGGCAAGGATGTGTGCATCAGCTTATTTGGCAGTACCTCCTTTATTCTTGCTGATTGTACTCAAGATGGTAGATTTGCTGGTTGAGTACGGAAATATGCCGTTAGCTCCCTTTGCCTATGCTGCCTATGGAATTATTCTTTGTGGAGTTGTCTTGGACATTGAAGCAGGGTATCGATTTGGTCAACTGGCTTTAAGTCTACTTGGCCCGGATACCAAACCCATTCAAGCCAGAACCTTATTCGCGGTTACCAATCAGATTAACGTTTGGAAGACACACCTGAAAAACAGCCTCAAACCACTCCAGAATTGCTATCAAATTGGTGTTGAGCAAGGCGATTTAGAGTTTGCTGGCTACGCGGCCATGTATTTTTGTGCTTATTCATTTGCAGTCGGTCAACCCCTAACTGAACTACAACTACATCTAACCAGTTATGCTCAGGCAGTAAAACAAATCAAGCATTCAGCTGCCATTGATTTTGTGGAAATTTGCTGGCAGACTGTTTTGAATTTGGTTGAGGAAGTTCCCGATTCTGGGATGTTATCTGGTCAAGCTTATGATGAAGCAACTCGGCTACCCCAGATGGAACAAACGAATTTTCACGCAGGTTTGTTCTATTTCTACCTAAATAAATTATTCCTCAGTTATTTGTTTGGCGATGCAAATCAGGCGATGTCTGCCTTGAAAAATTTGGATGCCTGCGGCGGACTGCGCCAAGGAAGCGAATCTTTGCTGCAATTGGCAGCCACAGACCACGCCTTAGCCAATGCTGTCCTCGCCCAAGAATATTTAGCAGCCATGACCGGAGCAGCCTTGGTTGCCATGTTTCGGTTCTACGATTCTCTATGCCGACTGGCGGTGTATTCCCACACAGACACCGCAACACAATCCCAACTGCTGGAGCAAGTAGTAGAAAATCAAGCAAAAATGCAAAATTGGGCGCACCATGCCCCAATGAACTATCTACACAAGTGGTATTTAGTAGAAGCAGAACGGCATCGCGTGTTGGGTGAGGTGATGCAAGCAATGGACGCCTACGATCGCGCCATTGCCCTAGCAAGGGAGAACCAATACCTGCAAGAAGAAGCTTTAGCAAACGAACTAGCAGCAAAGTTTTATCTCGCAAACAACCGCATCACAATTGCCAAAGCTTATTTCCAAGAAGCGAGGTACGGTTATTTAAGGTGGGGAGCAACCGCTAAAGTGCGAAGTCTGGAAAAACAGTATCCCCAACTGTTAGAGGTGTACTTTCAAAAAACCGAAATACGTCAAATTAATACCACAGAATCGGCTGCAACTAATTTAGAAGCACTGGACTTAGAAACGGTGTTAAAAGCTTCCCAGGCACTTGCCAGCGAGATTGTGTTAGATCGGCTTTTGGCAAAACTGATGACGACCTTAATTGAGAATGCCGGGGCGCAAACAGGTTATCTGATTTTGCCAACCGAAGGCGAATGGCGGATTGAGGCTATGAAGTCCATTGGCAATGGCCAAGCCACTTTAATATCCAAAGACAGCAATTCTGACTTGCCAACCAGTTTAATAAATTACGTGACTCGCACCCAGGAAAGTATCGTCCTAGATAATGCTGCTGCTCAAGGCAACTTTCAGTCCGAACCTTGGATTGTGTTACGCCAATCGAAATCAATCCTTTGTACTCCGCTGTTGAACCAGGGAAAACTAACAGGAATTGTGCTTTTAGAAAACAATCTCACCACCAAAGCATTTACCCCGGAGCGAATTGAAGTCCTGCACTTACTTTTGACTCAGGCAGCGATTTCCATCGATAATGCCCGTTTGTTAAAGCAGCAAGCAGAACTGAATGCATCCTTACAGGCTGAAATTGCCGATCGCCAACAAGCCCAAAAAGACCGCGATCGCTTAATGGCCATGCTGGAGGCCACTAGCGACTTCGTTGGCATGGCAGACTCACTCGGCAATATCCTCTGGAATAATGCTCAGTTACGCAAACTGCGCGGTCTTTCTCTGGATGCAGACCTCTCCAGCTTGAAGATCTCCGACTACCATCCCCAATGGGCACTAGAGATTCTGCAAAACCAGGGCATTCCAGCGGCGATTCGAGATGGGACTTGGGTTGGTGAAATCGCTTTGCTGGACAGTGATGGCAGAGAAATTCCAGTTTCCCAAATGCTCGTTGCTCACAAAGCAACAGATGGCAGTGTAGAATATTTTTCTACCATCGTCCGGGATATCACAGAGGCAAAACGCCGAGAGGCAGAACTTAAAAGAGCAGAAACCACACTGCAAAATTTGGTTACAGGAACAGCTGCGGTTACAGGACAAGATTTTTTCCCAGCTTTGGTTCATCATATTGCCGAAGCCTTGCACGTACCGTATGCCTTGGTCACCGAACTAGTAGAAGGCAAACTGAAAGCTCTGGCTTTTTGGGCGCATGGGGTATTGCAACCAGAAGTATCCTACTTTCCGGCGCGTACACCATGCGAATTTGCCTTGAGAGACGGATTGTTTTACTGCGAAAGCTGCGTTCAGGAATTTTTTCCTGAAGACTTAGACTTAGTAGCAATGGAAGCAGATAGTTATCTGGGTATTTCCTTAAAAAATGCCAACGGCGACCCCATTGGTAATCTTTGCATTCTCGACGTGCAACCACTGTCAGATAGGCGACGAATAGAGATAATTCTAGATGTATTTGCCGCGCGGGCAGCAGCAGAATTAGAGCGCAAAAGGGCGATTGAAGCTTTGCATCAACTCAACCAGTCTTTAGAAATCAGGGTTAAACAACGAACTGTCCAACTAGAAACTGCTAACAAAGCTTTGGAGGCATTTTCTTATTCAGTTTCCCATGATTTGCGCGCACCCTTGCGGGCGATCGATGGCTTTGCGAGAATGATGCAGGAAGATTACGGCGAGCAACTTGATGCCGAAGCCAATCGTTACCTCAAAATTGTCCGCGACAATGCCAAACGTATGGGTGAATTGATTGATGATTTGTTGACCTTATCTCGTTTGGATCGTAAAGAAATGTCCCGGCAGCCAGTGTTACCCAATGAGATTATTCAAATGGCACTGAATGATTTAGCTCCGGAATGGTCGGGTCGTGAGATTGAATTTACGATCGCCGATTTACCTGTATGTCAAGCTGACCCTTCCCTGCTCAAACAAGTTTGGCTCAACCTGTTATCCAATGCCATAAAATACACCTGCTACAAACCTATTGCTTGCATTGAAATAGGTTATCAGGCGAAGAATGGTGAAGGAGTGTACTTCATCAAAGATAATGGAGCAGGATTTGATATGCGCTATGCCGATAATTTGTTTGGGGTTTTCCAACGTCTGCATCGAGAAGAAGAATTTGAAGGTACTGGCATTGGATTGGCCATCGTGCAACGCATTATTCAACGCCACGGAGGGCACATCTGGGCCCAAGCAGCGAGCGATCGAGGCGCGACCTTTTACTTCACGCTTCCCAATAATTAACCCATGATTTACCAACCAAGCGATCGCTCCACTGATGCATCTTCCGAGCAACCAATTTCCATTCTCTTAGTGGAAGATAATCCTACCGATGCCGAACTAACTATTCGAGCATTGCGTCGTGCCAGAATTGGCAATCAAATTCAACTGCTTAAGGACGGAGCAGCAGCTCTAGATTTTATTTTTTGTCAGGGAGAATATGCCCGTCGCACCATGACGAGTCAACCCAAAGTCATTTTGCTGGATTTGAAACTGCCAAAGGTGAGCGGATTAGAAGTTTTGCGGCAACTCAAGTCCGATCCACGCACGCAAAAGATTCCCATTGTAGTGCTGACCTCTTCCGCTGAAGACCGAGACATGCTCGACAGTTACCAGTTTGGGGTGAATAGTTACATCGTCAAACCTGTAGATTTTGAACAATTCAACCAAGCAGTCCAACAACTTGGTTTTTATTGGGTTTTCTTAAATCAATTGCCAGCTTTTGGATAGCTTAAAAAGAAAGACTTTGATTCTGGTTCTCCCTTTTTAGGGTTTATACCATTTCGCTAAATACCTGATATAAATCAATACAGTTCACATAAGACCAAAACACTTGTAGAGACGGCGATTTATAGCGTCTCGAAAACTCGAAAACTCGAAAACCCATAGTTTTGTAGTTCTGCCTCCTGAACCTGATAAAAAATACCGAAACTATTAAGATCGGAAATATGTGCCTACTTCATATCCACTAATCTTTGCCAGCCATGCCTCTGTCACGCATCGTAACGCTGATTGTCGGTCTAATCGTCATTTTGGGGCTAACTTTATGGCTAATTGATTCGCTATCACGGCTTTATTGGCAATTGTCTTATTCGCCGTTGTTAGGTAACTTGCTGCTTTTGCTGCTAATTGTGCTGATTGGAGGGTTGGTTGCTGCTTTTGTTTATTATGTATTAGTGCTTCAGTCAGGCGAAAAGCGATCGCGCCGCAATCGTTCCCGTGTGACTCCAGCGCAAATCCCCGCTGGCAAGTCTGATGCAGCTTCTACGACTCTCCAAGCTGTGCGCCAACAGGTAGCGCAAATTCAAGATGAAGTCGCACGTCAAGCTTTATTAAGTAAATCACGGGAGATTGAAGCCAACCTCGCACGGGGTGAAATTCAAGTGGTGGTATTCGGTACTGGGAGTGCTGGTAAAACTTCCCTGGTAAATGCCATTATGGGACGCATGGTCGGTCAGGTGGATGCACCGATGGGTACAACCCAAGTTGGCGAAACTTATTGTCTGCGGTTGAAGGGATTAGAACGCAAAATTTTAATTACGGATACGCCGGGAATTTTAGAAGCTGGCGTCGCGGGGACGGAACGGGAACAAATGGCGCGGGAACTGGCGACGGAAGCAGATTTATTATTGTTTGTGGTGGATAATGATTTACGACGCTCGGAATATGAACCACTACGGGGATTAGCAGAAATTGGTAAGCGATCGCTGTTGGTTCTCAACAAAACTGATTTATATACAGATGAAGATAAAGAAGCCATCCTCGCCAGGTTGCGTCAGCGGGTGCGGGGATTTATTGCTACTAATGATGTCGTAGCGATCGCTGCTAATCCCCAATCTGCACAACTGGAAACTGGCGAAAGCTTCCAGCCAGAACCCGATATTGTTCCTTTGTTGCGGCGCATGGCTGCAATTTTACGCGCCGAAGGTGAAGATTTGGTGGCGGATAATATTCTTTTGCAATCTCTCCGATTGGGTGACGAAGCGCGAAAGCTCATCGATGGTCAACGCCGCCGCCAAGCTGACAAAATCGTAGAACGCTTTCAGTGGATTGGTGCTGGCGTTGTGTCGGTGACACCTGTACCAGTGGTAGATTTATTAGCAACCGCCGCCGTCAATGCTCAAATGGTTGTAGAAATTGGTCGAGTATATGGCTGTGAATTGAATATGGAAAGGGGACGAGAATTAGCCCTTTCTTTAGCAAAAACCATCGCCAGTTTGGGCATTATTAAAGGAGCAATTCAATTATTATCTACAGCTTTGCAACTCAATGTTGCTACCTTTATTATTGGCAGAGCAATTCAAGGTGTGACAGCAGCTTATTTAACGCGAATTGCTGGTAAAAGCTTTATTGAATATTTTCGTCACGACCAAGATTGGGGTGATGGCGGAATGACAGAAGTTGTGCAGCGACAGTTTCAAATTAATCGCAGAGATGAATTTATTAAGGCTTTTATTCAAGAAGCGATCGCCAGAGTAGTCAAGCCATTACAAGATAAAACTGAGGCGATGGAAAAACAAGAAAGCAGAGAAGAGGTTCAGTGAACTACCTACACTAGACTTCTTGCTTTTATTGGGGAAAAGGGTAAGGGGTAAAGGGGAAAGCGGCTCCTAAAAACCCTTTTCCCTTTCCCCCCTCTTGCAAAAGTCACTTTTGCAAGAGGTCTACTTTGTTTTTTGGTATTATGCAGATGTGCGCGACAAAGCGAATTTATCAATAGATGTAGAGACGTTGCATTGCAACGTCTCTACAAGGATTTTGGCATCACATCTGTTAATTATGAATTATGAATTAATAATTATTTGGTCAAGGACGCTTTTCGTCTGCGCTTTAACCACAAACCTGCAACACCAGCAACCGCTATCCCACCAAGGGTATAAGGTTCTGGAACTGTGGTTGAATCGTCGGTATCAATTACAAGTGTTGCAAAAGTACCATCACCGCTACCGGCGAAGAGATATTCCTCTGAATCTAATCCAATATCACCCAGAAGCGCGCCTCCAATTGAGAAAAAGTTTCCGCTTCTGTTATTAATATCTGCAATGGCGTCAGAGTTGAGAGCAAAACTCAAAATTTCGTTGGGATCGCCAGAACTACTGACATCAAAAGTTCCATAGTTTTTACCACTTCCCAAATCGCTATAAATAGTATTATTGGGGCTATTAACTTTTTGGCTTAATACATCAGCAGGTGTTGAAACATCAAATAAACCTAGAATTTTTATTCCATTTTCTGAACCATCAAATCGTTGAACTTGTAGGGTTGCTGACGAGACGTTTCCTATATCATCAAGATCGAATGTAAAATAATTACGCAAATCTGTTGCGCGTATGTTTCCAGTTATGTAGTTGGTGTTACTGTTAGAATTACTAACATTCAGCCCGCCTTCAGCAGCCCACCAACCTTGGCTAGACGCACTCAGAGTCAAAATTGCTGCTTGGGCTGTATTCATCATTCCTAATCCGAATCCAACAATAGCAGCCGTAATTGTCAATTTGTAAGACTTTTGCATCGGATATTGCCCTCAATTTGAACGTGTTTGTGTGAAACTGGCAAAACTCTTTCTTGTACGATCGCTGCTTCTTCAAGAATCTAATTTCTTGAATATTAAGAGTTACTAATCTTAGTTCAAAATTTTGTGTTAACTACCGTTCTACTGGCAGCCTAACTTCTGTAGTAACACTTAATAATACTGTTACCAGCATCATAGTACTTACAAAAATTCAATTTTTTAAGTAGAAATACATAAAATTTATATAAAACTTACACAAATTTCATATTGTATTTTTTAAACTGTCTTTAGCAAGCCTAAACCATTCGTGAAAAAATCTATTGCCTACCTAGACAACTAATTTCACAATTCATTTAGGAATGCTATTTTGCTAAAACACTATCGAGAATTATTGAGCGAATCTGTTACCTTTCAATAAATCCTCGTTCTGGCAAAATTTCATCTACCAAATTGGAGACGCTGATTGTAGTAGCGGCAATTATCATTTCTTGAGTGAATATTGTAGTGACGATGAACTGGAGATTTGTGGAGCGATCGCCCATCAACTACAAACTAGGCTACATTGTGAAACTCAGTTAGGAAATATGATTATAAATTGCAGCGATCGCTAAAACTTACTTATACACGTTTAAATACGTTCTATTTATGATATATTAATCACCAGCAATTAAAAAACGCTGGTTTTAGAGTCAATCTTTATTTTGAAATAAATACTTGAACTAATAATGAAAACCAAAGGAAAAGCAAATAAACCAATAGCCAGTCTTTCTTTAGATTTAGATAATATTTGGTCTTATTTGAAAAATCAAGGCGCTCCGGGTTGGGAGAGTTTTCCCTCTTACTTAGATATTGCAGTACCGCGTTTTTTAGAAATTCTTGAGCAATGGAATTTGAGAATCACAGTATTCATTGTTGGTCAAGATGCAGCGCTGGAAAAAAATCATCAGGCAATACAGGCGATCGCCAATGCCGGTCACGAAATTGGCAACCATTCATTTTACCACTCTCCCTGGCTGCATTTGTATTCTGAAAGTGAGATAGAAGAAGAAGTGGCTATGGCTGAAGAACATATCAAGCGCGTCACTTATCAACAACCTGTAGGGTTTCGCGGCCCTGGATACAGCTTTTCTCCAGCAGTATTGAAAGTCTTAGCGCGACGCGGGTACGAATATGATGCTTCAACTTTTCCTACAATTTTGGGGCCAGTAGCACGAGCTTATTATTTAATGACTTGTAAACTCAGCAAAGAAGAACGCAAAAAGCGGGAAGCTTTGTTTGGTAGTTTCAAAGATTGTTTGCAACCTCTAAACCCTTATCAATGGCAGATGGGTAAGGATAGACTGACTGAAATTCCTGTTACCACCATGCCAATTTTCAAGGTGCCAATTCACTTTAGCTACATCATGTATTTGGCTAGATTTTCTAGCGGTTTGGCATTATTTTATTTGAGAATTGCTTTGTGGCTGTGTAAACTGACACGCACTCAACCATCTTTATTACTCCATCCCACAGACTTTTTAAGTCAAGAAGATGTACCAGAGTTATCATTTTTTCCTGGTATGGATGTCCCCACCTACAAAAAACTGGCAGTGGTGAATAAAAGCTTAGAAATGATAACGAGTCAGTTCAATGTTTTGACTGTTGGACAACACGCCAAGTCCGTAGCTGGTGTTCGTCAACTACCTGTATTAGTACCTCAAAAAAGGTAAAAATAGCCTCGTTACCAATTACAAGAAGCAAACAAATCAGCGACAATCTCAACTAGTTCTTCTGGAAAGACTGGTTTAGATACATGAGTTTGAAAGCCAGCTTCTAAAGCGCGAATTCTGCTCTCACTATCGCCATAGGCAGTTAAGGCAATGGCTGGGACTTTCCCACCCATATCTGGCTTGAGCGCACGAATTTTTCGGATTAAGGTGTAGCCATCTTCGTCAGGCATACCTATATCAGAAATTAAGATATCAGGTTGTAATTGGGGTAAAATTTTCAGTGCTGCGGCGGCGGATGGAACTGCTTCGACGGTAGCTCCATCTGCTTCTAATACTGTAGTAATAAAATAGCGAATATCATCATCATCTTCAACTACAAGAATATTTAAGCTATGAAGAGCTAGAGAAGGTTGCATAACAAATCATATTTTAATTTTGTTTGACAACAGTGATGACGTAAAAGAGGCAATAGGCAATAGGCAATAGATTTTTGAGGAATGATTTAGAGTTGCTATAAAATCGAGTTAGTAATTATTATTTTTGTGCATATATTAGGAGAGAATGGCTAATGGAATAGTCTTATTTTGATGCAACAATATTTATGAGCGATCGCGGATAATTTCTAGTTCTTGATAACCTGTTTGTTGGTCAAAAGTTCTATTAAAGGTAAATTCCTCACTTGCACCAATAACTATTTCCGCAGTTGTGTAGATAATGCATCCATAGTCGAGATGTCCACCGATAGTTTTGTCTTCTCGATCGGAAATAGCGATATGCAAATGCACACCTGTAGTTACTATTGTACCATTGAGAGCGATGATTTCAAATTTTTCGGTTAATACAGTACTAATGGCTTGATTAGCAAAGCGAATTTTTGCTTCTTCTAGGCTACCAATGGCACTTAATATAAACCCTGCTTTAATGTCTTCTTGTATAACAAAATTCTTTAAGCTTTGCTTTAAATCTTCGTGGAGTTTTAATCTCAAAGCAAAAACTTTCATGATTCAATAATCATTAATTAGTCTTTTTGGTAATATCTAGCAATTAAACACAAATTTCTCAGGAATTTTACTGAGCCATTAACACAATAAACATCACTAATATATACATAAATATTATTAGGATGCACAATATGTCAGATCTACCAATTCAGTGCAAAAATTTAAAAGAACAAGTAGAGTCAATATTACAACTTTTACAGCAAGAACCAACGCTACGTTCTCAAGATATTACATTTGTACAAACTTCTTTAAATAAGGCGATTTCTCCCAAGTTTGAAATTGTGTTTGCAGGTGCATTTAGCGCTGGAAAATCAATGCTAATCAATGCACTCTTGGAAAGAGAATTACTGTATAGTGCAGAGGGACACGCTACAGGTACAGAATGCAAAATTGAGTATGCAGAAATAGATAAAGAACGGGTTGTTTTAACTTTTTTAAGTGAAGCAGAAATTCGAGAACAAGCAGTTTTTTTGTGTCAGCAACTAGGATTTAAAACAGTAGCTAATATTAACCAAGCTGATGTAATTAACTTACTACGTCAAGGTTGCGAAGCAATTATTCAACAGGAAGGTGGTGAGAGTAAATCAGAACGTGCAAAACAAGCCAAGGCGTTAATGTTATTGGTAGAAGGATATATAGCAAACCGCGATCGCATCAACACTGTTAATAATGCTACATATTCAATGGAGCAATTTAACTTTTCTAACCTCAAAGAAGCTGCTGGATATGCGCGTCGTGGTAGTAATAGCGCGGTATTGAAGCGGATAGAATATTACTGCAACCATCCTTTACTACAAGATGGAAATGTAATTATAGATACACCCGGTATCGATGCGCCGGTGGAGAAAGATGCACAGCTAACTTATGCCAAAATTCAACATCCCGATACTTCGGCGGTAGTATGTGTGCTAAAACCTGCTTCCGCGGGTGATATGACAAAAGAAGAAACAGAACTTTTGGAATTAATGCGGCAAAATGGCGGAGTACGCGATCGCGTTTTCTATGTCTTCAACCGCATCGATGAGACTTGGTATAATACTCAGCTACGCCAACGATTAGATGATTTAATTAATGGACAATTTCATGATACAAATAGGGTTTATAAAACCAGTGGTTTATTAGGATTTTATGGCAGTCAGATTAAACAAACAAGTGCAAAAGATAGATTTGGTTTAGATTCTTTTTTTGCCGAAAGCGTCAAAAGTTTAGATGGAAAAGAAGAAACACCACAATTTGTCTATGCGTTTAACAACTATTGTGTGAATTCTGGAAAACTATCTTCCACAAAATTCCGTGTTTCTGTTAACGGTTTTGAAACGCCGAATCAAAATTATGTGCGGATTTTGGGAGATTGGGGAAACGAACTGATAGAACAGCTAATTGAAGATAGTGGGATTGAGGAATTTCGCACTGCAATTACTCGTTATTTGACTGAAGAAAAACGTCCGCAATTATTTAAAAATCTTGCTAATGACTTGGAAGATGTTTGTATAAAATTGAAAAAACATTACCAAAGTTCGCAACGAAACTTAGATAGTCAGCCACAAGAGATTGAGACTATGAAGGCGCAAGAATTACAACGTCTCAATCAACAACTCCAGCAAATTGGTAAAGACTTTAATCAGCATATCAAAGAAGAAGTTAACCTAATAGCTGGTAGTTCTTGTGATGCTTTTGAAGCAGATTTTAAGCAATTGCAATCACGAATGATTCGCCGTTTAGATGAGTTACTAGATACTTTTTCTGTAGCTTATGCTTATCGACGTGCAACAATCAGTCACCCTCGTAATGCCACTGCACCTTTACTAGCGATTTTAGTGGAGGCATTTTATTATTTAGCAAATCAATTAGAAGATATTTTAATTGAATCTTCTCAGCAAATAATTGCCAGCTTTTTTGTACGGTTGCTGGAAAAAATTCGCAAATCAGAATATTATCGCCAATTGTATCGCTTATTAGATAATGATGGTGGCATTGAACAAGAAATTAGAAATTTAGAAAAACTAGTGACTCAAGCAATAGTTAGTGCAGCTAGTGTAGAGTGCGATCGCTTTGTGCGAGAAAGCCCTAGATTTTACGACGAAGGCACTTTTTCCATATATCAATTTCGCCAGACTTTATTACAAACCTCCCAAACTTACGACGCTGAAAGTATCGTCGAAGCAGAACCAGCGATTAGGCAATTATTGAAGTTAGATTTTGAACCAAAAGTTTCTCAAACTATTCGCAAATCTTTCCGTCAAACCATCAACCAAATTTTGAAAACTCAGCTAATACCAATGGCTGAGCAACAAGCAGATAACATTTTGCAGCAATATCCACAGGCACGTGCTTATTTAGAGAAAACACTCGAACAAGAAGCTGAAGCCAAAATTGCCACTAATCAGCGATTATTGAATGTTTTGCAAGCAAATATTGAAGAATATAATTCAGCAGCTTCTAGTATCAATCTTTGTTTACAAGCAATGCAATTATCTAACCATTTTTTGCCTGTAATTGGCGATACTGAATTTATCTATTTTTACCCTGAGCCATTAAATACAGCTACTAACGGATTTATGATTTCAGATGGGTTAATTGATGGGGTAAAAGAGGTTTAGCATAAATAAATCAGAAAAATCCAAAAATTGAGGCTAATATAACTACTGGTAATTATCGCAACGGAGGCAGGTAAATGATTCAGTCATTACCAATTCCTATTACTGTTAGCCAGTTTCTAGACTGGTATCCTGTTAATTCAGCACAGCTTCGTTACGAACTACATAATGGATTTATCAAGGTAATGCCACCGCCAACAGGGGATCATGAATTAGTTATCGCATTCTTAATCAAGCAAATTTTGCTGGAGTGCGCTCGATTTTCAATCCCCTATGACATTCCTAAAATGGGATTTGTTCAAGCATCTGAAAATGAATCCGCTTTCTTACCTGATGTGCTGTTGTTGAATCGTTTCAACCTAGTCAATGAGCCGTTGTGGAGGACTAAATCAACACTCAGTCAATCGGCATCAATCCCATTAGTTATCGAAGTTGTCAGCACAAACTGGCGTGATGATTACTTTACCAAACTTGGTCAGTATGAAGCCATTGGCATCCCAGAATACTGGATTGTAGATTACGCCGCCCTAGGTGGTAGAAAATTCATTGGTAATCCTAAACAGCCAACTATCTCCATTTACTCGTTAGTTGAGGGAGAATACCAAGTCCGGCAGTTTCGCACAAGTGACCGCATTATCTCACCTATTTTCGCAGAATTGAATTTAACTGCCGAACAAATTTTTCAAGCCGCCAACTTCCCGGTGTAGCCGATGACTATCAACCGTCGGCAATTTCTCACAACCTGTGGACTAGCTACCTTAGCCACCCAAATACCAACACTTACCGCTGAAGGTAAACTATCCCTAAACACCGTCCTCAAACCCCCACGTCTGCAAGTCGGCGACACCGTGGGATTAATCGCTCCTGCGGGTATCGTTGACGCCAAAGAAATCGAAGCAGCAGAGAAATCAATCTCACAATTAGGGTTAAAAGTCAAGCAAGGGAAGCATATTTTAGACCGTTATGGTTATTTAGCAGGTAGAGATAGCGATCGCGCCGATGATGTAAACTCAATGTTTAGCGATCGCTCCATCAAAGGAATAATTGCCATGCGTGGTGGTTGGGGCTGTAATCGCATTTTACCTTTACTAAACTATTCACTGATTCGCTCCCATCCTAAAATTCTCATAGGGTATAGCGATATTACTACTTTATTGTTGGCGATTAATGCTCGTAGTCGGCTGATTACTTTTCACGGCCCTGTAGCCACCTCTACCTGGAATCAGTTTACAGTGGATTACTTCCAGCGCATTTTATTTCATGGTGAAGCCGTCACCATGCAAAATTCCAACGCTAAAGAAGTGCAAGTGGAGACAATAGCACCAGGAAGAGCGAGGGGTAAACTTATTGGTGGAAACTTATCAGTATTGTCAGCAATGGTAGGTTCGCCTTATCTGCCTTCTTGGAACAAAAGTATCTTGTTTATAGAAGAAATTGGCGAGGATGTTTACCGTGTAGATAGAATGTTAACCCAGCTAAAAACTGCTGGCATACTTAATCAAATTGCTGGCTTGATATTTGGGCAATGTACTAATTGTAGCCCTGGAGATGAACCATCATTTACCTTAATCCAAGTGTTACAAGACCACATAATTCCTTTAGGAATTCCTGCTTGGTACGGTTCAATGATTGGTCATATTAAAGATAAATTTACCTTGCCAATTGGCGCAGAAGTAGAAATAGATGCCGACGCTGGAAGAATACGAATGTTAGAATCGGCGGTCAATATAATTTAGAATTCAGAATTCAGAATTCAGAATTTACGTCTGATGTGAATTATCCAAATCAACGAAATATCAAGGATTGTGCGCCCTGTAGAGACGTTGCACTGCAACGTCTCTACTCATGATGTTTGCTGCATTTCAGCATAAGCTTGATAAACACCCTTCACGTTGTACCAATTTAGAAAAATTCGGGCAACTTCTAAAGCCAATTGCGGTTTACCTAAATTAATCAACCATTGCAAAAATGGAGCCATTGTCCGTTCGTTGAGTGCGCCATTGAGTGAAAGAATGCCCCAAAGTAAACGGTGTAGCCAAGTCATTTGAATCATCATTCGCACTTCCCATGTCGGATGTTTTTGATAAAACAAAACTCCCATGCGTCCGCGTTGAATTTCTTTGTCAATTAAACTTTTAATTTGTTCTAAATTAAACGGTGGATGCCAGTGATAGCCTACAGCTTCCGGACATTTAATTAGCGTCAAACCTAATTTTTTCAGCCGCACACCTAATTCTAAATCTTCCCAGCCATAGAGTTGAAAACTGGTATCAAAAACTCCTGCTTTTTCTAGCCAATGTTTAGGAATTGCGACATTTCCGGTAGCAAAAAAGGCTGCTGAAAAATCTGTGACTTTGTAGGGTTCATCTGTTGGGTTGTCGAAATTACAAGTATTGATAACTGCGCCGTAAGTGAAAAAGCGATCGCTCCCCAATTTCTCTTTTCCCTGCACTAATGCATTACCATGAGCTTCTAGGAAATTCTTTAGCACCACTAAATCGCTATCAATAAAGATAATCGTGTCTCCTAGCGCCTGTTCTACCCCTAAATTCCGCGCTGCTGCTGGCCCCGCATGATCTTGCACAAACCATCGCACATGGGGAAACTCTTCTTTGTGCGCTGTCAACCACTCCAGTGTGCCATCAGTAGAACCATCATCCACCAAGACAATCTCGTAACCAGTAATCGAACTTGGCTGATTTAATTCCTGCACCTCCAAAGCACGGAGGCACTTTTCTAAAATCGGACGGCGGTTATAAGTCGGTATCACAACGCTGAAAAACACAGTCTCACCCACAACACATTTATCCATCTCTAGGATAGGACAGATGGGGTACTGGCTCTGTTCCCTACCTGATTTTGCTTACGTAGAACCCAAGGTTTAATAAATTTAACTTAATTAAAATATAATCTAAGCTTAACTTTTGTAAACTAAGGTTTTTATTAAAGTAGTTAATCTTTTTCCATACATAACGGTTTGCAATTGCCTAAAGCTTCATTCAAATGAGAATGATTGTAAACAAGGCAATTGATATTTTATTTTTTAATAAAGTTAAATTCTGAGCTATTTAAAACACAGCGAATTTCATAAAATCAAAAGTTTATGATGTTAATTCAGTAGAATTTGTTTCTACTAAGTTTTTCCTGTCACAGCAAAGGAAAGTTTAATGTCTAAATTCAGTCGCAGAGAAATTTTAATATTTTTTGCTGGCACTGCTGGTGCTGTTGTTTTGGGAAACCAAATCCTGAAAGGTTTTTTCAGCAGTAGAGAAGCAAAAACCGCGTCGCTGAGCTTTACACCTGTACGTTTACCACATCCTCTACCAATTTATCAACAACAGAAAAATTTCTTGCCAACGAAAATTGGTGAAGGAGAAGTAGTTAATGCATCTGCGGATGTTGAGTTAACTAGCTACACCGTTCTTGATGATGTGGTAGTGCCGCCAGAGTACGAACGTTATGTAATTGTCAGTTGGGGCGATCGCGTGTTTCCAAACAAAGACGATTATTTTGGCTACAACAACGATTTTACTGCTTTTATTCCCATTGAAAAAACTAACGATGTCGGGTATTTATGGGTCAATCATGAATACATTAGTTTTCCATTTTCTATTTTAGCAGTTGAAGATGCTTCCGATCTAAAAGGACTCCCTGACGCATTTGAAAATGTCATTGGCTGGGCTTTACCTTCTACCAGAAATATTGAAGTTGAAGGGGAATTTTTATATAATCAAGGTGGCTCGATTGTTCGCATCTCTAGTCAGAATGCAAATAAACGTTTTGTTGTCGTCAAAGATGATAAAAACCGCCGCATTCACGGTCTTTCTGGATTGGGAATCAATAGCCAACGCAAAGATAACTACAAAAATGTCACAGCTTGGGGAAGTCGCAACCACCAAAAAGGTGACCAAAATTATTTAATTGCAACTGGCCCAGCTGCAAGCCAAGTTTTTAATCTGTCTTCTGATGAATTAGGTAACAAAATTATTGGTACTGCCTTCAATTGTTCTGGCGGTAAAACTCCTTGGGGAACAATTTTATCTGCTGAAGAGAACTTCCAAAACAGCGTTACAGAAGCAGTCAAAGCTAATGGTACTCAGACAGAATATACAGATAAAAGTATCGGCAAGACTTTTGGATTAGTTGGCGAAAAATACGGTTGGATTGTAGAAATTGACCCCATAAATCCGCAATTTCGCCCCCGGAAGCACACCTGGTTAGGTCGTTTCCGCCATGAAAATGTTGCCGTGCGTGCTGAAGAAGGTAAGAAATTAGTTGCTTACTTGGGTGATGACAGACGTGGGGGACATACTTGGAAATTTGTCAGTGCTAGTACTATCTCTTCACCAACGAGTAAAACTAACAGTGAATTGTGGGAAAATGGAACTTTACATGTTGCCCAGTACAATCCAGACGGTACAGGTAAGTGGATACCGTTACTCTTAACTACTGCTACCAATCCAATTGCGCCGACAGTTTTATCCTCTGTAGAATTTGCTGCGTTGCAGAAAGCCCAAAAAGAAGGTCTTTTACCACTACCGAGACGTAATGGTATTGCAGGTGAAACCACAGATGGTGGTATTTTTAAATGCGATCGCACTAACGAAGCAAAAGCACTACCTGATTATCAAAATAAAAAACTATCTGATTTCTATTCTAGCCAAGGTGCCGTACTCACTGACGCGTTTTTAGCCGCAAACTTAGTCGGGGGAACTCCCACGGCGCGTCCAGAAGATATAGAAGTGCATCCCACTACCAAAGAAGTATTCATCGCCTATACTGACGGTGCCCCAGGTAGCGATGGTTATCCAGATTCCCGGATTTTTCAAGTTGCCAAGTTAAGTAAAGACCTCAATGCAACCCAGCAATCAGGAGGACTCTACAAGATTATTGAAGATAGTGCCGATGCTACAGGTCTAACCTTTAAATGGCAGAAATTTGCCCAAGGTGGCGAAGCCGGGTCTGTGAATGGTGCTGGTTTTGCCAACGTCGATAATTTAGTTTTTGACGACCAGGCAAATGTTTGGGGAGTCACGGATATGTCTACTGGCACTCATAATGGTTTTGATGTAGGTGCCCAAGGCAAACAAACCAAAATCGATCGCACAGCTATCGGTAACATTTCTAATTTTACAGGCGTTTTCGGTAATAATTGGCTGTTTTGTATCCCTACCACTGGTGCAAATGCCGGACAGGTAATACCCTTTGCCTATGGCCCAGTGCGTTGTGAAATGACAGGGCCAAGTTTTATCGGGAATACCCTGATTATTTCAGTACAACATCCTGGTGAAGACTGTCCAATTAATGACGGTACGATTCTCAGTCGCAGCATTGAATTACTCGATTTGAATGGTAATACATTCAATCAAACTCGAAGTTTACCTCGTGGGAGTAGTTGGCCGAGTAATATTTCCAAAGCTGATGGTGGTAAAGAGCAAGCTACAGGTGTTCCCCGACCATCTGTAATTGGTATCCAGCCGAAAAATTCTGGTAGCAAGTTTATTTAATCTGAGTAGCCTAGTAATTCATTACTAAGCGGTTGTTGGGATTGGTGCAAGATGTCAGATTAAACTAACATCTTGCACCATTTTTATAGGACTTACGCAAACTCTACGAACTCTTGGCGTTCTTCTCTTCTCTACGAGACGCTAACAGCGAACGAGACGCTTTGCGTTGGCGGAAGCCTCTCGTAGAGAAGGCGGTTCGATAAATTAAGTTTTTTGGCTATTTTTGCGTAGGTCCTGTTTTAATAACTCTCTAATATCATGTCCGCCTAATTAGTTATAATTCGGTGCATCTGTGCAAAAACCAGGAAACCCTCTTTCCCCCTGCTCCCCTGCTCCCCTGCTCCCCTGCCATCTTAATGATAAGTCTTTAACCGGACACGATATAACTCCCGATGCCCCATGCCCAACATAATTGAGGGGCAATCTCCCCATGCTTGCTTTCACTAATAAAAAGCATTCACAGGGCTATTGCCCCTAAATATTTTGAGCGTTTTTGGCGCTCACTATTTCCCCAGAAAGAGTTGTGAATTATTTTTCATCAAGCTATCTGGACTTATGACTCCACACTCCACACTCCGCATCTATTACTCAGCGCTGATTATACCAATTTGAAAAATCATTGCCACAGTATGGATAGCCAAAAAGCCGATTTACTGACTATTTCACAATCCAAAATCGTTCGACTGAGCGTAGCCGAAGTCTAAAATTCAAAATGGTATTACTCAGCAGTAGCGAGTTCAGTGCTACCGCGTGTACGACGCCGTGTGAGGCTGTTGTACAACATTACACCGATCGCTTTGATCAAATTGCCTTCCAATTCATTGAACATCTTCATGTTCATCCCAAAGGCGGCGTTAGCTTCATCTACAATGCGATCGCCTGTAGCATCGTCTAAAGGTAATTCATCCAAACTCTGGCGATATTTGGCTTTGAATGCCTTTTCATCAGAAATATCTGCAAATTCATAGAAAGCGGTACCTTGCCCATCAGACAAATTCATTGCCGTTACAGCAATATTTTTGAGAATTTGTCCCCCGGATAAGTCACCCAGATAACGAGTATATGAATGGGCGATTAACAGTTCTGGTTCTGTTGCAGATATTTCCCGAATCCGCTTTACATAAGCTTCGCCTGCGGGAGATAGTTGGATTTGCTCTCTCCAGTTCGCACCAAAGTAATAATTCAGGTCTTGCTCTAGGGTATGCTTGCGGTTTAACTGGGGAAAATAAATTTTAGAAACAATCGGATGCTGGCGGTGCTTTTCCATCTCCTCTTCCATCGCTGAGTAGATGAAGTAGAAGTTAGCAACTAGTTTCCGGTAAGAGTTTTTCTCGACTACTCCTTTTAAAAAGCACTTGACAAAACCTACATTTTCTGCCATTGTGTGGGCTTTTTTAGTGCCTACACGTAATTTGGTTGCTAAATTGCTGCTCATACTAAATTTCTCAACTTTAAAAAGTCAACTGCCGGAGTTTTGACTGACCAACGGCTAAAAAGGCCATTAAAACGTTACCTTAAAACTATTTGATGAGAATTTATATTAAAATTTTTTAAGCTATCTTAGCTTAGTAGCATTTTACACAACAAGCCAATAAATGAATAAAAGCTTATATTGCTGGGATTTTGATTTTTTGTTGTTACTAGCTAGATTTTACTTTCATTCTCGACTTCAGGGAAATAATACTTAAATATTAAAAGTATTATTTATTACTTTTAATTTAAAAAGACATTAAGTATTAACTAATACGTATAAGAGTCCAGACTAAGATAGAGGGCATAAAGAGAAGAATTAGTTAAAATAAGTCAACTTTATTTACTAACGTAAAAACCAATACTGACTTCATGAAATATTTACAATCACACCCAATTCCTTTAAGTATTTTTACGTAAAATTAAGTTTATCTGAAGCAAATTTATAAAGAGAATAAAGAATGCCGAAATTGCTCAATCAAGTCTTAAGTGCTATTTTTTTTGTTTGTGTGTGGAGTGTTTAAAAATATGGTTTCATCTGTAACTCGGACATCAGGCATTGCTGGGAATTCTGCCTCCGAACCTAATGGATTAGGCAAAGGCATTGAGAGCAGTTTTGCACTGAATCTACTACCGCTACCAGCAAATCCGTTATTTGGTACAGACGGTATTCGCGGGCGAGTGGGAGAATTACTGAGTGCGCCCCTAGCATTGCAAATTGGGTTTTGGGCGGGTATTGTTTTACGTAACCATGCCACTAACGTGGGGCCAGTGATTCTCGGACAAGATTCCAGAAACTCTAGCGATATGCTGGCAATGGCTTTGAGTGCGGGGTTAACAGCAGCAGGATTAGAGGTTTGGTATTTGGGATTATGTCCCACTCCTTGCGTTGCCTATCTCACGAGTATCAGTGATGCCATTGGTGGAGTGATGATTTCTGCCAGTCACAACCCTCCAGAAGACAACGGCATTAAAGTTTTTGGTGCTGATGGCGGGAAGTTACCCCAATTATTGCAAGCAGAAATTGAAGCAGGACTGCGTGGCAAGATATCAACGACTGCTACTCATAGCAATTGCGGAAGGCATTACTCACGTTTTGAGTTAATCGACCATTATGGCGAAGCCTTGAAAAAACCGTTGGATGGTGACTTCAATCTTGAAGGAATGAAGATTGTTTTAGACTTGGCGTGGGGAGCAGCAGTAGGATTAGCACCAACAGTATTTACACAGATGGGTGCAGAGGTAATTTGCTTGCATAACGAAGCAGATGGCGATCGCATTAACGTCAATTGCGGTTCCACCCACTTAGATATTCTGGCAGCAACCGTACAAGAACACAACGCCGACTTAGGCTTTGCCTTTGATGGCGATGCCGATCGCGTCTTAGCAGTAGATAATACAGGCAGGCAAGTTAACGGCGATTATATTCTCTACCTCTGGGGACGCCACCTCCAACAAAAGCAACAACTCCCAGACAACTTGATTGTGTCTACAGTCATGGCTAACTTGGGCTTCGAGAAAGCTTGGAAAGAAATTGGTGGTAACTTGATTCGCACCGCAGTCGGCGACCAATACGTGCAAGCCGAAATGCTGCGGACTGGGGGAATGCTAGGCGGCGAACAATCAGGTCACATACTTTGCCGTCATTATGCCGTAACTGGCGATGGCTTATTAACAGCCTTACATATAGCAGCTTTAGTAAAACAAACAGGTGTTTCCCTAGCAGAATTAGTAGAGCAAAGCTTCCAGACCTATCCTCAATTATTGCGGAACGTGCGAGTTATAGACCGCGATCGCCGTTTGGGATGGAAAGATTGCCAACCTCTGCAAAAAGCGATCGCTCTTGCCGAAGCTGCAATGGGTGATTCTGGTAGAATCTTAGTTCGCGCCTCTGGTACAGAACCAGTAATCAGAGTTATGGTAGAAGCCGCCAATGCCGAACTCGCCAACCACTGGACAAATGAATTAGTCTCAAAAGTTCAGCAATACATAGCATAAACTGAGTAGGGCATGGGGCATGGGGCATGGGGCAAACAGTGAATGTGGGAGGTGTGGGAGGTGTGGGAGGATGGGGAAGCATTAATTCTCTTTCCCCCCACACTCCCCACACTTCCCTATCTCCCCCTGCCCCTTTGCCCTTCTGCTCCCCATCTCCCCACCCCCCTCAAATGGCAAAACCCAAGCAGAAAAAATCCAAAGGCTCAAAAAAGCCAGAAGCTCCTACCCTTAGCCTTAAAGAACAGTTAGCCCAAAAGCGCAAAGCAGCCCAAGCGCGTAAAGAACTCACCAGCTTACTCACCACCGCCACCTGTGGCGGTGTCTTCTTGGGTATCGTACTTTTTTTCGTAGCTGGAATTAAAGCAGCAGTTCCTGGTGTTTTGGGGATAATTGTCATGTCCCTTTCTTATAAATATCCCCGCCAAGCCCTATATGCCTTCATAATTTACGTACCTGCTGGTGGTACTATTACTTACTACTTGGGTAATAGTCCCATCCTGCAATTAGCTAAAGATGCTTTTTACGTTCCAGCACTCATTGGACTTTGGCAGACTTGTCGCAAACAAGGGCTACCGATAATTATTCCCCCAGGAATTAAAACTCCACTTTATATTGTTTTGGCTTGTTGTGTGTTAACCCTGTTGTTTGTCAATGGTGGACAACAGTTTAACCCCCCTAGCGTCGGACTTTTACAAAAGGCGCCTAAAGAAATACCTTTAGGTATGGGAATTCTGGGACTGAAAGTGCTTTTAGGCTATGTGCCTCTGATTGCTTGTGCTTACTATTTAATTCGCGATAAGAAGGATTTTCTATTGTTATCGCGCCTGCAAGTTTCCCTCATACTGATTTGCTGTGTGCTGGGATTTATTCAATACTTCTTATTATTCACTGGTATATGTAAAGGTACTAGAGGTCTTGAAGGAAATGCTCTATTTGTCACATCGCTAGAAGCGCGGTGTTATTTTGGTGGAGCACTACTATATAGTCCTGAAGAAGGAGTTATTCGCTTACCAGGAACATTTGTCGCCCCTTGGCAATGGGCATGGTTTTTGATTTCCAGCACCTTTTTTACCTTTGCTACTGGCTTCACCGACCCCTCAATAATATGGCGGTTAGTTAGCTTAGGTGCTTTAGGTTCAGTATTTATTAATGCCGTCATTTCTGGACAGAGAATTGCTTTAGCTTTAGTACCAACCTGCTTTGGAATTTTGCTATTACTCACAGGTCAAATTGGCAACCTAAAACGGTTTATTCCCATAGGAATAGGACTAGCTTTGATTTTGGGAATAGCGATGATAACTAACCCTGCTGTCGTCCAAGAGAGAACCGCAAGTTTTACCAGTCGTTGGGAAGCTTCACCACCCCAAGATTTTATCGTCCAGCAATTTGAAGAAAACTGGAAAAACGTAGAAGGTCCTTTAGGTAGTGGCTTAGGTAGAGCAACTAACTCTGCCCGTACAATGGGTGAAACTAAACTGGTAGAAACTTATTACCCCAAAGTGCTTTATGAAATTGGAATTGTTGGCGTACTAGCATTTTTGGCTTTAGTCACAACTTTAACAATTATTGCCTTCAAAACCTATCGTTCGATAAAAAACCGTAATTTCCGCAGTTACGGAGCAGCTTTATGGGTGTTTATATTGTTTATTAGTTACAACACCTACTACTATCCCTTGGATGTAGATCCGGTTGCTGTCTATTATTGGTTTTTTGCGGGAGTTCTTTTTAAATTGCCAGAACTGGAAAAACAAGATAAGGAAGATGCCGACCCGAACCCAAAAAACAAGAAAAAACGTCTAAAAACAATTTAAACTTAGAGAAAAATGGCAAAAGTTGTCGTATGCGGTAATAATCACATTAGAATTCCTAATCTACCACGTAATTCTAGGCATAAACTAATTCACGCCAAATCTTTTCCTACAGGCAGATATCCTATAGAAAAAGTTTGGTATCCTTTGGGAAGTTTTTTCGCTTGGCAACCATCATGGGAAAAATATCAGGTTGTTCATTCTTTTAACAGAGTTTTATATACACATAAACCTTGGTTTGTCACATTTGAAGATCATCGTGTTTTGTATAGAAATCCTCAAAATAAACGCGAAGCAGTAATTTATGAATTATTAAACAATCGTTTAGCACTAGATAATTGCCAAAAACTTATAGCAATGTCAGATTATGCTAAAATGAGGTTTATTAAGCGAATAGAAGGCTGGGAAATAGCAGATAAATTAAGTAATAAATTGGATGTAATTCATCCAAATTTTGGTACCAGAGTTGACAAAGCAAAAACTTATCAAGAAGACCAAAATTTACAGCTTATTTTTGTAGGACACCACATTGCTAGAAAAGGTGGAGTCGTTGCTTTAAGGGTAGCAAAGAAAGCTGAAAAATTAGGTTTACCTCTTACTATCCATATAATATCGGGACTAGGACATGGTTCAGGAGTACCTACAGATTTTCCTGATACCACAAAATATTTAGAAGATTTCAAGTTGCTGAATTTAAATAACGTTGTCTTCCATAAAAATCTCCCTAACGAAAAAGTTATTGAGTTACTATCTCAAAGTCATTTTCAATTAATGCCTACATTACATGATACTTATGGCTTTAGTGTCATCGAAGGATTTTCTGTTGCGACTCCGGCAATTACAACAAATATATGCGCCTTACCAGAGTTTATTCGTCATAACGAAAATGGCTATATTTTAGAATTACCAATCAACGATATTAGACACTGGGCTGATTGGGCACATGGAGAAAAAACTAAAACTAATGAATATTGGGAAGTTCTTAATAGTACTTATGACTATTTAGCAGAACAAACTCTACAACAAATCAAGCAATTTCTTGATAGAAGCGATAAGCGAGAACATTATGAATTTTTAAGTGCAGGAGCATTAGCTCAAGCACAAATTTTACATAACTCTGAAAAGCAAAATGAGTTATTTGATAATTTATATACGGCAGCAGCAGGATAAAGGGGATGAGGGAGATGAGGGGACGCGGGGAAAAACTAATGACAAATGACCAATGACAAATGACTAAAATTATGAATAATTGGCCTTTAATTACAGTTGTTATTCCGACATACGGTCGGGAGGAACCACTACGGGATAGTATTGTGGATGTACTTAAACAAGACTATCCAAATTTTGAAGTTTTGGTGGTAGACCAAACCGCAAAACACCAACCTGAAATTCAAGCCTATCTAGAGGAAATGGCGGCAGCAGGTAAAATTAAATGGTTGCGGTTAGATTGGGCGAGTTTACCAGGGGCGCGGAATTATGCTGTGCGGCGTTCATCTGGTGAAATAATATTATTTATTGATGATGATGTTCAGTTAACACCTGGATTGTTATCAGCCCATACAAAAAATTATCTGCAAAACCCAGAAGTGGGGGCTGTTGCTGGACGGGTATTTGACAGAATGAAATTGGGTGATTCTGGAGGAGATTTAGAGATTGAATATTTGCCTCCCGAAGCTATGGACCCAGGAATAGCCTGGTATCATATTGATTTAGTACATACGACCAAACCCCAACAAGTACTGACAGCAAGGGGTTGCAATATGTCCTTTCGTCGCGAAATTTTTACTAAGTACGGACTGAGTTTTGATGAGAGATTTCGCGGTAGTGCAGTACGGGAAGAATCAGACTTTTGTTTGCGGGTACGAAAGACGGGATATAAGATTTGGTATGACCCAGAGGCTCATTTGGTGCATCTAGGTGAAGAAACTGGTGGTTGTCATGATATTAGTATGCGATCGCTTAAATATCAACTCACTTTTTACCACAATCATTTTCTATTGGGGCTGAAAAACCTCACAACTACTCAAGCTTTACGCTTATACGCGCGTTTATTTGATTGTCACGTCCTGGGACGCCCACCTTGCCATAAAAGCGGTTCCCCCATCAAAATTGTCACTCGCGGTATTTTTTACACTTTGGGTTTTTTCAAAGCCTTGGGTACTGTCATCCAATCAGTATGGAATGATGGTCAAGTTTACACTCGTTTGGATCAACAAATTTAGTTAGTGCTAGAGACGCGATTAATCGCGTCTGTACAAGAGTTAGGAGTTAGGAGTTACTGAATCAAAAATCACAAACTACAAATAAAAATGAAAATTTTAGTTGCTAGTCACACTTATATTGTAGACCTCAACTGTGAAAAATTACGCGCTTTATCTCAATTACAACCTGACATTGAAGTAACAGTTGTAGTTCCAAAGCGTTGGAATCCTGGTGGTGTACAAAACAAAATTATTGAAACTGAATATCGCGATGAAGGTTCATTTAAAATAGTTCCGGTTTCTAACTTCAGTCAAAATCATCAGGGGCTTCTAACTTTTGGCGCTGATTTGATATCTTTATTCAAACAATTCCGTCCCCAAATCATTCAGGTAGAACAAGGGTCTAGAGGATTAGCTTATACTCAGATGATTGCTTTAAATAAGCTATTAGGACTCAAAGCCAAAAATGTATTTTTTACCTGGTGGAACCTACCATATCAATTAAAATTACCAGTTGCATTATTAGAAAAATATAACCTTAACCAAAGCCACGGAATTATTTCTGGTAATCAAGATGGAGCAGAAATTTTGCGACAACGTGGATATCAAGGCCCAATTAAAGTCATGCCGCAATTGGGTGTAGATGAAAGTTTATTCACTCCCAAAACACAACCAGAGTTAGCAGCTAGGTTAGGGATTGAAAAAGAAGACTTTGTAGTGGGTTTTGTTGGTCGTTTTGTCCAAGAAAAAGGTTTATTAACGCTTTTAAAAGCCTTAGTAAGTTTAAAAAATAAACCTTGGAAATTGCTTTTATTGGGGCGGGGAGAATTAAAAGCTGAATTAATCAAAATAGCAACAGAAAACAATATTCAAGAAAGATTAATTCTAGTAGAAAGCGTTCCCCATAATGAGGTGGCTAACTACATTAATTTAATGAGTACTTTGGTACTGCCTTCAGAAACAACTTACAAATTTAAAACTTTAACCTCTGCTGGTTGGAAAGAACAATTTGGTCATGTGTTAATTGAAGCAATGGCTTGTCAAGTGCCTGTGATTGGTTCTGATTCCGGCGAAATTCCCCATGTAATTGGTGATGCTGGTTTAATTTTTCCTGAAGGTGATGCTCAAGCCCTGGCTAATTGCTTAGTTGAATTAATGGATAAACCATATTTTGCTCATAGTCTTGGGGAAATGGGTTATCAGAAAGCAATGATTAAATACACAAATAAAGCTTTAGCTAAGCAGCAATTAGAGTTTTATCAAGAGTTGGGCATGGGGCATAGGGCATAGGGCATTGGTTATGAGTTATTGTTAACTAACAAATGACTAATGAATAATATATCTCTTGCATAAATAATTTTTTATCTCATACCAATTTCATGTGAAGCTGCACTAAATGAGTAACTCTCTATTCTTGGCGTACTTGGCGGTAGCCTGCGGCAAGCCGCTTTGCGTCTACGTTTAATATTCTGTGCATCTTCATATAGAATTTGTATCACGCAAAGGCGCAAAGACGCAAAGAAGAAGACAAAAAGAAGGACTTTTGCAAGAGGCCTAATGACTAATGACTAATAACTAATAGCAAAAAAATGAAGATTTTACAAATTGTCCCCTCAATTTCTTTGATTTATGGTGGCCCTAGTCAAATGGTACTGGGATTAGCTCCAGCGTTGGTAAAAGAGGGAGTAGAAGTTACAATTCTCACAACTGATAGTAATGGCGATACAGGTCAAATACCTTTGGATGTTCCTTTAAATCGCCCAATTAAACAAGATGGTTATGAAATCATTTACTTTCGTTGTGCGCCATTTCGTCGCTATAAATTTTCTCTAGATTTATTAAAGTGGCTAAAACGTCATGGTGAGGAGTTTGATATTGCACATATTCATGCTTTATTTTCGCCTATAAGTAGTGCTGCTGCTATTGTATGTCGTCAGCAAAAGCTACCTTATATTTTGCGTCCTTTAGGTACTCTCGATCCGGCTGATTTACGCAAAAAAAAGCAATTAAAGCAGATTTATACAGCAATTATAGAACGCCAAAATTTAGCTGGTGCGGCGGCAATTCATTTTACTAGCGAACAAGAAGCTAAAATATCAGAACGATTTGGAGTGTCAACGCCAGATTTAGTAATTCCCTTGGGTGTGAAAGAAGAGGGAATAAGAGGAGGAGAGGGGAGGAATATAACGCGTCAGCTATTCAATATTCCTGAAGATATACCATTAATATTATTTATGTCACGAATTGACCCAAAAAAAGGGTTGAATTTGTTGATTCCAGCGCTAGAAAAATTGTTATCTGTTGGTTATAAGTTTCATTTTGTTTTAGCTGGTACAAATCCTCAAGATCCAGATTACGAAGAAAAGATAAAATCTCAAATACAAAATTCACTATTGCGATCGCACACTACAATTACTGGCTTTGTTACTGGTGAATTAAAAGCTAGTTTACTACAAGCTGCTGATTTATTTGTCTTACCTTCCTACTATGAAAATTTTGGCATTGCTGTAGCTGAAGCGATGCTAGCAGGAATACCCGTAGTCATTTCTGACCAAGTGCATATTTGTCAACAAATACGTGATAGTGAGTCGGGTTGGGTGGGTACAACAGATGTCGAAGCAATGGTAGATTTACTGCAAGCAGCTTTACAAAATCCCACAGAACGCCAACGACGGGGATTAAATGCCCACAAACATGCTTATGTAAATTTTAGTTGGGATGCGATCGCTAAGCAAACAATCCAGGCCTATGAGAAAATTTTGGCAAATAAATTAATTTAACCCAACGCAGACAACAGTAGTTTTTGCCAAATGGGCGCTAGAACTGCTTTGATGATAATATCTGCAATCACAAAACCAATGCCAATGAACATATAAGTTTTAGGAAAGGCAGATTTAGGAACTTCGCCCCTGATGCGAGTTAATAAATTTAATCCTAATCCAGCTAAAGCCACTCCAGTCGCAATAAACCCAATCACCCGCACAATTGACCAAGGATACCACCCTAAAATAGCTGCTAACCAAGGTTTAGCGCTCATTTTTACCAATTGTGCAACATAGAAATTCATATAATTTAGCATCCAAGTGCCAAAGATTAATGCAGCGCTACTAATGGTGACAACACACAGAATACAAAAAATCCCATAGTGCAATAAATGGTTTGGTAAAAACAAACTAACTGTTCCTTCCATACCTTCTCCTGTGCGAATCCAGTGAAACATTTCCGTAGTGTATGACTCTCCACGGAGGATGACTTTTGCTGCTGTTTGCGGGGCGATCGCTGTTGCTACAATTACTGCAATACTCTGCAACACTCCCCACAGTAACATCCACCAAAAAGCACTTTTATATTGTTGACGACGTACTTGTAAAAAGAAAATCGGATAGGGTACAGCAGCACCCAAAATCGGCATCAACCACGGAACTCCAAAAATAAAACTTGCAGTTGTGCTGAGGATAACACCGATAGTCAAAAGTAAAAGTATGGCAATCATCGTTAGGAAAAGGGACTGGGGACTGGTGACTAGGGAAGAGGCGGAGGAGACAAGGGAGACAAGGGGATAAGGAGAATAATTCTTAACTCCTCACTCCTAACTCAGCACTATTAACTCCCCATCTCCCCATCTTCTCATCTCCCCAGTCCCCAGTCCCCATTCCCCATTCCCTTATACGAAAGTCTTGACAACCTAAAATTTTGTTTAAAACCGCTAAAGCCCGATTGGGGAATAGGGGTTTTATGTCATGATGACAAAGTAGAACACAGATGCTTTTCTAACTACAGGGAATCTCACATGGCTCTCCATTTAGGTGATACAGTACCTAACTTTAAACAAGCCTCAACACACGGCGACATCGATTTTTACGAATGGGCAGGCGACAGCTGGGTTGTGCTGTTCTCTCACCCTGCTGATTTTACACCTGTTTGTACAACAGAACTCGGCACAGTTGCCAAGCTCAAACCAGAATTTGACAAGCGCAATGTCAAAGCGATCGCACTTAGCGTTGATAATGTTGAATCACATAACGGCTGGATAGGAGATATCGAAGAAACTCAAAGCACGACCCTTAACTACCCAATTTTGGCAGACGAGGATCGCAAGGTTTCTGACCTTTATGATATGATCCACCCCAATGCCAACGCAGCTGTAACGGTGCGATCGGTTTTCGTAATTGACCCCAACAAAAAACTTCGTCTCACTTTCACATACCCTCCCAGCACAGGACGCAACTTTGACGAACTTTTGCGGGTCATCGACTCTCTGCAATTGACTGATAACTACAGCGTGGCGACCCCAGCTGACTGGAAAGATGGAGAGGATGTCGTAATTGTCCCCTCACTTAAAGATCCAGAAGTCCTCAAAGAGAAATTCCCCAAAGGCTATGAGGAAGTTAAACCTTATCTGCGCTTAACTCCTCAGCCTAACAAGTAAATCTGAAAATGATTTCCTGCATTAGACGCAAAGCCGCCAACCTATCTTGGCGTCTTTGCGTCTTTGCGTGAGAATAAAGTCACTGGGCTAACATCCGAATTTGGAGGAAATCCCCATGTTTTCATCCCCCTTGGTTTTGCAAATTCCGTCATCAATGCAAATGACAGACGAACAATTTTTTGAGTTCTGTCAAGTAAATCGTGATTTACGCATTGAGCGCAATAAATTTGGAGAATTAGTAATTATGCCTCCTACTAGTTCAGAAACAGGAAATAGAGAAATTAATATCTCAGGACAGCTATGGGTGTGGTCAGAACAGGATGGTACAGGTATAACTTTTAGCTCTAGTACTGGATTTAAGCTATCAACAGGTGCAGAGCGCTCTCCAGATGCTTCCTGGATTAAACTAGAACGGTGGAATTCTCTATCTCCAGAACAACAGCAAAAATTTGCCCCGATTTGCCCAGATTTTGTAGTTGAACTCAAATCTCCTAGCGACAACCTCCAAACTTTGAAAGAAAAAATGGAGGAATATATGAATGAGCCGGGAATACAGTTAGGTTGGTTGATTGACCGCAAGCAACGCAAAGTTTATATTTATCGTCCTGGATTATCAGAGGAATGTTTGGATAATCCTGCTAGCGTTAGTGGCGATCCGATATTGCCTGGTTTTATTTTAAATATGAGTAAAGTTTGGTAAAAAAGGTAGGGTCGTACAGCCGATTGGCACTACTACCTGAAAAGTCCCTGAAAACAAAAAAACCCGCTGTAGCGGGGTACACAACAAAACTATGAACACTGAAAACTTGATTTAGGTGGAATACTTCATCTCAGCTTCTAGTTGACGAATCAGCTGTTCGTCGCCTTTTGCTCTGGCTACTTGCAAGCGATGTTCTAGGCTTTTTTGAATATTCTCTCTGTGAGCTTCTCTGGCTTTTCTGGCAGCCTGTAGTCTACCTTGATTCATAAGAATTACCTCTTAATTTTTGTCTTTATGTCTTCTATTCTTAACATAACATACATTTTGTAGCTGTTGCTACAGAAATTTTTGAATAAATCTAAATTTTAATCAAAACATGCCTGAGAATTGGAACGGTCAACAACCCCTGGTGACTTTGCTAAGCGATTTTGGCGATCGCGATGTCTATGTGGGCGTGATGAAAGGAGTAATAGCTCAAATTAACTCTCAAATCATGGTAGTAGACTTAACGCACCAAATTTCGCCGCAAGACTTGGCCGCAGCCCGGTTTTCTTTGATGAATGCTTACCCTTATTTTCCAGCGGGGACAGTGCATGTAGCAGTAGTAGATCCAGGTGTGGGCAGCAGGCGACGGGCGATCGCAGTACAATTTGCTCAAGGGTTTCTCGTCGGCCCAGATAATGGCATTTTCAGCGGAGTATTAAGCCAGAGTATGGCGATGTCTACGACGGGCTACGCCTACGCAGCTGTGGAAATCACAAATCTTAACTTTTGGCGAACTCCTAAACCAAGCAAGACTTTTCATGGTAGAGATATTTTTGCACCAGTGGCAGCTCATCTTGCCAGTGGTGTCCCTCTCAAACAACTAGGACAAGAAATCGATCCAGCCAGTTTGGTGAAGCTGGATATTGATGAGTGCAAACAGACAACAACTGGTGTACTGGGTTGCATTCAATATATCGATCGCTTTGGCAACTTAGTGAGCAACATTCCTAGAAGTTACGTAGAAGGTAAAAGCTGGTGCGTACAAGCTGCTGGCTTGAATATACCAGGATGTGAAACTTATAGTAATGTCAAAGTGGGAGAGGCGATGGCTTTGGTTGGCAGCCACGGCTGGGTAGAAATTGCCGTCAATAGCGGCAATGCTCACTTACAGTTACAGCTTAATTTACAAGATGCCCTACATGTCTTGTTTTGATGACAAAACTCTAATTGTTTGTTAACTGTTGGCTGTTGACGGTTAACAGTGGTCAGTGTATTCTTGGTGGTTCTAAGAGTTGAAGTAAACTGGCTCTCATCAGTCAACTGTCAACACTCAACACATGCCATCACAGGCTTATGACTAGATTTAAAAATCTGATTATTCATATATCCTAGAGCATACTTTGAGAAATACTCACATTAAATCCGTCTCATTGCCCATAATAATAAAAGTACTATTGAGCAATTTACCGTAACAGTCCACTCATAAATCATAACTACATTCTTAGCTATGACTACGCAAACACTACCTGTACCACAAGTTTATCAAGGTCAGTTTGGGGAATTTACAATCACTTCACACGATCGCACTGGCGTAATTATTTACCGCGCTGGGTTAATAATAGCTGCACTCAGCTTTGCCGTCGGTAGCGGTTTGGTTTTGCTTAACAATAACCCGACTGTTATTAACATACTGACACCTCTATATACTTGTTTTATTTTGGCTCTCGGTGTAAGTTTATTTACGATTCATATATACATGATAATACTGCACCGAATGTTGCAAATTTTTTGGGCGATCGGTACTATCGCATCCGTAATTTTAGCCCTATCTACTAGTGAACCTTTGGCTGTTACCGTTTACAATCAGCCGATTACTTTATTTGGAGTTGGTTTTGTCTTTGTTGCTTTGACAGGTATTTATTTTAAAGAAGCTTTTTGCTTCAATCGCCTGGAAACTAAAGTATTAACTCCAATAGTCCCGCTACTATTGTTGGGACATTTGGTAGGAGTTTTACCAATTCAATGGGAAGGTGTTTTATTAGGAATTTGGGCAACGTTTTTTTTGGTATTTGCTCTGCGAAAGACAGTGCAACCAATTCCTGCGGATATTGGCGATAAGTCTGTATTTACTTACTTGAAAGAACAGCGTCTAGCTAAAGTTTAATGCAGGCAAAAAAACGTCGGCGTCAAAAATTTTCAAAAATCAAATTAATAAAACGCCAAGAAATGTGGACACTTACGGCTCCGGGGTGGGCGATTGCAATCGCTGTGATTGCTTATTTAATATTCTTTAGTATTACTCATGTACACTCATATCTCGCCGTAACTTCCCCTCTCAAATCAGCAGAAATATTAGTTGTTGAAGGATGGCTACCAGATTACGCTATAGAAGAAGCGTTAATTGAATTTAAAAACGGTTCTTATCGTCAAATAATTACTACCGGAGGTACTTTAGGAAAAGGAACTTATCTTACTGGATACAATAATTTTGCAGAAGTCACAGCCGCCACCTTCAATAAACTCGGTTTAGAAGCAGAAAAAGTAGTAGCTGTTCCCACACCTTATGTAGTTAAAGATCGTAGCTACGCCTCTGCTGCCGAATTTTATCGCTGGCTATCGAATTCCAATATAAAAGTAGAATCAATTAATCTTTTTTCCTTGGACGTTCATACCCGTAGAAGTTGGTTAATTTTTAAAAAAATACTCAATCCAGAAATTCAAGTTGGCATAATTGCTGCCAAAACTCAAGATTACGATCCAGAGAAATGGTGGGGTTCTAGCCAAGGTGTGCGGACTGTTCTTGATGAAACAATTGCTTATATTTATGCGCGGTTTTTGAGTTGGAAAAATTAAAAGTTGTCAGAAGTTAAAATTTAGGATTCACGTCTGATGTGAATTATCCAAATCAAGGAAATATCAAGAATTATCCCTCCTGTAGAGACGTTGCAATGCAACGTCTCTACAACGATAAATCAAGGGTTTTAGCCTCTAATCCACATAATGCGTAATTCAGAATTCTGAATTCTAAAGTTATTTTTTAGCCGGTTCTGGGAACTCTATTAATACGGTTCAGTAATTCACGCAGCGTTAACCACAATAGCTGGCTTTTTAAGTAGCAATTGGCACTGGTTATCTGGGCAAATATGATCCGTATTCTAAGAATCGTTTAGACTTTTGAGGATCGGCTAATGGATAAATCTATTATTCAGTTGGTTGACGAATTACCAGCTGACAATATCACTGTCAAAGTTTTAAAAGCTCTTGATTACGTAGCACCAGGTGAATGGAACAATTTGGTGGGGTTTGACAATAACATCCGCGCCATCACCGGAGAAAGCGATGCTAAGGTAATCCAAAGAATCCGCGATCGCGCTGTTGCGTTATATTACGATCCTCAAAATGGCTACCAGTCTGCAATCAAAGTTTATCAAATAATTGATAAAGCAGATACAGCTATGGCGACGGCGGCTTTAGCTAATAAAGTTGGTGAGAAAATTGGTTTTCTTTCTTTTTTAAGCAACCTTACTCCCAAAGCAGATGTAACTCAATCGATTGATTTAGCTTTGAAAATTGCGGTGGAAATTATTGCTTTCTGCAAACTGAATGGTATTCCTCAACCTAATCCCCAACAGTTTGCCAATTCCCTAGCTAACAACTATCAAAACGCATCTCTAATGCGGATGGTTGCTTTAGTTTGTTTAGATGGAATTTTGCCTTTAGGCCCAGATTTCCTAGCGAAAATTCAATCAGTTATTAGTGGTGCTGATACTAGCGCAGTAGCTCAAAATCCTGTGTTCTTAGCTGTCAATAGCTCTTTACCAGGGAATAATCCCACCGATAAACTTGGTTTTATTAATCAGAGTTTCAACTCTGTACAAGGGTGGATGAATAACTTAGTATCCAAAACAGGCATCACACCGCAATCAATTTCTAGTCATTTGGGTAATTTTATTCAAATTGCTGATGATAATTTAGATTTTGTAGCAGCATTCCTAGACCAAACTACAAACTACTACGAACATACGGGAATTCAAACTGTTGCTCGCAGCGTAATTTTGCAAGCATATACTTTAGTCAAAGAAGAAATTAAACAAGAGGCGCAAAAGCCGATTCAAGATGTTTCATCTGCTGCAAAGTCAGATGTGAAGTCAGATAATACTCAATATGCAGTCAGCAAAACAGTAGAAGTTTGGGATAGTGATGACGAGGATTGGTATCAAGGAACAATTGAAAAAATCCAAGATGACCAATTTTTTATTCATTACCTTGGTTATGGTTCATCTTATGATGAATGGGTAGGTGAAGATGACATTCGTACTCGCGATCTTCGCTCTGCTGATGACAATGGATATGCAGTTGGTCAAAAGGTAAAATGTTGGGATGATGACCAAGAAGCTTGGTATTCTGCTACCATTCAACAAATCCAAGGTCAGCAATACTTCCTTCGTTACATCGGTTATGACTCATCTTATGATGAGTGGGTTGATAGCGACGAAATTCGCTAACTAGTCAATGATTACGGGGCACGATGCCCCGTATTAATATACATTAGTTTTCAAACTTCATCATTGAAAAATTACAAATTACGAATTACGAATTACGAATTACAAATTATCTTGATACTTGCGCTACGATATCCCCTATTGCCTTTGTGCAATGTAGGTGAGGAGTAGCCAGGAGAAACACGAATATGATAAAAGAACTTAATAGACAAGGTACGGAAAATCTAGTTGCGATCGCCAATCAATTCGCTGGACTGTGGAAGGTTACAGCCACTAAAGCATTCGGTAGCGGTAATATAAATGACACGTTTTTAGTAACTTTAGATTCCTCAGAACAACAGCATTTTGTCTTACAACGCATTAATACACAGGTATTTCGCCAGCCAAAGCTAATTATGCAGAATATGTGTATCTTCACTGAGCATGTTCGCAAAAGATTACAATCTGCTCCTTTAAATCGTCGCTGGGAAGTACCGCAAGTACTATTGACTAAAGATAAACAAGACCACTGGCGAGATACCGATGGTTCCTTTTGGCGGGCGATTAGCTTTATTGAAGATTCACAATCCTTTGATACCATGCAACATCGCTCACATGCACAAGAAATCGGTTATGCCTTGGGCATGTTCCACAATTTGATTAGCGATTTGTCACCAGAAAAACTCGCTGATACCCTACAAGGATTTCATATTACACCGCTTTACCTCCAGCAATACAATGAAGCTTTGGCGACAACCAAAGCACGTAAAACTCCTGAAGTTAATTATTGCTTGCAATTTGTTAGCGATCGCCAAAGCTTTGCACATATCCTAGAAAATGCCAAAACCCAAGGCATCCTACCACTGCGTTTAATGCACGGCGATCCAAAAATCAATAATGTCATGTTCGACACAGCTACCCAGCAAGCCGTCAGCGTCATCGACCTCGACACCGTAAAACCCGGTTTAGTACATTACGATATTGGCGATTGTTTGCGATCTGGTTGCAATCCGGTTGGAGAAGAAACCGAAAATTGGGACAGTGTTTATTTCGATACCGATTTGTGCCAGGGAATTTTAGCAGGTTATCTTGGTGTGGCCAAGGCTTTTCTTACAGAAAATGACTACGCTTATATCTACGATGCAATTCGTCTGATTGCTTTTGAATTAGGATTAAGATTTTTTGCCGATCATTTAGCAGGAAATGTCTATTTTAAAGTTAAGCATCCAGAACATAATTTAGCAAGGGCGATCGTCCAGTTTAAACTCACCGAAAGTATCGAATCTCAGGAAACGCAGATTCGCAAAATTATCAAAGATATTAAATGAATAGCCAGACATTCTCTTTGCAACCATTCCCTTCTACCGAATCCCTAGCTAATTTGGAAATTACCGGGGATATCAGCCGAGATATTAATCAACTTAGCATCGGTTATAACCTTACAGCCGATTTGAAAGAAATTGTGGTTGCTCCACCATCAAATACACCATCGCGCAAGCATCAACTGTGGGAAGATACTTGCTTTGAGTTTTTCCTTGGCATCAAAAATTCTCAACAATATTGGGAATTCAATCTCTCTCCCGCCGGACACTGGAATGTCTATCGTTTTGATGCCTACCGTCAAGGAATGAGGGAAGAAACAGCCTTGACAATACTTCCGTTTGATGTTAAAAATCATACCGATAAATTAGTACTTACATTAAACATTGATTTGGATAAAATCATTTCGCCAGAACAGATAATTGAAGTTGCTATTACCACTGTTATTAAATGCAAAGATAATGGCGTTACTTACTGGGCATTAACCCATCGAGGTACAAAGCCTGATTTTCATTTACGAGACAGTTTTATTCTTGAATTGTAAAATTCCAAAGGCGTGATAAATCGCCGTCTCTAGAAAGGATTGATTGCGATTATGTCTGATAATTTTCAGTTTCTAAATCCTAACCAACTACAGCAATGGCATCAAGGTATAAAAGATGCAAATCGTAATAATATTTACTGCCATTGTCGTACTTGCGGTTATGAATGGATAGATTCGACATTTGACGTTACTTGTGTGAAATGCAGTAGTAAAAATGTAGAAAGTATTTCATCTTGGCAATTTCCAGATGATTAAATAAGAGCGTTTATATATATGCAACAAAACTGGTCACAAGAAATTTATATCAAAGCCCTAGAGAAAGCAGCACAGGCACATCAAGGTCAAAAAATGCCAGGTTCAGAAATACCTTACATTATTCACTTGAGTTTTGTGAGTATGGAACTAATTGCTGCCTTAAATGTGGAAAAAGAACGTGATGGAAATCTAGCAATTCAATGTGCTATTTTGCACGACGTAATTGAAGATACGGCGACAACATTTGAGGAAATAAAAACTGAATTCGGAGAAGCGATCGCCAACGGTGTACTTGCGCTAACTAAAGATAATTCTTTAGAAAAAAAATTGCAAATGGCAGATAGCTTGCGAAGAATAAAAAAACAACCGCCAGAAATCTGGATGGTAAAGCTAGCCGATAGAATTAGCAACTTACAAGCTCCGCCACACTATTGGAATCAAGAAAAAATTATTCAATATCGAGAAGAAGGAATTCAGATTTATGAAACGTTGAAAGATGCAAGTCCGTTTCTCGCATCACGCTTAGCTACTAAAATCGAAGAATACAAAGCATTTATTAAGTAATTTGATGCTAATATCTCAACTTATATTAAGTACTTTCAAGTAGGGTGTGTTATACCGTAAGCTAACGCACCTTCAATCATTGCTGACTACAAAGCTTTTATTAAATAGTGACATATCGATGCTATGTGAAATAGTATGGGGCAAATCGTAAATTACTAGAGATAAAATTATGGAATTAATTGAACTGATATTAGTACTAGCCACAGTAGTTAGTGTTGCAGACGCAAATACAATTTTAATTAAAGATGATGCAGACCGTCCAATGACGGTAAAGCTAGCCTGCATTAATACACCCAAAACAACTAGCCAGCAATCAAGTTTAGCAGCAACACAAAGGTTAAAACAACTGCTACCACCTCAAGTTCCTGTAGTGATTAGAAGTACAGAAAAATTAAACAATGGTCGCACAATTGGTGAAGTGTTTGTGGATAATCGCTCAATTAATCTGCTTTTGGTACAAGAAGGCAATGCTGTAGTCGATCGAGACTCTTTATACAATTGCTATGAAACCAAAACCCAATATTTAATTGCTGAAGCTAACGCTAAAAATAAACGCTTGGGATTGTGGCAGCAATCAAATAAAAAGATGAATGAATCAAAAACATCTACTTTGCGAGGAAAATTAGTTTATGAAACAATTCCTCAGATAATGTCAAGTAGAGCTTATGAAGGTAACGAGTTTTTTCTAATTACTAACTCCCCAAAACAGAATAGGTTAGTGCTGCGTCCATCTGTTCAAGTTTCTCATTCTCAATTGCGATCGCTTAATAATAAGGAAGTCGAAATAACAGCGGTGTATGTTGCAGGTTCTCGCCCTTCTCCTACCAAAACTGCTTGCCCAATTGAGTTTAATGGACAATGTATGCCCCAAGGTGAAGGTTATCAAGTTTTATCTATAGTGCAGTTGAAATAGTAATTGGAATTGAAAATTCAGAATTCAGGAGTCAGAATTCGGAATTTAAGATGGTGTACTTCATTAACTTTAAATCTGCTGTAAAAATGCTGCATTAGTACTGTTGCTTGTTCCCCCAACCCTGTTTCCTTCTCCAAAAGACCGAGCGCACTTCGGAAAATACTCCTAATAATAGATGACTAAGAAATTGGGAAAGAGATAATACTCAAGGGCTTAATTTTTCTTGCCAATTACTGACTAGGAGATATTCGATGAAAACTAGAAAGCTAGGCAAACAAGGGTTGGAAGTTTCAACCATAGGACTTGGTTGCATGGGAATGTCCGAGTTCTATAGTGGTCGTGACGAACAAGAAGCGATCGCCACAATTCATCGAGCATTAGAATTGGGACTTAACTTTCTTGATACTGCTGATATGTATGGGCCTTTTACTAATGAACAATTAGTAGGCAGAGCAATTAAAGACCGCCGCGATCGAGTAGTGTTGGCAACCAAATTTGGCAACGTTCGCACAGAAGATGGTGGTTGGAAAGGCATTAGTGGCAAACCAGAATACGTTCGTCAAGCTTGCGATGCTTCCCTCAAACGTCTAGGAGTTGATGTCATTGACCTTTATTATCAACATCGGGTAGATCCAACCGTACCCATTGAAGATACCGTCGCCGCAATGGCAGAGTTAGTTAAGCTCGGAAAAGTGCGTTATTTAGGACTTTCCGAAGCTGCTCCCGCGACAATTCGACGAGCGCAGGCAGTTCACCCGATTTCCGCACTGCAAACAGAATACTCTCTTTGGAGTCGAGAACCAGAGGATGAAATTTTACCTACAGTGCGGGAATTAGGAATTGGCTTTGTTCCCTATAGCCCATTAGGAAGAGGATTTTTATCAGGTGCAATTACTAGCCCTGAGGATCTTGGAGCCGATGATTATCGCAGAAATTCTCCCCGCTTTCAAGGTGAGAATTTCTATAAAAACCTGCAATTAGTCGAGCAAGTCAAAAAAATCGCCACTGAAAAAAAAGTAACTGCAAGTCAGCTTGCACTAGCATGGCTTTTAGCTCAAGGAGAAGATATTGTGCCAATTCCTGGTACAAAACGCCGTACTTACTTAGAGGAGAATATTGCAGCTACGGAAATTACTTTGACACAAGAAGATTTGAATCGAATTGAAGCAGTTGCACCTAAAAATGTCGCAGCAGGCGATCGCTACCCTGACATGAGTAGCGTTAACCGTTAATTGATTTAACCTTAGAGGCTCAAGTGGGGAGCGATCGCTGTTTTCTCAATTTTGAGAACTTAACGAACGAGTTGACACCCCACTCCCTACAAAATAATCGGCGTTGCTGATTGAAAATATGAATTTGTCTCACGCAAAGTCGCAAAGGCGCAAAGGTACAAAGAAAAAGAAAGGTAATTTTGGCATTTCATATTCTGATTCAGCAACGCCAAATAATCGCTATATAGCGCATTTGAATTACGCAAAGCCAGTGGCAAACAACTTGTATACATTTGTAGAGTAATAATCACTGACAATGATGTGGATTTGGAAACCACTTACACTTTATTATTCCTCCAGATATTCTCTCTAAACTCTTAGGAGTATGCCCAGGAAAAATATCAATATTACTTTTGCTATTAGCCTTAAGTGAATAGCTAACATATAAAATTAATAATAAGATTACAATAATATTTATACTCTTCTTCATTCTGAATTATAAATTCTTACTCCTTTCGATCGTTGCTCATAAACCTAAACGATGACTATCCAAAATCGAAAATCTCATAACCCCCAACTCCCGCAACTGCCCCAAAATGACCGAAAATAATTGAGTCAAACCTTGAGGGTTAAGTTTATCATGTCTCACCTATTAACAGCGATCGCTAGGTTGGGCTACACCTACGCCAAGCAACTCTTGTGCAGCCTCACCCTTATAATAGCCCTAACTTTAATACTTCCTGGCGCTACCTGGGCTGCTTCTAGTTTGGGACTTAATAACGGTCATCTTAGTTCATGTCCAGCTTCAAACAACTGTGTTGTCAGTCAAAACGCAGATTCTAAACACGCCATCGACCCCATCGCCTATCATATAGATCGCAACGCAGCAAAAGAAATCTTACTCAAAGTTCTCACCGTTGTTCCCCGTACACAGGTTATCGAACAAACAGATAACTACATCCATGCCCTTTCTAAAAGCCGCATCTTTAAATTTACTGATGATGTAGAGTTTTATTTTCCTGCTGATGAATCAGTAATTCATGTGCGATCGGCATCTCGTGTAGGAGAATCAGATCTTGGCGTTAACCGCAGACGTGTAGAACAAATTCGTTTAGCTCTACGCGATTTAAATATCTAATTGTAACAATTTCTGATTACTCATATCCTTTAATTGTTTGAGTTGGCGATCGTTGGTTTTTGCCTTCGCTGTAACCTAAATCATACATACTCGCCGCTTGGGAATCTTGTTCTGGCGAAATTTTAGACCGTCCAGCCCAAGCATCAGATTTTCCTAAGTTAAACCAATCTTCATCAGTCATATCATGGACAAATGTCTGAAAAGTTGTTTTTTTGATGTAGGCATCCATATAACTATCTCCCAGTGCTACAAATAGCGCTTGTAGATTATCCTATTGCCATAATGACAATTACCTTGCTGAAGATTACCTCCTCCGCAAGCATGAAAAGGTATAGGACTCCTATTTGATTTTTGAACAAAACTCAGTACACTTTAATCTTCTAAGAGGTTGTTTGAAAAGTGGTTGGTTGTGATTTTAGGCACTTTATCGATCCCCCCTAACCCCCCTTTTTAAGGGGAGAACCAAAATCAAAGTCCCTCTTTTTAAGAGGGATTTAGGGAGATCTAGAACGTTTTGCTACCAAAAAGAGGACTTTTCAAACATGCTCTAAAATCCTCTTGCCTATTTTTACAAGAACCGATACAAAATATTTCCATTTTCATTCACTTCAAAAGAAGCATTGAGTTCCTTGGCTTTATCATCTAAATATTCTTTAGCCTTCTGGGTTGATATATTGGCATTTTTCGCCATTTGCAATACTGTTATCGTTCCAGAATTTCTCTCCACTAATTCTAAAAACACGAACTGAAGATGTTTTTGTTTTGATTCAAGAAGCAATGCTTTTTCTTTTTTGCTCTGCTGTACTAAAGACCAACTCAACCAACCTCCTATAATTGTTGAGGGAACAGTGACAACAGCTAAAGCAGCTACAGCATTTTCTTTCTCTTTATTGGTAGTTTTGGGATTAATAATATCCCAGATCATCACAACAGACAAGGGAACGCCAAAGAAGAGAAAACACACTGCTAAAAACTTTTTAACTAACCTCATATTTCCTCACTATTAATAAATATTCAATCCCTAAACTAATCAAAACTATTTCAGCTGGTCATGTTTATTCATTTTCTCTATCAACAGCGATCGCTCGTTCAAGCCTGCATAGATAAAATTAAAATTGATAAAGAGTTTTAGCCTTAACTAAATTGTATTGGTTTATATTATACAACGTATAATATAATACGTCTTGCCTTAAGATCTAGCCCAACCTGGTTTTACTATTTTTGCTGAACCAGTAAAACTGATTTCACGGGTCGCTTAATAAAATTCCCCTCCAAATCAATTTTTCCGTAAAAGGTTTTACCCTTGTAATAAAGCGAAGACGAACTACCACCATCTAAATTCATCGCTTTTTCAACACCAAGGGTTTTCATAAAATCTGCCAACGCTGGTAAGGAAATTCCACTAGCACCAGATGAAGGTTTTTGAGCCACCATGACTAAAACAACACTACCATCACGGGTAATGCCAACAGCAGTTCTAGCATTGGGTTGGTTGCTACCAAGTGCATCTCGTTTATTGGCATTATCCACAAAACCTTCTTCTACCAACGTGAGTTTTGGTAATAAACGCGGCCCAGCACCTATGGAATCGACTAACTGACAACCTACTGGTGCTGATTCATTGTGCAAAGCAATATCATATTTGACATTTTGCCCGCATAGATAGTGACGGAATTCTGTGCGATTGAGAATTTTACCCAAGTAAGGTTTTAATTTGGGATTGTTAACTAAGCGATCGTTTTGCTTGGGGTCAGCTACCAATTTTCCTTGTATGATGACGTATGATGTAGTTTTTTGGTTGGCTGGGTCAAAAAAGCCTGCATTAAAAATGGCGATCGCTTTATACTTCTCGGCAAACTTTTCTACAGTGCTTACTTTCTCTGATAATGCAGGAGTTACCAAAAATCGGCTATTAGGTGGAATAAATAGGATATTTGCTATGCTTTGGGGCAAAGTCCGCTGTTCATAGCGGATAGGTTTTCCTGCTGAAACAGCAACAGTGGGTATTGGTGTTGGTAAAGAACGCATATTAAACCACAACACCGTACCCAAACTAGCTAAAGTTAAACCTAGCAGCCAAATTTTCCTCACTTTTTACCCCCAAACATAACTGGCATATTCTTATGGATGCTAGCTTATAAAGGCGATCGAGTTTTCTCACATGAATAGCAGCTTTTGTGACATGAATAGCAGCTTTTGCGACATGAATAGCAGCTTTTGCGACATGAATAGCAGCTTTTGTGACATGAATAGCAGCTTTTGTGACTTGAAAAGCAGCTTTTGCGACTTGAAAAGCAGCTTTTGCGACTTAAAAAGCAGCTTTTGTCAATAAATTTCAGCAAATATACTCGTATCTATTGACTTAACCAATCCCATCCAATGCTCTCAAAATTCTGTAACATCACTGTGGCTGCTAGATCTGCTCATTGCGTATCTTGATGAGATATAAATAACTCAGTGTTTAAGCGATCGGGGTTATTTATAAATTAATCCAAACAGGAAAACTATATGACGCAACGCAAACGAAACTCCATCGCACTGACCAAAGCTGAACGACGGATTGAAGGAATGCAGACAATTAACACTGAATTAGACTTTGGTAATGGATTTTCCATTGCTACTTACAATACTAAAGTTATTCAGTTACGAGAGAAACTAGCCGCTTATAACCAAGCACAAACAATAGTAGACAAGACACACAATGCGCTAATAGAAGCAGAACGTGACATGAATACATATTCCGAACAGATGCTACTGAATGTTGCATCTCACTATGGCAGAAAGAGTGATGAATACGAGATGGCTGGTGGAACCCGCAGATCGGATCGCAGAAAATCACGTGCAGTAAGCCAAACGGTGAAGTCTGCGGAGTGATTGTCTCAACTCGTCCACGCATCCATCCTATAGGGTGCGTTGTCGCAAAGCGCAACGCACCATTTATATTGATATCAACTTAAATCAAATTGATTTTTACAAGAAAAGCCAAAGCTATTTTATTCAAAAACAACGCTGTGATAAATTTCCGCCATTGGTAATTCCATCCCAACTGACTCTAGGGAAATAGACTGCTCTAAGCTGTTAAAATCACTGAGCAACCAACCTTTTTGGCTCTGCTTGCTATAGCGTTCCACAAAAGGTTCATCCTGTTCCACTAATAAATATTCACGAAAACTCGGAATCGTTCGATACATCCGAAATTTACTTTGTCGGTCATAATCTGCGGTGGAAGGAGATAATACTTCAAGAATTAAAATAGGGTTCAATACTTCATCCAAGCGTTCCCCATTCAGTTGCGGTTCACCATCAAAAATCATCACATCTGGATACACTCCACGTCGATGTTCAGGAATCCACAGCCGTAAATCGCTATTAATTGGCTCAAATTGAGTATCGCGCAGCACAGAGGTAAAATAAGTCAAAATGTTCCGACCGATGCGGCTGTGTTTGAGCGTTCCTCCGGGCATAGGGACTATTTCTCCATCTCGATATTCGTTGCGTCCTTCTGCTTTTTCTTCGATCGCCCGATATTCATCCAAAGTGTAGCGGCGTTTGATGGTAGAAATCATAGGTCGTAGCCAATGACATTGCTTTGAGGAAAACAATATTATTCTCTCACGGATTTAATTGTTAGGTAATGAATGGTAATGTAGCCAATTTCAAGCTACTGTAAAAGCTGAGGCAATAGCATTTACATTTACAAGTTCCAAATTTCGTTATATGCTTTGTGAGACATTGCTTTGCCTCGCTCTTTAATTTCCTTCTCAGTCCATTGAGTAGCATTCAACAAATGATCATCAAGCGGATAATTTTTACCTTTTAGAATTTCAATCTTCTTCAGAAAATCATAATCTTTTAATTCTTCACTGTTAGTTCTTTTGTCTACTAATATTAAATTTCCTATACTACCGACTATTTCTTCGCTTCCTTTAGATTGTGCTAAGAGATGTTCAATACTGGCAGAATTATAATCAATGGGTAGTCCATTAATATTTTGTCCTATGAACTTTTCAAGTATATATTGTATGACTCTTTTATCTCTTTGCTTATTTTTTGTATAAATCAAATCCATAAAATCTACTTCAAATTCATCCAAACTAGGTAGTTTTTCCTTGAGTTTTCTTACTAAATTTGTATTAATTGACTGAATTTTATCGAAGTTTTCAGTATTAGAAAGGTCTTGAGCATATTTGGAATAAAGTGGAGCAATTGATCCAGAAGACCTCTGAGAAGTAATCGAATTAAAAATAAAATGAAAACATTCAATTTTCCATAAGACTTATCCTTAATATAAATAGCATGAGATAATAAAAAGCTGGAGTAGAAATTATGTGGAAAGAATATGACAAGTCCTTTGGCAAGAATTGAATCGTATCCTCATG
>NZ_JACJTU010000035.1 GCF_014698835.1 Nostoc paludosum FACHB-159 | reverse complement strand
CTAACTTCTCCCCTGCTCCCCTGCCCCCCTGCCCCCCTGCTCCCCCGCTCCCCTGCCCCCTAACCACAGTTTTCAACACCGACCGACTTATGCTTAACACTCCCTTTCCGTTTAAGCGATTATCTGGCGCTGTGAGCGAGACCGACTCATTACGAGTCGTTGTTTTTGCGATCGCAGACTATTTATTTGCCCTGCCAGTTGGTGCAGTTCTCAAGGTGATTGCTTGTCCCCCTATTAGCAGTACGGTTGAAAGTGGGATCGGGATGGTCGATTTGGGAGCGCAAACCATTACGATTGTAGATTTGCGCCAGAAAGTACAACCCCAACAGGCGCATCAAGTTCTCTCTGCGGTTGATACTTCGGGGCGCTTCTTACTTCTGACTCAAACGCGGACTGGAGAAATTTGTGGCATTCCTGTGGATAAACCCCCTGCCTTAATCGATATTCCTTTGGAAACTGTGCGTCCGGTGCCGTGGTCTTATCGGCAAGTGGCGGAGTTAAACTTTGTTAGCCACATGGCTGTTTTATCTGTAGCACCAAACGAGGAACCACTCAAAGTACTTCTTCTAGGCATGAGCCAGATATTGGCTGATAAGTTGGGGTTGCCCGGAACAACCCCAAACTTGGCTTCTGGGCTGATATCAGGCGAACAACGGCAAAGATTTCTCCGTTTTTCCTTGGGGAATCAAGGAAGTGGATTGCTACCATTTCACTCATTACTGGACATTATTCATCTAGCTAGCCAAGAAATTTCCCCAGCCCCGGCCTTACCAAGTTGGATTTTAGGTTTCTATAATTGGCAAGGACAAATGCTGCGGCTGGTTGACTTAGAACATTTGTTTGGTTATGCGCCGCTTTTGAAGCGGCAGTCACGACCAGAAAAGCCAATGGTTCTGGTTCTCGAATTGCAAAATCAGGTAGTCGGGTTTTTGGTGGCTCATGTCTTAGATGTAGAGTGGCAGGATTTACAGCAAGTACAATCGGCACCAACCGACTTTTCCCCAAACAAACTGCTAAATTTTGTTCGAGGTATTCTGCCAGGCGATCGCTGGATTTTAGACACCAAAGCCATCGCCCAGACATTGCAATGGCAAACCCACTGATTTAACTTGATGCTGCCAAGGAGTTTTCTGTGACGATCGCAACCTTAGACCAAACCCAGCCTGCTGACAATCAAATCCAGATAGAAGAAATTTTGGCTAATGTGGCTGTAATCAAAGCAGTCTTTCAATCTGCTAAGGGGCCAAAGGTCGCTCAATTGCAGCAGAAGGTGAGTCAAATCGAAGCTTTTATCCAAGCTTTAGCTAAGGATTCGCCCAGTGACAATAATGAAAATGTTCGAGGGGCTTTTCAATTCCAGCGAGAACAACTTGCGGCGATCGAACGGCAAATGCAGCAGGCAAACGACCAAACTGCACTTTTGGAGGCTACAGTCACCGCCCTGCGAGATGTCCTTAACGCCGATCGCGTCCTGATTTTTCGTTTTGAGGAAGATAATCGCATTCGGGCGATGGCTGAAGCTATACAAGCGGGTTTGATATCCTTGCTCAACCAATCCCTACCGATAAATTTGTTTGTTACTACCAATGTTGGCCACGGACAAAACTCGCTTAACAACCTGACTGAAGTATTAGAACTAACTCCCCGCCAACAGCAATTTTGGCAACGTTTTCAGGTACAAGCTAGCCTGTGTTTGCCCTTGATTGTCAAACAACAGCCTTGGGGTTTGTTAGTTATTCATCATTGCCTTCAACCCCGACAATGGCAGGAAGCAGAGCGCAGTTTGCTGCAACAAGTAAGAATGATGTTGACAATTAACTTGCACTCGGCTGAAATAGTAGCTCCACCTGCTCAACAGCTGTCACCGCCTCCCCAAAAGGCTGAATCCTGCGATCGCTCACAGTTACTAGTGCCATTGCAGCAGGTGAGCCAGTCCGTACAAGAAGGAGTAAGAATTGCCGAGCTTGCCAGCGAGCATTTAATGTCTATTCAAGATACTGTTGCTATTACTAATAAACAGCTGCAATACCTTGATGAATTTTGCCAGCAAGCTTCTGGCTTTGTTCACCTTGTGGAAGGCTTGAGTAGCAAAATTCAGATTTTGTCTTTGAATACAGCTATTGAAGCAACAAAAGCTAGCGACCAGGAACGAGGTTTGCTAGCTGCTGCCGAACAGGTGGAAACTCTCGCCCGTCAAACCCGCGAAAGCACGCTAAATATAGAGGAATGGTTTCAAGAACTCCAAATGGCAACAGCAGATGTTGTTTCTGCTATCGAACCGTGCGATCGCCAAATCAGTGCGGGGCTGGAGTCAATCGCGCAAATCCAAGAGCAATTTAGAGCGATCGCTGACATCGCTGCTTGTACCCTCAAATCAATAGACCTCTTGCAAAAGTAACTTTTGCAAGAGGGGGGAAAGGGAAAAGGTGAGCCAGCGTGGTCTTGGGGGTTTCCCCCATGAGCGACTGGCGTTAGCGAGCTTGCGAGCGTCACCCCGAAGCGGTTAAAGGGAAAAGGGTTTTTATTAGCCCTTTCCCCTGGTTGGTGAGCTTGTCGAACCATACCCCTTACCCTTTTCCCGACTTCTGCAAGAAGTCTATAGAATTGTCACAAACCCCATAGAAATCGAGAGTTGTTTTCATGAGTACCGATTTTGTCCCCCAACCGCAGAACTACGATCGCTTTCTAGAAGAAGCGATCGATTTGTTACTGTTCTTGGAACAGGAGTTGCCTAACTATACAAAAGACAGTAACCCTGGTACAGCTTTGGCTCTCATGGAAGCTGCTCGCTCTCTGCATTCAATTGCCATAGCAGCCGAGCTAGATACCATTGCCATAGTTGCGGCTGCACTAGAAGAGATTTTTCAGCTTCTTTTTCAGTATCGGGCAACTGTCAAAGCCCCAATCGCCTCGTTGTTGTCGGAAGGATTAGATTGCCTACAGATGCTGTTGATGGCATTTTTAACAGCCTCGCAAATTGACGAAGTAGAAATTCTGGAGCGGATGTCTGCCATTGTTGCTCGTTTACAAGCAGAGTTTGGCAATTCCCAGGAAACAAACCTTGAGACATTGATAGAGCAACCGCAGGAACATCAACCAGTTATTCAGTTTGGCGATCGCTTGGCCGAGGTAGAATCTTCTGCGGCTTTACCAGAGCAAGTTATGGTTAAAGACAAGGAACTAACAAGTGAAACTAACTCCCAGCTTGGTAACCTACATCACGTAGATACCGAGCAGTTTCCCGCCAAGGTAGGGGAACTAGCAAACCTGGAGGAATATGGGGAAGAAGATTTTCATGCTTGGTTGGGGGATTTTTTCCTGCCTACTGAAACATCTGAAGCATCACTAGTTAAATCTTTTCCTCATCACCATACACTCTCTTTGCAAGAATCCATTTCTACCATTGTTGCAGCAAGTATTCCAACCGCCACACCCATCAATATTAAGCATCTAGAACAACTAAACGCGCTAATTGCAACATTGTTAACTACGTGCGATCGGCAAGCTTGTCAGCAAGAACAACAGCAACATACCATCGGGCAGCTCCTCCGACAAGTTAAACGATTAAAACACCTGCTCGATAATCTACAGGAATGGTCAGGACGTTTAGCAGCAATTTCAGATACCCTTTCTCCCCTAGCTGCTTCTCGCTCTCAGCAATTGTACAGTACTCTACAATCTGTTTTAGTCCAAGCGTCTCAGATAACATCAACTGTTGATTCGCTCAATAACAATCATTACCAACTCAAACAAGAACTCATACAGCAGGAAAAGTTACTGAACCATTCTTCCAATTTAGTCAAAACAGTTACAACTATTCCTTTAAAAGTAGCCTTAGAATCCTTGAATCGGCTTTGGCCTCAGTTACAAGCTCTACAAGATAAGTCTGCTAGACTACATTTACAAATTAGCGATATCCAAGTCGATCGGGCATTTAGCGATCGCCTCCGTACCCTCCTGTTGCATATAAGTTGCTATTTATTAGAGCAAAGTATAGAGTCTTGCCAAACACGCCAACAACTAGGTAAAAATAGCAACGGTATTATTGAATTTCAAATTTACCAGCAGGGAAATCAACTAATTATTGATGGCTGTGATGATGGCGCAGGACTTAACTTATCTCAAATTTATCAACAGGCTTTAGCCCAAGGACTCGCCCTGACAAAACCAGGGGATATCTTACAAGAACTGGTAATTGAACCAGAGGTTTCATCTGTTTTATGCGATCGTGCTGCCTTAGATTTAGGAGTAGAATTAACTGAAGTTTGCAAGCAATTAACAGCTATTCAGGGAACAATAGTATTGAATTCTAAAGCTGGACATGGTACAGCTTTCTCGCTCCAAATTCCCCTCGATCGCAAAATTGCTCAACTTATAGTCTGTCAAGCTAACTCCAGAGCCTATGCGTTTATTGCCGATTCCGTAGAGCAGATTTGTCTATCCGAGTCTGAACAAATTCTGCAAACTCAAGCGGGACGCATGTTATTATTGCAGCCTTCTAGTAGATCTAGTGGCTTCCTTAGTTATGATGGTGAGCTAACAACAGAAATGCTCGTCCCTATCCACTTATTGAATGATGTGCTGATTTGTCCTAACGACATTCCCAGCCCAGTTACTACTTACAGCACAGATACAGTAAATGCTTTCAAGCAGGATAAGCCTTTATTAGTATTTCGTTACTTAGACAAACGATGTGCTTTAGAAGTAGATTGCATCATCGGCAAGCAATTCTCTGCAATCGATTCTCTGGGGGAAGCAATCCCAGTTCCTACTTATATCCAAGGAACTAGCATTCTTGCCAATGGGCAACTTAGCCTGGTTTTAGATGGTCATCTTCTGACAAAATCTCTAACTTGAGCTAAATTGCACTGGTCTTTAAAATGAAAAACTTGCAAGGCTTTCAGGCAATACTTCCTCGCTTTCTGGCTTCTTTGTAGGAAGTTCCAACATTTTTTAAACCAGCTTTAATCATCTGTTGTTCGAGGAGAGCAAAAAAACGCGCTTTATCTCCACCTTTTACCACTGCTTGATTATGAGCTTCAGCGATCGCCACTGGGTAACCGTATCCTTTTTGTACTTGCGCTAACATCAATCCCAGCGCTTGGTTTAACATAGCAGTATTTTGCGCTACCCATGCCGGAATTTCAATCCGGGCAATTTCGGTGCCAACGTGGACATAACAAAAGTAAATACTTTGGTCGCCGTAGAGTTCAAGAATCTGATTATTACTGCGCCATAAGGCACTGCGTTGTCCTGGTTTGAGTTGCGTTGCCCAAAGGGTAGTATCTCGTAAATCATCAAACTTCTTACAAGGTACTTTTTCTAGTTGATTTGGGCAATAAGTTTTACAGTCAGGCACTTTGTGGGGACAAGCCAACAACCGTAAAAAATTCGTACCTTCGATGTTGCGGGAGGCGCTAAGATAGCCCATCAAGGGAATTTCAGCATCACGCATTTGCTCCCAAGCTTGCAGAATTGGGGGTAAAATGCGATCGCGTGCATCCATCGGTAGCTGTTCCAAAAACCAGTATATTAAAGAACCATCTACCATTGCCAGCGTCGGTGCTTCTGCTTTGGCTGCACAGGCTAATTCTGCTAAAACCGTTGTTTCCGAAGCGGTGCGGCGAAAACTCATCCATTCCTCAGTACGGATTCCCCATTGTCGAGACATGTATAAATCTTCTGGGCGATAAAATACCTCTGGCAAACTATCGAGTAGGGGATGGCGATTTTGTCCGTAGTGCAAGACGACTCTACCGATATTTAACAGATAACAATAAGCAATTTCGTGGTGATTAGGAGCAATTTGGGAACCATCGGTAGCGATGACAGTATGAATTTTTGGCGGAACTGGGATATCAATGCAAGTTTCTAACGGCTCAACTGGTGTAGCATTAGCAAAGAGAATGCGATCGCGCCATTTTTCCTGGCGATCGATTAAATCTTCTTGACACTCATAAGCATTATTTAAATGTTGTTGCGCCAATTCTAAACGCTGGCGGCTAGCAGTAGCTTCTAAAGAAAGATGCTGACTTAAACCCTGCATTTGTCGCGCTAGTTTTGTAAGGTCAAGCATAAACGTAAGTGGGGAGTTAGGAGTTAACAGTTGGGAGTTAGGAATTAGGAGTTAGAAGTTTACTTAATTATTTAATATTTACCTACATTTTGATAAATATCCGAAGTGAGTAAGTAAATGATTTTAGTCCATTTTAGTGCAATACAGTTCAGTTAAGCATTTCTTTCTTCTCTTGGCGTCCTTCTCTAACGAGAGGCTTCGCCAACGCAAAGGCGGTTGGTTAAAAAAATTGAATTTGACCAAAAGTTTTAACCTTAACTGAACCGTATTGCATTTTAGTGGGCTTAGGCTATGAGCCAGGAACTTAAGTTCCTGGCGTGATATTGGTAAGAGCCAGAATTTATAGCAATTGAAGCATAGTTAATTTCAAACCTATTGCCTATTGCCTTTTTGCCTATTACCTCCTAGTTAACCCCAAGCAGAGAAATCTTTAGCAAACTGAGAAAGTGATAACAGATGAATGCGTGAATTTTGTTGAGCAGATTCCCTTTCTGCTTGAGTGTTATAGCCCCAATCTGCAAGTATAAGTTTCACATCTTCAAGGTCTGTTTGCTGTTGAACTAACTGCAAAGTCTTGAGCCTATCTTCTACAAACCAGAGACTAACTGATTTATCCAGTTCCGACTGCTTTAATTCTCGTAAAATTTCGTATTTAGGACGCTTTACTTCTTTGCCAAAAATTGCTGATGCTGGTAAAGTCACTCCTTCTTTTTGTAACAACTGCTGTACAAAACGCCCTTCTTTAGTTGTCACAATATATAGCTTAACTCCATCAGCAACAGTTAATTTAATTTTTTCGACTACACCCGGATAAAATCTATGCAGACTTAGCCAGCCATCTAAATCTGTAGCAATCCATTCATCTCGTAGGTTGTCTAGTTTTGCACCAATTTCTTTTGCTTGTAGTTTATCATCTAACAATATTTGTGGAGTAATAGTTACCCACTCATGAAGAATCTTTTCATCAGAAATTCCATTCATCAAGGCTTTGATTAGAATAGGCATTTCCCAACCTGTTTCAATCACAGGGCGTAGGCGATAGAATCTCAAAGCTAAATCATCTGGCGGTGTGTCGTTAGCGGGAGACCAAATTTCACAATAGGTGCGCCATGCTACCTCAAAATATTCAATTAGTCCGTCGCAAATCACTCCATCAAAGTCTAGGGCTAAAATCGTGGGACTACTTACTGTCATTGTTTTGAGGATGAAAACTGCTGTTGTCAGCTTAACTGAACTAGCAATAATTTTTGTATCAGGACTTTAGCATAAAAAATTAACTCATCCCAGTCTTAAAACGCTGCTGCTTACACACAAATCTTTTAGAGTGATATCGTGTTCGGGTAATTAGTTATGATTTTGGTAATCATTAGACCTCACCCCGGCAAAGCGGTGTTTTGGCGGGGTGGGGTTCTTCGCGTTTAGTAAATAATTAACCGGACATGATATTACTGCCTAACGTAGGTCGATGCAACTAAGGTGCAGGTCGATGCAACTAAAGTGCAGGTCGATGCAACTAAGGTGCAGGTCGATGCAACTAAGGTGCAGGTCGATGCAACTAAGGTGCAGGTCGATGCAACTAAGGTGCAGGTCGATGCAACTAAGGTGCAGGTCGATGCAACTAAGAGGTTGTTTTAAAAGTTGTTGGCTGTGACTTTAGGCACTTATTGATCCCCCCTAACCCCCCTTTTTAAGGCTACGGTGTACACATAAGTCTTCTAGAGTTGAGCCGCAGACTTTAGATCCCCCCAACCCCCCTTTTTAAGGGGGGCAAAAATCTCTCAAAGTCCTCCTTTTTAAGGAGGATAATGAAGGATCTACAAGGATTTTGGTTTCCTACAGAGATGTGTGTAGACGGTAGCTTTTTAAGGGGGGAAATAGAATCAAACAAAGTCCCCCTTTTTAAGGGGGATTTAGGGGGATCTAAAAGTATTTGCTACATCACTAAGGACTTTTCAAACATCCTCTAAGGTGCAGGTCGATGCAACTAATATCAATAACAAGTAACTTTTGATAACTGTAAAGCGGCTCGACTTTTTGCTTGTGGATATTACCCACAGGGGTACTATGACTTTGACAAGCAAAATGTCATCATTTGAATATAAATTCCTCGGTGTAAATCTACTGACTGCTAAGAAAGTAGGGTAAGTGCATTGTTTCCCTACGTACTCTAATGGAAGTATAAGCCATTACGCTTTTAAATTGCAGAGTTACTGATGCTGTTGACCGCTGACGGTTAACCTCAACAGTCAACACAAAAATCTCCAACCTACCATATCCCAAAATCCTTGCAACATAACCAATCGGCTCTAGGGATGTACACCGCGTCAGTCTTCAAGACAAGAAAGAATTTAACCAAAGGAAAAAACTATGCAAAATCTCCCTTTTGAATTTACCCACGGCGGATATATCAAGGAAGAGAGTCTGCGAAAGAGAATTGCTTTACGTCCGCGAACGACTGAGGCAGGAATTGATGTAGAGACAGATTTCGATTACCTCTTCCCAGATCTTGCTAGAAACCCTAACAGTCTGCTTCCGGCAGACAACAACCAAGATATTATCGCCAAACTTAAAGATTTAGGCGAGAAAATAATTGATGCAAACCAGCCTGAGCCTGAGGTCACTAACTCAAACATACCTCCGGTTTATACTTACTGGGGACAGTTTATCGACCATGATATTACTGCCAATACTGACCGCGCTGTTACAGACCTGCAAACTGATATTACCAAAGACGATTTCACGCCTCTATCACCAGACTTCGTAATTGATAAGCTCAAGAATCTGCGTTGTCCCACCTTCGATCTTGACAGTGTTTATGGTGACGGGCCAACTCTAGACCCGAAAAATCCCACCGAAGCAAAGGACTTTTACCAACAGAACGACCCAGTAAAGCTGAAAGTTGGGCAAAACGCCGAACAGAATGCTAGCGGCGACCCAATCCCCGGAGCTAAAATTCCGCCAGAAAACGATTTATCGCGGGACTTGCCACGCAATAACAGAATAGCTGCGATCGCCGACAGTCGCAACGACGAAAATCTAATCGTGGCACAGTTCCACACAGCCTTTTTGCGTTTCCACAACGCAGTGGTAGACTGGGTGCGGAAGAATGAACCCTACAATGCCAAAAACAATAAAAAACTATTTGTGCGATCGCAAAATCTGGTTCGTTGGCACTACCAATGGCTTGCGATCAATGATTTCCTCAAAACAGTAACTACACCTGGAACAGTAGATAGCATCCTCCGCTACGGGCCGAGATTCTACTATCCCCGCAATGGAAATGTTTTCATGCCTCTAGAATTCTCCGTTGCAGCTTACCGTTTTGGACACAGTATGATCAGGGCTGCTTATGACTACAACCGCAATTTTACAGACCAACCGGGAGCGCTGACAGACGCAACATTCGGGTTATTGTTTTCCTTTACAGGAAAAGGCGATATTGGCGGCCGACCCCCAGGCCCTGGCCCGTCAAACACTCTTCCTTTTAACTGGATTATTGAGTGGGACAGGTTTGTTGACAAGCAAAAGGCTGCCAAAAGGCAAAGAAATTCTGCACGAAAAATTGACACGCATCTTGCATTTCCTTTATCAGATCTAATTAATGAAGGCAACGAAGAACAACCTCCTATTCGAGAACTTCTCAAGCACCTGGCAAAACGCAACCTACTGCGTGGATATTTCCTGAGCATTCCCACCGGACAGAGTTTAGCTAAGAAGATAGGTGTCAAACCACTGACAGTGGAGGAACTGAAAAAAGGGAATTCAGAAGAATTGAATAAAGCCCTCGAACCTTTCTTAGAAAAGACTCCAGCGTGGTATTACGTCCTCAAGGAATCCGAGGTTCGTGCTAATGGGGACTCTTTGGGCGAAGTTGGTAGCCGTATTGTTGCTGAAACCATCATCGGTCTAATTAAGAATGACTCATCCTCGTACATCAACAAGCGCCATTTTTTCTTTGAAGTTTGGAACCCTTCCTTAGGCGTCAAACTGCCAAATGGAGACCAAATTCGCACAATTAGTGATTTTCTGAAGTTTGCCGGAGTGCTGCCAGCATAGCAGACGCGTGTAGAGACGTTGCAGTGCAACGTCTCTACACGCCAGAAAATTCCTTTCAAGGTAACAATCAAATCATTCTATTGAGACACAGTAGTTGCGCCAACTGCCATTACTTGAGACCATTCACTGACGCGGTTGTCATCTAAGACAGCTCGCACTCGATAACCAAGCTGAATCTTATGCATCAACAAAATTAGTTCGCGGTTGAGCAATCCTTGTGATTTTTGGTTTTCATTAGATGCGGCTTGTATGCGAAAACAGCGATCGCTTTGACGTTGCAATTTTGGAGATTTGCCTTCCATCAACACCGCTTGCAGCTCGTATTCTTGAGCTTCGGGATATGGTTCCCAACAAAGTTGCCAGTAGGTTGACCAACGAATTAACTCTGCTGGTAATTCCTCGACTTCATCTGACAATGTAGAAACAAGTCCGGTGACTGGAGGTTGTACTAGCTCAGGCTGATTGGAGGTAATGTCAATAGATGTAGGTTTGGTGACCTGTTGTGCGGCTATAGATGAACTCTCATCAACACTTAGTATCAGTCCGAATATCACAGCGAACAGCACAATCAATCGTAGGCATTGTAATGGCAGCCACAAGATTTTCCGATTCATAATTACGCAAAAGTTATTGGCTTACCACTCTACAGGTGTAATGATGCTGCCGTTGTCGGCATAGATTGTTCGAGAACGGATATACGTTCTGGAAGGTACTGTAGAATTGAATACTGCACTTTTTAGCCCAACTGCCGATTTACTGCCAATAACTGAACGGAATATAACGGAGTCCGGTGCTAGCCCTACAAGATCGCCTATCCTGGTTTCCGGGCCATTAGCAACACCATTGACAACCTGCCTACCCCCATGAACTAGAGCGCGAGGCCCGTAGCCAACAAAATCACCTAAAGTCAAACTAGTTGTTTCTAAAGCATGAAAGACAACATCGTTTGCCATACCAAAAATTTGCCCAACATTAAAAGGTTGACCCTCATCGGCACGCAGCGAAATTCTATTACCTATTTTGTAGTTGAGGCTGGTTAAAGAATCTTCCAGAACGACATTGCCGATGATGCGGTTACGGAAGTTTGGATTGCGAGTGACATTCCCACCTATCTGGGGCAGACCTCCAGGGTTAAAAGCTGTGACTGGAGCGTAATTTATTCCTGTTACGTTTGACGAATCTGCTCTGGCTAATTCTGTGTAACCTTTGGCAAATGCTTCATTGACTTCAATGATGGCTTCCATTAATGCAACGTCAGCTTGTGTGAGGTTTGCCACCTTGCCCAAGCTACCACTACTAGCTTGGAGGTTAGTTGTAACGTTTTTACCTGGCAGGACGACTTTACCTGCTGGTAAAGTCACACCAGGGCCAACCCGCGAGAGAAAGTTGACTACTGTGTTTCCTTCTATGGTTGCACCATCTATTTCACAGTTGAAGGCGAGAAATGTCTCTGGAGTAGTGTTGCTGAACTGAGTATTTGTAGCTGGGTCAGTAAAAGGCCCGGTTGAGCCTTGAGTACCGATTTTAGCTGCACCTTTGATGGTGGCCATGTGTGCCATAATGACTCGCGGCCCAATCTCCACTCCCGTTCCCGAAGCTATAATTCTCACTTGGTCTTGGACGTTAGAATCTTCAGCGATGCTAATGGGGGCAGTAGTGGCGTCTAACTGGGCAAATGGCGCAACGTAGACTCTTTCGCCCAAACTAATATTTGTGGGATTGGTGATTGTCGCAGTTGGGTCAATGAAACTAGCTGAGTCTGACGGTGCTGTACTTGGGCAGATGGGTAGGTTATTCGAGGTTGGATTACACCCACTTCCAGAAGCAACGGCGGGTTGTTTATATATCTGTGTACCGATGACAAGGGCTAGGATAATTGCGATTGAGGCGCTCAAAATTGCGCGAGGTTTGAACATAGAAAAAACTCCTCACGGGTTATGGTATTTGGCTATGAGAAAATCTGCGTTAAGTGCCTTAACGAGTACAGGACTTACGCAAAATAATGAAAAACTAACCGCAAAGGACGCAAAGTACACAAAGAAATAAGAGTTTCAGAGAGTTTTTGCGTAAGTCCTAGAGTATATAGATATAGTCAAGCGATCGCCGACGATGAGCCAAAGGCGATGGTATGCACAACTCCATCAGCTGTCGCACATTTAAAGCAGTACATTTTTTCGTGTTGGCTGTTGAAGGTTAGCTGTCAAGCTTCAACAGTCAATAACACGAATGACCGTACAATTTAAAAGCGTAATAGCTGATTTAGGCTTTTGCTGTGTTTGCGTATGGGCAGAAGGTTAACCGCCCCAAAAACCTGCCAAGTTGAAGAATTTTAGCAGGCTAAATAATATGGTAAAAATCGAAACTGTAATTGTCGTTGTTGCTCCGGCAACTGCATCATTATAGACAGTCTCCCAAGCTTCTGGGCCGCTAGTGGATTGGCCATAGACTTTTGTACTCACGGCCAATGTTAAGCCAAGCACAGTTAGACCAGCTAGTATTGTGCGACGTTTAAGCATTCTTTCCCAATATCTAAATAGTTAGCCAACATTGTGTGGCAGACTAAACTGAAAAGTTTAGGCTTTGTTTCCTTTAACTTTTCGGTTTATCTGACCTAATAACTGACAAATTTAAGCTAATGAAGCACTATTGCTACAGTCGCTAATTAACATCTTATTTTATTCTTATCTGCTGCTTTATACTAGACCTTTTGATATTGAGAAAAACTATGGTGGTGATAGAAATGTTGGCAAACTTAAAATTAACTTTAAATAAATTATCTATCTTAGGGTGGATGTTTCTTCGTACTTTACTTAAAATAGCTGTTTGTAAAAGATAATCGCTCTGTCGTGTCAAGGCTAAAGTAGTGCATAGAGCTAAGTTAGAATGCAGCTTACTTGAGCTTGATATGTTGTAGAACTAAAGCGCATTGCTAAACTCCTACAACATAGCCTTTTTACTTGACAATAGCTTGCATAAATTTCAGCAATAAATATTGTTTATTATTGGAAAACTTTCATTTAGGGCTATATGCGATCGCCATACGAATCACAAGTTTTGTCCGCTGTCATCAATCATTCAATGAGGAAAGAAGATTTCTTGGTTGAAACGTCCAATAGTTATCTGATAACTAGTACTTCTCTGAAGCCCGATATTTCCTGGGAATTTCTGCGGATTCCAGAAATGTTAATTTATGGAATGAGGATTGTAGGTTTCCCCAATCTTCAAAAAGAGACTTACGACGATTGGATTTCAATCAACAATCAACCTTGCTTATTAACTCCATTTCTGACAAATCCTCAAACTACTCTGATTTCCAAGGAAGAGTCTGATAAAATTTCAAATGACTATAATTATAGATGGTGTATCATACATACTTTGAGTAGACCAGGATTATCTTTAGATTTTTCACAAGCATTAATTCAGATAACTGCCCATTGTCCAGCGGGGCCACCCCAGTGTGGAAATTTACTGTATTTGGAAAGAACTGGCGAACAATGGGCAGTTAAATCATCTTATGGGCTGTACAACCAATAGGAAAAATCTATTTTTTATTTCCGCTTGGTATCAAAACCCCGTGTTTGGGACTAAATAATAACGCTAATAAAAATAATCCCGAAACTACTAAAACAATTGCTGGGCCAGAAGGCAAATTATAATAGTAGCTAAGGTACATCCCACTAATACTAGAAATTACGCCAATTACCGCACCCAAAATCATTACTTGGTTGAGACGTTTCACTAGTAAATAAGCGGTGGCTCCTGGTGTAATCAAAAGTGAAAGTACTAAAATTACGCCTACAGTTGTCATGCTAGCGACAATTGTTAAAGCAATCAATATCATCAATCCAAAGTTAAGCAAATTGACTGGCAAACCTGCGGCTTGAGCGCCTAATGGGTCAAAGGTGTAAAATAAAAGCTCTTTGTATATTAAAAAAACTACTGTGAGAACAATAGCTGCGATAATAGCAGTGTGGCGCACTTCATCAACAGTAACGCTGAGAATATTGCCGAATAAAAAGTGATTCAAATCGATTTTGTTATCTTTTTGAATAACAGTAATTAATGTGATACCAAGGGCAAAGAACGCCGAAAAAACTATGCCCATTGCCGCATCTTCTTTGATTGGCGATCGCACTCTAATCCAGGCGATGGCCATTGTACTCACAACTCCGGCAATAAACGCCCCGATATATATATTCGCTCCCAACATAAAAGCGATCGCTAACCCTGGCAAAACCGAATGACTGATTGCATCACCCAGCAATGCCAATCGCTGCACCATCAAGTAACTACCAACCACCGCACACAACAAACCAACTAAAATCGCGATCGCCAGCGCCCGCTGCATAAAGCCGGAGCTTAACGGCTCAATTAACGCTTCTAACATATTTTGTCACTAGTCATTAGTCATTGGTCATCGGGCATCGGGCATCGGGCATTGGGCATTGTAAGTCAGAATTTAAGAGTTAAGAGTTATTCCGCCCCAATCTCCCTTATCCCCATGCCCCATGCCCTATGCCCCATTACATTTATGCTGCATCAGAAAAGTACATAACTTTTCCACCATAAGCAAGATTGAGATTTTGTTCTGTGAGTACTTGTTGGCGCGAACCTGTGGCGACTAGTTCACGATTTAATAATATTAAATCATCAAAATGGGCGATTGATTCTCCTAAATCGTGGTTAACTACTAGCACGATTTTGTTATCAGCAGCGAGTTCATGAAAAACTTCAAAAATAACTGATTGGGTTTTTTGATCGATACCTACCAATGGTTCATCAAAACAGAAAATTTCTGCTTGCTGGGTTAAAGCACGGGCTAAAAATACGCGCTGTTGCTGTCCTCCTGATAATTGTCCGATGGGGCGATCGCAATATTCAATCATTCCAACTCTTTGCAAGGCATTTTTGGCTACCTGGCGACTAACTGATGAGAAGCTACGCAACCATCCTGTTTTCTTCACCCTTCCCATCATCACTACATCCCAAACGGTAGCGGGATAAGTCCAGTCAATTTGGCTACGCTGTGGTACGTATGCAACTCGATCTAATTGTTGCATTAAGGGTTTACCCTGATATACTACTGTGCCACTAGTTACTGGAACTAAGCCCAACATTGACTTCATCAACGTACTTTTGCCTGCACCGTTGGGGCCAAAAATACCCGTTAGTTTTCCCGGTTTGACAATACAGTTCACGTCCCTTAAGGCTTCTTGTGTGCGGTAATGTACCCCTAGATGGGCGATGTTAATTGCTGCTGTGGAACTCATATCAGAAGCCTTGATAGTTTTTGGCGATAATTCTCGTGTATTTACTGGAGAGAAAGGAAATTTAGCTATAAAAGGAACGTTTTTCATAATTCTTTTTAAATATTCATTTCTTGAGCTTACTATAAAAATGAGAGAAATATGAAAAAATCTATAAATAGATGTAATATCCAAGATAAATGAAACTAATACCACAGATAGAAGGCAGTAACCTTGACAGCAAGGTGATTAGCAACACGAACAAGAAAAAAACTCTTTTGCGGATTTGTTTGGGAATGCTTGTGTCTTTGGCTCTATTTAGTTGTACCGAGAAAGAGCCTAAACGCAACACTGCCAAGGGAGAGAGTCAGCCACGAGTGGTTGCAACTAGCACTATCATTGCTAATTTGGCACAAGAGGTTGGAGGAGATGAAATTCAAGTAAGTGGAATCCTCAAACCGGGTGCCGATCCGCATGTTTACGAACCAGTACCGGCAGACACGAGGGTTTTGGAACAAGCGGATTTAATTTTATATAACGGCTATAACCTAGAACCAGGATTGATTAAGTTAATGAATGCTTCTGGTGAAAAGGCGCGGAAGTTACCGGTGGGAGAAGCTGTTAAATCTTTGCAGTTAGACAAAGGCAAAGGCGAAGTCGTGCCAGATCCTCATGTTTGGGGGAGTGCGGAAAATGCGATCGCTATGACGAATGCCATTCGAGATGCTTTGATTGAATTATCACCTGAAGATAAAGAAGAATTGACTAAAAATGCATTGCAATTGACTAATGAATTAAAACAGTTGCATAGCTGGATTAATCAACAGATTCAAACTATCCCAGAAGATAAGCGTAGACTGATCACAACTCACGATGCATTCCAATATTATGGACGTGCTTATGGAATTGCGATCGCAGGTACTTTAATAGGCATTAGTACTGAAGAACAACCAAGCGCACAAACAGTCAAGCGCTTGGTAGAGTCAGTTAAAAAAATAGGCGTTCCCGCAATTTTCGCTGAAACTACAATTAACCCAGCTTTAATTAAAACTGTTGCCCAAGAAGCAGGAGTGAAATTAGCACCAAATCAACTTTATTCAGATTCAATTGGTGCCAAAGGAAGTGATGGAGATTCCTACATCAAGATGATGCAGGCAAATACCCGTACCATCGTAGAAGCATTAGGGGGAAAATATACGCCCTTTAAACCTCAGAAGTAAATTAGTTATTTCTAAAGTCAGAGGTTTCTAAATAACCTCTGAATTAATATCTAACTTAAGACATGTACTTTTTAAATCTATTCTTAAACTCTTTCCAGAGAAAGAACTCTTTATGGCTTTGATTTCCTAAAGTGTTGTTAGTAGCACATTTATTAGTAACTGAAAAAGCCATGACTGATAATAAACAAGAAGAAAATCAAATTAATCAACCAGTGAGCGAAGATTGGCATTCTCGCAAAGAGCCGACTGCAAAAGAAAGAAACTTAACTGCAAATCCGGGAGATAAAATTGATGAGTCTCAATCAGTTGAAGAAAAGGCTCAACAGATTGCTGTAGATTCACCAGACATTACAGGAGATCATATTACAGTTCCGACTTACTTCGTTGTCGATGAACCCAACGGCGAAAAGAAAGCACTTCACCACGTTAAAGATGCTGAAGAAATTTCCGACGTGATTCGTCAAGCGCGAGTTGACGAAAATGGAAATAGAATTTGGTGGTAGTTGGCGATCGCAAAATCAGGGGATAAGGGATTGGAAGTTTTGTTAGGGGAAACGTGGCGTTTAGCCCGTTAGAAGTGAAAGTTAAAAATTATTTCCTTATCCCCCCTTTTCACTCTTACGGCATATTTTTGGGTGAACTTAGATTTCTCATCAGGTAATTATAGTTAAATTGGAATTTTTCCAGAATGCAAGGTAATGGCAAATGTCATAAGTACTGAAGAATTAACATCTTGGAGTACGGCAGAAATTAAAAATCATATTATAGAAATTGTTAAAGGCCGTGATTTAGATCCATTAAAAGCTAAAGTAGAATTTTATAAAAATGAATTAGCGCCATATTGTACAGAATTGAGTCAGCGTAACCCATTTCCAAAAGTTGCAGAACAAGTGGCGATCGCCATCGGAGCTTGGGTGCCGATATGGTCTACTATTCCTTTTCAAGATATTTTACCTGGTAGGATACACGAGCAGTCTTACCAAATTTTTCATAATGATGGATACTATGCAAATATCGCCCGTTATGCGCTAGGACATCAATCTGGTTTTTGGCGAAAGTTTGCATCAAAACTACCAGCTTATAACTTAATGATATTGCAACAGTATTCAGTTGAAAATGAACAATGGAATATCAAAAATGTTGGCATATTTCAGGTATTAGCAAATCGAGAAATTCCGTTAACAATTGAGGATGCAGACAAGTGGTTTACAAAGAATGTCGAATCTAAATTGAGAAAAGCATCCTCAAAGATAGATTTACAGCAAGAACTCGACTTAGAAGATATGGACAGAAATACTGTCAAAAAGTTTGAAAAAGCCTACCTAGCTACTTCTTTTCTAGAACATTTATATATAGATAATGACTTTCGCTTGGTTAAGAGTAAGCGAGAAGTTACGCAGCGATCGAGTTATACAATTGCTGTTCGCAGAGAATGAACTAACAAAATTTTCAGCATTACTGAATTGCGGTATGAATCCAGATGTAGAGACGTTGCAATGCAACGTTTCTACATAAATTTTGATATCATAGACAACCTTCATTTAGAACATTCCCGACTCAATAACAATTGCCCATTTTTGGTTCGATATAATCCTTGCGGTTCGATAATTTGGTCGCCTTTCTTCCAAAAACGGGATGTAGTTTCGACACCTCTCACTTCTCCAGTTGTATAGGTAGAAACGGAAACACTAGGACGGCTATTGGACAAACCACCAGAACCTATGACGGTAAAGGAGTTTTCCTGTCGCTTCATACCGCGTGAAATGCAACTATTGGCGATAAGTGCGTTGGTGTCGATGAATGGCAATAATTCGGTGAAGGTGTTTTGAATAGAACTGGTATCAGGTATGTTAATGTTAATCACACCTGCAACCCCTTGTTCCGAACTGGCGGTAATATCACTTTTTTCGGTTGGTTTTGGACGCGACTCAATACCGAAGATACCTTGTGAGTTAATTTCGACGTTTCCGCCTGTTCCTGTAAAAGCATTGGCTGTAATGTCGCTGTTTTCTTCAGGAATAGCAATGATAAATCTGGAATTGATATCGATGTTACCGCCATCGCCACCTGATTGGGCTGTACCTGCGGTGGTGGAAATTTCGCTACCGCCGCGCAATAGTAAAAGATCGTCGATAGTTAAATTAATATTTCCACCATTACCAGAGTTGGTTATTGCTGCAATAAATCCTTGATTCTCAACAGTTGCGGAATCAGAATTAATATTAATATCTCCAGCTTTTCCTTGCCCTACACTGCTTGAACTGATTAACCCGCGATTTAAAAATAAAGAACTTGTTGTTAGGTTAATATTACCTCCATTGCCCACCGCTGTTGAATTGGCTTGACTAAAAATGCCACTAGAAAAACCAGTACTGCCAACACCGTCAATTAAAATGCGATCGCTTGCATCAATGGTAATATTACCTGCATTACCTGTAGAAGAAGTACTAGCATTAACTATTCCACCATTGGTTAAAAACAAAGAACCTGTTTTCAGGTTAATATTACCTCCTCTACCTTCAGATCCACCTTGCAAGCTAGTAAAAATACCGCTTGAACTTCCATTGCTACCAACACCATCAATGCCAATTGCATCGCCAGCATTAACTATAATTTCACCTGCATTACCCTTACCGAAACTGGTAGCACTAAGTTGTCCACCATTGCTTAGTTTTAAAGAGTTGGTTGTTATTTGGATATCTCCACCTTTACCAACACCTCCAGCAGACAAATAACTAAAAGCGCCACTAATACCATCGATAATGACAGCATCGCGGGTATCGATATTTATATTTCCAGCATTCTGCTTTGCAGAGGTGAGAATTACACCACCATTTGTTAACCTCAGCGTCCCTGTTTTCACTTGAATATTTGCACCATTCCCGCTTTCAATAGCAGAGGTAATTGCCCCAGTTAAAGAATTTTTACTATTGGTTCCGTCAAAGATAACGGTATCGCGGGCATCGATAAAGATATTACCAGCATTACCTTGACCACCACTAAAAGCGCTAATTGTAGCACCATTTTTGATAAATAATTCTCCAGCTTTGATGCTGATATTTCCACCATTACCTGTGCTATTGGTTAGCCCAGGATTGCCTATGGTAGTAAATAAACCATTTTCTCCACCATCAACAATTACTCTATCGCGGGCATTAATAGTGATATTTCCTGCATTTTTGTCTCCAGTAGTAGCGCTAGATATTCGGGCACTATTAGTAACAGAAAGTGAACCTGTTGTAATTTCAATGTCACCTCCTTTATTAAAATAAATATTTTCTCCGTCACTTACTCCCTCATTTTCCACACTAGTATTAGCAAAACTATCATTATCAAAATCTATATTATCTAGGGCATTAATACTAATATTCCCAGCATTTCCTTTCCCAATACTGCTGCTACTAATAAAGGCTCCATTGGTAGCTTTTAATGTACCTGTTGTAATTTGAATATTACCTGCGTTACCTTCAGCATTGGATTGCACATCATTAATAATCAGGCTAAAAATATTACCGTTCCTACCATCTAACAAAATATTATTACGAGCATTAATGATGATATTACCAGAATTACCTTTTCCTCTAGTGCTACCTTGAATTACCGAACCATCATTTATTTCCAAAGAACCAGTGTTGATAGTAACGTTCGCACCATTACCTATTGCACCCTCAACTACCTCGGAAACAATCCCGCTATATTGCCCTGGGATTGAATTACGAAAACTGATATCACCTTGGACGTTGATATTTATATTTCCTGCATTTCCACGTCCTCCTGGTAGCTGATTATCAGCACCTTTAACCTCTGATTGAATCTGCGAACCATCTATCAAAGAAAGTGAACTCGCAGCAATGTTAATTTCACCACCATTACCCACACCCCCAGTTTCAATATTGTTAAATATGAAGCTACGGGTAAGTTCAACCGCATCTGATGTTTGAATCGATATATTACCACCATTCCCCTGTCCAAAAATACTAGTACTGAGGCTAGCATCATTACTTAGTGCAAAAGAGCTAGATTTGATGTTGATATTACCACCATTACCTGTTGCTCCTGAAAATACAAGGTTACTAATTCTACTAACTAAATCATTTTTTTGACCTGTAATAGTAACAGCACCTTGAGCATTGATATTTACATTTCCTGCATTGCCTTGTCCATAGAGATTAGCATTGATTTGGTATTAGGCACAGGTAACGGAAAATTCTACACGCGAAACGCCTTCCCCTTAATTGTTCAGTATTTACCCAGGAACGAGAGCCACGACTTCAGCATATTTTCATCAAAAATATTTTTTAGCGCCCAAAGATTAAAATTTCTAAGAAGTCCCGATCTACACCTTTGACATTCAAGTATATAACTCCAATAATCTTATTACGTAAAAATTCGGAATTATATAGAAATCTGATTTGCATCTTGCTAAGTATACTGAGAGCTAAAATCTGTTACGGCTAGCTCTGAGTCAGCTTGGCTTGGGAAAAATCAAATTGATTCCTATATAAGCTGGTGTTCGCAGGGTTGTATTATGCTTTTCTCAAATTCAAAACCAAGCTTAAAAATTAGTTCAAAAAATCAAAATTACAGTTTTTTGACAAGTAAAAATAACATAATACTCATTGGATATTTAATTACTCTACCAATTTTTACTTTGATAACTTTATCTTTTTTATTACCATTATTGTCTGTATTTACTACTAATTTATCCACTTCCGCAGGAAACTTTCATCACTCTACATCAATTCCTTGGATAGATGATGCATCTGAATGCGAACATACTGGCAGAGACTGGCGCGATCGCAAGTGTTGGGATAACGAACACAGCCCCATGTTTTAAGTCAATTTACAAAAACTAGATAGGATAAATAATTTTCCTTCTGCCTTTTGCCTCACTTCGACTACGCTCAGTGACCACCTGCTTTCTGCCCTCTACTTACTATCGAATTGGAATTAAGATCGCAAATTCTGTACCTTGTCCGGGAGAAGAGTTGCATTCGAGGGAACCGCCGTGTTTTTCTACTATAATTTGGTGGGCGATCGCCAATCCTAACCCTGTCCCTTTTCCTACAGATTTCGTAGTAAATAAATGGTCAAATATTTTTTGTTTGACTGATTCGCTCATGCCAATACCATTATCAAAAATTGAAATTTTTACTTGGTTGTCTTCGAGGGAGGTAGTAATTTTAATTCTGTTGGGATTTGCTTTAATCTCTTCAAAACTCTGCCCGTTATTTGATTCTTCTAAAGCATCAATAGCATTAGCTAAAATATTCATAAATACTTGATTTAATTGTCCAGGGAAGCACTCAATTTGAGGTAAATTGCCATATTGAGTTGTCACTTCAATTGCTGGACGTTGTTCGTTAGCTTTGAGGCGATGCTTCAAAATTAAAATTGTGCTATCGATGCCTTCGTGAATATTAAATGTCACTTTGTAATCTTTATCAGCACGAGAGAAAGTGCGGAGACTGGTACTAATACTTTTTAATCTCTCGCAAGCTATTGTCATGGAATCAAGAATTTTTGGTAAGTCTTCTAAACTATATTCCAAGTCAATTTCTTCGGCATGATCCAGAATTTCGTCGCTTTTGTTGGGGAAACTTTCTTGATAGATTTTCAGGTGTTCAACAATATCAGCAACAGTGGGTTTAGCTTGTTTAATACTGGCAGCAATAAAACCCAAAGGATTATTCATTTCGTGAGCCACACCAGCAACTAAGTTGCCCAAAGCAGACATTTTTTCACTTTGGATCATTTGTAATTGTGCTTGTTGCAGGTTTTGTAAAGCAGTTTCTAGCTCTTGGGCTTTTTGTTGAAGTTGCAATTTAGCAACTTTCTGTTCGTGTAGCGCAACTTGCTGTTCGGTAATATCATCTGCCAGGGAAGCAACTCCAACTAACTCACCATCCGCACTCACAAGCGGATTGTTATACCAAGCACAAATAATAATTTTGCCATCCTTTGTGATATTTTCATTGATACTGTAATTGCCGCCCTGGTGCGATATAATCTTGACGCTGACTCGCTCCATTTCTGCTTGAATCTTTTGAGGAATAATGAATTTGAATTCACAACCCAAAGCCTCTTGTTTGCTGTAGCCAAAGATTCTTTCTGCTGCTGGGTTCCAGTCAGTAACTTGATAATTATTATCCCACTCTATCACTGCTAGTGGGGTTTGCTGAACCAATAACTGAAGGCGTTGCTGGGATGTTTGCAAGCGAGACTGTGCGGTGTTCAACTCATCGAGCGATCGCTGTAGTTGTTGAGAATATTGTAGCGATCGCTCATACAGTCGAGCATTTTCTATAGAAATGGCAGCTTGAGTGCAGAGGAAATTTAGTAGTTCAACGCGATCGTTTGTGAACGCCCCCGTCGCTAAATTGTTTTCTAAGTACAACACCCCCAGCAACTTGCCTTGATGTAAAATCGGGCTACACAAAATACTCTTGGGCTGCTGTTGCTGAATGTAGGAGTCATGAATTAATTGCGGATATGCCCTAGCATCAATAACCACTACTGGTTGTAAACTGCGTTTGACAGTATTAACTAAACCAATTGGCACATCGATAGATTCTTCAACAGGCTCTGATTTAAGCAACCTGGCAGAACAATCAACTTTGGTATTTCCATTTTTCTCTAAGTACAACTGCGCTAATGCCCGAATCAGTAATTTATCTGACTCCATCAGCATTAACACGCACTTATCAGCTCCGGCATTTTCAATGGCGATAGAAAGCAATGATGACAGGAGTTTTTCAAATTCGATTTCGCCAGAGATAGTTTGAGAAGCTTTGAGAATTGCCACTAAATCTAAAGCCACAGAGACGCTGCTACTGCTAGATGTGGCGGAACTAGTGGGGCTAACAGTTCCCAAGGAGAAGATAGTTTCGTTAGTGGAGAGGAGAGAACGTGTTTGCTTCAAGATGGGGGCGAGAAGTTGCGGATAGCGTCTTTCCAAGTCGGCGACTTTGGCTTTAGCACCCCAGCGAGCATAGCCGTAGTAGGCTTCAATCATATAGTTTTGAGCAATGCGCTGTTTGCCCCAGTCGAGGCAAAATTTAGCGGCGAGTTCATTGGCTAAGGCTTCTTCTTGGATATAACCGTGTTCTTGAGCAAGAGCAATGGCGCGATCGTAATAGTCCATTGCGTCGGCTTTTTTACCGAGAATACGACACTGTTCGGCTGCAACTAAATCAAATTTATGCTGAAAATTCATCGGCGCGTAGTCTGCCCATAGTTTCATCTTTTCTTGGTTGTTAATTACTCGACTGAAAAGATGTTCTTGTTGCGAGTGGGATATCGATGGGTAGAGAGCTAGCTGCGTTAAAGAATCATAAAAATGGAATACTGAAACTGACATAATTCCTTGTACCCCATCTAAATATTGTTCAGCTTGCAGTGCATTTTCCTGTGCTTCTTGGTATTCTCCAAACAAGTAACAAAGAATTAATTTATTAAGATACAAGTAGTTAAGTCCACTTCTATCATTAATATCTTTCATTAATGGCAAAAATATTTCTTCGTTATAAGCTTCACCCCGTAAACTACACGAACTTTCTAATGGATTTAACAAGTTCAATACTGACTGTTGAGAAATTTGATGCCAACGTAGAGCATTTTCTTGCTTGAGCCGAGCCAGGGCATCACTAACAACAGCCATTTCCTGTGCCATTACTGTTAGTTCTTTACCCATAAAATAGGAGTATTCATATTTCATCATGGCCGAGATGCTAGCATATTCAAAACTTCCGCATTCCAGTCCAATTTCATAGCCATTCCACATAATGGGTAATGCTTCTTTGGCGTGAACTTTGATATGGATTGAAAACGCTCCTACTAAATGGAATATCTGGGCTTTGATCTCTAGAGCATTAAATTGTTCTGCTAGACTGATAGCTAACTTGCCAAATTCATAACCCGATTCAATGTCCTGAAATACTGAGTTAAGCAACATTCCATAAAAAGCGTAACCAGGAGTAGAAAATGGTGAATTACCATATTTAAGTGATAAATTCATCAATTCACATGTCACTAAAGGCAAAAGTGCAGGTGCAGCTTGGTAAGTAGGAGTGAACATGGTTGCTAACATCTTGGTAGCTGCTAACTTCTCAAGATTTGTCATTAAGGGCAAGTTAATTAAATCTTCTATTTTCTTGCCTTGAAGATTGCTTACAGTTTGAGTAAGTGCTTGCTGGATGTCTGAGGGTTCAGGTGATTTAGGTAAACTTACCCCGACTAATTCCAGAGCCTCTAATCCAATTTTGACCGCTTCTAGTTTTTTGGCTTGCGCCATATAACCGTGGACTTTGACAGTATAGGTTTTCATTTTGTCAATAGCGGTTTTTGCCTGCTGCAAAACAACATCGGCCCATTGCTCCATCTGCTCAAAATTTCCACTCAAGTAGGCAGTTTCTGTTGCTAGTTCATGCAGTTCCAAGGTGAGGTTGTAGTGTGTTTGCCACTTAAGAGAGTTTAGTAAACCAATGCCTGTGTTAGCATACTCCAATGCAGCAGTATAAGCTGTTGCAGCTCTAGCTTTTTGCCCAGCATTCAAATTGAGTTGAGCCAGTTCTATTTGCTTTTCTGGTTCAATAATCAGCGATTTTCCAATATTAAGTTGATTGACAATTTCAAACAGGTTTTCATTCTGTTCTCTAACTGGTGAATTTTTCAGTAGCAGTTGCCCAATTTTGAGATGAGTTGCCTGTTTTTGCTCATCGGGAATCAGAGAATAAGCCGCTTGCTGTACTCGGTCATGTATAAATTTGTATGTAACAGTCTGTTGATTTTCTTGACTAACTGTTTGAGTTTCTTGCCCGACATAAAACTTATAAACATCATTAATTGGTAAAATCAACCCTTCTTGTAATGCTTTCCACAAACTAGCAGCCGTTTCAATTTGTGAGTATTCCGAAACAATAGCCAAAGTTTCTAAATCAAACTGATTGCCAATACAAGCACCTAACTGCAATACCTGTTGAGTTGATGGCGGTAATTTTCCTAATTGCAATGCCATAAAAGCAACAACATCATCTGTAACTGCTTGAGTAGTCACTTGTGCAATGTCAAATTGCCACCCCCCCATAGCCCCCCCTTGGTAAGGCAGGGTTGGGGGGGTGAATTGAATAAGATTTTCTTGATGCAATGCTTTGAGAAACTGAGTTGCAAAAAACGGATTACCTTTGGTTTTCTGATAAATCAATACGGAAAGATTCCATGCCAAATCTTCTGTACATTTTAGGGTATCGGCAACTAAATTATTTACTTGCACTTGACTCAATGGTGCTAAAGTAATGGTATTAATCGTTGCTTGTGATTTGGTAATTTCATCTAAAGTCAATATTAATGGATGTGCTGTGTGGACTTCGTTATCACGATATGCACCAATAATGAAAAGATGACCTGCATCAACCATTAATAGCTGCATTAAATTTAGTGATGCCGAATCTGCCCATTGCAAATCATCTAAAAAAATTACTAACGGATGTTCAGCACTGGCAAAAACTTGAGTAAATTTTTGAAATAATAAATTAAATCGATTTTGTCCTGCCGTTCCTGATAGTTCTATGGCAGGTGGTTGTTGACCAATAATTATTTCTAGTTCTGGTATGACTTCAATGATTACCTGTCCATTTTCGCCAACAGCATCTAATATTTTGTTTTTCCATTGCTGAATTTGGGCATCACTTTCTGTTAACAATTGTCCCATTAAATCGCGAAATGCTTGCACAAATGCACTAAAGGGAATATTCCTTTGAAATTGATCGAATTTGCCTTTGATGAAATAACCGCGTTGGCGAACAATTGGTTTATGGACTTCGTTGACAATGGCAGTTTTTCCTATGCCGGAAAAGCCAGCTACCAGCATCATTTCTGTTGCACCAAGGCTGACTCGCTCAAATGCTTGGAGGAGGGTTGATACTTGGCTTTCTCTGCCATAGAGTTTATCAGGAATAATGAAGCGATCGCACACATCCCTGCGTCCAATTTCAAAACTCTCAATGGAACCCGTTTCTCTTAGCTGATGTAAACAATTTTCTAAATCAAATTTCAATCCCAAAGCACTTTGATATCTGTCTTCAGCATTCTTCGCCATCAATTTCATGACGATATCTGAAATTACCAGCGGAATCTCTTTCTTGTTCGCTAATGCAATCGGCATTTTGGCAATATGACAATGCAACAATTCCATTGCATCGTTCGCAGGAAATGGTAATTCTCCTGTAAGCAATTCGTAAAAAGTTACACCACTACTATAAAAATCAGTCCGGTAATCAATCCCCCGATTCATTCTACCTGTCTGTTCTGGAGATATATAAGCTAGTGTCCCTTCTAACACATTGGCATTGACGAAAGCTTGAGTTTCTCTTGGCAGTAGTGATGCAATGCTAAAGTCAATTAATTTAACTTGTTTAGTTTGGGGATTAATTAATATATTGCTGGGTTTAATATCTTTATGAATAATCCGTTCGCGATAGAGTATATCTAAGGTATTGCACAGAGAGATCGCAATTTCTAAAAATTCATCTAGAGATACAACATTATTGTTGGCAAAATAATCTTTAAGGGAAATTCCTCCAAAGTCTTCCATCACTAACGTATAGCCATTTTGGTAAGGTTCTAGACTATAGGTTTGGATGATTTCAGGATAGTTGAGATTTTTGGCGATGGTATATTGATTGCGAAATTGTACTAGTTCGCTAAAACTGGGATAAGAATTTTTTAGTAGCTTGATGACTACTGGTAATGAATTAATCTCTCGATACCCTCGATAAACTAGGGTTCTGGAACCATCATAAAGTTTTTCGCTCAGGTGATATCCGGGAACGTTAATCATAAATGCCAAATATTTAACACCAGATTTAGTATTCCCAAATCAAATCTCGATTTCGGAATGGCTAGATTGCTTGTGCAAAAAACTTAGTAGTAAGTAGAAGGCAGGAGGCAGAAGGAAAAAGCCAGTTTTTATCGGGATTTTAAACTTTTGTCTTTTACATTTAATTATGTCTACCTAGTTATTTTTGTAAAAACTAACTAATCTGTATCTATTGGAGTGTTACTCTAAGAACTTTAAAGATATTAGGATAGATATAGCCTTTTACTCTCTTCCTTCATTAGAGGGCGAGTATCAGTTGAGTATGAATGCTGAGTATGAAAATATATCAAAAAACCATGCTCAAAGGGTGAGAGTAGAGTAATTGAGCATTAAAAGAGCATTAGAGAGTGAAGGCTGAAGTATTGATAATATGTCGAGTTCGCGTAACCTGCAAGAAACTCACTTAAACCGTGCCCGCGCTAGTCTCAGACAGGCGCTATCTTGGTATGGATATCTTCGTAAATCAGGACAGCTTTCATCTAACCCAGAATTGGCAGGTTTGCTGAAACCAGAATTAGAAACTCTTAACTCCACACTCAACAAACTAGACTCTAACGTGATTAGAATTGCCGCCTTTGGTTTGGTGAGTCGTGGTAAGTCAGCAGTTTTAAATGCTTTACTGGGAGACAAGATTCTCCAAACTGGCCCCTTGAATGGTGTCACCCAATGGCCTCGTTCGGTACGCTGGCAACCAGGAAATAAAGTATTAGTGGAGTTAATTGATACACCTGGATTAGATGAAATTGAGGGTGAATCACGGGCAGACATGGCACGAGAAGTAGTGCGTCAAGCCGATTTGATTTTGTTTGTTGTCTCTGGTGATATTACGCGCACTGAGTATCAAGCATTGCTGGAATTAAGGCGATCGCAAAAACCCTTAATTTTGGTGTTTAACAAAATAGACCTGTATCCAGATACAGACAAGGCCGCAATTTACGAAAATTTGCAGCAACTAGGTGCAGGACATTCCCCAGCAAAACCTCTACTACCTGATGAAATTGTCATGGTGGCGGCTGAACCAGCACCAATGGAAGTGCGGGTTGAATGGCCTGATGGTCGCGTCACCTATGAATGGGAAACACCACCACCCCAAGTGGACGAACTCAAGCAGACAATTTTGAACATTCTCAATCGCGAAGGGCGATCGCTTTTAGCTTTAAATGCACTCATCCAAGCACGAGACGCAGAAGAGGCCATCGCCCAAAAAACCATCGACCTACGCCAACAAGAAGCCGAAGACATCATCTGGCAATTTACCAAATACAAAGCTTTGGCAGTAGCCTTAAATCCGATTGCCTTTTTAGATATCCTTGGCGGAACTGTTGCCGATTTGGCTTTAATCCGCGCTTTGGCGCGTTTGTATGGCTTACCAATGACTAGTTATGAAGCAGGGAAAATTCTCAAAACGATTTTGTTGAGTTCTGGTGGCTTACTTTTGGGAGAATTAGGTAGTAGCTTGCTGTTGGGTTTGGGCAAGAGTACAGCGGCCATCGCCAGTGGTGACAATCCGACAAATATTACAGCTTTTGCCGGTAGTGCGATCGCCCAAGCTGGTGTCGCCGGTTATGGCGCATACTCCGTTGGCAAAGCGGCTCAAATCTATCTCGAAAAAGGCTGCACCTGGGGACAGTTAGGCGCTAGCAGCGTCATTCAAGAAATTCTCTCTCAAGTTGACCAAAACACAATTCTGTATCGTTTGCAACAAGAATTGGGTATGAAGTATTGAGAATAAATAATAATTGTTTCTCATTTGTTGCCCTTTATAAGCGTTTATCAACTTCTATCAAACTCTTCTGACAATCGATACTCAATTTCCGATCCCCATGCAAGATTTAGAACATGACCATCTTTGCTAGTTGTTGCAAGTAACAGAAAATGCCATAGCTTTTTCTAGCAAAGATCGCCAGAGGGTAAACCCCACTCAAGTTTGCTCAAAAAATGACGGTGTTTACACCACTTAATTTTGGCAAGCGTATCTAAACTGTAAATATTGAGCTTTCTAAGGTCATTAGAATCTCTGCCGTTGATTTATATCCTTGAAAATATAAGGTGAAAGCGACATGACAACAACCTTAAACGTAAATCAAGCTACTGTGGCTACAACTCTTGAGCAAACGATTTTAGAAGCCATTAGTGAAGCTCGTACAGCCTGTGAGTTAAATGGCAGTGATTCTGCTAATTGTGCCGTAGCTTGGGATATCGTCGAAGAATTGCAAGCGGAAAAATCTCATCAAAATCAAGCAAAACAAAACAAAACCTCTTTGGAAAACTATTGCGATCGCCATCCTGATTCCGTAGAGTGTCTAATATACGACGTTTAGTAAGATAGAATTCAGAATTCAGGAGTCAGAATTCAGTATGAATTCTGTATGACTGATAAATATGTAAGTTTTAGTCCCCACTAAATCTTTCGCGCCGCATTCCGCAGTCAAGATTTAGTGGTTTTCAATTTATTCTGACTTCTGACTTCTTCTTTAAGATTTCCGCAAATCAACTGTTGCTGATTGCACAACGTTCTTAATCGCCTCTAAATCAGGCGTTGATATTTCACTTTCCATCGCCACCCATAGGAGAAATTCGATATTTCCAGCCGGGCCAGTAATCGGCGACCAAGTTAAGCCTTTGTATTTCCATCCTAATTTTTGAGCCGCTTGCAAAACTTGGAAAATAGCGTCAGCTTGGTCGTTAGGATCGCGCACAACTCCTTTTTTTCCCACACGGGATTTACCGACTTCAAACTGTGGCTTAACTAACAATACAGCTTCCCGGCTAGGTTGAGTTAGTTCCCATAAAGCAGGCAGAATTTTTGTTAAGGAAATAAACGATACATCCACTACAGCTAAATCAGGAATCGCGTCATTTTCGCCATACAAATCATTTGGTCGTAGCTGTCGTAAATTGGTGCGTTCGCGCAAAATTACCCGCGAATCATTTCTTAAGAGCCAGTCAACTTGTCCGTAGCCAACATCAATACCATAAACTAGTTTCGCCCCAGCTTTTAACAAACAATCAGTAAAGCCACCCGTAGAAATTCCACCATCTAAACAAACGCGACCAGCAACGGGAATGGCGAACGCTGTTAAAGCTTTGGAGAGTTTTTCACCACCTCTAGACACAAAAGGCGATCGCTCTTTAATATTTATTTGAGCTGTAATATCAACTTCTGTACCAGGTTTATCAACTACCTGCTGATTAACAGTAACTTCTCCCGCCTGAATTAACCTCTGTGCCAAAGCGCGAGAAGAACATAAATTTAAATCTACTAATAATGTATCGAGTCGTTGTTTAACCAATTAACTAGACTCTCCTGGTAAGATTAAAGCCAAAGCACGATTAATAATTTCTTCTCGGTTAACCAGCTTTTCTAATTCTTCCACTTCATAACGACCTTCTTCTACTTCTAGAGAAGCCTCATTACTGGCATTTAAATAGGCTTCTGCTAAGATTTCTAACAATTCTTCTGGCACCAGATAATAGCCTCCAGCTTGACGCCGCTTATTTTCCCGCTGAATTTCCAGAACCGAATTCCGAATCGAGACTTCCCAAGAGCGAGTCGTGCGATTTTCAGCTTGTTGTTTAATTAGATGTAACAAGAGAATCACTGCATAGCTACGAATCGTCTTGATTATGTCATTCCGGCTCATTTCCTCTAATTCTTCCACTATAATCAAAGCTGCTTGAATATCGCCTTGAAGAAGCAAGTCTTTCAAAGTTAATAATTCTTCCATAATCACCGCCTCAAACATCGGCAACTTCCATAGCAATCTTAAATCATTGGTGAAAACTTAGATCGCCAACTTAGTTGAGGATACTTTTGGCAAATCAGGGAGCATATTCCACTACCACGATTTTTCACTATTGAAACAGATTGTAGAAACGTTGCAATGGAACGTCTCTAACTTTCAGTGGATAAATTTTGTAAATACTGCAACTATCTGAAGGCTGAATTTTAAAAATTTCTATATTTGAGGCTTTAAAGTTATATTTTCTTGTCAAAATCAACACATTTTTTTATTTTGCTTTAAAATCAGGCCTATATAGCAAATCAAAAATTCTTGACAAAATTTGGTGAAGGTGCAGGAGTGAAATTTCTGCATTCAAACCTAATATTTAAAACAGGAGATGGGCTAAGATGACACAGCAAAATGCTGCCCGACTTTTTGAAGCCGTCAAGCGAGATCAAGCATTACAAGAGAAGCTGAAAGCAACAGCTAATCCCGAAGCTTTTATCAAGATTGCTCGCGAGCGTGGCTATGAATTCACCCTTGAAGAATTAGACAGAGAAATCGACAAATTGTCAGAAGAAGATTTAGCAGCCATTGTCAACCCAGGATGGGGAACTAGACGCCACCTTAATCCTAGATGATTGCTACTTTAGAAAACTTCAAGTATGGGAACAACTGAATTTTCTAAGCAAGTTATAAATCAAAACAATAGCATGGTTGTTGATACTCAAGAACCATGCTATTTTTATTGCTTGGGTTTTGACAATTCGCAACTTGCGTAGGCGTAGCTCGCAGCAGGCATCGCTCTAACTTCTTGCTTCTTCGAGAATACACAACTGAAAATAATTAAGATACAGCAAAATCAGTGTATTGCCGTAGTTCGGCTGGATGGAAACCCAAAACAATATCTTCGCGCGGGATACCAGCTTCCAATAATGCCTCCGCTACTGGCTGGGAAGTTCCATCATATTGAATCCAAACTTTATTGTTAATAATATCTACATGTACCACCGAACCATGTACGCGCCGCACACCATCCCAACCGATATGTAACACTTCGTAATGGTCTCGTTGTGAGTCAATGACAGCTTCCGTCTCTATTTGACCATTAGCAGGTTTGTGACTAGCATATTCAAATATCAACTGACGAAGAATTTCACGATAGTGAGTTAGCTTATCCATTTGATAATCCTCTCTAGTTGCTCGTCAAAGACAATTAGTTTGATTCCTATGGTATTAAGAATTAGCTGACCAAAGCGTTCGGAAAAGATACCTTCGTAAACTCGTTTGGGAACTGCTAAATAAAGCTGGCGTTTTGGCTCTAATTCTTTAAGCACAGTGCGATATATTTCATACTGTCCGACTGCTTCTTGCAGGTCACTCACTGGAGATAAACTCAAAAAACTTTTGATTTCAACAGCTATTTTTTCATTATCCCTCTGGGCAGCAATAGTAACTCTTTCTGCTCCAATATCTACGTAAAGTTCTCTACCTCCATAAGCAAGATACAAAGGATCGTTAGTTATTGTCCAACCATCTGCTGTAAGCGCTTTAATGACTGCATCATGGTAAATATCTCTAGCAGGCATTAGTCGAAAACAACTCCAAAAACACAGCTTTAATGTAGCAAAATTATTTTACAAAGGTGCGATCGCCAATTTGAAACAGCAAATTGAGGTTTGATAAAAAAGCGATCGCACTTTAATTTTCCAGAGCGATCGCTATTTATAATTCTTGTAGGGTAGGTATATTGTCCGCCCTAAAATCTAAATATCGATCTCGCTCAACTCGCGTGTGATGTGATCGAATGGTTCATCTACAAAAGCAGTATCAGCCACACCTGCTGCTGCCACTTGTTCCTTAGCTAAATCCTTGAGTATCTGCACACCGCGAACCGTCGGCCCGATAGGTACTCCTAAAGAGTTGTAAGTTTCCCGCAGACCTTGTAGCACTCGCTCATCTAACACATTTGTGTTGCCAGCAACCAGCGCATAAGTGGCGTAGCGCAAGTAATAATCTAAATCCCGTAAACAAGCCGCATAACGACGGGTTGTATAGGAATTTCCACCGGGACGAATCAGTTCCGGCAGTTCTTCGTATAACTTTAAACCAGCCTGCTTGACAAGCCCAGCAGCATTAGAATTGATCGCCGCAGCTGCTTGTACTCGTGCTGTACCACTATCAAAGTAAGACTTTAGACTATCAAGTGCATTCCGGTCAAAATACCGACCAGCCACGTCATAATTCTTAATTAAACTTGTTACCGCATCGCGCATTCCTTTTTCTCCCAATCGTTGCTATCTATGGTTTGATATTTATTTGGCTGCACTTATGCAACAGTAAATTTTTGTGCTATTAAAAATAGATTCGGCACAAAAACAATCTATCCACTACATAAGGATTCTATGCCAAAGTTGACCCCTATGTGATGAACTTTCCAGTTTTGTACAGATGATCCGCGAAAGGTTAATATAACCTGTAATCCAGATATCTGTAACACAAACTACAAAATACCCTAATATCTAGAATTTAAGATATTTCAGGTGTGTCACGGCTTGATTGAGATCAGCAGGGCTAGGATGCTTTGGAAGATTCTGGTTTTACTTTAGGAAATTGGTACAGAAGGAGTAACAATGACAACCCCACAAGAAGTCTTGAAATTAATCCAAGACCAAAAAATTCAGCTGATTGATCTCAAATTCATTGATACAGTAGGGACTTGGCAGCACCTCACTGTGTACTACAACCAAATCGATGAAAGTTCATTCACTGATGGCGTACCTTTTGACGGTTCCAGCATCCGGGGTTGGAAAGCGATCAACGAATCGGACATGACGATGGTACTCGATCCCAACACTGCTTGGATCGACCCATTCATGGAAGTACCAACGCTAAGTATAGTTTGTAGTATTAAGGAACCCCGCACGGGTGAATGGTATAACCGTTGTCCGCGGGTAATTGCTCAAAAAGCAGTAGACTACCTGGTTTCCACTGGTATTGGTGATACAGTCTACTTTGGCCCTGAAGCTGAGTTCTTTATCTTTGACAATGCTAGGTTTGCTCAAACCGCCAACGAAGGCTACTACTTCTTAGACTCCGAAGAAGGTGCTTGGAATTCTGGTAAAGCCGGTACAGCTGAAAAACCCAACTTGGGTTACAAACCACGCTTCAAAGAAGGTTACTTCCCAGTTTCGCCGACGGATTCTTTCCAAGATATCCGTACAGAAATGCTGTTGACAATGGCCGACTTAGGTGTACCCATTGAAAAGCATCACCACGAAGTTGCTACAGGTGGTCAGTGCGAACTAGGTTTCCGCTTTGGGAAGTTGATCGAAGCTGCTGACTGGTTGATGATTTACAAATATGTCATCAAGAACGTTGCCAAAAAACATGGCAAAACCGTCACCTTTATGCCAAAACCCATTTTCGGCGACAACGGTTCGGGAATGCACTGTCACCAGTCCATCTGGAAAGATGGTCAACCTCTGTTTGCAGGTGATAAGTATGCTGGTTTGAGTGAAACAGCACTGTATTACATTGGCGGTCTTCTCAAACACGCACCAGCACTATTGGCAATTACCAACCCTAGTACCAACTCTTACAAGCGACTAGTACCTGGTTATGAAGCACCAGTTAACTTGGCTTACTCCCAAGGTAACCGTTCTGCTTCTATCCGTATTCCTCTGTCTGGCAATAACCCCAAAGCCAAGCGGTTAGAATTCCGTTGTCCAGATGCTACTTCTAACCCCTACTTGGCGTTCGCTGCCATGCTTTGTGCTGGTCTTGATGGCATCAAAAACAAAATAGATCCTGGTTCTCCCTTAGATAAAAATATCTATGAACTCTCTCCAGAAGAACTGGCGAAGGTTCCTTCAACTCCAGGTTCTTTGGAATTGGCCTTAGAAGCACTAGAAAACGACCACGCTTTCTTGACAGAATCAGGCGTCTTCACAGAAGACTTTATCCAAAATTGGATTGACTACAAGCTGGCTAACGAAGTCAAGCAGTTGCAGCTGCGTCCTCATCCCTACGAGTTTTACCTCTATTACGATGCTTAATTGGGGGCTTCCAAATAAAAAACATTCAATTTTTTTGTGGGATGGACATCTTGTCCGTTCATAGCAAAGGGCAGGCAAGACGCCCACCCCATAAGATTGGATAATTTTTCTTGGTAATCCCTTAAGTACCGTATCTAGCTAAAAGTTTCAATTTTGCCACCTTGAAGGGTGGCTTTTTTTCTGAGCTGAACAGCTATTTTTTACTGTTGGGCATTGGGCATTGGGCATAAGCAAAAGGCAAAGGCAAGAATAAAAAACTTCTTCTTTTCCCCCTGCTCCCTGCTCCCTGCTCCTCTGCCCCACTCCCTACTAACTCATAGTGGCATTGCTGCGTCCATAAATCATCCGAGTCGTCGCATCTATCTTCCCTTGAATAGGGTTCCAGTAATGAGATGCTTCTTCAGGAAGACCAAGTTCTTGTGCAGCACGCATCAGCATTGATTGTTGGCGATTCTTGACTTGCTGATGTTCGCGAACCATTAACGCACGAGATTTTTCTGCGATAGACATAACCATAGTCCTCTCTGCTTCTGTAGTGAATATATATTTTTGGGTTCTTTCTTAAATCTAATATAACAGAAAAAACTGTAACATAAGCTACCGTTTTAGATTAATTTTTGGAATTCTGTGTCTGGAATGCGAGTGTTTATCAAATAAAAAGCTTTACTGCAAAGGCTTTTAGCGATTTTATTTTTCAAAATTATTATCCAAAAGCAATAACATCATTTACAAAAGTTTATATTTTCAGGTCTGATACTTAAGCGCAAATTGAGTAATTGGTTTTTTTAACTTTCACCTTTTTCCCTAATCCAGTAGAAATACGGCAGTTACAAAAAACTAAGTTAGGATCGAATGTGAGTTTATAAAACTTTATATAACTTTATGACAGTTACCTACCCACGTAAATTTCAGAATGCTTTGGGTGCGAGGGAAATCTTGAAACAGGTGGTATGCGATCGCCAGATCCATTTAATTACCCTGAATCGCTACCGCTACAGCGAACAACGCAGTTGTAAAGACCTGACTGACTTAATCGAACAGCTCAACGGACAGCCACCAGAACTAGTGCGGGATTTGTCTCGTCACATTAGTGATGAAGCCCGTCATGCCATGTGGTTGACTGATTTACTCGTCGAACTAGGAAGCGATGTTGGAACTCCCCCCGGAACTTCTTATATTGATGAATTCGATCGCCTGCTTGACAAAGACGCTTACGATCCTAAGCGCAACTTAGACGACTGGATGATTGCTGCTCTGACAGCAATTAACATTACCGAAAAACGTGGCTGTGAGTATTTTTCCGCCCACATTTACGCCCTCAAGCAAGCGCCACAAACAGAAGAAAACATCAAAATCCGGCAAACAATTGAAAAAATTTTGCCGGAGGAAGCAGGACATGTGCGCTGGGGTACCCGTTGGTTAGCAGAACTCGCGCGTAAAAGTCCAGAACATCGGCAAAAAATAGAGCAAGCGAAGCGAAAATATACTGCAATTGAACAGGCGGCCTTTGAATCCGGAATGGATATCACCTTGGGAGCCGAACTGCGGCGAGTTGCCAACTTGCTGGAAGTAGCAAATACCATGCCGCTTTGGGAACGTCCTCAGTACCTGATGGAACGCTTACCCCAGACTTTGCTAGCACCTGAGTTGCAGTTTACTAGGATTCAAGTTGCACAAAAAGCTTGGCAGAGCGATCCACAAGCATTTTTCGAGAAGTTTGTGCCCATGTTCCTTAACGGCATCCAGCGAATAGAAGATAATCGTCAGAAGACAACCGTCTGAAGAGAAGGAATAGGGAGTGGGTAGACGCGACGCTAGTCGCTACAACGCTGAAGCAGCGAGGCCTTGGGGAGCCAGTGCGGTCTTTTTGGTTTCCAAAATGAGTAACTTGGTTCCCCCCATGTAGCTTGCTTAAGAGCAGGGGTGCGACTGCCGTGGGAACCCCAGCAACGCGCTGGCTCATTATCCCTTGTCTGTATGGAGTGAGGAGATCGGGAGATAGGGAGTGTGGGGGGTGTCAGAGGTATGGGGAGAATAACATTAACTCCTAACCGGAGCTTCGGAATTTCTGACTTTGCTCAACTGCCAACAGTCATCAGTTAACAGTCAACACTTTCCATACGTATTTTGGCTGACCTCGACTTCTCTAGGAGACGCTACGCGAACGCTACTTCGACTGCGCTCAGCACAAGTCAGTACAAGTGCCCAATCACGGCAGTTGCTCATGGAGAGCCAGCGACGGGTACGCAGGGGGTTTCCCCATGAGCGACTAGTAGTCTGCCAACCCAAAAATGTTAGGTGGGGGCAGGCAGAGGAGCAGGGGTGCAGGGGTGCAGAGGAGAGTTCAATGTGCCTTGTTCTTTCCCCTCTGCCCCTCTGCTCCTCCGCCCCTCTGCCCTTGGAGCTAGCCACCATGCAAAGTTTTCTTGGCGTACTACTAGTGTCCGGCTGTGCCGACTTGAAGCAACTGGCGTGGTAATCCCCTGCATATCCGTCACTGCCTCCTCCACTTGGGGAAACCCCTGCGTACCCGTCACTGCCTCCCCAATGCCCCATGCCCAATTATGTATTGATGTAGTTAACCAGGTACTCAATCTGTGAAAAAACTTATTTGGGAATAAAGAGAAGTTGCCTTAAGGTTGTTCCCCAATTAGCAAAATATCGGAATTAGATGTGTTTTAAATTAATTGATAACCTAAGTAACATCTGTTTCTAAAGCAGTTGAGGATTCAGACGCAGAGCTTCCCAGAAATACGAGTAACAGTTGTGTGACTTTTAATCAGTTGGTGATGCTGTAGATCGAAGCATTTGACTTGATTTGTCTTTTGATTTCCAGCTTTTATGCCAACTATTATATACAGCAAATTGCAGTTGAAATACTAAGCGATCGCTGAAGATTTTCGGATCTTAACTGTACATATCTCTGCCAGAAAAACTGTGAAAAAAGATGTTAGCACAACATCTTGTTTTCTGGTAATTAGTTTTGCAAAAACAGCCATTATCCCACGATAATTAAACAATAGCATAGAAATTTTTGACGAATTTTTGCATCACTTCTCTGCGCCCACTACCGCGATGACGTGGCGCATCATCTGGATTTTGGTCAGATTGTGCCGAGAGCAACTGTTGCCAAGCAGGCATCGAAAACAGCCGATTGTCTTGGAAAGTTGAGCCACTGCGTTGGACGGGTCTCCCGGCTTGTTCGCTCTTAGCGTTCCCGTAGGGTAGCAAGTGGGGTCTGTTTGCCCTTGATATTGCCGAAAGCCGGCGTAGCTTGAGAAAAGTCGCAGAATCGTCTACAGACTTTCTGCTTTGTAAGTGATTGTCCATTGCTTGGCAGTTAGAAGCTAAGGGGCCGAACACCAGACTCGAAACTAAAAGTGAAATGGCAGCACGCATAGCAGATGTCTATTTTGGAACTCTCCACTTCACTGATACTTAGCTTTTCTAGGAATATCCGGACAATTCGTCAAAAAGTATTGTGTTTTACTGAAAATAAACTCCTCTTATCCTTCGTTTAAATGTTCGACTAATAACCAATTACTAAAGTGATTCTGACGGCCCCACACTGTAATTAATTGTTGGTCGGGATAAGAGTGTAACTGTTCGTTGATATGCGATCGCAAAGTCACAAGCTGCCAATTTTGCCTTTGATATGCGGCTGGTGCAGTGACTGTGAATCTGTATTCTTGATGACTCAAGCGGTAGAAAATACCTTGAAAACACTTGTTTTCTGGGATTAATACCTTGTCAAAAGTCGATTCAGAATACCGATCCGTAGATGACCGATGGCAATTGCCACTAGTTGGATAGGCTAGTGGATTATTTAAGTAATACAGTTGGTGATGCAGCCAATCCGAACGATTAGGCGACAGATTAAAAAAAGGTATTATTATTGCCCTTGAGCGGTCATCTTGTAGTAAAGCAGCTTGTAAATCCCTGATAGGTAGATCCCTTGGCTGGCAGTTTAACTCAACACACATCGCCGCTGCCATCCCCGCTGCTTGACCAATGCCCATAACCACAGGTTGTAATCTGGTTGCACCATTGGCAATGTGAGAGACAGAAATATTCTTTTCACAAACCAAGAAACCATCTGTTGTGGCTGGAATTAGGCAACTGTAGGGAATTGTAAAGGGAGTCCCAGTCCAGCGTCCCCCCCATTGGATAGATTTTGGTTGGAGTGGAAATTGAACGCCAGGATAATGATGGTCGTTGGCGTAATTACCAACAGCGATTGCATCATTAAATATAGATGCAACTCTACCCCCAGCAATTGGCAAAATATCCTGTTCTCGGACGGTAGTTAGCCCTACTAAGCGCCGACTTTCTCGGTAATAGGGATGCAGCGCAAAAGCTTTTTGAGTGTGAGGAAATAGTTGTTGTGCTAAACCATAGCGACGGCCAAGTTGATTTTGAATAAAACGGGCAAAATTTTGACTGTGCCAGCGTGATTCTTGGATAAATTCACCTCTGGACACCTCTGACTTTATCAGCCGCTCTACCCCTTGGCCGTAGTCATTGCCACAGATTGGCCAATTTATCATGAAGCGATCGCCAGGCAAACGTCCATAATTTAAAAATGTCTCTGCTCCATAGCCATCCCAAGCACCTGCAAACAGCGACGGGTTTTCGTGAGGAGCAGCTGGAATTTCTGGGGCAATGGCTTCACCAAAATCTTGCATAATCACCACATAAGTTGGCGCTTGCACGGGATATCTTTCGGTTAAAGAGTTAAAGCTTACTGGGGCGCTGGGTTCTCCCCACTCAGATTGCAATTCCCAGCCCCAGCGATAAGGTATGTCAGCTAAAGCTAATAAATCTCCTAATTCTGTACCATCGAGAATAATCTTGGCTGTGACAGCAAAATCAGCAAAGCGCACACCAGTAATAGAATCACCTTGCCGATAAACTTCTAAAGGTACTTGTCCAGAAATCCAGTGCAGATTTGGCAATTCCCCCACCCAATCAGCAAAAATCTCTGCTCCAATGCGGGGATCGTAACTAAAAAAGCTTACCCAACAGTTATCTAATCCTCCTGGTTGTCGATGGCGTAATTCTCGCAAAAACGCACCCCATAAGCCAGTTTGAAAAGCTTCTAATTCATTGCCATCGGGTGCAGGCACTCCCGCACAAGTCAGCATTCCCCCTAACCAAGAAAATTCACTTACGAGAATGGTTTTCGCTCCCCGTCGTGCCGCTTGGATAGCAGCCGCAGTCCCCCCAGTTCCCCCTCCAACAACCAAGACATCAGCTGTATATGTCTGATGAACCATATCCAAATCCTCCACCACAGTTAGCCTGCGAACTTTGTTTGCTATCTAGCTGATTTCTAGCTGTGCTTTTAAGCTATGAGTTTGTCACTTACCTCTAGAAATCAGCTTTTGTCAAGTTTAAATTGATGGGTAAACAAGTTCGTAGTCAAGACTTTAATCCTTGTTTTCTAGGAAAATCGTAGACGCACAGCAGCTTGCCGTAGGCATCTGAGTCTAGAAAAAAGTGCTTACTATAAACCTCAAAAGTACTACTATAATAAAGTATTAAATATTACGTAATATTTTTGATAAAGTACGGAATATTGCATTTTACACAGCTGTATGCAAAGATAAATCCACATAAAATACTAAAAGTCTATCGAATTACCGTATTAAATGCTGTTTAATTTTAAATTTAGCCGATCGCAAATGAAAGCGTTCAGCGAATTTTGATTTGGCAATGAATAAAGGAACTGCAAGAAAAAAATTATCCGGCTTAAATTTGTTGAGAGCTAACAGTTAACTGTCAACATTTAGTAACGAAAAATTACAATTGAATATTTATTATTTCTTAGTCCCTAACTAAAATCAAAATTCAAATTTACTTGAGTGTAAATTACGCTGACAGACTGAAGAAGAAAGAATAATTTAAACTAAAAAACAATGTGGATTGTTAAACTTGCTCTTCGTCGCCCTTACACCTTCGTAATCACTGCCATACTAATTATTGTCTTAGGGGTAGTTACTATTACGCGCATGGCAACGGACATTTTTCCAGAAATTAATATTCCGGTTGTCAGTGTGATTTGGTCTTATGGTGGTGTTTCACCAGAAGAAATGGAACAGCGGATTGTTACAAGCAGCGAACGCTCTATTACAACCACGGTTAATGATATTGAACACATCGAATCACAATCACTCAATGGTGTTAGCGTCATTAAAGTTTTCTTCCAACCAGGAGCAAAAATTGAAGCAGCAGTAGCTCAACTTACCTCTATTACTCAAACAATTCTCCGGGGTTTACCTCCAGGAATTACACCTCCTTTGATAGTTCGCTACAATGCTTCTAATGTGCCAATTCTTCAGCTAAGTGTTAGCAGCACATCACTATCAGAGCAAGAACTTTACGATAACGGCAATAATTTTCTGCGGACTCAGTTAGCGACTGTTCAAGGTGCATCAGTACCGTTACCTTATGGCGGTAAACCTCGGCAAATTATGGTGGATATTGACCCGCAGGCGCTATTTGCCAAAGGTCTTTCAGCTACAGATGTCACTAGTGCTATTACTGCCCAGAATCTTATTTTACCTGCCGGAAATGCAAAATTAGGCGATCGCGAGTACAGTGTTCGCCTCAATAGCAGTCCCCAAGTCCTAGAAGCCTTAAACAATTTACCAATTAAACAGATCAACGGCACTATCATTTATATACGTGATGTCGCCCAAGTTCATGATGGCTTTGCTGTCCAGAACAATATTGTTCGTCGAGATGGGAGGCGTTCTAGCTTATTAACTATCCTCAAAAATGGTGGCGCTTCAACTTTAGATGTTGTAGCTAGAGTCAAAGAAAGACTACCAAAAATTCAAGCTACATTACCCAAAGAATTAGATTTAGATATCCTATTTGACCAATCCATTTTTGTTAAAGCTTCTATCCACGGAGTATTAACCGAAGGATTGATTGCTGCTTGTTTAACTGCCACCATGATTTTATTATTCTTAGGCAGTTGGCGTAGCACTTTAATAGTGGCAATTTCCATTCCTTTATCTATTTTTTGTTCTATCATTGCCCTGCGATTGATGGGACAGACTCTGAATATTATGACCTTGGGAGGTCTATCTCTAGCAGTTGGGATTTTAGTTGATGATGCCACAGTAGAAATTGAAAATATCCATCGTAATTTGGCACAAGGAAAACCTCTAGAACAAGCTATTTTAGATGGCGCACAACAAATAGCTGTTCCAGCTTTCGTTTCCACCTTAGCAATTTGTATTGTTTTTATCCCCATTGTCTTTTTAACTGGAGTATCACAATCGCTATTTATGCCTTTAGGAATGGCGGTTGTTTTTGCTATGCTTGCCTCCTATTTACTCTCGCGTACAGTAGTACCAATGTTGGCAAAGTTTCTGCTTGGTAAGGAACTACATCTTTATACTGAACATGAAAATTTAGCCGACAATGGTCATGCATCTACTCCAATTCGCAAAAAAAATATTTTCTGGCGTATTCACGAGCAATTTAACCGTCAATTTGAAAAATTTCGTCAAAACTATCGAAATACTTTAGCTAAAGCTCTAAATCATCGCCGTGTAGTTTTTGCAATATTTGGTGCTTTTTGGGTAAGTGCTTTAGTTTTACTACCTTTTGTCGGTCAAGACTTTTTTCCTCAAGTAGATGCAGGTCAGTTTCGCTTGCACGTCCGCGCTCCTGCGGGAACCAGACTTGACAGGACAGAAAAGATTTTTACTCAAGTTGAAAATGAAATTCGCAAAGTTATTCCTGAAGAAGAATTAGAAATTATTCTCGACAATATTGGCGTACCTGTAGGTGGGGTAAACCTGGCTTTTAGTGACACAGCAACCATAGGCCCTGGTGATGGAGAAATTCTTGTAGCTCTCAAAGAAGGTCAACATCATTCTACTTGGCAATATGTTAAACAACTACGCCAAAAATTAACCGCGCAATTTCCTGAATTAACCTTCTTTTTCCAACCTGCGGATATAGTAACTCAAATTCTCAATTTTGGTTTACCAGCTCCTATTGATATTCAGGTGATAGGGCCATCTAAAAATCGTCGGGATAACTACAAAATTGCTAAACAAATCAATGAGCAAGTAGCTCAAATCCCTGGAGCAGTTGACGTTCATTTACATCAAGTTGTTGATGCCCCAGAGATACGTATTAATGTAGACCGTTCTCAAGCACAACGTAGCGGTTTAACTCAACGAGATGTTGCCAATAACCTACTTACTTCATTAAGTTCTAGCGGTCAAACATCACCTAATTTTTGGTTAGATCCTATCAAAGGTGTTAGTTATCCAGTAGCAGTACAAGTCCCCCAATATAAACTTAACTCACTGGACAAAATTCAGAGCCTACCTATCACTAACGGTTCCAATTCATCACAACTTTTAAGCAATCTTTCTGTTGTTCAACGTAGTAAAGCACCTGCTGTTGTTAATCATTACAACGTACAGCCTGTTTTTGATGTTTACGCTAATGTTCAAGGTCGCGATTTAGGTGGCGTAGCTAGTGATGTTTATAAAATAGTTGACAAACTTCAAGATAAGTTGCCGCGTGGAACATCAATTATAGTCAAAGGCCAAGTAGAAACGATGAACTCATCTTTTCTAGGATTGGAAGTGGGATTGATATTTGCTATTGGATTAGTTTATTGCCTAATAGTAGTCAATTTCCAATCTTGGATCGATCCATTGATTATTATGATGGCTCTGCCAAATGCTTTAGCAGGAATTGTCTGGATACTATTTGTGACTAACACAACTTTTAGTGTGCCGTCTTTGATGGGTGCAATTATGAGTATCGGAGTTGCCACTGCTAATAGTATTTTGCTTGTTACCTTTGCTAACGAGCAACGTTTGATGGGAGAAAAAGCTGTTTCTGCGGCTTTAGCAGCTGGTTATACCCGTTTGCGTCCAGTATTAATGACTGCTGGAGCTATGATTATGGGGATGTTACCAATGTCTCTGGGTTTAGGAGAAGGTGGCGAACAAAATGCTCCTTTAGGACGTGCTGTAATTGGTGGATTATTAGCAGCAACAGTGGCAACTTTAATTTTTGTACCGGTAATTTACAGTATTTTGCGCCGCAAACAACCCCAAAATTTAGAGGAAGAATTATCTTCTACTATCAAATTAACTGTAGCCAATCGGTAAATTATTCCTGAACAATTAAGAACGCCAAATCTTCTAATAATTTGGCGTTCTGAGAACCGTTTAGATTTTCATAAGTCAACAAATCCAATAGGAAATCTATATATGGATACTCAAGAGAATACCAAAATTGCTGATTCCGATCTCACAGCAACTGCGCCAAAAAATCAAAAAAATCGTCTCAGTTCTATCACAATTATTGCTACGACTACTTTTGTTGTCAGTGGACTTTTAGCACTTGGTATTATACCTCGAATCCAACAGCAATCAGAATTAAATGCTTTTGCTAAATCTACATCCAAAAAAGTTTCTTCGGTTAATGTAGTTAAGCCCAAGCTGGCGGCTAATTTTACAGAGTTAGTCCTACCTAGTAGCATTCAAGCAGGTCAAGAAACCACAATTTATGCGCGTACCAGTGGCTATTTACAAAAGAAGTTAGTGGATATTGGCGATCGCGTCAATAAAGGACAGTTACTCGCTGTAATTGATGCACCTGAAACTGACCAAGATGTAGAGCAAGCTCGTGCGGAATTAGCAAAATCTGAGGCCAATATTGCTCAAGTCCAGGCAGATTTAGCTCAAAAGCTCAGTAATCTTTCGCAAACAAAAGCCAACTTCAAAGCTAGACAGGCCGAATTAATTGAAGCACGTACTAATTTAGAATTAGCGCGTCAAACTTGGCAACGTTGGCAATTACTTCAAAAGCAAGGAGCAGTGACTACACAAGCTGCTGATGAACGTGAAAGTGCTTATTATGCAAGTCAAGCTAATGTAGAGACTTTAATTGCTCGCGTTAATTCAGAACAAGAAAGTATCAATACTGCTCTTGCGGCTATTAATTCCCAAAAAGCTAATATTAATGCCTTTGTTGCGAGTAAAAATGCTGCTCAGTCAAATTTGCAACGGATAAAAGTTTTACAATCATTCAAACAAATTGTTGCTCCTTTTTCGGGCGTAATTACTGCTCGGAACATAGACACAGGAGCTTTAATTTCTGCGGGTAGCAATAGTAATAGTGGAAATTCCTGGCTATTTAAGGTTGCTCAGACAAATAATTTACGTATCCGAATTAACGTTCCTCAGGCTTTTATGCAATCAATTCAACCCGGACAAACTGCGCTTGTTCGCGTTCGCGAGCTACCTAAAAAAGCTTTTTCTGGTAAAGTTATTCGTACTGCTGATGCCTTAGATCCCTCTTCCAATACTCTTTTAACTGAAATTGAAGTACGGAATTCAGAAAATGTGTTGCGTCCTGGGATGTATGCTGAAGTTACTTTTAAGGCTCAACGTGTCAATCCACCTTTATTAGTACCAGCTAATACCTTAGTAATTAATGCAGATGGTATACAGGTAGCTACTGTGACAAAAGAAAACAAAGTTAACTACAAGAAAGTAGAACTGGGACGAGATTATGGTACTGAAGTAGAAGTAATTTCTGGTTTAAGCCCTAATGCGAGGTTAATTACTAATCCTACGGATGCTTTGCAAGAAGGTAAGTCTGTTCAGGTACTTGCATCAAAGCCTAAGACTAAGAATTAACAACAAAGAATAAAGGCGTCAGCCGTCAGAATTGAGTTGGGTATTCTGTATGACTGGCCGATAGCGCAGGGGTAGCGAGTCCGAAAGTTAAAAATCCCATCTCTCAAAGCGATCGCAGCATAATTTATCCAACCATAAAATTTGTAGAGACGTTGCAGTGCAACGTCTCTATTTTCAAACTAAGGCTAATATAATTGTCACCTCAAAGTAAATTAATTTATATAAATTACAAATTTTTTCGATTTTTTAACAGTAAAACTAGCACTGCTCCCGAAAAAATTCCGCCAAACCAGCCCCACAGACTATTAACTAATATCCACCAAGCGGATTGTTCAACTAGTGGTTTTAGTAAAAAAAATTGAATAATTCCAACTATCAGCCCAACCCATAACATGGAATATTCAGGATATTTGCCGCAGATAAGAACAGAGAAGCAAGTACCTAAGGTAGTTCCTAAAATCCACCATTTTTCAGAGACGGGAAGTTGCCGCCGTAGTACTAATAATTGCATAAACGCAATTGTCGAACCTATGGTAGCGGCAGCAGCTTGCATGGCTATAAATATGCCTATTGGCTTGAAAATTTCGTAGGCGATCGCTCCTACAATACCACCTGCAATTAAGCCGACAACATTAACTAATACCCATTGGAGGTAAAAACCCAGTCCCACTTGTGGAAGTTTGGCTGATACTGGTACTGGCTGGGAAATCTCTTGAGGATACTGAGGCGAAGAAACTGGAGGTTCAGAGTTAATAGTTTGCGGAATCTCTTGGCGATATTGGATGGGAACTGCTGGTGGTGGAGAAGAAAGTGGAGGATCGGAGTTAATCGTTGGGGGAATTTGTTGATGATATTGGATGGGAACTGTTGGCGGTGAAGAAAGCGGGCGCGAGGAATTGGTAAGAGGCTGTGTCGGTAAATAAGCATTTCCTAATTCCTGCACTGCTGCTAAAGCCTCTGCTGCTGATTGGAAGCGTTGGCGAAAGTCGTAGCGTACCATCCGATCTAGAATATCTGCTAGTGCCGGACTTACCTGTACCAAGTGATGCCAAACAATTTCAGCAGTTTGCACATCTTCTTCCAGCTGATGCGGCATTAACCCTGTTAATGCTTGAATTCCGATCATGCCCACAGCATAAATATCACTGCTTAATCTGGGGCTACCACGGCTTTGTTCGCTAGGCATATAGCCAGCAGTACCAATGCCCACAGTCATTTTAGTCAAACCTGCACCATTCACCACTTGAGTACCAATCTGTTTCACCGCCCCAAAATCGATCAGCACTACTTTACCGTCGTTTTTGCGTCGAATTAAATTGGGAGGTTTAATATCTCGGTGAATCACATTATTTTGATGGACAAATCCCAATGGTTGCAGAATATTTTCTAATAGCGAAATAGTGTAAGCTTCACTCAATCTTTTTCCAGGGGTGAGTTCATCACTAATAGGATGACCATCAATAAATTGTTGAACAAGAAAGAATTCTTGATTTGCTTCAAAATGTGCCAGCAGTTGCGGAATTTGGTCGTGAGTTCCTAGCTTGTGCAGCAATTGTGCTTCTGATTCAAATAAACGCCTAGCAACTTGTAAAGTCATAGGATCGGTAGCCATTGGCTTAAGTTGCTTGACCACACAGAGACTGTTATAAAGCTTTGTGTCTTCGGCAACATAGGTTTGACCAAAACCACCAGCTCCCAAGACTCGAATAATTTTATAACGCCCGTCCAGTAACTGACCCAACATAAAAGCTTAAAGGCGATCGCCTACCATGAAGAATGTCTGTATTTTAACTTCACTCTTACAGATGCCAAGTGTTGAGCATTTTTATTACTGAATAAAGCTTAAAACAAGCCAAGACACAAAAATTACAAACTTGATAGCCTAACGTTGACGACTAATGTTACATCTAGTATCGTTGAGCGGGCAAAAACCAACGTGAAAGCACAGGTATTTAGAGGCGTTAATCAACTGTCTTACGAAGAGATCCCAGTTCCTACCCTGGAACCAGATGAAGTGCTGGTACAGGTGCGGGTTGTGGGTTTATGTCAGTCAGATATTAAAAAAATTCGGTATCCGTTATACGAACCGCCGCGGATTTTTGGACATGAAACGGCTGGTACGATCGCAGCAGTAGGATCTCAAGTCCAAGGTTGGCAAGTTGGACAACGCGTAGCAGTCATGCACCACATCCCTTGTATGCGTTGCGCCTACTGTCTAAATGACAATTTTTCCATGTGCGATGTCTACAAAAACATCTCTACAACCGCAGGCTTTAATGCTAGCGGCGGCGGTTTCGCTGATTATGTTAAAGTTCCTGGTCATATTGTGCAAAACGGTGGGTTAATTCCCATCCCTGACAATATCAGTTTTGAAGAAGCAAGTTTTGTCGAACCCACTAACTGTTGCTTGAAAGCAGTGAAAAAAGCCCAAATTGCCCCAGGACAAACTGTGTTAGTTACTGGTGCAGGGCCAATTGGGTTAATGTTCATCATGTTAGTGAAGTATTTCGGAGCAAAAGCGATCGCTACTGATTTACTGCCTTCTAGAATTGAAAAAGCATTGAATGTTGGTGCCCAGGCCGCTTTTGATGCTCGTGATCCCGATTTACCCGCCAAAATTCATGCCTTAACTGGTGGACTAGGCGTTGATGTTACCCTGCTTGCTGTCCCCAGTGAAAAAGCTTTCTTTCAAGCACTTGACTGTACCCGCAAAGGCGGTAAAATCTTGTTTTTCGCTGAATTTCCTGATGAACTGGAAATTCCCATCAACCCGAATATCCTCTACCGTCGGGAAATCGATTTAATGGGCAGTTACAGTTCATCTTATCGACTTCAGAATTTGTCAGCTGATATTGTATTTAATCAGCGAATTGATGTGAAAGCATTAATTAGCGATCGCTATCCATTAAAAGATTTATCAGCAGCTGTGGAAGCGGCGATCGCACCCACGGCGGAAACTTATAAAATCTTAATTTATCCCTAAAAGCGAGATGGAGAGGCAGGGGGCAGGGGGCAGGAGGCAGGAGGCAGAGGGGCAGGAGGGAGATAGGGAGGTGTTACAACTAAAAGTTTAAAGTTTAGATATTCAGCGATGAAGCTCAGATATTCGGCGATGAAGCTCAGATATTCAACGATGAACCTGAGATATTCAACGATGAACCTGAGATATTCAACGATGAACCTGAGATATTCAACGATGAACCTCAGACATTCAGCGACGAACCTCAGATATTCAGCGACGAACCTGAGACATTCAGCGATGAACCTCAGATATTCAACGACGAACCTCAGATATTCAGCGACGAACCTCAGATATTCAGCGACGAACCTCAGATATTCAGCGACAAACCTCAGATATTCAACGACGAACCTCAGATATTTAAAAGGTTCATTCTTAGCGACTGCCAGAAAATAAATTATCCAATTTACTCAGATTTTTTCTATTTCCCCCTGCCCCCCTGCCTTCTGCCTTCTGCCCCCTGCCCCCTGCCTTCTGCCCCCTGCCCCCCTGCCCCATATGCTCTACACCCTAATTCTCGTCGCCCTACTAGCCTTCTACGTCGCCTGGAATCTCGGAGCAAATGATGTTGCTAACGCGATGGGAACTTCTGTAGGTTCCAAAGCTGTGACTCTCAGACAGGCACTAATAATTGCTGGGGTATTAGAGTTTACGGGTGCTGTCTTGTTTGGACATCAAGTAACGGAAACTCTAGCAACGAAAATTGCTAATCCTGGTTTATTTGCTGCTACACCCGAAATACTTGTTGTGGGAATGGCTACGGTGCTGGTTTCTTGTGGTGTGTGGTTGCAAATTGCCACATCGCGCGGTTTACCAGTGTCATCTTCTCACGCGGTTGTTGGTGCGATCGCTGGCTTTAGTTGGGTAGCTTTGGGAGTAGATGCAATTGATTGGCCATCAATTGGCATGATTACTATTGGCTGGGTGTTAACGCCTGTAATTAGTGGTGCGATCGCAGCTTTATTCTACAGTCAAATTAAGCACTGGATTTTAGAGCAACCCAATCAATTAGTGCAGTTACAAGAATGGATTCCCTGGTTGAGTACTGTACTGATAGGTATATTTGGTGTGATTGTATTACCTTCCCTAACTCAACCTCTGACAACTTTTTTAATTGAGCAAGTTGGCTTAAACATACCCACTTACGACATTCCAATTTTAACTGGTGCTGTAGCAGCAGTTGGACTCACAATTATTAGCTGGCGACAGTTAGAACAAGCGGTAAATGAGGGAAAACTACTTTTGACTCCCCAATCCCCAGTCCCCAATCCCCAGTCCCCAATCCCCAATCCCCTGGAAAAATTATTCGCCCGATTCCAGGTGCTGAGTGCTTGCTTTGTGGCTTTTGCTCATGGTTCTAATGATGTTGGAAATGCGATCGCTCCTTTAGCTGCGATCGTTTATATCCATCGCACTGGCAGCGTACCTACCGATAGTATCACTATCCCTATTTGGATTTTAATTCTTGGCGGTGCTGGTATTGTTGGGGGGTTAGCTGTCTGGGGTAAGAAAGTCATCGCCACCATTGGCGAAAACATCATTTCTTTGCAACCTAGCAGTGGATTTTGTGCAGAATTGGCTACTGCTACCACGATCCTGATTGCCTCCCGGCTAGGTTTGCCAGTCTCCACTTCCCATGCCCTTGTCGGTGGTGTCGTGGGTATTGGATTGGTGCAAGATATTAAATCGATTAAGTTCAAAACTCTACAAGGTATTGCTGCCGCATGGCTAATTACAATCCCTGTTAGTGCAATCCTCAGCGCTGCCATCTTTAGCGTCGCCCGGATTTTATTTCTTTAAAAAAATTAATATTTTTCTAACCTTTACCAATTTACGCATTATGTGGATTAGAGGTTAAAACCCTTGATTTATCGTTGTAAAGACGTTGCAATGTCTCTACAAGACTCGCAGCATGAAACCTAGACTGCAACAATACCAAAAAAAGGCATTTTTGCAGAATTGCTGCTCATTTATTAGAATGTTGTGCAGGGAATCGCGTAACCTTGAATTTACACAGAAAGATACTTTAAATCTCCATTAGAGATGTAAACTGTCACTGAAGTTACATTCCACACAAATTTACAGCTAGTTTGGCAAGTCAGAGAAATTTGTGGCGATCAGGCACTCAAGAGCAAGTCTTTGATAATAATATTGCCACCAAAACAATAAATATAGGACTTACGCAAATCGTAATTTTGAATTTCCAGACAAATCTGAGACCGGCGAAAACCGTGGCGCTGACTTGGGGTGAGCTAGATTTCTCAATCTCTGGCTTCGTCAAATCACAACAGGACGTGATTTATAATTTGCCACCAAGGGTTGATGCTTTGCAAACCCTGTGTCTAGGGTGACAGAATTACGTCGAAATGCGGAAGTGCTGTTAAAATTTTTAATTTATCTGACAAAATACAGGAAATTAGTATGAGTGCCAATCAAGTCAGCGCGAAGCAGCTTTATTGTCAAGGCGTTAGAGGTTAGAAGCTAATGGGGCGATTCGAGAAGCAACCAGAAAACCCGCGAGTCAGAGGCGAACTCTCTAGAGCTGCGGAAAATGCTCTTTGGGCTGTAGTTGAGGACTTAGAAAATCTCCAGCAGAACGTCCTCAGAGCCTTGCAAGAAGACATCAAGCGGCTTCAAGCAGAAAAAAATCGGTTATCTGATGATATTCAAAGCTTGCAAGAAGAAAAAGAGCATTTACAGCAAGTACGGCAAATTACTGAGCAGCAAGTATTAATTCGTCAGTTGGCAGAAGTTCTGGCAAAGCATATATCTTCGCAACTGCAATCCTCTCTGGCAAATTTAGCTACGCAAAATATAGAAGGTAAATCTTACGAACAAGCTGCACTGAAATCCGCTGAAGTGAGCAGCAATGTAGTGAGTGAAATCAATGAAAAAGTCGAACACATGTTTGACAGTCTTGATGACACGGTTACTATCACATTTAATTCGCTGCAACAAGAATTAAAGAATTATCAAAGTAATCTTTCCCAACAGCTGTCACGGATGTACAGCCAACAGCAGCAAGGGGAAGCGATTTTGACAGAATTTGTAAATCGCTTGCACGGACAACTAGAAAAAACTATAGAAGAAAGTTCGCGCAAACCACCAACAACAGGTACACCCACTGTTTTGCAGCTGACGGAACCAGAGAAGAACGCTTTTTTGGAGACATCCCCTGAGTTTGGGGAAGTAGTCGTCACAAACTCCCCTGAGCCAACTTCTACCATCGCTAATCAATTTTCCCAAACCGAAACGCGATCGCAGTCTGCTGCTGTTGAAGAAAAAGCCATCAGCAACGACTCCTCCGAAAATCAAACTCCACCACAGGAAAAGATCGTTGAGCGAATTTTTGTTGTCAGCAACGACTCCTCTCAAAGTGAAACTCCTTCACAGCCTGCTGCTATAGTTCCACCGCCAAATGAAACTCGGCTACAGCCTGCTGTTATAGTTCCACCAGCAAACGAAACTCAACTACAGCCTGCTGTTATAGTTCCACCACCAAAGGAAAACGCTGCTGAGCCAATTTCTGTTATCAGCAACGATTTGTCTCAAAGTGAAACTCCACCACAGCCTGCTGTTATAGTTCCACCGCCACAAGAAAACGTCACTGAGCCAATTTCTTTTCTCAGCAACGACTCCTCCCAAAACGAACAGCCAGTTCCACCACCACAGGAAAAAGCCACTGAGCCAATTTCTTTTCTCAGCAACGACTCCTCCGAAAGCGAAACTTCATCAGAACCCGCTGATACATCAACTCCACAGGAGCAACCAACACAACCGTCACTAAAAATTAATGCTCCCGAACTAGCTTCTGTTCTCCGCAAAAGTGTGCCACAGACGAGAGCTAAACCCACACCTGTGACTGCACTAGAGCCACCGAAAGAAGCAAAAACTTCGACAAGGCGATCGCGCAGTTCCTCAGGTTCATCCACAATCCAAGTCGGTTTTCTACTGATTGTGTTGTCCACAGTCATATCTTCGCTTTACAACGTAGCCATTAAGGTGATTTTCCACGAAGGTTCCCAGATTTTCGGTGTATTAGAGGTAGAACGGTTGCTACCACCGACTTTAGGCAATACTTTCTTAATTTTGACCATGCGGTTTATGGTGGTAGTACCACTGATGGTACTGTTGTCGCCTATACTGCATCCCACACTATGGCAAGATTTGGAAAACTTGATTAATTCAGTGCGAGGGAATCCCACACCTACGAATGCAGCTACAAAGCAGATTTTGGTGTTGTCAATTGTCAGTGGGTGCTTTTTATTTTTGTCTCAAGTGCTAATTTATATTGCTATTGCTCAAGTTCCTACGGGAATTGCGATCGCACTTTTCTTTATCTATCCAATGGTTACGGGTTTATTTTCGTGGTTTCTATTTCGCGATCGGCCCACCATCTTTCGTATAGGAGCGATCGCAGCAATTTGCTGCGGTGAATTATTGGTTTTAGGAACTTCTTCTAGTACAGGTATTGGTAATACTTCACTAGGAAGCAGCGCCGCCATTATTTCTGGCGTAGCTTTTGCTGCTTACATAATTCTGACGCGGGTCTGTGCTAGTAAACTACATCCGGTAACTTTTACTTTAATTAACTTCGCCACCATGTTGGTGTTGAGCTTTATTTGCTTAATGTTACCTTTACCAAGCAATTGGAACTTGCTAATTGACCCCACAAAAATGCTGGAACTGATTTTAAGCGCATTTATTTTAGGCGTGTTGACTCTTTCTGGCTATTTGCTCAACAATGCCGGAATTACTAAATTAGGTGCCTCACGTTCAGCCCTCATCGGTGGTAGCATCCCAGTTTTAACTGTGATTTTCGCTGGGTTAATCATTCAAGAGAATTTAGATATCGTACAAATTCTAGGAGTATTGTTAGTAACTTTTGGCGCGGCTGCTTTTAGCTTTGAAACAATGCGAAACCAAGTTAAACCCTCTACTCCCGCCAATTAAATGACTAGTTCAACCAGCCCAGGTGTGATGGTAGCTAAAGTAGCTACCATCACATTTTCGCTTGCATACTGACTCAAACAATGTTGCCCGTTGACGGTTGACTAGACCTGCCTTGAAAATAGGGCATTGGGCACTTGTACTGAGCGCAGCCGTTGGCGCAGCCTCTCGTAGAGAAGTATTGGGCACTTGTACTGAGCTTGTCCTGAGCGTAGTCGTTGGCGCAGCCTCTCGTAGAGAAGTATTGGGCATGAGAAGATTGATTTTTGTATTGGGGGGAAACACTCTTTCTCCCCTGCCCGCTACCTCTTTTCCCCACTCCTTTTGCATTTTTAGAGATTTAGCCTGATGCAGATAGGAAAACACGTATATATGAGCAGTGTGAGTAGGACTGACTCAAGGAATTGAGCATGATTACTTGCCTATGTAGACAATATTTGCAAGGAGTTGAGACGATTGCAACACGTTTTGGAATACTAACACCAATGTCTAGACTAATGCCAATTTGAACAATGTTTGTGACAAATAGATTTACAAAACCCAGACACACGAAAGCGATTCCCAATCTAAAATTCCAAATCTCAAATCTAAGATGGTATGAGTTGTTTTTCAGCTTGGCAGATTATTGTCGCTACATGAATATAGTGAGCGATCGCCTGCCAAAAAGCTACTAACAGATGTTTGAAAAGTCTACTGTTCTGCTTTTTCAGCGGGAAAAGGCCTTCCCAAAGTTCTAGCTTTTCAACAAGCATGGCGGTAAAGGCGATTTGAAGTTGTTAATACACCAGCCTTTGAAAACATCCTCTAAACTGTTCCACATTTATTAGGACTTACACAATTTTGATATAGGATTTTTATTTGATTGGGTGAAAAACTCGCCTTCAATTTAAAAAAGCTGATTTCTTATTCCCTAAATTCCATAAAAACAAGGGTTAATCGCTTCTGTAGCCACTCGCTGCCTATGGCGCTTGGGCTGCGGTTCGTGTACCACATAAATAATTTCAAAAATCAAAGCTAATTGTTATATTTGTCTTTCTAAAGTTTGTTCGCAATCAAAAGTTAAAATTCCGGTTTTTTGGACTTTTGACTTGAACTTTAACCTCTGTTTTTGGAGTCTTATTCTCCTTTGTTGGCTCCCATAAATTATAAAAATTTAAAATACTTTCATCAAAAAAATATAATTTAAGTAGCAGAAAAATCTCAAAAAATATCTAATTTAGTCCAAAATATTTTATCATATTTTTGCTTAATCGCTATTTTTGCGATTAAGCAAATGGCTAATAGCTACACCGCAAATTTTGTCTGTGTTGCAGCCCTGAGCGTCAGTACAGCAACACGATAAAGATAAATCATCGTTGATTTTTTAGTTTTTTTTGAATTATCAACAAATCATGATAATTCAGAGATGAAAACTATTTAAATCCAGAGAAGTGATAAACTTTAAATAATATAAATATGTTCCCAAAGGAAAAAGGATGATACAATCATTAGCGATGTTTGAGACAAACAGGTATTTTGAAATTGAAATTATTTGTTCTACTTGATGTCTACAATTTTTACTCAAGCCAGCGAGCGATATTGCCGAAACATCACTGGAGATTGTGAAGAAGATGATACTTCACAACTAGGCATTTGACTGAGCTTGTGAATGTTGACACACCTGGTAAGCGGTTTCCTTCTAGATCGCTCCTGACTATTTCCAGTCGATTGTGTACTACAAATAATTCGTCAAAGCGAAATAAAAACCATCTTTTTCGATATAGATATCCCAGATGAACCGCGTAAACTAGTTTTTACTTTAAGCTAGCTAGCATCATGTCATAATTAGCCCTAAGTAGCTTGACATTGTTGCTCTTGAAGGAGAACAAACTAGAAAAACCTAAAGAAGTTAAAAGCTTTGTAGATTACTTGTGACACAGTTGACTTTGAGGAGATAAACTAGCGTGAAGCTAGACATGGTGATGTCTTTTGATTTTCTGGACAGATGTAAGCACAGTTATAGTAACAATACTAGATCTGCGTGTGTACCAGAAAATATGCGATAATTGTAGTTTGAGCTACCACCGATATCATAGTTATCGCATACTAATATAGTCTGAAGTAAAGACATTGCCTTCAGCCAGGTGTATACTACCTATTTTCACTCGATTAAAAACTGTGTAAACGTGCTATTCAATTGTCTGTAATATGAGTAACGACATAGATCTGATCAAACGTCTTGACCCCAGTGCGATGGATCAGATCATGCTTTATCTGGCTTTTAGTGCCATGCGGACGAGTGGGCACAGGCATGGGGCATTTTTAGACGCAGCCGCAACAGCAGCCAAGTGTGCAATTTACATGACCTATCTAGAGCAGGGACAAAACCTGCGAATGACAGGGCATTTGCATCATTTGGAGCCGAAACGGGTAAAAATTATTGTAGAAGAAGTTAGACAAGCGCTAACTGAAGGGAAACTACTGAAGATGCTGGGTTCTCAGGAACCTCGATATCTTATTCAATTGCCTTATGTCTGGTTAGAAAAATATCCTTGGCAACCGGGGCGATCGCGCGTTCCTGGCACTAGTTTGACAAGTGAAGAAAAAAGACAAATTGAGCAAAAACTACCAAGCAATTTACCTGATGCCCAGTTAGTTAGCTCATTTGAGTTCTTGGATTTGATCGAATTTTTGCACAAGCGATCGCAAGAAGACTTGCCACCCGAACACCAAATGCCTTTGAGTGAAGCTTTGGGCGAGCATATCAAGCGCCGTCTGCTCTACTCAGGTACGGTAACCCGCATTGATTCTCCTTGGGGAATGCCCTTCTATGCTCTGACTCGTCCTTTTTATGCCCCAGCAGACGACCAAGAACGCACTTACATCATGGTAGAAGATACCGCTCGGTATTTCCGCATGATGAAAAATTGGGCAGAACGGCGACGAAACGCCATGCGCTTGTTGGAAGAACTTGATATTCTTCCAGAAAAAATGGAGCAAGCTATGGAAGAATTAGATGAAGTTATCCGTGCTTGGGCAGATAAATATCACCAAGACGGAGGAATTGCAGTGATTTTACAGACAGCTTTTGGCGAACGAGAAGACTAGTACAACTGTGCAAAAGTTCAAATTTCCAAAGGCGATCTAGTAACGTGAGTTCGATAACCTCTCTCCAACTCCTCTTTGTGTTGGAGAGGAGCATTATAGTTTTTTCATTTATTTGAATCAGATTACTGATAGGGGCACACACGTGTGCATCCTTAAAGTATCGTTTATTAGGCTTGCCTTGAAAGTTGCGTATTTCATTCCAGGCTGACTTATATTCCGGCAGACTTTCTTGCGGGTTGCCAGCGATCGCTGTTTGTGTTCGGCGAGGATTCCCTAACTCCGTATTTCCCCGTAGAAGATGTTCAAGGCTATTGCCTTTCCCTGCTAGGTTCGCAAAGGAAGCGATCGCTCTGTTCTACTGCTATATTTGTTTTCAAATAATCCCGCACCAAAGCGCAAGCATAAGCTGGTGCATCTAGGTTGAGAATTCGTTGTAAATTCCACAGAATCAGTGTGTTGTCATCACCTCCTGAAACCAGCAAAGTCCCATCGCGGCTGATGGCAATTTTCCTAATGCCTGCGGTATGTCCTCTAAGGGTAGTCAGTTCTTTACCATCAACCTGCCAAAGTTTGACTGTAGTATCTACACTGCCAGAAGCAACTATTTTGCCGTTGGGACTAAAGGCAACTCCCCAAACTGCGGCTGTGTGACCTTTGAGTGTTTGCAGCAACTTGCCTTCAACAGTCCACAACTTAACGGTATTATCACCACTTCCAGTTGCAACCATTTTACTGTCTTGGCTAAAGGCGACTCTCCAGACTGCCGCAGTGTGTCCTCTAAGGGTTTGGAACAACTTGCCATCCAACGTCCACAGCTTAGCAGTACCATCACCACTGACTGAGGCAAGGAGACGACCATCTGGACTAAATGCGACTTCCCAAACTTCGGCTTCATGTCCTTTGATAATCTGCGGTGCAGACCGAGACTCCTGCGGAGTCTCTGCGCGAACGCGTTTCCAGATTTGAACAACCTTTTCCACATTTCCCATTCCGATGGTTTGACCGTCGGGACTTAATACTCCTGCTAATAGTTTGCTAATGGGAGCTTTGTAAGTCGCCACTGAACTGCCGTCTGGCTTTTTGAGTTTTACCGTATCATCGTAGGAGCGAAGGGCAATTAATTTGCCATCTTCACTGAATGAAACTTCAAAGATTGCACCGCCAGGTTGAGTGAAAGTTTTGAGTAATTTGCCTTGGCGATTCCAAAACTTAACAGTGTTTTCGTGGCTAGCTGTGGCGATGGTGGAACTGTCGGAGGTGATAGCTATTGACCAAATCCCGGCTTCATGGGCAATCATACTTTTCTGGAATGGATTCTCCTTCTGCCACAGCCTGACAACGTTTTCTGTACCGGCGGAAGCAATAAAGCTGTTATCAGGACTAAAACTCACTCCCCAAACTGACGCACTGTGTCCTCTGAGCGTCCTCAGTTCTGTACCGTCAATGTTCCAAAGTTTAATTGTTTTGTCAAGACTGGCAGAGGCAATAGTTTGACCGTCGGCACTTAAGGCTACTCCCCAAATTCCCGCAGTGTGACCTCTAAGAGTTTTATACTGGCGGTAGCTGCCATTTTTACTGTCTCGCTTCCAGAGTTTGATTGTTTTGTCTTCACTGCCTGAAACAATCGTCTGTCCATCAGGGGTAAAAGCTACTTTCAGAACCCAAGAAGTGTGACCTAAAAGAGTTTGTAGAGGTTTGGCGTTTTGCCAGCCAGAAGCCTTTCGTTCCCAGAGTTTTACAGTCCCGTCCACATTGCCAGCTGCAACGATTTGACCATCAGGACTGAAGGTGACTCCGAAAAACCCCGTTTCGTAACCTTGAAAGGTGTTGAGCAAAGTACCATCTCGCTTCCAAAGTTTTACAGTTCTGTCCCAACCGCTAGAAGCCAGGAATTGACCATCGGGACTAAACACTATTCCCCAGATGGAAGCAGTGTGAGCTTTGAAACTTTTGAGTAAGGTGCCATCTCGCTTCCAGAGTTTAATGATGCCATCTTCACCCGCCGAGGCAAGCATCTGACCGTCAGGGCTAAAATCGATCGCTCTGACTGCTCCCTTATGGCCTTTGAGAGTTGCAACTTCTTTACCGTCTCGTCGCCAAAGCTTGATTGTTTGATCTATGCTGACTGAGGCAATTAAAGAACTGTCAGGACTGATATCTACTGCCAAAACTGCTGCTGTGTGACCGGAAAAATGGTTGTACTCATCTGCCCCATAAACTGCTTGTTGCAGTACGTTATTCACCTGACGCTGAATCTTTGCGTTTGGTTTATCTAGTTTTTCTAGTCTACGCTTGGCTTTGATTGCCTCTATGAGGGCATCTAACCGGCGATTTGAAGCAAACAATCCTTCAGAAGAAGATACAAGCGCTCGTATTTCGCTGCTTTTTGCTTGATATGCGCTTTTGAGAGTTTGGCGGTACAAAATGAAACTTCCTATTCCTAACGTGGTAGAGACAAATAACCCAATAGCTACTGTAGTTAGGAAAAATCTTTGCAATTTTGCAGTTTTTCTCTCTTGTGCTAGTCTTGCTTCTACTTCTTTAGCTCGTGCTGCTTCTAATGCCGTTTGTACTGCTTTGCGTTCGTATTCTTGACTAGCGGCTAAAAATTGATAATCCAAATCGCTCAAACTTTTCCCGTGCAGCCAATTTTGAGTATCTCTAAGAGCTTGTCCTCGCAACAGACGCGATTCATCTTTATAAGCCGATGCTACCCAAGCGTTAAATGTTTGCGAGTAAGGACGAAGGTTGTCTAAGTGCCTGAGTACCCATTGGGTATTGAAAACATTGCGATAAATGGGATTTTTAATTTTGAGATAGCCGTTGCGTTTTTCAACTAAACCAGATAATAACAGTTCCGTCTGTTCTAGACTATCATCCGTCGTTACAAGAGCAAGAGGACGCACAGAATTATTAGTGCCTTTTATCCCCGCGTCCCCACGTTCCCGCGTCCCCGTGTCCTCTTCATCTTCTGCTTGCAACACTCTTTGATAAAGCCCAAGTAATCTTCCGGCTCGGTGTTCGTGGAAAAGTAAGCGATCGCGAATTGTCCGCAGGTGTTCTGGTTCATCTTTTGTTTCCCAATGTTCGATAATCTGCGATCGCACTAGTTGTTCTACCCAAAATTCTTCAGTTCCGGGAAGTAATGAGATTGTGCCGTAAGATGTTTTCAAGGCAGTCTGGGCAACTAGTTGGCAGAGTTTTTGAGTTAAAAACGGCTGTCCTCCCGTCCAATGGATAATCTCTCGCAGTATTGCTTGTGGTTGGCTAATGATTTCTTCTAGCCCTTTGAGTAATGGTGTGGCTTCATGTAATTTAAAGCCTTGTAACTCGATGGCTGTCCCAATATTAAAAGGTGTTCGGCGTTTGTCTGCTATTAAATCTGATGGACTAGCTACTCCAAATAGTGCAAACCCTAAGCGTTGAAAATTCGGATTAAATGCTTGTTGATTGTAACAATGACGAATCCACGCAAAAAAATCGTTGACGGGAAAATTTAAACTCAATAAACTATCAATCTCATCAATAAAGATAATTATTCCTCCACCTTTCCCATTATTCTGAGATTTTTGTTGAAGAGTTGGGAGTAATAATTCTTCTACAAATTGGTGTAATTTTTGCACCGAAGAAATGCCTGATTGCGTGTTCCACCATTCTTTAAAATTCACCTGTTCTCCCAGATTTAAGCTGTAGAACAAGCTGATCGTCACACCTTTGTACCATTGTTCCGGTGTAGTATCTTCACTACCCAAGCGAGTCATATCCAAGTAAACACAGCTATAACCTTCTTGTCTGAGGCGATAACTTGTGCGCTGTAGTAAAGACGATTTGCCCATCTGCCGACAGTTTAAGACGTAACAGAAATCGCCAGCTTTCAAGCTGGTATAAAGTTTCTCGTCTGCCTGACGGATGACATATGTGGGATCGTCACTACGAAGACTGCCCCCTACTTGGTATCTCATATCAAAATGCGACTACAAAAATAGAGATTAACTAGCAATTCAATTTGATTTGCCATTGTTACAAATCCAAGATACCCGACTTCTTAAATAAATCGGGTATCTTGTTTATCACCAATGATTTGGGATTGATATAAGTAGAACAGGGTAAAAAAACCAAAATATGTAACGAAAAGTAAAGATGCCCAAAAAGCTCTTCCCTTCTGCCTTCTGCCTTCTGCCTTCTGCCTTGTCATAACGACAATTTTCAACACCGACCTACTTAGATACTTTCTTAGAAGTAAACATGTTAAAGTTTACAGCTTTTATTCAAATTGAATTGTATCACCTTTACAAGTATCTAATCCGCTGATTTTTTGTTTAACTGTCTTAACTGTCTTAACTGTCTGATATTTATTTAAACTTAAAATTAACTGTCTGCTTAAGTGTCTTAACTGTCCTTGGAATTTGCTCAAAAAAGTCAGATGATATCGACAATTATTCGAGGAAAATTCCTTAAATAAAGCAAATTAAAAGTAATTCAAAAAGTTATTCTGAATTTCCAGCCATTTCGGTTTTAAACAATTGTTGATAGCTGTTTGCCAAAATAAGCGCGGTAGAGTTCGCAACTTGGTATAATGCGATCGCCTTCAAAGCGAATCAAACCTAAACTATCAAGTTTATAGGTCTCAATGGGATTCACATAAGTACTTCGCTGCGATTTTATCAATTGACCATAAGTCTTTGCTAAAGTGGGTTTTTCTTGTAGTTGCAACCACAGTCGCCATAAATGATAGCGGTAAATGCCACCATTGGCGATCGCTTCTTCCATCATTTCTTGGAGAGTCATTTCTTGGGAGCAAAGAAAATATAGCGAAATCCGAATTAATGCTGGATGACCGCCTACAAATGACATCAGTTGGCTGGATTCTTTGCTAGAATTCCAATTTAAACCGTGTCGCCTAGCTAAATCTTCTATCTGTTGTTGAGTAAATTCTCCAAGCCGGATAGGTAATCCAATGTTGAAGGGAGAGCGGTTAATATTTAGGGTGGCATACTCTTCTGTAGAATAAACCACTACCAATTTCAACTTCTGCCAATTTGGATTTTGTTGTGCTTCCTCACACCACGAACGCAATAATGCAAAAAATTCTTGAGCAATGTGAGGATATTCAAAAAAGCGGTCAACTTCATTTAAAACTAAAACTACTGGACTGGTAATTTGCTTGAGCAAATAGCTTTGCAAATAAAAACTGGAACTCAACTTACAGCCAATTTCTTCATCCCACATTTCATTCAAGTTGGGATCTATGCCTAATTCTCTAGCAATATGCCAGCAAAAACCGCGCAACAACTTGTTTAAATTAGTCAAAGACTCAGAATCGATCTGGTAGCAATTCCAATTCGCTGTTCGATACCCTTGCTTTTGTGCAAAGGCTAACAACCGCAGCACCAGAGAACTCTTACCCATCTGTCTGGGTGCTTTAATCCGAATCACGCAGCCTGGTTGAATTATCTCCCGATAAACTAATTCTTCAAGAGGCGGACGTTCAATATACAGAGGTGAATCGAGGGGTACAGGCCCATCTGGATATGGCCAAAAACTTTCAAATTGGTCAGCTTGTTCGTTAACAAAAGAATCAAGAACTAAACTTTGATATAAATCTGTTTTTTGTTTATGTAAATTCAATGAAATTAATTGCGAAGCTTGAACCTTATCTGCTTCGTTGAGAATTGTATAATCTTGTGGGTTTAATTCTAAATTAAAAGCGCTAAAACAGAGTTTTAAAGTCTTTTGGTCTACACCCGTATCCAGGGATAACAATCTGCTCAGTGTTTTTGTGGAGATATTCATGCGTTCGCCCAACTTCTCTAGAGTCAAACGCTGGCCATAATTTTCTGCTACCTCCATAGCCAAAATCGCTGCCTGTAAACGCTTTAACCCGACAGAACTCAGCACAACACCCCGGCTGCGCGTGCTTTTTTGTGGTTTCATGTCGCTAGTTATTAACCTGTTTTTGTTAACTTTTTAACTATCCCCTAATTTTCTCATTTTTTCAATCGCTTATTTAAGTGTTACTGAAATGTTTTAAGCTTTTTTTTAGCTTTCAACTAAGTGGGTACAAATAAACAGAAGTGGCTTTGTGCTTGAAAACTAGTACCAAAAAGCTAAAACCTCAATTAGAAACTTGAATTTATTTATACTCCCCTAATCAACCATCCGCTCCATTGATGAAACTGTTACTTAAGATACGTTTGTATTAGATAACCCGTGAAGTAGTTTAAAACACCACTTAATTTACAGGCACTGAAGGATATGTATAAATAAATTCAGGGGATTGTATTTTTTTGTTCTTCGGTCAATCGCCAAAAAATTCCACAACCAAGGCATGAAAATATTTTTTCCCAGTCATCAGTCAACAGTTAACGCTATTTTCAACCTAGATGACTCTACATCCCCTTAATGGCTGTGATATTATGGGAGACTGCTGCATACATTTATTGAAAAACTAAAAATTAGATCATGGCTCTGACGCAACTGCGGAAACAAGAAATAATTTCCAACTACCAAGTTCACGAAACCGACACTGGTTCAGCCGATGTTCAAGTTGCCATGCTAACTGAGCGGATCAACCGCCTCAGCGAACATCTCCAGGCAAATAAAAAAGACCATTCTTCCCGGCGGGGACTGTTGAAGCTAATTGGTCAACGCAAGCGTCTTCTAGCTTATATCCAAAAGGAAAATCGGGAAAAGTATCTAGCTTTGATTGCTCGTCTCGGTATTCGGGGTTAGAGGCGATCGCTTATGTCTGCTGAAGAATCAGAACGCAATCGCTTGCCTTTTGAACCAAACAAAAAGCGCCAAAAACCCGTAAAAGCTCAAGCTAAACCAGCAGCAACGCCACAAAAATCCAGCAACCAACCTGATAGGAAGCCGCCTTACACCAAAGAAGAAATGGCGATTCCGAAAGTAGTCAGCCAGCGGATGGTTCGACGGGTAGCTGTGTTTTGTGGTGTACCAACAGCTTTGGGCATTAGCACCTTGATTGCGAGCTATCTGCTTGCCACCTACGCCAACATCAAACTAGCTCCCATTGCCGTGTTATTGGTAAACATGGGATTATTTGGTTTGGGCGTTTTAGGGATAACTTATGGCGTTCTCTCTGCCTCTTGGGATGAAGAAACAGCCGGAAGTCTGCTGGGTTTGGGTGAATTCGGCACTAATTGGGGACGAATGGTGGCAGTTTGGCGAGAAACTCGGCAAAAAAACTCTTGAAGAAGAATTCAGAATTCAGAATTCAGAACCAGAAGTGGGGGATTGGAAACTGCCACTCCCTTACAAAAAAATTGTCAGTAGCCTGTTGTAGAGATGCGCCAACAGCTTTAGTAAAAATATTCTGTTAGAACGCAACTTAGTATAAATTCTGACTCCTGAATTCTGCTTCACAATTTAAATACTATAGATAATTTATACTAAATATTAATTAATATAATAGTAATTTTACTGACTAGTATATTCTGTCCATTTATTTTGTAAATAAACTTAGTTTGAACTATTCCTAATTAGGCAAATACGTAACAATAAAACTACGTCCATTTACAGAAGAATTTACTCAGTAAATCAGGAACATTGACATGATTATAGTAATGAAAAGTGGTTCCCCAGAGGCGGAAATAAACCGCATTGATGAGGAACTAAGTAGTTGGGGGTTAACTCCAGAAAAAATTGTTGGTAAACACAAAGTAGTTATTGGTCTAGTAGGTGAAACTGCCAGCTTAGATCCGCTACAAATTCAAGAACTTAGTCCTTGGATTGAGCAGGTGTTACGGGTAGAGCAGCCTTACAAACGTGCTAGTCGCCAGTTTCGCCACGGTGAAGCTTCAGAAGTGGTGGTTAATCTACCGAATGAAACAGTGGTATTTGGCGAACACCACCCTTTAATAGTGGTAGCCGGCCCCTGCTCCGTAGAAAACGAAGAAATGATTGTAGAGACGGCACGCCGCGTCAAAGCCGCAGGAGCAAAGTTTTTGCGGGGAGGTGCATACAAACCCCGGACTTCACCTTACGCTTTCCAAGGACACGGCGACAGTGCTTTGGAATTATTGGCAAAGGCGCGGGAAGTCAGCGGACTAGGTATTATTACAGAAGTCATGGATGCCGTTGACCTGGATAGAATTGCTGAAATTGCAGATGTGATTCAGGTAGGGGCAAGGAATATGCAGAATTTCTCCTTGCTCAAAAAAGTGGGAGCGCAGCCAAAACCAGTCCTATTGAAGCGGGGAATGGCGGCTACAATTGAAGATTGGTTAATGGCAGCCGAGTATATTTTGGCAGCTGGCAATTCCAATGTGATTTTGTGTGAAAGAGGAATACGTACCTTTGACCGTCAGTATACACGAAATACACTGGATTTATCAGTAGTGCCAGTGTTGCGTAAGTTAACTCACCTACCAATCATGATTGACCCAAGCCACGGCGTAGGCTGGTCTGAGTTTGTACCTTCAATGGCAATGGCAGCGATCGCAGCTGGTACTGATTCTCTTATGATTGAGGTTCACCCCAACCCTGCCAAAGCTTTATCTGATGGCCCCCAATCTCTGACACCAGACCGTTTTGATAAATTGATGCAAGAATTAGCGGTAATTGGTAAGGCAGTAGGACGCTGGCAGCAACCAGCAGTAGCTCTGGTTTAAGAGGGACTGGGGACTGGGGGCTGGTGATTGGGGAGATGGGGAAGTGTGGGGAGTGTGGGGAGATGGGGGAGATGGGGGAGAGAGGGGAGTGTGGGGAGTGTGGGGAGAGAGGGGGGAAAGATTTCTTCCCCATCCTCCCACACCTCCCACACCTCCCACACCTCCCACACCTCCCACACCTCCCACACTTCCTGCTTACCCCATTTAAAGTAACTGCTGTCTGTGGTGAGGAAGCCTAAGCTTAGACTTTTGGATAATTTCAGACCACCAAATTTAAACCAAATTTAAAATTTAGTGGGGATTTCAACCTATTTATTTATCGCCAAGCTACACCAGAATACAAGCAAGAAAATTCTGTATCCTGACTTCTGAATTCTGTTTTTTTAATCTCTTGGACAAGTAAATACTAAAATTGAAGAGAAATATACACCAGTGAAAAAGGTAATTAATTAAAACGTGACTAATGTCATAAAGAAAAAATTTAAAAATGATTCTTTAGTTGTAAAAATTCATAATTCAGAATTCAGATAATTGTAAATTAGCTTTTTCCTCCTGCCCCCCTGCCTTCTACTTATTACCCACCTTCATCGCCTGAAAAAAAAAGGACGGGTGCAACACCCATCCTTAAAATTTCACCTTGACTCAAAAACTGTTATTGTACTTCACTAGGGAAGGCACCAGGCTGCACAGCTAGGTTAAGATTTTGCCCATTGCGGCGTAACTCTAGGCGTAAATCTCCACCGACTTGGCTATTTTCGACGGCCTTTTGGACGCTGCTAGCATCTGTAACTGATTGACCGCCTAGCTTTTGGATGACATCACCAGCGCGTATTCCAGCTTTAGCGGCTGGGGAATTCGGCATAACTTTTACAACTAATACACCTTTATCTTCATTGACACTCAAACCACTATTAGGATCTGAGTTAATACTTTGTTTTAACTGAGGCGTTAACCCCACCATCTGAATTCCTAAATAAGGATGTTGAACTTTACCTGTAGCTATTAATTGACTAGAAATACGTTGTGCTGTGTTGATGGGAATGGCAAAGCCTAATCCTTGGGCACCTTGGATAATGGCTGTATTCATGCCAATTACTTCACCACGGTAATTGAGCAGAGGGCCGCCAGAGTTACCGGGATTAATTGCAGCATCAGTTTGAATATACTCTACTCGCTTATCGGGAGCGCCGATTAGATTGCTACTGCGTCCAGTAGCGCTGATGATTCCGGTTGTTACTGTATTATCCAGGCCAAGGGGATTACCGATCGCGATCGCCCATTCTCCTGGTTGCAGTTGGTCTGAGTTACCCAAAGCTACTGTCGGTAGATTATCCGCTTGAATCTTGACCACAGCCACATCGGTTAACTCATCTTTTCCTAGCACCTTACCTTGCAAGGTGCGCCCATCCTTGAGTGTCACCGTCACAGTATCCGCCCCATCTACCACGTGGGCGTTCGTGAGAATACGACCATCAGCACTGATGACAAAACCTGAACCAGTACCCCGTTCTACCCTTTCTTGTGATTGTGGTAGTTGGGAACCAAAAAAGCGCTGAAAAAACGGATCGTTGAATTCATCTGGTAACTGGGTTTTTACGGTTCGGGAGGAGTTGATTCGTACTACTGCTGGCCCTACCTTTTGCACCACCTGTGTCACAAAATTCGGATCTGTGGTGGCTGGTAATGGAGGAGCAGCATTGACTCGACCGACTGCCAAATTAGATGCAGTCTCAGACACTTGCTCTTGATGTCCAGCCAGATAGCCACCTGCCAATGTCATACCCGATCCCAGTAGCACCAGCGATAGAGAGGCCGCAGCCTTTTTCCAGGGTGCTGGATTATGGTATTTGGCGTCAGCAGTGTGGGATAAAATGCTATTTGATGGGTGTTCTCCATCACGAGATTGGTTTTGCATTGCTGTTTGGAAGCATATCGAATATGTATTACTAATGTAGATATTATTTATGACAGTTTTGTTGCAGAGGTATTACGTTATTGTGAAAGGTTTAGTTTTTTACTACTAAGTAACTCCGCAGCCATAATGGCAACTGTGCACCATTGAAACTCATGACTTTAGTCATGGGTATATTCAGAATTCGCGACGTAAATTTGAAATTTTGGATTTTAAATATTATTGTTTTTTGATATCGCTACTCAACAACTTAAGCTACATATCCTACCCCTTGTGCCTAGAGAAAATCTTATAGACCCTGATTCTGGTGTCAAAGTCTTCTTAACTTTGAATTCTGAATTCTTATATAATATCTAACCATACTTGAAGGAATAAAAATGGGACAAGGAAAAATATTACTTCAGCCTGGTACTTTATGGACAAGTGTCAAAGAACGGACTGAACATGCTTTGAAATGTGGGGCGCTGCTATCAATACCGACGGAATTTGAGTTTGTGGAACAAGATGACGTGCGTTTTTTAGTGCGGATTTTGTCTAATTTAAATCGTAAAAAAGCAGCCAAAGAAAAACAGGAAAAACAATCTGCTACTTCCGGTCAAGAATTTAATCCTTTCTTACCTTATGAAGAAGATTTATTTGTGGCGGATATTTCTGATACTCATGTATGTATTTTAAATAAATTCAATGTTGTTGATTATCATCTACTAATTATCACCCGTGCCTTTGAAGAACAGGAAAGTCTACTCACTTTGGAAGATTTTACTGCCATGTGGGCATGTCTAGCTGATTTTGACGGTTTAGGATTCTACAACAGTGGCAAACTCGCAGGTGCTAGTCAGCGACATAAACACTTGCAATTAGTCCCGCTACCACTTGCACCTTCAGGATTGCAGATACCTATTGAACCTCTGTTAAGGGAGGCACAATTTCAAAACTCTACCGCAACTTTACCAAAACTTCCTTTTTTACATGCCTTCGCACCCTTAAATCCTCAGTGGGTGGAGTCTCCATTCACTGGGGGTGAAGCAACATTGGCAGTTTATCGTACCTTGTTAGAGGCTGTAGGTTTAAATACAACGCAATTGGGTGCTTACAATTTGCTGATGACACGAGAATGGATGATGATTGTACCGCGATCGCAAGAACATTTCCACACCATCTCGGTGAATTCATTAGGATTCGCCGGTGCCTTGCTAGTAAAGAATGCTGAAGAAATGCAACTCCTCAAAGACCAAGGGCCGATGAATATTTTGAAGAGTGTTGGTGTCATAGGGCATAGGGCATAGGGCATAGGGCATAGGGCATAGGGCATGGGGCATTAGTTGTTCTCCGCGTCTTTGCGTCCCCGCGTCCCCACGTCTCTCTCATCCCCCTCTGAGACTACAGGTAATAAAAGATGAGAATTAAACTGGCCTCCACAATTCACAGTTAACGTGATAATCTGAGCTTCTGGTAAACTGTCGCTGCTGGTAATTGTACCGTTTCCAGAATTCATTGCGTAGGCTGGAAAACACGCTGCGCTTAAACTCAGACGCAGGGCGTTTCCTTTGGCAATTCGCGCACAAGTCGCTTGTAGCTGAATTTTTGTAGAGGCGTTAACATCTCGACAATGTACATAGCCTTGGGTCAAATTATACACTCGTCCATCGGGATGTACTTCTGATAGGACAGCAGACAAATCATAACTCGGTTGGTCGGCAGTACAGTAGATTTCCACCGCCACATCCCCTGCTAAATGTAAATCTTCTCCTAGTGGTTCGCTGGTGTAAGTTAAGACATCGGAACGGCAATCAAGATGCGATCGCTCAAATACACCCGCAGGAATTCCGGCATGACCGCCTAAGGCCGGAACTGGGCGCCAAGGGTCGTGGACTAATACATCGAAGGTATTGGGGACTGGGGACTGGGGGTTGGGGGTTAGGGTTCCGGAGTCTTCGCGGATGCTGGCAAGTCCGGTTGTTGACAAGAAGTAGGATTTGTGTATTGGTGTGGGAAATTTGGGGAAAGTGCGCCAAATATTGGTTCCCATTTCAAATAGGCAAACGGGGGATTCGTGCAATAAACCTGTATTTTCACCTTTGAGAAATTGGTCAAACCAGCGAATTTGCATTTTATCTACGGGACTGGCGGCTTTAGCGCCAAAGTCAATTTCCCCGACTTTACGACCCCAAGGTAAATGCGCCCAAGCCCCGACTAACAAATGTTGGGGTTTAGTGCTACGGGCTGCCATATCTTTATATAAATGTAGAGTGCCCCGTAGATAAGTATCAAACCATCCTCCGATATGGAACATGGGCAAATCAACAGCTTGCAAGTGGTGTTTGGGTGAAAGTTTTTCCCAATATTCATCTGGTTGAGAATGTGCTAGCCACTCATGATAAAAGGAATGTGGGGCAAGTTGTTGGAGAATTTCTGGATTAGTTAAAGGTAAATTACGAGAAGCGGCAAATAAAGCTTGATAAACTGTTTTATTTCCTCGCAAACGGGCGGTTTCTGTAGCTAATTGAATTGCCCAAGCGAGGTTAGTTTGTAAACAAAATGCGCCTCCTTCATAAGCCCAATCGGTATATAAATCATAGCCAATCATGGCAGGGCAAATTGTTAGGAGGGCGCTTGGTTGATTAACTGCGGCACATAGCTGAGTCATTCCTTGATAGGAAAACCCATACATGCCAACTTTGCCATTACTACCAGGTAAATTTGCTGCCCAATTTACTGTATCTTCGCCATCTAAAATTTCGTGAGCAAATAATTGAAATTCGCCTTCAGAAGTACCGCGTCCTCGGACATCTTGAATAACGACGATGTAGCCGTGGGCAGCATACCAAGTAGGGTGGGCATAGACAACAGTAGACGCGATCGCTCTACCATAGGGTTGTCGCATTAATAATACCGGAAATTCACCATCAGCATCTGGGCGATAGATGTCTGCATCCAGGCGAACACCGTCGCGGGTGTGCATGGAGGCTGTTTGTTTGGGGAGAATTTTCAGCATGAATCTGATAATTTCGGACTTACAACCGGAGTCGGGGTTTAAATCCCCGACTCAAAATGTCTTTAATTTTGAATACTTCGACAAGCTCAGTACAAGTTTTGAATTTTTAATTTTGAATTGTTATCTCCCTACTTCCTTAAAACGTAAAAGTAGTCCGCAGGACACCTACCGTTGTTGTTTCGTTTCTGCTGTCACCCTCTGGGTTAAACAGAACAAATGCACCAGGGGTAATGCTAATGTTATCACTGAGCTTGACGCGATAATACCCTTCTAAATGATAAGGGGTAGCTCGGTTTGAACCAAGTACAGCCGCACCACTAGCATCACTACGGTAAAGCGGTTGACCAAAAATAATTCCCGCATTGTTTCCTGATTTGAATAAGTCACTGAAGTGGACTCCCACCATCCAACTTGTAAAGGTAGTGGAAGCATCAACATCTCCAGAAGAATCATCAACAAACAGTGCTGCACCGTAGCCAGATAAGGCTATCTTGGGAGAAAATCGCCATGTCAAAGTACCCCCAACAGAGTTGAGCTTCACTGGTGTGCCAGCTGCTACACCACCTAAAGCACCGATGTCACTGCTAATTAATCCTGTACCTAAAATATTGATTTCGTGGTAGCTGTTAGCATAGTTCAGACCAATATCAAGGTCACGGGTGGGCTTGAAGGTTAACTGTGCGGCTATAACACTACTACCACTGAAAAAACCTCCTCCTAATGGTGTAGTGGAAACCCCTGGTAATGCTTCATTTGCAGATTTTTGAGGAAGGTTAGCATTGACGCTACCATATAAAGCTCTGAAATCTAGGTTTGGGGAAACAGTATAAATAAATCCTGCCGCCGATGCTAAACCAGAACCAGAAGTTCCACCAGAGACACGTAACACAGGATTTAAACCAGCAAAACGAGAAATTGATTCTTGTCCCTCACCATAAAAAGGTGTAATTGCTGGAAAAGCATCTGATGTTTCCGCCGCAGTTCCCGCAAATAAGGTTAATTTTTTAGCAACGGGAAAAATATACAGCAATTTGTAAAGCTGTACGCTATTTGCCCCGAAGGTGGACAAAGTATTGACGTTAACCCCAGGAAATTGCGGTTCAAAACTGGTACGAGCGCTACTAGAACTCAGTAAAGGCGAAGCTAATCCTAAACTTTGTTGCAGGCTACCACTACCATCTGTTCCGCCTAAAAAGTTGTAAGCTTGCAAACCAGTAATTAATAAATCTTTACCTGTAAAGCTAGTGGTCAGATTTAACCGCACTCTATTAACTAGGATGATATTCGGATCGTCCGTATCAGGAGCGCCACCGGTAGCACCAATAGCAGCAATAATAGCCTCACCATTGAGTTTAGTAGTAGTAGAAAACTGATTTGCTTCTATTTCTGCTGTCCGCGCTTCTACTGCATCTACACGACCGCGCAATGTTGTCAATTCCGCAGCAAATTGTTCTTGTAATTTTTGCAAGGTCGCTAAATCTTCTTTATTGACCAAATCACCGGTTGCTGTAGCAATTAGCTCGTTGACTCTATCTAGGCAAGCATTTAAGCCAGCTGCAAATTCGTAGCGAGTCAGTGCCCGATTGCCGCGATAGGTAAGATTGGGATAACCGGCGATACAACCATAGCGCTCCACCACAGATTGTAGTGCTTGAAAAGCCCAATCAGTGGGTTGTACATCAGATAATTGTGTTACAGATGTTACTTGTGCAAGTTTCTCTGATGATGGAGATGAATTTGCTGGTTTTGGTGTGATTTCTGGCAAAGAGTTAGCAGTATTATCTAACCCTAAATTTTCATTTTTTTGTTCTTGATTGATTGAGGATAAATCTTTTGGATTCAATTCTTGAGCTACAAAATAATCAGTTTGATTGTAGCTGACCGGATGGCGATCGATTAGTGCATTTTCGTCCGAAATATTTAATTTAGTAAGGGCTTGTGCAGGTAATAATCCGCCAATTATCCACAAAAAACCTGCTCCACCAGCAGAGGCTAGTAGATATTTCCTCATGAAATCTCCCAAAATATATGAAATGTGAAAAATTTAATTGCGATATTTTAACATGATTGATAAGTAAATTTAAAGTTTTTTAGAAAACTAATATTTTGAACTTTAAATATCAGGAATTTACTTCGCTGATATGACTTATCGATACATAAATGTTTATCGCAAGCATTAAATAATAGTAAATACTATTTCAGAGAGAAAATTACAAAAATTACTATAGATAAATCTTATAATTAATATTGAGTAATATCAATGGTAATCGTATTGAAAATAATTCGTAATTAATAAGGTAGGGGATTTAGATCCCAACTAATTCTAGACCGCTAATTTTCAAAAAATTTAGCGGTGAATTCAACCCTTTTAATTACGAATTACATAGCTGGCTTGCTGATGCAGCGGGTATTACCAATTAGTAATTATTCTTGAAACTTCCTCACCCACTCGCACTTTATTGTTTAGCGATGGACTGAAACTCGCTTACCTGGGTCTTGCTTTTTTACCCAAGCCAAAAATTTTTGCATTTGCGGCTCATTGCTGAGCTTGTCTATTGTGTTGAGTTCTTTGGCAAGCAGTTTATTGTCGAATAAAGCATGAATCTGACGATGGCACGCAGAACAGATATTTATTGTTGGGCCTGGGTCTTGTTTTTTGCGTTTGGTATTTTGCCGTGGAACTAAGTGATGGATAGTTAAATTTTCCATCTCTCTTTGACAAAGTTCGCATTGCTGTTGTTGAATCTTAGACACCTTATTTTGCTAGAATGTTATCTAACTTATTCTAATTTCTGAATTCTTTTAAAATCGATTTTCATACTCTACTAAGAATTGACTGTCATTATCCAAATTAGTTGAGCCGCGTACCAGAATTTCATCATTGAGGCGGTAAAGCACATTGTAACGGAAAGACTCGTTGGTAGAAAAAGCCCGCGATAAAGAAACAGAGAAATTCCGATTCACATTAAAAACACCTTCCGCTGACAAATCAAGAACCGAAGATCTTCTTGATTCTTCATTGGTGGTAGGGGTCGGAAATATGCGAAACTCATTAAAACCAACAGCTTGTCCGATCGCAGTTATAGTTCCTTGCAGACTACCTAAAATAGTAGAACTGGCGAAATTAGTCAATCCTTGGCCTAAATCTCCTGGTTGACTCAAAGAATTCAAAATCGAACCACCCAGCAAAGCCACGATTTCTCCTCTACTCCGTCCGGGTTCGCTCGTTAATTCGAGATTTTCTCCTAATTCACTGGCTGGCCCTGTCGCCCTTGCTTGCACGCGAACGGTACGTAATGTTCCAAAGTTATTCACAGAAGCATCACTGATTTCCGCAGACAAAGGTGATTCCAAAATTCGATTGCTCGTTGCCGATGCTTCAGGTACAATTGCCACCAATCGCACATCTAAGGTAGGGTCAAGCCCTTGACTGGGAGTAAATCGCGCAGTATGTTCGTAACCCCGCGCCAAGGTAAACTCAGTTGTAAATAAGCTCAGGCGTCCTCCTGTTAAACGGATGAGTCCTTGAGGGAGGGGCTTGGCTAAGGTACCATTGATGGTCAAGTCGCCTTCAGCGTCAAAGCTGAGTATGGGTTGAGTCAACGCTGCTCCCCCCGGTACAAAGCTAAGTAAAGGCTCAGTGGTAACTCGAACATCGTTACCCAAAAGCAACCGTAAATCTGCAAACTCTACAGGTAAGTTGGGTCTAGTTGGGGGAGTAGTGGTAGTTTCTGGTGTATTGGAAGCAGTAGAAGTAGGCTCTGATGTAGTTGTATTAGTATTAGTTTCTGGTGTATCGAGAGTAATAGTAGTAGTTTCTGATGTAGTTGCTGGTTTTGAAGTTTCTGTGGCGGATTTTCCGATAATAACTTGACCATTACTCAGTTCAATTTCTCCACCAATTATCGGATTTAGTGCTGTTCCCCGAATGACGGCGCTACCACTAACATCGCCTTCATATAATGCCGGAACTTTAAAATTAAGTTGTTTTTCTATCGATACAGTCAGAGGATTAGATGCACCTTGCTGGGGAGTAAAAATTGGCAGAATTCCTGATGCAGCTACTAGCCCTTGATTATAATTGCCTTGAATTTTTTCGACATTGAGCGTATCGCCATTAAATAGTACTGTTCCTGTAACATTTGTTAGAGGATCGGATAAAGCTTGAGCGGTAAAAGTAGCATTATTAATTCTGGCAGTTCCATTGATAATTGGCTGGCTTAAAGTACCTTGAACTTTGACATCCACTTCACCTTCACCATTTACCCAGCTAACTTGATTGTTGGTAAATACATTTAACAGTGCCAAGCCTTCATTATTCACCTTGGCGTTAAGATTGATTTGATTATTATCCGGTTTTACTGCCACAAAAGGTAAAGGAGCCGGTATGCTACCTGTAATTGCAATGGGTTGTGTTCCGGTCAACAGCAAGGTACTATCAAAATTTACGCGGGCATTGTCATAGTTAAATTTTAGCTGTCCTGTTTGTATGGGTTGCTGATTTAAAGTGGCATTAGCCAACGATGCCGAGCCATTAACTGTAGGATCTTTTAAACTGCCTTGCAAATTAGCCGTAGCATTAAGTTGACCAGTAATATCTATAGGATATTTTTCGATAAACGGCTGTAAAAGTGATAAAGGTAAACTTGCTATATTCAAATTTCCAGCTAATTTTTCGGTTCCCAACTGTCCAGAAAAAGCGATTAATCCTTGATTTATTCCCACACTCAATGGTGAAAGTGTGACTACACCATCTGCAAAATTGCCTCTAGCTATAACTTGATTAATGGAGTATTGACCCCATTGCCAATTATCACCTTGGATATTAAAGGCGGCATTGAGTCCAGATTTTAAGGAACCACTAGCTGAAATTCCCCCATTCAATGCACCTGTTAATTGTGCAAGGGTCGGTAAAGGTGCTGGTTGTTGGGTATCTGTTTGTTGTTGTTGTGCTACCGATGTTTCTATCTTGGAGAAATATTCTAACTGGGTTTTTAAATCTGCATTTGGTAAACTAACGGGTGTGGTGTTAAGTGCTTCTGCTCCCGCTAAGGTCGGAGACTCTAACCCGCTACCAAGGTCTTGAAAGTCGTAGATATTAAAAGCTTGTAAGAGTTGCTGGACTTGAATTTGGTTTACGTTAGCTTGTACTTGAAATTTCGGGTCATTTCCAGTTTGTAAATTGCCACTTAAGGCTATATTGCCGCTTCCTAACCGCAATAAACCGTTAGTTAAGCTAGCAGCACCATCGGCATAGTTGATATTACCGCGAAATTCGTCTGCTGAGGCTCTGGCAACACGTGGGTTAGCGATCGCTACGTCTCCACTCACGGCATAATTATTAAGATTAACAACTAAATTTCCAGATAATTGCCCTGCTAGAGGTTTCAATCTATTATCCGGTAAAAAGCCGCCAACCAGCGCTATGGGAAACTGTTGGGCATTGATAATCAAGTTATCTCCCTGTCTTGTCCCTGTGGTTACCGCCGCATCCCGCTTGACTAAAAACGACGTTGGGCGATAATCTGCACCCAGGTTTAAAGCTATCCTGTCTTGCGTGCCAGCAAGTTGCAAGCTTGCTCCCTGTCCGCCTTGAAAATTCACATTTCCAGTTAAAACTGGGTCGAATGCCAAGTTACTGACATTAAAATTCCGCAGCCGGATACTACCAGTAGCCTGAGGAGTGTTAGGAGTGCCTGTAATTTGTCCATTAAAATCTAATAACCCTGCTAATGTTAAATCTCCGGGAACAAAAGCGCCTGTATTTTTGAGGTTGAAATTCTGGGCTTGGACATTCAAATTAATGCCAGCAATTTGGGGTGTACCCGTTTGAGGTAATTGTACAGCGATCGCACCACGAGCACTAACTCCTGGTGTGGTTGCCCGTTCAACTATAATTTGCTGTCCATTCCACTGAAATTGTGCTGTCAGCGGTTGCCCTAACTGTGCTAATTGTGAAGCCCGAATTTGTCCTGCTGCGCGAATATCTGCAAGCTGGAAGGAGTTTGTTGTACCCGTCAACTTGACGTTACTACTCAGTCGTCCTCGCAGTTGTGGTGAGAAACGACCTAGTTGAATTTGGGAAGCATTAGCAACTGCTTGCCAACGACCGGCATTCAGGTTAATATCCCTGACGTTAAGCGTACCTCCCGCCACATTCAAGTTTGCTCGTCCTGTGGCTTGAATGGTTGAGGGTTGAAAAGAAGCAGTGCTTCCTGATAAATTCAACGCTGCATTGCTGAGAACTCCCTGAAACTGCGGTGGTATTTGCTGGAAACGATTTAATTGCAAGCTTTGAGCGTTGACAAAAGCTTGCCAGCGTTGTTGGGCAACTCGTCCTGTGCCAATGATTCTACCACCTGCGACGTTAAAAACAGCACTTGGGAATAGGATATTCTGCCCTTGTTGAGCGATCGCAACTCGTCCCGTAGTAGGATAGGTGGCAGTAGGCGCTTGCAGTTGCACCACTGTCCGCAGATTCCCAAGAGTGCCGCTAACTCTGGCATTTGCTGAGACCGTACCAATTTTGATGGCAGATGAGGTATTGTTTGTATTGGCGAGGACATCTCCTGGTATATTTTGGGCTTGAATGTTAAACAAGACGTTGCCTTGTGGTGTCAGCTGAATTTGACCATTACCCAGGATTTGCCCCCCAGCTGGTGGCTGTATTTGCAGACTGGAAACATTCAGTGCTAAGGGTTGTTTGCCCAGTGAGCCAGTAATTTCTGCCCTTGCTGAGACATTGCCAACATTAATTGGGGGAGTGAAGCCGTAGCTGCGTGCCAGTACATCTCCGGAAACACCGTCAGCTATAATATTAAATTTTACGCGATCGTTAAGTGTAGCTTGACCGCTTCCAGTAATTTCACCACCTGCTGCGGGGACTAATTTCAGATTTGAGACGGCGATGGTAGATGTCTTTTTAGATACACTTAACTTAAAATCAGTGTTGACACTTTTGAATTGAACGCGGTCAACTTGAACTGGCTTGGTGTTGCTAGCAATACCGCTAAGAACAGGCTGCTGGAGTGGCCCCTGCAACTTGATATTTGCTTGCACTTCACCGATAGCCACCACCGGCGAATTTATTTTCAGCGTGTCTAAGATATTTCTCGCACTGACTGGTTTTATCTGGGCTGAAAGATTAAAACCTGTTTGAGTATTAACTGCTCCATTTGCGATTATGGGGACTTTGCCAAAGTTTGTAGTTAAATTATTTAAGGCGATATTTTGACCTTGAAATATTAATCTGCCATTGGCATTAACAAACTTTTGCGGAAGATTTTCAATTTGAGCAGTAACTTGATTAGAAATAGCCGTACCAGTAATAGCTATTTGCGAAACATTTGATGGAATTGTAACTCCTAAATCAGCATCTATTTGCCCAGCTTGCAAAACAATTGGTAACTCAATTAAACGACTGACATCAGATGCTTGTAAAGTTTGTGCTACAACTTTAAGATTAGTTTGTTCGGTTTTAAATTGTGTTTCACCAGAGATTTTAACAGCACCGCCTCTAGTGAGTTGACCATTTATTTCATAACCAACGCCTTGGTTTCGTGGTAAAAACTTTGCAACACCACCGAATTGATTTATAACTACAGAACCTTTAGGTTTATTTGGTGCAGAGGCTGGCGATAACTCTACATTTCCATCAACAATCTGGAGTGTTTGCAACTCAGTTTGAATGGGGCCTGCACCTTCTCCACTCTTCACTTGTGCCGTCACCCAGCGACCATCTCGATCCTGTTGGATGTAGACATTGGGCTGGACTAATGTGACATTTAATGGTAATTTTCTAGTTAAAATAACTTGTAAAGGCGAAAACTGCACATCTACAGCTTTTGCTGTCAATTCGTCTGGATCGGTAGGAGTTGCTGGTATCGACAGCGAAGCAAATCTCAAACTAGAAAGTGAAAAACGTTCAACTCTGCCTAATTTAATTGGACGCCCAAGTAATTGCTCAAGATTTTGCTGTACTAAAGGTGCTAGATCTTCATATACATAGTTTCTAGTCCACCAAACACCAGCTGCAATTCCTCCAAGTAAAATGATGCCTAAAACCAAACTGGCACGTTTTAAAAGCAGGAGATTTAGACGAGGATTTCTTGGTTCGCGATCATTTCCTGGATTTGGAGAACGAGTCATTTTCCTGAGTAGTACCGCTATAGAGTAATAAAAAATTTATTACCCGACAATACCATAATGTTTTTAATAATTTCTTAAAACTTTCTCTAGATAGAATTAATAATTCATTCTGATGAGTGTTGACATTTTGGCTTTTAAAGCATTATGTAGTAAATCAGCGTCAGAGGATGTTTTAAAAGTCCTCTTCTCGATAGCAAAACGTTCTATATATCTCTAAATTCTTCTTTTTAAGTATCTGTAGGGTGTGTTATGGCGTAGCCTAACGCACCTAAATCGTTAACTGGTGCGTTAGCCTTTGGCGTAACGCACCCTACTAGCGTGTCAAGGCTAAAATAGTGCATTAATAAACTCTTGTGGAATGGGCGTCTCGCCCGTCCAGTGCGGGCAAGATGGCCACACCACAAGAAAATTTATTGCAACCTTTTAGTCTTGTCACGCTACTACATCAAACCGGATTGCTATAGATATGTGAATATATTAAACAAAGACAAAAAAACAACACAAAATAAGGTTTATGCAAAGAATCGTTTCCGCAAGGCAATTAGAATCTGCCAAAAATCTTAATTGGGTCAGTTTGATTGCTGACATTATGCTAGCGGGGATGGTTGTCGGCCCTGTAACTGCTCCTTTTTTGGCTGCGTCTGGGGTGTCTTTGCTTGGCAAAATTGCCAATATCATTTACTTTATGGGCGATTGTGTATGTCCGCAACCGACAATGGGCTTAGATTTAGCACCTCCGTATATTATGGCTGTATGTATGCGTTGCTACGGTACTGTCACTGGTTTGCTAATTACTCGCCTGTTGTATGGGGTTACAAATGGTAAAGGTTTTTACTGGTTAAGTCAGTATGGCTGGAGTGGCGCTGCCTTAGCTAGCGTTCTAATGATGGCTTATCCATTGGAATTGGCAGCAGAGGTTTTTGGTTTTTGGAGTTTCAATAATTACGTCGTTACGCCCTTTGGGTTGATTACGGGTTTGGCGTGGGGGTTGTTTACCATGCCGATTTTACACGGATGGCAGACTGCTAAAACTAACTAGACATAGGAGAGACGTAGCATTGCTACGTCTCTACAGGGGTTTCAGGTAAGGCAGAATTAATTTCTGGAAATGTCTACTGAGATCGCTTGTTTCTCATTTATGATTTTGAGTATAATTACTTAGGTGAAATGCAAGCGATGTCTACGACGGGCTACGCCTACGTAATTTTTGCTCTACAGTTTAGTGCGTGATTGTACTAGTACAAGCGGATAAACCTTTGCCATTGCTCTTTAACCTTAGCTTTGCCTTCCAGAATGAGCTTGAATGTGGTGTTCGCTACTGGGTGATGGCTTCTGAAAATAGCAGTATAATCGATTGCTATCTCTCTAATAAAAAATCTCCTGTTTGGGGAATAAATAAATGTAAAAGATACAAGGTAAAAAACTCAAAACTTTTACTTTGATTTTTTGCCGTTTGTTTTTCAAGAATCTGTGAGTCTAAAGTCACAATTTATTTGATGGTGTATATTACAGGTAAATTGCTTCAATATCCAGGTTCTTGGAAAACATCATTCCCTTACTAAGCCTTAGAGAAAATTAACCTAAATTGCCAACCTAGTTGTAGGAAAATTGCATGAACAAACTGTTAATAAATTTAACTACCAAAACGGCAGCTTTCATGTCTTTAGCTTCAATGTTAATGACCAGTAAAGTCACCACCGCTAATGAACCAATAAATCCCCAACCAGTAGACCGTCCTGACGCCGCTACTACACCAGTATCCGCAGAAGATCAGAAAGCTTGTGTCAGACATCCAAAACTTGGCCAATTTTTCTGCGCTGGTACTAAAGATTTATCTCATTTGCAAAAGGGTGTAGCAGAGATTGATGTCACTGATGAGAATCTTGAAAAGGCTTTGCTTGGAGTGACAGATGCAGAAAGCGATGCGGCGGTAGCTTTGTTTGGTTGTGATTGTGCGGCATCGATAAATTGTTTGCGTCGTCTGCGGAATAGTCTTCCTTAGAATTTATACTAAGTTGCAATCAAAGATATAGAACTCATATTTGATTTTTGAAATATACGTAGGGGAGCCAGCCGCATGGGCGGGTTTCCCGGCTTGAGCGGACTGGCGTTGCGTTACGCCAAAGGCTAACGCACCAAATCCTTAAGAATGGTGCGTTATGCTTCGCAATAACGCACCCTACAGATACTTAGATTTTTTCAATAATCAAATCGGACTCCTATATTAACTTACGGTGAGAGTAAGGAGTAAGAATATTCTGTTTAAAGGCAACTTAGTATGAGTTAACTTGATTTTTCATATTGGGAAAAGTGAATGATCGTAAAATAAGTTTTTCTCTTTTCCCTAACTATCTTGTTCGATTGAAGTTGATAAAATTTAAAAGACCGCAGTTTGACAGACTGTCTTTTGACGCCACCAGCCAAGAGTAAGAAAATAGGAATTGATAAGGAGCGATTAGCCCTTGTTAAAGCGGATAATTGATGAAAATCTTCATTTTTAAGCAGCATTTCCGAGGATCTAAAGGTTTTAAAACATCCTCATAAAGTTCGCTTAATTACTTATAATTGGAAACTCTGCGTACATTAAACCTAATTACAAGTATTCACACGAACTTGATATTACCTACTAGTTTTATCCTCTTAGCAATGCGAGATATCATTATGAGTCGCTTTTACCGATTCATGCTCAATTTTGGTATTGCCTTGGCACTCGTCTGTATTTTTATCGCTTCACCTGGGTACTCGCTACCCGCTACCGTTACTGAAATTACAGCCGGAGATTTTTTCAAGTTAGGAATTGAAAAAATACAGCATGGCAATTATGCAGAAGCTATTGAAAATCTTACGGAGGCAATTAAGGTCAAAAATGATTTTGCTGCGGCTTACAATCATCGCTGTCTTGTGTATTTAAAATTAAAAGATTATCAAAATGCGATCGCCGATTGCAATCAAGCTCTGAATTTGACTCCTAACAATGTAGAAGCACACCTGAACCGGGGATTAGCATACTACAGACAAGGGGATTATCAAGCTGCGATCGCAGATTACAATAAAGCGATCGCACTCAAACCTGATGATTTTAGAGTTTACTATAACCGAGGAGTAGCCCATGCTATGTTGGGTAATCACCAACAAGCAATATCAGATTACGAACTGGCATTAACTAATATTCCCCAAATATCTAGTGTACTCAAAGCAGATATCTATAACGATCGCGGAATCGCTCATTTTGAGTTATTGGATTTAAAAGCAGCTATGCTCGACTTTTCAAAGGCAATTGCTCTCAATGCCAATGATTACAGAGCTTATTATAATCGGGGTTGTGCTTGTAGCAGAAGTGGCGATCGCTCTTGTGCTGTTAGGGATTTTACTGAATCGCTCAAACTTAAGCCAACCAACGCCCAAGCTTACCTGAATCGGGGTATAGCTTACCATCAGCTTGGCCGCGAACCAGCGGCAATTGCAGACTTACAAAAGGCGCTAGAATACTTTGCCCAACAGGGAGACACTACAACCTATAAACTAACTTTAGCTTTACTGAAAAATTTACAACAGCAACTCTCATCGATATCACAAATTGCTTTGGTGATTGGGGACTGGTGATTGGGGAGTGTGGGGAGATGGGGAAGTGTGGGGAGTGTGGGGAGTGTGGGGAGATGGGGGAGTGTGGGGAGTGTGGGGAGATGGGGGAGTGTGGGGAGTGTGGGGAGATGGGGGAGTGTGGGGAGTGTGGGGAGTGTGGGGAGATGGGGGAGTGTGGGGAGAAAGAGAATTTATGCCCCCGTCTCTTCCCACACCTCCCACACCTCCCACACCTCCCACACCTCCCACACCTCCC
>NZ_JACJTU010000034.1 GCF_014698835.1 Nostoc paludosum FACHB-159 | reverse complement strand
AATCCCTAAAATTTGTTTTGTCCGGTGGGGATATTTCTGGATATAATCAAAAACCATAACTAATATCGAAAAATGGTAGACGCTCAATTTAACGTTTTACCATTTTTCTTTTCCTAAGTTAATATTTCGGACAAGTCTATTAACCTGAATCTGGCGGTAGATATTTAACAATCAGCTTGAAAGCACGTTTAAAATTTAAGTGAAGAAATATTTCGTAACTTACGGGCATGAAACGCATCGTCTTGGTTGCTGGGTTTGAATCGTTTAACGCTGACTTGTACAGAAAAGCGGCTTTTTTGGCTAACTCTGGCTGTCCACAGTTGGATATTCGGGTATTTAGCGATCGCGATCTTACAAGCAAACGCCAACAAGTAGAAGCAGCACTCGATGGTGCGGATGTGTTTTTCGGCAGCTTACTATTTGATTATGACCAAGTTGTGTGGTTGCGCGATCGCATTGCCCAAATTCCCATTCGGCTGGTGTTTGAGTCAGCCTTGGAATTGATGAGTTTAACCAAGCTGGGTGATTTTGCCATTGGCGATAAACCCAAAGGAATGCCCAAACCAGTTAAATTCATCCTCGACAAATTCAGCAACGGACGGGAAGAAGACAAACTCGCAGGTTACATCAGTTTCTTAAAAATTGGCCCGAAACTCCTCAAATACGTGCCAGTACAAAAAGTCCAAGACTTACGCAACTGGTTAATTATCTATGGTTACTGGAATGCAGGCGGTTCAGAAAACGTCGCTTCATTATTCTGGACACTGGCAGAAAAATACTTAGGTTTAAAAGTCGGCGACATTCCCCCACCAGTAGAAACGCCGAATATGGGGTTACTCCATCCCGACTATTCAGGGTTTTTTGCATCGCCGCGTGAATATTTGGAATGGTATCGGCACAAGGACGCGGGGACGCGGGGACACGGAGATGCGGGGAAAGAGGATGTGGGAATGCAGGGACAGTTCAATGTAGGAAATGTATCACAAATACTCTCCGCGTCCCCGCGTCACCCACTCTCCACGTCTTCTACTCCCCAGTCTCCAGTTATAGGCATTCTTCTTTACCGCAAACACGTCGTTACCAAACAACCTTATATTCCGCAACTGATTCGTCGTTTTGAAGCAGCTGGGTTAATTCCTTTGCCGATTTTCATCAACGGTGTGGAAGGACATGTGGCGGTAAGAGATTGGATGACGACTGACTACGAAAGTCAGCAACGAAAATTACGCAATATTGAGACTCCCTCACTTTCTAGTGAAGCAGTGAAGGTGGATGCGATCGTTTCTACAATTGGTTTTCCTCTGGTGGGTGGCCCAGCTGGTTCAATGGAAGCAGGGCGTCAGGTAGAAGTAGCAAAGCGCATTCTCACTGCGAAGAATGTACCTTATATTGTTGCAGCACCACTATTAATTCAAGATATTTACTCTTGGACGCGTCAAGGTATCGGCGGCTTGCAAAGTGTCGTATTGTATGCTTTACCAGAATTGGATGGCGCAATTGATACCGTTCCCCTCGGCGGTTTAGTGGGCGAAAATATTTATCTAGTTCCCGAACGGGTGCAGCGATTAATTGGTAGAGTCAAAAGTTGGGTGGCTTTACGACAAAAACCTGCATCGGAACGCAAGATTGCGATTATTTTATATGGTTTCCCCCCAGGTTACGGTGCCGTCGGCACAGCTGCATTATTAAATGTGCCTCGTAGTCTTTTGAAGTTTCTTTCTGCACTCAAAGACCAAGGTTATACCGTCGGAGATTTACCAGAAGATGGAGAAGAATTAATTCGCTGGGTAAAACAAGCAGATGAATCTTTAAACGATACAAATAATATCCCCGCGTCTCCCCATCCCCGCGTCCCCGCGTCCTCTTCCCCCGCGTCCGTCAACGTCCGCACATTAGAAAAATGGCTGGGATATCTGCGAACATCTCGCATCGAAAAACAATGGAAATCTCTCACGGGAACTGGTATTAAAACCTATGGTGATGAATTCCAAATTGGTGGTGTGCAATTAGGCAATGTGTGGATAGGTGTACAACCACCTTTGGGAATACAAGGCGACCCCATGCGTTTAATGTTTGAACGGGATTTAACGCCGCATCCCCAATATGCTGCTTACTATAAATGGCTGCAAAATGAGTTTCAAGCTGATGCTATAGTTCACTTTGGAATGCATGGTACGGTGGAATGGTTGCCTGGTTCTCCTTTGGGGAATACTGGTTATTCTTGGTCGGATATTCTGTTAGGAGATTTGCCTAATCTATATATATATGCGGCGAATAATCCTTCTGAGTCGATTTTGGCAAAACGTCGCGGTTATGGTGTGTTGATTTCCCATAATGTACCGCCTTATGGACGTGCAGGTTTGTATAAGGAATTGGTAGCATTGCGAGATTTAATTTCGGAATATCGAGAAGATCCAGAAAAGAATTATGCGCTGAAGGAAGCGATTTGTAAAAAAATTGTGGACACTGGTTTAGATGCAGATTGTCCGTTTGAGGATGCAAAAAAGTTGGGGATTTCGTTTACTCCGGAAAATATTCGGATGTTTAGTGGTCATGCTTTTGAGCATTATTTGGTGGAGTTGTATGAGTATTTGCAGGTTTTAGAAAATCGGTTGTTTTCTTCGGGGTTGCATATTTTGGGGGAAAGGCCGAGTGAGGAGGAGTTGGGTTCGTATTTGGAGGCTTATTTTGGGGAGGAGGAAGAAATAAACGAACCGCAAAGGCGCAAAGGACGCAAAGAAGAAAGAGAAGAGGAGGAAAGATTAATAAGGGATTTGTTGATGCAATCTACGGATGAGTTAACGAATTTGTTGAGGGGGTTGAATGGGGAATATATTCCGCCTGCACCTGGTGGTGATTTGTTGCGGGATGGGGTTGGGGTTTTGCCGACTGGGAGAAATATTCATGCTTTAGATCCTTATAGAATGCCTTCGCCTGGGGCTTATGAAAGGGGACGGGAAATTGGTAGAAAGATTATTGCCCAGCATTTGGAAGAATATGGGAAATATCCGGAAACTGTGGCGGTGATGTTATGGGGATTGGATGCAATTAAAACTAAGGGTGAATCTTTGGGGATTCTTTTGGAATTGGTGGGGGCTGAACCTGTTAAGGAAGGAACTGGTAGAATTGTTCGTTATGAATTAAAACCTTTGGCGGAGGTTGGACATCCTCGGATTGATGTGTTGGGAAATTTATCGGGAATTTTCCGCGATAGTTTTGTGAATATTATTGAATTGTTGGATGATTTGTTTCAACGGGCGGCTGATATTGATGAACCGGAAGATCAGAATTTTATTAGAAAACATGCTTTGGTTTTGAAGGCGCAAGGTGTAGAAAATGCATCAGCGAGATTGTTTTCTAATCCGGCGGGTGATTTTGGTTCTTTGGTGAATGATAAAGTGGTTGATGGCAACTGGGAATCTGGCGAAGAGTTGGGTAATACTTGGCAAAGTCGGAATGTTTTTAGCTATGGTAGAAATGATAAAGGTCAAGCTAGACCGGAAGTTTTGAATACGTTATTAAAAACAAGCGATCGCATTGTTCAAGAAATCGATTCAGTAGAATATGGTTTAACTGATATTCAGGAATATTATGCTAATACTGGTGGCTTGAAAAAGGCAGCAGAAAAACAACGCGGTCAGAAAGTTACAACCAGTTTTGTAGAAAGTTTCTCGAAAGATACTACGCCTCGCAATTTAGATGATTTACTCAGAATTGAATATCGCAGCAAATTAGTAAATCCCAAATGGGCCCAAGCAATGGCGAATCAAGGTTCGGGTGGTGCATTTGAAATTTCTCAACGTATGACGGCGTTAATCGGTTGGGGTGGTACTGCCGATTTTACTGATAATTGGGTTTATGACCAAGCAGCTGATACTTATGCTTTAGATGCAGAAATGGCAGATAAATTACGCAAGGCAAATCCCGAAGCTTTCCGCAATATTGTAGGCAGAATGTTGGAGGCACACGGGCGCGGTTTTTGGCAAGCCGATGATGAGAAGTTAGATAAATTGCGCCAATTGTATGAGTTGACAGATGAAGAGCTAGAGGGTGTTACAGTTTAGTAAATAGGGATGAACTATGAAGTTTATGATTACTATATTTAAAGATGAAGACGGGATGTTTATTGCCGTTGGTTGGGAAGTTGCTCGTGGAACATTGCGAAGTCTAATTTCTAAGGCGGGAATAACTATAGAGGGCTTTTTGGAAGCTTTGGATAGTTGACTTTAACAGCGTTGTTGTTTTTTGAATATTGACAATAACAAACACATAAACCCCATTATTAGTACCGATACTGAAGAAGTTGGTTCTGGCACTGATTGAGGATTTTGCCAAGGTTGATAACCGATGGCATTTTCTGGAATGATATTGAGTGATGCCAAAAATTGCTCAATATTGTTAGATATATCGCTGTTATTAATATCGGTATTTTTAGAAGAGATGAGTCGGTTAAACGTTTGCGTAGTTGATGCGTCAAAATCTTTTGTTAATACCAGAAAATTTTGACCTATTTTACCTATGAGGGAGTCAATTAAGTTGTTAACATCAGTCTTGACTTCCTGTGGAGATAAATTTAAGCTACCGATGTTATTGACGTTTCCAGTAGTTGTATTATCGCTATCTGTTAGCCAATTACCATTACCAATAATTGTATTTCCATCGGTAAAAACCCAATTACCATTACCAATAATTGTATTATTTTTACCAAAATCCCAGTTGCCATTTCCAATAGTTGAGTTATCGCTGCCGAAGTGCCAATTGCCATTTCCTAGCGTTGCGTTTTTACTTCCGTTGTCCCAATACCAGTTACCATTACCCAGATTTGTATTATCCTTTCCAAATAACCAGTTGCCATTGCCAATGGTTGCGTTGTCATTATTAAAGTTCCAATTTCCATTGCCTATGGTTGCGCTGTTATTGCCATAATCAGAGTTAAAATTACCAATTGTTGCGTTACTCTTACCAAAGTTTCTGTTAGCATTGCCAACGGGTGCGTTACCCTCATTAAAACGTGGAGTACCAGTATTAGATGTATTTCCACTGTTACTAAAAGGTATATTATCACCAAGGACTTCTCTTAACGGATCGAAAGGCGATCGCTCAAGCACATTCCCACTATCTAAAATTAGATTACCACCATTTAGAAATGGGTTTGTACCTCCTGCCAATGTTTTGTCAACGTCCTTAAAAAAATTGTCACCTAGAATTAACTTCAAGCGATCGAAAATTAATTGTTGAAGTTTACTGCCAGCATCGCCAGCAAAAGGGTTAATACTACCACCTGGAATATTTCCCCCACCATTGCCAATAACAAGATTGTTACCATTTGTTAGTAGGCTCCCTTCAGCATAGAAATTGCCATCGGTAGCGAAGGAACTACTGTTATACAGGTTGCTACCACCGCCTGCATTAAAGGTGTTAACCCCATTATTTATGGAATCGATAGCAGATGCTTCCATTAGCATTAATTCTCCTATTTGCTATGCTAAGTATCACTTTAGTCAACCAAAAATTTATTTAAATAAAGGCTTTTATTGTTTTGGTAGTAAACGTGAGAGAAAATTTTGCCTAAAGGCTTTATAGTAAAAATTTTCAGTGCATAACATGGCTAATTAGCATAGTATGTACTGAAAAAAATCATTATTATTTCCTTGTGGCGATGAGTGATTTACTCAAGGATTATAATTGCTGTCTTTATTAAGCAAATGGGATTTATCCACCACCGAATGATGGAATTTGGCTAGGATCGAATGATGGGATTTGCTCCCCATTACCACCACCAAATGATGGGATTTTGCTAGGATCGAATGATGGAATTTGTTCACCATTACCACCACCAAATGATGGGATTTTGCTAGGATCAAATGATGGGATTTGTCCACCATTACCACCATCAAATGATGGGATTTTGCTAGGATCGAATGATGGTATTTCATCGTCACCCAGTTCTTCGTTCAACCTTGAATTAACCAGGTTGTCAATAGTAACTCTTAAATTAAAACCGTCTGGTATTTCAGTTGTGCTGATATTAGTACTTTGACTACCAGCACCAGTTAAAGGGTCGCGACCGCCGCCTCCAGCAGATGGATTTACACCGCCTGCAAAAATATTCCAAAAGTTGTCACCAGCAAAAGGATTACCATTATAAGGTAGATTATCGCCCCCACCACCCAAGGGATTACCGCTATTCTCTCCATTACCAACACCACTGAATAGATTAGATAATTCTTCATCACTCAGAACTTCACTCAGGCGACCGAAGGGTGAATTTCTTAATGGATTGTCTCCAGCACTAGAGGAGTTCCCGCTACCACTATTAATTAAATCTGTCATCAGGATTAATCCCCCTAATTTTTAGCAGAAAAATCTTGCTAGCGTCTAGGAATGTGACTTGAATTTTACGAAGTACAGTAAGAATGAAAACTTTATTTAGGAAGTTTTCAATCAGACTTTATTTTCATAAATTTAATGAAATTCATACAGCTATATGAAAGACAAAATCAAGTCTGTTCCATGACTTTTGTGTTGGCAAAATAGTGAGTAGTTCTGGATTTTATTGTTTATCTTGTCAAAGTTTAGATAATCAATTTTTAACCAATACTACTTACATTTACAACTTATGTGATTTAACTGATAAAGGCAATGGAAAATGTTTTGATAGATTTACCAAAATTGTAGATATTTTTATAAAAAAATAAGTAAAATTGACTAAGGATATTTGTATAACAAAATTAAAATTTACTTCAATATCATATTGGGATAAAAAATATTTGGAGCAATTTGTCAAATTTTTAGATATTTATTGTCAAATTTTTAGATCCCTAATTAATCTGCCTTGGTTTAGGGTTCAATTACTTTTATCTGATATTCTACCGCCAGAGAGATGGCAATAACATACTTAATACTTTAATCCCTGAATCCTAGAAGCTAATACCATCGGTACACCTGCACTATGTTGCACATGCTTGGGGTCAAGGACAATTACTTAAATTTTAAATTATTTAAAATAATTCTATGATGTGATTTTTCAGTATTTCAATTAACTTTTGCTTATTAACTTCATTATTAGAAACTTGTATTGTCAATTCTTCAGCCTCTTTTGATGTCATATTAAGTTCATAATCATTCAAGTTTAAAAATGTGACCATAACATCAAAAGCAGTTCGTTTATTACCATCTACAAAAGCATGGTTATTAGTGATATGAAACAAGTATGCTGCTGCTTGTTCAAAAATTGTAGGATGCAAAAATTCTCCCCCAAAAGTTGCTTGAGGCTGCGAAATAGCAGATTCTAGCAAGCCTTCATCGCGTATACCTGGTAAGCCGCCATATAGATTAATCTGCTTATTATGTATACTTAACACATCTTGTTTTTCAATAAATTTAGGACTATGCAAGATTTCTGTACACCTGATCCCATTTTTTCGTAGATGCTAGAGAAGTCAGCATAACTTCCGTTTCTTGAGGATTTATGTCTCCCAAGTCCAGCGCATTAATTTCTTCTTCAGATAATACGTTGACTTTTAAACTCGCTTTTATCATTGATTGAATGACATGTTTTAATGTTTCTAAAACAATGTAATCATCTTTATAAGAACTATCAAGTTCAGCTTGAGTTTTAAATTCTTGATAGAAATTTACATGAGCCAATATCAACTCTTTTTCTGTTTCTCTATTGTCTTTTTCCAGCCCAAAGTACCAGTATTTATCTACAACAATTTCCTTAAGCAGAAAATTGTATTTCACAAAAAGGATAAGAGCTAATTCACCTTGTTTGCATTTTATTATAAACTCCTCAAGCAGACGATCTAGCTTATCAAACTTATATCGATACTGTCTTAGCTCTTCTCTAAGCTGATTAAGAGATATCTGCCGACTATTAGCCAACTCAACTATCTCCGCCATCGCTTTATCTTGCGTATTAGCATCATTCAGGCATCTTCCAAGGAATTCTATCCTCTCCTGAATGCTTGTAATTATTTCTTGTGGAAATGTAAAGCTATGTACCATCTTTTATGTACCTGGCTTGTGAGGTTATAGGCTTCCCCTAAAATTACTTTAACTGCCAAATGCAGACTGTTGTTTTTATTCACAAAATTAATCTATGTTTATTCGCCGTTCTACGGCGAGACTGATGGCAATAAATAGCACAGCTAATCCCTGAATGGCATAAACCACAGTCACCGGCACACCTGCACTGCGTTGCATAACATTAGCGCCACTGCGAAGTGCAGCAAAAAATAGGGAAGTTAACAATACACCGAAAACACTACCACGACTTAAAAAAGCGATCGCAATTGCATCAAATCCATAACCTGGCGAAACTTGTTCAAATAGCCGAAATTTCAACCCCATTACCTCAGTTCCACCCGCTAACCCAGCTAAACCACCCGCTAACGCCATCACCAGCATAATAGTGCGTTGTACGGAAATACCAGCATAACGAGCAGCATTCGGGTTAAATCCCACAGCTGAAATTTGGTATCCTAAAGGCGATCGCACTAACAATACCCACAAAATTCCCGCTGCAATCAACGCCAGCAAAATCCCCGCATGGGCAAGACTTCCCGGTAAAATAATCGGTAACTGAGCAGATTTAGCAATCAGTGGCGAATAAGGACTAGGTGCTGCTGGTGCTTTCAGAGGATTTTGTACCAAATAGCTAACTAAATTCACTGCAATATAATTCAACAACAACGTAGTGATTACCTCATTCACTCCCCGCATTGCTTTCAAGTAACCAGGAATCCAACCCCAAATCGCACCCAGTAAAAATCCTGCTAACAACGACAGCGGAATGTGAATCAAAGCAGGTAATCCTTGCACATATAACCCAATTAAAGTACTTCCTAAAGCACCTAGATAAATTTGTCCTTCACCACCGATATTAAATTGACCGGCACGCAACGCCACCAATACCCCTAAACTAGCGAACAATAGCGGCGTCATTTTAGTAAGAGTATTACCCAATCCAAAGTAGGTAGAAAGGGATTCTTGAAATAAAGCTGTGTATGCGACGATGGGATTTGCCCTAGCGCATAAGATGAGAATTGCGCCAACGAGTAGGGCAGATGCGATCGCAATCAATGGCGATAAGATTGGTAACAGGCGTTTAACGCGATTCGTAGTAATCATGATGCGATGTTTGCCAACCTTATACTTTGACTGAGAACCATTACAAGATTATCGCGGAGATTTAAAACTGAAAGTTGAAGCTTAGAGGCTCAAAGTTCGAGTTCAAAACCTCAACATTTGAGTTCAAAACCCCAACGTTCAAGCTCAAAACCTCAACGTTCTAGTTCAAAACCTCAACGTTCTAGTTCAAAACCTCAACGTTCTAGTTCAAAACCTCAACGTTCTAGTTCAAAACCTCAACGTTCTAGTTCAAAACCTCAACGTTCAAACTTATTTCCCATCCCCCCATCCCCCAACCCTCACAATCCCAACTCTTCTGAAAGACCTAACATAATATTGAGATTTTGGACTGCGGCGCCGGATGCGCCTTTGCCTAAGTTGTCAAGACGAGCAACTAGCAGCGCTTCTTTGGTAGCGTCATTGGGGAAGACAAAAATCTGAACAAAGTTGGTGCCATTCATTGCTTTGGCATCTAGAAACGTTCCGTCTCTGAGAAGCGTGGGTTCTTTGAATGGAGCAACTTGGACAAACTTTTCACTTTGGTAATAGTCAGCGATCGCTTCATAGATTACCTCACCTGATGGTGGATTATCCAAAATCCACAACGGCAAAGGTACTTGTACTAACATCCCCTGTTCAAAATCACCTACTGACGGTACAAACAGCGGCGGCGATGCTAACCCAGAAAAGTAATGCATTTCTTTAACGTGCTTATGCCCAAACTGCAAACCATAGATGCCATAGGGATAAAGCGATTCTCCCCCGGCTTGCTGTTCGTGGAAAGCATCGTACTTTTGAATCAGATTTTTCCCACCACCAGAGTAACCTGACACTGCATTCACGGTGATAGGAAAGTCAGCTTTTAAAATTCCTTTGGCAATCAAGGGACGGATACAAGCCAAAAATCCCGTCGGGTAACAACCGGGATTGCTTACAAACTGAGCGCTGGCGATTTTTTCTCGCTGTCCTGGATTTAGTTCGGGAAAGCCATATACCCAACCCTGTGCTGTACGATGAGCAGTACTGGCATCAAGAATTTTAACGCTAGTATTGGTAACTAAGCTCACAGCTTCGCGGGCGGCGTCATCAGGCAGGCAGAGAATGACAACATCCACGGCATTAAGCAGTTTAGCTCGCTCAGTGGCATCTTTTCGTTTAGATGCCTCAATGCTAACTATCTCGATGTCATCCCGTTGGTTGAGGCGTGAGTAAATTTGTAAGCCTGTGGTTCCTGATTCTCCATCAATGAAAATCTTCGGTTTAGTAGTCATGCGATCGCCATCTTAACTTTATATGTTAAGTGGTATTTTAAAACAGTTATAGTAATCCGCTTTGATTTTTGAACTTAGTTGACTTAGCAGGCCATAGGAAAGAAGGTTTTTTGAGTCGGGGGCGAATTGTATCAAAAATCGAATGGGAGTGCTATAGCAGTTATTAAATTTTAAGACGGGAATTTAGACCCAAATCAAACTTACCATGCAAGAGGGAAACTCTGATTTACAACTATTTACTCTTCATTTTTTCAACAATCTTTAAAAGGCTTTAAATCTCTCTTGCTCTTTCCATAACTTTGCGTCATTGCAATTTAGAGTATTTATTCCTAGTTAGTTGGGTGTAAATTGCCAAAAATATTGCAGACAAATAACTTGGATTTTTTGGAGAAAAATATTCTCTGAATGTGATTTAAGTGGAGCATCTGGGAACAATTTATGGGATTCAGGTTTTTGCTCAGTACTTAGCACTTACTAAGTGCCTAAACAAGTACATAAACCTGTTGAAAATGCTGCCCATATTTCTGCAATTTAAAAATGCTCAATTCTGAAATTCAAAAAGACCTTCGTTATAATTTTGCTGTTAATGTTGTTGAAAGTGGATTTTTTGGGTTAGGAAGCGGTTTTGCTTCTTATATCACGATTATTCCTCTATTTGTTAGTGGTTTTACCGATTCTGCATTGCTCATCGGTTTGATACCAGCTATTCCACGTTTAGGTTACCAATTACCTCAGCTATTAACCGCTGATAAAGTAGCTCGACTACAATATTACAAATCGACTGTAATGCTGTTAACAATTCACCAGAAACTTCCTTTTCTGGGATTAGCACTGGTCGCTTTGTTAGACTTGAAACTCAATAACCAAACTATCTTAGAACTAACATTTGCCATACTCATTTGGCAGGGACTAGGCAGCGGATTTAGTTCTATTCCTTGGCAGAGCATGGTTGCTAAAATTGTTCCCTCTGGAAAGCTTGGTATTTTTCACGGTTCCTTAACTGCGTCTGCTAATCTGATGAGCGTTTGTGGTGCTGTGATAGCTGGTTTATTGCTTAAGCAAATTGCCCAACCATTTAACTTTGCTCTCTGTTTTTTGTGTGCGAGTTTTGCAATGGCTCTATCTTGGTTTTTTATGTCTAGGACGCGAGAGCCGATAAGTAACTCATCATCTTCCATTGAGAGTAAACGTGAATTTTGGGATAGCCTTAGTGTGATTCTCCGATGCGATCGCAATTTCCGTTACTTTACCATCGCACGTCTGATTTCACAATTAGCACTGATGCCACTCCCCTTCTATACACTCTATGCCGTACATCGATATGGCATGGGAGAAGAATCTGTTGGGTTCATTACTGCTTTACTGATGCTAACGCAAACTATTTCTGGATTGGTTTTGGGTTGGATGGGCGATCGCTGGGGTAACAAGTTAGCTTTGGAGACTGGTTGTATTGCCTGTGCCATCAGTTCGGCTTTAGCTGGCCTAGCACCAAATGTAAACTGGTTTTACTTGGTATTTGTAGGAGCAGGAATAGGTGCGATCGCTCTCCAAAATGTTGCTGCCGTAATGACTTTAGAGTTTGGTAACCAGCACCAACGACCGGCCTATATTGGTCTGGGTAATACCCTTGTCGCTCCTGCCACCATCATTGCTCCCATACTAGGCGGATTGATAGCGGACAATATTAACTATCAAACTACCTTCTGGGTGGCAGCGATCGGTGGATTACTTACAGCACTGCTTTTGCACTTAGAAGTACGCGATCCACGCTATGTGGAACAAAATTTGAGTAATGTTGACTCCTAAATTTCTTAATTACGAATTACGAATTACGAATTACGAATTGGTATTAGTCTGTCCAACCGAGAGTGCGTTTGACTGCCTTTTGCCAAGTAGCAAAATTCGATAAATTGCTCTTTGGCTCGAATACGCACTCAATCTGCCGTTGCTGCACCAATGCTTCATAGTTCTCCCAAAATCCCACGGCTAAACCTGCTGCGAATGCTGCACCCTGAACGGTAGTATCACGCATTATCGGACGTTCAACTGGAATACCTAAGACATCAGCTTGAAATTGCATCAAAAAATCGTTCTCGCAAGCACCACCATCTACAGTTAATCGCCCAACCGATGTACCACTAGATACATTTATCGCCTGCACTACTTCCACAACTTGGTAAGCGATCGCCTCTAACACGGCGCGTACTAAATGCTCTGGTTGTGCGCTGGCGGTAATCCCAAAAAATGCTCCCCTGGCGCTCATATCCCAGTAGGGTGCGCCCAGTCCGCTAAATGCAGGTACAAAATATACGCCGCCATTATCTGTAACTCGATTTGCCATTGCTTCAGTTTCAGCCGCAGTTTTAATCAACTTCAAGCTATCGCGTAACCATTGGATACAAGCGCCACTGGTAAACATACTGCCTTCTAAGGCATAGCCGACATCCAAAACCCCGCTTGAATTCCTTTGCGTCCATGCCACTGTGGAAATGAGTTTTTCGGGCGATCGCACAATTTGAGAGCCAGTGTGAGCTACCAAAAAGCTACCAGTACCATAAGTACATTTCATTAAACCAGGACGATGGCAGCCATGACCAAACAAAGCAGCTTGCTGATCCCCCAAAATCGCACTAATGGGAATTTCCACACCCAATAAAGTAGTATCAGTAACTCCAAACACCCCTAAACTAGGCTGAATCTGGGGCAGAATTTGAGCCGGAATTTGGAACAACTTGAGGAGAATCTCATCCCACTCACAGGTTTTGAGATTCATTAACATTGTGCGACTGGCGTTGCTGTGGTCGGTAGCATGGACTTTTCCGCCTGTGAGTTTCCATAGCACCCAAGTATCAATAGTCCCTGCTAAGACGTTGTTGAGATCCACATCTGTAAACTTGTCTAATAGCCATCTGAGTTTAGTGGCAGAAAAGTAGGCATCGATAATTAATCCGGTGCGATCGTAAATTTCTGGAGCATAGCCTTCCTGTTGTAACTTCTGACACAATGGAGCAGTGCGTCGGTCTTGCCAAACGATCGCTTTATGGAGTGGTTTCCCTGTAGTTTTGTCCCAAATTAAACAGGTTTCACGTTGCACAGTCAATCCCAACGCTGCGATCGCTGATGGGGGAATTTTGGCATTGGCGATCGCTGTTTCCATCACCCAGCAAGTATCCTGCCAGATTTCTTCAGGGTCATGTTCTAGCCATCCTGGTTGTGGATAATACTGAGTCAATTCTTTGTATGCCTGTCCGACAATTTTACCTTCTGCATTAAACACAAAAGCGCGGTTGCCGGTAGTACCTAAGTCTAGTGCCAAGATGTAGCCCGATGATGGAGTTGTGCTGCCAATGTCCATAGCCGAATAATGCGATCGTGATTTTATCAATATCTGTCAAATCAGATATACATTATTTTGTGTCAACCTGACTAAGTAACTCAATCTACATAAATACCAAAGTTGTCTTCGCCGCTTGTAATAAAAATTAAAAACAAAAAATATGGAAATATAAATCCACCAACTGTATTAATACAACAAGCCTAAATTATTCACAAACATAACATTTCTCTTTCTCTCTTCTCTGGGTGAAGTTCAGGTTTTAAATAGGATAAATTTTTGAGGTTTAGCCAAAATGAAATTACAAAAATACAACAAATTTGCAACTCTACTAAGCGTTGGATGGATTTTATCTAATTTTGCTGCCGCTTATGCAAATGATAACTTCCAAATAGCAAATGCCTGGAGCAAGAATACCACAAAAACAAATCTTCTTAATCTTGCATCCAATTCCATACCTCAACCAAAACTAGTTTTTATCGGAACAGAACCATATACAGTGTCGGGCAAGAATTTTCAAAGATATAAATTATCAGTAGCTAACTGGAATGCATTCCCTAACAACTTATTTACAAAAGCACCAGATTTACCTCCTTGTGGGCAAAACAATAGTTCTTCTAGGACTTGGGTAAATATCTATAATGGCCAAACCAACCAGCGAATTTACGGTTTCTGTGGATTTTCTTCACCTAACGATCTCAATTCTCTTTGGTTTGCAGTTGAGCAAGGTGAAGCACCTCCCCAATCCATATATATCATTTTAAAAGATAGAAAAACTAACCAAGAATATCGTTCTAACCTAGTGTCATTAACAAATGAAACACAAGCATTTAAAGAAGACTGTATCGCTTTCAATCCTAATAATATTAGCGTTAACCAAGTTAGCGATCGCTGGAAAATAGTTGAGAATGGCAATCACTGGATGTTTGACTTTGGTAATAAAAAAGATGAAGCGACACGTGCTTTCAAAGTTATCAAGCACTATGGCATAAATAAATCCTGTTTTGTTGGACGACCACAAGCATCGCTCAAATATCTATTAATAAATAGTAGCGCTCCTTCTGGTTCACTACAAGGCGAAGATTGTGTATCTTTTAATCCTGCTACTACAACCGTTAATCTAATTAACAATCGCTGGAAAATTGTAGACGGCAACCATTGGATGTTTGACTTTGGCAATAATAAATCTGAAGCGACAACATCATTAGCGATTATCAAAAAATATAACTTTAGCCATTCTTGCTTTGTTGGTAGACCCGATCCAAATTTTAGTTATCTGCGCCGATAAAATCAGATTCTAAGTTTAGATAAACTCAAAAAACTCATGTAGAGACACGGTAAATTGTGTCTCCCGTATTTAAAAGTTTTCTCTTGTAGGGTGGGCGTCTCACCCGCCCGTAATCATAGATAGACAAGATGCCGAACTTACAATAAATAGTTGGATACTTTTTATTTGTAAAGGTATTAATAATTAATCTAAATTTTTCAAAATCATGTGTTTTTTTAAATCAAAATCAATTACACCTTCTTCTTGTAATTTACCTATCAATCGTGTAATTGTCACCCTCGTAGTACAACAAGCACTAGCAATATCTTCATGAGTTAAACGAACACTTAAGCGAGTTCCCTCCGGTACAGTTTCACCAATTTCTCGTTTCAAAAGTTGTAATAGATAGTGTAAGCGCTCCTGTACCCGTCGCCTTCCAGAAATGACTAAAAATGATTCTGTTTGCCGTAAGCGTTGATTAATTTTTGGTAAAAGAGTATGACTGAGAGTTGGGGAAGTTGCTACTTCTGCTGCGTAAATTGACACCAACTCAACATCAGAAAGGGCTACTGCTTGGTAAATGTTGAGAGAAGTTAAACTACTGCCAAAAACCATTTCTGCTGTTGCTAATCCTAATAGTATTTCTTCGCCTGTTTCACAGTAAGTACTTAACTTGACCAAACCTTGACAAACATACCAAATTACCAATGGATTGAGAGGAATAGTTTCTCCTTTAGAATATTTCTGCACAGGATAATTGGGAAACAAGTCGCTGCTGTTATTCTTGACTACTGCTGATTCTAAAGGTTGACGTTGAGAAATATTACGTAGCATCCAGCGCAAATAAGTTGCTTTTCCTTGGGAATTACGAACAACAAGTACCGTCAAAGCTGCATCAAACAATTCGCCGTGACTTTGTTGCAAACGTATTAATAACTCTTTACCTCTGGGTGATTCGGATAGTTGTATAAGTTCATTACGAACCTGTTGGCGTTCTTCTAGAGGAACAAAATTAATCATTGGTTTGCCCACCAGAAAATGTTTTGAAACATTAAATAACTTAGCTGCTGTGTGGTTGGCTTCTTGAATAATACCTTCTGTATTAGTTACTAAATAGCCATCTGGTGCTAACTCGAATAAATCTTGATAGTGCTGACGTTCTGCTTCTAGCCAATTACGTGTTTGTATTAGTTCCTCATTTTGTTGATGCAGTTCCTCTGCCGCTAACTGCACTATCTTTGAAGTGTTATATAGTTCCTTAAAAGCCTGTGGCAGAAGATCTGGTGGAATCCAAGGCAAGACACTAGCAGTTTGGTATAAATCTGCTAAACGCTTGTGCAATACTTCTGCGCGTTGGATAAATTTTTCTATGTTCACCTTAAATTCCCGCTACTTAATTGCAGAGGTTGAGCAAAATAAATCTACTAGCTAAAGATTTGGAAAATTGCAGCATTGATGATTTTGTTGAGTAATATATTTAAGTTTCATGCAGCTGCAATTGTTGTTCAAATGAATTGATAGAAAAACCTTTACTGAGGGTTTTCAACAATTTATGTCTTAAAATGCTACAGCCGAGTCAGTTTTTTAAATGACATATATCACAATTAGCTCTAGACATTCAATATAAATTGAGTATCAAAATTGCTTAATAAACATTAAATATTTTTGCCAAGCAGAAAGTTTATAAATGTATAGTTTATGGCATTTAATTAAGTACTACTTCTACCTTTAGTAGGAAAATTCTGTAAACTCAGTTAAATACTAATTTGTGAATAAACTGATTAGCCTGTCAAAATTGTGACTAAAAGACAAACTCTAACGGACAGGACACTTGAAAAACGTAGATTTCAACCTTAAGTTATCACTCTTGTTGAATGCGCCGTATTACTCCTTTAATTATTGAACTTTAATGATAATTGTTTCCATTATTACCAAACTTCCATCACAAGAATCATGCCACTACTACTAAAGATATATAATCTTAATTAAGTTTATTTGTGTTCGTAGATACGTTTGAGTTTAATAAATTAGCAATAAATATCGCTGTTATACAGGCAAAATAAGACTACTGAGAACAAGCAATAGTCAAACTACTATATTCTTCAATAGGAAAAAGATTTTCTAACTTTATAAAAAGATGTATAGAAAAATACATATAATTTTAACAAATATTCGCTTCTTTAGTTAGAGGATAAATGAACTACTAAACTGGTGTAATTTAACAATGCGTAACAGCTTATCAACGCGCAAGTTATTAGGAGTGATGGATGAGATGTAAATAATATCAAATCTCGTCACTCCTTTTTATCTTTTTATTACTCTCATCTCAAGAAAAATTAGAAATCTTGATTTTGATAAATTTTTCTCAATCTAGCAAGTCTGGTTTGATTTGAAGAACTTACAGTGTTTTTCAGGTAAATGAAGTACATGGGTAGGGGCTTTACAGCTGTGTGCCCGTATAATGTGCAATCTGCTGTATTTGCTTAGGCAGGCAATATGCAACCAAAAAGCAGGCGTTTGAGGAACTTAGCAAGATCCTACAGATAACTCAACATCAAAAATGGCTGATTTTGTTTAGGGGTTACTAATTACGGATACTTTGTGATATGGTGTCCCTTTGGACATTTTAACCACACAAGTTCAATGATTTATAGCCGCAAATTGCCGAAATATCTGGCATTTTCATTTTTATCAGTAGTATTGGCTGCTGATTTACCAATTACTCCAGCTATTGCCCAAACTACTATACAGTCATCTATTGGTAAAGGCGTGACCTTTACATGCAATGACACTGAGACAACTATCAAAAATAAAAATGGCCCCAGAGTGACTTTTGGGCAAACAAACATCTATATTGGTTATCAACAAGTATCATCTCTAAACAAAGACCCTCGCATCATCAGTTTTGAAAATGGTGTGAAAAAATGGTGTCGTAGTGATTACGAAACAACTAATGATGATGGTACAGGCTACGGGCTATTTTGGGATGGAGGAAATGTTTTGTACGGCGTTTTTTCATCCACCGGTAGCCAGCCTGGTAATGATTTTCGACGTTTTGCTACTGGTCGTTGGCTAACTAGTTATGGAAGTGGCGGCGGCGCTAAGGTGGCAATCATAGCAAAAATTAATCCCGAAAATGGTAGCGTTTACTATGCGACATTTTTGACTGCAAAAAAGGCTAATGATGGCAAAACTAACTCTTTAGTTGTCACCGGATTATCATGGAATGGCACCAATTTGACTGTGAACGCAGATTCGTGGTGGACTCCCCGTCGTGCTAATACAAATCCTATGACTTGTTCTGGTTCATCACCTTATAAATATACAGCGATATTCACTGGGGATTTAACAAAGGTCAACTCCGCTTCAGCAGTTAACTGTAGTTAAAATATAGGACTATGATTTGATTTTTGAAATTGTTTGCGTGGGGGGATGGGCAGTAGGGAATAGGGCTGGAGGTTTTTTAAGTTGAGGGCGAGTTTTTTAATCAAATCATAGTCCCATAATTAAAATGATATTTGGGCGATCGCACTCCACAACATTTGTATAAAATTTTATAATTTAGCAACCAGCTTGATGTTTGGTAGGCGAAAGGACAATTATGATGATACGAACCGCTAAGTACGCAAAGTACGCAAAGGAATAAGATTTTTAGAAATTTCTTGTGTAACTTCTAACTACTTTTCTGGAATTCGCAATCTCGGCGTTGTAGTAATTATCAGAACAACGAACGACTAATATATAACTTCTATAACTAACCTTGGGGTCATATAGCCCACCAAAAACCCGGTCATAACGACTGGGTTTTTGGTTTGAAGATGGTGTCGCTGTTTTTTGATAATCTAATTCTCAATTTCCAGCCCCTTTTCTACCGATAAATAAAGACGGGTTGCAACCCGTCTAAATAGCTTGAAAGTGCAAATACACCTTGTATAGTATTGAAGTTAACACAGTTAGGTTTGTAATAGTTGCCAATTTGCCAAGTTCCAACAAGGATTGTTAAGCTTCATATTACAAATTTTGGCGTTAAATTAACTGAAACCTAAAATTTCTGAAATCGCGGCTATTATATCAAGATAAAAGTTTCCTTTCACGGCTCGAAATAATTCAAATTTCGAGTCAGGCGCACCAAAAAACGGTCTGAAAAACCATCCTAATTGCATCCCAACAAAAGCATAAAGCAATAACCAAAATCTTAAAATAGTGGTGCGGGTTGTTTTGCCTACTTCATCTTGTTGCGAAAGTAATTGTATTCCCTCATAAAGAAATTTTACGCCAAAGATGCCTGTGATGCCAAATATTGATACATTTAATAGTTTGAAAAATTGATAAGAATCGGGGGTAGTGATGAGAAAAAATAGTGTAACTGGTGCGAAGCTGAATAAAAGTACACTAATCACTGATACAGATGTGAGCAAGACAACAAAATGCTGTTGAATACTACTCCGCGAACCAAACAAAACATTAAAAAAGAACAAAGTTGGAAAACAAATTATCAGTGTTAATAAATAAAAAGCGGGAAGTTTGATAGCACTGGATAATGCTTGTGCCCAACCGTGGGATGCACCAATAATTGCGCCATAGATAGCAAAGCAAATGGAACTAGCTACAAACAAAGAACTGATTTTATTTTCTAATCTGATTCCCAGGCGAATTTCTTCTAAAAATGATTGGCGATCGCGTAGTAAATTCACCAATACATTAAATTGCTTAACGCTGCGAGGTTGCTTTTCCAACATAATGCTTTTATAGTTGATATTTGGTATGGTTACTAATGATGTCATCAAAAAATAAAAAACCAGAATTTATCAGCGATTTAGTGCAATTTGTATTATTCTAGCTCCTGAATTATCATCTACTAACGAATTCCTAACAAGTAGCTAATAGCTTGAATCACGCTGAGATAAAAATTACCTTCTCTTTCGCGGAACAATTGAAATGCAGAATCTGGTGTACCAAAAAATGGTCTGAGAGTCCATCCTAGTTGGCTACCGACGAAAGCATAAAGGAATAGCCAAAATTGTAAAATCTTCTGGCGGGTTTTGCTACCTTCATTATCTTGTTCTAAAACTAAATTCGTGGCTTGATATAACGAGGAAATACCAATAAATCCAGTCAGTGCAAAAATAAAAACATTTAAAAGAATTAAAAATTGGTAATTATTGGTAGTAATTAAGAAAAAGAGGGTAATTGGTGCAAAACTAAATAAAAGTACGCTAGTCACTGAAACTGCGGTCAATACTAATGCTAAATGCTGTCCAAATGTCCGCTTGGAACCGAAAATCACGTTAGCAAAATATAACGTCGGGATACAAATCAGCAGTGTAATTAAATAAAGGGCTGGGAGTTTGATGGCGGAGGATAAAGCTTGCATCCAGCTATGATATGCACCAATGATTCCTCCATATACGGCGAGGAATAACGAACTACAAACTAGTAGAGAAATGATTTTATTTGGTAATCTTGTACCTTGGCGAACTTCCTCTAAAAACCCTTGGCGATCGCGTAGGAAACCAATTAATACTGCAAAGTATTTTATTCCCACAGATTTCCGTTCAATCATATTATCCTCACACAGATATTATCTAAGTTTCATCTGAGTAGTCACCACCAGAGCCGTACTTCCAAGCATCAATCAAACGATGCCAATAATATTGTTGTTCTTTTGATTGATTCTTCATCCATGTTTCTAACATTGGACTTGACTTAAATAAGGCAGTATAAACACCTAAATTAACGTAATGCACCATCCAATCTAATAAACTTGGTAAACCTACTTGGGGAATTATTTGAATAACTAATTCGGGATGAGAGAAATTAGTTTTTAACAGTGTTTGCGTCAGTGCCCAAAATTGTACTATATCTTGTAAAAATGGCTTCAGTACTGGCGTACCTAACTGTTGCATTTCTTCAAACACTGCTGAGAGTAGTTGGTTAATTCGATCTGGGGGAATTTTCTGATTTACACCAACACTCATCGCTTTTTGAAATAACCAAGTAGCAGTCAAACTAGGCTGATAGGGTTGCAGCAGTGATAGCGCTTTTGCTGATAATTGTTCAGTTTGCAACGCTTCGTCAATGCCAAATGTTAAACGCTTCAGGTGACGCACCATCGCACCAAAACCACCAAAACTCAAGGGGGATTGGTTACCACTGCTATCTCCCACTGGTAGAATGCGATTCCAAGGAGTTTTGAGGGGACTTTGGCGATAGCTGGGAAAGAAGCCAAACAACGCCCGTTGAAATTTCAGCTGATTCAATTCCACACCCTGATATTCTGGTAGCAGACGCAGATATTCCTCAAAGAAAGCTGACAAGCTGAAACGTTGGGGGTGTGCATCCATGTAGGTAAACAAGTAAGTAGTTCTACCGTCTCTAGCTGGGAATGCTTCCCAGAAGTACTGACACTGGTTCTGCAAAGATGTAAATGATAACAACAAATCGCCTGAGTTATTTTCCGGAAAACCTTGGGCGCAAGTTCCTACAACTAAGCAAAGGGCGTCTGGTTTTTTTCCTTGACGTGCTTGTTGCGTTATGGGAGAAAAATGTCCCATCGCATCGATTAACAGCCTAGTTTTGAATTGGTTATTTACCATCACCCCATCTGGATGCACCACCGCTTCCTTAAAAGGTGTGTTTTCTAACAGCTTTCCACCAGCATTGAGAAATCGTGTTTTTAATGTAGCCAGTAGATATACTGGATCTACGCCGATATTCAAAACATCTTCTACCCAAATTTCTGTACCACCGTGAAAGCCTACTCGTGCTGGGTTATATTGAGTGGCGATCGCAGTTTCTAATTCCTCCTCTGTCAATAAGTTCAATTCCACAAACACATCTAATTCTTTACGAGAAATATTCCACTCTTGTTCCCTTCCCCGTAGAATTCCCCGTTCCATCAACGCCACCCGTAGCCCCTTGGTAGCTAAAGCCGAACCAATTAAAATGCCCAAGGTGCCACCGCAGATAAGCACATCGGAGTCTGCATCGCCCAAAGGCTGCTGACTTTCTGTAACTAATGTTGGTATAGGTGCAGTGTTTTCTCTGAGGGATGTTAAAATGCGATCGCTCTGACGTAACCCGCCTAAAACATCGCCTGGTAGTTGGGAAAGAATTTCTTCAGTTAAAGACATTTTGAAAAACTAAACTCTATATTCCCAAGCTACCTGAGAATTGTAAATTTAAACTAAATTATATGTATGGCTTTCTAATAGACCTATACATGTCTCAAAAAATTCAAAGATATTTGATTCAAAAAACCCCACGAGTTTGCGGAGGGAATGCACGCATCCGCGATACTCGCATTGCTGTTTGGACTTTAGTTTCTTTTCGTCAACAAGGAGCTTCTGAGGAAGAATTATTGAGAAATTATCCGGCGTTAACACCCGAAGATTTAAAAGCAGCTTGGTTATATTATGAAGAACATCCAGAGGAAATTGACCAAGTTATAGCTGACGACGCATAACATGACCAAGTTTTATGCAAATGAGAACTTTCCTATCGATTTAGTTAAAGAATTACGTCAGCTTGGCTATGATGTGCTAACTTCCTATGAAGCTGGACAAGCAAATCAGTCGATTAGTGATGAAGAAGTATTAAACTTCGCTCATGAACAACAGCGAGTTATGATTACTCTCAATCGAGAAGATTTTATTAGTCTTCATAAACAAGGTCAAAACCATAGCGGTATTATAATTTGTAAGGAAGACCGAGATTATAAAGGACAAGGTGGGATAATTTACGATTTTTTGATTCAGAATACCCAGCCTTTAACACGGAGATTGATTAGAATCAAAAAACAAAATCAAAAAGGGTCTTCGACACAAGTATTTGTGATTCAAGAATATTAGGGTGTAGTTTGATGTATCAGTGCGATCGCTCTGATTTTGAGTTTACCTAATTTATATTTAACAATACACTCCCATATTGAGACAACACTAAGATAAATTTCGTTATCTGGATCGCGAATAATATCTCGAATATTTGTTGATAGCTGATTATCACCACTGATAAACCCTAAAAATATATGAGTGTCTAAGAGAATTTTCATCCGCCCTCAAATGCATTTAGAATTTCATCAGGCAAAGGTGCATGAAAATCATCAGGCACTGTAAATTCTCCTGCACACAAACCAAATGGGCGTTGCTGTTTGTTGGTAGTTGTAATTGGTTTTAATTCAGCAATTAATTTATCTGCTTGGACAATGATAAAGCTTTCACCTGCCTCTACTTCATTCAGGTATTTCAAAGGATCTCGTTGGATCTCATCAACTGTGACTTTTTGCATCTGAGTATTTCAGCGTGATGTATGGGAATAGTACATTGCTTGACTCTATTGTAGTGCGATATCTGAGGACAAGTCGCTTTGTGGGACGTTGAGTGAAGCGATCGCACTACCTAAGAATCAATTTTAGTGGAATTACAACTAGTACACATTTCAGTATAATTTCAGTGATATTTTAAATGTTGATTGTATAAAATATTATTTTGTGTTTGTATCAAGTAATAAACTCTGGTTTGATTAATGAAAGTGCTTTAGGGTAAAAGGCTTGCTCTACAAAGAGTTTAGCGTCAATATGCTTTCAAAATTCAAATTAGATTTTTACATTTAATTGATATATACATGAAGTCAAAAATTTCCAACATTCAATAAGTATTAAATCAAGAGTAAAAATGGAATCATTTGATAGTAATTCTGAAAAAGAAGCCAGGAATTTTCTTGAAGATCTCATAGAAAAACTGCAAGCTCAGCGTGGAAATAAATTTGTATTTCTGTTAGCAGGTCGTACAGGAGTTGGAAAATCAAGTACTGTAAATAGCTTGATGGGTAAAGAAATTGCTACCGTTGGTGATTACGAACCAACAACAATGGATATTAAACCTTATGACTCTGATATCAATGGAATCAACTTTACAATTGTAGATACACCTGGTCTTTGTGATGATATTGAAGAAGCAGGAAATGATTATCAGTACCTGGAACTTATGCGTTCAAACGTTAGCCAAGTTGACTCAATGTGGTTTGTCAGTCGTTTGGATGATACCAGAGTTACGAGCGATGAAAAAAGAGGAATAAAACTTATTTCAGATGCATTCAAACCAAAGATTTGGGAACACGCTGTTATCGTATTCACTTTTGCAGGAAATGTTGATGTTTCAAAGTACGAATTTGCACTGAAGAAAAGAACCGAACTTATTCGTAATGAGATAGCAAAACACGTAGGGATTAAGATAGCGAATAACATTCCATCGGTTGCAGTAGATAACAAAAGTGAAACAACTCCAGATGGAGAAAAATGGTTAGCTGAGCTTTACACGCAGGTGTATGCCAGAATGTCTGCCAAAGGTGCAAGTCCATTCTTAATGGCAACTGTCGAGCGTGTAAAAGCACCAGAGAAAGAAAAAGAAGTAGTAAAAGAGGTAGTTTATGTACCAACGCCTGTAGCCAGTCTTCCTTCTGAGCCAACGCCAAAATATACACCTATTGAGCTTAATCAAAGGCAAGCCGAAATAGTCCGCAATAAAACTTCAGAAGTCTTGGAACTTACAGTTGCAGGAGCAACTGTAGGGGCTGCAATTGGAGCTATTGCTGGACCAGTTGGTGCTGCTGTCGGAGGAGCAATTGGTGGGGCAATAGGATTTATTGGCGGGTTATTCGCAAGAAAAAAATAAACAATGCGTAAATTTTTGTTGTTTGGACGGACGGGTGTAGGCAAATCAAGTTTTGTTAACACTACCTTCAGCGATTACATTGCTGATACTTCAGAATTTGAAGCCTGTACAAAATTTGTCGAGCATTACGCCTACGATAGTCCTTTAGGTAATGTATGCCTTATTGATACACCTGGTTTAGCTGAAGAGGATGAGGCGTGTGATGAGGCATACCTATCGTTAATACGTTCTAAAGTTGACCTAGATCAAATTTATGCAACAATCTATGTGACTCGGCTTGATGAAACACGTTTTCGTCCTGATGAAAAGCGGACACTACGCTTATTGACTAGCAGACTAGGAGCTTCTATTTGGAATCGCTCAATACTTGTTTTGACATTTGCAGCATCTGTTCCGGTAGGGCAACGTCAGGAAGCTATATCAAGGAGAATTACGCATATTGAGGAGTTTTTACAAACTCTGACCGTAGAAAATAAATTAGTACCCCAATTCAGGAAGTTTCATGACTACTGGTTAGTAGATAATATTGTCAGTGATTGGACTTCAGAGGGAGTGTCTGCTTTATCACTTTTGACAGCCTGAATTTCAATTAGCAGTGTTGATTGAAGGAACAGAGGAACCCAATAATTGATTATTAATTTTGGGTTTCACATACTAAGTTTATTTTTCGTCAGTTAGCCATACAAGAAATAATTCAAAGGCAGGCAAGATGCCTGCCCTACAAGAAATTAACCCAACCCAGTAATTAACTCAGATTTCGCTTGTGCCAACGCCTCTGGCAACTTACTCGCATCTCTACCGCCGGCTTGGGCTAAGTTTGGCCTACCACCGCCGCCGCCACCGCAGATTTTAGCGATCGCTCCCACAAATTTACCAGCTTGCAGTCCTTTTTTGTTAACTTCTGGACTAAAGGCCGCAACTATACTTACTTTCCCAGCTTCGGGAACAGAACCCAGCACCACCGCACCATTACCGATTTTTTGCAATAAGCGTTCGGCTGCGGTTTTCAACGATTCTGCGTCAATGTCTTCTAATTGGGCGATGATAATTTTAAAATCGCCGACAGTTTCCGCTGTTTGTAGCAAGCTGTCAGATTTAGCGATCGCTAACTGTCCTTTCAATGATTCTAGTTGCTTTTCGGCTGTTCGCAGTTCGGTTTGCAGACTTGTGATTCTATCCGGTAATTCTTCGGGTTTAACTTTAAAGCGATCGCTCAAATCTTTAACTACTTTATCCCGGACGTTGAGATAATCTAATATTGCTGGGCCGGAAACAGCTTCGATACGTCGCACCCCAGAAGCAACTCCAGCTTCGGAAATAATCTTAAAGACGCCAATCTCAGCAGTATTACTTACGTGAGTACCACCGCACAGTTCCATTGATACGCTGGGAAAGTCGATTACTCGCACTTCTTCTCCGTATTTTTCGCCAAACATAGCAACAGCACCCCTAGCTTTGGCTTCAGCTAAAGGTAATACCTCTACTTTGGCGGTGTGCGCCTGTGCAATCCAAGTATTTACTTGTTCTTCAATTTGTTGGACTTCTTCTGCTGTCAATGCACGGGGACAGTTGAAGTCAAAGCGCAATCTGTCAAAGGAAACCAGAGAACCTGCTTGCGAAATCCCATCATCGACAATTTTCTTTAACGCCGCTTGTAGCAAGTGGGTTGCGGTATGGTTAGCTTGGGCGCGACGGCGACAAGCTGCATCGATTTGGGCAGTTACAGCATCTCCTACACGGAGTGTACCGCGTTCGATGCGTCCGAAGTGAACAAAGAAATCAGATTCTTTCTTCACGTCTTCTACGCGAATCACGATGCCATCACCGGAGATATAACCGCGATCGCCGATTTGTCCCCCAGACTCAGCATAAAATGGCGTTTTGTCAAGCACAATTTGTACTTGTGTTCCTGCTTCTGCTTCTTCTTGGGAAACGCCTTCTACCAAAATCGCTTCGACTTTCGCCGTCGCCGCAGATTGGCTGTAGCCTAAGAACTCGGTGGCGTGGATATGTTCTGCTAATTTGTCGAGGGAACCTTGGACAGTTAAATCGATGGTTTCGTGTGCTGCTTTGGCGCGTTCCACCTGCTTTTGCATTTCGGCATTGAAACCCTCAACATCAACTTCTAGTCCCTGTTCTGCTGCAATTTCCTGCGTTAGTTCTAAGGGGAAGCCGTAAGTATCGTAGAGGGTGAAAGCATCTAGTCCAGAAATTTTTTGTTTTGGTAAAGGAGAAGGATGATAATATTCTTCGCGTATCGGAGAGGGAAGCTCGTTCTCTTGTTGTATTGGAGATATACGATTTATAACCTCATCAAGCAGTTTTTCCCCTCTATCCAGGGTTTTGAGGAAATTAGATTCTTCGCGTTGCAACTCAGCTTTAATTGCTGCTTCCCGTTGCCGCACGTTGGGGTAAGCTGATTCTGAAAGAGCGATCGCAGTTTGGGCAACTTGGGTAGTAAATTCACCACTAATCCCAATCAATCGCCCATGACGCACCACGCGCCGAATTAATCGCCGCAACACATAACCCCGGCCGACGTTGGAGGCGCGGATTTCATCGGCAATCATGTGGACGACAGAACGAATGTGATCCCCAATAACTTTTAGGGAAACTTTGGTTTTATCGTCACTTTTGTGGTAATCAATGCCAGCAATTTTGGCTGCTGTTTCGATAACTGGGAAAATCAGGTCAGTTTCGTAGTTATTCGGCACGTTTTGGAGAATTTGCGCTATTCTTTCCAAACCCATGCCGGTGTCGATGTTCTTGTTTTGCAGTGGCGTTAAATTGCCGCTAGCATCCCGGTTATATTGCATGAAGACGAGGTTATAGAACTCGATAAACCGGGTATCGTCTTCTAGATCTATATTTTCGTCGCCGCGTTCTGGATGGAAGTCGTAATAAATCTCAGAACAAGGGCCACAAGGGCCAGTGGGGCCAGATGCCCAAAAGTTATCATCTTCGCCCAAGCGTTTAATTCTCGCTTCTGGCACACCTATTTGATCCCGCCAGATAGCAAAGGCTTCATCATCATCTTGAAAAACGCTGACGACAAGATTTTTTGGGGATAAACCAAAGACTTGTGTACTAATTTCCCAACCCCAAGCGATCGCTTGTTCTTTAAAATAATCACCAAAGCTGAAATTACCCAGCATTTCAAAGAACGTGTGATGGCGTTTGGTGCGTCCGACGTTTTCGATGTCGTTGGTGCGGATACACTTTTGGGAAGTCGTAGCCCGCTTAAATTCTGGTGTGCGCTGTCCCAGGAATATCGGTTTAAATGGTAGCATCCCCGCGATCGTCAGCAGCACGGTTGGGTCTTCAGGCACGAGGGAGGCACTTGGCAGAACTTGGTGACCCCGTTGGGCATAGAAGTCGAGAAATATTTGGCGAATTTCGTTACCGCTGAGGTGTTGGGGATTTGAAGACATGGGAGTTTTTAACTTTTGACTGATGACGGTTGACTGATGACAGTTGACTGATGACGGTTGACTGATGACGACGAACAGTCAACAGTTAACTATTATCTGACTTTTGAGTTTTGCTTTGGCATTAAGTGTATTTCCATAAGCAGCTTTATATATTTTTGCATTTTGTTCCATATTGCTGCCAGCCATCTGTGTGAGCTAGGAAGATTAATGCAGCGATTGTGATGGTTTTAGGCGATTTCCTGACTCTGGTAGGATGTGCGATCGCTAGATACTGGTTTATCCTAATCCTTAAGAAATAATTTAAAAAACCCATGCTGAGGTAAAAAATGGCACTAAAACTGAAAGTATCAAATATTGCTTGTGAAGGATGTGCAGAAACAATTACTGAATCAATCCATGTTATGGAACCTGATGCCAAGGTGGATGTCGATGTTAACGCTAAAACCGTTACCGTGGAATCCGCAGCATCTGAAGAATCAATCAAGCAGGTAATTGTTGCTGCTGGTTATACCGTTGAAGGTTACTAAATTCAATTTTCGTTTTTTACAAAAGTTGACATTTTAATATTTTAGGCTACGCTAACAAAATCTTTTTCTTTGATATCCGCTTCTATTCAGGAGTGGAATTTAATTAATTTCCCCAAATTAGGGGTAAATTTTGACATCTCGTTTTTTTATTTAGTCTTTTTGTACATCGATAGTATTTCTCGCAAATAAAAAATGTGAATTAAGTAAACTAACACGAAAAACCTAAGTAGAAAAAACTTTTTGCTGCTAACACGACTTCAATAGTGAATTTATTGCCCTACGAGTCCGCTGTGTAATTTTAGGGTACATCTGGATCTGCAAAACTTCTTCCTACTGGAGGTAGTTTGGCAGTATTTGATTCACCTTTTTTTATAATAGGCGATGGAAGGCTAGTCTCTAAGTGAAAAAACTCAAATGGTAGCAAAGTAAATAGATCAAATCGAACAAATATCAAACAAAACAGACCTAACCTCCGAACCCACTTACTGAAGCTTTCAGGCGGAATAAAAGCCTCTTTTGTTAGAGACGTGGCGTTTAAAGGGATGACATTGAATTTGGTTGAATTAGTTAGTGTTTTTTATCTGCCCTTCGGGCAAGGCAGAAGGCTCCAGAGCAGAGGGCACAAGGGAAAAGAATAGTTTTAAGGTATGCCTTGAAGCCGCAGCCCAAACTGGGTTTAAGACCCCCTCTAAATCTATGATTTAGTGCAAAACAATTAGTGTGGTGCTGCGCCTCACTAATTGCCTTCAGCATAGCTACTTTTTGACTCCTGCCTTCTTCAAATTTACAATACTTCGGTTTTTACGGTTGAATTAAAAATTTTTGATTTTTTTTTAATTTAGCTTATCAGCAATTTTGCTGGCATATTTACTGATGATTAAAAGCTATTTATTTTCGTAATTACCCCAGGTAAATAACATCCAAGAAACTACAGCAATGCTTTATATACAACCGTAAAATATTCAGTATTTTTACTGTTTGAAAAATATTCTGTAAAGAAGACATTAGTTATTATAAATGTAAGTTTCAGCAATCGTACTAATAGCTAGAAAGTCTTAAGAGGAGATTAAAAATGAGAGTTATTTTTAAATTTAGCGTTAAAAAATTATATAGCAAGAAACATAAGTGAGCCGAAATGATTATTAAAAGTAAAAAGCTCAAATAAAAAACAAAATTACCTGAAATAAAGTTATGGTCTGGGAACCATTGTTACTTCTTATTTTTTGGTTTTTAAATTTTTACTTTCGCCCAATTCGGTAAATTTATTATTAGGTAACAAGAGCAACAAGTTTTACTTTAATTAATCTCCTGAAAGTTGAAATCCTGTAAAAAAGCAATGAATATTTCCATTTTGGTTTTTGGAAATAATAACTTTCGCAACACACTTCCAGATCAGATACGTTATGCGATCGCTTTTAATGTAGAAGTTATCGATAATCTAAATCAGGCGGTGTCGCACATCCAAATGACACCTCCAGATATCATACTTGTACAGGCTAGCTTAGATGGCAGTATGGAATTGTGCAATTGGTTGAAAGACCAGACAAAGCTATCGTGGATCTACTGTATTCTGTTTGAAGATCGTCCCCAACAGCTAACTGATAGAAAAAAATATGGTTGGCACAGGGAATTAGAAATGACTGCTGCGGTGTTAAAGCAAGGAGCCGATGCTTATATTTGGCATCTGATTGATGAAACAACAGAGCATAACTTGGCAGAATTGGCTGCCAATCATGGGCTAATACTTGCTCAATTGAGCGTTGGCTTGCGGAAAGCGCATAAATACCGAGATTTGATTCGGACTAATGATTTATTATCAGCGATCGCCTTAGCTGATTCATTAACAGAATTAAATAATCGCCGTGCTTTAGAATGGGATTTACCCAGGCAGATTAAAAAAGCGAGAACTCAGAAAACTTCCCTAAGTTTAATTATTTTGGATGTAGATCATTTCAAAAAAGTTAACGATACTTATGGGCATTTAGTTGGCGATCGCCTTTTGCAGCTATTGTGTCAGCGTCTACGACATAACCTGCGTTTTCAAGACACTGCATTTCGCTATGGTGGTGAAGAATTTGTAATTCTTCTGGCTAACACTACCGGTGACGAAGCACTAATTGTAGCCAACCGTCTCAATCGTGTAGTCAGCGAAGAACCATTTGCACTCAGTAATAAACTTACAATTAATATCACCATTAGTTTAGGCACAGCCTGTTTAGAAGCCGACGATGACGAGCAAGGAGAAAGTCTGCTCAATCGTGCCGATCAATGCTTACTACAGGCTAAAACTACTGGCCGTAATCGTGTTATTGGCTCCAAGTATTTACCTCATGTTTCACATTTGAAGGCTGTTTCTTCGTAAAAGTGGGAATGGGCATTGGGCATTGGGCATTGGGCATTGGGCATTGGTTATTCCCCTCATCTCCCTATCTCCCCATCTCCCCATGCCCTATGCCCCGTGCCCCACTCCCAACTTTTCCCGACAATCTTCTACCGAACTGCGTTGTCGCATGGCATTAACTAAAGCTTCATAGTTAGACCAATTTTCTTGTAGTAGGTTTTTTGCTTGCAGGGCATGAAACCGCATTTTTTGTTGATAAACTGATTCAGAAAAACCTAAAATTGTCAAGACTTTTATCAACTTATTTTTATCATCAGCTCCACCCTCAGCATTATTAAAAACTAAGGTTTCCGCAGCAATACCCGCCATCCAAACAGTGCAGTAGCGATCTAGCATCTGGGCACTAATTTTACCAACTTCTAGTTGAGATGCTAATTCACTATCATCAAAGGTAACGCCGCCTTGTCCACCTTGCCCTTGCTTCCAGGCTTCCCAAGCACTGAGGGTGTAGCCGGTAACAGGAATACCCAACAGGTGAGCAACTAAGAAATGTCCTGCTTCGTGGTGGATAATGCGATCGCGGTGTTCGCTGTTAAAACCAGCAATCCAATCTAAAAAGATAGTACCGCCCCTACCTTGTAAGCTAAAGCTGTCAAAAGTCGCTATTCCCAAAATAGCGAAGGTAGCAAGCGCCGGTACTGTTGGCGATAAGTTGAAGAATGGCCCCAACAGTGCCGATAGTGTCATGAGAAAGATAGATATTGCAACTAAATTTAGGCTAGTCTTGCTCATTGAAGGTTTTCTGAGAATCTGCTTAATCTTTCTTCATTATGCGCCATGTCTACCATCGGCTACACCTTCGCTTTGGGACTGGGATTTGATTACATAGCAGTTGCCAGCTAGGTTAGGACATAAACTCATCGTCAAACACCCAAACCAACAGACTTTTAAACCTATTGCCTATTGCCTGCTATTAGTGAAGAATTTTTACAAAAAATAGATACTCTGCATAAAAACAATCAATAATCCTGATTCGTCATTAGTAGTTTCAAACTAGAGATTTTGCAGTTTACAGACAAATCTTAATGAACGCTGTTAATAATTAATAATTCAGGAGATTTTAATACACAAACTTAATAATCTGATTTCAATCATTAGTTCTATAGACCCATATTTATTTGCATCAAAAAACTCTCTTTCAAGTATAAAAGCTTGATTCTCCCATCCTTGTGCTGGGCTTCACGCACCACGCAATTAAGTTAATAAATCACAACAAATTACTATATAAAGCTAGATTTTCGACTCATTCTGACTCCTAAATTGTGTTAGTGCAGGGGGACATAGTCCATTATGAATTATTACAAATTTATTAATTTTTCAGCGTTGGATCAAAGTTTCATCAGATGATTTACGACATAGTTATCCTTTAAAAATAATCGCGTGAGTACTTTTAAAGGGCAATAACAGTTTATCAAATTCAATAAAAAGCTTGCTGAGTTAGTTAATTCAGTTTTGACTAGTTAGCTTACTTATTATTTTGCTTACTTTAAACTTCATAAAGAGTTATGAAACCATACCTTCCTCAAAACGATCCCGACCCAACAAAACGCAAATATTTCTTAGAGCGTAAGTTAGAAGAATACGAATTCGATTATGACTTTTTACCGCCGATGGCGATGCTTAAAGATGTACCTGCCGTCGAAAATTTTTCTACCAAGTATATTGCTGAACGTGCAGTAGAAACGGCAGATCTTCCTATCAACATGTTGGCTGTTAAAACCCGTGGTTTATGGGACCCTTTGGATGAATTGCAAGACTATGAAGATTATTTTCCAGTCTTGCCTAAACCTAATGTCATTAAAACATACCAAACTGATGACTCGTTTTGTGAACAACGCCTGTGTGGGGCAAATCCTATGGCTTTACGCCAAATTAAAGAGATGCCTTTGGACTTTGAGTTTACTATTCAAGAATTACAAAGAAAATTTGGCGAATCTATCGATTTGGCAGAAAAACTTGCCAATGGAAATTTATACATAACTGATTACAGACCACTTTCATTTGTTAAAGGAGGCACTTACGAAAGAGGTAGAAAGTATTTACCAACTCCCCTAGCTTTTTTCTGTTGGCGTAGTTCTGGTTTTAGCGATCGCGGTCAACTCGTACCTATTGCCATTCAACTCAATCCCGCACTCGGCAAACAAAGCCAATTAATCACACCTTTTGACGATCCTTTGGCTTGGTTTCATGCCAAACTATGCGTTCAAATCGCTGATGCTAACCATCATGAAATGAGTAGCCATCTTTGTCGAACTCACTTTGTTATGGAACCTTTCGCCATTGTCACAGCCCGTCAATTAGCTGATAATCATCCTCTTAACATATTACTAAAACCCCACTTCCGTTTCATGTTGGCTAATAATGACTTGGGTCGCAAGCGCTTAGTTAATAGGGGCGGTCCTGTTGATGAATTGCTAGCTGGAACTCTGCAAGAATCATTACAAATTGTTGTCAACGCCTATAAAGAATGGAGCTTGGATCAGTTTGCCTTACCCACGGAAATCAAAAATCGCGGTGTAGATGATGCAGAAAAATTGCCTCACTATCCCTATCGAGACGATGGAATGCTATTGTGGAATGCCATTAAAAACTTTGTGTCTGAATATTTGAAGTTATACTACAAAACTCCCGAAGATTTGAGAGCAGACTTTGAATTACAAGCTTGGGCGCAGGAACTAGTTTCTCAATCAGGCGGACGAGTTAAAGGTGTTCCCGATCGCATTGAAAAATTAGAACAATTAATTGACATTGCTACTGCGGTAATGTTCACTTGTGGGCCGCAACACGCTGCTGTTAACTACCCACAATATGAATATATGACCTTCATGCCGAATATGCCCCTTGCTGGTTATAAACAAATGACATCAGAAGGTACTATTCCTGACCGCAAAAGCCTATTATCATTTCTGCCACCACCGAAGCAAACAGCCGATCAATTGTCAATTTTATTCATTCTCTCAGCTTACCGTTATGACAGATTAGGCTACTATGATAATAACTTTCCAGACCCAGAAGCTCAACAAATTTTAGTTACATTCCAACAAGATTTGAACGAGGTAGAACGTAAAATTGAGTTAAACAATAAGAGTCGTTTAATAAAATATAACTACCTCAAACCAAGGCTTGTTACTAATAGTATCAGCATCTAATTTAATGCCATTTAAGTTTATTAAACATCTGCAAAACTAGCTACCCAAAAGCTTGAAAATTTTTGCAGATGTTTTTATTTAGTAGTTGGCTATCCCTCTTCCCTAACCAAAAGATATAGCTTAATACCACATGTTTTATCTATCAATAGAATGATGGCTGCTTTTGAAATCGCAGACAGAATGTAACGAGAGGAAGTATAAAACATCAAACAAGAGATGATTATGGCTGAGGAATTTAAAAAAGGCGATCGCGTTGAATGGAAAACTTCACAAGGCGAGACAACTGGCGAAGTAGTGAAGAAAGTCACCTCACCAACAGATATTAAAAAGCACCATGTCGCAGCTAGTGAAGATAACCCCCAGTACATAGTCGAAAGCAATAAGACAGGAAAAGAGGCTGCTCACAAGCCTGATGCTTTGAAAAAAGTAGAGGAGTAATGCTCAGCCATGAGTAAAAATGTGAAATCAGTGATTGACGAGTTTCACCAAGCTGTCAATATGACATCCAAGGAACTAGAGGCTTGGCTAGATACGGATGAGTCACAAAGTGTAGGACAAAAAGATGGCGACGACGAGTCAATTGGTCATAAATCCGGACGGCATATTATCGAATTGTTAGACAAAAAAGATGACTACAGCGACGATGATTTATCGCACATGAAGAAAGTTGTTAGTTACGTTCACCGTCACAGCGCACAGCAACCTTCGGGTGATGTGAAACACACACGCTGGTACTACTCTTTAAAAAATTGGGGGCACGATCCACTCAAGTGATAGCAAATTGGGACAAGTAGTATTGTTTGAGATATCCAAAATATCACTCAAATACTACTGTCCGATTACCATAGACTAAGACACGATTTTGTAAGTGCGATCGCACTGCTCTTGCTAATACAACTCGCTCTAAATCTTTGCCCTTTCTCACCAAATCTTCCACTTCATCGCGATGGCTGACTCGCACCACATCCTGTTCGATAATTGGCCCTGCATCTAAATCAGCAGTGGCATAATGAGCAGTTGCACCAATAATTTTGACACCCCGTTCAAAAGCTCGGTGATAGGGATTTGCTCCTATAAAAGCTGGTAAAAATGAGTGATGAATATTAATAATTTGCGGAAATTGTTTAATAAAATCTGCGCTTACAATCTGCATATATTTCGCTAATACAACTAAATCGATTTTGTATTGGCGGAGTAATTCTAATTGTTGGGCTTCTTGTTCGGGTTTGTTTTCTTTAGTAATGGGAATATGTTTGTAGTCGATACCGAATTGCTCGGCCACTCCTTTTAAACTAAAATGATTGCTGATAATTAAAGGAATTTCAGCAAGAAATTCTTTGGCACGTTGCCGCCAAATCAAGTCAAATAAACAATGGTCTTGGCGACTTACCCAAATAGCAATACGGGGTATAGTATCAGAAAAATGTAGTTCCCATTTAGCACCTAGAGGTTGAGCGATCGCATTAAAAGCCGGTGCAATAAACTCTCGCGGTAAATTGAATCCATCTAACTGCCACTCAATGCGGGTGAGGAATAACCCAGCAGCAAAATCTGTGTGCTGATCTGTATGGATAATATTACCTCCATTAGAATAGATGAAATTGGCAAATTTCGCCACTAATCCCCGGCGATCGGGGCACGAAATTAGCAATGTTGCTGTCGGATTGGTCATATAATTTTAGATTTTAGATTTTAGATTTTAGATTACAAATAGGATTTTGAATCGGAGTTTAGTAAATTCATCTTTCGTAATCTTTTTTAAAATTTGTATAACTTAGAAAAAATAGCCATATTTGAAGTAGGGGCTAACAATTGTTAGCCACTATTGAAGGTTATATTAACAGACAGGAGAACTCTATGATTGCCTATTTGGCATTTGTCGGAGTCGGTAGAGGCAGATTGCTTGGCAAAGGTGTTGATTTAACATTACTTTCGGATTGTTTCCACTCGGATAATTCCCGATCTACGGCCTTTTCAAAATCTATAGGTACCAATAGCACATTTACATTGCCATCGGGTTTTGTCACTGGGTCAGTTTGAGCATATAGAAGAAAGCCGTTAAAGTTATGTTTTCCTAAAATTAATTGATGCCTTTGCTGATTTTTCAGGGTAATATTAATAGTTGCTTGTGGTTGATCTAAACCGAATTGTCCAAGTTGACTTGCTGGAGTTGGCAAAGTGCGCTCGCTGTTACCTTTAACCAACAAATCCATCAAATAAGAAACAATAGCGTCATTTGCTGGTTCTGATATTGGAGATTTAATTAGCCATTTGGGGTTATTAGATTGATTGCTACGTTCCAAATTCAGAGTGAGTTTTTTTGTCTTTACTGTTAAAGCCTGCACATCATCTTCGGCAAAAGAGAAAATTTGCTGCTTTTGCTCTTTAATTTCTTGTCGCTGAGTGGCACCTTTAATTTCATAGAAGTAAACAAAACTGCCTAAACCCAGCGCTAGTAATACCAAAATTAAAGTTGTTCGTGGCAATTTCATTTTTTTAATTTGTTATTGGGCATTGGGCAGGAGGCAGGAGGCAGGAGGCAGGAGGCAGGAGGCAGAAGTTCTTTAATGCAAGAATTTTGAATGGTCTCCTCTGCCCCTGTGCCTCCCGCACTGGCGACTCCCTTTTTACCTTCGTTTCCACCAGAGAAGAACTGCTGCCGCAAATCCGCTGAGGGGTAAAAGTAATAAAGATGACAATGTTAAAACATTGGCTTGGGTAGTTGTTAGACTTATCCGGCGATTTTTTGGTTCTTTGGGGCGAATAGAAAGGGGTTGCTTATCTTGTTGATTGAGCCAAGTAACTGAGTTGAGAAATACATCTCCATTTAGTTGCCTATCAAACAAGCCATCGGTGGCAAAGTTGGAGTTTCCGAAAACGACCAACCTTGACTCGGTAGGTGTTTGAGATGAGGGAGAGGGGGGAGATGAGGGGGTGGGTGAAGTTTTGTTTTGGGTAGTTGGTGATGGTAGCGATGTAGGTGTGGGTGAAGTTTTGTTTTGGGTAGTTGGTGATGGTAGCGATGTAGGTGTGGGTGAAGTTTTGTTTTGGGTAGTTGGTGATGGTAGGGGCGTAGGTGTCGCTGTAGGGGAACTAGATTTGGGTGTTTGTTTTCTTGTTAAGGCAACGCCTAAGGTGAGAGGCCCTTTGAGGTCTTTATCTGGATTAAATTCCAATTTTTCGCTTTCTAGGTCGCTTTCTGCCCAGCTAAGTGGATACTGTTTGGTTCGCAGTAGAGGAGTGGCTTCGATACCGGGTACAGATGTAATTTCCAGAGGTCGGGCAATGGGATAAAAAGAAATATCGTTGCGGAAATCTTTGGTAATGGGATGTTGTCCGTATTCTGTCACCAAAGGTGCAGCAGGACCAAGTCCCACGACGTTTTCACTTGAAACATCTACTGCTAAACGATTATCCAAACGAACGCCCCACTCTTTTAGCAAGCTGTCAAGTTTGGGATCGGTATTAGGATCGATCATCAGCAGCAAGTTACCACCTCGATTAAGATATTCTTGCAAAGCTTTGACTTCGGCTTCAAACAGTCCCCGCTTGGGGCTAGAGACTATGACTACAGCTGCATCTTGAGGAACTTTCGGGTTTTCTACTAGACTCAGCGGTTCTGTTATGTAATTTTTATCTTTTAATCCCTCAATTGCTTGTGATATTGCACCTTTAGCTGGTGAAAGTTGGCTTTCGCCATGACCTTGGAGTAAGTAAATTTTGGTTGTTGTTGAACTTGTTAGTTTTTGTAGCCGACTAGTTAATTTGATTTCTGAAAGACGTTCAGTTTGATTGAGTGTTTGGATTAATTCTCTTTTATCCCCATATTCTAGGTAAACTTCGCCATAATCTTTTGCACCAATTTTTTCTGCTAGTCCTGGTTTAAGTTGGGGATCGACATATTCAAAATTAAACTTTGAGCTTTGCCGACGATAATTTTCTAATAATTGCACGTCTTGGGGATTCTGGTTAATATCAAATACCCAGATTTTTACTGGCTGTGGCAGGGATTTCACCAATTCCCGCGACTGAGGTGCAAGGGTGAATAATTGAGTTTCTGTTAAATCTGCCCGGAAGTTATAGCGAGTTCCCAAAAAGTTAATTAATCCCAAAATTGTTAATAGTGCTAGAGTTGCCACTAAGGCGTTAGTTCCAGCTTGGGTAGAACGGCGCTTCCATAAATTCGTTTGGTAGCTTTGCCATATTATCCACGACCCAATAATGGTAATTCCCGCAATCAAGAATGCTAGTGAAATTAATCCCCACTGTTCAGAGACTAACCCGACTGTTAACCCCACAGTAATTAAGAATGGGCCTAGCCAAAACAGATATTTCCACAGTTTTTTCTTTGCAACTATCTTCATATTAATTAAACTGAAGTGAGGAGTTAGGAATTAGGAGTTAGGAATTAGGAGTTAGGAGTTAGGAGTTAGAAGTTTATAGTTTTAATTGTTCATTCCTAATTTTTAACTCATAACTGATTGTGATTACTAGGAGTTAGAAGTTTATAGTTTTAACTCTTCACTCCTAACTTTTAACTCATAACTCAGATGACTACTGTCTTTGAAAGCGCAGTGCATCAATGGATTGAGCTGTGAGAAAGATGCCCAAAAAAATGTAACTGGCAAATAAAATCAAAGCGCTGGTATCGAAAATTCCTTGAATGAAGGTGTTGTAATGTTTCAGTAACGATAGATAACCTAAGGCTTCACCTACAGGCCCAGGGATATTTTTGGCGATCGTATCAAAAAATAACAGTAATAATATTACTGCAAAGGTGAGAACAGCAGACAGAATTGTGCTGTCTGTTAATGAGGAAATAAACATTCCTAAAGATAAGATTGCCCCTGCGAGTAAGATTAAGCCAAAATGACCCACTAAGGGAATTGAGGGCGTCATTGGTGGATTTGCTCCACTGATGGCAAATGCTTCTAACACTAGCACAGGCACAATCATTGTGATAAAAAACGTTACCACACCTAATAACTTACCTACAGCTACCGTCCAATTGGTGATTGGTGACGTAGCTAATAATTCTAAAGTGCCCCGCTTACGTTCTTCGGCATAAAGTCCCATTGAGAGAATTGGCAGGATAAATAACAGCAACCCACCCATTGAATCCAAAAATGCTCGCACAAATTCGTAGGCGAAATCTATTGTTGGTGTTGATAACCCTTGTTGCGCTTGTCCATCGATTGTCGCTGCTGCTGCAAAAATGCCATTTGGCCCTACTAAAATCATCACGAAAAATAATCCAGCGACGAACCAAAATACACTGGCGATCGCATAGGCCAAAGGTGATACAAAATAACTCTGTAACTCTCGGCGATAAATGGCAATAATATTACCCAGTACTACACCCATTTATGCGGCTTCTCCTTGTGTGGCTGCTTCTAAATTCTTTTCTTCTGTGGTCAGTTGCAAGAACACATCTTCTAAGGTAGCGTTAACTCGCCGCAATTCATGTAAACCGAATCCTGCTCGTACTAAGGTTGTGGCAATATCCTTTCCTGGTTCTTTCCCTGGTTGGGATATCACCCGCAGGTAAGCCCGATTTGCCTGGGGTTGATGACCTCCCGCTGTCGGAATTGATTCTACCAAACTCACGCCCGCAATATTTTGTAATACTTGTTTCGCTAGGGCGGCTTCTCCTTCTATTTCCACTTCATACCCTGAACCGCCTGTCAACTGGGTCATCAAATTTTCTGGTGTATTAGTTGCGACTACTTTACCGCGATTAATGATGGCAACACGGCTGCAAGTCATACTCACTTCTGGGAGAATGTGTGTAGAGAGAATAATTGTGTGAGTACCAGCGAGACTTTTAATTAAATTCCGCACTTCAATTATTTGCCTTGGATCTAGTCCCACGGTAGGTTCATCGAGGATGATTGCTGGAGGATCGTGGACGATCGCTTGAGCAATTCCCACCCGTTGGCGATATCCTTTAGAAAGTTTGCGAATAATTACCCGCCGCTTATCTTCTAAATTACAGCGTTCGATCGCCCCTGTTACCTTCTGATTGCGATCGCCTGCTGGAACTCCTTTAATTTGGGCGACAAAATGCAAAAATGCCTCCACCGTCATTTCTGGATATAACGGTGGCGTTTCCGGTAAATAACCAATTCTTTGGCGCACAGCCAGGGAATTTTCATGGACATCATAACCAGCAATGCGGGCATTGCCATCGGTTGCCGGTAAATAACCAGCTAGAATCCGCATAGTTGTGGTTTTACCAGCGCCATTCGGCCCCAGCAGCCCTAAAATTTCCCCTGGTTCCACGTTAAAAGTGACATCAGTAATCGCTGGGGTAGAACCGTATATTTTACTCAGATGCTCAACTTCAATCATCAGTTTAGTGGCGTTAGTGGCGATTTAAGATTATAGGATAGTTGATTTTTACATTTCGTATTCAAATTCAGCAACGCCAGAATTGGTATTAAATTTATTCTATGTGCTGTAAACTACCAGAGTGCTTTAACTGAGACAAAGTAGCATTACCAGTACAAAATAATACTGTAGTTATTTCAGCAATTAATACTTCAGCTAGTTCGGCTACTGCTGTCTGTGATACTGCTGCTGCTTTCAGGAAGGGCATTGCGAAACCGGCGATATCTGCTCCTAAAGCGATCGCCATTGCTGCATCTAGTCCATGACGCAATCCTCCCGAAGCAATTAATGGCACATCCGGGGCGATGGCTCGAATACTCGTAATGCACTCTGCTGTCGGTAAACCCCAATCGGCAAATGTTCTCCCCAAGCGACGTTGCAAGGCATTTTCAGCTCGTTCGCTTTCCACTTTCGCCCAGGAAGTACCACCCGCACCAGCGACATCAATGGCTGTGACTCCAGCATCTAAAAGTTTCTTGGCGATCGCAGCTGAAATGCCATTACCCACTTCTTTGGCAATTACTGGTACTGGCATTTTAGAACATACTTTAGAAATATTGTCAATTAAACCTTTAAAATTAATATCACCTTTTGGTTGAATGCACTCTTGCAGGGGGTTAATGTGTAAAATCAACGCATCAGCTTCTAGAATATCGACTACCCGCAGACATTGATCCAAGCCATATTTATAGTTAAGTTGCACAGCCCCCAAGTTAGCAAATAGTAGAACATCCGGCGCATATTTGCGAACAGCAAAAGTATCAGCTACCTGGGGTTTTTCCACGGCTACTCGCTGGGAACCTACACCCATTGCAATTTTGTAGTGTTGGGCGACTTCGGCCAAGCGTTGATTAATCATTCCTGCTTGTTCGGTTCCGCCAGTCATGGAAGAAATTAATAAAGGTGCGCCGAGGTGTTTACCCAAAAAATTTGTACTGATATCAATGTCGGTGTAATCTAGTTCTGGTAAGCAACAATGGGTGAAGCGATAGCGTTCTAGTCCGTTGGTGACTTCATGACACTGAACATCTTCTTCTAAGCAAATGCGAATGTGATCTGCTTTGCGATTTTGAGTTTGCGCGGAGACGTTAGTAGGTGCGTTCACTGGTGATGATGAATTGTTGGGTTGCGATCGCTATTGTTACATTGTTACAGTCTCAGGTATAGTAGGGAACAGGCAATAGGCAATGGGCAATAGGCAATTGCAAAGAAATTTATTTTATCCGAGAATCAAAGAGCGATCGCTACTCGCCAAAGGCTTTAATGAACGTAATAACGATGGATTCAAGGTAACCGACATCAATATTTCTAGTACGCTAGTAGTAGCCTAGCGCACTAACTGTTAACAGACGCGATTCATCGCGTCTCTACAAGGGGGATGAATCGCGTCTCTACTTTTTCACCACTTGCAGGCGCTGAGTTACCATCGTCATTCCATTACCCCGGAGGATGACGGCAGAAACCCATTGGTTCCCAGGAATAGATGGTGCTTGTCCTTCTTTAAACACTCCACCAGATGTGAGTAATTGTAAATCCACGGATGTAGGGCTGAGATATTTATCTGGTCGAATGGGTTCCTCTAGTGCTGTTCCTAAGAGAAAATCATCCCCAAGTGGTTCTTTAACGATCGCATCAAAATTATACTTCTGTCCAACTTTTACTTGCTGTGGCAATTTAATATCAACTTGCGGCGGGTTGGTTCCAGAGGTAAGTTGCGTGCGTTCTGATAAAATGTCTTGGCGGACAATTTTTCCACCAACGACACGCTGACGTGATTTAATTGTGGCATCAAGAGCCAAATTCTTACTGTTAGCGGAGGGTGAGCCGATTATTTTAGTTTCTGTTTCGGCGATAATGGCGTTACCCTCAGATTTTGCAGACAGTAATTTAGTACTGTATTGCAATTTAGGATATCTTTGCCAAAGTGAAACCAGCGACTTTTCCAAGGTTTGGAGATTTAACCCATCTCCGTGAGTGAAATTGGGGGCGTAAAACTGTAACACGCCTTTGGCATCGCCTTTGCTTGCAGCAGCATCAACTTGTGTCAACAAGTTTTTCAGTTCGGCTGGTGCATTTTGGGCTGTAGTTGCTTGGGCTAATTGCTGTGGTGTACTGGCTTGAGTGGCTTGCCAAGCACTTGTTAAACCGAGTGTCAGCAGGAATGAAATCAGCCCGATGCTGGTTGATAATCTAAGTTTGCGTTTCACTAAAATGTTACTCATTGGTAAGAGTTTACTGATTTGATTAGAGAAGGTAAGGAAATTGCTTTATCTTAGTTAACCTAGACGCTAAACGGTAGAGGTTTGATGGCAAACACACCAATCAAATTATTAATAGCTGCCAGTGGAACTGGTGGACATTTGTTTCCAGCGATCGCACTAGCCGAAAAACTGCCAGATTATCAAATAGAGTGGCTGGGAGTACCCAATCGGCTAGAAACTGAACTTGTCCCTAAAGAGTATCCCTTGAATACTATTGCAGTTGAAGGGTTTCAGCAAGGGTTTAGCATTGCTTCGCTTCGCACTTTAGCTAGACTCGCGGGTTCGATTTTCCAAGTCAGGCGAATTCTCAAACAGGGAAATTTTCAAGGAGTGTTTACCACAGGGGGTTATATTGCTGGCCCTGCGGTAATTGCGGCGCGTTCGGTTGGGTTACCCGTGATTTTCCACGAATCTAATGCCTTGCCAGGTAAAGTAACTCGCTTTTTTGGCCCTTGGTGTAGTGTGGTAGCCTTGGGATTTGAAGTCGCCGCTAAGTATTTACCCCGTGCCAAAAATGTCTGCGTTGGCACTCCTGTGAGAGCGCAATTCCTAGATGGTGGAATCAATGCGCCGCTGGATTTAGCTATTCCCGAAAATGTTCCTTTAATTGTCGTCTTTGGTGGTAGCCAAGGTGCCGTTGGTATCAATAAATTAGTGCGTGAAGCGGCAAATGCTTGGTTCGATGCTGGGGCTTATGTAGTACACTTGACTGGCGATCGCGATCCCGAAGCAGATACTCTCAAACATCCACAATACATTGCCTTACCTTTTTACAACAATATGGCGGCATTGTTGCGGCGGGCGACTATTGCCATTAGTCGTTCTGGTGCCGGTAGCTTGACAGAATTGGCAGTGTGTGGAACACCAGCGATTTTGATTCCTTATCCCTTTGCCGCAGAAGACCATCAATCCTACAATGCGGAAGTATTCACCAAAGCTGGTGCGGCGATAACCCTCAAGCAATCGCAGTTGACACCAGAAGAATTGCAAAGTAATGTGTTGAACTTATTGCACTCACCCCTAGAGTTAGCCAAGATGGGGGAAAAAGCCAAAGCGATCGCAGTTCCCGATAGTGCCGAAAAATTGGCACAGTTAGTGCGTGAGGTGATAGAAACGTAAACAATTCAAAATTAAAAGTTGAAAATAATAACAAACAATAAAAATTTCTTTTCCAGCAATTTTAAAAATCATTGCGACAGACAAATCACAAAAAGCTGATTTCCTCACTCTTGGATAAAGTGGTTAAAGCATAGTTTAGGACATAAGCTTACCAGAAAACCCAGATACCAAAAAACTTTCGCAACCCTCTTGCCCATTGCCTATTGCCTGTTGCCTGCTATAATTCAAAATTTAAAATCTTAAACCCCAAATGGTATTATTTAACCAAAAATTCCGGCTGACAGTAGGTTCTGCTGGTTTAATGCTTGTCAGCTTAGCCAGTAGCTATCTATACACTCAATCAAAAACTAAACAGATAGCCCCACAAGAACAAAGCTTTACTCAACAAGAAAATTCTGGTTCACTTCAACCACATATTTCTTTGACTTCAAATCAAACGTTTCAAAATTCTTTTGTTACTGAAGAAAAAATAGACAAACAAAATGCTCCTTCATCTCCACAGAATTTATTAGCCGCATCTACACCCTATCCAGTTGTTGATGAATTTAAAAAATATAAATATAGCGTTCCAGGCAACCAAGTTTTTTCTTCAGTCAAACTACCAGGTAATAAGGTTAACTTCAATCAGAAAGATTTATTAACTGTTCTCGTCAATACTAGAAAATATTTTCAAGACTACGCTTCCCAAGACCCAGATATTCAGCGTACAGGAGTGCTTGCTACTCAAGGAGTTACTGTCCAAGATGTCCTCCAAACCTTGGACTTCATGAGTGCTATTTTAAAAGAAGATATTTCTAATGGTCGAGCCACTAGGTTACAAGACCCTAAGTTTATCAATGACAATTTTAGAGTTATTAAATGGACTGCCTACAACCCCAAAAATAAACAACAAAAACAATTAAGAATTACTAAATACGCAGTTTTTACTCACACTGGTTCTCGGAAGAAAACTTCTACTTTCAATACAGGAATTTATAGCCTCAAAGACAACTCTAATACCGATAAGTTCTACACTAAATACACAAAACAAGATGTTCTATCAGGTATTTACGAACCAGGCGGTAGAGAATTTGGCAAAGTTCAAAGTCTTGCTTATCTAACCAGAACTGGCTTAGAAGAAGCCCTGATGCAGGGAACAGTTCTGATTAATTTTACGGATGGATATAAGGCATTTTTTAATGTAGACAGAAATAATGGTATGGCTTATATCCGGGGATTAAAACCAACAGCACAAAAGCGTTATTGGTACTTTAGAGAAGTTGATGCCATTAAAGGGTATGGGTACAAAATAGATGCCAAAATTTCCATCAAACCAGGAGTTACCTTTGCTGGAGATGTTCTGAATGTTGGTTTAGGTAAAGTGATTGTCATTGAGCAGACTAGGGGAGGGCGCAAACATCTGCAAATGGGAGTAATGGCTGATACAGGCGGAGCATTTTTACCCAATCTTTATCAGCTCGATTTTTTGGCAGGCATTTTTAAGAATCAAAAAGAATTTGGGCAGTATGTCAGCCAATTACCTGATTATGCTACAGCATATTTTTTAGTAAAAAAGTAAGCTAAGAATTCAGAATTCAGAATCCAGAATCCAGACTTGTAGAGACAAGGGTTCATCGCGTCTTCACCAAGGACGTGTTGCTTAATTGCGTATTGGTATAATAATTGTCATTGACTCTACAAAGTTACAACGTGTTTCAGATAAAAATAGCACTTCCTAATCTCCTGATGTAATTAGTCAGTACACCATTTTATTAATGCGTAACTAAGAAAACCTCTGTGTACCTCTGCGCTTGACTCTGCGACCCTTTGCGTTTAAAAACATTGGTTTGTACCTCATCAAGTTGGAATCTGCTGTATTAGCAATTAACTTTTGTAAAGCAGCTTGTTGAGCGTCAAAATAAATACGCCCTAGTCCCAAACTCAATTTGAGGCTGGGGCTGTTTGAAGAAAGATTAAATATTAAATGCATTTGCTTTCTTCACAACTATCTCAAATTCTTTTGCTATAAATATAACTATCAAACTAAAACGTTTCAGGAATTTAAAATTCAAAAATTGCTAAACTGACACCCCGCAGCGATTGTTTGACTGCAATTCTTCTAGTGTCAGCACTGCATGGTTATTCAAAATACTTCAAAATGTCAGCAAACATAGCAGATGGTTTGCTCATTCATAACAATCCAGCATCTGCAAATCCCAAATCGTAAAGACCAATTAATTACCAATAGAACTGGGGGTCTATATGTTTAAAAAGATTTTAGTTGCATTAGATAGGTCGGAAGTAGGGCAAAAGGTTTTTGACCAAGCGTTAAGTTTAGCACAGTTAACACAAGCTAGCTTAATGCTGCTGCATGTTCTATCACCAGAAGAAGAAGGTAGTCCTTACGTACCTATGGTATCTAATTTTGACTACTATCCGGGATTGAACAGTCAAAGCTTCGAGTTATACCAAAAGCAGTGGGAGAGCTTTAAAACTCAAGGTATCCAAATGTTACAATCTTTCTGTGCCCAAGCTAATACAGCAGGTATTACTACGGAATTTACCCAAAATCTTGGGAATCCCGGTCGCCTCATTTGTGACTTAGCACGTAGTTATGACGCCGACTTAATTGTGATGGGGCGTCGCGGTCGTTCTGGGCTGACCGAATTCTTTCTGGGTAGTGTGAGTAACTACGTTCTTCACCATGCTCCTTGTTCAGTATATATTGTGCATCTTTCTGTTACCGCTAAAAAAGATGAACTTGTTAAAGAAACTAGAAGTGCTTCAAGCGTTAACTAAGTATTAAATTGCGTAAGTCATACATGACTGTTGACTGTTAACTGAAATGCATCGTCTTTTTGAGTTTAAGAAATAGTTGATATAGAGATACAACATTTGTAGGGGCGTACAGCGGTACACCCCTATAATCAGTTGGTGTGTTACAAAGATTTTTAGAAATAATTATTACGCAAGCGATCGCTAACTCCACGCTAGTTGGTAAAATTGGGACAATCCCAACGCTTTTTGAGTGACAAAAAAATTAGACTTGAGAGCAAAAAGTGGAGCTAAAAACAATGGAAAAAGATACTACAGACATCGTTGGTTTTCACGCTCATGTCTACTTTGATGCCGCAACTCGTGAGGTTGCCGCCCGTGTGCGTGAAGGATTGGGCGCTAGATTTAACGTAAAGCTTGGACGCTGGTTTGACCAGCCCATCGGCCCCCACCCACAAGGAATGTATCAAGTTGCTTTCTTACCAAATCAGTTTGATAAAGTCGTCCCCTGGTTAATGCTAAATCGTCAAGGTTTGGATATTCTCGTTCATCCTGAAACCGGCGATGATTTAACAGACCACACCGATCGCGCACTATGGCTAGGTAATAAGCTAGATTTGAATATAGGCTTTCTTCGGCAGATTACAACAACCTAGTAATTTTAGATTTTCCATTGATTCCACGGAGAAATCCATTGAGGGAGAAAAAACTAGGAATACATATTTTATAATATTTTTGTTTCAAACTAAATAGCATTTAGAATCAACCGGAAATTTTATTGTCTTGCGATCGCACCCTTAATTTCGCAACTATCTAGTCAAGCTTGTCTCAGACATCGCAATAAACAATCAAAATATAAAAGCATTATTTTCACCGTATTCTGATGATTAAATCACCCTAAAGGTTGATTATTGATAGTTTTAGGCTACTAATAAAGAGCAGAATTAACAAGCAGGATACAATCCAGACACCCTACCCTACGGTTGAGGTGATTTTTCACTTCTCTAGGTAGACTATTTATAAATTCCTATTTGCTGAAATTTAGTGTTAGCAAATTGAAGTAATTGGGTTGCCAAAGGGCAGATAAAAATACTTACTGTCACTTCCCTAACTGAAGCTTTAGGATACATCTGAACATAAAAAAGTAACTATGTATTCAAAATTTAATTACTACTTTTGCAGTAGCAAAATGTTGAAAAACTAGTACTATTGAAAGACAATTAATTTCCAAATAAAAGTTTAAAAAATATAGAAGTGTAGATAAATTTTTTCAAGCTTTTATAGAAAACAACAAAATATATAACCAGCAAGTACAAGAGGTAATGACGATGAGCGAACGAGTGAAAGTTGAAAAGACTGTAACCATTAACAAACCAGCAGAAGAACTTTACCGATTTTGGCGTAACTTTGAAAATTTACCGCGCTTCATCAAGCATCTCAAAGAAGTAAAGGTCTACGACGAGAAGAAAACCCACTGGATTGTTGAAGGACTCTTAGATACAACCTTAGAGTGGGATGCAGTCATCCTTGAAGATAAGGAAAACGAAGTAATTGCTTGGGCTTCGGTTCAAAGTGCAGAAATTCAAAACTCTGGTGTAGTTCAGTTTAAGCCAGCGCCAGGTAATCGTGGTACTGAGGTCAAAGTAGTTAGGGAATATAACCCGCCTGGTGGTGTGATTGGAAATGTGTTGGCGAAGCCCGCCGCAGGCATCGCTAAACTCTTCGGTGAAGACCCAAAACATAACCTGACAGAAGATTTACGCCACTTCAAAATGCTGATGGAAGCAGGCGAAATTGCCACAACAGAAGGTCAACCAAGAGGTAAAGGATAAATTGTCATGAAAGCAGTGTGTTGGTATGGCGCTAACGATGTGCGGGTGGAAACAGTACCAGATCCCAAAATACTTAACCCGCGCGATGCTATTCTCAAAGTGACATCAGCAACTATTTGCGGTTCTGACTTGCACATCTATGATGGCTACATTCCCACGATGCAACCAGGTGACATTATTGGTCACGAATTTATGGGGGAAATCGTTGAAATTGGTAGTGAAGTCAAGAAATTGCAAAAAGGCGATCGCGTTGTTGTTTCTTCAATGATTGGTTGCGGTCATTGCTTCTACTGCGAACGCCAAATGTGGTCATTGTGCGATAACTCTAACCCCAACGCTTGGATGGCAGAAAAAGTCTACGGTTTTTCTACATCAGGCATTTATGGCTACTCCCACGCGTTTGGTGGCTATGCAGGTGCTTTCGCAGAATACGTGCGCTTACCCTTTGCCGATTTGGGCACAATCAAAGTTCCCAAAGATATTCCTGACGAAAAGCTGCTACCGATTTCTGATGCTTTTCCCACTGGCTACATGGGTGCAGATTTATGTAATATCCAGCCTGGAGATATTGTAGCGGTGTGGGGTTGTGGGCCAGTCGGACAATTCGCTATGCGTAGTGCTTATTTACTAGGTGCAGAACGGGTCATTGGTATTGATAGAGTTCCCGAACGGTTACAACTAGCTAGAGATTTTGCCAAAGCAGAGATTATCAACTACGAAGAAGTTGATGCTGGGGAAGCTCTCAAAGAAATGACGGGAGGACGCGGCCCCGATGCCTGTATTGATGCAGTCGGACTAGAAGCCCACGGCACCGGTCTAGAAGGAGTATACGACGAAGCCAAGCAAGCAGTCCGCCTAGAAACCGATCGCCCCCATGTCCTACGGCAAATGATGGTGGCTGGTCGCAAAGCCGGTACCTTGTCAATTATGGGTGTTTATGGTGGCTTTGTGGACAAGATGCCGATGGGTGCTGCCATGAACAAAGCTATGACCTTCAGAATGGGGCAAATGTTCGGTCAGAAGTATATGCCTATGTTGTTGGATTATGTTTTGAAGGGTGAAGTCGATCCATCTACCGTATTCACACATCACTTGCCTCTGACAGAAGCAAAGCATGGCTTCGAGTTGTTCAAGCACAAAAAAGAACATTGTATAAAAGTCAGGTTGCAGCCTTGAGTTAACTAGACAACTTAATGCGTAATACACAAGAGGAAAAATAATGAAAGCAGTTTGCTGGAATGGTGCTAACGATATGCGGGTCGAAACAGTACCCGATCCAAAAATCCTTAATCCGCGTGATGCTATTGTTAAAATCACCACAACAGCGATTTGTGGTTCTGATTTACACATTTATAACGGCTACATCCCCACGATGGAAAAGGGCGATATCATGGGTCACGAATTCATGGGGGAAGTCGTTGAACTGGGCAGTGCTGTCAAGAATTTGAAGAAAGGCGATCGCGTAATCGTACCATTCACCATTTCCTGCGGTCATTGCTACTTCTGCCAACATGATTTCTGGTCATTGTGCGATAACTCTAACCCAAATGCTTGGATGGCAGAAAAATTAATGGGTTATTCTCCATCTGGTCTTTTTGGCTACTCCCATATGATGGGTGGCTATGCCGGAGGTCAAGCTGAATACGCCCGCGTTCCCTTTGCTGATGTCGGTTTATTCAAAATTCCTGATGGACTCACAGACGAACAAGTACTGTTTCTTACAGATATCTTGCCTACGGGCTATATGGCAGCAGACAACTGCAATATTCAGCCCGGTGATATTGTCGCAGTCTGGGGCTGTGGGCCAGTGGGACAATTTACCATTAGAAGCGCTTATCTGCTTGGTGCTGAACGTGTAATTGCGATCGATCGAATTCCCGAACGCCTAAGTTTAGCCGAGAAGTATGGCGGTGCCGAGACGCTTAATTACGAAAAGGTCGATGTTGGAGAAGCCCTCAAAGAAATGACGGGTGGTCGCGGGCCGGATGCTTGTATTGATGCTGTGGGAATGGAAGCACACGGCATCGATTTGGATTACTTGTACGACCAAGCCAAGCAAGCAGTACGTCTAGAAACAGACCGACCAATTGTCCTAAGACAAATGATGGTTGCCTGTCGCAAAGGCGGTCACATCTCAATTCCTGGTGTTTACGTTGGTGTTATAGACAAAATGCCAATGGGCGCTGCCATGAACAAAGCCTTAACATTCAAAATGGGACAAACCCACGTTCATAAGTACTTGCCTGCGTTACTCAGTTACATCGAAGATGGTAAGATAGACCCCTCTTTTGTCATCACCCATACTCTACCTCTAGAACAAGCACCCCACGGCTACGAAATTTTCAATCAAAGGAAAGACAACTGTATCAAAGTTGTACTCAAACCATGAATTGGGGGTTGGGGGCTGGGAATTGAGACCCCGGCCCAATATTACCAAATATGAAAATAATTTTTTACCAGAAAATTTAGGTATTCAGGCGTGGCTGTGGATACTACTCTAGCTTCACCAGCATCCGCTATATATCAGGCTTGATATTAATCGAAAATTCCGTTGAAGTTTAATACGGGCTAGCCGTAGGGCGCACGATAATCTCATTGACATCCACATCATCTGGTTGGTCGATGGAAAAGGCGATCGCTCTGGCAATAGCCTCAGCCGGAAGTGCTATTCTCCGAAATTCCTGCATCCCTTTGCCAGCTTCGGCATCAGTAATAGTATCGGCCAGTTCGGACTCAGTTACACCTGGCGAAATCACTGTTACACGAATGTCGCTATTTTCCTGGCGCAGTCCCTCCGAAATCGCTAGGACAGCGAACTTGGTAGCTGAGTAAACGGCGCAGGTTGGCCAAACGGCGTGTCCACCAATGGAAGACAAGTTGACGAACTGGCCAAACCCCTGACGTTTCATTAGTGGCAGTCCGGCGGCGATGCCATTGAGTACGCCACGAATATTCACATCAATCATCCAGTCCCATTCATCAACCTTGAGGGCTTCTAGCTTCGAGAGTGGCATGACGCCAGCATTGTTGACGATGACATCAACGCGCCCAAATTTGTTCTGAGCAAATTCTACAAAGGCTTGGAAGCCAACACGACTAGTGACATCGAGAGTCTGGTACTCTGCAAAGCCGCCCTCAGAACGGATGGCAGCCACTAGGGTTTCCAGGCGCTCAGTACGCCGTGCGCCCAGCACGACATGGATACCTTTGCGAGCGAGTAGACGTGCTGTTGCTTCACCGATGCCGCTGCTTGCGCCCGTAATCAATACGACTTTTTGTTGGTTGGTAGTCATAAAATCAATTAGTTGAGGTATCTAATAGTTCGATATTGCGCCGAACCTTGGATTGATTGTCCGGCACACTCTTAATCTAAGAGAGTCAAAACCTGATGCGGTAATCTGAACCTGCTCAATTCTTGCCTAATCCTGCATTCTTTTTATTGCCTATGCTCAAAAGCTAGACTGACACAAGTGGCTGAATATATTGTGGCTGCCCTGAATGTTAGTCTGATAAAAGATTTCAAGCAAGATTATGGAACAGACGATTACAAAGCAGCACTCTGAGCTTGCAGCTTTAATTGCACAGAACAGTAAAGGTGATGGTGTCCATGCCACAGCGATCGAGCGATTGTTTTTAATTCGCTCCTCCGAACCAACTGCGCCTCTCCATGCTCTCCATGAACCTGCTCTATGCATTGTCGCTCAGGGGAAGAAGCAGGTGATGTTGGCGAACAATTTGTATGTTTATGGTCAAGATCGATGTTTGGTAGTGTCCATCGATCTCCCTGTGGTCGGTCAAGTGATTGAAGCAACGCCAACTGTTCCGTATCTATGCCTCCGGTTAGATTTAGATCCGGGAGAACTCAGTACACTGATGATGGAGGCAAAACTAGACGCTACTGCTAACCAACAACCACCGGGCTTGTCTTTAAGTCCTGTTAGTCCCCAACTGCTGGATGCAGCCATCCGACTTTTAAGGTTGTTGCAAACTCCCGAAGATATTGCCATCCTCGCGCCTTTGGTTGTACGAGAAATTCTCTACCGTTTGCTATCAGGCGAACAAAGTGCGCGATTGCGACAGATAGCCTTAGCCGATAAACACCTTCAGGGGATTAGCAGAGCGATTAACTGGCTCAAATGGAACTATGAAAAGCCATTTCGGATTGAAGCGATCGCTCGTGAAGCCTGCATGAGTCCGTCATCTCTTCATCATCATTTTAAATCTGTCACTGCCATGAGTCCTTTACAATATCAAAAACAACTCAGGCTCCAACAAGCCCGTCGTTTAATGCTGGGGCAGGGCATGGATGCGGCAACAGCCAGCCATCATGTGGGTTATGAAAGTCCTTCACAGTTTAGCCGTGAATACAGTCGGTTGTTTGGCGCACCACCGTTGCGTGACATCGCTCGGCTAAAAAGTGGTCAACAAACGTAAAAGGAAGTAGGTAGAGATGTGATTAAGCCTTGTCTGTACGGAACTGGCGAAAAGAAATTTAAGTAAGTCGTCGGCGTCAATAATTATTGTTGCCAAAACGCAGGAGCAAGGGGTAAGGATCGGGAGAAAAAGGGTTTGAGCCTTATTTCCTTTTTTTCACACAGTTCGGTTTTATTGTGCCGATTTACTTACATAAACAAAAAATAATCAAAAATTACCCGGTATCAGCTCTCGACTTTGTGAAATAAACATTGTACAAAACAATTAAACAGTACAGGATATAAGTCGCATGGGTCGAAAAATTAGTAAAGTTTTTAAACAGTCTGGAGTCATTCCTTATAGAGTTAACAATGGTAAAGTCGAAATCTTGTTGATTACAACTCGTAACCATCAGCATTGGGTAATTCCTAAAGGAGATATTCCATCAGGAATGAGTCCGCCTGATTCAGCAGCCAAAGAAGCTTGGGAAGAAGCAGGGGTGATTGGACAGGTGGATGCCAATCAACTGGGCACTTATAAATACCGCAAACAAGGTAAAGCCTACCAGGTCAAAATGTATTTATTGCCAGTGGATATCCTGAGTGAAGATTATCCAGAAGCAAGTAAAAGAAAACGCCAGTGGGTAGAAGTTAACCAGGCTATCAGGCGGGTTAAGTTTAGTTCGCTTAAACGAGTCATGAAAGATTTTTTTCAGGTCAAATCTTCCTCTTGTGCATTTCGATGCTACTGAAAAACAGAATTCAGAATTCAGAATTCAGAATTCTGAATCAAGAGTGTGGGGCATTGAGATCTATATATTTAGAAGCACCACCAAATTTTTAATTTGGTGTGGTGTTTTACTGTTTATTCACATCCACCAGTCACTTAAGCTTCATCTGAATTCTGACGACTGGCGCTTTTATTGTTACTTGCAAAACCCTGTTACTTCTGATTACTGAATTCTGAATTCTACTGTAAGTTTGCAAACTTATCTGTCGCTTCAATCAAAGCACTACGAATTCCTGGTTCGCTCATGGAATGACCGGCATCAGGAATCACAATAAATTCGGCTTCTGGCCAAGCACGATGTAATTCCCAAGCTGATATCATCGGGCAAACTACATCATAACGTCCCTGAACAATTACAGCGGGGATATGGCGGATGCAGTCAATATTTAAAAGTAATTGATCTTCTGTTTCAAAGAATCCTTTATTGGTAAAATAATGGCATTCAATACGAGCAAAAGCCGAGGCAAATTCACTATCGCCAAACTTTTGCATGAGTTCTGGATCGAAAAAAAGTCTACTTGTACTAGCTTCCCAAATTGACCAAGCACGGGCCGCTGTCAATTGAAGTTCTAAATCTGGGCTAGTCAAGCGTTTGTAATATGCTGCAATCAAATCGTGACGCTCATCTATAGGAATTGGTTTTAAATATTCTTCCCAAGCATCAGGAAAAATATAGCTAGTACCTTCTTGGTAAAACCATCGCAACTCTTTTTGTCTGAGCATAAAAATACCACGAAGAATTAATCCCGTGCATCGAGAAGGATGGGTTTGACTGTAGGCTAATGATAAAGTGCTACCCCAACTACCGCCGAAGACTGTCCATTTTTCTATACCTAAATATTGGCGCAGTTTTTCGATATCACTGACTAAATCCCAAGTGGTGTTTTCTCGTAATTCAGCGTGGGGTTTACTTTGACCGCAGCCGCGCTGGTCAAACATCACCAGCCGCCATTTTTCTGGGTGGAAATATTGGCGATAAAAAGGCGGACATCCACCACCAGGCCCCCCATGCAGTAAAACTATGGGTTGGCCTTGGGGGTTACCCGACTCTTCAAAATGGATAGTGTGCAGGTCAGAAACCTGTAAATTTCCTTCTCGGTAAGGTTCGATCGCTGGGTAAAGTTCTCGCATTTTAGATATCCTATGAGGAATATAATCATAGCGATCGCTATGGTTTTAAAAGACTTCCAAAGAATAAATTGTCTCAAAAAACAATTTTTTGAGCATGTAAGTAATAATAATTATTATCTTTTATGGAATATTTTATTTTTTCGCAGCCATTTAGACTTTTCAAAAGAAGCAACCGTTAAATTTTTGTGAAGGTATTAACATTCACTCTCCCTTCAGTCTGGTCAATTTGGTAGTTAAGTATGATTTGATTTCATTGAGCTTTTCTATTTTTTTAGTAATTTCTTCGAGTTTGCGCTCAATGGTGATGATTTGTTCGCTTTCAGGTATCGCATTACTTCCCCACTCATCAAGGATCTGTTTGATTTCATTGAGAGTAAATCCAAGCCCTTTCCCTTGATTAATCATCAGAAGACGGTCTACTATATCTGCGGTGTATTCCTTGTAGATTCTTGTTCCTGCCTGTCTATCACTTCCAGCAATTAGCCCTATTTTTTCGTAAAAGCGGATAGTATCTTTTGATAACCCCGTCTTCTTGGACAGCTCACCAATCAACATCACAGCGACCTCAAATATCTTACTTGACTGTGGAGTATACTCCACAGTCTAAGCTGTCTAATAGCAAAATTTGATTTTCTAAACGGCAAAAATGAGTAAAACTGTTCTAATTACAGGCGCTTCCAGTGGCATTGGTGAAGCAACAGCGAAGTATTTCCTCCAGAAAGGTTGGAACGTTGCAGCAACGATGAGATCCCCCAGCAAAGCGGACAATTGGTTGCAGAAAAAGAACGCGATATATCCCTATCTTGATGTCACTAAACCGGAGACAATTTCTTCTGCCATCCACGAGACATTACAACATTTTGGACATATTGACGTATTGATTAATAATGCTGGCTATGCACTTATGGGGCCACTCGAAGGAGTGACACCTGATCAGTTAGAACATCAGTTTAAAACTAATTTTTTCGGACTTGTATCCACTATCCAAACAATCCTTCCAATTTTGCGTCAACAGGGTGGAGGCACGATTATCAATGTTGCTTCAATTGGTGGTCGTCTCGCTTTCCCGCTTACGTCCTCTTATCATGCAACCAAATGGGCTGTAGAGGGACTTTCTGAGTCTCTACGTTATGAACTACGTCAGTTTGGTATTCGGGTGAAAATTATTGAACCTGGTGGAATCAAGACAAATTTTATTAATCACGGGACAACTTGGGCAACGCATCCTGATTACACACAGATGGTGAATAATCTGAAGCAGTTCACCCAGAAGATAGATGACTCTTTACCAGAACCGCAAGGTGTTGCAAAAACAATTTATCGAGCAGCAAGCGATCGCTCTGCAAGACTACGTTACTCTCCTTACGGCGAGGCTTTTTTTCTATTGCACGCCATACTTCCAGATAGATTATGGCGGTCTTTAGTTGAAAGGATAATGCTTGGGAAATTAGACTCTAGACTAAAGGTGAACCGCGCTTTTAAGTAGATTTTTCTACACCCACTTTGAGCAATACGATAGTAATAATCATTGCAGTCTGGTCACAGCTAAATTACGCTATGAATCCAGATGTAGAGATGTTGCAATGCAACATCTCTACTTTGGTTTTTTGAGCAACTTTGCCGAGTAAAGGTATTGGGTGTTTGGGAATGGCATAGTGCGACACAGCTTTTTAGTGGAAGTTATGTGTTGCTTTATTCCTTCGTATTCAAAGTTGTCGGAATCTGTAGCAAGAACCCTCAGAGTCTCTCCTATTGATTGATTCTGAATTATTCTTCATTTCAGACAAATTTTTTAATATTCGGAGTGGCTGAAGTATGCTTAAACTACCGATATACCGATCGCTTTGGAATACCGCTCAATGCATAGAAATACGAAAAGATTTACTGCTATTTTTGCGTTGGTGTTTTCTCTAATTGTTTCTCTGAACTTTGCTGTTATCGCTCAAGATACTCCAGATGTTCCTTCGCTGAATTTTGCACCATCTCGGACTTGTTCAGTTCCTGCTAATCTCAGGACTGAACAAGTCATTGCTGACAATCGTGGTAACCGAGTTAAGATGGGCGATCTCATTAAGGTGAAAGTTGAAGGATTGGTAGCAGCCACAAATTCCGCGACTAAAGCAAATCCATTCGATCCTCGACAATTAGTCTTGTACTTGAATGGCTATGAACTAGAGGATGTATACGCACAACCCACCATTGTTGTTGTTGAGGATCAAAATAAAAAAAGAGTTGTTGATGAGAATTGGTTAGCCTTTCGGCTTGAACGTAATGACTCATCTGAAGAGGTATGGAACGCCTTGATTGGTAGAGGCAGTAACTACAGTATTAACGTGATAGTGGGGGTAGGCTGTCCCAATAAAATTGCGATTCCTGTCAAGTATCCTGAATCCCCTCCGCAAATCAAAATAGTTCTGTTATCGTGGCGCTTTTGGCTGTGTATTATTCTACTTTTGGGTGTTGCTATATTATTTACCAGGTATTGCCGAAACACTCTCCGGAGTTCTGGGATAGAAGGGGTTTACTCTAAAAAAGAGGTGATCAATGGTGAGGAATTGTTGATTTCAGAACAAGTTAGCACTGAACCTCAACAACGTAAAAGTCGAATTGCTCAATTCTTTCTTGGTCGAAAAAAAATTAATCAAAATCCTTTTAGCCTATCGGTATCTCAACTGGCTTTTTGGACATTTATAATTTTTGCCTCCTACATGATTATCTACGGAATCACAGGAGATTATACCAATATTTTAAACCAACAATCTCTAGTATTGTTAGGAATTAATTCAGTAACGGCGTTTGGTAGTTCGTTAATTGACGGACAGGGAGATGAGAGGAAGAGAAAGGGTACTCAACGCGTTTCTGAAGGATTTTTCCTAGATATATTATCGGATATTAATGGAGTCAATTTTCATCGATTCCAAACATTTATTTGGACAGTTGCCATAGGACTATTCTTTATTTGGGAGGTAGCTAAAAATCTAGCAATGCCGGAATTTGATGAAACACTCCTGACGCTACAAGGAATCAGTTCCGCCACATATCTAGGACTGAGAGGACAAGAGCAGCATGGGATGGTAAAAGCACCGGATGAATCCACATCCAAAAAAGATAGCTCATACGAACAACAGCCAATACCAGAAACATACAATCCACCGGAAAGCACAGAAACAAACAATCCACCAGAGAGCGATTATTCTAATACTTCTGGTTAAATAAGTAGAAGGCAGGAGGCACGAGGCAGAAGGTAAAAGCCAGTTTTTATAAGGTTTTTTAACTTTTGTATTTTATATTTAATGATGTCTCCCTACTTAATTGAGAATTCAGAAGTCAGAATTAAATTAAGACTTAGATCCCTGATTTTTTCAATAAGTCAGGGAGCTTTTTGTTCAGCAATGATTAATAATTTTAGATATTCAGTCAGATTGACAATCATACCTTGTATGGTAATTCTGCACCCTGTTTCCGATTTTATAGACTGCGATTTTTCTGTTAGTGACTCATGGCCTAGTTATTACTATCAAGGGTTTTGTCCTCGAAGTGGCGATTGCTTAATATTACCCCGCACTCCATTGTCCGAAGCGATCGCCCAGGGACTCATGCAACATCTTGCCAAAGATAACTATTATTCTCGTGAAGGCAAAATGTATGGGATATTATTAGTTGAATTGCCCAATGGCGAACAACGAGTACTCAAAGCTTTTTCTGGTCTTTTGCATGGTTGCAGTGTGGTTGAGGGCTGGGTGCCACCGATACCTGGAAGAGACGAAGTCGCTTTCCAAGAAGCCCGCACTTTGGCAGAGTTAGACGCCATCAAGGAAGAAATTCTCACCTTAAAGCAACTCAACGAACGCCAGCAGTACGAAAAATTGTCTGGTGAGTTTGAACAGCAACTACAAGCAATAAGCGATCGCCACGCCCATTGCAAACATCAACGACAACAAAAACGCCAGCAAATCTGCAATACTCTCGCTGGAGAAGCCTTGACTATTGCCCTTGAACAACTCGACACCGAAAGTCGGCAACAGAAAATCGAACGACGACAACTAAAACGCCGACAAAATGCAGTATTGCAGCCCCTCCAGCAGTTGATTGCAGCCGCAGATGAGCGGATTCGAGAACTCAAACAACAGCGTAAAGAACTGTCACGGCAATTACAAGCTCAGATGCACGCTAGCTACAGCCTGACTAATTTTGCTGGGCGATCGCAATCTTTACAACAATTGATGCCAGAAGGTTCACCCACTGGTACAGGAGACTGTTGTGCGCCAAAGTTACTACATTATGCCGCAACACATCATCTTAAACCGTTGGCAATGGCAGAGTTTTGGTGGGGAGCCTCTTCAGTCAATCAAGATAAAATCCAGGGAGAATTTTATGGAGCATGTGCCGAACGATGTCAGCCATTGATGGGGTTTTTGCTCTCAGGGTTGCAGATGGAGGACGCGGGGACGGAGAACATGAAGGCATGGGGAAATGGCATGTCTTCTTCTTTCACCGCGTCCCCGCGTCTCCCACTCTCCGCGTCTTCTTCAGTGCCCATTATTTATGAAGACGAATGGCTGATGGCTGTGGACAAACCACCGGGACTACTTTCAGTACCTGGGCGTTATCGCGATCGCCAAGATAGTGTTTTCAGTCGTTTGTGTAATATGTTACCTGATGGGATGACACTTGCATCTGTACATCGATTAGATCAAGAAACATCTGGTATTTTGTTGTTGGCACGCGATCGCCAAACTCATCGACAACTTAGCCAGCAGTTCCAGCAGCGACAAGTTCGCAAGGTTTATGAGGCTTTACTTGCAGGTTTTGTGGAAGTTGAGCAAGGTACAATTGAATTGCCATTGTGGGGAGATCCGGAAAATCGCCCTTATCAGCAAGTTGATTGGCAGCGTGGGAAACCGAGTTTGACACAGTTTCAGGTGATGGGAAGGGAAGGAGATTACACCCGCGTAGAGTTTACACCCCTAACAGGACGTACCCATCAATTGAGAGTTCATGCGGCAGATGTGCGAGGATTGGGGGTAACAATTTTAGGCGATCGCCTTTATGGATGCCGTGCAAATGTTAATCGGTTACATCTACACGCCAGGGAACTTTCTTTCAAGCATCCGCAATTAGGACAAATGCATTTAGAAGTAGAAACGCCGTTTTAAATTTATCATGTTCAATACCGTAATTACACGAGAAAAAATCGAACTCCAAGCTGGCACAGTCGTAAGGATGTTGGGATCTTGGGAAGATTATCAAGCATTAACTGAGCAACTTGGCGATCGGGCCATCCCTCGGATTAAATATCGAACAGGAGAAATTTTGCTAATGGCACCGCTACCAGAACATGGAAGAGATGTCGCTTTGTTAGCGGATATTGCTAAGGTTTTGCTGGATCGTTTAGAGCAAAGATACGATTCATTTACGCCCATCACCATGAGTTTGCCAGGTCTCTACAAGTGGTCTATTTGTTGTATTCTTTTTTTAAAATTAGTATTACCTTTCTTGATTCTTTGCACCTTTGCACCTTTGCGCCTTTGCGTCTTTGCGTGAGATAAATTCATAATTTTATCGAAGGATTGCTGCTTTAATCTCCTTACAAATGTTCACCCAAGCTTGATCCTCTTGTGCAGAGTTCAGGCTGTTTAAAGGATGATTCGGAGGGTGCGCTGACTGATACTTTTCAATTTCTGTTTCTTCATAGCCGCTATAAGTCAAAGGTATCCAAATAATTGTTAGTCCTTCAGCTTCAGCCGCATCTAATAATGGTGGTAACTCATTATCAGCAATAAAATCTGATGCTAAAAAATCGGGGCTAACTAACAATACTGCCACTTTTGCTGCGGCTAAAGCTTTTTCAATTTCTTCGCGCCAGTTTGCACCAGGTTGAATTTTACTATCGTCCCAGGCAACAAAAGTTTGGTTGCGAATCATTGGTTTGAGGTGTTTTTGAAGTTTGGTAAGCCAGTGTTGATCTTGATGACTATAGCTGATGAAAACTTGATTTCTGGTTATAGGTTCAGACATAAGTATTTGGGGATTTTGTGAAGTCAAGAAAACATCATCAATTAATCTCCGAACATCTACCATCAGACGACCTTTACGGCATTGGATTTGGTAATCACCAGCATCCCGGAACTCGTAAAGTTCGTTTAGAGGGTAGGAATAAGGCATTTGACTATCTTTACATTTATCACAGTTACAGGGAACAAGTGTTTGATATTGTAGACGTTCGTAAGATTTATGGATTTTGTCCATTTCATGGGTAATAACTGTTAGCAGTTCTTTCTTACGTTTTCCTGCGACGCGGACTTTTATTTCTCGTTGATTATATTGTTCAATAACTTCTGCACGAGTTTGGTCTTTACTGAGAACAACACCTGTTTTCCAAACGAGGGTTTGTTGTTCAATTAAAGAATGCATTTCGACGATAAAGCTAGTAATAATACCTTTCGGCATGAAATCATAAGTGTAGCGCAGGATTAGATTGTTAGATTCATCCCAGTTATAATCAGGCTGATTGGTAGAAAGTAGGTGAGGTGCAATATAATTTTCGGGATTACCTGGAATTTCATAGCACAGTTTAAATCGCATCATCAAATGTAGCAGTTCGTCTTGCATATCGGCATACTCTACCTCTTGCCAAATATCTGCAAGATCCTTCTTAGAAAAACGACCTTTGTTTTTTATGACTTGCTTATTATCCAGAACTTTGTAGACGGCACTGGTGCCCCATTCCGGTTTGAGAATGACAGTATTTTTTAAAAGTACATCGCCCTGAAAGTGCAGACAAACTCCAAGATCGTGTAGATAGCGGCTCAGTCGCAGCATCTCTTTACGGTCAGTTAAACTATTGACTCGGCAAAGGCTGTAATATTCTTCGAGGCTTATGTAATTGCGGGAATAGTTTTCTAGGGCGGCTCGAACTCTCACCCAGAGTTTTGGTAAAGGAGTACCGACGTGGGGAAGCTTACTGATGTATTGCCTAATAGTGTCTTTTATCTCGGCTAAACCTCGATTGCTGGCTAGGTTAGTTGCAAGAGTTTCCTTGAGGTTAGTAAATTCTCCCCGCAATTGCCGTTCATTGACTTCGCACTGACGATCTTGTTTTTCATTTTTGATAATCAGGACAGGGCTATTGTCACTCAAGAGTTCCACAACCTTTAACCACCAGTAAAAATCTGTGTTTTCTTTGCGAGTATCAGCAACTAAAGCATATAGAGAACGTTCGGTAAGGAAAAACTGGTGCGTCTGGTGGTAAATTTCTTGTCCGCCAAAGTCCCAAATATTGACACGAAAATCTTGTCCAGTAGGCAGTGTGAATTTCCACTGGATAATATCAATACCTGCGGTTGATTTTTCTCCTGGCTCGAGTTGGTAGGTTTCATGGTTGATTTTCTTGGCTAAAGAGGTTTTACCTGCTCCCCCTTCGCCAACAATCAACAATTTTGCCTCGTAGAATGGTTCGGTTTCGGTTGGATCTTGCACTCTGAAATAGAAATCGAGAATTTCATTCACATCGCCTGGGCCTTGATTTAAGTTCTTCGATCCCAAGATCTCAGGTGGAATGGGGACTGGATTTCTACGAAGATCCAGTTTTTTGAGGTTTGGCAGTTGCCTGATTTTCCTTGGCAGACTGCTCAGTTGATTCTCGCGGAGGTCGAGGGATTGCAAGTTGGTGAGTTGTCCAAATTCCTCTGGCAGACTGCTCAGTTGATTATCGTTGAGGTCGAGGGATTGCAAGTTGGTGAGTTGGGCAATTTCCGCTGGCAGACTGCTCAGTTGATTAACGCTGAGGTTGAGATATTGCAGGTTAGTGAGTTGTCCAAATTCCTCTGGCAGACTGCTCAGTTGATTGAAGCTGAGGTAGAGGGATTGCAAGTTGGTGAGTTGGACAATTTCTGCTGGCAAAGTGCTCAGTTGATTAACGTTGAGGTTGAGATATTGCAGGTTGGTGAGTTGTCCAAATTCCTCTGGCAGAATGCTCAGTTGATTGAAGCTGAGGTCGAGGGATTGCAGGTTGGTAAGTTGTCCAATTTCCGCTGGCAGACTGCTCAGTTGATTATCGTTGAGGTAGAGATATTGCAGGTTGGTGAGTTGTCCAATTTCCCTTGCCATACTGCTCAGTTGATTATCGTTGAGGTAGAGGGATTGCAGGTTGGTGAGTTGTCCAATTTCCACTGGTAGACTGCTCAGTTGATTGTCGCAGAGGTCGAGGGATTGCAAGTTGGTGAGTTGGACAATTTCTGCTGGCAGACTGCTCAGTTGATTGAAGCCGAGGTAGAGGGATTGCAGGTTGGTGAGTTGTCCAATTTCCACTGGTAGACTGTTCAGTTGATTACTGCGGAGGTCGAGGGATTGCAAGTTGGTGAGTTGGACAATTTCTGCTGGCACACTGCTCAGTTGATTACCGCTGAGGTCGAGGGATTGCAGGTTGGTGAGTTGGACAATTTCCGCTGGCACACTGCTCAGTTGATTGAAGCTGAGGTGGAGGTCGTACAGGTTGGTGAATTGGACAATTTCCGCTGGCAGACTGCTCAGTTTATTGTTGAAGAGGTTGAGCGACCGCAGGTTGGTGAGTTGTCCAATTTCCCCTGGCAGGCTGCTCAGTTGATTGTCGTAGAGGTCGAGCCATTGCAGCTCAGTAAGCCGTCCAATTTCCGCTGGCAGTGTTGTTAAGCCTTTGCCAGAAAGGTCTAATTCTGTCACCTTGTCTTTGGCAGCTTGTTCAATAATTTGCAGCAGTTCTTCGTTAGTCATTTGGGGTTTTATAAAGTTGAGGTCTGACAGCGAGTTTCTGCTTGGACGCGCAGCAGAGAAATTGAGCTAATTAATAATGTAGCCTGTATCAAAGATTGCATTAGCGTGATCGCCCCCTGCTGTGCATCTAAACTCTACCTCAAAACCTTATCATTCCATCTTTGAACTCGAAGCTTGCACGTTAAAACACCAATTATTGAGTAAAAAGGGCGATTGCTATTAATCAAACTCTTGTGGGATGGTCATCTTACTTACCCTAATTATGCAAGTTCAATTTGTAGCAGCTTATATTAGATTAGCCAATAGCGACTAGCGCCAAAATCACTGATGTCTTCGACGCGCTGGGCCTACGCTTGTTGAGCTAAATCTTCTTACTTCTCATCCTTCAATGTTTTTCTCTAACTGTTCATTCTACCGCTGATTATCCAAATCAAAAACTATTCGAGAAGTTTTTGAAATTCATCAGGCGGAAGCTTAAGAATAGCAGCTTCTATTTTCTCAAGTCTTATAATTTAATTGCTTTTTAGTTAGTGATTATAATTTGAGCTTACTCAAAATAAACTTTGCATCTAAGAGGAAAGCTCGTATTTTAATACATTACTACCAGGAGGAAATCTTCTTTATCTTTTACTTAAGGACTGCTGCTTTGATCTCCTTACAGATTTCCACCCAAGCTTTATTTTGTTGTGCTTCGTCCAGGCTATCTAAAGGTTGATTCGGAGGGTGGGCTGACTGATACTTTTCAATTTCTGTTTCTTGATAGCTACTAGTACTCAACGGTATCCAAATAATAGTCAGTCCTTCGGCTTCAGCGGCATCCAATAATGGCGGTAACTCATTCTCAGCAATAAAGTCTGAGTCTAGAAAGTCAGGGCTAACTAATAATACTGCCACTTTTGCTGCTGCTAAAGCATTTTTAATTTCTTCACGCCACTTTGCACCAGGTTGAATTTTAGTATCGTCCCATATAACTAAATCTTGTTTCAAATTTTGTTGTTTGCGAATATATGGTTTGAGGTGTTTCTGAAGGTCGGTAAGCCACTTTTTATCTTGATGGCTGTAGCTAATGAAAACTTGATTTCTTATTATTGTTTTCAAACTATTAGGTTCCAACAACATAACATCATCAATTAATCTTATTACATTTACCATTTTACGGCTTTTCCTACATTGAATTTCGTAATCATTAAAAGTTAGAAATTCATACAGTTCTTTTAGAAAATAACTATAAGGAGTTTTGCTTAATTGACATTCTTTGCAGTTACATGGAACTAGGATTTGATATTGCAAAGGTTTGTAATGTTCGAGGATTTCATCGAGTTTATGGGTGATGACTGCCATGAATTCTTTTTTGCGGTTACCGGCTATACGGATTGTTATTTCCTGTTGATTGTAGTTTTCAATAACTTCTGCACGAGCTTGATTTTTGTTGAGAACAACACCGCTTTTCCAAACTAGTTTTTGTTCTTCAATGAAAGAATACATTTCGACAATAAAGCGGTTGAGGATGCCTTTGGGCATGAATGTATAAGTATAGCGGACAATAAGGTTGTGGCAATCGTTCCAAGTATAATCAGCTTTTTCAATAGGAAGAAGTTGCGGAGCAATATAAATGTCACGAGGACTGGGAATTTTGTAGCAAAGTTTGAACTGCATCATTAATTGCAGAAGTTCGTCTATCATATCAGTATATTCGTCGTTTTTCCAAATAGCTTTGAGGTCGTCTTTGGTAAAACAACCGAGATTTTCCTTGACAGTTTGATTATCCAAAACTTTGTAAACCGCAGTTGTCAACCATTCTGGTTTGAGGATGACGTAGTGTTTGAGTGTAGAATCTTCTTGAAAGTGAAGACAAACGCCAATGTCGTGGAGATAGCTGCTCAAGCGCAGTATGTCTTTACGGTCAGTTAAATTATTAATTCGGCAAAGGGTACAGTATTCATGAAAGCTGATATAATTTCGTGAACCGTTCTCTAAGGCAGCTCTAACTCTTAGCCAGAGTTTTGGTATAGGTGTACCAACATGCTTGAGATTGCTGATGTAAACTTGAATAGCCTTTGTAATCTCTGCCAAACCGCGATTATCAGCTAAATTGGTTGCCAAAATTTCCTTGAGGTTGTCAAATTCTCCTCGTAACTGTCCCCCATCGATTTCGCACTGACGCTCTTGTTGTTCATTTTTGATAATAAAAACTGGACTTTTGTCGCTCAAGAGTTGGACAACCTTCAGCCACCAGTAAAAAGCAGTATTTTCTTTGCGAGTATCGGCAACTAAAGCATAGAGAGAACACTTACTGAGGAAAAACTGATGGGTTTGGTGGCGGATTTCCCGAACGCCAAAATCCCAGATATTAACGCGAAAATTTTTGCCATTGGGCAGTGTAAAGTGCCACTGGATGACTTCTATGCCTGCGGTTGATTCCTCATCTGGCCGGAGTTGGTAGGTTTTATCCTTGATTTTGTTCGCCAAAGAAGTTCTACCTGCTCCCTCTTCACCAACAATGATTAATTTTGCCTCGTAGAAGGGTTCAGCGTCGGTTGGATCTGGCATCATGAAATAGAAATTAAGAATTTCATTTATATCGCCGGGATCTTCATTTAAGTTCTTCGATCCTAAAATTTCAGCTGGAATGGGGACTGGATTTCTACGAAGATCCAGTTTTTTTAGCTTTGGCAGTTCTCTGATTTCCCTTGGCAGACTGCTCAGTTGGTTGTCGCTGAGGTTGAGTGTTTGTAGGTTAGTGAGTTGTCCAATTTCCGCTGGCAGTGTTATTAAGCCTTTGCCAGAAAGGTCTAATTCTGTCACCTTGTCTTTGGCAGCTTGTTCAATAATTTGCAGCAGTTCTTCGTTAGTCATTTGGGGTTTTATAAAGTTGATGTCTGACGACGAGTTTCTGCTTGAACGCGCAGCAGAGAAATTGAGTTAATTAATAATGTAGCCTGTATCAAGGATTGCATTAGTGCGTAGACATAGCCCGTTGTAAACATCGCCGACTCCTGCGCGTCTAAACTCAACCTCAAAACCTCATCGTTCCACCTCTGAACTCGGAGCTTGCACCTTTTATCCCCGAAGTTACACCTTTTATCCCCGAAGTTGCACCTTTTATCCCCGAAGTTGCACCTTTTATTCTCGAAGTTGCACCTTTTATCCTCGAAGTTGCACCTTTTATCCTCGAACTTGCACCTTTTATCCTCGAACTTGCACCTTTGTTCTTCATTCAACTTCTGAACTGAAAACTTGCATTTGAAAACACAAATTGTAGAGCAAAAACACCGAGTGCCCAACTTATGAACTCGGAAGTAGCATCTTGGAACACCAATTGTCTAGCAAAAAAAGCGATCGCCTGTTGTTAAGAATGCGATCGCTGTTAATCTTGGTGTCTAGGCATTGAGACACACTATCATTAGAACTAAAGTCTCCAAGAAAATTATGTTAGATGAAACGAATCTCGAACAACGTTTAGCGACTCTTGAACAAACAGTTGCGGAACTCAAACGTCGAGTTATAGATGCACCTACCTCTAGTAATTGGCTTGAGAAGATTATTGGCTCAATCTCTGATGAACCAGCATTTTTGAAAGCTTTAGAGTATGGTCGGTCATTACGCCACGCTGACATATCTACAGATGAAACTAGCGAGTAACTGTGAGATATCTATTCGACACCGACCATATTAGTTTTCTTCAACGACGTTCAGGAGCAGAATTTTTAATATTAGCTGCTCGTATTGCCCAGCATCAACCTACAGATTTTGCTTTTTCTATCGTTAGTTTCCACGAGCAAGTAATTGGCGCTCATACCTTTATTACTCGTTCCCAAACATCTGCTGATGTCGTTCGGGGATATACTCTGCTAATGGAAATCATTCAAGGGTTTTCCGCAGCACCAATTTTACCATTTGATGCTGGAGCAGTAGCTATATTTGAAGGATTACGAGCGCAAAGAGTTCGCATAGCCACGATGGATTTAAGAATAGCTGCGATTGCACTTTCACGGGGCTTAGTATTATTGACTCGCAATACTAGCGACTTTAATAAAGTTCCAAACTTGATGACACAGGATTGGACGGTGTAAACTTCAAAGCGAACTAAACAGTCAAAAACTTATCTTTAACCCTCACTGTTGAATTTTTGAACTTGAAGCTTGCAGCTTAGAACGCGAACTGTCGAGTAAAAAAGCGTTGGCGAAGCTTGCCGCAGGCATCGCCTGTTGTTGAGGATGCGATCGCTAGTAATTTTAGTGCATTGTATATTTACAGAAACCAACGCTCCCACTTAGATATAGAGCCGCTTATATTATGATTTGCCGATCGCGACTAGCCTTAAAACAGCGATGTCTCCAATAGGCTACAACTAAATTCAAAAATTAAAGAGGATTAGTGTATATGCCTTACGACATGACTCTATGTCCGGGAGAAAATTGCCCAATCAAACAAAATTGTTACCGTTTTACACGTGAAATTCTCGGTCGTCAGAACTTTTTTGTACAAGCTCCCTATAATTTCACTACTAATTCTTGCAAAGACTTTATTAGTAATCGCCCAAATGAAAATAAAATCCGTTTAAGAGCTTATGAAATCTGGCAGCAAAACGGCTATCCAGATGGTAAGTCTCTAGAACATTGGCTGCAAGCTGAAAAGGAATTGATATAGTAGTTCAAAATTTCTAGCAGGCAACAGGCAAAGAAAGTCTTTTGATGCTGTGGTTTTACGATCTGTTTATGTCGTAAACTATGCTTCAATTGCCATAATTTTCTCAAAACACAATTCAGGAGCTTCTTTGGCTTTACTCCTGAATTCTGACTTCTGAATTCTGAATTCTGATTTTTCAAGTCCGCCCAACCAGACTGGCGACTACTGTCGCTAACTCAGCCGGCTCAACAGGTTTAGGCAAATGCAGCTGATAACCTTCTTGTATGGCTCGCATCCGATCCTCAGCCCTAGCATAAGCTGTCAGTGCTGCGGCGGGAATATTTCCCCCTAATTCTGCTGGCTGCGATCGCAGTTTGCGAATCAATGAGTAACCATCCTCTTGAGGCATACCGATATCGCTAACTAACACATCTGGTTTCCACTCTGGAATTACTTGCAATGCTTCTCGAACTGATGCTACTGCTCGAACTTCCGCTTGGTACTGTTCGAGTACTGTGGTGACAAATTCACGGCTATCAACTTGGTCATCTACAACCAGTACTCGTACACTAAGCAGGGAGGGGGGCACAGGGGCACAGGAGCAAAGGGGCACAGGGGCACAGGAATTGAGAGGCGGACTCTTGAGAAGTGGTAGCTTGACTGTAAATGTCGCGCCTTGTTGTTCGCCGGGACTATCTGCGTAGATGATACCACCATGCAATTCTACTAAATGACGCACGATCGCTAATCCCAGCCCCAATCCTCCATAGGTTCTGGTGCTAGAACTATCAGCTTGACGAAAACGTTCAAAGACGTAAGGCAGAAAATCAGCACTGATGCCAATACCTGTGTCAATTACTTGAATTTTTGCATATTTGTCGGTTGTCTGTGGTTCTAAGCTGGGGGATTGCCCAAGGGATTGCCCTAAATTAGACCTTGAAGCGCTGATGTCAGTAACTACAGACAATCGCACCTCTACTCGTCCGCCTGCGGCTGTGAATTTGATGGCGTTGGATAGCAAATTCCAGATAATTTGCTGCAAACGCTCGAAATCTCCTGAAACTAAGAATATTGGATCTTCGGCTTTGCAGTTGCCGTTTGGATGCTGATTATTTCGGAATTCTGCTTCTTTTGATGCGGTTTCTGAGGAAGGAACGACGGAAAATCTCAAATCGATTTCTTTAGATTGGGCGGCTAAGCTAACAGTCTCTAGGCTGGACTCAATTATCGACACCAAATTACAACTACGGACATTGAGGCGTAATTTACCTCTGTTCATCCGCGATATATCGAGCAAGTCTTCAATTAGCTGCGTTTGCGCCTTAGCGTTGCGCTCAATTGTCTCCATACCTTTAGCGATTTGGGTTTCGCTGAGCTTGCTGCGTTGCAATAGTTGTGCCCAGCCAAGGATGGCATTCAGGGGCGATCGCAATTCGTGGGATAATATGCCCAGAAACTCATCTTTCATCCGGTTGGCTTGTTGTAACTGCTCAGTCTGCTGTTGCAAAGATGCAATTAAACTAGCTCGTTCCATTGCGATCGCTATTTGGTCGCAAACTGCCTGCATCATCGCTTTTTGATTTTCGGTGAAGCTCAACCGAGTCCGACTACCAAAAGAAAGAGTACCCAAAAGCCGTCCCTGTGTCATTAACGGGTAACAATAATAAGCAGTAATACCTAAAGAACGAATTAAATCTGTTTTCGGGTCAGTTGATTGCTGCACATTCTCTACAGGTATGGGGCGGCGTTGCTGGGCTACAGTACCACAAACCGCCTGACCAAATGCCAACCACTGAATTTCCTTTGCCAGTTCTGGGGAAATGCCACTGTAAGACTCCAACCGCATTACCTCAGAGTTATCCTCAACCAAATAGTTGAAGTAAACATCTAAACCAATTTGCTCCGAGAGTTTTCGGAAAACGCTATCGATTAGTTCTACTGGTTGCTGGCTCGATAGCAGATCGTTAGCTGTCTCAAAAAGTAACTTTAGCCTTTGGTAATTCAAGGAAAGCGCTTTTTCTGCCTGCTTGAGGTTGCTAATATCTTGGAACACCAAAATACAGATAGCTGGATGACCGTGCATCGCTGGCAAAGTATCCGCAAATATCAGTAAAGAGCGCACGCCACAGCTAGTATGCCAGTCCACCTCCAACCCATTAAGACGTTCGCCAAGGGCCACCCGCACTCCTGGCATTTGCTCATTGGGAATGCCATTTCCTGCCGCATCCGTATAGTGGTAAACTGTGTGATATTCCGCTGCTGCTACACCTTTAGGAAATTCGCCCCCGGCCAATTCGTCAGCAGAGCGATTGGCAAAAATTACCCGTGCTGTTCCTGGTTCAATAAACAACATCGGTCTTGGCATTAGATTTAACACATCTTCCAGCCATTTTTGCTGGTTGCGGAGTGCTTCTTCTACCTGCTTGCTTTCTGTAATATCCAAAAATGCCCCAACGCACCCTCTAGTCTTGCCATCTTCGTCAAACAAAGGTGCAACATGCTCTAAAAGCTTGACTATTTTTCCGTCTTCATGTATTATATCAACCTCAAAATCTAAAACTTCGACCCCATGAGCAGCAGAGTACTGCATGGGAAGTTCTTCTGGTGACAATTCCCTTCCCTGGCGGTAAACTTTAAAGTTAGTCGGTTTTTCACCCAAGGGAGCGCTCAAAGAAGCATTTGCATCTGGTGATATGCCCAACTGCTTAGCAAAAGCAGGGTTGACCTTGATACTTTGGCATTGTGGATCTTCAGCAATGCCAATACCAATGGGAATTACCTCCAGCAAAGTTTGTAATTCAGCGATCCGGCGTTGTAGATCCTTATTTAATTGTAAGATTTGTTCCTTGGCCTGTTTTTGTTCGCTGATGTTGCGAGTCACAGTAGCCAAAGCAATTGGTTGACCTGTGTTGTTCTCTGTAACGGTGAAGATGTTGTAATCAACTGGTATCGCTTTGCCTGTTTGCAGATGTCGAAAGCGGAATTCTCCCTGCCAACGCCCTTGCGATCGCACAGTCGGCAGTATACGCTGTTGAAAATAATCTTTGTCTTCGGGCATGACGTAATCTAATACGGCCTTTTGCTTCACTTCTTCTAAGCTTGCAAGCCCTACTAACTTTTGACCTGCATCATTTATATAGAGTAATTGCCCCTCAAGTGTGGCGATACCAATAAAGTCAGAGCTATTTTCTACCAACGATACTAACTTTTGTTGTTCTGCTTCTGCTTGCTGGCGTTCGCTCAAATCGAGGATAAAAGCTACTGACTCGTCCCGTGTTTCTCCCAATAGCACGTAACCAACTAAAACCGGAATTCGGCTACCATCTTTGCGAATGTATTCTTTCTTGTATGGCGTACAAGCACCTTTGGGATTTGCTTTGGCTTCGGCAATACCTTGTTGGTCTAAATATCGATGCTCTGGAGGTGTGATTTCTGTCCAACTTAATCTGCGTGCCAACAGATCTTCTTGGGTGTAACCAATTATCCTCAAATATTCGTCATTTGCCTGGTGGATACCGCCATAAACGTCAGCAAAGACTATGCCGATAACGTTAGCATCTACAAAACTTGCCAGTTTATCTTCGTAGGCTCTTAGTGCTTCTTGGGCACGTAAACGTAGGCTATCGGAGATATCGCGTTCATGGCTGAGGTGTTCGATAACCCTCGCACTTTGCCAAATCAAAACCGTAAAAATTACAATCAGGACGATGGCAAACACTGATACTGCAAAAGCTGGGTCGTATTGTTCTGCGCGTTGACCTTCAACAATTATCCACCCTAATATAAAAGGTACTGCGATCGCCGCAACCAATAACCGACGCGCAAGTAAGCCGCCATAGTTATCACTCGTGACTACTTTCATTAACCCCTGTTCTGGCCGCGCCCACAAAATACCTATACCTAGTATGTTGAATAACAGCGCTGTGTGTAACGCCATTGATGTTGTATAAGGGGCAATGCCATAAAGAACTTTGACTTTGTAGGCATAGCCCATCAGCGCTTGAAAGGAAATCAAAGTAGCTAACAAAGCCAGAATTTGGGCATACCAATAACTGCGGTGATTTCTTTGATAAATTAGAAAGTGTAAGGCGACACTGACCAGTATAAAATTCACTGCCGTGTTTGCCCCCATTCGCCCTGGATGTGATATCACCAAACTAGTCGGTGAGTCGCGAAACACCAGTTCATCAATACCAAAATTCCAGCCGAACAGATATTGACACAGTGTGAGTACAGAAATTGTGGTAACCGCTATTGCACAAACTTTGGCAAGTAGGAGACTAGGGAAATGCAGGTAATTTTTAACTGTTCTTTCCTGCGTTGTTTTTGTTCTCCTTCTTGTTAAAAATAGCCACAGCGATATCCCAGACAGCACAAAGCACAGGGCTGTGTTGAATTTCATCGTCGCAGGACTACCAGGAAAACCACGCTTGAGAAGATCAATTCCCAACCACCAACCAACTAGTACCAAACTACCAACCAAAACGGGTATCGCACTTGCGATTTTTGCCACAAATGAATTTGCTGGAATCTGAAATATATCTTGCAGTCGCAAGCGGTTAACCTTTAACATTGAGTGTTCTCTAACCGCATCTATCTAGCGTCATAAATCACCGTATTTCTTACGGGTTAATCATTTATGTCCATTGTATTGTATGCTACCCCTTGAGTTGCTTTTCATCTACCCCTATGCATATTTTTTATTGCACAATTTAGAGTAAGAAATAAAGGTGCTTCAAAAATCAAGCTTTTTCACGATCTCCCAATAGCAAGTGATGTTAGCTGCCATTGTCTTAAGAGCGCTGTTGAGTAACACAAACAATTCCATTACTTCAGACATTGAAGGTGTCCACAGCCCCTTTTGAACTTTAATTTACCCTAATTTTAGCTCGTCTAAATCCCTAAGTTTTGTCCAGGGAATAGCAAACGGCAAGAGCAACTAAATTTTTAAGGGTTCAGCTAAACTATAGCATCATCCAAAAAGCCGTTAATAGTGGCAATAATACTCAGTAAGATTTTTCCAATGCTATTCATTAGTTTAATCTCCTACTTTCTCCTACTTGTCGCTGGACGATATTGAGTCCGATAATTACAGCATAATTTAATCTTTAAAGAAATACATTTTTTTATAATTTCATCCTCAATAAAGTATATTTTTCTGTCTACCATCGTGGAGATGCAATATTTATAAAAAATAGTCTAAACTTGCACAAGAATAAGCTGGAATATAAACTTTAGCTTGATTCTTGACAAGAGTCAAAGATAGACATAACTCCAAGCTAAATAGGAAAAATATCAAAATATTTTTTGTTATTTGTCAGTTTTGATTTTCCTGTCACTCGGAGATCGATCTAGCTATTTACAGCAAATAAATTAGGTATGAGACTCTACAAAAAAATGCAAAACGACTCTGGTAAAACTATTTCTATTTGGATGGCAAGCGCAAAAGTTCCAGAACAAGCCGCGCTTACAGAAAATATTTATGCAGATGTGTGCGTCGTGGGTGCTGGCATAGCGGGGATGTCAACTGCTTATATTTTAACCCGCCAAGGTAAGTCTGTAGTCGTGCTGGATGATGGTGTGATTGGTGGCGGCCAAACTGCACGGACAACAGCACACCTATCAAATGTACTAACCGAACGTTACTACGAACTTGAGCAAATACACGGTAAAGAAGGCGCAAAACTTATTGCCCAAAGTCATACAACAGCAATTAATACTATAGAAGCGATCGCTACCCAAGAAAATATTAACTGCGATTTTGAGCGGCTTGATGGCTATTTGTTTCCACCGGATGTGAACTCATTGGATGAAATTCAGCAAGAGTTAGAAGCTGCACACCGAGTCGGACTCACTAATGTAGAAATTCTCAAAAAAGCACCATTAACTGATTTTGATACAGGTGTATGTCTACGCTTTCCCCAACAAGGGCAATTCGACCCCCTGAAGTATCTCGCCGGACTTGCAGAAGCCATTCAACGTCGTGGTGGCCGAATTTTTACCAGAACCCACGTAGAAAAAATCAAAGGTGGTTTACCCGCCCGCGTTGAAACCAGCAGTGGTCAAGTTGTCACAGCCGACGCTGTGGTAGTAGCAACCAATTCGCCCATCAGTAATTTAGCTACTATGCACTTTAAGCAGGCTCCATACATGACTTTTGTCATCGGTCTGAAAGTCCCTCACGATTCAGTTTACAAAGCCCTTTATTGGGATACCCTCGACCCTTACCACTACGTAAGATTACAGAAACTCGATTCTGAGTACGATGTATTAATAGTTGGCGGTGAAGACCATAAAACTGGACAAGCAGACGACGCCAATGCCCGGTATGCCAAACTCCAGACATGGACGCAAGAACGTTTTCCGATGGTACAGGAAGTTTTATTTCGTTGGTCAGGTCAGGTAATGAATTCTGATGATGGTATTGCTTACATAGGCAAAAATCCCTTTGATGAACAAAACGTTTACATTGTCACCGGTGATACAGGCATAGGCATGACCCACGGTACAATTGCAGGTATACTGTTAACTGATTTGATTTTAGGACGAAAAAATACCTGGGCAGAGCTTTATGACCCGTCGCGTGTGAGAATCGGAGGAGTAAGCGATTTTATCTCTGAAAATCTCAACGTTGCTAGCCAATATTTAAATTGGGTGACACCAGGAGATATTGATTCTGTGGAAAAACTCGCCCCCGATACGGGTGCAGTGGTACGGCGTGGTTTGACAAAAGTCGCAGCTTATCGAGACGAAAACGGCACACTACACCAACATTCAGCAATCTGTACTCACCTCAATTGTATCGTCGCCTGGAATTCCTCAGAAAAAACCTGGGATTGTCCCTGTCACGGTTCGCGGTTTGATACTCAGGGAAGAGTAATTAATGGCCCAGCGATTAATGGGTTGGCAGCAGCGGAAGATAAGTAAAAAGTTTCATTAAACATTCACAAATGTTTTCTGAAGTGGGATATTCACCCACCTTTTTTATTATTATTCAGTAAATATACTCTATTTCTTAGTACCAAAAACTACTTATAAACAGTGATCGCTCCAGTATGCCTCTAATTTAATCCACCATAACTCTTTGGCAAAGTAACTTTTGCATCTAAAGGTATCTAAAGTTGCTATTATTCCCAATAATAATTGTAATTATATATACAAACTATGAGTAGTTAAATTAACGCAGATTTAGGGTAAATTAACCTCTAAGCACTAATCTTCCCAATAAAAATTGTTTTTGTAAAGAATCAAACACTCAGTATATTTGAGTCTGTGTAGCTAATTTTGGTTGGTCTATGCTGCTTAATTTATAAGCTTATTTTATAATTCATTGCCAGCTAGGAGTTTTTATCTACTTATATTATTTATGATTAAATAATACAGCTATTTAAAAAATCTACAGTGCGATCGCAACACTTTTAAGACCAATGAATTTTGAAATTAAATACCCTCGATGCTCTCAGACGGTAGTGCCAAGTAGTTGTTATTGCGACTTTAACTGTATTCAGCTATACAGTTTTATTTATAACTTGCTTGTAAATAATTATAAATAAAACTAATTAATTATCAGGAGAGATAATGTTAAGCCTGATACCAGAAGATAGTACTCGTTTTTTATGCTGACGCCACTGCATATCTAATTGAGAAAAATAAACTAGTAAGTTGAGGTATCAAAGCTGTACAAACACAAGAAACTTTAGTAGCGATTCCCACTTAATCTTTTAGTGCTTAGCATGATTGTTTATATTTACGCTAAAAACTTCATGATGTCTATATAGAACTATACCTGAACCTTTTTTGCAACCAAAACCCTATATACTAGACTAGACTTTAATAAATTTGAGAGTTTTGTTAATTGCAACACCAAAAACTATTAATTTTCAGATGAAATACTAGCGTATCTTATAGTCTATAGTTTTTAAAGTTTAGTCAAAACTATATCCAGTATCATCAAAAAACTGCAAACTTCATGTGGTGTAAAAATCAAGCGGGGAGTGAAAACATGAATTTACGTAGAGATGCTCTGCAAATCCTTAAAGAAACTAGCCGAACTTTTTATATTCCAATTAGTCTTTTACCGCCAGGATTGCAAGAAGCAGTAGCATCAGCATATTTGTGTATGCGTGCTATTGATGAAATTGAAGATCATCCAGAACTAGACAACCCTACTAAGGCAAAACTCTTACGCACAATCAGTCTGACATTACAGGCAGGAGTTGATGGCTTCGCGCTAGACGCCTTCAAAGCAGGATTTAGTGAGTATGAGAATTCCTTAGAAGAAGTTACTCTTAGAATTCGAGAATGGTCGCTGCTAGCACCTGAAACCATTGCACCTCGAATTTGGGATGCCACTGCTGCAATGGCAGACCGGATGGCTTACTGGGCAGAAATCAACTGGAAAATTTACACCGAATCTGATTTAGACCGTTATACCTTTGCGGTTGCAGGTACAGTGGGATTATTACTTTCGGACTTATGGACTTGGTACGATGGAACACAAACAAATCGTACCCAAGCCATTGGGTTTGGCCGGAGTTTACAAGCAGTTAATATTCTGCGTAATCATACTGAAGATCTCAGACGTGGGGTAGACTTTTTTCCAGAAGGTTGGAATGCAGCAAATATGCAAGAGTATGCGCGGCGCAATCTAGGCTTGGCAGAAGCTTACACCAAAAATCTTCCCACAGGCCCAGCCTTAGACTTTTGCCAAATTCCCTTGACCTTGGCACATGGAACCCTTGATGCCCTGGCTAATGGTAAAGAAAAACTCAGCCGCAGCGATGTTTTAGCACTTCTTGAACAGCTGATTGGTGTGAACATGAAAGCTAGCTAATAGTTTCTTCAACTAATGGAGCCGATCCTAAATTGTCTCCAATATGGGCATCCAAAATCCTACAGGATTTTCTGTAGGAGAGCCAGTTCAGTCTTGGGGTTTCCCCAAGTCGAGTAACTGGCGTGTTTTCCCACAACTGGTGTTGGGCACTGCCCTCCAATACTCTAATATGGCATCTGGCTAAAGACTGCTCTTTAAGACTTTAGTAAGCATAGAGGAAGCTTTCCCGCTTTCTGCACAGATGTTGGAAAAAAACTAATTAACCACACATTATATAGTATATTTCGCGCAAAACAAGGCTATACATAGCATCATCTAAAATTAGACATTCTCAAATACAAATTAGTATAAAGCTATTCAAGTATTATGTAAGAATGTAGGTATAATAAAGAATTTTGTTTTAGCGATCGCTGTACGTAATCTTATTTAAACTTTAGAAACTCTTCAAAGGATTTCCAGCAAAAATTACCTGGTAAGTCTTGATTAAGATCTAAATAATTGAAGGAGAGTATAAAAAACTCCCTATGATTCTTCGTGCAGCGAGTTGACAGTGCATGAGCTACTGCTTAAATCCTACCTGTCGCAATCCAGAAAATTTGGTAAATAGCCAAAGGTGTCAGTCTTGTGGCTCGCGACTACTGTTGCGCGATCGCTATCAGGTAGTCAAGCCATTAGGCCAAGGTGGCTTTGGAGCAACTTTCCTAGCCCAGGATCGAGTTTTACCAGGAGAACCTAGTTGTGTAATCAAGCAACTACGACCCTCTGGCAACTCGCCACATGTTTTACAGATGGCCAGAGAACTCTTTGAGCGAGAAGCCAAAACTCTAGGTAAGATAGGCAATCATCCCCAAGTACCACGATTGCTGGACTATTTTGAAGAACACGAACAATTTTACTTAGTTCAAGAATACATCAGCGGTGATACCTTGCAAGAAGAGGTGAAACTCAACGGTGTATTAACCGAAACTGGAGTCAAGCAATTCTTGAGTGAGATTTTGCCATTGCTGCAATACATCCACGAGCAAAAGGTAATTCACCGAGATATCAAGCCAGCTAACTTAATTCGCCGCAGTCAAGATGCCAGAATGGTACTCATTGACTTTGGTGCTGTCAAAAATCAAGTTACTCAAGGTGCAGCGACTCAATCGGGACAGACGGCGTTAACTGCATATGCTATTGGTACTCCTGGTTTTGCACCTCCAGAACAAATGGCCATGCGTCCAGTCTATGCTAGTGATATCTACGCACTGGGCGTGACATGTATTTATTTGCTAACTAGTAAAACTCCTAAAGATTTAGATTACAATCCCACAACTGGCGAGATGATGTGGGAACAGCTAGTGCAAGTGAGCGACCACTTGACCAACGTATTGCGGAAAATGTTAGATGTATCAGTACGTAATCGTTATCAATCAGCAGCAGACGTTCTCAGAGCCTTAGAGATAGAACCATACTTAGATAGTTTAGCACAGGGGTTGCTGGCTAAATCTCCCGATGCTGGAGTTAAAGGGCGAACATACAACCGTATGGAAGATTCTGCTGTTTTATGTAGCAATGCTTCTCCAGCTGTTACTAGCGCAGGAGTAGCACAGGTAGCAGCAGCAATTCGTGCTAGACGAGCCAAGGCTGAAGCCGCTGGAATCGGCAAATCAACAACTTTCGCTAACAGCAACAGTAATGGTTCCCAAATTCCAAATTCTAAAGTTGAGCGCAAATTAGATACCCAAAGTTTACTAACAGCCTATATCAAAGGAAGACGGGATTTTGCCCTACACAACTTAAGTTTGCTAAACCTGCAAGGTGCTGACTTATCAGGAACAAATTTTCATTCGGCTCAATTACAAAAAACCAATCTCCAAGGAGCTAATCTCCACAACAGTGACTTTGGCAGAGCAAGTCTCACTAGAGCTAATCTCAAAGATGCTAATTTGAGCAAAGCATACTTTAACCATACCGATCTAGAAGGGGCAGACCTACGAGGTGCAGACCTCAGCCATGCTTATCTCACCAATGCCAACCTCCGAGGAGCTAATTTATGTGGTGCCAATCTCACAAATGCCAAAATTTCTGATGAACAGCTAGCACTAGCAAAAACAAATTGGATGACCGTGCGCCCCAACGGCAAACGAGGCTTATTGTGATTTGAAAGTTCGCATTCACTACAGAAGTTAGGGGCTTCCAGTTAAAGAAACTTTTGCGATCGCATCAAATATTCATAAATAATCTTTAACTTAACGGTATTTCCTTATTAGTGGCACAATTGCTGTGAAAAACTTTCTACAGTACTTTACAAGTAAGTGAAATAAACATTTTAATATAATAAATATTGTACGATGTTTTCCCACTCATTGTGTACCTCATTGAGATAAAATATGCTGTAAATTTTACCTAAAAATGGGATTTTTTAACGTATTTGTAATCGCAGTTTTTTAAATAAAATTACCGCGTAAAAATACGTAGGCATTTTATCAATCTTCATGAAATCTTTATAGTTTTTATCTGTTAAAAATAACAAAGTATTATTTACAATAAAAAATAAAGCATCACATAATTTTTTATAAAGATTGCCATAATTTTTATGGCTATAAACAACAGGGAATTTCACACCCAGAATTTGCCAAATTTAACCCTCCTAAGCCAATCAACTTCTGAGATGGCAGCGGAAATTAAAAAACAATTATCCCTGATTGTAGGCTGAAGCAAAATATTCACAACCGAAATCAGGTCATAGAAGGTTTATATATCATGGCTGACTTTGCACAAACGGAAATAGAACGGAGATTAACTTTATATCAAGTATTTCTGAAATTATATGAACACCACAGCGGTCTCTTAGACGAGATTCTTCAGCTAGAAAACCTATATCAACCCTCGTTGAAGAGGGTGAAAACATATTATGTAAACGGGATAGTCGATACTGCTGCCGTTTATTTGATGACTAATTTGTGCGACAATCAGACCCAAAGTTTACGACAACCACAGCAGATCTGGACAATAGGTCGTGGTCGCAGCAGTGGCATTTGCGTTCCTGATAGTTATATGTCTCGTCGCCACGCTGCGATTCAACATATTGAGGAGGAAGGCTTCTACTTGATTGATTTTAACAGTACCAACGGCTCATTTGTGAATGAGCAACGTGCTGTTGAACCGATCAAACTCAAAGATGGCGATCGCATTCGTTTAGGTAGCCTAAGTTTTAGTTTTTTTGTCGAGGATAAGTGCCGCGTTCTACCAACTGTAGCAATAGAGTTATTGATGCAGCTGATGAATCGAAAGAGCGATAGCAAAGCAGAAATACTGACTTATCCTCGCGATCGACCAAAAATTCTAATTGACAGCCCAAATGACAATTTAGAGATTTTCAGAAATTCCGGACTAGCTGATAAAATTGACCATTGGTATGAAAACTTCAGTTCAGAACAGAAGTCAGAAATTTTAGACCGTCTTTTTAGCAGACAAAAACCGTATAATCCTAGCTAAAAAATTCAAAAGCAAACAGCAAGGGTAACGTATTACTATTATGTAAAAGGTGCCTTATGTCTCTTCATAACGCACCATATAATTGAAAATTGCGCTATTGCCCAATTTTAGTTATGAATTTATTATATTTAGAGACGTTGCAATTGCAGCGTCTCTACAAGAGTTTTGATATCATGCAGAATTGTTTTCATACATGAAATCATTTAGGCCAAAATTGCTTATTCTTCTTCCTCTAATTCAATTTCATCTTCATCTTCATCTTCATTAGACTTTGATACAGAGTTAGCAGAAACAACAGCACCTTTATCTAGTTTTTCCCGTACTAGTTGCTTAATTTGTTCAGCAAATTCTGGCTTTTCTTCTAGATACTTAATGGCATTGTCTCGTCCTTGAGAGATGTTATCGCCGTTGTAGCTGTACCAAGCTCCTTTGCGAATAATGATGCCAGTTTCTTCTGCCAAATCCACAAGGCAACCCAGGATAGAAATACCTTTACCAAAAATAATGTCAAATTCCGCAACTCTAAAAGGTGGCGCTACTTTATTTTTCGCAACTTTGACTTTGACGCGGTTACCAAATTCATCTGTACCTTTTTTCAAGGTTTGAATCCGACGAATATCCAAGCGTACAGAAGCATAAAACTTCAATGCATTACCGCCAGTTGTGGTTTCTGGACTTCCGTAGGTAACACCGATTTTTTGCCGCAACTGGTTAATGAAAATCACTGTGCAACCAGATTTACCAATATTGCCAGTAATTTTACGCAAAGCTTGGCTCATTAACCTCGCTTGGAGACCAACGTGAGCATCACCCATATCGCCTTCAATTTCAGCGCGGGGAACTAATGCTGCTACCGAGTCAATAACTACAATATCAACCGCAGCAGAACGAACCAGCTGATCGACAATTTCCAAGGCGGCTTCTCCTGTATCAGGTTGGGAAACCAGCAAATTGTCAATATCTACACCTAATGCCGCAGCGTAGGTGGGGTCAAGGGCATGTTCGGCATCAACAAACGCAGCAATGCCACCTTCTCTTTGCACTTCCGCGAGCGCATGTAAGGCTACTGTGGTTTTCCCGGAACTTTCCGGCCCATAAATCTCAATTACCCTCCCTTTGGGTAAACCGCCTCCCAATGCCAAATCCAAGGTCAGTGCCCCGCTGGAAATTGTCTCCACCCGCATCCGGGTAGCATCCCCCAGGCGCATGATTGCTCCTTTACCGAAGCTGCGCTCAATCTGGTTGAGTACTATATTTAACGCTTTTTGCTTGCCAGAAGTATCGGTATTGATAGCCATTAGAGCCTCTAAGTATATGGATTTTCAGGAGTGTGGGTTTAGATGTTGAGTAGAACAGATATACTATTTTAACCAGAAATTTCTGGAATAGGACTTCTCAAATTAAAAATGAACTGTGACAAGATCGTAACTCGATCGCTATCTGATTGGGGTAGTCCTGCCCAATGATACCAACTTGGATTCAGAGTTGACTGTTGATTGTCACCACTGGTATTTTTCACAACTTAAATAGGATTGCTATAAAGCTATATTGAGGTAATTCTAGCAGAGCGATCGCATTCAACCTGTTTTAACAATTAGTTACATAGATGGTAAGACGAGAACCCTGATGCTAAGTTCGTAAGTCAGATTGAGTATGTTAGCCTGACAGCAGTAGAAACAAAAGGTCAGTCTTAGCAATGACAGCCACGACATCCCAGAATTTATCAGATGAATTAGCTGAACGGGGCTGGCGAACTGAAATTGTCACCCAGCCTGATGGTAGTATTGATTACGTAAAAATTCCCTTAACTTCGGAAGAGTTTCTCCATCCACAAGAAGGATATCACTTGCCTAATAGTACCTTTCATGACGATGCGGCGGGTGATACCAAAGATATGCTGACTCGTCGTTACGCCAATGATTCCACCGCAGGAGTCTTCCGCGATTTGATTATTCAATGGGGAATTCCCAATTTGAAAAATCATTGTCCAGATACTTTTGTCGTTTTTGGAATTCAAAATAAAGAACAGAACCATACTGAGTTTGTTGTATCTGAAGAAGGGGTGCGTCCTTCGTTGATTATTGAAGTAGTTTCTCCCCGTTATCGCAAGGAAGACCGACAAACAAAAGTCAAGCACTACCCCTCTTCTGTCACTTTCCGAGTATTCTTAATAAAAGGATTAAAAGAAAAAACTCTGGAAGGTAAGCAGGGCATGGATGTAGAATTACAAATCCTGAAACATTTGGCTAGAGACGCCCACCCAACAGTTGCGATCGTAGATGAATATTGTGCAGAGTATAAAGAGTTATTTAAAGAAGTAAGGAATTATGAGTGCTTCAAATATTTACACCTGGGGATAATATCAACGATAAAAGGAACATTAAAGGAGTCAGATAAATACAAAACTAAAATAGAGTTAGCATCGGAAATCATTACAGAGTTAATGGAATCAGGCTTCAATATTGAATTGGTATTGG
>NZ_JACJTU010000033.1 GCF_014698835.1 Nostoc paludosum FACHB-159 | reverse complement strand
AGGTGAGAGTTGGTAGTACTTCTCTCAGTTTCTGCTACTAAGGGGGGCTGTATTCAATCAGACTCCCTTTTTTTCTTGAACATGACCGATTTAGTCTAAACTCCAGTTCAGAAATCAAATATGATTCCTATATTTCCTCAGCGGACTTTAGCTGCTTCATATTAGAGTACTCCAGCAGTAATTACCTATGCTAATTGCTTCTGCACTAATAAAGAACTTTAAAACTTTATTATAATCATCAATTAATACTGCGCTATCACACCAAGTTTCATTTAGAAGATAACCTGGAGTTGGCTGCATAGAGCGTAAATCAGAAATTGCTTGTTCCGAGTTAGATAGTAGCCATTTACTAATTGTGCCAAGACACCATTTATCATAATAAGTACGTAGATTCTTCTTTTTGTCAATTAAGATATAATTTGCGCGATCGCTCATAAAGTGTATTTCTACAAAAATTATTCAGCACGCATTATATCTTGAAAATCTCAGATGGATGGAGAGCGATGGCAACCAATTTGAATAGATAACGATAAAGCCCAAGATTTTAATGCCTTAATCCGTCTACTTGATATTATTGTTTGATTAAAAACTTAACTAATCTGTGGATTGCTCTTAATGGTCTAAGTAAAACTAAAGCTAACACCGCTAAGTGAGACAGCACTTGCAGCTTCCAAAGGTTACTTCTGGAATTTAAACTTATTTTTCCTCATTATTTAGAGGTCATTTATAAAGTAAATCTTAAGTAAGGGGAGTTACACCTTTAGCTTAATGCACCGCGATAGAAGATGGTGCGTTAGGCTTAAACCTCTTTACGAAAGTCGAGAGTTTTTGAAAGCCCCATTACCTTAATAATTACACTAGTATGGATAAAAATACACTGCCAATTTAGATTTTTAATTTTGGATTTGAGATTGAAGGGATAATCTAAAATCTAAAATAATTAGACTCAGCGCTTGCGCCAAAGTCGAAAATCTAAAATTGAATGCCCGCGATTAATCCGTGGGAAAAACCTAAAATCTAAAATTGAGTTATTTATGAAGGAACCAAGTAACAATTTTGAAAACTTGCTGACAAAAGAAGCTCCGCCAGTTGTTGAACGCATGGGGCTAAAATGGCTAGTTGCGGCTGCGATCGCTACTGCTTTATTGTGGCAAGTTCCCGGAGGAGATTATATATTATACCCATTTACGATCTTGGCAACTTGGTTTCATGAAATGGGTCACGGCTTAATGGCACTTCTGTTAGGAGGACAATTTCAGAAATTGCAAATTTTTAGCGATGGTTCCGGCGTTGCAACTTATGGTATTCGGTCATCATTGGGGCCAATCGGCCCAGCAATAATCGCAGCAGCAGGGCCAATGGGGCCACCTCTTGCAGGCGCAGCCTTGATTCTGGCTTCCCGCAGTTTTAAAGCAGCTTCCTTGGGTTTGAAAATTTTAGGGAGTTTTTTGTTATTTTCTACATTAATTTGGGTGCGTTCTTGGTTTGGTTTGGTGGCAATTCCTTTGTTGGGTTTAATAATTTTGGGTATTGCCTTGAGGGCACCTCGTTGGGTACAAGGGTTCACCATTCAATTTTTGGGCGTACAAGCTTGTGTGAGTACATACCATCAACTAGATTATTTATTTAGTAGCTCTGCTGGTTATCTTGGACTCTCAGATACAGCACAAATGCAGCGGTATTTACTTTTGCCTTATTGGTTTTGGGGCGGGTTAATGGCGATCGCATCTGCGGTGATTTTAGTTCAAAGTCTCCGCGTTGCCTATCGGTAAAATAGTATATTTAGGCTCACAACCAATCATGGCAAAAAAACTGACTGGAAAAGTTGCATTGGTTACTGGTGGCTCCCGTGGTCTAGGGGCGGCCATCGCCAAACGTCTGGCGGAGGATGACGCAGCCGTAGCCCTCACCTACACTAGCTCACCACAAAAAGCTGACGAGGTAGTGCAGACGATCGAATCGGCCGGTGGAAAAGCCCTGGCCATACGCGCCGATAGTGCCGATGTCGAAGCAGTAAAAAACGCCGTCGCTGAAACTGTGAAAGCCTTTGGTCGTCTCGACATCCTCGTGAACAATGCCGGTGTCGCCGTCTTAGCCCCCATCGACCAGTTCTCCTTGGAGGACTTTGACCGGCTCGTTGCAATTAACATCAAGGGTGTGTTTGTGGCTACCCAAGAAGCTGTCCGCCACATGGGCGAAGGCGGACGAATCATCAACATCGGCAGCGTCAACAGTGACCTTGTGCCGTTTGCTGGTGGTTCTGTTTATGCTTTAACCAAAGGTGCGATCGCTAGTTTCACGCGCGGTCTTGCCCGCGATCTCGGCCCTCGCGGCATCACGGTCAACAACATCCAGCCCGGCCCAGTGGACACCGACATGAACCCGGCGGACGGCTCCTTTGCCGACAACATTAAAGGTATGACCGCCCTCCAACGCTACGGTCAAAGCGACGAAATCGCTGGCATGGTTTCCTACCTTGCCAGTGCCGAAGCTGGTTTCGTCACCGGCGCAAGCTTGAACATTGACGGCGGCTTCACGGCTTAATTCAGTGAATATGGGATGAGGGAGAGGGGGAAAGATTTCTTCCCCATCCTCCCACACCTCCCACACTTCCCACACCCCCTGTTTGCCCAATGCCCCATGCCCATCATCCTTCAAACAACACTAACCCATACTTCTCACCAGTGGGCACAAAGCCAATTCCTCGATAAACTGCTTGTGCTGCTTGTTTGTCGTCACTTGTAAATAGGATGGCACGTTTTACACCGTGCGATCGCGCTTCTAACAACGAGCCTGCTACAACACATTTGGCGTAGCCTTTACCCCGTAGTGCTGGCGGTGTCCAAACTCCACCAATTTGCACAATATCAGGCAGGGCGGCATTAAACGCAGAGTAGGAAACTAGAGTATTTTCTGCTACCAATACCCAATGCACAGACGTAGCTTGACGCGCTTCAATTATTTGCCGACAAGCTGGTTGTAAACTCGAAGTTTCTTTTTGCCCTAAAGCTTCGATATTATAAGCAGCGCACCATTCACACAGTAATTCCAATTCATCTGAATGTGGGAAACGACACTGCACTTGTTTTGCTCCTAAGGCTGGAGGTATTTGCAAGTCTGCCAGTGTGAGAGAAAATAATATCTCAGATTCATCAAGCTGAGTTGGTCGGTTGCTAAGTCCCAAAACACTTTTTGTTGCTTCAACTTGTGCGGCTGGGCCGCTAATTCCAGCAATGGCTCGTCCAGATTGAGTTACTGCTGCTTGCACCACCTCTGCTAAATGTACAGGGGCTTGAACTATTACCATCCCATTCCAAAAGTGGGCTGCAACCGCCACGATAGCTTCATTTATGTACGCAGCAACATAAGTTCCTTGAAATCTTGCACCCTCGTCAAGTAGTCCCGCAGCTCGGCAATTAGAGCGCAAAAACATTGAAGTATCGGCATGTTGCCAGAGGAATGCTTCGAGTAATGGCTCATCTCCAGGTTGTAAGGTTTTCAAGGTAGGCACAAAAAACTCCTGGGTATCCAAATTTAGTTTACCGAATTCCCAGATGTCAGCGATCGAGGATTTGACGAGCGCAGATTGAATTACAGCTATTTTCAGGTAGGTAAATGAACTGCATTTTTTTGTTTAATGTCAAACTTACTCTTATGGGTAAACCTCTGTGTACCTACCCTGCGGGAACGCCTAAAGGCGAATGCGCTTAACTCTGCGCCCCTCTGCATTAAAAACAAAGGTTTGTGTACCTCACTTAAGAGGGAATTGCTATATATGCTTGATTAATAGTAATATTAAAACTATTTTTGAACATAAAAATTAAAGGATTTTATAGGTAAAGTACAAGAGATAGCAAGTCGAATCGAGATAACGATAATTCAAAACCTAGCAAAAATGAAAGGGACACAGTTATTCTGTGCCCCTACATTAAACTATTTCAAGATGCTAATTGCGAATGTCGATTAGGACTGTTTATAGCAGGCAAATTCCATTGAAAAGGTAGCCATACCAGAAGTGAGCGATCGCAAGTCTGTAGAATACCCAAACATTCGCGCTAGGGGTACTTCTGCCCGAATCACTGAATATCCTTGCATTGTCTCGGAACCCAACAGCAAACCTCGACGGGAGGAAAGGTCACCCTGGACTCTGCCCATGAACTCGTTTGGTGTTTCCACTTCTACAAGCATAATTGGTTCGAGTATGTAGGGTTTGGCTTTGGCGATCGCACTCTCTAGTGCTTGATGAGAAGCCGACCGGAATGCCAATTCTGAAGAGTCAATGGGGTGATAGGAACCCCCCTCCAAAACGACTTTCACGCCAGTCACCGGATAGCCTGACAGTTTTCCTGATTCCATCGCCTGCCGAAAACCTTTCTCACACGCAAGGATGTACTCTTTGGGAATCGCCCCCCCAACTACCCGATTCTCAAAAACAAATGGCTCATCTGTAGGTTCAATCCACCCAATAACATGGGCGTACATACCAGGGCCGCCTGATTGTTTTTTAAGTCGGTAGTCAAAGTTAGCTTTTTGTCCAATGGTTTCCCGGTAGGCCACGGCAGGAGTACCGACATAAACCTCAGCATTGTATTCCCGCTGAATCCTTTCTAAGTAAATTTCTAGGTGGAGTTCGCCCATTCCAGAAATCAAAGTTGCTCCTGATTCTGGGTCGATGCTCACCCGAAAGGTGGGGTCTTCCCGTTGAAAGCGGTTGAGTGCTTTGGAAAGGCGATCGCTATCTTCTTGTTTTTTGGGTGTAATTGCCAGTGTAATCACTGGTTCCGGCACATACATCCTTTCCAGAGATACTAGTGTTTCTCCAGTACACAATGTATCGCCAGAGGCACAATCTACACCCAATAGGGCAACAATATCCCCAGCCACTGCAACTTTCACCTCTTCGCGCTTGTTGGCGTGCATTCTCACCAAGCGACCGATTTGCACCCGTTGTTCTGTACGGGAGTTGTAGACGGTATCACCAGGCTTTAATGTCCCAGAGTAAATACGAGTGTAGGTCAACTGTCCGAAGGACTCAACGGTGAGTTTGAATGCCAAAGCTACCAAGGAGGCATCGGCGTCAGGGTAGACACTGACTGATTCTGCGGTTTTGACTACTTCTCTATCCACCGGAGATGGTAAGTAAAGAGCGATCGCATCCAACAGATTTTGCACTCCTTTGTTTTTGAATGCGGAACCCAAAAGTACTGGTGTGAGTTCCAGGCTCAAAGTTGCTTGGCGGATGGTTTGCCAAATTAGTTGTTGGGGAATCTCCTTAGCTTCCAACAACATTTCGGTCATTGGTTCGGAGAATAGCGACAAAGCATCTAGCAATTTCTCCCGTGCCTGTTGTGCTTGTTCCACAAGAATATCGGGAATTGCCTGTTTTACCCAATTTTCGCCGTTTTCGCCCTCAAAGTAGTGAGCGGTCATTTCCACTAGGTCAATTACACCTTGGAATTGGTCTTCAGTACCGATGGGATATTGGAGTAATACAGCGTTTAATTGCAGGCGATCGCGTATTGCCTGTACTACACGAAATGGATTTGCACCCATCCGATCCATCTTGTTGATGAATGCCAAACGCGGCACGCGGTAGCGTTTCATCTGCCGATCCACTGTGATGGACTGGGATTGCACACCCGCCACTGCACACAGCACCATTACTGCCCCATCGAGTACCCTCAGAGCACGCTCTACTTCAATAGTGAAATCAACATGTCCCGGTGTATCAATTAAGTTAATTTGGGTATCATGCCACTGACAAGTTGTTGCCGCAGAGGTAATGGTAATACCATGTAGCTTTTCCTCCGGCATAAAGTCCATTGTTGCACCCTTGCCGCCTCCCTTGACTTCCTCAATAGCATGGATTCTGCCTGTGTAGAAGAGAATTCGCTCTGATAGCGTAGTTTTACCAGAGTCAATGTGAGCAGAAATACCAATATTGCGGACGCGTTCTCGCGGGATCATAAAATTTCCTTTTTGTTCAAGCGACAAATACCACCATCTTAGTGGTGATATATTTTGTATTATATCTGTAATACAACAAAAAGAAAAGGCTGTTAAGCTTATCCCACCTTTAAAAGGGGATGGGATTTCACGTTGACAGTTGACTGTTGACGGTTAACAAACAACCTTTCAGAGTTTTGCAGCACAAACCCACCTATTGCGTCCTTGTTCTTTAGCTTTATACAAAGCTTTATCGGCTGCATCAACTAACTCTTGAGCAGAACTTTTATCTGTTGGAATTTGAGTTGCCACGCCTAAACTGACGGTTACAAAATATTGAAAGCTATTCTTTCTCGTATGAGAAATTTTTAATTTTTCAATAGATTGATGAATTAAACTAGTTACTTTAATAGCACCTGATTCGTTCGTATTCGGCAAAAGGACAATAAATTCTTCCCCACCATAACGAGCTAGGAGATCGGTAGGACGCTTTAACACAATTTGTGCAGCACGAGCGACTTGTATTAAGCATTCATCCCCTGCTAGGTGTCCATAATAATCGTTATAATCTTTGAAATAGTCAATATCAAATAAAATTAAAGATAAATAATTTCCAGTTCGTTTTAGCCGATTCCATTCCCGTTCTAAAAATTCATCAAAACAACGACGGTTAGCTATTTTAGTTAGACCATCGAGTTTACTAAGTTTTTCTAACTCAGAATTTGCTAATTCTAAAGCATGATTCGCTTGAGTCAATTGATTAGCTTGAGAGCGGGATTGTTCTAATAATTCTGAATGTTCTAAAGCTACGCTAAACTGAGCTGCTAATTGTCGGATAAATTTAATTTCCAACGAATTCCAATTGCGCGAACAACTGCACTGATGAACACATAGTAATCCCCACAAAGTTTTTCCTTTCATGAGAGGTACAACAATTTGCGCCTTGATTTGAAATTGCTCTAAAACTTGAAGGTGACAATCTTGCAGTCCAGCTTGATAAATATTTGATAATACCTGTATACGCCCTTGGTGATAAGCAACTGCATATTTTTCACTAAAACAACGATCCTTCACTTTTATGCCAATCACCGAATCGCAATCAGGCAATACATTCTCAGAAATAAATTCGCCAGAGATATAGTTTAATTGAGGATCGAATCGAAAGATACCGACGCGATCTGCACGGAGAGCTTTACGAACTTCTCGTACAGTTGTCTTAAACAAAGTGTCTAAACTCAGAGATTCACGAATTTCAGCAACTAAATTAAACACAATCTCTTGCTGCTGATTCGCTTTATGGAGTTCTGCTGCTTTTTGTTCTGCTTGAGCTAACAATTCTGCTTGTTTAACTGCAAACCCTAACTGCGTCGCAATCTGAGACAAAAACTGTATTTCTAATTTTTTCCATTCATGTGGCTGTGAGTGCTGATAAGCAGCTAGTACTCCCCACAGTTTTTTTCCCACAAAAATTGGTGCAGTTGCATAAGCTCGAATATGGAACTGTTCTAAAATTTCTAAATGGCATTGAGACAAGCCTGCTGAGTATATATCTGAAACCACTAAAGTTTCATTATTCCGATAACGTCCACCTTGATGTTCTTGTAGATAAGAGTCATTCCAAAGCGTATTTTTTCCTAATGCGTCTACATGATCCCATCCAGGCTCTGCAAACTCAAAATCATGGACAAATTCTCCACCCCAGTCATGATGGAAACGATAGACGGCAATCCGTTCGACACGGAGTAACTTGCAAGTTTCTTTAGTAGCTGTACGAAAAATTGTTTCTAACTCTAGAGAAGCCCTGATTTTGCTAATAACTCTATAAAGCGCCCTTTCTTGCTCTTCTAATTGCTGAATTTGAATGTTTTTTTCATGCAATTGAGTTATTAAATTACTAACACTAGGCTGTCCTAAAAGTTTACACAATAAATCAGCAGAGAATTTAGTGATGTTATGTAACATTTGATCTGGCATAAACAATGATAATTTAATTTTTTTATTTATAAAAATATCGAATTAAACACTATTTTTTGTAATTATTGTATATTAACTTATACCAAGCCTTTGTTTAAGTTTAACTCTGCTACAACTTATTCTGTTAAAAGATTCAATTAAAATTCCAAGCATAGTACTTGCTGTTTATTACTGTTAGTAGCTGACTCCAAACAAGTTAAAAATAAGTAAATTTTGTCACGGAGATAATAACTTTGTTGCAATTAGCACAAATCAATTGTATGGTTGCAGGCGAAAGACAACTTCAGATATGGGAAGGAGGAGATTCTAGGTAAATTCTCAAAAAAGACCGTGGTATGGTATCCTGCTGGGGCGATCGCTATTCTGAACGCTATGCCAAATAAGCAGTTCTATCACATTGGCTTCGGACAAGATGATTTAGGTTCATCGCCTCCCACCATAGCCCTATTATCTGGCGACCCGGAGCGATCGCGTCTGATTGCCCAAACTTATTTACAAGATGTACGCTTGTTGTCAGAAAATCGCGGACTCAATAGCTATCTGGGATTTTTACCTAATGGTCGCCCCATTTTATCTGCTACTAGTGGTATGGGTGCGCCTTCATTAAGTATTGTTGTGAATGAGTTGGTACAAATAGGTATTCGGCAAATTATCCGCATTGGAACTTGTGGTTCCATTCAACCTCATATTGCTGTTGGTAGCGTTGTTATTAGCAATGCAGCATTGTGTCGCCAAGGTGCGGCAAATGATATTGCACCTGTGGAATATCCAGCTGCGGCCGATCCTTTTCTTACAGTCGCCTTAGTTAAAGCCGCGCAAGAATTAAAAGCTGACTATTATTTAGGAATTACGGCATCAGTTGATACTTTTTATGAAGGACAAGAACGCACTGATTCGGCAAATCCAAATTTAATGCGATCGCTGCATGGTATTACAGAAGAATATCGGCGATTAAATATCTTGAATTATGAGATGGAATCAGGCACGCTGTTTAAAATGGCTGGAGTATATAATTTTGCCGCAGCAGCTATTTGTGGTGTAGTTGCTGGTCGTACTGTTAGTGAAAATATCATTTTAGAACAGAGAGATACTGCGGTGAAAAATGCCATCGCCATTGCCGTACATGCAGCAACAACAATATTTGAGCCAGGTAATTAATATTGACTGATGACTCAGACAAGAGTTAAGAATTATTCTTTTTGTCCCCAACTCCCAACTCTCTATTTACTCGATTAATCAACTCTCAATATGGTTCGGTTAAAGGGGAAAGGGGAAAGGGGAAAGGTTTTAAATACATCCTTTACCCATTACCCTTTAACCTTTTCCCAGACCACAAGGAAAGTTCATAGTGCTTATCCGAACCGTATTGAATCAACTCTCAGTAGTTTTATCATGTCTTTATCTAATCTTTAATTTATTAATCGGTAATTCTAGGTAATATAAGTAAAAATATAAAAGTAAAAAATAAAAATACAAAAGTAAATTTATCTGAGTAATTGAGATATTAAGAAATATCGGAAGAATGGAGAATTAACGTAATATGAATAATGTCTGGAGGCATGGGATTAAAACCATCAATTTAAGTGCGGTTGCAGTTATGCCTACACTACTATTTTTAGTATTATTTAATCAAGCATCAATTGGAGATCCAGGAACATGTTTCATGGTAACTTCTTCTGGTGAAACCATTGCATTAGCAAAGCTTTGTGGTGATAAGACAGCTGCACCTTCAGACGCATCTTCAGACGACGGAGTTTTTCGGGTTCCCATCAAACGCCGCTTTGGTGGAACTCCCATAGTTGATGTTACTTTCAACGACAAAAAAACCTTTGAAATGATTGTAGATACAGGTGCTAGTGCTACTGTGATTACTCGGAACATGGCAAGTAGCCTGCAACTCAAAACTACAGGTATCATCCAAGCTCAAGTTGCTGATGGTAGTGAAGTTCAATTTTCAACCAGTAAGGTAAAATCTATTACGGTAGGTGGAGTTGTAGCGCATAATATTCAAGTAGCGATCGCTCCACAAGCTGACATTGGGCTACTAGGCCACGATTTTTTTGGTAACTACGATATCAAGATTTTAGAGAAACAAGTGGAGTTTCATCACCGCTAGCTGTGAATTTTAGATTTAGAATTTTGGATTGAAGAAATAATCTAAAATCCAAAATTTAGCTTTCAAGATAACTTTCCAAGCTGGGTACATCAACCCAACTGCTTGTTTCGTGTGATTTGTGAGATAAATCCATCAATAACTGAGAATAAACTCCTTCTTGCAGAGATGGTATTGTTTGCTGGTTTTGGTCAATTCCTTGTACCCATTGGTCTATGACACGAATGAATGCAGAAATCCGTCCATCGGCGTAATTGTTGGGAAAAATTAATCGATTTGGTATTTCTATTTCTGCAAGAGGTTTACCTGTCTGGGAACCCCAAACCCGAAAGCCGTGTATGTAATCTTTTTGATTTTCACTTCCTATAACTAAAGTACCGCGATCGCCATATACTTCTATCCAATGGGTTCTTGGTGCATGAACAACCGCGCTGATGGTAACTTGGCAAGGTGTACTATCTGCCAATTCCAGCGTTAATATACAATTGTCATCTGTATTAACTGGCTTTGATTCTTGATTTGTCGGGTCAATTCGCGCCGGAATTGCAGTAGTCAAATAGGCGCTTAATTTCCGCACTGGCCCGAATAACCAATGAATATAATCGAAGGCGTGGGAACCCAGAGATCCCAATGCACCGCCTCCTTTTTCTTTATCAGAATACCAATTCCAAGGACGGGAAGCATCAGCACGAGAAGAACCTAACCAATCAATTCTAATTAGGCGCAACTCCCCCACATATTTTGCTGACAAAAGTTCAGCAAATAATTGCCATCCTGGTACAAAACGAAATTCAAAATCTACAGTGGCAATAACGCTTTTTTGTTTAGCTAAATGATAAAGTTCTTTGGCTTCATTTGCATTTAAAGCTATAGGTTTTTCTAGTAATAAATGTTTGCCTGCTTCTAGGACTGTTTTTGCCATTTCATAGTGCAAAAAAGGCGGGGTAGAAATGCTGACTGCTTGGACTTCTGGTAATGCCACAATATCTGCAAGGGTGTCGCAGGCGTGGGGGATATTATGGGATTGTGCGATGGCTTTGGCTTTATTAATATCTCGGTGATAAACAGCAACTACCTCGGTACGAGGATGTGCTTGGAATGCAGGAATGTGGACTTTTTGACCAAATCCAGTACCAGCGATCGCAACCCCAATCATATAATCTTTACTCCCATATTTATACAAATTATGCTCAAGAATTCAGTATGCTGACGGGGCGACGAAATAGCCTCAAAATATTAGAAGATAAAACGTGCAGCAATTTATCTTAAATAAAGATAGTACTACAAAAGATCTCGCACTTCTGCTACAGTATTTGCTACAACAATGCCACGTAAGATTTCCTGCAACCGCTTTAAATCAGAAATTTGGTTAATTTGGGTCATAAATTATACACCCTCATTGCCAAATTTTACCTCTAAAATCATTGCAATATTGGATAAAATGTTCTCTCGCCGTCCGCGTTCTTCACCGATGCGTATCCCACACTGTTCAATTTCCTGATACCAAGGCGACTCACGTATCACAGCCATATCCCACCTCATAATGTCTTGAACTAATGTACTCTCTAACACAAAGGTTGCAAAAAAGACCAGCACTGTCTCCAGTTGAAACGTTTTGCGTACTTATAAATCTACAAACAAATTTGGATAATTTATCGCAAAACTCTAATTGTGAAAGGATAACGATAATGTTGTCCATTGTAAGCTTTTATAGCAGCAAAAGTCACTAAAAATGATTGTAGTATTAGAATTAAAGAAATTAATAATGTCAGCACAATTAGTAAACTGTCTAAGGTTAGTTTGACTTCGTTGATTTTACTATTAATAGTCACTGCCAAACTAAAGCTAGTTAACACAAAAAACAAAGAGATAACGATAAAAATTAATGTATAAAACGTCAAAGAAATTTGAAAATTTAACGATTCTTTACCTTGAAAATCAATCCAGGGATATTTTGCTTTTTGTAATCGCCAAATCATGAGTGGGGCTAACAGATTCAGGGGCAAAAATAAAGGTATGCCAATATATACCAAAAACAAGACTAAAATCCAAGCTAATAAAGCCGAGAGATGACACAACATCGCCCATATACGCATTTGTTGTTGAGGTTTTTCTCTCATAGCTTTTCAAGTTCGAGTGGATTTACCAGATAATTCTCCACTTTACTACCAATAAAATAGCCAAACAATAGCTCAAAATCTGAGTATTTCTCAGTCATAGTTTTCGGGAACAGGTTCTATATTCCTAGACTATGCCTTCTGTTGGTTCTAAAGCAACCTGTATATAAACCAATAATGCACAGTAACTCCCAATACTGCTCGGTTAAGCATTTTGAACTCGGAATTTGGTTTGGGGAAAAGGGTAAAGGGTAAAGGGTAAAGGGTAAAGGGTAAAGGGTAAAGGGTAAAGGGTAAAGGTTTTTTCTTTCCCTTTTCCCCTTCCCCTTTTCCCCTTAAGCGACAAGTATTGCAGTAACTCCTTGCCTACACCCTCCCAATGCCCCATGCCCCATGCCCGATTCCTAATTCTAAATTTGTAACATTCCCTCTGGATTTACTGATAAAAGCGATCGCCTCTGCAAACCCTCACGGTGTAAAATCTCATTGGCTGCTAATAAGCCACTACTAACAGCGCGTTCCATTAATCCACAAGGAAAAGGCATTTTCACCCAATCACCTGCAAATAATAAGTTAGGAACATTAGTAGTAGTTTCTGGACGTTGTGCATAACTATTTGGTGGATATCCAGAAAAGTTATGTTGATTCACCAATTCTCGATGTAATACCTGTGCTTGCTGTAATTCTGGGACAATTTCATAGAGTTCTTCCTCAAACTTGGTTAACAACGCTTCTTGAGTAGGAAATTCTTTTGCCTTATAGCAATAAGCGTGTAACTCTACTACACTTCCACCGGTGCGTTTTGCCCAATCGATGAATTGTTCTTGAATGCGATGATAAAGGGTGATGCTGTCAGTTAATTGGTAGCCGGATAAGGATGTAAAATTGCTTTGTTCCCATAGAAAATCGCGGTCAAACCAGAAACGACAAACAGCGAAAGGATCGGCAATACTTAAATTTTGAACTTGCGATCGCACTTTTTCATCTATATTCCCATTCACTCGTTTCAAGAGTTGCTGTACTCCAGGTACATCGGTAGCCAAAACATAATAATCTGCTTGAATTATCTCTGGTGATAATAATTTTTTATTCACTGCTACTAGTTGCACTTCTTCGTCTTGTCGTTCCACTACTTTAAACTTAGCTAAATTTTCTTCAGCAGGGCCTTTGACCACTTTGCCATTACTACTAAAAACTGCACCATGACAAGGGCAATGAAACTGACCATCGGCTGCCATTTCCACAGTACAACCTTGATGAGTACAGGTCAGAGAAATCGCTTCTTTTCCTCCAGATGGTAAAGCAAATACTTCATCAGCCGCACCAAAATATTCCATCTTGGTATTATCAACAACTGAATTCCTTTTTACCCAAAAAGGCACGCTATTTTGATTACCACCAACATAATATTTTAGTGCTGCAATCTTACCTTCTGTAACGGGAATCTCACTCACAGTTGCACCTGTGATAATTTTACCGCCTTGATCGTGAATTGCCTGGGCAATAGGTTGCACTAAACTTGTCCCCATATCATCTTTAGTGCCATTAAAAGCTAGTCCTTCAGGGTTACCAAAAAAATAAAAGTGGAAGAATTGCATTAATTCTCCAACACTCATTGTGTCTGGTGCATTCAAACTAGATTTAGCAAAAGGTAAAAAATATAAGTCGTATAATCCTTGGGGAAATTCTGTGTTTACCCAATCAGCAACGGATATATTATCGAACCGCTGAAAGTTCTTTTCTCTTTGAAAACTAGTAATCGCCTGGAAGACTTGCAGGTGTTTTAATTTTGTAAGATTAATTCCCCATTTGAAGCGGTTGGGAGAAGCGATCGCTAAATCTATAATATTCCAAGGAAAAGCAGAACTACTAGGATAAAATATCTCTGGTTTGTATTGGCGATCGCGATAGACAACTGAGTAAAAATTTAACGATTCAAAATGATCGCCAATCTCCAGTTCTTTAACTAAACTATTCAAATTATAGTACTGGGGAAAAAAGCCATGAAAGCCATGTTCCATCTTAAAAGTTTCGCCAACAGCGTCTATCGACCAACTAGCAATTTTACCACCAAGTTGGGGAGACTTTTCCAATAGTGTAACCACAAATCCCCGCTGACTCAATTCATAAGCACAAGCTAAACCTGCTAAACCACCCCCAATTACTACAACGCTTTTTTGCTGATTTAGCATCCGTGGTAACTTTAGGGTATCTTTTTCAAACACCGTTGGTTTTGGCTTAGCAAATCGAGAGTATCCTGTGACTCCAGCAATTGCACCAACACCAAACACTTTCAACAATGTCCGACGCGAAATAGTAGACGATTCTGGCGAATTGAATAGTGGACTCATGAGTTAGAAAATTAACACTTCACGATGAATTACTGACATGAAATCATGACTAGGAATTAGCAGATTTTGTGTCAGAATTGAAAATTCCGAATTCAAAATGAAATTACCATAGCTTGGAAGTAAGTAACTTCCTACTCTGAATTCTGAATTCTCTTTTGTAGCCTACATTTTTATTTGTCAGAAAATAAAGCAGCAAAATTTGGTTTAACAAATTAAAAAATTAGTTGACAATGTAATATAATATTTAATAATTGGCTACCAAACAAGAGGTAGGTTTGGGCATAGGATAGCGATCGATTGTCGTCCTCTGAACTGTGAGTTATCAGTTCTGAGAAATACAGTCAGAATTTAGTTAAATCCCACCAATAACAAACAATGGCTGCATTACCACTTTTAATAAGTAATCAAGCTTTTCACCTTGCAATGCTACTTTGTAATGATAATTAGACATTACGAATCAATTTCTTTTTGTGCAGTTTTCTTCACACAATAACTGCTTCCCCTAAAACTTAATTTATAAGTTACTGGCGGTGTAGTTACTCCAGTCGGTTCGGGGTTAGGGTTAACACAAACAAAATAAGTACTTCCTCGAAAGCTCAATTTATACGTGGCTTTTGGTGTAGTAACTTTATCTAATTTGCCATTGGAGTCAACACGATAGGAAACCCCACGGTAGATCAAATTACAATCTGCTTCAGATTCGCACACTGGCTGTTGTGGTGATTCTATTTTCTCACTGACCACTTTACTTGCGTAGTATTCATAGCTTGTACTAATAATTACAGGAACTAATAGTAAAACTAACATCTGCCAGGGAGCGAAGATTAAACTTAAAATTAAGATGATAACTGCAAATACAGCCATCAAATGTGAAATTTCACTATTAATTTTTTTTAATACAAAATAGCTAGTGATTAAACAAGCACAGGGTATAACCAAAAAATATGAAGCCATTTTTCTTAACTTAATAAACCAAAACTCAAGCGTTTGTAACGCAGATTGAAGTTATTTGGAAAATTGTTATCTATTTTACCTCAAATAAATTTTTGTGGTTACCGTGCTTTTTGAGTAAAAGTTTTACTTTTTGATATCTGTATTAAGTGTGGATTTTTGGAGTTAATGTAATATATGCAATAAAAAAAGGCGAACAGGGTGCGATCGCCTTTTGAATTCAGTATCAAATTTTATTCAGCTTCTACTGAGCAAAACTCAGCTGAGTATTTATTGAATTACTTGAAAATTCTCAATAGTCAGATATATTTCTTCATCAGCGATTTGACTATAGTAATCGACATTAATTTTGGTAGGATAGCCGAGTTTGGGATTGTATGCTACATCCAAACTGGAGGCTTGACGGGCGATAGCATCTTGAATCACATTAAAAAGCTTAGGAATTGTATTGTAGTTTTGAAAGTATTCTGGATTAACTGGTTGACCTGTAGCTACAGAAGTGATTGATTTTGTTTGGCCATTACGTACTTCAATAATTACTGGGCCTCTAGCTTCTGGTATACAAAAACAACCGTTACTAAATGTATAGCGATAGTTAGAAATATTTTGCTTAGTCCACAAATTGCGATTAAATTGTAACTGTCTTTGAGGCAAATTATTATTGGCTGTTAATTGTGCTATCTCTACTGGAGGTTGAGACATGACTGGTAGATTGAGGCCTGCAAGTAGAAACAAGCCTACACTGATAATCAGAGAAAAGCGCATATCAATCTATGTAGATGATGAGAAACTGTATTATACATTAATAAATTTAATTGTTTAAGTCAACTTTATCTTTTGATTAAAATACCTGGGTTTAGCGTTAATTATCAAAACTAGCGACAAAAACATTGCCCTATGTTAATCCGAAGTTCGATCGCAAAGCTGTCATTTCTTGCTCTAATCGAACTTTACTGCTTGAGACGGTAAAGTATCTCGCCAGCCTTGGGTACAAGCAAAATACCTTCATGCTCTCGATGAGACCATTCCATTAATTTAATCGTAGCCGGATCGCGATAGCTCAAATTATGAGCAGCACAACGTTCTGGAGAAATACCAGTAGCTAGAGTCACGCGAATTCGAGGTTTTTCTCCTTCTATAAAATCAAAAGTACCCATACCTTTTAAGTGCGTACTATGTGCTAGCACTCCCGCAGGATATTCTTGGAATTTCTCCCATTGTTTAATAAAATAATCGCGCACATGATAACCAATCTCTGCTAAAACTTCGCCATGTGTGTAGCTAAATTCAGTAATATGAGGTGCATAGATAATTACTTCTCCCCCATCGGCGACTACTGGCTCTAGTTTGTACATTCCTTTAGCAGCCGTCCAAATATCATCGTACATTTGGGGCATCACTGAAAGCACTTGTTTAAAAGGCTTATATACATATTTAATATGCAGTTTGGCTGATAATTTTGCAGCCGCTTCCCAGGCCAACTCTGGTTTATCTATATAAATTCCAGCTAACTGATTTGTTTTCGGTGCAACCACCATTGCCAAGCAAAGCTTCGGCGTCGAAATCATGCTAGCGGCTCGGTTTATCAAACGCCGAACTGGCGTAATTCCAAGCGTACCAATAATTTCATAACAGGTGATTAAAGCTCCTAACCAGTGTGATAAATTTATTACTTCCTGACCGCTAATACCAGGAAAAAAATATTTATTTCCCCCAGAAAAACCGACAACTTCGTGGGGAAATACTGGCCCACAAATAATTATCAAATCATATTCTATAACTAATTTATTAACACGCACTTCAACTTCTTGGTGCAGCATTCCATTACTAATTTCTGCTATTTCTTCAGCCGAAAGTACCCCACAAGAAATAAAAGTCTCTGGTAGATTCCAAAGGTGGTTAAAGATGTTAACTCCTTTAAAAATTGTTTCTCTTTCCTCTTGTGTCACCCCAACTAAACGATTAATTTGTTCTTCACTCATGGGATTATGTGTACCCAGAGCAATTAAATAATCTAATGCAGCAACCCTGTTATTTAACTCGTGGTGCAGCAAGCGAAACATTTGCGGAATGGGAGCAGTGCGGGTGCTATCGGGAATTAATACTAAAATGCGCTGTCTATCAAATTCAGGGTTTGCTAAAGCTTGATGAACTAGTTGGAAAACTTCTTCATCTGCAAGTATCCCATTATTAGTTACGGCTAATGAATACATTTCTAAACTCCGCTGTAAATACTAAAGCCACCGTCTACCGGCACAACTACGCCGTTGACGAAACTAGAACCAGAACTGCATAACCAAATCAAAGTACTGAGTAATTCGTGCGGTTCTCCAAAACGTCCAGCTGGGGTATGGTTGATGATTTTTTGTCCCCGATCGCTTAAACTTCCATCAGCATTGAGCAATAAATCTCGATTTTGTTCGCCAATGAAAAAACCCGGCGCGATCGCATTGACTCGCAACCCAGATCCATATTTTTGAGCGAGTTCCACAGCTAACCAACGAGTAAAGTTATCTATCGCCGCCTTCGCCGCCGAGTAACCAACCACCCGACTAATCGCACGGATAGCAGACATGGAAGAAATATTCACAATACAACCTTGGGGTTGATTTCTTTCTACCATTGCTTGTCCAAAAACCTGGCTGGGTAATAAAGTCCCCACCAAGTTGAGACTAACAACTTCCTCAAATGCTACGTGTGGCATATCAAAAAAACTAGCATCAGCAGTAATTGTGGCAGCCGGAATATTACCACCAGCGGCGTTTACTAGGATATCTATCTGACCCCAATGCTTAAAGATAGCGTGTTTGGCTATTTCTAATTGGGAGCGATCGCCAACATCTGCCAGCACCGCCATACTTTCTCCACCATTAGCAGTAATATCTGCTACAACCGCCTCCGCCCTTGTTTCATTGCGACCGAGAACCACTACTCGCGCTCCCGCCAGCGCCAAACCCCGCGCCATTGCCCCACCAAGCACACCAGAACCACCTGTAACTACTGCTACCTGGTCTTTGAGGCTAAAAAGTTGATGCAAAATCAAATCTGGCATCGATCATTCCTCTATCTAATTAACAAAACTCCGCGTCCCCTTGCGTTTACTCCGCGTCCCTCTGCGTTTAAAAATATACCTTCTAAAACTTCTTTAAACGCAAAGGAGCGCAAAGGTCGGCGCAAAGGAACACAGAGATTTAATGGAAGTTTCGGCTTAATTTGTAAGCATCTTTGGCAAGGTCATAAGCTAAAGCATGAGCCATTCCATAGCCTTCTTCTTCCTCAATTAACCCGCGTATTACCAGTCCTGCTAACCAGTTAGAAGCTACACGCCGCCAAACTGTATGACGTGCAGGAATGGAAACAAAAGCCCGTGTATCATCGTTAAAACCAGCAGTATTATAAAGTCCAGCTGTTTCCATCACCTGATTGAAGTATCGCTCCATACCATTCATACTGTCGTGGAACCACCAAGGCGGCCCCAGCAGGACTGCGGGATAATGACCGGCTAGAGGAGCTAGTTCGCGGCTATAAGTGCTTTCATCCAATCCAAATAGGATTAAGTGAAAGTCTTTATGATTACCGTAGGCTGTCAACAACGGGTGCAAATTTTCTGTCCACTCTATTTTCAAAGGAATATCAGCACCTTTATCAGACCCAAACCGCTCAAAGACAGTCGAATTATGGTTACGCATAATACCGCAATGCATTTGCATTACCAGTCCATCTTCTACACTCATCCGAGCCATTTCCATAAACATGTGACCAGTAAAACGCTCTGCATCACCCGGATTTAGTTTGTTAGCTAATGCTCTAGCAAAGATCGCTTCTGCTTCCTGGTGGGAAAGGCGCTTGGTATAAGGTGTCGCTGCACTATGGTCGGTAGCTGTGGCACCCATTTTTTTAAAAAAAGTTCGACGTTGTTCTAGGGTTTCTACGAAAGTAGCGTAAGTACTAATTTCTCGCCCAACAGCGCTTTCTAGCTTGGTTAGATTTTCCCGCCAACCAGGAGTATCTAGATTGACTACTGCATCCGGTCGAAAAGTAGGTCTTATTTGGGTAAAACCTTCTTGATGTAGCGATTGATGATGCTCAAGAGGATCGCTGGCTGCATCGGTAGTGCAAAGTACTTCAATATTAAACTTTTTGAATAAAGCACGAGGTGAGAATTCAGGTAACAATAACAGCTTTTGCAGGTAGTCGTAGATATATCCCGCAGTGCGAGAATTTAAAGGCTCGTCTACTCCAAAGACATTACTAAGTTCGTCTTTCAGCCACAACCCAGAGGGAGTGCCTTGGAATAAATAAAAATGGTCGGCGAAAACCTGCCAAATCTTGCGGTGGTCGGTTTCTACTGGCGAACCATCGCGGCTAGGTATGCCTAAAGCTGATAAAGGTACGCCCCGACTATAGAGCATACGGAAAATGTAGTGGTCGGGAATAATTAATAATTCAGTTGGCGAACCAAAACGCCCTGCTGGATTAGCTAATAAGGCTGGGTCTACGTGTCCGTGAGGACAGACCAACGGTAGATTCGATATGCTCTCAAAAAATTGACGCGCTAGCTGTCTTTGTTCTGGTTCTGGAGCAAAACAGCGATCGCTAGATAAACTCCATTTTTTAGTTAACATATTTTTATCCAAAATCTAAAAGTTTACTTATTATTCCTAAGTTCCTGAAAAAGGGCATTGACTATCGGGCATTGGGCATTGGTCTTGGGGTATGGGGCATTGACCATCGGGCATTAAGAGCGCAGAATTAGGAGTTACAAATTCTCTGGTCTGCTCGAATGCAGCAGTACTACTCCGCTTGACTAGAAAAGGAGATAAAACGACGTTTTCCACACTTTTCTCCTCTAATAAGTCGAGTAACATTTGCATAGCCGAACGACCAATTTCCAACATTGGTTGGCAAACTGTCGTCAGCGATGGCGTTATGTAACGACAAAGAGCAATATCGTCAAATCCAACCAAACTTAAATCTTCGGGTACTGAAATATTTAGTTCCCGGCAGGCTAAGAGAGCGCCAACTGCTACCATATCGTTGTAACAAAAGATGCCTGTGACGCCAGTGCTAAATAGTTTAGGTAGCATCTTTTTTCCAGTATCAACATCGTTGATTCTGGTATTCTCTTCATCACTAATTGCCACCCAATCGCTGTTTTGTGGTAAACTAGCTTGTCTCAATGCCCGGCGATATCCTTCTAAACGCAAGTGATTCGACTGACTGCGATCGCCTACACCCAAATAACCAATAGCCGTGTGTCCCAAATCGATCAAATGCTCTACCGCCAATTGACCGCCTAAAAAGTCATCCACTGTAACTGTGTGAAATGTTTCCGGTTGATCTTCAGTCTGACTATTAATTAAAACTGTTGGTACAGCAATTTCTCCTACTTCATTCGTATTATTTTTATTAATCCGGGAATCAGCGACTAATATCCCGTCCACTCTCCGGCGATGAAAATTATCAATAGCTGCTATTTCCTGCTTGAAATCTCGATGTGAAGCAGTTAAGAAAACACTCAATCCTGCCGTTCTCGCTACCAGTTCAATTCCCTCTACTACCTCAGCATAAAAAGGATCTGCGATGGAAGTCACAACTACCCCAACGGTATTAGTACGTTGATTTTGCAAGCTTTGAGCGATGGCATTCGGTACATAGTTCATTTCCCGCGCTATCTTCTTAATTTCCTCTCGCACCTTTGGGCTAATTAGAGAGTTATCTCGCAAAGCACGCGAAACTGTAGAGTGAGAAACTCCTGCTCGGCGAGCAATATCTTCTATTGAAACTTTTCGTTTCTTCATAATCTTACCATAATTAATGCAAACGTGTGCATTATAATTTTAATTATTAGCAAAGTCGAGTAATCTGTCAATGTATTCATTTCCCTAACTCAACACAAAATTGAGGTTAGGAGAAAAATGTAACAAAAAGTAAAGTTAATTCAAATTTTGTTGTTTCAAAAATAAATATTCCGGTTGGCTTACTTCCTCGTTACTGAGGCAGGTTGAGATGATGGCGATCGCAGTCAATAATATCATGTTGGGGAAAACACTTATGATTTAGACAACACTGAAAAATTTCAATAATAAGTAATTAGCTGGACTTGATATAAGACCCCTATTCTATTTTTGAAAAAACTCCTTATAACTCAACAAGCCTTCTTAACTCTTGCCTCTTGCCTCGTACCATATATAGCGGTAGTCACATAGGTTAGGACATAATGACAAGCTTGAATGCCAGCAATAGTAGGACTTTTACCTCCTGCCTTCTGCCTCCTGCCTTCTACCTTCTGCTATACTTCACTTTTTTCCAAAACTATGAACGACAAATCAATGATTATCATCATTATGGGTGTTTCTGGAGCTGGCAAAACCACCATAGGAAAACTACTAGCAAATTCTTTAGGTTGGGAATTTAGCGATGCAGACGCTTTTCACTCGCTAGAGAATGTTGAGAAAATGCGGTGCGGTATTCCCCTAACAGAAGCAGACAGAATACCTTGGTTACAAAATTTGCAAACAGCTATTAAAAACTGGCTGCAAGAAAATAAAAGTATGGTGCTGGCGTGTTCGGCTCTCAAAGAAAGCTATCGCCAATTTCTTGTCGTAGATGGCGAACGTATCAGGCTAGTTTACCTCAAAGGGTCTTATGAGTTAATCCAAAAACGCTTGCAAGAGCGTCATAACCACTATATGAGCGAAAAGCTGCTCGATAGCCAGTTTAATACTCTCGAAGAACCATTAAACACTCTATATATAGATGTTATCGAAACACCTCAGGTAATTGTCCAAAACATCAGAACAGCTTTAGGAATTTAGCATCTGTGGACGTTTTGCCGTGCCTACGTCAAATTAAATAAGAATTTTAGCTGATATCTGCATCCAGGGAATAGGGCTGGAGGCTTTTCGAGTTGTAGCAAAAGCACAAATCAAATAGGCGTCCGATATCAAGCGATCGCATCACTGTATTAGTAGGAGGAAACAAATGTTTCTCAGATTAGCGCAACAACATCAGCAAGTCGTCCAAGACTTGGTAATTAGTCTGCAAGCTTTGTCAATTGCACTTGAGCAGAGTGGTTATGCTACGTCTTGCTATACATGCGGCGACCAAATCAAAAGCGCTTCATTTATGGTCAACCTGGGAGAAAAGCACATGATTCGGTTTTTAGTGTCTGATTACGGTATTACTTGGATGGAAATTTGGGATGACCGCGAATTAATGAAGTTAGAGGGTGCAGAAGCAATCAATCAATTGGAGGAGTTGGCTAATATTGTCAAGTATCCACAGCCAGAAATGAACATTTTTAACCATCCACAACAAAAAATTCACTTCCTAAAGTAAAGAATATTTGCTGAAAGGGAAATGCACGCTTGTGTAGATATATAAAAAACTTAACACTAGTTTTTGCACACGTGTGCAAAAATAAAAATAAGCAAATTGAAGTTTATGCACAGGTGTGCAAAACCATTCTGAAGATATGTCTCAAATTCTCAATCATCCTACTCAAAACAATCCGTTACATTCGCTAGAAGAATGGGAAGAAGACTTACTCAATCGCTATCCCGATCCCAACAGCATAGTTAAACAAGGCAAAACTGTTGAAGCATACAGAAATTACGAAACGCCTATCAGGGATACAGTCAAAGAGTTCTACCGCTTAAATCATATTAATCAAACATATGATTTTGTACTCCAGAAAAAAGCAGAGTATTTAAAGTTTGACAAGAAAGAAATGACCGTTTGGGATGCGGTGGAATTTTTGAATCAATTAGTTGACGATTCAGATCCTGATACAGATTTAGACCAATTACAACATTTGTTGCAAACATCAGAAGCTATTCGCGCTGATGGTCATCCTGATTGGATGGTACTGACAGGTTTCTTTCATGATATGGGAAAAGTACTTTGCTTATTTGGTGAACCCCAATGGGCGACTGTTGGTGATACTTATCCTGTAGGTTGTGCATTTTCGGAGAAAATTGTTTTCTCGGAGTTTTTCCAAGAGAATCCCGATTACAATAACCCGAAATATAACACTAAATATGGTGTCTACGAGCCGAATTGTGGATTGAGTAACGTACATATGTCATGGGGACACGATGAGTATTTCTATAGCATGATGAAACGTTACTTGCCCGAACCTGCATTGTATATCCTTCGCTATCATTCATTTTATCCTCAACATCGTGAGAACGCTTACGAGTATTTGATGGATAAACACGATGAAGAAATGTTTAAATGGGTGAAGTTATTCAATCCCTACGATTTATATTCCAAAAATCCCAATCCTCCTGATTGGCAAAAGCTCAAGTCATACTATGAAGACTTAGTGGCTAAATATTTACCACCAACCTTAAAATTCTAAATTTCTGGTGTCCAAAAAGCAAATGTTTTATTTGCTGATTGAGCCTGTCGAGATTGCAATAACTTTTTATTCATCATTGTCAGCGAAAATTTTTATCTCAGCCTCAATCAAAGGGAATATTTTCCAACCAGAATAGTAGAATTTGTGTCTGTAAGAGTAGAAAAAATGAGAAATATCTTTAGCTTACAGGCAATTGCTCGATTTTATAGAATTATCTAGTCAGTTGAAACAGCCGCCAAGCCATCTAGGACTTTTAGCGATCGCACTTCATCTTTGTATCAAAAATCGTCAAAAGTAACTCATCTGACATGATATTACATCCAACTGAAGAACACTTCTTAATTTTGTAAACTTCGATAAAGGAAATTAATTTGAGTAAAAAAACCACGGTAAAATAAAAAACCGAATAACATAAAAACTTTGAAGCTCGATAGTCTAAAATTCTAGGAATTTTAGGAAACAAATGTTTACAGATTAACCACTTTCAAATATAAATTCGCCAAAAAAAGCAAAAAACCGGATTCTGGGAATTCTTGCAATGTTCAGTCTTTTGCTGATTACAGCAAAACTAAATTTAGTGTAACTAATAGCAAAAAAGTCAAAGAACATCAGATTACTAGATGTCGAAGTTGAACTTGCCAAAGTTAGAAGTATCACTAAATGTTATGTTGTCAGAATTCTAGATATTGCGGATTTATATTCTGCTAATTTTCCTCAAATTTAAAAGCATTGTTGGATGATAGATAAATATGAAAAAACTTTGTTTATTAGCTAGCATATTAAGTGTTGTTGGAACTGCGATCGCTGGTTGTAATGACACGCCAAAAGCGAACATCAGCAGCAACGATAGTACTAATACTGCTATTAACACGAGTTTGGAAAATAAAGGATTGCAAACAATCGGCGTTACCTTGGGTGATTTAGGTAATCCTTTTTATGTAGCTCTGCAAAAGGGAGCAGAAGAACAAGCAAAAAAAATTGGGGATGGTATTAGAGTTAATACAGTTTCCAGTGCCTTCGATCTCAACCAACAAGCCAACCAAATCGAAAATTTCACGGCGGCGAATACCGATCTAATTATCCTCAGCGCGGTTGATAAAAAAGGAGTTAAACCAGCCATCGATCAAGCGAAGAGTGCAGGTAGGGTCGTGATTGCGGTAGATTCGGCAGTTGACGCAGACGTAGATGCGATGATTAGCTCTAACAACGTCCAAGCAGGAGAGATTGCTTGCAAGTATATTGGCGATCGCCTCAACGGTAAAGGTAATGTAGTAATTCTCAACGGTACCCCGATGGACTCAATCAATCAGCGAGTCAGTGGCTGTAAGAGTTCATTAGCTAAATATCCAGATATCAAAATCATCTCAGACCAGAACGCAGAAGGGACAAGGGATGGCGGACTGAGAGTCATGACTGACGTGCTAACAACCTTCCCTAAAATCGATGCCGTTTTTGCCACCAACGACCAAAGCGGTGTCGGCGCAGACTTAGCAGCCAGACAAGCAAGACGTAAAGAATTTTTTATTGTTGGCGTTGACGGTTCGCCAGATGCAACCAAAGCAATGGAAGACCAAGACGGTGTATTTGTTGCAACAGCCGCCCAAGATCCCGCAGGAATGGCGCAAAAAGCCGTTGAAGTTGGCAACGATATCATCCAAGGCAAAAAACTGAGTAATTCTCAGATTCTCGTTCCAGTCAAGTTGGTTACCCGCGATAACCTTGGTAGCTACAAAGGGTGGTAGTGGGGGCAGGGGAGGCAGGGGAGGCAGGGGGGCAGGGGAGGCAGGGGAGGCAGGGGGGCAAGGAGAAGAGAATAATTGTTAACTCAGCACTCCCAATGCTCAATGCCCAATGCCCAATGCCCAATGCCCGATTCAGATTTTTTTTAAGAGGAGATATATGAATTTAAGAAAAATTGCGATCGCAGCTAGTTTAATAAGTTTGGTTGGTGGTACTGTAATTGGTTGCTCGAATGGTTCTGAAAATGGCAATACTGCTAGTAATCCTGATACCAACGCTCCTGGTAACACTGCTACTAATACTAGCGCACAGAGTAACGCAGGTAGTAAGGATGGAAAATTGCGATCGGTAGCTTTCACGGCAGGGGATTTAAGTAACCCCTTCTTCGTCTTGATGGGACAGGAAATTGAAGCCACAGCCAAGAAAATCGGCGGGAATGATGTCAGGACAACGGTAGTTTCCAGTGCCTATGACCTCAACCAACAAGCCAACCAAATTGAAAACTTCACTGCGTCGAATACTGACATTATTATCCTGAATGCTGCTGATAAAAGTGGCATTAAGCCAGCAGTGGAAAAAGCTAAAGAAGCAGGCAGAATTGTGATTGCGGTAGATACAGGTGCTGAAGGCGGTGTAGATGCTACCGTTACGACCAATAACGTGCAAGCGGGAGAAGTTGGTTGTCAATATATTGCCGATCGCCTCAAAGGTAAAGGTAATGTAGTAATTCTCAATGGGCCTCAGGTAGACTCGGTGACTCAGCGAGTCAGTGGTTGCGAGAAAGTATTGTCCAAATATCCCGATCTCAAACTCCTCTCCAAAGACCAAAATGGAGAAGGCAGCAGGGATGGTGGACTGAGAGTCATGACAGATTTGCTCACAACCTTTCCCAAAATTGATGCTGTTTTTGCAATTAACGACCCCAGTGGAGTGGGAGCAGAACTAGCAGCCAACCAAGCACAGCGCAAAGACTTCTTCATTGTTGGTGTCGATGGTGCGCCAGAAGCAGTGAAAGCGATCGCTGCCAAAGATAGCATATATGCAGCAACAGCGACTCAAAATCCGCGAGGCATGGCAGCAAAAGCAGTCGAAGTTGGCAACGACATTTTGAACGGTAAAAAACCTGCTAACCCCACCATCTTGATTCCAGTCAAGCTGATCACCAAAGATAACGTCAGCACAGAGAAAGGTTGGTAATTGGGGACTGGGGACTGGGGACTGGGGACTGGGTAGATGAGGGAGACGCGGGGACACGGGGACAAGGGGAATAACTCCTAATTCTCAACTCCTAATTCCTAACTCCCAACTCCTAACTCCTAACTCCTAACTCATCACTCCCAATCCCCAATCCCCAATCCCCAATCCCCAATCCCCATTATTTTATAGGAGTTACTCGTGACCACAAGTATTGAAACCTCCTTTCCTGAAGCACCAACCGCGGCCCCTGTATTAGAAATGCAAGGGATTGCTAAACGATTTCATGGTGTACCTGCTCTGCAAAATGTGAATCTAACAATTTATCCCGGAGAAGTTCATGCTCTCATGGGAGAAAACGGAGCAGGCAAAAGCACATTGATGAAAATCCTCGCTGGCGCTTACATTGCCGATGAAGGCGAGATTCGCATCAATGGTACCCCAGTGAAAATAACCGATCCGGCTTCAGCCCGCAAAGCAGGAATTAACCTGATTTATCAAGAACTAAATGTTGCACCCAACTTAACCGTTACCGAAAATATTTTCATGGGTAGCGAGTTACAGCGCGGTCAGTTCTTAGACCGCAAAGCGATGGAGGACGAAGCAAAGCTAGTACTCCAAAGCCTGGGAGCAAGTTTTACAGCCAATACCATAGTTGGTACTTTATCCATCGCCGAACAGCAGCAGGTAGAAATTGCTAGGGCGCTAAAAGACAACAGTCGGGTTTTAGTGATGGATGAGCCAACAGCAGCCTTATCTGACCGCGAGACTGAGCGTTTGTTTCAAGTCATTCGCAGACTGCGAGACGACGGCATTGCCATTATCTACATCAGTCACCGCATGGAAGAAATATATGCGTTGGCTGACCGGATTAGCGTGCTGCGGGATGGTCAATACATTGGCAGCCTCACACGGGATGAAATTTCTGCCCAGCGGTTAGTGCAAATGATGGTCGGTCGTTCGATGCAGGACTTTTACGAACATCAACGCCAAACCAATCCCGGCCCGGTGGTGTTGGAAGTTAGAAATATCAGCGACGGACGCAAGATTGAACCAGTTAGTTTTCAAATTCGCGCTGGTGAGGTTCTTGGTTTAGCGGGGCTGGTGGGTGCTGGACGCACAGAGGTATCCCGGCTGATTTTTGGTGCCGATCGCAAAGCTAGTGGTGAAGTGTTCCTGAATGGCGTCAAACTGAATATTAATAGCCCCAGTGATGCCATTGCTGCCGGTATTGGCTATGTCCCAGAAGACCGCAAAGACCAGGGTTTATTTCTAGAAATGAGTTCCCGCAAGAATATTGCTTTGAACACACTCAAACAGGATGCCAAGGCAGGGGTTGTCAACTGGGGTTCAGTCAATCGGTTGGCGACGGAAGCAGTGGAAAACTTCAACATCCGACTGGCTAACTTGGAAATTAGAGCCGTGGATCTTTCTGGTGGGAATCAGCAGAAGCTACTGTTAGCACGTTGGCTAGCCATCAAACCCAGAGTCATCATGCTGGATGAACCGACACGCGGCGTAGATATCGGTGCTAAGAGCGAGATTTACCGAATTATCAGCGAGTTAGCAGCCCAAGGTGTCGCTATTTTAATGGTTTCCAGCGAATTACCAGAAGTCGTGGGTATGAGCGATCGCGTTTTGGTAATGCGAGAAGGACAGTTAGTAGGCGAACTCGACGACAGTCCCGGTAAAGAAATTACCCAAGAAAAGATTATGCATTATGCAACAGGAGCATCGGGAGTAGTAGAATCATGAGCCAAACAATAAGACCAACCAATAGGAAAGTCGGCAACAATCCCAAGGCCCGCCAAGGGAAATCCATCGCCACCTTTTTGGAAGTTGCAGGTATTTTACCAATACTCGTACTTATCTGTATCTTATTTACCTTCCTTTCACCCAACTTCCTTACAGGCGGTAACCTTGTCAATATCTTACGGCAGGCATCGATTAACATTGTCCTAGCCACAGGCATGACCTTCGTGATTCTCACCGGAGGCATTGACTTGTCTGTGGGTTCAATGTTGGCCGTTTCTGCCGTCGTTGCCTTGCTGGTGTCGCTACTTCCGGCTATAGGTTGGGCAGCTTTGCCTGCTGGCTTGTTGGCGGGATTGCTTTTGGGCTTACTCAACGGCGCTTTGATCGCGCTTTTGGATGTGCCACCTTTTATTGTCACATTGGGTTCCCTGACAGCTTTGCGGGGTGTTGCCTATTTGATTGCCAAGGGAACGACACTTATTAACCGCGATATCAATTTTGCTTGGATTGGTAATAGCTATATCGGGCCTCTTCCCTGGTTGGTAATCATTGCCTTACTGACGGTAGCAGCTAGTTGGTTTGTACTGCGGCAGACTGTTTTAGGAGTGCAAATCTACGCTGTGGGTGGTAACGAACGGGCGGCAAGATTAACGGGGATTAAAGTTAATCGGGTGTTGCTGTTTGTTTATGGCGTGAGTGGATTGCTGTCAGGTTTGGCAGGAGTTATGAGTGCCAGCCGTCTTTATAGTGCTAGTGGCTTATTAGGTCAAGGTTATGAATTAGATGCGATCGCTGCTGTAATTTTAGGTGGAACTAGTTTTACAGGCGGGATTGGCACAATTGGCGGTACTCTTCTGGGTGCATTAATTATTGCTGTCCTCAACAACGGTTTAACTCTGTTGAACATGTCTTTCTTCTGGCAACTAGTCGTCAAAGGACTAGTAATTATCGTTGCCGTAATGATTGACCGACTCCGCAGACGTTCCAGACGCTAGAAAGATAAAAGTTAAAAGTAAGAATTCAGGAATCAGAATAGTTGAAAAATCAATGGTTATATATCTGCTTGATTTTCTGAAAATTATTAAGCTTGGTATCTAAACCTTATTAATTCTAGGTTCTGAATTCTTACATAAAAAGTAAAATCCAATAAATAAACTTAGGTGCTTCACACACTTTTGCTTCTTTTTTAACTTTTATTTTTTTGTTATTTACAGTCGAGAAAATCAATAAATTAAAAACACATCATTTACCGAATTTACCTAATAAAATCTGCATTTTAGCCTGCACTCATTCATTTATAGCGTTTCCTAGTCTGCTGAGCTGAGGTACAAATATCTGCGTACTTCTGCGCTTTATTCCGCTTCACTCTGCGTTTCAAACTATTATCTTTACCTCACTTAACTGGGAATCGCTATAGCAGAGCAATAATCACGCAAAAAGCAAATATAAAAATTAGCCATAGTTCAGACTTTAAAATACTGTTTTTATCAATAGAAGCGGCAATTGAAAGTAGCGATCGCCAAAAAGTAATAAGAGTTTGAAGAAGAATTCACCAATTCAGAATTCAGAAATTTATCTCGACGTTAATTGATGGTTTCATCTTCAGCATTCAGAATCTAGAATCCTGACTCCTGACTGGTGAATTTTGAACCGAGATTTTTACCCATATTTGATTCCAGGGCATAACATCCAATGCTGAAAAATCTTTTATACAGTTTTCCACTGCTTTTATTATCATGCCCAGCAGTTTGGGCAAATTCTTTGAATGATAATTCAAATACTCCAGATGCTAACTTTAGTACCTTGCAAGGACAAGTTACCTCAGTGTCTCAGTTTTCTGATGTCCAACCGACTGATTGGGCATTTCAAGCACTGCAATCGTTGGTGGAACGCTATGGTTGCATTGCAGGTTATCCCAATTCCACCTATCGCGGTAATCGTGCTTTAACTCGTTACGAATTTGCCGCCGGTTTGAATGCTTGTTTGGATCGGGTTAATGAGTTAATCGCTACAGCTACCGGCGATTTAGTCAGTAAGGAAGATTTAGCAGTGCTGCAAAAATTACAGGAAGACTTTGCAGCAGAACTGGCGACTCTGCGCGGGCGGGTGGATAACTTAGAAGCACGTGCAGCCACACTAGAGGCGCAGCAGTTTTCTACTACTACCAAGCTGAACGCTCAAATTATTACTGCGATTACCGATACCTTTGGCGATCGCGTGGGAGGCGATACCGATGAATCCAATACCATCTTTGCTACTCGCGGTCGTTTGAATTTGGAGAGTAGCTTCACTGGTAAAGATTTGTTGCGAGTTCGATTGGAATTCGGTAACTTTGTCAATTCCAATGGTTCAAGCCAAATTGCGGCAGCCAGTGGTACAGGGATGACGCGGTTAAACTTCGACAATGACATCGACAATAGACTTATCATTCCCCACATTCGTTACTACTTCCCGGTGAGTGATTCTCTATCCTTCGTTGTCGGCCCTACAGGCATTGGTTACAACGACATCACAGACAACGTAACTCCTGCTACCATTGCCGATGATGGCAACGGGATTCCCTCACTATTCGGCAAGAATAGTTTCCTTTTCGAGCGGGGTGGTGGTGGTGCAGCCGTCAACTGGAGTATTAGAAAAGACTTAGTTCTGACTGTGGGCTACTTAGCAAATAATCCCAATATCCCCACACAGAACAATGGGTTATTTGATGGTGGCTATAACGCTCTTGCCCATCTAGTGTATTACGCCAAACAAGGAGCTATTGGTGTCGCCTACTCGCATGGCTATAATCCTGCTGGCACCGTTGATGTCACAGGTGGAAGAGGTAGCGCCCTCTCAAGCGCTCCCTTTGGCAACAACATTGCTACTTCCAACAGCATTGTCGGCCTCCAAGGTTATTATCGCTTTTCGCCAAATTTTCAAATACACGGTTGGGGTGGATATATCTGGGCAACTGCCAACAGCTCTGGTTTGAGTGATATTTCCAATGGTAGGGGTGGAACAGATTCTTTATTTGTGAATAATGGCGATAATGCTAATGCCTGGTTTGGAGCGGTTGGCTTGTCCTTTCCAGATGTGGGAGGTAAGGGCAACCTGCCAGGAATTCTCTTTGGTTTGCCGCCGCGGATTTCTAACAGTGATGTCCGTGAAGAACCAGACAACGCTTACCACATCGAAGCATTCTATCGCTTACGCTTAAACGACAACATCTCCGTGACTCCTGGTTTTTGGGTAATTCTGAACCCAGAAAACAACAGCGAAAATGATACTCAGTATGTCGGAGTACTTCGCACAACCTTCGATTTTTAAATTTAAAAATGGGACTGTGGGAGGGTTCGCCTGGTGGGGTGATGAAATTCTCTCCCCATTTTTGCGTCCTTGGCGTCCTTCTCTTCGAGACGCTTCGCGAAGGCGGTAGCCTGCGGCAAGCCGCTCCGCGTCTACGTTTCCTTATCCATATTTTTCACGACTCATTTAGGATTACTATAGGACTCATATTTGATTTTTACGAAGCTAGGTACACCTTTATTCCCAGTCCCCAGTCCCCAGTCCCTTACCTCTACGAGTTATTCAGGAATCAAACCGGATTCCTATATATGATGAACATTTAACTACATTTGTTGGATGGGAATTTCAATGATAAATTCCGAACCTTCTCCAACAACAGAATCAAAATATAGTTGACCCCCATGCAGTTGGGTAATGATTTGATAGCTGATAGACAGTCCTAAACCTGTACCTTTACCCACAGGTTTAGTTGTGAAGAACGGATCAAAAATACGCGATCGCACTGCTTGAGTCATTCCGACTCCATTATCTACAATAGCGATGATAATTGAACGCTCAATTGCCTGGGTGCGTATGATAATTGTGGGTGTAGATGATGCTTCTAATGCATCAATCGCATTCGCCAACACATTCATCAACGCTTGATTAAATTCCCCCGCATAGCATTCGACCTGAGGCAAACTCCCATAGTCTTTGATTACTTGAATTTCTGGGCGTTGATTAGTAGCATTGAGACGATGCTGCAAAATCATGAGTGTACTATCAATGCCTTCATGAATATTAACGGTTTTGCAGTCTGCTTCATCGAGACGGGAAAAGTTACGCAGTGATAAAACAATCTCCCGAATCCGCCCAGTTCCATTTGCCATTGATTGGAGAATTTTCGTCAAATCTTCTGCTAAAAAATCAAGGTCGAGTTCTGCCCGTCTTTCTTCGATTTCCGGTGGTGGACTCAGGAAATGTTCGTGATAAAGTTGGGTTAATTCGAGTAAATCTTGGGTGTAGTGGGTAACATGGCTGAGATTACCGTGAATAAAATTGATGGGATTATTGATTTCGTGAGCAACGCCCGCTACCATTTGTCCCAAAGCGGACATTTTTTCACTTTGTACCATCTGCGCTTGGGTGCGGTGTAGTTCTTTTAGTGTATTTTGTAACTCGGTCGTCCGTTGTGTCACCCGTTGTTCTAATTCAGCATTCGCTTGTTCAAGTTGCGTAAATGAAGTTTTCAATTGACTTGCCATGCTGTTAAATGAATTAGCTAGTTGCCCTAACTCATCTTGTCGAGTGTCATCAAGGTTAATCTCAAAATTACCGTTTGTGAGTTGATCGCTAGCAAGTGTTAATTTCTGGAGTGGTTTGGCAACCTGTTGTTGCAACACCGAAAACAAGAGTATGACTTCTACAAGCAATGCCAAAGCACCAGCCACCAGCACAAATCGAGCGGTGTCAAACGCGGCTCCCGATAGCAAAGACTTGGGATAAACTGTAACGAAATACCAATCGGGACCATCTAATCGCGTAACTGCCAAAAATTCATTGTTTTGGATATTTTCAATTACGCCTGTCCGCAGGTTTTGAGCTAATTCAAAAATTTGTTGTAAATGTGAGTCATTGAGATCCGCGATATTAATTTTACCTTGGGTCTGCTGAATTTTATCCATGTAATGAGGATGAGCGATCAACCGACCATCGGCTCTAAAAATTAAATTGTAAGTTCCCGGTAACTGATTTTTGATGGTTTGCTCTATCAAATCTTTGAGAATGATATCGTGTCCGACAGAACCTAAAAACCAATCGCCTTCATATACAGGAACGATCGCAGACACCATCCAATCTTTGATATTTGGATCGAAATAAACGCCCGTCCATGCAGGTTTGCGGGTTGGGTTATGGATTGGATCGGCTACGTAGTAAAATTCTTGTTTTGTCAGATCGAAACCAGGAGGCCCTATGAGATTAACAGGCACGTCTTTCCAGTAAAGTACGCTATTCTTGTCAGGCGTATCGAAATAGGTATCTGGAAAGCGCACGCTCCATGCAGGCCCGTAAGCTTGAATTAAGGCGTAAGTTATCATAAATACCCGTTTGCGCCTCGCATCCATTTTCGCATCCCGACTGATGTAGGATGTAGGATATCGAGCTATGTCAAACTGCGAGATGGGTTGATTTTGCGGTGCATTGCGTTGAGTTCCATCAGACCAGCTAAAGTGGACGCGATCAAACTTTGCTGCTAAATCCTCCTCGCTCGGTCGCTTGAGTTGTTCTAAAATTTGTTGCTTCAGAAATATGAGATTGTCTTGTGCTAGTTTGAAAGCAGTGCTTTCTCGCTGTCCCCGTTCGGTAATGTATTTCTCTAACTGCTTCTTGGTCTGTGCTTCCAAATTAGACATGACGTGGAAGTAGCTTACGCTTGTAGAAATTAATACAACTCCGGCTACTCGGAGTGTCATATTCAGTAGAGTTTTGCGTGTCAGTGATGTTTTTTTGATCGATTCATGCCCAAGGGGTGACTTGAGAGAAAAAAGTTTGAATACAGACAAGAAGTTGAACATAAGCCAAAAACTAAATTTGATTTCTCATTTTTAATAGAATGCTTATGTTTGTGGCAATGGTCTTTTTTCTACTCCCCAGTTTTAAATCCACCCAGATACACTTGCAATTGCTGTGTCAATTCGATTGTTTGTTCTAGGGAGTTAGATACAGTGCTAGACGAATCTGCGGTGTATTTTAAGGTTTCGGCAATCTGTTCAATTAAAGATGCGATCGCTTGGGAAGTTTCTGTTTGAGATCCTGTTGCCGTAAAAATGGATTGTACTAAATTGTTCATTTGTTGAGATACTTCTAAAATATCTTCCAAACTTAACTTAGCATTTTGTACAATATTTGCTTTTTCTCCTATCTGATTCGTTCCCGATTCTATAGCTTGAACTAATGTGGTAGTTTCCAATTGCATATTAGTTAAAACGCCTTGAATTTCTTGTGTTGCTTCGGCTGATTGCACGGCTAATTGGCTAATTTCTTCTGCTACTTTCGCAAAGCTTCGACCGCGATCGCCCATCCATGTGGCTTCAATGCTAGCATCGCTGGCTAACAAGTTAGTTTGGGTGGCGATTTGTCCAATCATTGATACAACATGAGAAATTTTTTGAGAAAATTCACCTAAACTATTGATTTTGTTAGCTATTTGTGAATTTGTTTTTTGCAACTTCAAGATGCTTTCGGCAGTAAAATCTATTGTTGTCTTGGCTGTTTCTGCTGTGTTAGTAGTACTAACGGCTATTTGCTGTAGTTGTTGAGTGCTATCTGCCACTTTTTGAATCCACAAATTCAGATGATATACTTCTTGAAGGGCATAGTTAATCTGTTGGACTTGTTTGACTGCTTCATTTCCCACTTGCTCGACAATACCAGAGTTTTCGCCAAGGGAAATATTCATTTGGTCGGCAATTTGTTGGACTTGAGTAACAATTTGCCACAGTGTATAAATGATGGTATTAATCAAATTAGCTAAGGTTCCTACTTCGCCTGTTGCCACTTGAGAACGAACAGTTAAATCTCCTTGTAAGACCTCGTTAATATCAGAAATAAGTTCTATTAGCTGCTTTTGGAGAACTTTTTGACTACGCCTTAATTCTTCTTCTATTTCCTTGCGTGAAGTAATTTCAACTAGCACGCCAACAAAGTTGATTGTTTGTCCAAAAACATCTGGAACAGGAGAAATGGTTAATTCACACCAAAAGTAACTTCCATCTTTGCGATAACTTTTGAGCACAACTTGGCATTCTCTTGAAGTCTCCATTGCCTCGTCTAATTCTGCAATGGTATCTAAATCTGTGTCATACCCTTGGAGAAATTTGTAGTTACATCTGAGTAACTCATCAGATGAATAGCCTGTAATTTTTTCCAAGGCAGCATTGCAAAATATAATTGGATTTGTTGACTGACGTGGATCGGTAATGAATATACCGTTACTGGCTGAAGCGATCGCCCGATCGCGAAGCCGTAAAACTTTCTGCGTTTGCTCAAGTTCAGCTACTAAACTCGCTTGTTCTAAAGCGATGCCAAATTGAATTGCTAATTGTTTAAATAAATTAATTTCATACCTGTGCCAATATCGAGTTGTAGAACATTCATGGGCACACAATAAACCGACAAGTTGATTGTTATGAATAATGGGTGCAATCAAATTTGCCTTGATTTCAAAACCTTCGAGAATTTCCCGGTGACATTGTGTAAAACCAGCTGCATAAATATCATTGGTAGCTCGAACTCGACCATTTTTGTACATTTCAATATAGTCTTCTCGGAATGGATCGTTAACCGTTTTTCCTAAGGTTTTCGTCCAACCTGAGGCAACGGACTCGGCAATGATAGTACCACTCCAATCAGTATTGAAACGATACATAATCACACGGTCTGTTTTCAATGCTTGACGAAGCTCATGAACAGTTGTGTTCATGACATCATCTAATTTGAGCGATCGCCGAATTCTTAAGGTAATTTCTGTAAATAACTGTGAAAGTTTGGCTTCAGCTTCTTGCTGTCCTAAAAGCTTTGTTTGGGCAGACAAACGCCGGTCTATAAACGAAGTCAGCAGCGCAAAACCGAGAATCACGAATGTAGCAGTACCAATAGAAATACCCAACAAAGTTAGGGAATCGTTCGTTGTTGCTGGTCCAGAAATTGCTGCTGGGTTAGTCGGCATGAATTTAACAGCCGCCATCCCTGTATAATGCATTCCAGCGATCGCTCCTCCCATGACAATAGCACTGCCAATCTTTGCCAACCAGTCAGTTTTACTAGTTGGTGTGCGTAAATGAAAGGCAATATTGAGTGCTAAAATCGACGCACCAATGGCGATCGCTATAGAAAGTATAAACAGCACTGGGTTGTATGTGACAGTTGCTTGCATCCGCATCGCCAGCATTCCGATGTAGTGCATGGAGGCGATACCAATACCCATTAACGTCCCACCAACTAGCAACTGCCAAATGCTTAATACTGGACGACTGGCCAGGAAAAGTGCGCCCCCCGAAGCAATAATCGCAGGTAGTATAGAAACCAGCACAATCAACATGTCATAGGCGATTGGTGTTGCCATACTGAAAGCTAGCATCGCCACAAAGTGCATCGACCAAATACCGATTCCCATAACCATTGCGCCGCCAATTAACCAAGCGACTTTCGCCGATGCTTTGGCTGCTGTTACCCTTGCAGCCAAATCAAGAGCAGTATAAGAGGCGAAGATAGCGATCGCAATTGAAAATATTATCAGGCGTAGGTCGTGGATGCTACTCATAGCCATATCTGCTTGCAACCTTAGGTAAAGCTTATGCTTTATTTTTTTTATTATTAGTATATTGTCTAGAGATGCTTAGCAAATATTTATTAAATATTACCAAGACCCTTAACTTCGTAAATTATTTCACTGTACTTAAGTTTAAGTAAATTTACTGGGTTATCTTGGTATTTACTGAGCTATATTACTATTCGTATTCTAAAAAAAAGCTAACTTAAATCTTGCACTAAAGTAGAACAAATAGAATTTGTGGCCTTGCATACTTGCGGGATGATTTAGCAACTTGCAAAATTCTCCCTCTGCTTCCCTAACAATGGGATATTTTTTATTTGGAACTCCCTTAGCACTCTATTTTTGCAAATTATAAAATCTCTCCGTTTGCCTCCCCAGGCTAAATTCATCCCACTGTTATGCAACGCGCTATTTTTAATCAGAAACACTGACAGTAGCAGTAAATACTGTTTGTAAAAAAGCGTCAATTTTCTTGAATTTACGTTAATGAAGCACAAAATTTGAGGGTGTGTTACGTAACTATCAACGCACTCGATATTTTAAACTGCTGCATTGACATTCTGCACTTTGTATTAACTACTGAAAATCGTCGTTAAAAAGCGATTTTTCGTAAGTATCATAACTTCACAGCTTTGTTACTATGACCACGATTTTCATCTTATGAGCTAAATGCAAATTAGCTCAATATTTATTAATTGTAACCGTTATTGTTTAAAGGAATTAAAGATGACAACTACACACCAAACAGCAATTGTATTCGTTAATGATAATTTAGACGAATCATCGATTAATTTATTAAAAAATACAGTACAAGACAATACAAAAATTATTACTCTCAATTCCAATGCAGATGGTATTGCTCAAATTACAGAGTCTTTAAAGCAATACTCACAAATAGAAAGTATTCAGATTTTTTCCCACGGTAGCGAAGGAAGCTTACAACTAGGTAATACCGAGTTAAATACTACCAACATCAATGAATATTCTCAACAATTACAGTCTTGGAGCAAAGCATTAACTGAAGATGGAGATATCTTACTCTTAGGCTGTAATGTAGCAACAGGAGAGCAAGGCAAAAGATTTGTTGAAAAATTCAGTGAACTGACTGGTACAGACATCGCTGCATCAGACGACTTGACAGGAAATACAGAGTTTGGTGGAGATTGGGAACTAGAGTACACCACAGGTTTAATTGAAGCACCTCTAGCCTTTCAGATAGAGGTACTAAAAGCTTATACAGGTGTATTAGGTCAAATTCACGTTAAAAATACAAACGATAGTGGTATCGATAGCTTGCGACAAGCTATTTCCCTTGCTAACAGTACTGCTGGTGGGGATGAAATTATTTTTGATATCACAGGTACTATCACTTTATCCAGTGCTTTACCTGCAATTACTGATGATCTAAAGATTGATGGTGATAATAAAATTACCATTAATGGTAATCAACAGCAAATTTTAACAGTTGGTAACGGAGCAGACGTTACAATTTCTGACCTAACCCTAACAAATGGTCTTGCCAAAGGTAGTGATGGTGCCAGTGGTGGCGGCGGCGGCTTAGGAGCTGGTGGGGCTTTATTTATAAATAATAACTCCTCTGTATTAGTGAATAACGTTACCTTCACTAATAACCAAGCTAGAGGTGGTAATGGAACCACAGGTGCTTCTGGAGGAGCTGACGAAAGAAGTGGAAGCAGTGGCGGTTCTGGAGGCCGTCTCAATATCAGTGGTTCTGACTATTACAACAGTATTTCTAATACAGGAGCAGGAGGAGGCGGGGGAGGTCTTCAACAAGGCGGTGGTAACGGTGGTAGTGGAGGCTTCGGTGCTGGTGGCGGTGCTGGTGGTGGCGGTGGTGGCGGTGATAATGGCAATGACGTTGCTGGCAATGGTGGTGTCGGTGGTAGTGGGGGCTTCGGTGCTGGCGGCGGTGCTGGTGGTGGTGGCGGCCATGACTATGATAGGGTAGGTGCTAACGAAGAGGGTAGCGGCGGTGCTGGCGGTGCTGGCGGAGAGTTTGCGGGCGGTGGTTCTGGAGGCTATGGTGCTGGTGGTTCTGGTGGAGTTGGTGGCGGTGGTGCTGGTCTTGGGGGTGCTATTTTTGTCAACAACGGCTCTAATTTAACGTTGATTGGTGGAAGCTTCAACAACAACACAGTTATAGGAGGAACTGGAGCAAATAATGGTCAGGGCTTAGGTAGTGCTGTTTTTGTTCGGGATGGTGCAACACTCAATACACTAGATGTAACTCTCAACGGTAATACTATCTATGGGTCAAACACATCTCTTCCTCGTCCTACAGTTAGCATTACTCCTATCTCTATTACACCTTCAGAACAGGGCTTGGTTGCTGCACAGTTTAAAGTCAGTCTTTCTACAGCTATTCCGGCTGACTTAACTGTTAACTATACTCTCACTGGTAGTGCCACAGCTAATAAAGACTACACACCATCAAGTAGTATTGTTATCCTTGCTAATACCACTAATGCTACTATTAGCATCCCAGTTCTTGAGGATAAATTCTTCGATCCAAATGAAACTATAGTTGTTACTCTAGCTTCGGGAAATTTTTACAATATCAACTCTTCCCAAAGTAAAGCGACGCAAACAATTATAGATAATGAACCTAAAGTAATCAGTGTCACAGGTCTGCAAACTGTAGAGGGTGGTACTAATGGTCAATTTACGATTACCTTAGACAGGCCTGCTCCTGTTAATGGGTTGAATGTTCGATACAAAATTGGCAATGGTTCAGCAGTCTTCAAAGAAGATTACAAGCTATTCATTACCGATCAACTCAATCCTGGTCAAGAAATTGAACTATTAAACTCGGCTGGTTTCATTACTATACCTGCGGGTAGCACGACATTTAACGTCAAGGTTGTTCCCATCAACGATCGCATTCTAGAACCAACTGAAACCATTATCTTGGAAATTGTCGAAAATCAACAAAATGGCGAACTACAAGATTACGGAATTGAACCAGGTAAAGGTCAGAGTAGTATAAACATTCTAGATAACGAAATTGAACCAACCATCTCAGTTAAAGCAGGAAATCAACCTTCAGAAAACAACTCCAACTTAGGAACATTTGAGTTTACGGTTAAATATCTTGACCAGAATGGCAATCTTTTAAGTAATAACGATCCCAGAATTCCTGAATATTACATTGATAAGAATAGCAACCTGAGTAGAGATATTGTCATTGAATATGACTTAAATGGCTCTGCCATCAGAGGAGCAGATTACCCTTTAGTCAAGCTAGAATCTCCGATTCGTAACGACGAGTATAAGTCTATATTGAAAAAGACTGTAGCCATAACTCCTGAAAACGACTTTATTGATGAAGATGTCGAAACAATTAATCTGAATCTCAAAGAAGCAATTCCATCTCGTCCATACTACAACATCAACAATGTTGAGTCTAACGCCATCCTATCAATTGAAGATAACGACACCGCAGGAGTCGTGATTTCTCCAGTCAGTGGGAATACTAGCGAACAGGGAGACCAAGCTACATTTACTGTCCGCCTCGCTAGTCAGCCTACTTCTCCTGTCACCATCAACTTTTCTAGTTCTCAGCCCAACGAGGGCAATACTACCGTCAACTCCATCACCCTTGATAGTAATAACTGGAATCAACTGCAAACTATCACAATTCAAGGTGTTGACGATACAATTCCAGATGACAATCAAACCTACACGATCCAAACTAGTATCACTACTAGCGATCCAAAATATCAAGTAATTGATCCGCAAGATATCACACTCATTAACTTTGATGATGACAAGCCAAATATCTTAATTCGGCAGTCAGATGGTAGTACAAAGGTAAGTGAAGGTGGAATCACAGATAGCTATACTCTGGTTCTGACTCAGAAACCTAGTGAAATTGTTGAAATTACTGTTAACCCCGAAAGTCAAATTGATTTGGGTGCTGGGGCGGGTGTTCCCATTGTCCTCACTTTCACCCCAACTAACTTCAATACTCCTCAAACTGTCACACTCAAAGCAAACGACGATCTAGATTTAGAATTTACTCATCGTAGCGTTATCAGTCACGCTGTTCGTAGCAGCGATTCTGGATACCGACAACTCCCTGTTGGTAACGTGAATGTCGAGATAGAAGATAACGAAAAAATTACTGTTAACGTTAAAGCCATTGGTAATGGTAGTGAAGAAAGCGGTATTCCAGGGATAATTGACTTTATTCTCGATCGAGCTGCACCAAGTCAGGGCTTTAAGATTAATTACACCATTACAGGCGCTCATCCCATCAGTGCGAATGCAGCCACTCCTGGCGTAGACTTTTTACCTTTGACAGGTTCTATTCAAGTCGATCCTGGTGCTACAGGTGCAACTCTTAATATCACACCAATCTTTGACATCCTATCAGAATTACCATCTGAAGATGTCACGATTTCAATTGCTGCTGGTGATGGATATATAGCGGGACAGTCTAATACTGCAACTATTCAGATTACAGATGATGATGTTCCAGGGTTGAGAATTATTCAATCTGGTACAACCACTGAAGTTGTCGAGGGAGGTCTAACAGATACTTATCAAATCTATCTCCTAAGCCAACCAACTGCTGATGTTACGGTCAGTTTTTCCACTTCTCCCAATGGTCAACTAGACCAAATCAGTCCTATTACCTTTACTCCAGAAAATTGGAAGCAACCGCAAACTGTCACTGTAACTGCAATTGATGACGGTAAACTAGAAACTGCTAATCAAAATAAAGCTACTATTCAACATTCTGTCAGCAGTTCTGACCCCACCTACAACACAGGAACAGTAATTAATGGACAACCCATTGCTACTATTTCTGTAAAAATTTCCGATCCCATTCTTGATGCTGGGGAAGTGGCGAATGTTTTCGACCAAAGCCTCAGCTTTTTGGAAGATTCTTTTAACAATGGGTTCTTTAAAACTGACTTACCAATCTTTGGTTCGCCTGGTAACTTAGGAATTGACTTCATCAAAAGTTTCAAAGATGGACTTGTTAACGTTATCCGGGGAGATGCTCAACTGACTCCAGAAAAACTTAAAAAACTTCTAGAAAGAGAGTTAGGTTCAAAAGATTTTGAGCTAAAAAACGTTAACATCAAAGCGGATCAAGAAGAAGTTTACTTTGGATTTACTTTAACAGATACATATAAATTTCTAGATGAACCAATTAAGGCTGATTTAGGGTTCCCAGTTTTAGGTGTAAAAGTTGATGGTCGTTTTCAATCAGAGTTTACTTGGCGATTAGATTTAGGTTTAGGTTGGAATAAAAAATTTGGTTATTTCATTGACACGGAAAATACAGCTATTAAAGGTAAATTGAATTTAGGTGTCGATCCTAATTTCGCAGCACAAGGAAATTTAGGTTTTTTACGTCTAGATTTGAAAAATAATAATCTCAGCCCAACTGAAGGGCGAATTGAGTTTGATTTAGGTTTCAATGATGTTGATAACTATGATAGTGTTAAGTTTCTTGATGTTGATGGAGATGGAAAGCTTAATGGTATAGATCCTTTTGTAGTTATTAACAAGTTCGGAAATTCTCCGACTATAACAGGGGAAGATCAAGGTAAAACTTATCAAGGTGTTGGGGTTCAGTATGCTGATTTAAATGATAACTCTGTACTCGATGCAGATGAACCCTATGTTGTTTCTAAGTTCGATCCTACATTTGCTGTTTCGGGGTTAGGGCTGGAAGGTTTAACAAAAAATGCGCTTTTTAATAATGGAATCGATGGACAAGGAAAATTTAATCCTAATTTAGGTAAGCTTGATTTGGATGGTAATGGTGAATTCGATCGCTACATTGATTTAGATAACGATAACGCCTACGATCCCGGTGAACCCTACTCCCCAGATGCAACAGGTGAAACTTTTACTATCGAAGAAAGCAATTTAAAGTGGGATACTTCTGTTCAACGTGGTACAGTCCAATTCATCGATCTCAACCAAAACGGTAGGTATAACCAAAATGAGCCTTTTGTCGTTAACCAAGGCGAAGTCCGCTTTATAGCTTTAAACGCTAATCAAGAAAGAGATAAAATTATCAGTATTGATGAGCCTGTATCTTATCAAAACAACGAATTTGTCACTATACCTGGTGCTATACCATCTAACACTAAAATTCGTACATACTATACAGATGGTTCATATTTAACTTTTAATGAAATCAAGCAGGCATTACTACAAAAGAAAGGAAAGGATTTATTAAATCTTTATTTTAATGCCGATGTTAACCTGGGATTAAAAGCAAAAACTAGTGTTCTAGGTAATTCCTCTTTTCCTTCAGTTTTATTTGATTTTGCAGCTAATTTCCCAGTTTTAAATTATCAGGATGGGGAGCTAACAGGGCGTAAAGCTCCAGAAGTTGCTTTCAATAATATTCAGCTAGATGCAGGAACGTTTGCTAGCAATTTTGCTAAACCAATTGTAGAAAAAGTTGATAAATTAATCGAGCCGATTCGACCAGTTATTAAGTTACTACAAGCTGATACTAAAATATTCTCAAAATTAGGATTGGCTTCTGTATTTGATCGCGATGGAGATGACAAGGTTAGTGTTTTAGAAGTTGCTGAATTTTTGAAGAGGTTAGAAAGCTTTGGGAATTCTTCTGGAATCGGTACTAAGTTCTTTAACGCAATAGTGCGGTTTGATAGGCTACTTGACACTATCAAAGAAATTTCTCAGCAACCGCAAGGGCAACCGATTTTAATCGACTTAGGTTCTTATAAATTACTCGATAGTATTGATGTTACAGACCCCGACGATGTGAGTAAGGAGAAGAAAACTGAACCTACAAAAAAGGCTTCTAGTGCTGACGACCAACTTAAGGGTACAACAAACTCTGCGTCAGTAAAAGTGGTCAAGGGATTCACTGGAAATCCCGATTTTAATGTTCCCTTGTTGACTAATCCGACTACCGTTGTTGATTTGTTACTTGGTAAAGATGTTCCGCTTTTTACCTTCGATCTCCCGCCCTTGGTTTTCGACTTTAGTGTTAGCAAAGAGTTTCCTGTATTTTGGCCTGTTTCTGGTCTTTTAGGAGGAGGCTTTAGTGTTGCAGCTGACTTAGCCTTTGGTTATGATACCTACGGTTTCCGTCAGTGGTCGTTAAAAGATTTTGCGCCGCTACAAGCTTGGCGAGTTTTTGATGGTTTTTATGTGAGCGATCGCGCTAACGCTGATGGTACAGGCGAAGATGTTAATGAACTCACCGCTAGAGCTTATATCGAAGCTGGAGCAGGTTTAAATTTTGTTGTGATCTCTGGCTATGTTAAAGGTGGTTTAGAAGGTCTTTTGGGTGTTGATTTAATAGATGGTGGTGAATTAAATGGGACAAGTGATGGAAGGATTCGTCCCTCAGAAATAGCTCGACGCCTGTCATCGCCTTGGGAACTCTTTCAACTTTCTGGTGCGCTTAACGTTTTTGTAGCCGCAGAAGTCAGATCGTTTGGTGCCACAGTCTGGGAAAAACGGTTAGCTACATTTAACTTAGCTAGCTTTAGTGTTGGGCCAAAAGGTAATTCTGCGGGTACAGCTTTTGATGCTGATATCGCTGCTGCTTATGTCTTCTTTGATGCTAATTTGAATGGTGTTCTCGATCCTACGGAACCTTACACAATCAGTAATGCTGATGGTACTTACAGTTTAGACATTGCTTTAGCTCAGTTTGACGCTAATGGTAATGGCAAAATTGATGCTACTGAAGGCAATATCATTGTTGTGGATGGGATTGATACCTCAACAGACATTACTCAAACCACACCGCTAATTACCACACCGGAAGCAACCGTTGCGAGTCCACTCACAACTTTAGCCGCTAAGATTGCCGAGTTGAAATTAGACTCAGCCGCAACGCAAGTCAAGCAGGTGTTAGGATTACCTGCTACTTTCAACTTGTTTGAATATAAATTCTCAGACCTTGACATAACCACATTATCAAAGTTAGGTCAATTACAAAATCTACTCATTTACGCAACTTCAGAAATTGCAACCGCCACAGCCACCCAAGAACCTCAAACTATAGCTGCTATTGCTAATGAAGTTTTAGAAGCGATCGTTACTCGTGTTAATAATAATACCGCTTTTAACTTAAGTGACAAAGCAACAGTAAAAGTCATACTGCAAGAGGTAGTATCTAGTCGCAACATCGTTTTGGATGCTACTCAAGTTGAAGCGATCGCATCTCAAATCAGTGGAGACAATCAGACTATCATCACAGTTACTAATAATACTCAACTAACTGCTGAAGAACAACGTCAACAAATCATAGCTGAAATAGCACCAGCTGAATTAGCTGGTGGTTTTCAAAGCCTTGCACTTAAACCTCTGTCGGCACTTACTCAATTAGTTGCTGATACGCTGGATACTGTTGGCGCTCAATCTCAAGTCAAAGCTGCTTTCGGATTACCAACAATAGATATATTTAACTTCGATCCTTTTGCAGAAATCGCTAATGGCGATCCTTTAGGCAATGGTTTAATTGTCTTTGCCAAACAGACAGTAGTACAAAACACTATTGTGGTACTAACACAATTCCTCAGTGGGCATTTGGGAATAGACGTTAGTAAGGTTTCTTATCAAGTCATTGATGCCTTGATTGAGCCTATTAAAAACAGTCAGTCTGTGGATCTTAGCAATGTCAGTTTTCTCGCTGCAATTATTCAGACATTGGCTCCTAACTTAGCAGCTGAAGATATTAACGGTGTCACTGAAATTCTTGCTCAAGCCAATCAGATACTTACTACCATCGCTAGTAATACCAGTTTGTCTTTGCTAGAGAAAACAACTCAAATCACTCAAGTTCAAAAGGTGATTCAAGGTGAAGTTGCAGCAGATTTAAAAGCTGTAGGAACTGGTACGAAGCCCATTAGTGAAGCACTTACTGAAAATACAGGTAATGCTTTAACTAATCAAATTACAGCCGCAGAAGTTAGCAATCCTGCCTTCAAAACAGATGACAATACTCTAACTGCCATCACTCCTCAAGGGACACAGTTACAACTTAAGGTTCTCAACAAACCAGAAAATACATCATTTGCTGTTACCAAAATTTTTACTTCCAAAAACGGAACAGCAACCTTGAATCAAGACGGCACAATAACTTACGTCCCCAATTCTGGTTTTGTGGGAGAAGATAGCTTTTTCTATGTTGCTAGCAATGGCACCGAACTTATTAATGGTAGTGTAAATGTTACAGTCTATACTAGCTTTGCTAATCAAGCGGGTAAGACTAGAATTTACACTGGCCCTGACGATGATTACATTACTACCGGAAATGCAGATGATTTCATCAAAGATGCTGGTGGCAAAAACTACATAGATGCTGGTGAAGGTAATAATGTAATTTATGGTGGCGCTGAAGACAGCGAAATCCATACAGGGAACGGGAATGATTTTATCCAACTCCTGGCAGGGAATAACGTTATTTTTGCTGGCGATGGCTTAAACAATATCACCACTGGTGCTGGTGATGACAAAGTAACTAGTGGTAGTGGTGATGATGTTATTAACGCTGGAGAAGGTGACAATATTATTCATGCTGGTGATGGTAATAATCTGATTACGACCGATGACGGTGACGACCAAATCATTACGGGCAAAGGTGATGATTTCATTGGAGCTGGTGATGGCAATAATATCATCCGAGCCGGAGATGGCACGAACGTCATCGCTACAGGTGCAGGCGAAGATAAGATTTATACAGGAAGTGGCAAAGATATTATCAATTCCGGTGCTGGTAATGATGTCGTTAGGACTGGTGCAGAGAACGATGACATTAATGGCGGTGATGGCGATGACTCCATCTTTGCAGGCGATGGCGACGATATCATTGCGCCTGGTGCTGGTGATAACAGAGTATTCACGGGTTTAGGAAAAGACACCATAACTCTAGAAGTGGGCAAAGGTGTAACTAAGATTTATCAATTTGAAGCAGGAGTAGATCAGATTCAGGTATCTGAAGAACTACAAGAGCAATTGACCTTCACTCAGGGTACAGAGAAAGAAGCTAACAAAACATTTGTCAAAGTTGGAGAACAACTCATAGCTGTTATATATGAACGCAATAACATCAAAGTAGAAATCGCTCCACAAGACCAAAAACTTCTGAGCAATGATTCCCAAACACCCGCACTAGTAATTGATGAACTGACAACTCAATACTTTGAAGATGAAGTTGCCGAGCCGATAGTTAGTTTCGATGAAAAAGATCTTAAAAAGCGATCGCTCAAAGATTTGACGGCTACAGACATCATCAACTTTAAGGTGATGCCTAATCCAGAGCAAACCAACGAAAATTTACAGCAAAAAATCCAAGAAGGCATTAAACAAAAGCCTGTGAAGGTAATCATTAAGTTGCCTGATGGACTTGAGGATATAACTGTGAATACGATTCTCCAACGTCGGGCAGATGGTTCTCTCTACGACTTCCGCCGCTTGTCTAATGGCCAACGAGGATTACTAGATGAGGAACTGCTGACTGGAGCCATATTACAAGACCGAAATCTCGATGGGAAGCCAGATTGGGCAGTGGTTTATCTGCAAGATGGTGAATGGGGTGATGAAGATGGTTTAAGCAATGGTGAGATAGCATCCTCTTTAGTTCTAGCCAACTGGGATTTAGGAACTAGCCGTATGGAAGTTCGTTCTGGGCAAGATGGCTTCAACTTCCACGGTAATCGCAGCTTTGTACAGTTTTCTCTCAACCGCTTTTCTGGGGTAGAAGCTTCGGAAGTTGGTTTAGCGCGAGTCCGTTTCGGCGACAGTGGAGAAATTATTGAGGTTAATGGTAAAGCTGTCGGTTCTCTTGAAGAAGCCAAACAAGCGATTATTAGTTTTGGAGAGACTCTGTTTGGCACTTTAGCAAACAAAAATCCCAATCCCGGCTTTGGTACTCAGACTCGCACCATCGCTTTTGAAGAAGGGGAACAAGTTGTTTTCTTTGCGATTCAAGGCGGTACAAAGGAAGATTTGCTGACTAACGGTTTGAATTCTAAACCTGTGCAGTTTTCTCTTCCAAGCCTTAACAACGGGGCTACAATTTTGACAGCCAACAGTGATGCAGCTGGTCAAATAGCTAAATTCTCAGTAGCTAGTTTGTTTGATATCGATGCGAAAATCCTGACTGCACAAGAACTACAACCCCAATTGGCACAGTTGGCAACTAGTCACAAAACAGGTAAGTTGATCGATCTCAAGTCTTCTGGTGCTTTTGATGAGAAGCAAGTAGTGTTGGAATTTTCAGTCCAGCGAGAAGCTGCATTTAACAACTGTGCTTACTTGTATCGGGTTGATGATGCTAAAGGTTCGATAAAAGACCCCTTGACTAATATGCTACTTGACCCAACAGTTAATCTTAACGATGAACAAAAACAACGTTACTTGCAACTAGCAACCAGTGAAAATCTAGTGAAAGATGTACAATTTAGCACAGGCAATTTTGCTAGTACAATCTTTGGTGCATCCCTCCAAGGAGGAGAATACTATGTGCCGTTTCTCATATCTGATGGCACGCTGTCCAGCATTGGCAATGATTTGAGCCGCGTTCTCACTCCCTATATTGGGATTAACAGCGATCGCTTAGACCATATTCGCAGTCTTGGCAATAACAGCTATGGCTTTGAGGATATAGTTAGCGGTGGCGATCGTGACTATAACGACATGATTCTGTCGATTAACAAAGTGCAGTTTCAAGGCTAATAGTTAGCCATAAGAATCTGTTCAGAAGGCAGGAGGCAGGAGGCAGGAGGCAGAAGGCAGAAGGCAGCTATCATACGTGTCAACTTAACCTGAAACCTTTGTGATGACGTAGTTTTAAATTCACTCATTTACGAGTTCGATCCGCGTTACCCCACCCCGATTTTGTCTAAAGCCACCCCCAACCCCTCCCCTTGGCAAGGGGAGGGGTTGGGGGTGGGGTAAAATGTATGTGGGATAAGCCTTTGAGCTTAAGTTGACACCAATGGGCAGCTACGCTAACCACGCTTACGCATAGTGGGATAGATTATAGTTGCCAATGTCCAATAAGAATTACAAATTACACAATGTTGTACTACTCTTTACATTGATTTCAGTATCTTAATCAAAAAGGCAATTCGTGATATTCTCATACTGAGATACTAAAAATAAGTATGCAGCTAATACATACTTTATTTGTTTAGGATAAATTAATAATTTATATCAAAAAGTATGCACTGCCAAAGTTTTTAAAACAGGCAGTTGTAGACTGTTATTTCTAAAGAGTGCTTCCAAACAAACCTAAGTCAAGAAAACGTGATGATATCAACACTTTTGAGCGATCGCTATCGCATTATTAGCGTACTTGGAACTGGTGGATTTTGCGAAACATTCTTAGCGGAAGATACCCAAATGCCTTCGGGGCGACGTTGTGTAATTAAGCAACTCAAGCCAGTAACCGACAACCCAGACGTTTACCAATTGGTACAAAGGCGATTTCAAAGAGAAGCCGCTATTTTAGAAGATCTGGGAGGAGCAAGCGATCAAATTCCCACTCTGTACGCCTACTTTCAAGCAGATGGGCAATTCTACCTCGTACAAGAATGGATTTCTGGACAAACCTTAAACCAATACGTAAAACAAAACGGTTGTTTGAGCGAAAGTGAAGTAATTCCGATTTTAATCAGTCTGTTGAAAGTGCTGGACTTTGTACATAGTAAAGGCATCATCCACCGCGATATTAAACCAGACAATATTATTCTGCGTTCATCTGATGGCAAACCAATATTAATTGATTTTGGTGCAGTGCGAGAAACAATGGCGACAGTTATGTATCCAGAAGGCACTGTTAGTAATTCGATTATCATTGGTACACCAGGTTTTATGCCTAGCGAACAAGCAGCAGGACGCCCAGTTTTTGCCAGTGACTTGTATAGCTTGGCGCTAACAGCTATTTTCTTGTTGATGGGAAAATTGCCCCACGAATTGATGACAGATTCCTATACTGGAGAGCATGTTTGGGATAGGGATGCCATCAGTCCCAATTTGATGGAAGTTTTAAAAAAAGCAACTCAATTTGATGTTAGAGAGCGGTATTCCACTGCTAAAGAAATGCTGGATGCCTTGCAAAACATTGCCAGTTCAGCTGCACCGAAAGTACCGATGCACAGTCAACTGTCTGCTTTGACTAATTCTGTGATCCGCTTGCCAGCTGCTCAAAGCAGCAAACAAAACGCTATTTTTATTGGCAGCACTTTAATCGGCGGTGGATTAATCGGTGCATCGGTAATTATTGGACTTTTGTTAGCAAACTCTCGCTCTGGAACATATCAACAAACTACATCTTCCAGAATTCCAAAAACAGAAATTCATGAAAATTCTTCTTTGTCTCTTCCACCGGGAACATCAAATTATCAAATAGGGATAATCCGCGAATCACCAATTACAAATGCCGCTAATCTACCTAATTCTTTTTATTTTGTAGCAAATTCCACTTTGCCAAATCTACAAGCTGCCATCAACCAAGTCAAAATTTTACAATCCCAAGGAATTAGTCAATCAGGAGTGTTCTGGACACCAGATTACCCCAATTTATCAGAGAAAAAAAATTCCTTTATAGTTTATGTAGCCACCTTTAAAAACCGCCCCAATTGCATTAATTTTCTCAAAAATTACGGGCAAATAAACCCAGAAGCATATTGCGCCTTTGCCAGTAAAGATTTAAATGCACCAATGGCTAAAGTGTCTTTTAAAGAAATAAAGTGAAACATAATTGAGGATTAAAAGGCGAACATAGCAGTCCGATTTGATTTATGAACTTATTTATGTGGGTAAGCAAGAGGTTTATAGAACAATACGGTTTAGATAAGCCCAAAACTTCACCCCGCTAAACCTGTGCTTTAGCTACCCTCCCCAAAAATAAGGCTAAGGTAAAGAGTTAGGGCTGGGATTGTTTGATTATAAGTAATTTCACGTAAATGATGTTACTAAATATCAAGTATAGTATTACTCATAATGAAAATAGGAAATTTTGAGTAATAAACATGATAGAGTTTGCCGCCATTACTTCAGTGATTAGTAAATATGCTCCCCAAGCTAGTCAACTAATCATTAAACAAGCTCAAAAAAACGAAGTCGTTATCAAAATTTTACAAGAATTAAAGCTCAATCCTACCCAAATTCCCGATGATATTGATGGGGTTTATGCTTACACTCTAGTCAAGTATGGTGTATTTAAACCTGAAGCAATTTTAAACCTGTTTCGAGAGAAAGTAGTCAAAGATTATTTTTGGAATGCTTACAGTAATAGTGTTCCCTTTCAGTTTGTAGAGAATACTAAAAAATTTATTAATCAAAATAACGCGCTGAAAACGCAAATTATTACTGCAAAGATTAACTTTTTAGCTGAACTAGAAGAATTTGGCGAAGCTTTTATTGCAGTTGCTAAACAAACCAAAAACTCCAAATATCAGCCTTATCCAGATTGGAATTTAGATGTTTATCCCAAAGAGTTTAAAGCCTTAATCTTTGAAAAAACTCGCTTATTTTGCGGGCGTGATTTTGTCTTTAAGGCTATTCAAAAATTCTTCACAACTCAACCTAAAGGTTATTTTACTGTGATTGGGGATGCAGGGATGGGGAAAAGTGCGATCGCTGCTAAATACATCTTAGCTACTAAATTTCCTTGCTATTTTAATGTATTCGCAGAAGGGCGCAACAAACCAGAACAGTTTTTAGCCAGTATTCGCCAACAGTTAATTAAGCGTTATTCTCTCCAAAATGCAGACAACGCTGATTTAAGAACTTTACTGCAAAAAACCAGTGAAGAACTCAAAGGACAAAAACTTGCCATTATTGTTGATGCACTAGATGAAGTAGAACAAGAGGGAAATGGTAATCTTTTAGATCTACCACAAAATCTTCCTGATGGAATTTATTTTTTACTCACAAGAAGACCTTATAACCAAGAAACCAAACGGTTAACCTTGTCTCCAGATACTCCCGGAGACGAATTAGATTTAACAAAAAGTGATTATTCAGCTTTGAGTCAGGAAGATGTCAAAGAATATATTCACTTATTTTTGCAGAACGATTATAAACTGAGAACTTGGATTCAGGAACGCAATATTTCTGAGGATAATTTTACTCAGGAAATAGCTCTCAAAAGTGAAAATAATTTTATATATTTGCGCTATCTATTACCTGGAATCTCTGAAGGTAAATATAATGATTTAACTTTGAAAGGATTACCACAAGGTCTTCAGGACTATTATACAACCCATTGGCATCGCATGGGGATGGATAAAGAATCCAATGAAAAGAAGGTCAAAACACTCTATATATTGGTAGAAAGAGGTGAACCTATATCTCTAAATATGATTGCGGAAATTCTGGATGAGGATGAATATGAAGTTAAATCTGTGTTAAATGATTGGATTGAGTATGTAACACCGAAAGTCAATCCTGATGAAGAAAAAATTTACTATAGTATTTATCACCGCAGTTTTCTAGAATTTCTCAAAGGGCAAGACAAACTAGGTAAAGGTCGAAAACTGTTTAGAGAAGTTAACCAGAGCATGGCTAATTATATGCTCAAGGAGATACTCTAACATGGGAAACCTTGCTCATAAATTAGCCTCAAAAAATGCTGAGTTTCAACTTTTCTTTTTAGGACAATTCCCGGAAATCCAGTTAAAGGCAGAAAAGCCCAACCCAAAAGAGTATTATCTAAAAATAACTGATTTTGATTTTATTTCTCTGAAAATTCAACATCCTAAGCTGGGAGTAGAACCTCTAATTAGAGATTATGCTTTAATTGAAAATCCAGAAATATTGAATGGGTTAAAGGAAGAAGAGAAATTAGAACTAGAACAAATCAAAACCCTAAAATTAATTCAACGTGCGCTAGAGTTATCAGCCCATATTTTGAATCAAAACCCAAATCAATTAGTAGGGCAACTGTGGGGAAGATTAGAGAGCTTTCCTCTGCCAGAAATTCACAAAATATTGGCAGATGCAGCACAAAGTAAAACTGAAAATATCCGCTTACGTCCCATTACAGCCAAATTAACCACTCCTGGCGGAAACTTACTGCGTACCCTGACTGGTCATAACGCTTCGGTACGAGCAGTAGCCATCACCCCCGATGGCAAAACAGCCGTTTCTGCTTCTGAAGATAACACCCTGAAGGTCTGGGATTTACCGCAGAGAACAGAAATCTCTACCCTGGCTGGTCATAGCAGTTCGGTACTAGCAGTAGCCATCACCCCAGATGGCAAAACAGCCGTTTCTGCTTGTGAGGATAACACCCTGAAGGTCTGGGATTTACAGCAGAGAACAGAAATTTCTACCCTGACTGGTCATAGCGGTTCGGTACTAGCAGTAGCCATCACCCCAGATGGCAAAACAGCCGTTTCTGCTTCATATAGCTCGTGGAGCTTGACTTTTCAGGTGTGGGATTTGAATACGGGAATAGAAATTTCTACCTTGACTGGTGATGACTTCCGGGTAAATGCAGTAGCCATAACCCCAGATTGCAAAACAGCCGTTTCTGCTTGTGATGACAACACCCTTCAGGTGTGGGATTTGCACGCAGGAAAGCAAATCTCTACCCTGAGTGGCGATCGCAAATCGCTAACAGCAGTAGCCATCACCCCAGACGGCAAAACAGCCGTTTCTGCTTCATATGACTGGAACTGGACTCTTCAGGTGTGGGATTTACAGCAGGGAATAGAAATCTCCAACCTGGCTAGTCATCATGACGGTTCGGTGAAAGTAGTAGCCATAACCTCAGATGGCAAAACAGCCATTTCTAGTTCATTTGGCGACACCCTGAAAGTGTGGGATTTGCATACAGGAAAGCAAATCTCTACCCTGACTGGTCACAACACAAATGTAAATGCAATAGCCATAACCCCAGACGGCAAAACAGTCGTTTCTGCTTCTGAAGACAAGACCCTAAAGGTGTGGGATTTGCAGCAAGGAACGGAAATCTCTACACTGACTGGCCATAAAACATGGGTACTAGCAGTAGCAATCTCCCCAGATAGAAAAATAGCCGTTTCTGGTTCTGATGCGGAAATTATGAAGTTGTGGGATTTGCAGACAGGAAAGCAAATATCTAACCTGACTGATGATAACGGTTCGGTAGACTTTAGCAAAATAACTTTTTCTCGTTATCAAAACATCCTGAAGGTGTGGGATTGGGAGAAGGGAACAGAAATCTTTACTCTCACTGGTCATGACGAAAGGGTCAGTGCAGTAGCCATAACCCCAGATGGCAAAACAGCCGTTTCTGCTTCATCTGATAACACCCTGAAGGTATGGGATTTGGAGCAGGGAACAGAAATCTCTACTCTCACTGGTCATAATAGAGGGATCAGTGCAGTAGCCATCACCCCAGATGGCAAAACAGCCGTTGCTGGTTCTTATCAAACCCTGAAGGTGTGGGATTTGAATAGGGGAACAGAAATCTCTACCCTGGCTGGTCATAATGATTGGGTACAAGCAGTAGCAATCTCCCCAGATGGCAAAACAGTGGTTTCTGGCTCTTGTGACAACACCCTAAAAGTATGGAATTTGAATACCGGAACAGAAATCTTTACCCTGACTGGTCATCACGATTGGGTACAAGCAGTAGCCATTACCCCGGATGGCAAAACGGCTGTTTCTGGTTCACGTGACAATACCCTGAAGGCGTGGGATTTACGCACAGCAAAGGAAATCTTTACCCTGACTGGTCATAACGACTCGGTAAAGACAGTAGCTATTACTCCCGATGGTAAAAAAGTCGTTTCTGGTTCAGTTGACACCACGCTGAAGGTGTGGGATTTGAATACGGGAACGGAAATCTCTGGTTTTATTGGCGAACATTCTATAGATTGCTGTGCAATTTCCCTAGATGGATTGACAATTGTCGCAGGAGAATTATCCGGTCAAGTTCATATCCTATTGTTGGAAGGTGGTTAAAAAATGAATAACATCACCCAAAATACAATTGATATACTGTATCTGCTGAAGGAGATCGAATAAATGGGGTTAATTTCCAGTAAGTTAGCATCAAAATCAGCAGAATTTCAAAATTTATTTATAGGTCAATTTCCCGAACAACAATTAAAAGCAGGTAACTCGAAAAGATATTATCAAACTCTCACGGATTTTGATTTTATATCTTTGAAAATTAAATATTCTAAATTTGGAGTAGAAGCTCTGAATAGAGATTATATTTTGATCCACCGACCAGAGATATTGGAGAATTTAGAAGCAGATGAAAAACTAGAACCTGAACAACTGAAAACTCTCAAACTAATTCAACGTGCGCTACAATTATCAGCTCATGTATTGAATCAAGACCCAAATCAATTAGTGGAACAATTATGGGGCAGATTGCAGTGTTTTCAACAGCCAGAAATTCAGAAAATCTTGGCAGATGCAGCACAAAGTAAAAATGGAACTATCTGGTTACGTCCAACGACAGCCAGTTTAACCACTCCAGGCGAAAATCTACTGCTTACCCTGACTGGTCATAACCATTGGGTACAAGCAGTAGCCATCGCCCCAGATGGGAAAAAAGCCCTTTCTGGTTCTTGGGATAAGACCTTGAAGTTGTGGGATTTGGAGACAGGAAAGGAAATCTTGACTCTGACAGGTCATAACGACTTGGTATATGCAGTAGACATCACACCAGATGGGAAAAAAGCCCTTTCTGGTTCTGCTGACACCACGTTGAAACTGTGGGATTTGGAGACAGGAGAGGAAATCTTGACTCTGACAGGTCATAACGACTTGGTATATAGAGTAGATATTACACCAGATGGGAAAAAAGCTTTTTCTAGTTCTTATGACAGCACCTTAAAGCTGTGGGATTTAGACACAGGGAAAGAAATCTCTACACTCACTGGTTGTAGCAACTGGGTAAAAGTAGTAGCGATACTTGGGTTGGGCTACGCCAACGCCCCAGAAGGAAAAACAGCGCTGTCTGCTTCTAATGACAGCACCTTAAAGGTGTGGGATTTAGACACAGGGAAGGAAATCTCTACTCTGACTGGTCATAAAACAAGGGTACAAGCAGCGGCCATCGCCCCTGATGGAAAAAAAGCCCTTTCTGGTTCTGAGGAAGGAACCCTGAAACTGTGGGATTTGCAGACAGGAAAGGAAATTTTCACGTTCACTGGTCATAACTCATCAGTAGAAGCAGTAGCCATCGCCCCTGATGGTAAAACAGCTGTTTCTGGTTCAGTTGATAGGACTTTGAAACTGTGGGATTTGCAGACAGGAAAGGAAATTTCTACCTTCAGAGGTCATAATAAGTCGGTGACAGCACTAGCGATCGCCTTTGATGGCAAAACAGCTGTTTCTGGTTCTTGGGATAACACCCTGAAACTCTGGGATTTGGAAACAGGAAAGGAAATCTCTACCCGAAGTGGTCATAACGACTGGGTAATAGCAGTAGCGATCGCCCCTAATAGTAAAACAGCTATTTCTGGTTCTCGTGACAAGACCCTGAAACTGTGGAATTTGCAGACAGGAAAGGAAATTTCTACCCTAACAGGTCATAATGACTGGGTAACAGCAGTAGCGATCGCCCCTGATGGAAAAAAAGCCCTTTCTGGTTCTGGGGAAGGCATCCTGAAACTGTGGGATTTGGAGACAGCAAAGGAAATCTTTACTCTGACTGGTTATAACGACTGGGTACATAGAGTAGAGATCGCACCTGATGGGAAAACAGCCGTTTCTAGTTATACTAACTACGTTCTGAAACTGTGGGATTTGGAGACAGGAAAGGAAATACCTACCTCTGCCTTGACTGGTCATAACGGAACAGTAAAAGGAGTAGCGATCGCCCCTGATGGCAAAACAGCCGTTTCTGCTTCTGATGACAGCGCCCTGAAACTGTGGGATTTGGAAACAGAAAAGGAAATCTCTACTTTTATTGGTGAAAGTTCTATAGATTGCTGTGCAGTTTCTCCAGATGGATTGACAATTGTAGCTGGAGAAAAATCAGGGCGGGTTCATTTCCTGAGTTTAGAAAGTGCTTAATAAAATGAATCATCAATATCCCCAGATATCCGCCAGAATTTCTGCAATATTCAAAAAACATGAAAACAATTACTGAAAATCCCATTCATATCCCCAGATATCCCCCAGAATTTCAGGAAATCATTACCGCCAAAAATCAAAACTTTGTCGGTCGTGAATTTGTCTTTGCTGCGATCGACAACTTTCTCCATCAATGCGATCGAGGGTATTTTACTATTATTGGCGATCCTGGGATTGGTAAAAGCGCGATTCTTGCCCATTATGTGAGCCAAAATCCTGGCGTTGTCTATTACAATGTCGAAATTGCCGGAAAAAATCGCGTTGAGGAATTTTTGACGACGGTTTGCACTCAATTAATAGAAATTGCCCAAAGTCAAGGTAGTAAAAATATTGCTGATAGTTTGACAGACTCTACCACAGAAAATAGCACTTTTTTATCGTTGTTACTACAACAAATCAGCGATAGATTACATCCAGAAGAATGGTTAATTATTACTATTGATGGCTGTGACAGAATTGATATTAATAATCAACCACGCGGCTCAAATATTTTCTATTTACCTCGTTATCTGCCAGAAAAGGTTTATTTTATTCTCAGTCGTCGTCCATTTCTCACAGATAGATCGGGTTTATTAATTGAAGCTCCAGCGCAATCTTTAGATTTATCAGCCTACTCAAAACAAAATCGTGCTGATATCCAAGAATATATTAAAAATTATTTAAATACTCAGGATATTAACCATCATTTATTAACACAAATCAGCCAAGACGAAACGAATTTTATGTATGTTAGTGAAATCTTGGCGGCTATTAATCAAAATATTTATCCCAAAAACTTACACCTATATTACCAAAATCACTTAGACAAGATGAATTTAGCAACCAGTGAACAGCAAACTATGGCTTTACAGGTGTTAAATATCTTAGTTAAAGAGCAAGCAATCTCAATAGAAATGATTGCAGAAATATTAGATGAAGATGAATATGAAATTAAGGTAATTTTGGACAAATGGCGAGAGTTTTTACATTTCCAATCAATAGGAGCAGAAATAAATTATAGTCTTTATCATCCTAGTTTTCATGATTGGTTGAGCCAACAAAGGGTATAAGCGACGAGAGTCTCCAGATCCCCGACTTCTTTGAAAAGTCGGAAATCTAAATTTTCACGAATGATTAAGTTGGGCTACGATCCTATTTCACTTCATTAGCAATAATTCCAATTAAATTCAACTTACTCAAAATTTCAATAGCTTGAATTAATTGAGTTTGCTTGACTTTACCCATGCGCTCTACCATGACGATCGCGTTGCAAAAAGATGCGATAATCCTAGCATCAACGGTGGCTAAAATTGATGGAGCATCTATGAGTACTAAGTCATAGTTTTCTTCAAATAACTCAATTAGTTCTTTCATTCTTTGAGAACTCAGCAGCTTCACCCTATCTTCTGGAACGGGGCCAGCAGTCAAAATATCAATGAATGGATGAATGGGCTGAATGTAATCTTGAAAATTACTGGTCGTCTCATCAAGTAATAATAAAGATAGTCCCCAGTCATTGGTGAGTTCTAATACTTTGTGGAGGTTAGGATTCTGCAAGTTAGCATCAATTACTAACACCCGTCGATGCATTCGGGTAGCACTAGCCACTAATCCTAATACTAAAGTTGTCTTCCCTTCTGCTGGTAGTGCTGAAGTCAACATCAATGACTTGAAAGGCAAAGGATATTTGAATATTTTAATGTTTTGGTAGATCATGTCCAAAGTTTCATGGACAGGTAACTTGGCACTTGGTTCTACCATAGCAGGAGGTAAACTGCGCTGCTGATTCCAAGATAGATTTAAAAGACGCTTTTTAGTATGAAGCGATCGCAGTTTTGGTACCGTTCCCAGTACGCGCAGATTTGTCAGTTTCTTGAAATCTGCCGCACTATAAATAGTGTCATTAAACTTCGACAAAATCAAGGCTAGTAAAATACCTAAAACTGGCCCAATTACTCCTCCCCCAAGCAAATATAATAATTTGTTATTCCCTACATAAGTACCTAAAGCAGGTTCTTCCAAAACTTGCCAGTTATATCCTTCCTGAGAAATTTTCATTCCTAAGGATTGTTGTGCTTGAAGTAATTGTTCGAGGGTTTTATGGCTAGTTTCTACCTTTTGCCGCAGACGATTATATTCAGTTGTTAAGTTAGGATATTTGTCTAATTCCGCACGAAGTCGCTGTTCTGATTGCACTAAACTTTTCTCATTAGCAGTTAGCCCTAAAACATTTGTTTGTAGGAGAATTAATTCGTCTATTAGCTTGGGTTCGACTCCTACGATTCCAGCTTGTAAAAGTTTTTCGTCCTTACCAGCGTTAGTGATATTTTTCACTTCCTGCCGTAACAATGTTAGTTGGTTTTGGCGTTGCTGTTTGAGTTTTTCTACTGATGGATAATCATCTGTATAACGCAACCGTTCCTTAGCCAGCGCTAGTTCAGTTTTTTGAATTTCATTTAAAAGTACTTGGTAACGGCTTGATTGATTTAGGCGAGAAGAAAGTTGAGCATTCTGTTGGGAAGAAGATGCTATTTCTTGTTGTAGGCTATCGTAACGAGCGTTAACATCTTGAAGCTGGGCGCGAGTGTTTTGCAGCTGTTGTTGAATGTCAGCCAAAGATTCTAGCACGATTTTACTTTGTGCTTCCGGATCGACTAAATTATGTTTCTTGCGAAACTGTTCTAAATTTTTATCAGCTTGAGTGACCTCTTTTTTGATTTCGGGGAGACGGGTATTCACAAAAGCCAGTCCCCGATTTAAACGCTCTTTTTGTTGTTCTTTGTTGTAGTTTTGATAGATTTTTTGTAAAGCTTGAAGTATTCTTTGTGCTTTCACTGGATCGCCATCATTAAAAGACACTTCAAATACTTGACTAAACACTGGTTCGGCTGGTGTATTTGCCTCTTCTGTAGTCACTTTCAGAGGTGCGGTATATTTTTTTTGACCTTTGAGATATTCTAAGGTGATATCTGGATAATTAGGATGAAGTAAATCTACAGCTTTCTGAAGTAGCTTTGAACTCAGCATGAGTTTCATCTGAGTACTGTAATCAATACTTTTAGTGTCTGCATCTTGTGTGATATTATTTGACTGCGCTCCTTGAGATAAATTGGAACTCACCAATATTTGCATGGAACTTTGATAATTAGATTTGGCAGTGACAGCAAAGAAGCTGGCAAGTGACATAACTACACACCAAACCCCCAAAATCACAAAGCGTTGACGAAGCAAAATAGTAGGTATTTGTCTGATGTTAAACCTGCTTTGGACTGAGGTGATAACTTGTTGGTCTTGATTCAGACTAGTTTTAACCACTATCAAACTCCTCTAATATCGAAAGAATTTATTTCTAAGATTGTGAAAGACATTTTTGGAAATGATTTTTTTACACCTACGAAATACAAAAAATACTTATTTATTGTCCAAAAATTAAACCACTTGAAACGATCTTATGTCAACTAACGTTTTCATGTTCATGAATTCATGCATATAAATTTTCAATCAGTACTAAAACAATGTTTTTTCAATAAATCTTTATTTAAACAATAAAAATCTTGATAAAAAATTAATTAACTAGATGCTGTCGTAATTTAGCACATTACTAATAGCTAGCAAGGTTATTTTTTTAACTTGTTAGACCTTACGCACAGTCTACGATTCTTCTCTACGAAATGCTTCTCTAAAGGCAAGTTGCGTGTAGCTTGCTTCTCCATAGGAGTACGGCAAGTCGGTGTGAAAAAATCAAACTATGTTATCTTAATAAAGGTTAATTTAGCTCAAACCCTCTTTCCTTCTGCCTCCTGCCTTATTCTGACGATAAATATTCACAACCACCTACTTACAGCAAGTCGCAAACTGTCTGCGATAAATGAAGCTTTCTAGGGATTTTTGCGTAAATCCTACTTGTAATATAAAAAATATTTGGCTCAAAATCTTTAGTTGAGAGTAATATCAATAAGTTACAAGGGTATGATTGGTGGTTGATGTCTTGTGGGGTGGTAAAAAGAACATTTTTACACGCTTACTTTGGTTAACTCGACTTCGCGCCGCCTGGGTACTTCATGAACCATGAAATCATAAGCCATGTCAGTATTCTTAAAAATCGCACGGGCTTCCTGAAGGAGATCTTTTAACTCTAAGTTATTTCCGGGAGCATAGCGGGGACTAAAATGAGTCATAATCAGCCGATGTGCGCCAGCAGCTAAAGCTGTTTGGGCTGCCATTGTACTTGTGGAATGCAATCGTTGAAAAGCCATGTCTGCATCTTGATGGGCAAAGGTGGCTTCATGAATTAATACATCTACATCCTTCGCTAATTCCACTGCGCCATCACAAAAAACCGTGTCTGTACAATAGGCAATCTTGCGACCAATTTCTGTAGGGCCGCACAATTGGCTACCATGAATCACACGTCCATCCTCAAGGGTTACTGTTTCACCGCGCTTGAGTTGACCGTAAATCGGGCCGGAAGGAATTTGCAAGGCTTTGGCTTTTTCGATATCAAAGCGTCCTGTGCGGTCTTTTTCGGCTACGCGATAGCCAAAAGCCGTAATCCGGTGATGTAAATTACCACAGCTAACGATGAAGTCATCGTCTTCATAAATTATCCCTGGACGGATGGCATGGACTTTAATGGGGTAGGAAAAGTGTGTGTGGGAATAACGCGAGGCGGCTTGAATGTATTCGTTTAATCCAGGTGGGCCGTAAATGTCAATTCTTTCTACATTGCCAGCCAAGCCGCAAGTAGCAAGAAGTCCCATCAAGCCAAAAATGTGGTCGCCGTGCATATGCGTGATAAAAATTCGGCAGAGTTGGCTGATTTTTAGTTCACTCCGCAAAATTTGATGCTGAGTGCCTTCGCCACAGTCAAATAACCACAGTTCTGCCCTTTGGGGTAATCTCAGGGCGACGCTGGAAACATTGCGCGATCGCGTGGGTACCCCGGAACTCGTCCCTAAGAATGTTATCTGCACAGCTTTCTTTAGTCTTCCTCTTGCTCAAGTTGCAGCTCTATGTTTCTATAGTGGCACGGTTGATGAGCAAAATACTTTTTCTATTGGGCATAGGGCATGGGGAAAGGGAAAGGGGTAAGGGGGAAAGGTTAAATTTATCCCTTTACCCTTTACCTTTTAACCTTTCCCCCTGCCTCAAGAGCCTCCTCATCTCCCCACCTCCCCAATCCCTTCTAGCTTGAGACAATCCATACTATGAGCAAAAATTCAATAGATAATCGCAAAAAATTGGTTGCTCTCAGACATACTAATTTTCAAAAAAATTTATCTCTAAATCACCAGCTGATTGATTTAGTAAGGGATATAGATAGCCACGCGTTTTTAACAAACCCTGCCTCTCAAAACATTTTCCTTTATCTCACAGAATACGTGAGGGCTGTTTTAGAGTATTGGTTTGGGACAAGTTTGGATAAAGTACGCGTTCTTGATTGGGGATGTGGGAAAGGACATATTTCTTTTTTAATGCGTGAAATGGGTGTTCAAATTACTAGTTGTGATGTGGGAGGTGGCGGTGATTCAGCTTTCAATCAAATTACACCAATCATCGAAAAAGCACCTCTAAAAGTTGTACCTCTAGAACATCTCTATTTACTTCCCTTCAGCGATGCCAGCTTCGATGTTGTGTTAAGTTTTGGAGTTCTTGAACACGTTCCTAATGACCTTGCTTCTCTTGGCGAAATTCATAGAGTGTTAAAACCATCAGGACTTTTCTTTTGTTTTTTCCTGCCTTATTATCTTTCTTGGACTCAGAATTTAGCCCATTTACGGGGAGACTTTTATCACGATCGCTTGTATTCTCAAAAAATGGTTAAAAATCTCCTCAAGCAAACTAATTTTGAACTCCTTGACTTTTGGCACAGACAACTTTTGCCAAAAAATAGTGTTTCATATCCTAAATATCACGTGTTTGAATCTGTAGACCAATGGTTAACTACAAATACACCGCTCAAATATACTGCAACTAATATTGAGTTTGTTGCTGTTAAAAGTTAGGTTGCTTGATTTCGCCAATAAATAAGGCGGATTTGAAGAGTAGTGACATGAATAACATGTCGTTCGATTAAAGTTTTTAATTCTCGCGCTCTGGCAGTACAATTTTGTTTATGGGCTAATGCCTGACGAACTCGATCTTCACAAGAGTTTTTCAAGGCGATTTGAATTTCTTTTTCCCACGCCATCGCCAATGCTTGAAGGCGATCGTAATCTTTTTGAATAATTTCTTTTGCTGTATTTGACTCAGCAATAGCTTCATGCAAACTTTGAAGATAATGATTCCATGTGTCTGCTATCGGCTCAGTGTTTTTGCTATCACCTCGACTATTTTGATAATATAAATTTGATTTTATTTGGGTAAATGAGTGACTGATTTTTACCATGTTTTTACCCCTATTAATAGTTATTTTAGTCAGATTAACCACTTTTCAATATTGTGGAAATCTTGTTCTTAAGTATAGAAAATAGTAATTAGCCAAGTCATTGGCTTTTGATGAAGACTCAATTACACTATTAAGAAGAAAAAATGATAAGTTTGGGAACTAATTTATTTCTATAAAATACATATTTTCTTGGGTTTTAACTATATATATTATTCTTCATAATTATTTATTAAAGTACCAAACTTTAGTTACAGGCCAAGACAATTCACAGATTGTTCCTCTAGAAGAAAGAGGTACTCGTTGAAATTTACCTTTGAGTTGCTTTGCTAAATTTCTGAACTGTTGAGTACCGCGGCCTTCTCTAGATGAATTAACGCCCAAACCATCATCTATAATGCTCAAGGTGTACCAGCCTTCAGATGAAAAGCAAGTGACTTCGAGGCGAGTTACTCCCATAGCATGTTTACCAACATTGCACAAAGCTTCTTCCAGAAATCGGCATAGTCCTTGCTTTTGTTCTATGCTTAAATGTTGGTCATCTATCGGTTCAAAAGTACGAATTTTAACTTTGATAGTTCTAAAGCAAGGAAAGTCTCGCGCTAAGGTATAGCTATAAACTTGATAAAGAATTTCGTGTAAAGGATCTTGCAAATTTAAAACTAAAGTATTTCCTAAATAAAGGCTACTGTCTTGAGTTGGCGGTTCTCGTTGTAAAAAATCATAAATTCCTCTGAGTTCGTGGTTTAGTTTTTCAAGTTCATTTTCGAGTTCTGGGAGTAATTCTTTGATTGGCAAATCTTGATATTTAACCATTTTTAAAACTTTAGCTAGACTTTGCAATGGCCCATTGTGAATTGTTTCAAATGTGCGTTCAATAATATCTTGTCTGGCTTTAATTCCCGATCGCAAAGCTTTATCACATTGATATAAGGCAGTGAGTTCTATACCATTGAGAGCTAAAACGATAATTGTAGGAATTACTGGAACCCACCAGCCCCAAGTTAAAAGAAAATAGCAGGTAACCAGTAAACTAGAAGTTGTAGTAATGACAATGATGATATTTGCTAAAGGAGATTTACTCAATCGAGCGATCGCAATTCCTAAAAACCCCCAGGCAAAAATCCACAAATATTCCCATCCATCTGACCAAGTATTTAAAAGTGGTCTATCATCAAGGACAGCGCTGACAATTTGGCTAACAGCGTGTGCTTGGATTTCTACTGTATGAATTGGTGTTTTTGCAGAGTGCTTAGATGTATTTGCCGAAGTAGGTATCAAGTCTTTTGGACTAGGGGAAGTTATGCCGATAATTACAATGCGATCGCGTAACAATCTAGAATTAAATTTGTTGCTTTTAATATCATTTAAAGATATACTTCTAAATCTTTTTTGACCGCTACGAAAATTTAGCAGTACTTGAACTCCTGTGACATCAGTTCGGACATAGCCACCAGAGTTAGAATCAAGTTTTGGTAGTGGAGTATTGCCAAACTGCATTGTAGTGCGATCGCGAATATTATTTTTGAAGTTAATATTTTCATGAGCTAAATAAACTTCAGCTAAACGTAGAGATAAAGATAATTTTTCTCCTTGAGGTGTTGGTGTTATTAATAAACTTCGTCTTAATTTGCCATCAGCATCCGTAATTTGATCGGCAAAACCAATTTGTTCAAGAGAAAAATTAGGTGGCGGAGCAATTTGCTTGGGCAATATTTTTTCAATGGCGATTAAATTTTTGATATTTTTAAAAGCTGTCAACAGTTCTGTATGACCAGGGTTAACCGGAAAATCTCTATAAATATCAAGACCAATAACTCTAGGTTGACACCTGTGTATTTTCCATAGTAGTGCTGCTAAATCTCTATCTGATATTGAAGAATTGAGGAGGCGATCGTCTTGATTAATGCCAACAATTATAATTCGTTCATCTATAGGTTCTTCAGGACGTAGACGCAGGAAACTATCAAAAGCTAGCCACTCTAAAGATTGCATTGAACCACTCAGACGAGCAACTATCACCAGTGCAATGACTATAATCCCTGGGAATACACCTACACGCCAAATACGAATTTCTTCTTTGATTATTTTCCAGAGCTTAGGCTGCATCAGCTCTCCTCCTAGCCTTTAGCTATAAATAATTATTTACTAAATTTTAATAATTAAAAGTATTTTTTACTAACTATTAATAACAGAAAACCCTTAAATATTGACAAGTAGTTAATCAATTAAGCCTTCTTCTCTAGCCCGGATTTCAGTTTGGATACGAATATTTTTCCCTTCATCAGGATAAACATTTAAAGCATCTTGTAGCTTACTCCAGTAATGACGCACCATACGTTCAGATATGCACATTCGTTCAGCAATAGTTTTGTCTTGTAATCCTTCTTCAAACGCTAAAGTCAATACTCTCAGCCACTCTGCTTTAAACTCTAATCCTGAATAGATTCCTTTAATATCTTTTGTATGAGTTAATCCCTGTAATGCCCAATCAACTCTAGTCAACATTTCTTGGGTGGAAAGACTTTTATCAGCGACTGTAAAACCTCCTTTATGGCTATCAATATCAGGTCTAATTCTCACTAATGTTCTGACATGAGCAGTTTGGACAAGAATATTCAAGTTGGGATAGTGTTTCATAAAAATCCTAAGTAATTGAACACCCGTGTCAGGTCGCGCTGTGATTCCATAATTTTCTGGAATGGAAAGATCCATAACTACAAGATCTAGCTGTAAACTACTCACTTTATTCAGAGCATTATTAGCATTTATAGCAGTGACAATTTCAGCACCAGGGTAATGTTTTTGTAAAATATCTACTGTTCCACTTAAAACTGACTCATGGTCATCAATGACTAAAATTTTCAGCAACGACTTTTCGGACATTTCTTGTTTCATAATTCACAGCCTGCTGATTAAGTACATATTTAAAAAATCTTGATAATTATCTACAATAACTAATTATTTTTATTAAAATATAAAGAAATATTTGAAATAAATTCATAAATATAATAATTACCAATAAAAATGCCAAGTAATCCTCAGGTTATTGGTTCGACTAAAACATTTACCTGAGGTTAGTAATTGAAAACTATCACAAAGATAGTTTAATTCTGGTAGTGTAGAATGGAGAAAAAATGTAGATACATTAGAATAAGTAATTTCTACAATTAATTTACCAATAGTCTTTTGTTGCTTTAAGTTGATATAAATTGATGTTAATGCCAGAACTTCTGCTAAAGTTATGGTCAGTAACTCATTTAAAGCCGTTAATACAACTAAACTGCGTTCCGCTGGCTCATGCCGCCAATAAAGGGGCAAATCAATTTGAAAATATAACTGAGGATTGGATACTAGCCAAGGTTCTAATAAGTACTCAATAGCTAAGGGAAAACTGTCTTGAAGGGATGCTGGAAATAAGCGATCGCTCAGTTGCACTAAAGAGTGATGAAAATTGTCAATTTGCTTTAAGCATTCTTGAATTTTATTATCTGATAAATTCAGATTATCTACTGTCAATAAATCTAAATTGCGGCGTATTGTAAAAGATTCCTGTAACAAATCATCCCGAATTCTCTCTGCTTCTACAAAGAGTTTAATTGACTGTCTAGCAGACCACCATTGCAATGAACGTTGAATTCTCTGATAAGATGTCAGAAACCATACTAGGGACATAACGTAGACAATTCAAAGTATAATTTTCGTACACAAGTTCAGGCTCACATAATATTGTTATGTCAGCTATTTTAGTAGCATCAGAAAAAAGTTGTATGCAACCCCCGGCATATTTAATCTAAAAAAATGCCAACGTGTACAAAATAATTGCCAAAAAGTGCAACGAGAATTTATCAAGATTTTATAATGTATCATTAGCAAATTTTAGATGAAATTTCCTGTATTTGCTACATTTAAAAAAGACAAAATTCTCTTCCTTGAAATAAACACGGAAGAAGGAGCTATCATAGGTAAATACTAGAAATATAGCAAAATTCAGAATAAGCTACGCCCCGGTGCGCTAACAGAATTCAGGACTCAGAATTCAGTATTCAGTATTCTGAAATCCTGATTTATTAGTTTTTAGTTATTAACAAGAAAGAATAAAGGCGTCAGTAGCCAGAATTCACTTGGATATCTTGTATAACTAGCTGATATAGCTTGCTTATCCGTAGGATTAGAAATGGTGAAACACTACACCTTTCTTGAAATTTAGTGGTCTACAATTAGTAGCGGATTGAAATTCTGTACTAATTGATTCTGATTATTGAATTCTTATTTTTAAATATCCGTGACTAATCTGGCCTTTCTCAGTATGAATTGTAATGCTGTCTCTTCTTGGGAGATAATATTAGCTTTTGCATTCATCCCTGATTGAATATGACATTGAACTTTAGCATTACCAAATTTGAGCATTTTGGGCTGAATTGTGGCTTCAAAATAACCAGTATTGGTCTTGCTATCCACAGGTATAATTACATCTGGAGAAATGCTAGTAACAACACCTTCGAGAGTACCATAATCAGGATATGGGCAGGCGTCAATTCGCAATTGCACTTTTTGGCCAACTGCAACTTTTTGAATTTCAGCTGTGGGAATCATCGCTTTAATAACCAAAGCAGCATCCTGAGGAACAATTTCAGCAATAGATTCGCTAACACCCACAACTTGACCAGGGTTTCGTAAATTTAGCTTGAGAATTGTACCGTCACTAGTGGCGCGAATAATGCTGTTTTGGAGTTGAGTTTCAATTTGTTGAACTTCTTTTTGATATTGCTTGAGTTGGGTTTGCATTTCCACTAGCCGCTGCATTAAAGCTTGTTTTTCTTTATTTAAAGTGGCGATGGTTGCTTCACCTCTAGCAATTTCTTGAGAAACGCGTTCTTCGGCGATCGCGATTTTTGCCATGCTAGGATTGACTATAGCTTGGGCTGATTGTAGTTTAGCTTTAGCAATTTCGATGGATATTTTTTCCGATTCGACTATTAATTTAGTCTGTTCAACAACTAGTTTTTTCTGCTCAAATTCCCGGCGACCAATCGCTCCCATTTCTGCTAATTGTCCATAGCGATCGCTATCCATTTGGGCAAAGTCTAAATCTGCTTGAGCTTTTTGCAAATTTGCCTTGGCTTTTTGCAAACTAGCTTCTGAAACTAACAATTCACTTTGAGTAGAAACTTTTCGTTCTTGATACTCTCGTTCGTTGCGTGCCAAATCTGCTTTTGCAGAAGAAACACTTCGTTCTATAAATCTTTTTTCAGCCGATATCTGAGTATCTAAAATAGCAATTTGCGAATCAATTTGAATTACTTGTACTCTACTTTGTTCGATATTGCTTTGAAGTTGACTTTTTTTGATTTGCAATTGTCGCGTATCCAGACGAGCAATGACTTCTCCTTTTTTGACAATTTGATTTTCTTTCACAAAAATACCTTCAACAGTTCCCTCCATTTCTGGTTGCACTAGCTTAGTATCGCCGATTGGACGAATAGTCGCAGCAGTTTCCACCATGACATTATATTGAATCCATGAAGAAAGAGCGATCGCAGAACCAATAGTTCCAAGGAGTAACGCTCCAGCTAAAGATGTCCAAGTACTAATAGGAGGAAGAAATTCATCCTTTTCCAGTGATGGTACAAACTTTTGATTATGGGTATAAAGCATATTTCTCCTAATAATTGAAAAAAGTATTTGCAAATCATAAGTCAGAACTCAGAATTCTGAATTATGAATTATGAATCATTTTTGTAGAATTAGCAGATTTTATGGAAGCATTTAAATAATTAAACATTACACCAAATCCAAATTTTATTAGTAAACAAGACTTTTAAAACCTCTAAAATATTAGTAGTAATTCCAACTCAATTAATAATTTTGCTTCTGAGTTCTGAATTCTGACTCCTGAATTCTGATTCAAGGTATTAAAAAGTCTATATGGTCTCCTGGTTTTGTTCGCAGATCTTCCAAAGAACCTTGAAGCTTTAACTTGCCACTATCTAGCAATACAATCCAATCAGCTCGATTAACTACCTTTGGGCGGTGAGTAATTAAAATCGTAGTTTTACCGCAGCGATGTTGAAATAATTTATCTAAAACTTGTGCTTCACTTACTGGATCGAGTCCACCAGTAGATTCATCTAAAATTAAAACTGGCGGATCTGTAACAATAGCTCTTGCTATTGCTAATCTTTGACGTTGCCCACCAGAAATATTTGCACCAAATTCACCTAAAATAGTTTGATATTTCTCAGGCAAATTATTAATAAATTCATCAGCTTCAGCTATTTGACAAGCTCTGACGATTTGCTCAAACGTAACATGTGGTGCGCCTAAGCGAAAGTTTTCAACAATCGAACGACTCCAAAAATGAGGCTCTTGGGGAACAAGAACAACCTGCTGACGTAGACAATCAAGAGAAAGGTCTTGGATGTTATAAAGTCCAATAAGAATATTCCCAGATTGCAGTGGATATAATCCAGCAATCAATTTCGCCAAAGTACTTTTACCACAACCAGATTTACCGATAATCGCAACAACTTTTCCACCAGGAATACTTAAAGAAAAGTTATCTATTAAGTCAAGCCGACCAGCATAATGAAAGTTAATATTTGTACAAACTATATCAACATCACCGCGTATTTCAGCAAAAGCCTTTATCTCATCGCCCTCATTTTCAGCTGTGGCGTCTATAACTTCTGTGAGACGTTGTGTAGCTGTTTTTGCCCGCGTAAATTCTTCAACAAAACTTATTAAAGTACTAATTAATCCCAGGAAATTACCATTCATTGAGTTAAAAGCAAGTAGCTGACCAATGCTGAGGTTTTCTGCGGGATTAATCACTAAATTGCCGCCAAACCAAAGCAAAATCACCCCACCAATACCTGCAACAAAACCAGAAAATGTATTATTGATAATCCCAATTTGGATTGTACTAAATGTCACGTTAGCTAGACGAGAAAATCTACTTTGAAATTCGTCCCAAAATTGTGGTCTAGATGTGGTAGTTTTGAGAGTTAGAGCGCCCTTAAATGTTTCTACTAAAACCCCTTGTGTTTCTGCTTCTTGAACTAATAATTCGCGAGTTTTTTGTCGCAAGGTCGGCTGGAATACTATGGTAGATATGCTCATCATCATAGCAATAAATACAGCAACTACCGTGAGTTTCCAGCTATAGAAAACCATGAAACTAAAAGAAATTACAGCAATGAAGAATTGACTTGGTAAAGTAATAATTAAGCTGGCAACTAACTGATTAATTTGGCTAATATCTCGTAGACGGCTGACAATTTCACCGCTACGTCTGGCTTCGTAATAAGACAGGGGTAATCGTAAAATTTGCCGCCCAAATTCCAGAACTAAGCTTAATTGTAAACGTTGGGCAAAGTGAGCAATTAAGTTAGATTGTACAAATGAAAGACTACGAGAAATAACATTCATCACTACCACAGCGATCGCTACAGTAGTCAGTAATTTTGTATCGCCTCGAACCAACACATCATCAGTCAGAATTTGCAGCAGAAAAGGAGAAGCTAAAGACAGCAAACCCAACGTTAAATTCAAAGGCAAAACTTGAGCTAAAATCGCACGATAATTCCAAACACGTTTGAAAAAACGCCAAAAGCCGCCAACTTTATCACCATCTTGAGCAAAAAAGCGTATTGGATCGGGCTCTAATAAAAGTATTAGCCAATCTGTCCAGCCTTCTGTTATCTCTTTTAGAGAAAGATAACGCACACCTACTGCTGGATCTGCAATTAAACATTTTTTGCCTTTCTTACCATATAAAACAACCCAATGATTCCCTTTCCAGTGAATAATTGCTGGTAGTGGTGCCTCATTCATTCGATTGAGAAGTTCCGGCGAAGTTTTCACTGGACGAGCATTAAAACCGAGTGTTTCTGCTCCACGTTTTAGCCCCAATAAAGTGGTTCCAAATTGTCCAGTACCTACCGCTTCCCGGATGCGGCTGAGAGTAAAAGTACGTCCATAATATTTAGCGATCGCAGCAAGACAAGCAGCTCCACAGTCTTCTTTGCTATGCTGTTTCACAAACTGGTATTTCATAAGTAAATTACTCTACATAATGACAACTAGCGCCACACCGCAAAAAGAACATTACATTTGACAAAATTTCAAGCCTGGAAAATTAAATAATTTTGTAATTTAAAATTAAAGCAACACGGTACTAATGCTATGTAATTTTGTCAGTCTGTTGTTATGTCTTTGGAGTTGTTAATTCTGAATTATGAGTTATTACCTGAGACTAATTAACAAAACATGACCCATATAATCGTATTCTTATGGGTCATTTTTCAAAACTTTGCTATCAATTTTTCTTCGAGTTTATCGATAATTTCATGCTACCTATGCTAACGTTTTAGCCAACGCTTGCAGTAGATTATTCTAATTTAGATTTTAGATCGGCAATATCATTCACATCTAAAGCCAAAAAAGCTAACCCAGCAGTTGCAATCTCTTTAGAACTACCATAAGAACTAGCAGTGCTGCCATTTGGCCCAGAATAACTACTGCCGCTGAGAATATTTTCTCTGGCTATGTAAAAAGTAGTATTTAGAGCAAGATCGGCACCACCAACTACAACTTCTAGTTGTTCATCAGATAAATCTTTAAACAATTCGCCAGACATAGCCGCAAACCTCGTAATTTAAGTTCCATGAAATTTTAGAATTATTTACGTGAGTTCGTATTAGCTCTAAAAATAGAGAAAGTTTAGTTTTAAGAATTATATTTTATTCTGTTACTAAACTATTTTCATAGAACTCACGTATTATTTGATTGCTGTTTTTACTTGCTCAGCTTAATGGCTGTATTTTTTTGAAAGCTCAAGAATCTCATCAGCATCTAAGGCTAAAAAAGCTATTCCAGCAGTTGTAATGTCTGTAGAGCTACCGTTGGAGCTAGCAGTGCTACCGCTGGGATCGGAACTGCTTTCGCCATTTAGAACGTTTTCGTCTGCTGCATAAAAAGTTGCATCGAGTTGGAAATCAACACCACCAGCTACAACTTCTAGTTGCTCGTTTGATAATTCTGTAAACAATACATTAGACATGGTTAGAAACCTCGGAGTTTTGATTTGGAAAATTTGAAAGATTAGTAATGTGAGTTCGCGATTAAGAAGTGAAAATTTAACTTTCTCATATTAGAGATAAAATCTCTAAGTTCTTTTCATCAAACTATTTTCAGCAAACTCACGTATTAGTCCATTGCCTTTTTTAGCTGCTTATCCTAACAGATATATCCTTTTTAAATCTTAGGAATTTCGTGAGCACCCAACGCTAAGAAAGCTATTCCAGCAGTTTCAATGTCTGTAGAGCTACCGTTGGAGCTAGCAGTGCTTCCATGAGGATCAGAACTGCTTTCGCCATTTAGAACGTTTTGGTCTGCTGCGTAAAAAGTTGCATCGAGTTGGAAATCAACACCACCAGCTACAACTTCTAGTTGCTCGTTTGATAATTCTGTAAACAATACATTAGACATGGTTAGAAACCTCGGAGTTTTGATTTGGAAAATTTGAAAGATTAGTAATGTGAGTTCGCGATTAAGAAGTGAAAATTTAACTTTCTCATATTAGAGATAAAATCTCTAAGTTCTTTTCATCAAACTATTTTCAGCAAACTCACGTATTAGTCCATTGCCTTTTTTAGCTGCTTATCCTAACAGATATATCCTTTTTAAATCTTAGGAATTTCGTGAGCACCCAACGCTAAGAAAGCTATTCCAGCAGTTTCAATGTCTGTAGAGCTACCGTTGGAGCTAGCAGTGCTTCCATGAGGATCAGAACTGCTTTCGCCATTTAGAACGTTTTGGTCTGCTGCGTAAAAAGTTGCATCGAGTTGGAAATCAACACCACCAGCTACAACTTCTAGTTGCTCGTTGGATAATTCTGCAAACAATACTTTAGACATAGTTAGAAACCTTGGAATTTTGATTTGGAAAATTTGAAAGATTAGTAATGTGAGTTCGCGATCAAGAAGTGAAAATTTGATTTTTTCGTATTAGAGATAAAATCTCTAAGCTCTTTTCATCAAACTATTTTCAGCGAACTCACGTATTAGTCCATTACCTTTTTGAGCTGCTTATCCCAATAGATGTATGCTTTTTAAGCATGAGGAATAGTAGGAAGACCTTCAGCTTGCAACGCTAAGAAAGCTATTCCAGCAGTTTCAATATTTGTAGAGCTACCGTTAGAGCTAGCGGTGCTACCACTGGGATCGGAACTGCTTTCGCCGTTGAGAACATTTCTGTCTGCTGCGTAAAAAGTTGCATCGAGTTGGAAATCAACACCACCAGCTACAACTTCTAGTTGCTCGTTTGATAATTCTGTAAACAATACGTTAGACATGGTTAGAAACCTCGTAATTTTGATTTGATGAAATTTGAGTTAGCTATTAGTTGATTGCCTTGTGATTGGCTGCTCAACTAACCGCTTGTTTAATACGATATACGTCACTAGCTATGTGAGTCATTTGCATTTTCCGCACAGTTAATTACCATGCACAGAAAAACTTGTTGCAAAATTAAGCAAGTACCGTGTCTGAAAAATACGCTTAGACAAAACTTCTATTTTTATATTCTGCCTTGAGGATGATTATTCATAAAAATCGTTATTGTAGCAGAACTATACACCCCTAATATTCGTTGGATATTTGTTCTTGCTGATTATTCGTTTAATGTTAAACTCGTTTGTGTAACGAAAATCACCCGGAAAATAAGATATCCTCTTACTAACGTCGTAATTTTAGTTACAATCCTCAATGGAATTAGGTTAGCGATCGCCTTATATAAAACTTCTATTTGATTGCATCATCCAAAAACTTTGTATAGATATCAGTCAGTTGAAATGATAAGTTTCCAACTGCACATGATATTACCTGCGTGTGACAATATCATTTGAGTTGCTAATTACTGTAGTTATGTTCAAGCCTCGTTTTGTTCGCTTTTTTCGTCACCTTAATTGGTGTACATTGAAACAAACTTTCGCTAGGACAATGGAAACACGACTTTTTGGACTAGCCTCAGAAATTGCTTTCAATGCCATGTTATCCCTGTTCCCAGCGATTCTTGCTTTGATTACAGCTATTGGCTTATTGGCAGAATCTTTACAAAACACTTTTAAACAACTGGCGACGCAACTCAGTCAAATTTTACCTGAAGAAGCTTTAATTCTGATTCGTGATTTTGCCACTACAGAAATTACCAATTCCAAAAACAGTGGTTTATTTTCTCTAAGCTTTTTATTAGCAATTTGGACTGCTTCAGGTGCCGTGAATACTGCAATGACAGCCCTCGACCAAATCCATCAAATTCCCTCAGAACAAATACGCCCTTTTTGGAAAGCCAAGCTTGTTTCTTTGGGATTAACAGTCGGTACGATATTACTTTTAGTATTGGCTTCTTTTTTAGTGTTTACCAGCGATTGGCTGTTGGGAATGGTAGCACGTGAAAATTCTTCTTTAATCTTTTTGTTCGATATTTGGCAGCTGTTACGCTGGCCTTTAGCTTTAAGTATTGTTGCTTACGCTTTTGGCTTTGTCTATCGCTACGGGCCGAGTGTGTGGAACCCAGGCACACCAATGATGCCTGGAGCGATTTTAGCAGCTGTTTTCTGGGCTATGTTATCCGCCTTATTTCGGCTTTATGTCGCGAACTTTGGGAATTATAATAAAGTATATGGTGCAGTTGGAGCTGTGATAGTTTTGATGCTCTGGCTGTCGATGAGTGCCGCTGTAATGTTAATCGGCGACCAGTTGAACGTGATTGTCGGCGAAGATATGCGTTCCAAAGTACAGCCACAATCTAGCAAAAATATTAACAAATATTAATTAGTAAATCTTGGAAGAAACTTTTGCAAAAGTTCAAGACAAGAGTAAAATGTCTAACGATTGAATATAAATAAGCGATCGCTTTCATGCCTGATTCTTCTTTTCGGTCTTCCATGATTGAACCTGATGCCAAAGCACCTACTTTAAAACGCCTCCGTCAGATAAGTCGGGTGTTAGATAATGCTATCACTATTCCCGGAACTCAAGTTGGCATTGGTATCGATCCAATTTTAGGATTACTACCTATTGGTGGTGATTTTTTGGGAGTCATGTTTTCTTGCTACATTATTTTAGAAGCAGCACGCTTGGGTGTATCTAGAGCCTCCTTAGGCAGAATGGTTGTGAATGTAATTATTGATGGCTTAGTAGGTGCTATCCCAGTTTTTGGAGACTTTTTTGATGTTGCTTGGACAGCTAATAATCAGAATCTCAAGCTATTGGAAGAACACTTAAAATTTCCCAGCCAGCAAAAGAGTGCAGACAAGTGGTTTATCATTGCTGTTTTTATTGGATTGTTGCTAATCTCCATTGCCTTAGTAGCATTACCCGTGATCCTAATTAGAATTCTTTGGAATGCGTTAACTGGCAGCTAAATGATTAGAATTGAGAATCCAGAATTCAGAATTAAGAAGACTCTAAAACTCAAGCTTAATCATTTTAATAAAATTCAGAAGCTATAGTACCCTTGGCTATATATTCATTCTGACTCCTGAATTCTGATTCCTGGCTAATTAACTTAAATTATTGATTTATAAAGGAATGAAAGATTGGTGGCAGGCCACTTTTCCTAAAGGGCGGCAAAATTTGGTTATTACTGATGCTCATGGGTATCCTGTACAAATTGCTTATGGCGAAAAAGGTAAAGGAAAACCGCTAATTCTCCTACATGGTATCGGCAGTTGGAGCTACAATTGGCGTCACCTAATAGCACCATTATCTAAATATTTTCGCGTAATTTGTTTTGATGCCAAAGGATTTGGTTTTTCCGAAAAACCATTGTCTCGAAGAGAACATAACGGTCATCAAGTTATTGAATTTCAAAGAATTATTCAGGCATTATGTGATGAACCAGCAGTGATTGTGGCTGAATCTCTGGGGGGATTAGTTGCCCTTGCCCTTGCTCAAGAATATCCCCAATTAATTGGGCGGTTGATAGTAGTAAACGTGCCTATTTTTCCCGAAGGTTTACCCCATTGGGGTATGTGGTTACTCGCCCAAACACCTCTAGAAATAATGCAAACTGTAGACTCGTTGCGTCTGGCATCTCTGTTTGCACCTTTATTTAGAGAAATAATGGCAATAGAAAGACGTGCAGTACTATTCGATCCTTCAATTTTGACAGAGGAAGATATCTATTGGATAACTTACCCGTTTATTGAATTACCTGGTACGATCGCTAAAGTTGCCGAAGAGTTACAAATAGCAGCCAGAGAAATAAAGAATTTGCAAGAAAATAAGCCAAATATCCTCGCAAAAATTCAAAATAATTTGCATAAAATTCAGTGTCCTACACTAGTTTTGTGGGGCGAGCAAGATAGTTGGTTTCCTACTAGTCATGGTGCAAAATTACATCAACACATCTCTAATTCCAAATTTCAAATTTTGTCTAACTGCCGTCATGATGCTTCAACTGGTGCTTCTGAGGTACTGAATACAGCAATTGTGAAATTTTTGCAAGATACTGAGTTTTACTAAAGAACAAGAATTCAGGATTCAGAATATTTCAACTATGAAATGATGTGACTTTGATAATTTGTACTGCATATATTCATCACTCATTCGTACAAAATTCATACTGAATTCTGGCTCCTCAATTCTGAATTCTTCTTCATAAAAAGAGAGTGGGAGGAAGCATATCAGTTAGCTTTCCAACTCCCACTCTATCATTTGCTACTGAAGTGAACAGGAATGTATACACACGTTGCTTGTGGTTTGGGGGCTAATGTGTACTTCAAGAACAACAGCTATATACATTTAATATTCCTGTTGTAGCAAATGCCAAACTTAATTATTAATGTTTATCCGGCAAAAAATCCTTTCATAATAATTATTGGTGACAGCTTTTTCTGTGTAAACCTCTTAGCAAATAATATTTGCTGTAAAAAATATTTGCTTGCTTGGTAGTCCCTGATAACAACACCCTTGAAGTCGTTTATCTTCTATAATTTAGCTTGCTTAATCCAAATAGGGTTGCCATTTTGGCAGGTTTTTAACTTTTTAAAAGCCGTTAAACCTCTATATATCAAGCCTAAAAAATAAGATTCCTGACTTCTTAGAGAAATCAGGAATCTAGTCACCTTAATTAACAAAAAATATTAATTTGACAGGTTTTTACTTTACAGTATTTTAATACTGGCGTAAAATCGCAGACAATGAACTATCTTTACGGAGATCCATCAAGTCTGCCAATGATTCTTTGCGCGTATCCAAGTGGTGTCTGTGTTCTGGTGGTAGAACTGTCACCAAATGCTTTGTTTTAGGTGCTGTCTGCATCACAGGCATTAGTTGTGGCTGGGGCACAAAAATTGGCTGGTTTTTGGGAAGGCGCGGTTCCAATCTTGTGTAGCGGGCTTCTGCCATGCGTGCATGATGACGATTAACCTGTTTTGGGGCTTTTTGCGGTTGCGTTTTCCGGTTAAGCATTCGGAAAATAATCCAGCAACCACTACCACAACTAAGGGCGATCGCAGCCACCATCCATAAAGGTGTAGGATTAGTATTCTCGGAGGACGGATATATTGGTTGTTCTACGATAACTGGAGGAATTTCTTCTGTTTCTTCTGATGTTACCTGGCCAGGATTAGTTAAGCTATACAAGGCAAAGGCACCACCTCCGAGAAACATCGCTAAAGATCCAGTTAACAATAGCCAAGGATGATGTGCAACCAAATATATCAGACCATTTGAGCTTTTTCTTAATCTAGATTTCCTGTTTGTCAGCTCTGGAGTGGCCCCTATTAGTTGGGTTGGCTCGTGCTGTACACTCTGACTTTTTTCCATGATTACTTTCAGATTTGTACCCCTCTAGTCAATAAATTGTACTGGAGGAGTCAAGCATCAGCTATCCGTAACAAAAGTTCAGATTCGAGTAACTTTTTTGTAAAACAAAGGTTACTAAATCTGGTTAACTTTTGCCTAAATTCTGTATTTGCTGCTACTTTTTTCTGTAATAATCTGGAAATTTATTCGCTGATTTTTCTTGTCAAGTAGGAGAATGTCTTTCGATCGCCAGTTGAATTAAACGATCTACTAATTCTGGAAAAGCAACTCCACTATGTGCCCAGAGTTGAGGATACATACTAGTTGCAGTGAACCCTGGTAAGGTGTTGATTTCATTAATCAAAACTTCTTGTGTCGCTTCTACATAGAAAAAATCTACCCTTGCTAAACCTGCGGCATCAACAGCTGCAAAAGCTTGCAACGACATGTCCTGAATTTTACGAACTATGGCATCTGGAATGCGTGCTGGTATCAGTAAATCTGCTTTACCTTCAGTATATTTTGTTTCATAATCGTAAAAATCGCTATCATAAGTAATCTCTCCAACGACAGAGGCTTGGGGTTGGTCATTACCTAAAACGGCACACTCCACTTCCCTAGCTACCACACCAGCTTCTACAATTAGGCGTCGGTCATAACTAGCGGCATTATCTAAAGCAGCTTCTAATTCTGGGCGCGATCGCACTTTGGCAATGCCCACTGATGAACCTAAATTAGCAGGCTTGACAAAAGCAGGATAACCTAATGCTGCCTCAATTTCATCACACAGTTTCGGAAATACACAAGGATTAGACCAAACTTGCGCTCTGGTTATTGCCTTGTATTTCACCTGCGGTAGTCCCGCTTGCTCAAATGCCATCTTCATGGCAATTTTATCCATCCCCATGGCCGAACCTAACACGCCAGAACCCACAAAAGGCACTTGCATCAACGTGAGCAAGCCTTGAATTGTCCCGTCTTCACCGTTGGGGCCGTGGAGAATGGGAAACCAAACATCCACTTCCGCAACTTGAGAGGGTGATTGCCATTGGCTGAGGGTTTGGCTTTGAGGATTAGATGTCAGTCCCCCAGATGTTGATTCTTGGGATTCCAGTAGTGGGACACCACTTCCTAAAACCTTTTGGGGTGCTTCCCCCGCCAGCCAGCGTCCATCTTTTTGGATATAAAAAGGCAATATTTCGTACTTACTAGTATTTTCCTCTGCACTTAAGGCTTTAGCGATCGCCCGTGCTGAGTTGATCGAAACTTCATGCTCTCCTGAACGACCGCCAAACAATAACCCCACGCGCAGCTTAGCCATTTTGAGTACCTCGAAACTCCTCAAGCAGATAGCGTATCACAACCTACAAAACTTGCCATATTTTTCGCTAATTTTTCGTGCGTTAGGACTCGGTTACCCACAAAATTATTGGTAGAGACGTTGCAATTGCAACGTCTCTACATCGTTGGAATAGTGAAAAATCCTGGGGTGTGGCTCGTGGTTTCCCTACAGTAAAGATATTGTATTGCAACATCTCTACTTGAAGGGATAGAGCGATCGCCAATTTTTTTGAGCTATTAGTTATAGGTTTGAACCTATGACGGGCTGATTTAGGGCATAGGATGGAAAAGAAGATCTGGCAGAAAGTAATTAAAAATTGCCCAGGTAGAAAAAGCAATTGATATCGAAAGAACAGCAAGAACTGGTGCTAGGGAAAGATATCTAATGAAATATCCTTGTTGATTACTTTGTTTCTGCATATAATACTCCCAACATGCTTAATAAATCGAACCTTAACATTACTCATTGTGTTTGAATACTTGTGCTGCCAGTAATGCCAATAAAGCACCTGTAGCGATGGTTCCCCACTGAAACAACCGCAACTTCCCTAAAGCATCAGAAATGCTGGGTATGACTAAATTTTGATAATCTCCATCAATTCTGCCGTCTTCTTGAACAGATTGGTAAAAATTATTGGGTGCATGTTCAGATTTTGATTCATCACTACGTTGTAGATTAAAACCAATCAGCAATAACAACGAATCTACGAACGACGGTGATATTTTCTGTGCTAAATCTAGTAATTTAGCTACATCCCCAACCAATAGATCGCGAATTGGGTGTTCAGCTGCATAGAGGATGGCATCGGCAACAATTCTTGGATCGTAATAAGGTGGTATTCCTGCTGGTTTTACCCCTAACTTCGTCAAGCCATTATTCCAGAACGGAGTGTTAATCACAGCTGGCTTAATACTTGTGACATTGATAGGCCATTTTTCATGTAGCAATTCGACGCGCATAGCTTCTAGAAAGCCCTCAACCCCATGTTTAGCTGAGGAATAAGCACTTTGATATGGAAGCGATCGCCTACCTTCCATTGAAGATACATGGATTAGTGCGCCCCGCCCTTCGCGTTTAAGATGAGGTAACGCCGCCATCGCACCATATACTTGCCCCATCAAATTTACATCAATGACGTGTTTAAATTCTTCTGGTGCTGTATTGTCAAAAGTGGCAAAGATGCCAATAGCAGCCACGTGTGCCCAAGTATCAAGTCGTCCATAAACCTCTACAGCCCGATCTGCGATCGCCCGAACTTGGTCGAATACTTGTACATCAGCAACAATATGGGTTGCCTCACCACCAAAACCTCGAATCTCTTCCACCAAGGACTTTAACTTTGCCTCACCACGAGCAGCGACAATTACCTTTGCTCCACGTTTAGCAAATTGCAGGGCTGTCTCCCGCCCGATACCGCTGGAAGCTCCAACGACTGCAACAACTTGCTGATTAATTGGCTTTAATTGCATAAACGTTACTCCTGATAATTAATTGGGGATTACGGATTAAAAATTTTTCCCACAGCCCCCTGTTACTAATGCTTGAAAAACAAGTTAGTCATTTATTTATTGATGTTCAAATTAATAAATATATGAAATATTTTTTTTATAAATGAGCGGCAGATAGGAATTTTAAATTTATCTATCAATCAGAATTAAAAAAAAATATCTTAATTATCATTATCGCTCTGCATTCCTTCTCCATATCGCCAATCAATATAGTTACACAAACAATTTGTATATTTATTTATTAGATTGAATAAAGCTCTCAAGAAATATCTTGAAGAGCCGTTCAAGTATAACCATGAGTATGAAATAGCGCTTAATTACAATTTAACTTTGCTAATTAGTTTTATCGTCCATCCAAAGAAATAACTCGATATAAAGCTAATTTGTCATCTACAATACGTAAATTGTGTATGCAAAAGATGAATTCACTGCAAATTGAAAATTGTGGCGATCGCCTCAAAATCTACCCAATCAATCCAGCAAACTTTGAGTGAAGTACCCACAGACATAAAACTATATTAAATATTTCGCCTATCCATTTTTGTGGACTCATAAATCAGCCAATTTTGAATATCTAACTCGTGCCATATTGTCTCGCGACGATACATTTCTACTTTTGGGATTGTTTTATCTGCTTTACAGAATCCATCAAATACTCATGCAGCTATGTAAAGCTAAATATCGATCGGCCAGTGCCAAGCAGCAGATTTATTGCGGGCGATGGCTGAGAGAATAGATCGGTAGCTACAAAATTCGCTACGTTGTTCAATTTACTTTTCAAGCTGCAACAATTTTGGAATTTTGCTGCCACGGTAAAAGATGATTCGATCTTTACCAGTACTGTTAGAATGTATCGATGTCAAAAAAGCAACATTTCTTAAACAAAAAACTCGGTTGGTCATTGGATGAGCGAGATCCAAAGTTCATCAAATCTCTAATGCCTCTATTTAGCTTTTTCTATCACTACTATTTCCGAGTTGAAACTAGTGGCTGGGAGAATATTCGACCTGAAGAAAAAGTTTTGTTTGTCGGTTCGCACAATGGAGGACTCGCAGCTCCGGATATGACAATGATAATGTACGACTGGTTCCGACGCTTTGGTGTGGAGCGACCCGTTTATGGTTTGATGCATCCCAAAGCTTGGGAAGTTAGCCCACCACTAGCGCAACTGGTTGCCAAAGCTGGAGCGATTGTGGCTCATCCAAAAATGGCTTACGCTGCCTTGCGGTCTGGAGCTAGTGTACTAGTTTACCCAGGCGGAGCCGAAGATGTCTTTCGACCACATCATTTGCGTAACAAAATTTATTTTGTGGGACGACAAGGATTTATCAAGTTAGCCTTGCGGGAAAATGTCCCAATTGTGCCTGTGATTTCTTGGGGTGCCCACGATACGCTAATTGTGCTTGCTGACTGCTACAAAATTGTGCAACAGCTCCACGAATGGGGAATGCCTTGGGTATTGGGAATTGACCCAGAAGTTTTTCCCATTTATCTGGGGTTACCTTGGGGATTAGCAATCGGGCCCTTGCCCAACATTCCCTTACCTGTGAAGTTGTACACGCGGGTTTGTCCTCCCATTGTATTTGAACGTTATGGTCGGCAAGCAGCCTGCGATCGCCAGTATGTCAATGAATGTTATGAATTAGTTATTAGTCAGATGCAGCAAGAGTTAGACAATCTAGTAAAACTGTCTGCTAACTCATAGGGGACTTGCAAAATTTATTTCCAGCGATCCCAAAATCCAAATCCCGACTACATCTTCTGTTTCCTGCTTTGACATAAGACCCAGGCTTAAAAGAACAATATTTGGGAGCATCCAATTTTCTCAAATTGAGATTCTCCCAATAATGGTTATGACGGCACAAATAGAGCAAACACAACTTTGCCAATATTGACCGTGGCAATTTGAGATTTTAGATCGTAAATTATTTTGCTACTTCTCCACAGAAACAAGCTATATGCCCCGCCCCTAGCGGCTGCAATAAATCCTTCGATCAAAAATTCAAAATCTTCAATCCCCATACACTCTTCGTGTGGGTCAATATAAAATCACCAATCAAAGATTGATTGAGTATTAATTTTTTAACTCCCCAGACTGGATTCGAACCAGTGACCAATCGATTAACAGTCGATCGCTCTACCGCTGAGCTACTGAGGAACGCTCACGATTTATAATCTTAAACCTAAACTATAGAATTTGCAAGTACTTTAGCTAATTTTTTTTCTTAGATGTTTAATCATAGATTTTTGCAACCCAAAACCCGCTCTAGAAGCTAAACAAAGGCTTTTGGATAATCAGATTTACTGTAATCCCATTCGTAATTCAGCCAGACGCTGCCGTGCTTTGGCGTCGATTGCATTGGCCAAAAATCTACTCTTTGATTGTTTGCGTGTATGATACTTTTGTCGCATCCGACAGACTGTAGCTTCTACCTCGCCACACAGTTGTTGTGCCGAAAGCCATTCAGCCCCATACCCCTGCACCATCAACTGCTGCGCTCGATCTGATGTAGCGACAATGACACGAGAAATTAAAGATTGAGCTATTTGCTGGCGAAAAGACGCACAAGATTTTTCAATATAAGTATCTGCTGTTTGCCCAAAATCAGTGTAGTAAACAGATAAAAGCTCTGTAATAATTTCTTTATTGCTAGAAGAATTTTGATATTGGGCATCAAAAATTATTTGAGTTGCATAACCTTGAAACGCGCTGTAACCAGTCATTGCTTCCACAAGTTCGTTGCGTGCGGCTTCTAGTCCAGCGCTATCACGGGTTTTTTTCAAGCAAGGCCAAGCGCCTATTATATTGTAGCCGTCCACTAACAAAACGGCTTGGAGTAACGAACGGGGCATGGTTTTTAATCACAATTTTCTAGAGTTAGCAAAATTCATTCATAATTTTTATAATAATTGATGCACTGTATGTAACACTATGTTACATAAAACAAAAAACACCCCAGCTTTATAAAATTGACCTTAAGACAGAGGTAATAACATAAAACGCGCCTTTTTTTTAAGGCGCGTTTTAGTAAAGGGGAGTGGGAAGATGGGGAGTGTGCGGGATGTGGGGAGAATAACTCTTAACTACTCAACAGTCAGCGCTCCTAAGCTCAATCAGGAAACTTCACTATGTATTTGCATCAGACGTTGCTTAAGGCGTTGGGCTTCACCCCTATCTACAAGAGAACCTTTTTCTAATAAAAAAGCGCCGTCACAGTAATCTAGCTCGTCTAACCGATGGGTCACCCACAAGGCTGTGATACCTCGACTTTTGACGAGACGGCGGACACCAGCAACTAAATCCAGTTGGCTATCTGGATCTAACAAAGCAGTGGGTTCATCTAATAATAAGACTTCACAACGACGGGCGATCGCGCCAGCGATGGCAACTCGTTGCTTCTGTCCTCCAGAAAGCGCATATATTGGGCGTCGTTGTAGGGTCAGTAAATTTACTGCCCCCAGCGCCTCCTCAACCCTGACTCTCACAGCAGCAGGAGGCAACTTTTCTTCCACCAATCCAAAAGCCACATCAGCACCAACTGTTGGCATCACCAGTTGATGATCGGGATTTTGGAAGACAAAGCCAACTGGCTGCAAAACCCGAATTTCCCCAGAATTCGGAGCTAATAGCCCCGCCACCAGCCTCAGTAAGGTTGATTTCCCACTGCCGTTTGTACCCAAAAGCATCCAAAACTCACCCTTAGGAACTTCTAAAGAGCAAGATTTAATTACTTTCTCTCCATTAGGCCAACTGAAGTTTAAATCCTTGACCTCGATGCCCACTTGAGACATTTGTCAACCTTGGTTACTCACCAGCTAGAGCGAAAAAGCCAGGTGGTCTCCCACTAGCAGTGGATACACCATCTTTCTGAACAATCTGTACCCCAGAAATCTCACTAGCACGGACAGCAATTTTCTTGTCTGTTTTGCCCTCGCACTTTAGCTCCACTATGTCAGGATTGCCAGAACGCATCGCTGCCAAAATTAGCTGATAGACAGCCTCAGCATCCTCGGCTGACTTACGTTGTACTGAGATCGGGAAAGCAGTGTTTTTGATGCTTAAGTCGATGGTAAACATTTAACATTAATCAAAATTTAACTGTAGCACTCATTTTAACGTCAGCTGACTGATTCTTGGAGAAAGGGCATTGGGCATTGGGCATGGGGCATTGAGATATGTAAGAGGAGCCAGAAACATAAATTCTTTTTCTTCCCACACTTTCCATCTCCCTAAACTTCCTATGCCCTATGCCCCATTCCCTATGCCCTATGCCCTACTCCCTCATATCTATCTATAGTTAATTTTTATGACAAATTATCTAGAAAAATTAGAGATTTGCACTTAAGATGATTAAAGGTTAGTAAAAAATTGTAAACTAGGTTAACGACTTGGTTAACTTTCTGCATTGTAGAGAAGCTTCTGAATAGCTATCTATAATACAGATACAACCTGTACTTATAAGATTTGGAGATTTGCTCTAATGACCATCGCAGTTGGACGCGCCCCAAGTACAAGAGGGTGGTTTGACGTAGTAGACGACTGGCTCAAGCGCGATCGCTTTGTATTCGTAGGTTGGTCAGGATTACT
>NZ_JACJTU010000032.1 GCF_014698835.1 Nostoc paludosum FACHB-159 | reverse complement strand
GGGCTGACATCATCAACCGCGCTAACTTGGGTATGGAAGTAATGCACGAGCGTAACGCTCACAACTTCCCCTTAGACTTGGCGGCTTCTGATGTTGCTCCTGTTGCTCTAACCGCTCCTTCCATCAACGGTTAATTGCTAACCAAGTCAACTGAAAATTAAATAAAATGAAAAGCGCTCTCCTTTTAGGAGGGCGCTTTTTAGTGACTTCCAAATCAAAAAACATCCCACCGTCTACATTTATTGACAAATAATTACAAGTTATCAGGGACAAGAATCAACATGAAACGAGCCTTATTAGTAATCGATGTTCAGAACGAATATTTCACTGGGAAACTACCAATAACTTATCCATCCGGAAGTTTAGATAATATTCTTCAAGTCATGAATATTGCTAAACAGCGAGATATACCTGTGATTGTTGTTAGACATACACAGCCACTAGAAAACTCTCCGATTTTTCAAAAGGGAAGTCCAGAATGGGAGCTTCATCCGGAAATTGCCAAATATCCCTACGATCTCCTGATTGAAAAAAATTTGCCAGGAAGTTTTACAGCAACAGAATTAGAGGCTTGGCTCAAAGAAAGGAATATTGATACCGTCGTTATCTCCGGATACATGACTCAAATGTGTTGTGACACAACCGCAAGACAAGCCGCCCATCTGGGTTTTTCTGTGGAGTTTCTTTCTGACGCGACAGGAACTCTCGCCTTTGAAAATAATGCGGGTACTGCTACTGATGAAGAACTTCATAGAGCAACTTTAGTTGCTCAGGATAGTTTTATTAGTAAGGTAATAAATACCTCTAAATGGATTAATAATCTTGGAGATACGAATTAAGTCCAAAAGTAAATTTTTGGCTAGTATCAAATAATTTTAGATTTGAGATTTGAGATTAACCCCATGCCGCCGATGCTGGGCTTGAATTTTGTAGGGTAGCACAGCTAGCTGTACTACCCTACTATGTAAATTATTTAAATTGCAACCCCATTGATGTTGTACTTTATGAAAGTACTGGTTGGGCTTCCAGTTTTTCGGCTTTGTTCTTCAAAACGGTTGGTAATTCGCTGTTGAAAGCTTCACCTTCTACCACTTGGGAGCGGAAACCGTCAACCCCAACTGGAACGTCGCCTGTGATGGTGGTGCGGTAGAGTACGCGCTCGACTTCTATATGATCTAGATCTTGAGGGGCTAAATGCGCGGTGGCGCGGTTGTCCCAGAAGGCAATATCACCATTGTTCCAGCGGAAACGGGTGGTGTAGGCGGGTTTGGTAATCTGATTGAAGAATAATTCAAGCAGCAAGTCGCTTTCTTGTCGTGATACGTCAAGAATGTGCGAGGTGAAGCCAGGGTTCACGAACAACGCACGTTCACCTGTCTCCGGATGAACCCGAACGACTGGATGGATGGAAACCAAAGGATTGGCTGCGATGCGTTGGGCAATCTTGCTGTTGCTAGGCAAATTCAAACGCGCATTAAAACGATGTTCGGCTTTCAATGTGTCTGCGAGCGCCCGCACGGGTGCTGACAGACCCTCGTAAGCTGCAACCAAATTAGTCCACTGTGTGTCGCCACCGATGCTAGGAACGTTAACCGCACGCAAAATTGAAGCCGCAGGAGGGTTGACAACGGCTGTCACATCGGTGTGCCAGCGGCTCTCGTAGCTGGAACGGCGTAGACCGTTGCGCTTCTCGTAGCGGCTGCGGTCAATAGGCAGGATTTGTGAGTAACCTTCGATAGGCTCATCTTCGTGGGGATGTGCATAAGTTACTTCACCGAAACGAGCTGTGAAGGCGATTTGTGCAGCATGGTCAATGTTCTGACCGCGAAAGAATACAACTTTCCACTTCAATAGTGTTTGACGAATTTCTTGGACTGCTTCATCGTGCAGAGGACGCGAAAGATCTACACCACTGATTTCGGCACCAATGAAACCAGCTACTGGTTTTACTTCAATGTGCTTGTAGCTCATGTAAATTCTCCAGAGTTCAATCCATAGAGGAGTTTTCGCAAAGTCCGCTTCCTTTGGTTGCTGTCTACGGTAATCAAAGGAAGCGATCGCAACTCTAAGTATTATACGGTAGCTTGACCGATTTACCGTACTATAAATGTAAAGTTATGAAAATAACGCAAAATCTAGCCTGATACTAAGTTGCAGTCAAACATAGTAACTAGGGCTGAGAATAGCGATCGCAGTTTGCAAACAGAATCAGATATCTCAGTCCATACCCAAGTTATTACGAAAAATGACAAAACGACTAAATTATTTAAGCTTTACTCCCCGGACGCAAAGCCGCAACCACAACCATCCGAACCCACTCCCAATAAAATAATAGGGAAAATCTGCCCAAGTGAAGACGCTACCAAATAACATTTTTCCCCACCAAAATGAACGTACCCAATTTAAAAATGGTTGATCCCATAATTGCATAAACTCTAATAAACAAGTAATTACCAATACCCATAAAGGGATTTGCCAAACTGAAGACCGAGTGGTGATAAATAGAAAAGCGAACAAACACCAAAATATCTCATAAAAAATTCCTCCTACCTCTTGGTTCAACCACCAAATAGAATAGCGATAGTGGCTATATAAAAGCCCAATAGTGAGAATAATAGCTAGAGAAAAAAGAATTCGCTTCTTTAATTGTTTGTAACTTGTGGCATTATTTAGGCTTTCCAATCAATTATTTCTCCTCAGAAAAAGAGTATTATTGTATATAGGATGCAAACTGCTTTATGCAGTGTATTTTGAATCAATTATTTGTCCGGGTTAAAGCAGACTCACCAATTCTAGGCTCTGGCATCACAAGCTGTCCACAACCAGTTTGCCAGGGTAGATAAAGTAGATTTAAGGGACTTTTTTCTAAAAAAATATCCCATGCTTTTGATGGTAGGAAGCAGGGAGAGGGTAAGTGGTTTTGAAAGGGTGAAATTAGATAAGTAAACAGACATAATTATACAAATTATGGGTTTTCGAGACGCGATAAATCGCCGTCTCTACAAGTGTTTTGGCCTTATCTGAACTGTATTGCCTTATAGGATCGATTTTATGAGGTGGGCATCCTGGCTGGCCTTGTGTACCTTATTGAAATAAAATGTGCTGTAATTTGATATTATTCTTCTGGAATCTGACTCTTGAATTCTAAATTATTTCATATTTAGAGACTTTCGAGAATTTTTAGCACTTCTGCTGCTGACTGATATCTTTGACTAAAGTCATAATGTACCATCTTATTTAAGATAATAACTAACTCATTTGTAACGTCAGCTAAGTCGCGCCAACTGTGCCAAACCTCAGTATTACCATCAGGTTCAGTTTGGATAATTACTTCACCAGTATTTGTATCTCTGCGAAATACTCTTGGGTCTACTCCAGTTAAAGCTTGTATACCCATAATTCCCAATGCATAGATATCGCTGTTTAGTTTTGGCAACCCACTCATTTGTTCAGAAGGAGCATAACTTGGAGTACCAATTGAAATAGTTTGATATTCTTGTTGTTGGGGCTGAATTTGTTTAACAGCACCAAAGTCAATTAAAACAATGTGCCTATCTGATTCTCGTCTAATTAAGTTACTAGGTTTGATATCTCGATGAATTACACCATAGCTGTGAACAAAAACAAGCACTTGTAAAACTTCTTTTAGTATCTGCACAACTTCAGTTTGTTTGAGTCGCACACCAGAAGTTAACTCTTTATCCATAGCGTGCCCCCGGACAAATTCTTGCACTAAAGAAAACTGACGATTTTCTTCAAAAAAAGCTAACAATTGGGGAATCTGTGGATGCTTACCCAAAATTTCTAAAATTTCGGCTTCAGCGTCAAATAAGCGCCTGACAACATTTAAATATTCTGTATCTTGGCGGGGAGGTCGTAATTGTTTAACTACACACTGGGGATTACCAGGGCGCTTAATATCCTCAGCTAAATAAGTATTACTAAATCCTCCGGAACCCAAGTTTTCAGTAATTCGGTAGCGGTTGTTTAGTAGCGTGCCTAATGCAATTTCTTGCCCAATAGAATCAGCAATTACTGTTGGCGCTTCATTGGAAGCATCACCGCGTTGCCGTAAAAGTGCTTGTAATTCGATAATTAATTGTTGGTGTTCTTGAACTCTTTGTGTAATTTCTTTTTGTTCTTCTTTCGTTTTATAAGCAGTATAGGCAAGGACACTTCCGCCAGTAAATACTAACCCCAACATCGGAGGTATTACTGGTAACCATCCAGCTTGAGTAAAAATGATAAAATTACCTGCAAATAAAACTGTTAGGGCTGTTGCTCCTGCTAATGCTAAAGCTAAAGGATGTTGAATTCGCCATACTAATAAACCACCAACTAAAGTCCATCCCCATATCCAAAGAACTTTACCCCACTCAGGGATAAACCAAAACAGAGGTTGTTGGTTAAGAACAACACTGAGAATTTGACTAACGCTGTGGGCATGAATTTCAATTCCTGCCATCTTGCCAGAATTATCTGACTTCCCACTAGTAAATGGCGTATTAAAAATATCATTTAAACTATTTGCTGTTGAACCAATTAAAACAATACGGTCTTTGACTAAATCTGGTTTAACTTTATTCTCAAGGATTTCTGTAATTGTTACCTGCTGGGCAATTTGATGACCAGAACGGTAATTAAGCAGGATTTGGTAACCGCTGGTATCAGCTTTTTCATACCCACCGACATTATTTTGCAGGGGTTTAAATACAATATTTCGTAATTTTAATTCTTTATTTGGGGTAAATTCTGGTTGAATACCACCAACTTCTAAATATTTAAGTGCTAGCTGTAAACTAAAGGAATATGTACTTTGACAAGGGTCAGATTCATCTGAACTTACTAATAATAAGTTGCGGCGAATTGTAGAATCAGTATCTTCTACAACATCGCTAAATCCCACTCGCTCTGGTTCAACACCTTGAGGAGAACCAACTCCGGGATTTTTAAAACCAGAATGTTTGCAGATGGGAATGATGAGATCGCTCTGTTGTAGGCGTTGTAGTAGTTTCTCGTGACCAGGCTGTACTGGTAAATCGCGAAAAATATCTAGACCAATGGCTCGCGGTTCGTATTCCTCAAGTTTGCCCAATAGTCGATCTAAAAGTTCACCAGACAGCGGCCAAGTCCATTTTTGGAGATCTTGTTCAGTTAAAGCAACAATCAACAAACGAGAGTCTGGACCTGGGTCAGCGCGTAATTGCATCATCTGGTCGTAGACTCTCATTTCTAGAGGTTCAAAAACTCCAAGTTTTTGAATACCTACTAGTAAAAGTGTAGCGATCGCACTTGAAAAAATAACCGGCTGTCTCAATAAACTTTTGAAGTTGGCAAACATTTTTTTACATCAGGGCATTGGGTATTGGGCATTGGGCATGAGGGAGGCAGTGACGGGTACGCAGGGGTCTCCCCAAATAGAGCAACTGCCGTCATGGGGAAAGGGAAAGGGGTAAGGGGAAAAGGGGAAAGATTAAATTTATTCCTTTTCCCTTTAACCTTTTCCCCTACCCCCTGCCCCTCTCCCTCATCTCCTCTACTCCCCACTTAGTGCTAATCTACTACCTGTTTGAGATAATGCACGATCGCTTTTGCGGTTGCTACATTAGTTGCCAGTAAAACTTGATTAATAGTGCATAACCTCAGTAGCGCTTCCTCATTTGCTTGACCAGGCTGAGGTTGTAGCAAATCTCTCAAGAAAATCACTGCTACAATTTCTCCCGACCCAACCAATGAAGCAATTGTTTGAAATCCTCCAGAAGTTGGCGCGGGGGTTTGTTGACTAATAGTTATACCTGCTTGTTGATGTAAAACTTCGCTAATAGATGGCCAGGTAATTGTATAGCTCTGTGAGAAAAATTCTTGATGCTGAGTAACTAATTCTGCAAGTTCTGATTTCTTGCTTTCGTGAGCAATTAGTACTATATTTCTTTGAGCGATCGCTTTTGCAGGCTCACTTACAATCTCTTCTGCAATTTCCTCAGATTCACTTGCTTCTACTTCAGATGAAATTTCCTCAGATTCACTGACAATCTCTTCTGAAATTTCCTCAGATTCACTTGCTTCTACTTCAGAAACTTCTTCAACAGTTTGACTGATGATTTCCGGAGCTTCGTTTTCTACTAGTTCCAAAGATTGCATCTCCTCTGAACTAGAAACTTCATTTACATTGACCTCTTGTGTAGTTGTATCAGTCAAATCAACGTATTGATTACTGAAAACTTCTGGAACATTATCATTAAGTGCCTTCAAACCTTCAGGAACTTCTGGAACATTATCATCAAGTGCCTTCAAACCTTCAGGAACTTCACTGACTGTTTCATCAGCTTCTACTCGATCGGCATCCGCAAAGTCAATCGAGACAATTTCTGTATCTAAATATACTAACTCTTCAGCAGTTTCCTCTATAGCTTGGCTGGATGTGTCGTGATGTTGAATATCTACATATTCACGAACTTCGCTAGTTTCTGGGATAACATCACTGGCAACTTGGTCAACATCTGCGGTGTCTTCTGTAGCGATTAGCGTATCTAAATCTACTATCTCTTCTTGAGTAACTTCGGGAACAGCATTCTCTTGGGATACTCGGTTGAATATATCACGCGGCTGCACGAAGGTAACTTCTGCCTCTAGTGCTGCTTCAAATTCTGCATCACGTTCTGGAGTATCTACAAAAACATTAGCATCAGCAATATCACGTGGTTGTACGAAGGTAACTTCTGCTTCTAGTGCTGCTTCCAACTCTGCATCGCGCTCCTCAGTAGCTTGGGGAATGGCGTTTTCTATTTCACGCCGTTGTACAAAAGTAGCTTCTGCTGCCAGTGCTGACTCAAAATCGGTCACTTCATCGTGAGTAGTTTCCGCAGGTGTAATTTGCTCTTCCGGAGCCTCAATAACATCTTGGGGTGCGGCTATCGCTTCATCAGGCTCGGCTTCCCTGGCTTCTGGAAATTCTACGTCATCAAGGTTTAGGGTATGTTCTTCTACAACTAATGTACGTAAATCTACAATATCATTACGCACATCGTGTGGAACTTCGCTGACAGCTTCTGGTGGCTGAGCTATGTTTTCTGGGCTGGTGGCTTCAACACCTGGGATGTCATCATTAGTTTGAGTGGAAGCAACTTCTGAAATTTCGTTGATTTCTGAAGAAGCAGCATTAATTTCTGGTGTTTCTACTTCGTTACTGATTGGGGTTGGAACTTCGCTGACTACCTCTGGGGCTGGACTAGCAACATTAGGAGTGCTGGCATTTTCAGGCGATCGCGATCGAGAAAACAAAGAAGGATCTATAATTCTGAAGACAGTTTCTGGTAATTGCTCAGACAAAGGAGCGAGTGCTTCCATAATCAAAACGTAATCTGCAATTCGGATCACGTCTCCATCATTCAAAAGATATGGTCGCTCCTTTTCAGCTTGTTTGCCATTAACTATTGAGCCATTTCTACTGCCAAGGTCGCTGAAGTAATAAGTACCACTTTTGACAAAGAACTTAGCATGTTGCCGACTGACATCAGGACTGTCCAAGACTAAATCAGAAGTAGGAGATCGGCCTACTATCCATTCTCCCCTCGTTGTAGTGTCTATGGTCAGGTCAACTTCATTGATTTCACTTAGAGTTGGTGAATAGCTAACTTTTACTTTCATATTAATTTTTGGTTAATTTTATTGATTTCCGCTACCCAACGCTGACGGATAGTATGTTCTAAATTTAAAATATCATCTTGTGACCAATGAAAATGATAAGCAATAAAAGCTACCTCCTCATATAAACTATCAGAGGGGTAGCTTATGACTCCCCCGCTAGTTCAAGCTCCACTGAAAATTGAGTATTGCAGTGTGGACATTGTGCCGGAACATGTGCATTACCTTGCTGGTTAATTCGATTATAAAATTCTCGCAGATAGGCAATGTCATGTAAGACCAATCCTTCAAGTAATTCCGGGCTAACAGAGTTGAGACTACCCAAGCGAGTGATAACACGTGCAAGCATTACCAAGACGCCGTAAGCTGGATTTTCTTGAACTTTGCGTTCTTTTTGCACCAAAATTTCATCTTTAGCTGTGGCTAAACGCATCACTCCTTGACGATGTACTCGGTTTTCACCATCACTCAACCCTCTAGGGAGAGTGAAAGTAAATTCAGTGCAGAGATTATCCTTTTTACGGGGCATAACTGGGGATTGGTATAGGGCATAGGGCATGGGGTATAGGGCATGGGGAAAGGGAAAGGGGTAAGGGGAAAGATTAAATTTATTCCTTTAACCTTTTCCCCTGCCCTGTTTGGCCAATGCCCTATGCCCCGCGCCCTAATTTCAATTTTGAAGTACTGGCTCCGGAGAATTGACTACATCTTCTGCCGAAGAAGTTTCGCCTTCCAAGCCATTAATTCGACGATAAAAATCTTGAAGATAATTTAAATCCTGGGCGAAAAAGTTTTCTACTATTGCAGGACTAATATCAGTTAAAGCGCCCAAGTGGGTAATCACGCGGGACAGGATAATAATTGTGGCATAAACTGGATTAGCTTTCACCCTTGGGTCACGCAAAGGTGCAATCTCATCTATCGCTGTTGATAATCGCATTACACCCTTGCGGTGGAGGTTGCCTTCAGAGTCTAGATACCCTTTAGGCAGTGTAAATTCAAACTCTGTGGGAAACATATTTCTCCTAATTATTGTGTGCGTTGAAATTCCTCAAAAGCAATCTCCAATTCTTCAATTTCTATTTCATGACTGTTAGCATTGAGATCGGCAATTTTGTAACTGGTAGGCCAAGCGCCAGCTAATTCAAATCTCGCTTCTTTGTTAGATGCCTGGTCGTAAATAGATAAAGAAATAAACTCACGTTTTTGGGCCCATTTACCGGCTTCAACATCTTCAAACCACTTCCATAAATCTTTGGAAGCATTCAAACCTTTACGCAAAGTAATATTACCATTTTTAGCATTACCAGGAAGTTTGGTTCTGACCGCTTTACCTTTTGAAGCAGTCCCCCATTTTTGAGAAGTAACTTCACAAATTTCAATTACTTCCTGTGTTCTTTTAAAGCCTTGGCATTCCAAAAAATAGCCGTCGCTATCATTTTGACCTATGTCTAATCTTAAAAAGAAACGATAATTTGTCAGAATTTCTGGTATGGCAGCCATTGTTTTTTACGCTAGGAGGAAACGGCGACTGGGGACTAGGAAATGGAGACTAGGAAATGGAGACTAGAGAATAAGATGAAAAATACTATTCCCCAATCCCCAATCCCCAGTCCCCAGTCCCCAATCCCCAGTCACTTTTATGCTCTGACTTCTTTTTGTTGGGCGATTATTTCATAACCCTCGATAGATACTTCAATTTTCTCTGTTGCTGGGTCATTTTTTGTCACATCAAATTCGGGGCCTGTATATGATTCGGGGAAGCAAGATTTCAGGTTATAACGAATGACTTCAGTTTTCTTATCTTGGGTATAACCAACAACCGAAATTGCTTTGCGATTTTCATCCCATTGACGAGGTTTTCCATCTTCGCTACAGGCTAAAAACCATTTGTGTAAACTTTCGTCACCATTGTAATTCATGGTAATTGTGACATTATTAAACTCTGCCTGTCCAGGGAGATTTTGCCGTAATGTCTTACCATTTTTACTTGAACCTCTAACGCCTTTGGTGGCATTATTTTTTGCACCCAATCCGGTGACTGATTGAACGAATTTTTCAGTAATACCGTCTGCTTCAAAATAGAACACAGACGCGACTACATATTCCCCAGGCATATTTCATCTCCTAAATAAGTGAATAGTCATTGGTAGAGACGCGATGAATCGCGTCTGTACAAGAATCATTGGTAGAGACGCGATGAATCGCGTCTGTACAATAGTCGTGCCCCATACCCAATAATTTATTGCTGCTCGTCAAGTGCATTCCATTGACTGATGCGGAAGATGACAAATTCCGCTGGTCTAACAGGACAAACACCTATTTCGACATACAAACGACCTAAAATTATGGTTTCTGGTGGATTCAATTCGGCATCGCATTTCACATAAAATGCTTGTTCTGGTGAATCCCCAAATAAAGCACCTTCACGCCAAATTCGCTCTAAAAAGTTGCTGACAGTACGTCGAACACGCGCCCATAAATCTTGGTCGTTGGGTTCAAAAACTACCCATTGTGTGCCGAGTTCAATTGATTTTTCTAGGTAACTAATCAACCGCCGGACGCTGATATAACGCCACTCTGTTTTATCTGGTTCAACTAAAGTACGCGCACCCCAGATGCGGATACCCCGATTTGGGAAGTTGCGAATGCAGTTGATACCAAGGGGGTTCAATAGTTCCTGTTCGCGGAAGTTGGTGTCGTAACCTAAACCTATTACGCCTCTGGGTACTTCGTTTGCAGGTGCTTTGTAAACTCCTCTGGTTTCGTCGGTGCGTGCCCAAACACCCATGACGTGACCGCAAGGAGGTACTAAAATAGGATTGCCGCGATCGCGTGGATTTGGAACTTTGATCCAAGGATAATAAAGCGCACCAAACATCGAGCGACGGTTAAATCTATTCAACCAATCCACCGCTTGTTGGGGTTTGACAGCATCAGGTGGTGTATCAAGTACAACCATGCGGTTAGGTGGATTGGGAATATCGCCACTGGCGGAACCTTCGCACATGCTAATCATCAGTTCCATGATGCCGTGGACTTGATCCAAATTCAGCACTTGCTCTTGATAAGCCCGCATCAAGTCAGGGCAAGCCAGCATTGTGATTTCATCAATTTCAAAAATACCGCGTACCCCGGTGCGATCGTCTCGTACCCCTTCTAAATCTCGTGAAAATCTGTCCGGTGGGGCAGCAACGATGGGCGGTGCTAGTTCGTACTGACCATTAACCGGACGGCGAGTTAAAGGCTGTCCGCTTTGAGTCAAGTCTTCTACGGTGACATACATAGAATTTCTCAAAGCCGCCAGCGCGTAAGTTGCTACCTGAGCAGCAGCGTCGCGGTTCATGGTCAAGTTTTCGTATTGCTCTAAGATTTCATCTCCCCGACGAATTTGAATGGTGAAGTATTCCCCAGTATTTGGAGGCGCTTCTCCTTCAGTTCCTTCCGGTAAAGCACGAGGAAAACCATCGCTAATGAAAATATTTACTAATCCACCTGCTGCTTGTTCGGGGCGCAAAGTAAAGCGCAAGGCTGGACGATTTCCACGAGAGTTAATTCGCAGAGTCGCAGGTTCGGGAGTTGCCGGTTTGGGTGCGCCTGGTAATTCAGTACCGATACTAGTTACCCAGCAGCGACCGCCACCGTTCATGAAATACCCATAAACTGCAAAGGGTAAGTAGGCATTAAAATCGGTGAAACCATCAGAATTAGGACGAGCAAAATAGTTGAGATATTGCGTCCAATTGGTCACCAACATCGGCTTAAATAGCTCAGCATCATCTCGAACAGCTTCTGTAAAACCTACAAATCCGGCAACTGCTGTGCTAACACCTTCAATCGGTCGGCTCCCTCGGTCAAATTCTTCGATATAAACACCAGGAGCAAAGTAATCAAGTCGAGCCATGAAAATGCCTCCAAGTCAGTAAAAGCTTAATTATTCAGGAGTTAGAAATATTTCTTTGAAAGTATGGCTTTGGTCATCTACCAATGCATTAACATTCTGCGGTAAATAGCCAGGACAATCTATATTTAAAACATAGTTACCCATCTCAAGGTTTTCAAAAAAGAACAGCCCTTCTTTATTGCTTTCGATGAATTTTTTACTTCGCAGCAAAGTAACTTTTGTCCCCATCAATGGCAGATTCGTGCTTGCACTCTTGACAACACCTGCAATTACTACTCGCCGAGTCATAATTTGGGTGCTACCATTACCACTGCCGTGCATTTGATTTCGCAGATCGAAAATTCGTTCCCAAACTAAAGGTACTGTAGTTGATTGCGTATCAAGAGGCACGGTAACTGTTAAATATAAAGCTGAGCGCAAAGGTACATTGAGAGCGCTCCATAAACTGCCCGGTTCAAGTGACGGTTGTAGCCCAACCATCATTGGCAAACTACCGTAACCCCGCAATTCGGGAACTAAAAACTCTTCCTCTAAAGCTCGATGGCGCATAAGTACCGTCAATGCTTCACTGAGAAAGTGATGCTCGCCTAAAGTCGTCCTATCCCAAGCTGTTAATAGCAGCGAAACATCAAACCAAACAGGTGCCCAATTGACGATGCCGGCTTGCAGATGGCGTGTAATATTACGTTCAACTTGCCTGCCGGCCTGTTGGAACTGCTTACTCTCACGAATATCATAAATATATAAATTGAGAGTCGGACCGGCTCCTTCTTCCCTGCGATTACTCGGATGGCTGAAGTCAATCTGCTCTGTACTGGTAAGTGAAGTTCCTCCAGCTAGAATTTCTGCTAAAGTTTGAAGAACGAAGATAAGCATGAAGGTATTGTGCTGGTAACTAAATCCAGATGCATCTAGGTTATCTGCATCACCCTTGTAAAGTAATTAGACTTTTGTCGATATTTTTTGATGGGGCATTGGGCATGGGGCATGGGGCATTGGGCATTGGGCATTGGGCATTGGGCATTGGGCATTGAGTATGATGTCTGTCTAAGTTAATTATCAAAAAAACTCTTCGTGTCGCCGTGTCTTTGCGTCAGCCTTAATGATAAGTCTTCAATTCGATACCATATGAAAGGTTGAAAACAGCTTTAGACACACAACTTTGTCACTGAAAAATCATCCTTTTGATATATTTTTTTTGATATATTAGGATGCTAGGTCAATTTATGAGAGTAGAGTAAAAACATCATGAACCGTTCCACTCCCATGAGTGACCCGGAATATGCAGCGATTCGCCGCAGCGAGGAGCGATCGCTCCTCGCAATTCGTATCGCTCAACTTGGGACGTGGTACTACGATCCTGGCACGAATATCGTCGAGTTAGACGAACGGATGCGGGAAATTTGGGGTGAGTCAGAGGAGGCTGTGGTGTTACCGCTGTCGCGGATTATGCAGCGTATTCACCCAAGCGATCGCCCGCGGGTGACAAATGCCATCAGTGCTGCTCTCAATCCAAAATCGTCGGGGACTTACGAAATTGACTACCGCATCGTCTGGGATGACGGTACCGAGCGGTGGATATCCGCTAATGGGCAGGCAATATTCGCAGGTGAAGGAGAGTTGCGGCAAGCTGTTGAGTTTGTGGGAACCGTCCTTGATATTACCGATCGCCAACGAGCCAAAACCGCCCTGGAAGAAAGTGAAGCCCGATTCCGAACTTTTGCCGAGAACAGCAAGGATGTGATTTGGATTAGCGATGCCCGCGAACATCGGCTAATCTATGTCAGCCCTTCCTACGAGCAAGTTTGGGGGCGCTCGACTACGGAAATTTATACAGACTTAAGCCGTTTCGTTGAATTTATTCATCCTGACGATCGCCAACGCATTCAAGCCGGATGGCAGCAGCGCATTCAAGGCGGATTGAGCCAAGAGTATCGGGTAATTCGTCTGGATGGTTCGATTGTCTGGATTCGCGATCGCAGTTTTCCCATACATGACGCCCAAGGTAAGTTGCTGTATCTGGGCGGAATTGCTGAAGATATTACCGAACGCAAACACACGGAACTGATGCTGGTGGAGCAGAAGAAACTGCTGGAGTTAATCGCATCAGGGCATCCGTTAAATGAATGCCTAAAAGCCGTGTGCGCCTCGGTGTCCCATCTCAATCCCCGCACCCGTGCTTGCATCCTTGTCGCTGATGCCCAAGGACAAAGGTGTGAGTATTTCATCACCCCAGACTTTGAGCCATCCTTTAGCCAAGAACTTCAGGATGCCCCCATTAATGACCTGTGCATCGGTATCTGCGGTCAAGCGGTCTTTGGTGGGCAACCTATTATCTGTGCAGATATCGCCAATGACGAAGGATGGTCGCAGGAATGGCGGAACTTATATCTGGCTCATGGTGTCTTGGCCTGCTATTCTCAGCCTGTGCTGGATGCGAACAACGTGCCAGTTAGTTCTTTGATGCTTTGCTTTGACGAAGCGCGAATGCCGAGTGATTGGGAATACCAATTAGCTGACTTTGGCACTCAAATCGCTAGCATTGTATTTGAACGCGATCGCTCTATCCTGGCGCTACAAGAAAGCGAGCATCGCTATCGCATGTTGTTCGATTCCATTGATGAAGCCTTTTGCCTGTGCGAAATGCTATTTGACGACAACGGTAAACCAAATGACTATCGGTTACTCGAAGTCAATCAAGTATTTGAAAAGCTGACGGGACTCAAGGAAGTAGTAGGAAAAACGGCGCGGGAACTCGTTCCCAATCTAGAAGAGTCTTGGTTTGAGATTTACGGCAGAGTCGTGCTGACAGGCGAACCAGTGCGGTTTGAGGATCAATCGGTGGCAATGAACCGCTGGTTCGATGTTAACGCCTTTCGTGTCGGGGACCCACACAACCGTAAGTTTGCCATCCTGTTCACCAACATTAGCGATCGCAAACAAGCAGAAAAAGCACTCTTAGAAAGCGAAGAGCGCTTCCGCAACATGGCAGACAACGCCCCAGTGATGGTTTGGGTCACTGATACCACAGGCTATTGCACCTACCTCAGCCAAAGCTGGTATGAGTTTACAGGTCAGACCGAACAAATAGGTCTGGGGTTCGGCTGGTTCAATGCCGTACATCCCGAAGACCGGGAATCCGCCAAAAACATCTTTCTGGGAGCCAACGCTCGCCAAAAACCGTTCCGCTTGGAGTATCGCTTGCAGCACAAGGATGGTGAGTATCGTTGGGCGATTGATGCTGCAAGTCCCTGGTTCGGGGTAGATGGTGAATTTAAAGGATACATCGGTTCAGTCATTGACATTAGCGATCGCAAACGTGCAGAACAAGAACGAGAACAGCTTTTGGCACGGGAACAGGCAGCACGGGAAGAGGCTGAACGAGCCAACCGCGTCAAAGATGAGTTTCTGGCTATTGTCTCCCACGAGTTGCGATCGCCTCTAAGTCCTATTCTTGGCTGGTCAAAGCTGTTACAAACTCGAACGCTAAATCAAGCCAAAACCGACCAAGCCTTGAGTACTATCACCCGCAATGCCACGTTACAAGCTCAACTAATTGAAGACTTACTAGATATCTCCAAAATTCTGCGAGGCAAACTCAGCCTGAATTTTTCTCCGGTGGATTTAGCAGCGACAATTCTAGCGGCAATGGAAACGGTGCGCTTGGCGGCGGAAGCTAAGTCAATTGAAATTCACACAATACTTCAACCGAACTTAGAGCTAGCATTGGGTGACCCAAGCCGATTACAGCAAATAGTTTGGAATTTGCTCTCGAATGCCATCAAGTTCACACCACCAGGTGGTCGGGTTGAAGTCAAGCTGTCATCGGTAGCAAATGAACAACCACAAACCGCAAATGAAAAATTTGCCCAGATGATCGTCACCGATACGGGTAAGGGAATTCACCCAGACTTTCTGCCTCATGTGTTTGAACACTTTTGCCAAGAGGATAGCGCTACAACTCGAAAATTTGGGGGACTGGGGTTAGGATTGGCCATCGTTCGTCACTTGGTGGAGTTGCATGGCGGAACTGTCCAGGCGCAGAGTCTAGGGGAAGGGCAGGGGGCAACTTTTACGGTGAAACTGCCCCTCATGGTAACCTCACCTCAAATCCATCGAGATACTGGGGTGTCTGAGCCAGCTTTGGATTTGACTGGTATCACAGTTTTAGTTGTAGAAGATGATGCCGATACACGGGAGTTTGTGGTTTTTCTCATTGAGGAGTATGGAGCAAATGCGATCGCTGTTAACTCAGCAACAGAGGCGCTGATTGCTTTAAAGCACTCCCAGCCAGATGTGTTGCTCAGCGATATCGCAATGCCAGAGGTAGACGGCTATATGCTGGTGCGACAAATCAGAGCTTTACCACCAAACCAAGGCGGACAAATTCCAGCGATCGCTCTGACTGCCTATGCCGGGGAAATTGATTATCAACAGGCAATGTTAGCAGGTTTTCAACGCCATATTCCCAAACCAGTCGATCCAGCCAACCTCGTTGAGACAATTGCAGATTTGGTTAGATCTAAATAATAGAGACTGGGTAGAGACTCATGAAGTCTCTTGGAAAGCCAATACTAATCGGGTTTTGCATTTTGAAGTCGGAATTTGGGTTGGGGAAAAGGGCGTGAGGGATGTGCAAAACGCCTGTCCGATATAGCTTTGAGCTTAAGTTGACACCAATGGACTTAGCCCTGAAAGTACGACACCACCTAAAGGTTTTGGTGCGTTAGGCTACCTCATAACACACCCTACTTTTGATGTTTAAACCTGATTTTTAGCTAAAACGGATATTAAGCAGAAGATCTTAAGGTGTGGCAAAAACATTTCTTCAAAAATCCGAAAAACTGCAACTCTACTGTGTAGATTAGTCTGGAGCAGTTTTGGTTTGGATGCAGTATATTTTTTGTCGAATAAGTCAAAAAGCCTAGTCTACTAAAAGCAAGACGTTTATCCCACAATATTTATCAAATTATTACAAATTAGAGTGCTATGAAACTCATATTTTATTTTTAAAACAACTCTATAAAAGTCAAAAATCTGCTTTCCTATTGCCTATTGGCTATTGCCTATTGCCTAATATACTTACAAAACCGAGCTACGCTTGTGAATAAAAACTTAATAATTCTTCGTAATAATTAGTTTACAAAAATAACTTAATAAAAAAATAAACATTATTGAGACTGCATAAATTTATACTAGACAACAGAAGAGTAAAAATATTTGCTACAAACAGCGAGTGAAGCTATGGCACTAGGCTTTTCTCTACACAAACTAGAAAATGGCTCTAATTATTTGAGTTCTTCAGATATCCAAAGTTTTTGTCAACTTGAGTCTGAGCAATTAACTAGTCAAGAGCCAATTTTTTTCGCTCGGATTGTCTATCATGATTGCTTGCTAAAAAATCATCAGGAAGTTATTAATTATCGTCAAAACCAATCTCCATTTTCTCAAAAAACTTTAAATTATTTACGCTCAGAAGCATGGCTGACCGACTTTCCGCCTGTTTTTACTGTGAATAAATTTGAACTGAAAGATTTTTCATCCATTTGTTATATTTGCCCCATAGGCTATAGAAATCAAAAACCAGAATACATCCAAATCATTACTGATGAAAATATTTCAGATAGTTTGCAATTATACATAAAACGTTCTGCCATGCTCTTGGGTAAGTATGTAGATATTTACTTAGACTATGGAAGACAAAAAACTGAAATTCAACTTTTGGAAGATATTTTGCATCGAGTCGGCCATCAATTGCGTAATTCCTTAGGGATGATTGGATTGTATGCACATAATTTATGCTTGGGTTTAAAGGAAAATCCTTGGCAAGAACAAGCAACAATCATCAGCGAAAGCATCCAAGATTTAGATACTAATTTAAACGAGCTTATTGATTGCGGTCAAAGTGTAAAATTAAGAGTTACGCTTCAAGATTTAAGAAGTTTAGTTGTTGAAAGTGTCACCAATTTACAACCTTTGATTAAGGAAAAAAACCTGCAAATAAACATTCCAAATACATCTACTATTTTGAAAATAGACCGACTACAAATGAAGCAGGTATTTGACAATATCCTCAGTAATGCCGTTCATTTTAGCCCGAATTCAGGAATTATTAGCTGTACCTGGCAGGTTTTTCAAGAAGAAGTTTTAATCAAAATTTCCGATCAAGGGCCAGGATTATCTCCAGAGGATTTACAAAAAATATTTACCCCTTTTTATTCCCGCCGTCGAGGAGGTACAGGGCTGGGTTTAACTATTGCTAAAAAAATTGTTTTGGATCATCAAGGAAGTATTTGGGCACAAGTTTTATCAGAACGGGGGGCACAATTTTCGGTAATTTTGCCAAGGCCAAGAAGTGGATAGATAATTGGTAATTAAAAAATATGATTAACAATCAAAAGCTTTCGGTTTTACTGGTAGATGATGAAGAAAGGTTTCGGCAAGGGTTACGTACCCTGCTGAATTTTTATAATGTTAGTTCTGCATTACCTATAGAAGTTGTGGGTGATGCAGATTGTGTAGAGCAAGTTTTAAAATTCACTAATCACAAGAGTCCAGATTTAATTTTATTGGATATGCAATTAACAGGATGTGATGGGATTACGGTTCTGGCACGTCTGAAGGAAGCTGCATTTTCTGGTAAGGTTTTAGTATTATCTGCTCATCAAGAAGATGACTGGATTTTCCGCGCAATGCAGGCGGGAGCCTCTGGTTATGTATTTAAAAATCGTTTGGCGACTCAATTGTGTGAAGCGATTAATACTGTCACTAGATCGGAAATTTATTTACCTTCAGAAGTGGCGAGTCGATTTTTTCGGTTTTTTCAAGCTTATTCAGATTCTTCTGTTAGAGCATGTCAGCAAGTGCATTTAACAGAAAGAGAACAAGAAGTTTTATATTGGTTAACTCAAGGTGCTTCTAATGAAGAAATCGCTAAGCATTTATATGTGACGGTTGCTACTGTTAAGGCGCATCTCACGAGTATTTTTGAAAAATTGAAGGTTAATAGCCGTACTCAAGCTATTGTGGCCGCACTCAAGTTAGGATTAGTTAAAGGTTGAGCGCAACGGAAGTAGTCGGCGCAATTCACGAAATTTCTCTATGCCTTCACTAGAATCTTTTTATCAAGAATATCCCTGTTCGTACAATTCTCCCTTAAATTGCGATCGCCCTTTTCAAACGGCGCAGCAAATCAAAGGTGCGAAGTTTTGCTTGGAATGTGGTTTTCTAGCAACTTTACCACAGGAGGCTGAGATTAAAGGCACTCAGGGTACTTATCAAATAAATACTTATTTGGGTGTGCGGGGTTTAGGCCGTTTATACTCAGGTATCCAACTCAAAGATAAACAGCCTGTCATCATCAAAGAATATTTATTACCCAGTCGTTCTTTTAATGAAAGCGAAACGATAAAACGCAAAGAAACTTTTAAAAGAGTAGGTGGAGTAAGTTTAGCTGATAGTCGAATTCCAAATTTTCGCCTTGTGGAAACTAAAGAAGCGATCGCTGATGATAAAGGAGAACGCTGCTATGTCATCGCTAAAGGAATAGACTCATCCCACACTTTAAGTAAATATATCATTGAAAAGGGAGCAATGACATCAAATCAAGTGCGGGAATTTCTCAATCAAACACTACAAACTCTCCAATTTCTTCATACACAAAAACTGCGTTTTCCTTCCAACCAAGTACAACTCGGTTTAACTCACGGCAACATCAATTTAGATAGTATTTTAATTAAATTAGAAAGTCATCAAAAATTTTCTATATATTTTTGCGATTTAGCTATCTGGGAAAACTTATTTATTCCACCCGTTCTTCCTCAACCAACCCCCGCTAGACCAGAACAAGATTTACAATCTTTAGGAATGGTAGCCTTTTATTTATGGGTAGGAAGAACAACTAATTTATCTTCTAACCAGCCTTTAGATCCTAGAGACAATCAACAATGGCCAGATACAGATAATCATTTAAAACAATTTATTTATCGTTTAATAGGTTTAGAAACTCCTTTTGCAAGTGCAGAAGCGGCTCGTCAAGCACTGTTACAACTTCCCAAAGAAGATAATGCTAATAGTTCAGTGCGTTCTTCTGCTTCTGTTGAAGTCGAAAAGCGTTTACCAATACCGTTAATTTTATTACTAGGAATCCTGGCTTTTTTACTAATAGGTGGAGGTATTTGGTATTGGCTTTCGTCAGGTAAGAAAATCAATGAGCCTAATTTGGCTCTATGGCGTACACTTGTGCGAAATTTTTCAGAAGTTCCCAATCTTCCTTCAGGAAATTTTACTTATACAGGAGAAAAAGAAAGTACGTGGAGTTTTATTTTAACGCAACCAGTAGACGACAGCCGTTTAGGAAATTTATTGGTTCAACCCAGACCAGATGCAACAGCAATATATAATTATGAATCGGTTTTATCAGCAGATATAAATAATCCAATTAAAAGTATAGAAGAAGTACAAACAGGGAAAAAAGACTTTGCAATTACTAGTTTAGAAAATCAGATTACAAGCCAGTTAAAAAAAGAACAAATAGCCTATGATGGATTAATTGTCTTTGTCGCATTTAATAAGCGAGACTCAAATCTGGCTAATGCTCTGGGAGGACAAATCAGCCTTGAGCAATTGCGTCAAATTTACACAAGAAAAATTACTAATTGGCAACAAATTAATTCTAAGCTGCCCAATCCTTTAGAAATCAAACCTTTTGCTCCCACCGAACCGGAAGCGATCGCTAAATTTCAAGAAATAGTTTTGAAAAATAATCCCCAAGACAAAGCTTTATTTGCAGCGAAAATTCCGAAACAAGATACCACAAAAACCCAAAACCAGATACGTAGCGAGACTTTAGAGGGACGAGCTACCGGGATTATCAGTTTTGGGATTATCAGTAAAACGTGGAAACAGTGTAGTGGTTATCCCCTAGCGATCGCTAATGGTAACAACCCTAGCCAACCTTTGTTTCAAAAACGCGATCGGCGCTCCATTAATCCCTCAGATGACTTGTGTCAGCATGATGATTATTATGTTGATGTTACTACTTTCCAAAGCTATCCTTTGGGATACCCTATTTTTGTAGTGTACCCTCAAGACAGTAACCGCCTGGCTGGTGGTTCTACATTTGCCCGGATGCTAACAACTCGTCAGGGCCAGTGTTTACTTAGCAAAGTAGGTCTTGTCGCTTTACAACCTATGCCTGATGATATAAATTCCTATGCCTGCAAATCGGTGCCCTAATCCTAGTTGCGAATATTTTAACCGCGCCCTGCCTAACAATGCTAAGGTTTGTCCCTGGTGCTCAACTCCCATAGGTAATGTAGTAACTCCTACATCACAACCACCTATTCAGTCACAGCCCAGTCAACCACCCATTCAACAACCGCCCATTCAACAACCACCCATTCAACAACCGCCCATTCAACAACCACCTAGCCAGTATCAGCGAACAGACCAACCTAACTACCAAGTTCCTCAACAAACCCCTGTAGATTATTCAACAGTCTATCAGCAACGAGTTCCTTATCCACCAACGCCTCCTGTTTATACCCCCCCGCCTCAAAGAGCGCCAGTTTTAAAGCTGATTCATACCACGGGTAGAGAATTTAACCTCGTTGGTGAGGGAGGTTTTATTGGTCGTCGCAGTCAAAGCCCAGGAATAGCGCCCCCAGAGATTGACTTAACCGGTATTCCCCATGAGGGAATAGTCTCTCGTCGTCATGCACGAGTGGATTGGGACTGGTCGCAAAATGCATATATGATTGTTGATATGAGTACAAATGGTATTTATTTAAACAACAATCTTCTAACTCCGGGAATGCAATATCGCATACTAAACGGCGATTCGCTGAAATTTGGTCAGGATAATCTAGTTAATTTCACTGCTTATGTAATGTAACATTAAGATGTTAATTTTCAAGAATCAGAGAGTGCATTAGTTTTGCAAAAGTTCTTAAATTTGATGGGGTAGTTGGTGGTTTATCAACTGCCCTTCAATTTTGGAGCAGGGAACAGGCAAGGGGCAATGTACAAGCATTTAGGTAAGGCTGGTACTCTTGCCTACATAGATGCTATTGAACGGAAGGTTCAGCCGTCTCTGCTGTAGGAGCTTAGCTCATAAAGGCGGGATTTGGTCAATAGCGATCGCCTCCGACAGTTCCACCATCGCTACAGCCAGCCACGAAAATACTGTGAAATTTTGGAGTCGTCAAGGCAAATTGCTATCAGTCCCGATGGAAGTGTTCTAGCTTCAGGGGGTGATGATAACACGCTCATTCTTTGGAACTTGCCCCAAATTCTCAAGCTAGATACACTGACTTATGGTTGCAAGTTGGTACAGGATTATTTGAAAACTAACACAGCAGTTGAGAACGGCGAAACTCCTGCACAGTTGCTGCGCGATCGCTCACTCTGCAATCACTCTCGTAACTAGACAAAGATGCAAGAACAGTTAAGAAAAACGGCGTTGCATAAATGCGGGATGAATTAAGATTTTTGACGAAGGCTAAAGGTAGATTCTTTGCGCCTTTGCGCCTTTGCGTGAGGTAAAAATCATCCCTAGATTCAGCAATGCCAGAAAAACTTAATCACGGCAGACAAGATAGTTTTTCCAATCCCCAATCCCCCATGCTCAATGTTTACCATAAGAAAAAAGGTTAGTGGGAATCTTTCATGAATTTATTGACCTACATGATGCATTTAGTAGGTTCTGGTGCTTTTGCCTACTACAGTGCTGCTCAGATCCGTGACTCTAAAACTCGCCCTAATATCCTTGCTGGGTTTCAGTTAGCGGAATCTGGTTCTGTGCCTTTTTTGACAGCACTGAGCGAACGCGCCGCAGCAGAGGGCGATAAATGGTTAGCCGAAAAGCTCAAACATCACGCGTCAGATGAAACTAGGCACGGTCAAATTTTTGCTCACGGTTTAAAACAACTCAATAAACAGGTTATAGATTTTAAAAGTCAACCCCAAACCACATCTACAGATAAATCACAACAGCAGCGTAGTCCATTTTTTGCAGCCTTCTTTGAAGGTTACACCTCTGAACAACTAAAACCTGCTGTTATTGGCTGGAATGTCTTCATGGGTAGCACTTACATTCTGGAGTTAGATGCTAGCAAAGACTTTGCCAGGATGGCGAATGCATTACCCGATGATGAATCGGTTTCTCGCAACTTAAAACTGGGAATTTTGAGTGTCGCCAAAGATGAAACTACTCATGCTGCTTATCTTTATGAAGCAATGACACGGCGAATGTCTCTTAGCCAAGTACAAAAGCTTATAGATGAGTGGCGTACTCGCAAAGTCAACGCGACTTTTGCATTTGCTAGTAATCTGTTACAAGGCAAATCACCAAATCGTTCTCTAGTACAAGATAGTATGCCTTCACAAAAAGATTCTCAACTGATTGAAACGTGAGTTCGACGGTTCATTAGGTGTCCATTTAGCTAGACATAAAAAACCTCTCCCTGGCTTGAACTTAAGGGAAAAGGGTAAAGGTTTTTTCTTTCCCCTTTTCCCCAAAACCCGACAAGTATTGGGAAAAGGCTGTCAGAGCCTAATTAAAGCAGTTGATTCGCTAACGCTAAACTTTTGTGTTTGAAGCACAATGCTGTTTGCTCATCTCGCCTTTGCTAAATTGCGATCGCTATCTCATTCAAGCAATTAGCTGAAAATCACCCTGATGCTGAACTTGAGATAGTCGCAACGGAGAAACGAGGTCAGGATAAGTTTCTGCTGACCAATAATTATTTTCCCCTAGTTTTCCCCGATTGTTTTTTAATCTAAAAACATCGACTTATGGAAACGACTTATAAATTAAACCTTAAGTAGGGTGTATAACGGCTTTAGCCTAACGCACTCTACAAAAATTATAAAAAGGTATGGGCAAAACCCATTCCTTTTAGCGTTAATAGTCAACAATCAACAGTTTACCTATCCTATGAATGGAGATACAAAGTTCTTTCTTATATTTGGTTCAATCTTCGGTAGTGTTGGCAGCATAATTGCTGTCACGGGCATCATTATTGGAATTAATACCCGTTCTTTTGTGTCTGCGGCTATTCCAGCACAAGGAACAGTTATAGAGTTGGAGCAACGTCTTTCATCACCTGATAGTAAAGGGTATCGGTCTTATGTCTACTATCCAGTCGTGCAATTTACTACCCGTTCTGGTGAATCAACTGTTTTTGAATCAAATTCAGGTAGCAGTCCACCACAATTTGCTAAAGGTCAGCAGGTAGAAGTTCTATACAGCCCTGATAACCCAGATTCTGCACAGATCAACTCCTGGCTAAGTTTATGGTTTTTACCTCTAATGTTGGGCGGCTTAGGATCGAGTTTCGCTTTGGTTGGAGGAATTGTAATATTTAAGTCGCTTTTAGGTTTGATGAGTTCTAAGAAGATGGTTTAAAAGAGAATTAATACTATCATCCCCTCCACCACTTCCGCTATCAACGCAATGTAGTGTAATACTAGCCAACAAGTTTTGGAGGATTTACAGATGAAGATTTTTGTCGCCGGGGGAACAGGCGCGATCGGTCGCCCAACGCTCAACCAATTACTTGCCAGAGGACACAATGTTGTCGCGCTGACTCGCACCCAACAAAGAGCGCAGTCATTAGCGGCACAGGGAATCGAACCAGCGATCGCAGATGTATTCGACGCAGATGCAGTTAAAGCAGCGATCGCCCACGCTCAACCGGAAGTCGTGATTGAACAACTCACCGCTCTACCCAAAACTTACAGCCGCGAATCCATGAATGCGACAGAGGCTCTAAATATGCGGATTCGGTCGGAAGGCGGTGGCAATGTGCTGGCGGCAGCAAAGGCAGCAGGGGTGCGCCGTTTCCTAAAACAGTCGATGGCCTTCTGGGGAATTCCCGGTGCTGGATTGGCAGATGAGGAAACCCCGTTATCGGTTGATGCCTCAAGAGCTGTTGCCGCAGATGCTCGCCTCGTCATTGAGACTGAACGTCGTTTACTCCAAACGCCCGATTTGGAGGGAATTGCCTTACGCTATGGTTTCTTCTACGGCCCCGGCACCTGGTTCAACCCGGATGGCGATGTCGGGCAACAGGTACGGCAGCAACAATTTCCAATTGTGGGCAATGGTGATGGTGTCTGGTCGTGGATACACATTGAGGATGCAGCGATCGCCACCGTTGTAGCAGTAGAGCAGGGCAATCCTGGGGTTTATCTGATTGTCGACGATCGGCCTTTAGCAGTGCGCGAATGGCTTCCTGCCTTTGCTCGATTTCTGAATGCTCCCCCACCACCGCGAGTATCAGTTGAAGATGCTCTAAAAATGGAGGGTGGTGCAGATATTGTTTACTACCAAACTCAGATGCGAGGTGTATCAAATGCCAAAGCAAAACGCGAACTGAATTTTCAGCCGCGATCGTTGGAATGGGTGGTTGACACTACCGTGGCTCTTGGGTAAGGGCAAACCTGCCACCTGCCTGAGCAGCATGGTTTCATCGCCAATTGACTGCCTCTGAGTATGAAAAAATTTGACCAGTAATTTTAACAACATTGGAGAACAATTATGACTCAAGCAAAGCATCTGCTGATCCCACCCCTTCCACCCTGGAAGGGAAACTGGCTCTATTACGGAAATTAACGGGACTTAAACAAAAATTAAACTCAAATAAAGCCCAAACTAGCTTTGTAAGCAGCATCCCCCTAAATAGTGTCTAAACTCTCTTTTTTGCGCTTTGTGAGTAAACACATCATCAAATCGTTGACACCATCTTTCAAAGCATGGGGGCATGGCTGCGGGGGTAGTTTCTTTGATGAACTTTTTTCAACGTGAAAGCTATGCTGAGATAGCATTATAATCTTTTTTACTTTCCTGTTTTGTTTAAGTCCCGTTACTTGCCGCCCTGTAATCTAACCCTAGCAACCTTTAAACAACTACAAAATTGTTGTTGGTTAATGATAAGCCAGCAGTAACTAAAGCAAATTGTACCTTGTTAAACGCACCCGCACTACCATCTCGGTCAAAGAACAATGCACCTGTAGTCGAGTCATAAATAAATCGCTGACTACTAGTACTTGCAGATGTTCCAATGGTAAACTGACTCGCCTGAAGTGAGCCTTTTGATAAGCCGCCACCAAAATTAAAACCATATACCTGGATTAGTTCATTAGTAGCGTTGAAGTCATAAATAGTGTCAACACCCTCATTGTAATTATTGAAACCAAAGGTATCGATGCCAGCTCCTCCAAAAAGGCTATCATTACCGTTTCCACCACCATTAAGGGTATCATTGCCATTGCTCCCAACAATCGAGTCATTATTGTCCGTACCTGAGATCTTTAATTGTTCGATATTATTGTAGTTAACCCGATACATACCCACTGTAATTGAGCCAGTGTTAGTAGTAGCATTGAATGTCGAAGTAATTCCCCCAGCAGTAAAGTTGTAAATGGCGAACAACGAATCATTACCATTACCTCCATCTACTGTTTGAATCACTAAATCAGGCAGGTCAGTATCTACGGAATTGGTGATTAGATTGAAGGAGTCATTGCCATCGCCGCCAGAGAGGAGATTATCGCCTGTTGAACTGCTAAAGCTCAAGTTATCGTCACCAGCACCACCTTCTAGGGTATTATTACCAGAGGGGCGAGAGTCAGAGTAGTCGGTGTAGTCGCCAGAGATGTCAAGATAATCATTGCCATCGCCTCCAATAAGCAGGTTGTCACCTTTTGAACCACCAGCATTCAATGTATCGTCACCTGCACCTCCATCAAGGGTGTTATTGCCTAAAGAGCGATAGTCGGAGGTGGAGTAAGATTGGTTGGAGTAGCCGCCAAAGATATCTAGAGAATCATTGCCATCGCCCCCAATAAGCAGATTATTGCCTTTTGAACCCTTAGCACTCAATGTATCGTCACCTGTACCTCCATTGAGGGTGTTATTGCCTAAAGAGCGAGAGTCGGAGGAGTAGTCACCGTTGGTGTAGTAACTGCCAGTAAGGTCAAGAGAATCATTGCCATCGCCGCCAAGAAGCAGGTTCTTGCCTGTCGAAGCCACACCATCCAATGTATCGTTACCTGCACCTCCATTGAGAGTATTATTGCCTGTTGAACCCCTAGCGCTCAATATATCGTCATCAGTACCACCATCAAGGCTATTATTTCCCGCACCGCCAATGAGAGTATCATTTCCTGCACCGCCAATGAGAGTATCATTTCCGGCATTACCTCTCAAAAGATCGTTACCACTTAAGCCGTTGATGATATCGTCACCCCCCTGACCATTCACCACATCATTGGAGTTGTCAAAACCCGTAATGTTGTTGTTGAGGTCATTAAGGAAGGTAACAGTGTTTTTGTTCAACAGGCTAGTTTGAGTAGAATTAGCATCAAACACATCAATACTGTCGCTGATGCCGGTTTGTCCAGCAAACAGGATATTCTCACCATTGAGGTTTTCTAGTTGGAAATTTTGGAGAATGACTTTGCCAGTATTGTTATTAGATAATTCTTCAAAGGTGATTTCTAAATTGTTACCGTTTTGAGTTAATTGCAGATTTTGAGCACTGAATAGACGGAAGCTAGTGTTATCTATAAATTCCAAAGTGTCTAGGGAGGCATTGAAATCTGTGATTATATCAGTACCAATTTGATAGCCGCTCTCTAACAAGTCGTAAACAAATTTATCATTGCCGGAACCACCAGTTAAGGTGTCGTTACCCTTCCCACCTTTTAGGACATCATTACCTGCACCGCCAATAATCGTATCATTACCGTCATAGCCCCCAAAGAGCGTATCGTTGCCATTGTTCCCCAAAATTTTGTCATCGAAGTATGTACCAGAGATATTTAATCGTTCGATATTCTTGTAACTAACCCGATTACTGTCTGCGGTAATTACTCCAGTTTTAGTAGTGGCATTGTATGTCGTCGTAATACCTGTTGTATTACTGAAATAATCGACGGACAGCACATCGTCACCTTGACCGCCATCGATCGTATCATTGCCAGCACTGCCTGTAGAGAGCGTATCATTGCCACTGTTGCCCACAATCTTGTCATTGTAGGCTGTACCTGAGATATTTAATCGTTCGATATTCTTGTAGGTAACCTGATAAGTGCCTGCGGTAATTGAACCAGTATTAGTAGTGGCATTGTATGTCGTTGTGATTGCACCTGTAGCATCTTTGTAGCTAGCAGACACTACATCGTCACCCTTACCCCCATCTATTGTATCTTTGCCACCATTGCCTGTGGAGAGTGTATCGTTGCCATTGCTCCCTAAAATGTTGTCATTGTACTGTGTACCTAAGATATTTAATCGTTCGATATTGTTGTAGCTAACTTGATAATTGCCTGCTTTAATTACTCCAGTATTAGCAGTGGCATTGTATGTCGAAGTAATTCCTTGGTTAGCAATACTGCCATCGACAGACAACAAATCGTCATCTTTTCCTCCATCTACTGTTTGAGTTGCTAAATTATCAAAGGATAAAGTATTTAGATAAAAGGAATCATTGCCATCGCCACCAGAGAGTAAGTTATTGCCTGTTGAATACTCAGCACGCAATGTATCGTTACCAGTGCCACCGTTGAGGGTGTTATTACCTGAAGTGGCATCATAATCATTAAAACTGTAGTACTCAATAAAATAGCCAGAGATGTCTAGAGAATCATTGCCATCGCCACCAGAGAGTAGGTTATTGCCTGTTGAATATTGAGCAAGCAGTGTATCGTTACCAGCGCCACCGTTGAGGGTATTATTACCTGAGGAGCTAAAACTATAGTAAGATCTATAACCATCAACCCCAGACACTGAGAGCAAATCATTGCCATCGTCCCCAGAAAGTAATCTATTGCCTTTTGGAGTCAGAGCAAGCAATGTATCGTCACCAGCGCCACCGTAGAGAGTGTTATTACCTGAGGTTGCAATATAACTGTATCCGCTGTCAATACTCAGGTAAGAGGCGTCAAGAATATCATTCCCATCGCCACCAAAAAGTAAGTTATTACCTTGTGAAGCCTGAGCGCTCAATATATCGTTACCAGCGCCGCCGTTGAGGGTATTATCGCCACCTGAAGAGTCAACTTTTAAGGTATCTTCACCAGCACCACCAACAAGGGAGTTATTGCCAGTAACCTCAACGAGGGTGTCATTTCCCAGACCGCCAATGAGAGTATCATTCCCCGTACCACCACGCAGCAAGTCGTTGCCACTTAAGCCATCGATTTTGTCATTACCCCCCTGACCATTAATGACATCATCTGAGTCATCTAAACCTGTAATGTTGTTGTCCAGCTCATTGAGAAAGGTGACTGTGTTCTTGATGCCGATGCTCGTATCGGTAGAATTGGCATCTAGAACATTAAAGCTATCGGTAATGGTAGTTTGTCCATCAAAGATAATATTGCCAATAGCTGGCCTACTACCAGAAGCTTTCAAGTTATCCAAATCTTCTAGTTTGAAGTTTTGCAAGATGACTTTTTTAGTAACTGGCCCTAAAACTCCCCTTTCAAAGGTAATTTCTAAGTTTGTGCCATTTTGGGTGAGTAGCATATTTCGTGCAGTCAACCCTTCCCCATTAAATTGGATGGTATCAACTTCAGCAATAACTGATGCTGTTGGGTTTGTTCCTTTACCTACACCACCGAAATCAGTAATAATATCAGTCTCATCAGTACTATAGACAAAGTAGTCATCGTAAAAAAATGTATCCTTACCGCCCCCACCTGTTAAGGTGTCTTTGCCTCCTCGACCATTAATGACATCATTACCAGCTTTGCCATTAATTGTGTCGGCGTCGCTACTACCATTTAGGGTATCGTTTGCGTTGGTTCCAATGATATTTGACATAACTTTTTCCTACCTGAATCGATTTTTGCGGTAAATGAAGTTCTCAAGTTGCTGTGAGTGCTGTTTGAGCGCACAAAAATTCGCCGAAAGATGATGTTTTCGGTATACCTGATATAACCTTGAAAAATTAGAATTTTTTGATGACAAATCTCCTTTTAAGTTATTTGCAAGTAGTATTTATCCAACTATTAAGGATTATCTGCGTTTTAAGTGCCGTACAAATTTGTGAGGATGTAGATTCACAAAAACAACTAGTTTCACAGTTGTTTCAAACATCCTCCATTAGTAGTATTGACAAGCATTTAGCGTAGACATTGCTGAACAAGAGTTGAAAAGCCAAGGTGCAATGCCCCAAACCAAAATTCGAGCGTTTGGTTGGTTCAATGCCTAAGTCGTACTAGTTTGAAAATAGGGAACACTTTACAGGGATAGGAGCAATAATCTCAATACCTTTTTAGCGGGCGATCGCCTTCGGGTATTTCGCTGACGAACAAGAAATATAGCAATCCGATTTGATTCCTGAATTACTCGTAGAGACTAGGGACTGGCGACTGGGGACTGGGAAGAAGGAATAAAGGAGTACTGAGTTTTTTTCAAAAATCAAATATGAGTATTATATCTCAGATAACATCATACTAACTCAATCTAGAATATTTACTTACATTTGTAGATTTAGACAGATATCTTTGCATATTCTTTATATTCATTGCTAATAAATCTATTCATAAGCACTGAACTTTGTATATGCTTTATATTTTCAAAGTCAATTTCCAACTAGCTCATTAAAACCCCCGACCGCGAGATAAATTCTTGAATCTGGTAAACTGATGGTCAAACAAAAGCTTGACCGTGCCAGTAGGGCCATTGCGTTGCTTGCGAACGATCGAATCAGAAATGCCACATCTGGGGTATCTGGGTTATACAATTCTTCGCGGTAGAGCATGATGACAACATCACTGTCTTGCTCAACAGCACCACTTGACTGTAGATCGCTCAGTATGGGGCGTTCATCATTGTGATGTTGAACTTCACGTTCTGAAGGGGTGGCAAAGGGGCTGAAGGCAAGGAAATAGAAGAGTGTGACCGTTTTAGAGTAAAAAAAGATAGGTCAGGTATTCTCAACAAGACCTACAAATGATAATGTTACCTAATTCTACCAAAATTGCTTTCAAAATCTACTAACACTGACACAATACAAGATGCTCTCAATCTTGATAATGCTGTTGCAATTTCATAAAATAGCTCCTGAAGATCCTGGGGATGACTAACAACTAAAGTCTCTATATTAGCCCTGTAAACAACAATTTGATAATAATAATCAAAAACTGGGGAAGGAGGCAAGCGAGGCTTGCCTCCTTCCCCAGTGCTCCGCTACGATTATCATTTTCATTAACAGATTTTTGAGTATTTTAGCTGATTGACAAAATGCATTTTTTCTTAACCTGTCACGGGTGGTCATAACGACAATTTTCAACACCAACCTAGTTACTCTGAGGAAAATGTTAGAGCCAGATTAAACTAAAAGTATGAGAATTGGTACTCATAGAATAAATGTGTTAGGTGTAAGAGTAGATGACAGTTAATAATGGATTGATTCTTACGCTCTTTGTTGTGATTACAACAAGTCTAGCTCTTGGCTATGGTTTTGGTGTTAAAGCTCGACGTTTACCCTTTACAGCAGAAATTGGGTATAGCCAGAAGCAATGGCAATTTCTCCAATGGTGGGTCAAGTTAGCCTTAGTTACCGGAATTTTGTTACCTATCTGCTTGTTAGTTCTGGCTTGGAGGCAACCATCTTCATGGGTATTCTGGGGGAGTTACTTATTGATAGTAGCGGTACAGCTCATCTGTGAATATGTGTTTAGTCGCTGGCTGGTGCCAAGTGTTGTTGTACCCATTGGTTTTTTCTACACAGCTTTTCGGTTGTGGCAACTGCTGGATGGATTCACGCAATTAACATTTTCCTATTTGACATTGGTGGGTTTTAGCATTGTTGTGTTGTTTTGGGTTGCTAACTTAGTAATGTTGATGGTAATGCCCATTCCAACGATCTTTGTAGCTTCGGAGTCAATTTCCCAATAAAGATTCAACAAGTGAGAAAAGTGTATGTTGAGTCATGATTGTCAGACTGCCAGCATTTTGAACAATTCCATAAAAAACAAAGTACTTTGGCAGAAGGCAGCACGTTCTTGTTGACTTTGCCGACCTTCGCACAAACAAACGCGGGGACTTCACTCCTGGGACATTGCTAAAGGTAGCAGGTGGCGAATAATACGTTAATTAGGGGAAAATATTTCAGGGCTATCACTAGTATTAGATTAATAGGTAGTTATAATCCAATGATTACAGCACACAAATAGCTTGGTGTGCTTTCAGCAAAAGAGCGTGACAAGATCAGATAAAACCAAACTCCCCTCACACTTGGGAGGCGGTTTGCCAAAAAACAGTATAAATGACGACTTGAATGCTGTCGGCGGACGCACGTTGACTCTCAAGTGGCATCTTGTATTACTCGTAGCAGGGGCTTTACTGCCAGTTGTCCTTTTCGCTGTTGTTGTTGTACACAGACTCTCGCTCAACGAGCGTGCGGCATCAGAGCGTCGCTTGGTTCTAGCAGCACGTAATCTTACTCAAGATGTAGAGCGCGAAATCTCTACCACAACCAGGACTCTCCAAGCACTGGCAGCGTCTGAGCGCCTTGACAAAGGTGATTTCAAAGCCTTTTACAATGAGGCATGGCGCACAGTACAAACGCAACCAACTTGGGTAAATGCGATCCTGTTAACGCCAGACGGACAACAAATCGTGAACACCAATTATCCCTTTGGTGTTTCACTACCAAAAGCCAATGAACCTGAAAGTCTACGACGTGTTGTCCAAACACATCAGCCGACAGTAGGCTATCTCGTCCTTGGAGGTTTGAAGCGGAAATTAGCATTCCCTGTCCGCGTTCCAGTAATGCGCTCAAACAAGCTACAGTATGTGCTGACTGCCGTTATGACTCCCCAAGGACTCGCTAGCGTTATCAAGACACAAACACCTGTTGATGGGGAGTGGACACGTACTATTCTTGACGGGCGCGGTGTCGTTGTGGCCCGGACTCGCAATTCTCATCGCTTTGTGGGGAAGCCAGGCACTCCATCTTTTCTAAAACGAATTGCTCAGGCTACCGAGGGTGTCTACCAGGAAATCAATTTGGAGGGAGCGCCAGTCTACGTTGCCTTTAGGCGAGCGAATTTCTCTAACTGGACAACCGCTGTCGTCGTTCCTATTGAGGTCATTGACAGTCCGCCTCGTCGGGCTATGTGGCTTGTCGTTGGCTCTGGCTTGACGTTGCTGCTAATAAGTAGTGTGGGCGCCGCGCTCCTCTCGCACTGGATTTCTCAAAGCATTGCCTCGGCTGCTTGCGCCGCAGAATCCCTCGCTAAAGGTGAATATCCGCGCATCAGTCCCTCACATATTAAGGAAGTAGCCTTATTAGGGGAAGCTTTAAAATTTTCGGCTGGTCTTCTGCAAGAACGCCAGCGAGAGCGGGACGAACACTTAAGGCAGGTTGAAGCAGCGCGGGCTGAAGCAGAGGCGGCTAACCGCCTCAAGGACGAGTTCTTAATTACCGTCTCTCACGAACTGAAAACCCCTCTCAACGGTATCTTAGGCTGGGCCCAGTTGCTACGTGCTGGGAAGCTCGACCAAGAAAAGACACAGCAGGCGATCGCTACCATCGAGCGGAACGCTAAAGCCCAGGCACAACTGGTAAATGACCTCCTCGATACATCGCGGATCGTGAATGGGAAACTCCGCCTGGAACCACAGCTGCTAAACTTAGCCACCGTAATCGTCAGTGCGGCCGATTCGCTACACCACGCCGCCGAAGTTAAAGACATCGATTTACAGCTACAACTTGCCAATGTGGAACCTGTCTTAGGAGATCTAAATCGGCTTCAGCAGGTAGTATGGAACCTCCTCTCGAATGCTGTTAAATTTACGCCCCAAGGTGGGCGGGTTGAAGTGCAGCTTCAGCAGACTAACTCGTTTGTCGAATTGATAGTGCGGGACACTGGTGTGGGTATCAAAGCAGAATTCCTACCACATGTCTTTGAGCGCTTTCGCCAAGCCGACGGCTCAACTACAAGGGAGTTTGGGGGCTTGGGGCTAGGTCTGGCCATCGTCCGTCACTTAGTCGAGCTTCATGGTGGCACGGTGCAGGCCCACAGTGAAGGTAAAGGCAAGGGGGCAACTTTTACTGTTAATCTTCCGGTGGCTGTTCGTCAGCAAAAGATTAGCGCCCTAGCAAAGACACCTGTAGATAGTACCTCTTGGGCGATCGCAAACCTGTACGGGCTTGAGGGTGTAAGAGTGCTTGTGGTTGACGACGAACCCGACGCTAGAGATATTGTCACAGCAGTACTCACGCAGCAGGGAGCAGAAGTACGCGCCTGTAGTTGTGCAGCAGAGGCATTGGCACAAGTGGTCAGCTGGAAACCTGCTCTAATTCTTTGCGACATCGGTATGCCACAAGAGGACGGCTACGATTTTATCCGAAAAGTCAGGGAGTGGGAAATTGAGGTAGGTGGTCACATTCTTGCCGTAGCGGTCACAGCCTTTGCAGGGGAAGAAGATAGGCTCAAGGCGATCGCCTGTGGCTATCAAACACATTTCCCCAAACCAATTGAGCCAAAACAGTTGGTTGCTGTCGTCGCTAGCCTAGTGCAGAAAATTCAGCCGTGAATAGTATAGCTAGAGGCAGGGGGGAAGAGGCAAGAGGCAGGGGGGGCAAGAGGCAGGGGGCAAAAGGCAGGGGGCAAAAGGCAAGAGGCAAGAGGCAAGAGGCAGGGGGCAAAAGGCAAGAGGCAGGGGGCAAAAGGCAAGAGGCAAGAGGCAAGAGGCAAGAGGCAAGAGGCAGGGGGCAAGAGGCAAGAGGCAAAACTATTACCATTCGTAGTATTCACGCTTGTCATTATGTCCTAACCTATGTGGCTACGGCTATAAATTTGGTTGTGGACAGCAGTAAATCACTTCGGTAAAGATATTTTGGCTACTGGTTGGTGTCTAGCATCAAGTTAGATGAAGATAGCTTTGCAACTGGAAAATGATGTTGTGTCGCGCCAATCTGTGCAGTCATTTCTGTACGAGACGAAACGTTTAATTTACGGAACATGCGCTTCAAGGCTTGCTTGACAGAATTTTCAGTAATCCAAAGTTCTTTTCCGATTTCTGCATTGGTTCGCCCCAATGCAACTAAGTCGGCAATTTGCCGTTCGCGAGGCGTTAAGCGTTGGCGTAGCGTCTGTGAAAGAGAATCGGTGGCAAACGGGTAGTACTGTTGTGTTGAAGCTGCGCTCTGCGTCAATCGCAGGGTGGTCGTCCAAACCGATAAGTGTAGACAGACGGCACTCAAATCCGCAAGATTTTGACTGTCAAAAGCAGGCATCGACTTGTCACGCGTGCAGCCCACCGCACCTACTAATTGACTGCGATCGATAATTGGCCCTGCCATCACATGCCAATGGTCAGGACGGGGACAAAGGATTGCCCAAGCTTTCGGCGAGGTGACTAATCCTTCGTGAACCGGAGTATGACGCTCGGCGATATAACGGGCTACAGGATTACGTTCGATCGACAATGCAACATTCAGGATACTTTGCAGCTTGCGATTCTCCAAAGGAGAGGCTGCGCCAACGCCGAAAAGTTGGTCGAAAAAAAAGATTCCCGATCGCTTGGCGGCAAAATACTCGCTCAGCTTTGGTGCGAAGTGCGAACGCATTTCGGATTCATCGTTGACGCGATCGATAGCTTCAAATAAATGCTGTAACGAAATTGTCATCATAGCGAAAAGAGTACTCGATCGAGGACTAGGCGCGACAGGGTGTAATTCCTAGTATAGGGATAGATTTCAGAGTCACCGCTACACCGTTATGTAGTCTCATATAGGCAGTTTGACATAATGATAAACGCAGAAATAGATCGTGCTTTCCCACAATGGATGCAGATTGGTTTTTATGTAACTTCAATTGTTTTTAATCTCTGCTTGATAGCTCAGATATTAACCGTTGGGGTTGCCTACTTCAACGATCCTGGCTGGTGGACGGTGCATATTTGGCTTGTGCGAGGGTACAGTGGACTGTCGTTAGTCCTGCTGGGCGGGTCGTTGAGCCTTCCATTCTCCGGCAAAATTCGTTCCCTCGCCACAAGTCTGCCCGTGCTGCTTGGACTCCAGTTTTGCAGCATTCATCTGGTGACTCCACTTCACTTAGAGGTGCTTCATCCGCTGATTGGATTCACGTTATTCTATGTTTCTTCAACCCTTGTCCATCGCGTATCGCGTGAGGTGTTTAACAAGTCAGATGTTGTAACTAAACCATAGGAGCAGTTTATGTCCTATACAGGCCGAACTACTTAGATCGTAGAAATGAAGCTCCGTAAAGATACATTAAATAAAATTGCCAAATCAGATAATTTATACTTACGTCGATAGCGGTGTAATTAGACAAATTGTATGATCGACTCAAACAATATTTATGGGGGAAAGGTGAGATGAGCGATCGTAAAACTGGCCGGCGAAAAACAGCTACATCGACTTCTACAAATCCGTCGCTTGTCTCACCAGGTATTCCAACATTGGCAAACCCAACGCGCGGTTTTGGTGTAGAAACAAATAAAGTTCAGCGTCCAATAATATCAACAGACCTTGAAGAAGAAGATTTGCTTGATGAGGAATCCTCAGAAGCAACATTTACTCAACAGCCTCTAAATCACGACATTAGCAAAATATCGTTGCATTCACAGGATACATTTAGTAACCAGCCGGGAGAATCTCACCAGCAGCAAGTAGGTATGATGGCTGCACCTGCCGTTCAGCAAAAGGTAACACCAGAACCAGTGGAAACCAAGCAGGCTTCTAACTACCCTATGCAACAAAAGCCGATTCAGCGAGATGGCATGAATATTCCTGGCGGCGCAACCATAGAGACAGTCAACGGAAACACAAGTGCTGTAATCTCTTTATTAGATCAAAAAGCGATAATAGCTCTAGATAATATGCCGGGAGCAAGACCACCAGATTTTAGTCGCTACATTGACAGAATAGATCAAGTACTCTCCGACACTAGCTTATCAGACACAAACATACCCATCGATTTCGTAGAAACCACCGGAGTCAACGTCTACTGGAGAGGGTATATCCGCTTTAGGTTAGGTGAACCGCAACCTCTTTCAGGAGGTGGAAGTGCAGGCACTACTCGCGGCTTCGGTGGTAGTACCACCTCCAGTACAGAAACATCAACCTCAACCACAGATTCCGCTAAAGCAACGGCTAGTGGCGGTAGTACAAGTGGTACGAAATCTGGAGACCCTACAAAAGGTGGCGAAACTTCTACTGGCGGTTCTGGGTCTGTGGGAGGTGAAGCATCAACTACAACTAGCCGTAGTGATAAATTCACTGATGGTACAACCAGCAGTAGAGGCGGAACAACAAACATGACTAATAACATGCAACGCTTTATGGCGCCGCTAATTGCTGAAATATCTTTAAATCCCGAACTAGATGTTCAAGGTAGTGACTATGTAAATCCATTGAAGTGGGGTATGTTTATTGGTGAGGGTATCAGACCGATGAAGAGAGTAAGTGGTACTGTGAGTTGCGGCAATGTCACTTATTATACTTCTAATGGAATCACCCCAACACCAACGCCAACTCCAGCAGCACCTCCAGCACAACGTAAGGGTTGGATGGAAAATCAACTAGGAATTACCGAGCAGTCTCAGGCTAATTTTAGCAACGCGGCGGCTGCTAACAATGTTAATCCACTTCAATTAAGTAATTCTGGTAGTACTCCATTACCCCCAGATGTAGCTGTTGCTGCACAACAACATCATGCAGTTAGCCTGGATAAAGTACACCTCGTACAAGGAGGACAGGCTGATGCTTACTGTGACTCTATGAGTGCAGCGGCATTTACTACGCCAAGTCATGAGGGGGGAACTAATATTTTTATGCATTCCCAGGTTCCTTTAGATTCACCCCAAGGTCAACATACACTTTCGCACGAAGTTTCACATGCAGTACAGCAAATGCATGGTGAAACTGCTGAACTCGATGGTCTTGGCGGTAATCAGTCCCGCCGTGATGCACTGGAGAAAAGTGCTGATTCCCATGCAGATATAATTGTTAACAAAAGTGCTCAACTTCAAAAATTGAAACAATCGGAATGATATTCTTCTATAGCAATCCGATTTGATTCCTGAAATAACTTGCGTGGTGCGCCAAGCGTAGCGCAAGCACGATAAGCAGGTAATAGGCAATAGGCAATAGTAAAAAAGGCAGGTCAACGGGTACTGACTTTTTTCAAAAATCAAATACTAGTCCTATAGCTTGTTAATTAGCCCTCAAAACTTCTTGAGTTTTGAGGGCTATCTTATGACGTTTAACAAAGTTCTTGACTTATTTTTGTCTAAGAGGTAGTTTATCAATATTGTTTTAAATACGTTATGTCTACCGATTTACAGTATTTTAGCTTGATAAAGCCAAAATTGCGTATGAATCAGAGTCTTAGTGGTGGAAAATATCTAAATTTTTCACTTGATTGTTATCTATAAATTATTGTTATTAAAGGTCAATATTTTTTGGTTTTGAATCAATAGATAGTAAATATTTGAGCAGAAGTTATTTTTAATTTTTATGTGTTTGATTGACAGTAAATACCACCTGATGCAAGTGGTTTAAAAGCTTGTATTAATTTTGCATGTTGTTGATGAAAATCATAGCCCAAGCCAGGCATCGCCCGACCAAGGGGGTATTTTTTAACATGTCGAAGTCAGGAAAAAGTTTTTTAAGATTATTGTTCGCTACGGCAGTGGCGATCGCACTTTTATTCATCATTCCTCCTGCCTTTGCTGCTAGTGTAAATCCCTGTCCCCAAGGAATGGTAATGATTCCAGCAGGGACATTCACAATGGGGTCAGATAATTCTGGTTTTTTAGAAGAGCGATCGGCTTTTGATGTCACAGTTAGTTCCTTTTGTATCGATAAATATGAAGTTACGAATGCACAATTTACGGTATTTGTCAAAGCAACAGGATATGTAACAGTTGCAGAGCGCCCTTTATCCAAAGAACAGTTTTCCAACTTACCAGACGAGCAGAGATTACCGGGTTCCTTGGTGTTTGAGATGGCAAAACCAGGAGCGAAGCAACTGAGTTGGTGGCATTGGAAGACTGGGGCGAATTGGCAACATCCCTTCGGCCCAGAAAGTGCGATCGCTGGTAAAGAAAACTACCCAGTTGTTCATATTGCCTATGAAGATGCCGTAGCCTACGCCCGATGGGCAGGAAAATCGTTACCCAGCGAAGCCCAGTGGGAATACGCCGCCCGTGGTGGGTTAGACGGGGCAACTTATACATGGGGCGATCGCTACTCTGAAAAAAAAGCCAACACCTGGCAAGGAATTTTTCCCTTTTTCAACACTAAAAGCGATGGTTACGTAGGTATCGCCCCCGTTGGTTCCTTTCCACCCAACGGTTATGGTCTTTACGACATGGCAGGTAATGTCTGGGAATTGACTTCAGATTTGTTTGGGGTAGGGCATGACCACAAAAACCATAGTGTCGATCCCAGAGGGCCAGAACTCAGCTTTGACCCTAACAAACCCACAGAAAACATCCTACACACCATCAAAGGAGGCTCTTACCTCTGTGCTACTAACTATTGCAGCCGCTTCCGCCCTGCTGCGCGAGAATCTCAAGCCCCCGACACTGGAACTGGCCATATCGGATTTCGCTTAGTTAAGAGCTTGAATCAAGTCCAACCAATTACCAATTAGTTTATGTTGCATTTACTTTGGCGATCGCTCATTGTATCTCTGGTTATTACCATACTGACGGTTACTAGCCCTGCCCTTGCAGCCACATCGAAAGTTTTACCCATTCCCCAACCAGAATTCAAGGGCAAAATTGGCATCACCTACAAAGACTCAAAACCAGATTTTCCCCAACCAATAACCGCCCCAGCTAAAGCCCCCAACGTTCTGCTAGTGATACTAGATGATGTTGGCTTCGGACAAGCCAGTACCTTTGGCGGCCCGGTGGAAACTCCTCACTTGACTCGCCTAGCCGAAACAGGATTGCGTTACAACCAATTCCACACCACAGCCCTTTGCTCGCCTACCAGGGCAGCACTATTAACAGGACGCAATCACCATTCAGTGAATACAGGAGTCGTTGAGGAATTAGCTACAGGTTATCCTGGCTACACAACAATTTTGCCCAAGAGTGCTGCCACCGTTGCCGAAGTGCTGCGGCAAAATGGGTATAATACTGCTGCTTTCGGTAAATGGCACAACACACCAGACTATGAAACCAGTGCTGCCGGGCCCTTCGATCGCTGGCCTACAGGATTAGGATTTGAGTACTTTTACGGTTTCTTGGGTGGCGATACTAACCAGTGGAGTCCGGCGTTGGTAGAAAATACTAAACGAGTTGAGAAACCAGCCAATAACCCCGATTACCACCTGACACCCGACTTAGTAGACCATGCGATCGCCTGGATTCGCAACCAACAATCCATCGCTCCTGACAAACCCTTTTTCACCTATCTCGCCACCGGAGCCACCCATGCACCCCACCACGCCCCCAAAGCTTGGATTGACAAGTACAAAGGTAAATTTGACCAAGGGTGGGATAAATTGCGCGAAGAAATCTTTGCCCGTCAAAAACAACTGGGTGTGATTCCTGCCAATGCCCAACTCACACCCCGCCCCCAAGAACTACCAGCTTGGGATTCCCTTTCGGTAGAGCAAAAGAAACTCTCTGCCCACATGGCAGAAGTATTTGCCGGATTTCTCGCCCACACAGATTATGAAATTGGGCGGTTAATTGATGCAGTTGCCCAACTCGGCGAACTAGACAACACCCTAGTCATCTACGTTGTGGGAGATAACGGTGCCAGTGCAGAAGGCGGTTTAACAGGTACCGTCAACGAGTTGAAATTCTTCAACGGTGTACCCGAAAATTTCCCACAACTGCTTGCTTCCTATGATGACTTGGGCAGTCCCAAGACATTCAACCATTTTCCAGCGGCTTGGGCATGGGCAGTTAACACTCCCTTCCAATGGACAAAGCAAATCGCCTCTCACTTTGGTGGAACTCGCAACCCCTTGGTAATTTCTTGGGGTGAAGGCATTAAAGACCGAGGTGGAATCCGCAGCCAATTCCATCACGTAATTGATATTGCACCCACCATTTTAGAAGTAACTGGAATTACTGCCCCTAAAGAAGTGAATGGGGTCAAGCAACAACAAATCGAAGGTACTAGCCTAGTTTATAGCTTCGATAACCCTGATGCTCCCTCCACCCGTGAAACCCAGTACTTCGAGATGTTGGGCAACCGAGCCATTTACGATCGCGGCTGGGTAGCAGCAGCTCGTCATGGTCGCTTGCCTTGGGAACGTACTGTAAAAGGTGACTTTGATACAGATGCGTGGGAACTGTACAACATTGCAGAAGATTTCAGCGAAGCGAATAACTTGGCTCAAGAAAATCCAGACAAGCTAGAAAAACTACAAAAGCTATTTTTCAAAGAAGCCCGTAACCACCAAGTCTTACCATTAGACGATCGCGTTATAGACCGATTTGATGTCAAAATTCGCCCCAGCGTCACCGCCGGGCGCACAAACTTTACTTATTATCCTGGTGTATTTGGCATCCCAGAAGGTAGCGCCCCAAACCTGAAAAACAGATCCTTCAGCATCACAGCTAACGTAGAAATTCCTGAAACTGGGGCAGAAGGTATCCTCTTAACCCAAGGCGGACGTTTTGCCGGTTGGAGCTTTTTCCTTGAAGATGGCAAACCCACTTATATCTACAACTATGCCAATGCCGTGCGCTACATCATTCAATCCCCCGAAAAACTGCCTGCGGGGAAATCAACATTACGGTTCGACTTTGATTATGACGGTGGCAGCGTAGGTGCAGGCGGAACCGGCAAATTATTCATCAACCAACAGCAGGTAGCCGAAGGTCGAATCGAAAAAACCATTGCTTATCGTTTAGCCCTAGATGAAACCTTTGATGTGGGTAGAGACACAGGTACTCCGGTCGTTGACACCTACCAAGTACCCTTCGCCTTCACCGGCAACTTACAGCAAGTCAGCCTTGAGTTGAAGTAATGGGGACTGGGGATTAGGGACTGGGGACTGGGAACAGGGGAGTGTGGGGAGATTATAAAAAAGCTTTTCACCCTTTCCACTCTTCCCACCCCGGACACACTCCTAATGCCCCCCAATCCTTAATCCCCAATCCCCAATCCCCAGTCCCCAGTCCCCAGTCCCCATGCCCAATGCCCCATTCCTATTAAAATCATGAATGAAATTTTGCCAGTAATCGACAAATTAGCGCTTCTCACATTCATTGTTTTCACTATGTTGGGTGCGGGTTTACGCCTAACCGTACAAGAGATTTGGGAACCACTGCGTAACCGCCGCCTCGTTATCTTGTCTCTGCTGACAAATTTTGTACTAGTACCGCTTTTTGTCTATCTGCTGCTGCAAGTAGTACATCTAAGTGAACCCCTTAGAGATGGTTTACTAATTATGGCAGTGGCATCAGGGCCGCCAGCTTTACCAAAACTTGCTCATATAGTCAAGGGCAATATTGCTTTTTCTGTGGGGTTAATGATGTTGCTGATGTTGGGCACAATCGTTTATATGCCGATTGTATTGCCGTTAGTGGTAGAAGGGGTGCAAATCAACTCTTGGGAGATTGCAAAACCGTTGTTATTAATGATGGTTAGCCCATTGATAATTGGGCTATTTATTAAAGCCAAATTTGGAGCGATCGCTGCAAATCTTCAACCGATTTTATTCAAATTATCTAATGCTGGATTACTTTTAGGTCTAGTAGTTAGATTGGTAGTTCATACTAACGATATCATTGCCTTATTAAAAACAGGTGCAATCTTTGTTTGTGCTGTATTTATTCTCTTCTCTTTTACCGTAGGTTATCTTTTAGGCGGCCCTGGTGTTGATACCCAAAGAGTGTTAGGAGTCGGAACGGCTCAACGCAATTTTGCCGCAGCATTATTAGTGGGTACAAGCAATTTTGAAGATCCCAGCGTGGTGAGCATCATTATGGTGACGAGTATATTAATGATGATTACAGTTCTCATTATTGGGCCAAGGTTTATAGAAATAGACCAACCAACCAATGCAGATATAAAACAGGTAAAGGTTTAATATTACTCCCTTCCCGCCATAAGATTACCTATCTCTTCCTTTGCGTTCTTTGCGTCCTTTGCGGTTCGTTAAAAATATTTACCACTGACCGGAATTATCTTCTTGTTGTAAGCCAATTAACTGTCGTCGCTTCCAAGCATAGTGAAGAATATTAATTCCCAGTTCTTGAGCTGTACGAATGGTTAATCGGGGTAAACTCAAATCTCTATCCAATCCCCAAGCAGTTGCTAAATCACCAATTACTAAAATAATTCCTCCGCCCATTAAGAGTTTAATCTGCTGTTGATTAACCAATGGCAGCGCAGCAAATAAAAAAGGTTTTGTTCTTAAAGGATGACTACGTTGCAATTCTTCTAAAGGTCTTAAAGGACTCTCTAATTGTTGTGCTAATGCTTGAGTACTTTCAATCAAAGCGCTAGCATTTGTTGGTGCATCAACTAGAAGTACGCCACCTAAATTTAAGTAATTTTTGAGGGATTCAAATTCGAGACTATTTAAAGATATGGCTTGTCCGCCAGTGAGATAAAGTAGGTCATAATCTTGAATATTTTCTGATAAAGAAACCTGTCCTGTTTCGTCAGCTCCTCGCAAATTGGGATATAAGGGTTCTACTGCTTGTAACAAGTATGAAAGGCTGAAAAAATTACGCGCACATTCTGGATCGCTATGATTCGCCTGTGCCATCGCTACAAGTGCTTGGGGACGCATTTGTGCTTGGCGGCGATAACGCAAATCAATGTTGTTATATCCAGGGAAAAAGGCATCCGCAGGTTGGGTAATGTCAGTATGTCCTGGTTGGAGGAGGATGCGACATATTTCGATTTCTGAACTGATTGGCGTCGAGTTTCTTTGGTCAATTCGATACGTTTCTTGAACAATATCTCTTTGCTGTGCGCGTCGCAATTCGTCAGGGTCTACATAGCTGACTACTAAGTAGACCATGATTGGTTCTGATGTTGCTACTTCTATATCAATGGGAAAGTCATAGGAGGTGGGTACAACAATTAAATTACCTGCTAAATCAATGGCGATACCGGGTTGAATTTGTACCCAACGTCCATCTCGATATCTAGCTTCTACTTGGCTTGGTGCAGGAATATGTCGCACACCTAAACCGCAGACAATTCCTGGTTGATTTAAACTTTGATATTGGGCATTTTGCCGCAGACGATGATAATCGTGGGCTGCTCGCCAGCGTTCGGCATTGATTAGTAATCCGTCTGTGGCTTGCAGGCGTTCAAAGGATTTTATTGGTGGGGGGGGGAAGGGGTGGGACATAATAATTCAAAATTCAAAATTAAGAAAAGCTCACGCAAAGGCGCAAAGGCGCAAAGAGAATATTGAGTTTTTATAGTTTTTAATTAGGAGGATTTTCGATGGTTAGTTCGTAGGTGCAAAAAGCTGGTTTTTCTTGTTCAATTATTCTTTGAATTAGTTGTTCGTTGATGATGCCGCTAGAAATGTTAGAACGCAAGCGAACTACAAAATGATATGGTTGTCCACCTGCTAAAACTGCACTTCCGAGTTGTGCGTCTCCGATAATGAAACTGGGGCCGAAAGGTTCTGTAATACTAATATGTTTATCTGCTTCATTGGGTAAATGTTCGTCTAGAGGTAAGCCTGTATAAAGATGTAAGTAAAGACGTAATCCTTTACGAGTTCCTCGCCAGCGATAAAGTTCTACTGCACGACGAATTAAACGGCGCTGTTGCTGGAGATCCCAGACGGAATCGACTTGCCAAGCAACCCAATGAGCCATAAAGGGTAGTAGTGCTTGCGGTGCTGTCAGGGGGTCGAGGTTTGCCCACATGACGTTATAACTATCAATTATTGGTTGAAAAGCTTGCTCAAATATTTTCATGAAGCGACCAATAAAGTCTACTTCACGATATAAAATTGGCAAGAATTCCATGTAGGCTGTGTAGGGACGGATGTATAAATCGAAATATTCGCTTCTGTGGATTTGTTCGTTGTCTGTGCCTTGGTCGATGTGTAGAGTAACTAGGCTACGAAAATTAAGAGTTAGTTTATCTTTTTTTCCTGGTTTTATGGCTTCCCGATCTTCAAAAAATGTTTCAGGAATAGAAAAGTAGAGGACTGCATCCATTTGTCCGCGAGGTGGGATCTCACTACCTTCTGTACCAATTTGGCACCACTCACTCGGAAAGTTTCCCTCAACGCTGAAGTTTACCCGCAAAGGACGCGCTTCTAAGTTTTGCACTTGGACAACCATTTCACTTGGGTGTCCAGGATGCAATAGTAAACTACGTCCTGCTGCATCCACGTTTTCCTCATTGGCAAAGGTTAAGCCTCCCACAGGTAAAGCTTCGGGAATTTGCATTGGGGTTAATTGAATCCGTACACCCGGACTAAAGCGACTTTGAACCATAGGATTGGGGAGGTGGGGAGAAAATAACTACTAATTCGTAATTCGTAATTCGTAATTCGTAATTAATGGTACAAGCCTACGCCACTTGCTTCATTTGGACAGCACCAAGAACGCAGTGGCTCATTTATTGATGGAGATAAAAGATATAATTCCTAATTTCTGCGCCCCCGACTTTAGTCGTGGGGTAATAATTACGAATTACGAATTACCGATTAATGATTTGGATGTCGTGACTTGAACGCAGATTTGTATCAGCCCAAGAACATATCAAACCTTCTGGGCCTGGGTCAACTAATTGTTCTGGTGATGATTGTCGTCTCCAAATTTCTCCTTGTTTGCGGATGGGAAAGAGTAAAACGGGGCCTAAATGACGCACGCCTGGGGTTTGTTGCAGTAAGGCGACAATATCTGATGTATAAACGGGTCGCCCAAATGGCCAACCTTGGCCGTCGAGTCCTCCGGTTAATGGATTTAGATATTTATACAGCACTACTCTTAAATTGCGGCGAATTTCTTCTCTGGCGTAAGGGTTGTCGTAGGTGGGTTCTAGGGCAATTTCTGTTTGGACGGAAACACCTACGTAATTTGGTTCTTGGAGTTCTATTTGTACTCCTAATAAGCGCCTTTCGTCTAAGTAACTCAAGATTTGGTCTTGCAGTGCGCGACTCAGACCAAATTCTTCTGGTGTCATGCCGTCACCTTGAGCGATCGCATCTGTGTTTGCAAATGGCACTATCACTAAACTAACTATACCTGCTTGTCTGCGTGAATTTGCTGATAAACATCGGACGCGGGCGATCGCTCCTCTGCCTGCTTGTTGGGTTAAAACTTCAAAATCTTCGGCGGTAACGGCGCGATCGCGGGTGCGGAGAATGCGCGGTGCTTTCATCACAGCTTGTTCTAGTGACTCGGCGTCCGCACCATTCATTGCTGGTATCAGGTTGATTACGCTGTCAATGTATGGATATGCAGACTTTAAAAACTGAATTGCGCCAGCTTGTACATTGCCCTCTCTACCGCCTCCTGTGCGATATGCTACTATTCTAATCTCTGCGCCACGGGGAGGAATGGCCCCATACTGATGTTGAGACTGTCTGTTTTCTAGAGTACTGAGTTGCACAGATGTGTCGTCTAACCGTGGTTGTTGAATCTTGCTTCGCACTTGTGTTTGCTGTTTGAGTTGGCTGGGTTCCCGAATCAACGGGCCAAATTGCACTTCGCCTGTAAGGGAATCAATGGTGTAATGAAAGTGATGCGGCGCAGAATCAGCAAAATCTCTCACCTCAGTCCATCTTTGAGGCAAACCATTGGCAGGGGTGACTAAAATATACTCGTTTTCTTTGCGGTCTAAAATTGGCGAGCTTTGTAACTGGAAACTCTGACCGGGTGTACCATCGCTAATTCCCAAGCGCTCATCGAGAATCAGCGTACTGTGACTGGCCCTGACTGTACCGCCAATTGACCGTACCGCTAAACCAATAATTCGTGGCGGACGATTGTAACCTGATTGATTGGTTTCTGTGATGTTAAAACTACAACGTAGCCAGCGACCCCGGTAAGAAGTAAAGTTAGCTACAGGCCAAATTTGCGGGAGATGCAAACGCACCTCTCCACCTTGAGCCGGGTTTCCACCTTGTTGAGCCATTTCATAAAAACTGAAACCGCGAGTTTTATCATCTGATTCTTTTAATAAAACTGGTTGCCAATTTTCTCCATCCCAAGCTTCCCATTTGCGGGGTGGTTGATTGGGGTTAATGCCAGCGGGGGTAGCCGCAGCTCCTTGGAAAACAATTTCTAAGACATTAGCATCTAAAGGATCGTCAGAATTAATCACTAAATAAAAACAGTTACCAGGCTGGGGTTCCTCTTCAAAAATTGCCTGTTCGTTACCTGTCCAGTAACCGTCAGATTGACGAGTCCAGGAACTTGTGACTCTCTCTCGTAGAGATTGGGGAATATCTTCGGTGGTTTGGGCAGTTAAAAAGTGCTGTATCCGAGGTTTGCCGATGACTAGCGGCAAATCTGTGCTAAAAGTAATAGATTCTGTGGTTTCAGTTTGAATAGTTGAGGCTTCTAATCCTGCTGGAATAGTATAAGCTTCGGGTAGTTCAGCGCTTAAATAAAAAGTTAATTCTGTGTATGCTGGGGCGGGAGGCTGGAGACGAATGCCCAGTAATTCTAGAAACGCTACATAATTTTTTCGGGGTACTTGGTTAAATCTGAGCAACATTTGGTCAGTTAACCAAGCAAATAGCTCAATTAGCGTAATTCCTGGGTCGCTAAGATTGTGGTCTGTCCATTCGGGACAGTAGCGGGGAATACGCATTATACATTCATCCACTAAGTCATCGAAAGCGCGATCGTCTAAGTTGGAAGAAGGTAATTTTGGTAAAAAGTCAAAGTTCATACCAATTTAAAAAAAGAATGTGACAGATTCAATAATTCGTAATTCGTAATTCGTAATTCGTAATTAAATTTCTTAATTTTTAATTTTGAATTGATATCACGATTCCTCCCCAGCTGAAACCAAATAAAAAGGATAAACAAAGCTGTAAATATCGTGACCTTCTTTGAGTCGATAATTAATGGTGATATCTACTCTGCCGCGCACAGGGTCGGGTTCGGTGAGAACTTCCTCGACAATAATGCGTGGTTCCCAAACTTCTAAAGCTTCCAAAACATAAATCCGAATTCGCAGCAGAGTATCGGTATTCAAAGGTGCAAACGCCAACTCTGATAAGCGCGAACCAAAAGTAGGGCGATAAACGCGTTCGCCTACTCCAGTGCGGAGGATAATCCAAATAGATTCTTTAACTTTTTGTTCTTCACGGCTAAGCTGTATTCCACCTTGCACATTCAAGCGCAATGGGTAAGCCCAACCTGTTCCCAAATAGGCTCGCTCACGACCATAAACCATATCTGGCACTTAGACAGCTGTGACAATGTATATCTTCAAAGATATCGGCACAAAGGGGTAAAGCCTATTCGCCAAAGGTCGAGGATAGGGGAAATATACACGAAATTCTAGTAGGGACGTAGCACTGCTACGTCTCTACTATGTGTTTAATGGTAAACTGCCATTGGTTTTGCGTTTGCTGTACCTTAACTCAACTTCCAAGATCTGCGATCGCCTTTGGTGTGCTGTAATACTAACAACCTCTATGAAAAATTTAGCTCTACTATCTGCCACAGCTATTGCCGCTACATCTGGATTAGTTTTCGGGACAATACAAGCTGCCTCTGCTTTAAATTGGAACTGGAATTATTCTGGTATTGGCATAACGGCTGGCGGTACTTTCACCACTAATGACACTCCCGACGATTTGGGTTTTTATCAGATTTTGGGAATTACTGGTACGCGAAATGGTGAAACAATTACTGGCCTTCAAACTACCGGAACTCCAATACCAGGAAACGAACCTTTTGAGGTTGACAATTTAATAAGTCTTAATGCTCAGCAGTTAACGGGTGATGGTTTCGGCTATTCTACTTCTGGGGGAAATTTTTCTAGTCCATTTTTCGCTAGTTTTTTGCCGATACCAAGTTATTTAGAGGTTTTTTCTGCACCGCCATTTGTACCAGGTTCTATAAATTTCGGGCCGGAAGATAGTGAGTTAGCTATTAGTTTTTCTGCAACTATAGTTACCGTCCCTGAACCTGCTTCTATTGTTAGTTTACTCGTCTTCGGTACTTTGGGTGTTGCTTCAGCATTCAAGGGTAAGAAATCATCCAAATTCATTGACAAGAATCTCGAAAAAGTGATTTAGCTAGTAGCAACTGTCTAGGTGCAAAAGATAATTTACCGAAGAAAGGCAGAAGGCAGAGGGCAGAAGGCAGAGGGCAGAAGGAAGAAAATATAATTTTTGCCCTCTGCCAAAAGGGTTTAAAGCCCCTAAATTTATTTATGAAAAAAAGAAAAAATATGTATTTTATCGAGTAGGCGCAAGAAATACTACGTCCCTATTGAATCCCCTAAATTTATTTATGGGGTTTCCCTTCTGCCTTCTGCCTCCTGCCTTCTGCCTTCTCAATAAATTTTATGACTATCGTGTAAACTCAGCCGAGAGGTGGTTATATTTTTTTCGCAAGCCTTAATTCAGGCGAATTATCGCGCCTTTGACTGTAATATTACCGTTGGCGCTAATGTCTATATTGCCATTCGCTTGTAATGAAAGATTCAGCGTTGATTTAACTGAAACAGATTTACTTGCATCGTTCATTTCGATTGAATGACCGCCTGTGGTTTCGATGGAAATAGATTTACTTCTATCGTCCATTTTGATTGTATGACCGCCTGCGGTTTTAATTTCGATATGGCGATCGCTATCATTAAGATACATTTTGTGACCGGCTTTAGTTTCTACACGAATACCTGTTTTACTGCTGGCTTTGTCTTCTTCAACGAACTGTAAAACATGACCAACACGAGTTTTAATAGTGCGTAATCTGACACCACCAGTAACTGAGTCATCTACTTTTTCAGGTGGTGCGTCTTTACCATTCCATACACCGCCAATGACGTAGGGACGGTGAATATCGCCATGTTCAAAACCGACTAATACTTCATCGTTGACTTCTGGTAAACAGTCGAAACCTCTGTTTGGCCCTGCTCCCAAAGCTACAACTCTCGCCCAGTCGCTTTCATGTTCTTCGCTCATGGTGGGGAACTTGACTTTTACTCTACCCCATTTTTCTGGATCTTTGTTATTAGTCACAATTCCGACTAATAAAGTCTCAGATGGCTGTAAATGTTTTTTTGTCGATAGAGTTGTGAATAAGTTACCAGCACGTAAGCCGCGGACGCTAAAATCAGTTTCATAAACTCGCCCGTTGTAGAAATGGCGTGTTTCTGTGACATAATATTGACCACTGTAGCGATCGCCTAATTCTTGAAGACGAATCACCCGCCTCGGTCGAATCTCAGGATTTCCAAATGCTTTCGCATCTGCATAAACAAATTCTCCTCCCAATTCATCACACAAAGCCTGAGCCATCACATCTGCTTGTTTTTTAGTAGCAACAGGTTTATCTACAACAATCATTTTGGGAGATTTAAGATTGCGAAATGCAGTACTGGTACTACTTCCTAGCTTATTACCTGTCTGAGTAATTTGCTTTTCTTTGTTGGCTGTTGAGCTAATCAATCGTTTTTGGGTATAGTCCCAACCGCGTACTTCCACAGAACTTACTTGTTCAGCACTAGTGACACGAGTACTAAATTTACTAATATCAACTAGCCATTTCAAATCTAAAGACGCCTGACTTTCTGGCTTGCAAAAATTTATCTTGTCTTCTGTAATAAATAAATCAAAACCAATACGCGCAGCCCTTTCTTGCAAAAACTCCATATTGGTTTGATTTTCTTGAAATACATACTTGTGGACTTCGCCACTTTCGTCTATTTTTCCAATATTTATACCTACTTCTTTAGCTATTTTTTTGACTATTTTGCTATCAGTTGTATTTAAAAAAGAGCGATTATAACGGCCTCTGTGAAGACGATGAGAAAAATCATAGCCACGAACAATTATATTAGCTTCAGATTTTTCATTGAAGTGAACTTCCAGTCCTGTAACCTCACCTTCAACAAGGATTTTTGTTTTTTCATTTCTAAAATTTTGATCTTGAGTAGTACTCGATTTAAAACCTAACGTTACTTTCTTCCCAATTTGAAAAACCTGTTCGTGCCGCCAAGGTTGATTTTGTTGACGGTCAGATGTGGGAATATAGCTATTATGTATTACTAAGGTAAACATTGCTGGCAAATGCATACTTTCTTCCACAGTCATTTGCAGCAAATCTTTGAGTAATTCAGGAGATGCAGGTTGACCTTCTATCTTAACTAAAGGGTCACTTAAATAAAGGTTAGCGTTAGGCATAAGCTTCAATTTTGAATATTAAATATTGTACTGAAATGGATTAAATTTGTAGGATCTATAATTCTGAATTCTGAATTCTGAATAAATTTAGTGAATTGCTATAATCATATTTCAAACATTATCATGTTTTTGATTTCGACTCCTAACTCCTAACTCCTAACTCCTAACTCCTAACTCCTAACTCCTAACTCCCAACTCCCAACTCCCAACTCCTAACTCCCAACTCCCAACTCCCAACTACGTTTTTGCCACCTTCGGATCTGCTTTGCGGTCTTTCCCTTTAGATTGAGATTCTTTTCCCCCAGGAAGGTTATTTTTATCAACTTCTTGCAAGTCTATATCTACCATTGCTCTAACTGGTGTACCATCACTTAGAAACATATTTAATGTATAAGTTAATTTCGTAATTACACAATAAAAATACTCATTTCCCCATGTTAATATGTAAACAGGTGGACGTTTATCACGCGCTCCTTTAATTGTTTCTACGCCTTTTTTAATCTTATCTACATACTTTTTCATCACCGATTCTTTAGTTTCATAAGTATCAAATAACAACTGTTTGAGTGAAAATGTATAAGGTTTAACTCCAGAAAAGTTAACCTTTGGTAATAGTTCCGTACCTCTATTACCATCATTGCTTTTCCACTCAACAGACCGACTAAAACTAATTTCTGTAGGATTAAACATCAATTCAATATCGTCAGATTCACCGTTATAAGCTACAAGTTTTGCTTTTTCAAGTTGTGGTTTTCGCTTTTGAGTAACAATAATTGCTGGGGTTGCCATTTGATGATTTCTCCTCAATTTATTAAATAAAATTTACCAAGATAAACGACCTAAATAACCACCATGACGTTCTCGTTCAATTTCTAAACGTTGGCGTAATCTACTATAAATTTCACGTGCTAAAGCTTCAAGATCAGCCGTATCATCTTTGTTCTCTTCTTCACGTTTTGCAGAAGTGCTTTCTACTGTTTCGCTTAATGATTCTGTGTTTACAGACGCGGGTGCAGTGACTTCTCCGCCTTCAGCGAAACCTCTAGGTGCAGCACGGTGTTTAGCAAAACTTTGTGAGGATTCTGATGATGGATAAACATCAGAAAATTCGGAATTTTGACTATTAGATTTTCCACCGCTAAAGAAGCTTGTGAATTCATCTTCATCATTATTGCCATTGAATAATTCTTGCACATTTGACCATTGAGAAGGTGTATCTGACCATTGGGAAGGTGTATTAGCGGTAGAATTTGCTTTTCTAAAAATTAAGGGAGGTGATGAATATTGGGGTGAAGTAACAGGTGAGTCAGTCGTTTTGTTTTCAACAGTATTAAGCTGTGGGGAATTGAGTACAGAAAGTTTCTGTTTTCCAACATTGAACCCTAAGGAAGAAGGAATTAAAGAATTAGATTCTTGAGGTTTGAGTTGTAATGAAGTATCTGTAAAAGAATCGACTTTAGTCGAATGTGGAGAAGTTGTTTTTTGTGATTCTTTGGCGTTGGGTATCTCTAAACTTGGAAGAATAATATTGTCTGGTGTCCCACCGCTATTGATGTGCTGTAGTAGAGGTAGATTTTTCTGTGCATCCCTGGTATTGATGACAAATTCACCAGGTGTCAGCATTGCAGGTACGGTATCTGACGGTGCTATGTGCTGATTATTTTCAAGGTGAGAGTCTCTTACTTGACCACCAGTAGCATAACCTTTAGGTGCTGGTAAATTTTCAATGGTGGTGTTTTGTTCAAATTGAGGTGGTGTGCTTAACTGATTTGGTGGAAAAGTTGGTTTTTCTGGGATATCTTGGTACTCTGAGGTATCAATTTCAGAGTTTTCAGAATTGGCGATCGCACCTAACAATTCTGACTCTAATATTTGTTCATTATCACCTATTTTTCGGAAAATACTCGATGTTTCCCCAACATTTGATGACACATCCCTCACTTTTGGTACTTCATCAATTTCAGGCGATATGTTGTTAATTTTTGGTGATTCAATAATTTCAGGCGATACGTTGCTAACTATTGGTGTTTCATCAATCTCAGGTAATACATTGCTAACTTTTTGTGTTTCACCAATCTCAGGCGATACGTTGCTAACTATTGGTGTTTCATCAATCTCAGGTAATACATTGCTAACTTTTTGTGTTTCACCAATCTCAGGCGATACGTTGTTAACTATTGGTGTTTCATCAATCTCAGGTAATACATTGCTAACTTTTTGTGTTTCACCAATCTCAGGCGATATGTTGTTAACTATTGGTGATTCATTAATTTTAGAAGATTCGTTGCTAACTTTTTGTGTTTCACCAATCTCAGGCGATACGTTGCTAACTACTGGTGTTTCACTAATTTCATGTACTGCTAAAGAAAGCTGACTTTCTATAGACTCGCTGCTAGGATTTTCCAGATTGTTGTCCCGTTGTAGTGAAATTAAATTTTTTGGGACATCTGAGACATTAACCGCCACAGTAGATTGTGATTCTGAAGTTGCTAACTTTTCATTACTATCAAAATCGCTCAAAAAATTAGATGTAGCTTCAATATAGGCTGAAGTAGGTGTTAATTGAATAGGTGCAGAAGCTAAAGATTCACTCGTAACGCTAGAATCAATTTCTCGTTCTAGTGCAATAGGATTTTTTTTGACATCTGAGACAGGCGGTAGGTTAGCACTGCTGTCCGTTACTGCGGGATTTTCAACGCTAGATGAAGTAATTACAGAATCATCAATGATAAAATTACTTGAGTCAAAATTAGTAATATAATTTTCTGAAATTAAATCTTGCTCAATGGCTGGAATTGACTCCAAATTATTACTTGTATTTAGTAATTCTTGTTGATTTGATTGATGATTGGATTTTACTAATATTTCTTGTTTTGGGATTACATTTCTTAGAGAACTGGTGTCTTTCTTTTGAACTTTAGAAGACAATTCATCTGTTTCAATAACTTGTTGTTGTGGCGTTGTGCTAACTGAGATATCTGGGATATCGGCTTTTTGTGATAATTGAGTAGTTTCAATAACTTGTTGTTGTGGCGTTGGGCTAACTGAGATATCTGGGATATCAGCTTTTTGTGATAATTGAGTAGTTTCAATAACTTGTTGTTGTGGCGTTGGGCTAACTGAGATATCTGGGATATTAGCTTTTTGTGATAATTGAGTAGTTTCAATAACTTGTTGTTGTGGAGTTGTGCTAACTGAGATATCTGGGATATCAACTTCAAATTTTTGTGAGGATTGAGTAGTTTCAATATTTTGTTGTCGTGGCGTTGGATTTACTTCTGATGTTTCAGCGACTAGTTGTTGATTGTTGGTAATATTATTAGACGGGCTAAATGTTTTTTCAACATGATTAGGCAAAGGAAATTCTCTAGGCGAATTATCTGGTAATTGATTTGTGTTTTCGCCTAATTTATTCTTTTGTTGTAAAGGGGGAATTCTTTCTGAAGTAGACGGTTCTGCACTGGAGAAACTAGATGGTAACTCAGAAAATACTTGCGATTCTTCGTTGGCTATATTTCTAAATAAATTTGGCTGTTCTTGAACATTAGACCAAGTAGATGGCGTGGTATTATTAACAGAGTTATTATCAATTGTAATATTATCTAAAGCAGTATCTTGTTGTGATGTGAGAGGATTATTTTCACTCAGAGGCGTAGAAGCAAAGAGAGGATCGGGAATTTGAGATTTTAATACATGAAATTCATTATTTGTTTGTGAAATCCCCGAATTAGCCTCAGGAAATAAATAATCTTTTGATGGTATAAATACATCTTGATTGGGATTAATAGCAATATTACTTTCATCAACAGCTTGTACAACATTCTTAGCCGCAGATGATTTTGTTGATTTTTTATTTGGAGATTTTGTTTTGGGATTTTGTGCAGATTTATTGGTTTGTTTTGATTTAGATTTAGTTTGACTTTTATTTTTAGTCTGACTTTGCTTTTGCTTTTGAAGATTTATTTCTGGTGAGGCATCATTAATTATATTATTCTCAATGATAGTACGTTGTATTTCTGGAATATCAGTTGTTACTATTTCCGGAGAATTTAAATTATTATCTTCTTCTGAATCGATTGGCTCAAAAGGATCAAAATCAATAAATGGAAATTTAAGATCGATATCTGGATTATCCCAGCTATCCCAACCGATTACTGGTTGTATCGATGGTTCTGCTTCACGAGATAATACAAATTGAGAAGATGTGACTAATGGTGATTTCGTTTGTATTGGGCTGAGAAAATTACTGCGCGAATGCAGAAAATCAGACTCTTTTCTAAATATGAGTTTGTGAGTATTAGATAAAGATGATATTACACCGAGCGGATGAGTATTGTTTGTTAATAGCGGTTTGATGATTTGCATAGTTATAGTTGAAAAATTGCAAATTAACTAGAAACGAAATATCCTGTTTTTTCATTTCGTTCTACAGAATTACCTCCTCCCGTAGTTCTGGCAACTTTTAAGCCTTCATAAGCTAAAGTTAATTCCTCAATAGCAACGGCTTTACCATCGGCTTGGAGTGTCGGTGTTTTCCAAGTTACTGGAATAGCACCAATCAAAGTCCAACTCATCATCGTTTCGCCAGATTGATTAAAAATCAGAATATTAACGTTCCTTCGGGATGTTCTCTTTTGTTCATCAAAAACTGCATTTATCCAATTCCAAAAACCTGGATGGTCGGTAACTCCGCGTTTAAGAGTTATGTCTGCAAATTCTGTATGACCTAAATAAATTCTTTGCTGGTCATTAACGCCACCTTCTTGAAAAATATTTTTCTTAATTTGAACGCTTAAGCCTGTACATTCACTGAAAGATGCAGCAATAGAGCTATCTATTTCTACATAAAAACGATTACTAGTAACATAATTTAATTCGTGAGTAACTTTGCCGTTATTACCATTTCCAGCCATTAAAACCACCTTTGAGAACTATGATTACCGATTCTTTCGCGCTGCGATCGCAAATCATCTTGCAAAAGTTTATACACATGCTCTGCGAGTTCGTTTAGCAACAGTGAATCGTTGAGGTATTTACTCGCAGTTTGAGCTACTTTGCTGGCATCAGAGGTCACTGAAACCCCGGCGTATCCAGCACTACCACCAACGTCTCCATTAAATGTGAAAAAAGTTTGTTCCTGATATGAGTCCATAAATAAAAAAACTCTCCTAGAATCAAGGCTAAAGGTACTGCATCAGAATCAAAAGTAGCCAAAAGTCGAATTAGTCATTATTCATTGGTCATTGGTTATTTGCAAAAGCCTAATGCCCAATGTCTCATAACTAACAAATAACTTGGTTTTACATTGATTTGAAGCGGTTTATTAAGTTGTGTTGTGAAGTGCGATCGCTGTACTCTAGATGTTGTTATCAGCAAAATATTCATCTACAAGCTGGTTGGGCATTAGAAAAACATGAAAGAACGCAAAATTCAGCCCAAGAAAATTACCACAGATTCCTTCTCAATACCTACACTCAGACAACCAACACGCGGTTTTGGTTTACAGTCGTCTGATGCTTCATTTCATCCAGTGCCAGATAACCCTCTAGCACACGACATTAGTCGAATACCGCTACGTCGTCCCCAAACCAAACTCACGGTTAATCAGCCAGGAGATATTTACGAGCAACAAGCTGATACAGTCGCGCAGAAGGTCGTGGGAAGATTGGAACAACTTGGAAATCGTCCGTCTATCCAGCGCCAACAAATGCCACAAGAGGAACAATTGCAAATGAAACCTCTGGCAAATTCCATCACAGCTTTGATGCAAAGACAAGAAATACCAGAGGAAGAAGAAGAATTACAAATGAAATCTCTGGATAATAGCATACTGCAACGAGAGTCAGTGCCAGAAGAAGAAGAGGAAGAATTACAGATGAAGCCGATGTTGCAGCGTCAGGGTGAGGCTGGGATGGCTGTTACCCCAAACTTGGAAGCATCCATCAACCAAGCACGGGGGGGTGGACAAGTGATGGCAGACAACATCCGCGAACCGATGGAACAGGCTTTTGGTGCAGATTTCAGTGGGGTGAAGGTTCATACGGATGCTCAATCTGACCAGTTGAATCAATCAATTCAGGCGCGGGCTTTTACAACGGGACAGGATGTATTCTTTCGACAGGGGGAATATAATCCTGGGAGCCGGGGAGGGCAGGAGTTGTTGGCGCATGAGTTAACTCACGTTGTGCAGCAGAGTGGGGGAATGGTGAGGCGATCGGAGTATTCCTCAATACTGTACAATTCACCTCCCATGCAACAAACCAACTCACAACAGATGGGGGAAATCCAGAGGAAGCCAGTGAAAGCAGAAGGAAAAAATGATGCGACCCATATAGATGATGTAACGGGTGTGGAGTTGCGGCAGGTTAGTGGTGGGGCGTTTATGGTTCTCAATGGTCGGCTGAAGGGAACGGAGGTGCGATATGACTTCGATGAGGGATATTACTACACTGAAGATGAGGACTATAACCCAACACCAGTACAGTTGGGAGAAGGAGGAGGAGCCAAGGAAGAGAAAAAAGAAGAGAAAGTGGAGCTAGTCGATCCGAACATTTTCGGACTGAGAGCCGATCTGGAAGAGTATAGAACAGTCAGTTCAATGGAGAGCTTAAAAGAGATACTAACGGAAAAGGCAAATAATCAAGAGTTGAGACGTTTCGAGAGGGAGCGGGCGCTAGATACGTTGGAAAGGGTTACTAACCTTGGCAAATCAAGTGCTGACTCATGGCCGGCGTTGGAGGTATCTGGACAACAGGTTATTCAAGGAAACCACCGAATTTTGGTGGCGATAATTCGCAAAGAGCAGATAAAGGTCAAGAGATAAATTTTAGGGTGCGTTAGCAAAGTGCGATCGCCCAATCATTTAGCGACAGTCTTAAAACTTGAGCGATCGCTCATTTATGGTGGTTAATGAGTGTGCGATCGCTGAATTTTTTAGGGTGCAATAATATGTATTTAACGCTCCATTTATTGGCTGACTTAGTATTTTTGTAAAAGAGTTAGCCACCCTTAAAAATTAACGCGACGATAGATTTCAGTCAGGGGAATTTCTACGTTTAAACTGTGTATAACGATCGCCCGCTCAAGGTGAGAGTGAACTTGCCATAGCCAGCGATCGTTACTGTAAAGAGAAAAAAGAACTTGATTTCGGATTGATTGTAGACTTTTGATTAATTGTGTGGGAAGGGCGATCGCACTACTGTACATATCTGTATCAGCGAAATACCATCCACCCTACTGCACGGGCATCAGGAGAAGCAAATGAGAGAACGCGTAGCCAAGCCCAAAAAAGCTAGCACCAGTTCCTTCTCAATACCTAAACTCAGACAACCGACGCGCGGTTTTGGTTTAAACTCCTCTGATATCTTGCCTCAAATAACTGCTGAATTACCATCCCTCAACAAACCTCTAGGGCACGACATTAGTCGAATATCGCTACACCAACAAACAATAAGTAAAGCTAACCACCCGGAAGATGTTGAGGAACAAGAAGCCCAGACACTAGCACCACAGGTGATACAGGAAATGAATGAGCCTGAAAATCACCAAACAGTGCAACGGGAAGAACTGCCAGAAGAAGAAGAGGAACCCACAGCAGCAGAATTTCAATCTCAGGAATTAGAAGAAGAATTACAAATGAAGCCTCTTGATTCTTCTACCCAAGCAGTTACCCAAGAGCAACCCGTAAACGAACCCCTTACCCACGACATTAGTCGAATGTCACTGCGGGTGCAAACAAAACTCACAATTAATCAGCCAGGAGACATTTACGAACAGCAAGCTGATACAGTAGCACGCCAGGTGATGCAGAAAATCAGTCAGCCTCAAAATCAGCAGTTTATTCAACACGAGGCTTTGCCAGAGACAGAATTACAAAGGAAATTTCTAGTTGGTTCCGCCACTCCTGTGGTACAGCGCCAGGGTGGTGGGGTGGTAAGTACATCTAACTTAGAAACTTCCATCCAACGGGCACGCCAAAATGGGCAGCCACTCTCAGACGATATTCGGCAACCAATGGAGGAGGCCTTTGGCGCTGACTTCAGCAGTGTCAAAATCCACACAGATGGCCGCTCTCACGAACTCAACCAAACCATCCAAGCTCGTGCTTTCACCACAGGACAGGATATTTTCTTTCGTCAAGGAGAATATAATCCTCAGAGTTATCAAGGCAAGGAATTGCTTGCTCATGAATTAACTCACGTTGTCCAACAAAACGGTAACGCAATTGGGCGGCAAACAGACTTGTCGGCAGCAGCAGTAGTAACGCCAGATATAGAAATTCAGAGGGTTTGTTGCTCACAATGTGAAGAGGAAGAGGATCTTTTGCAAGCTAAAGAACTTCCCGGCCACACTATCCAACTTGCTCCTGATGTAAATACTCAAGTTTCTCAACAAACCACAGAGCCGGATGCTGCTGAAGTCGAGAACGATGTACGTCAGGAACTAGATAACAATCGTGCAAGACAAGCAAGCCTCGGCGTTCAATCTCCCCTTGCGGCGGGAACAACAGAACCACCACCAGACGAAAACCCCAAAACACAACCTGAGTCTGGGAAAAATGCGACTGACAGCAATTCTGTGGAAATGGCTGCACCCGAAGATGAAACTCAACAAGACAAGCCCAAAGAGGATGGGGAAGCAGGCGTGGCTGAAGCTGTCAGTCCAGAAATGAATGCAGATAAGGGTGAAGATAAAGACGTGAAAGCAGGTATGGCTGAAGCTGTCAGTCTGGAAAAGGATGCAGACAAAGGTGATGATGTCAAGGATAAAGACAAAGAAGTAAAAGCGGGCATGGCTAAAGCTGTCAGTCCGGAAAAGGATGCAGATAAGGGTGATGATGCCAAGGATAAAGACAAAGAAGTAAAAGCTGGCATGGCTGAAGCTGTCAGTCAGAAAAAGAAAGATGAAGACGAAGAAAAGGCATCAGAATCAGAAGCAGCTGAAACTGGTGGGGTTAATCCACAAGGTATGGAACAAGCCGCCAGTCCAGAAACGAAAGCAGTTCAAGGCGAACAGATTGCACAGCAAGCTAATGCTGTTCAAGGTGCAGGTTTAGAAAAATTACCGCCGCAGCTTAATAACCAGAATCCGGAAAGCATGGCTCAAGCCGTCACTCCGGAAACTGTGGCAGAGAAGGAACAAGCCACAACAGAGGTTTTGGCAGCACAAGCCCAGCAAAATGCCGTAAATGCTCAAACTTCCCAATTAGCGACAACAGAAGTTAACTTTGCACCTCCCGAACAGGAAACGGCTCAAGGTGAGGATGATGCCATCTTGCAAGAACAGCAAAAAGCTGAGGCAATAAATATTACAAATAGCTTTTTGGCTGAAGCAGCTTTGCGAGTGCAGACAATTACTCAACTGGGACAAGGAATTGAGGCGCGTATTCAAGGTTCGACTGAAAATGCCAAAGCTTCTGTAATGGCGGCAGTTGAGCAACAAAAGGCAACCGTTACCGCCCAAATTGCCCAGCAGCGCGAACAAGTACAAAGTGAAGCACAAGCAATAATAGCCCAGATTCAAACACAATATCAGGCAGCAGCAGCGACAACTTCTCAAACAGCTGCCGCAGAACGCCAAAAGGTTGCAGCAGAATATACAACATCAGTCCAGAAAGTAGATGAAACTGAAAGCAACCAACTGGCTAAAATTGAAGAATTTTATACCCAAGCAAAAGAGAAATATCGTGCTGCTGGCGTTAAAGTTGGCGATGAAGCGATCGCCTTTGGAGAACAAAAGGCCGCTGAATGGGAAGCTCAAATTACTGGTAAAGATGATAACTTCTGGGATGGGCCACTTACAGATAATCGACTCAAAGCTAGAGCCAAAGCAGCTAGAGATGTTGCCCAACAATACAAAGACGGTTTAGTTGAAGAAGGTAATAAACAGGCTGATGCAGTCGAACAAGGCAAACCGAAGGATATTGAAGGAATCCATAATGTTGCTAATCAGTCTCGCCAACAACTACAAACTCTCCAACAACAAAGTTTAGACAATTTAAATTCTGTTGAACAGCAAGTTTTGACGCAATTGGCAGACGCACAAACCCAGTTGACTCAAACAGCTAACCAAACTCTGCAATCTACATTACAAACTTTAGACCAACAGCAAACTGCTCAATTGCAATTGTTGTCAGTTTATGGTAATGGGCAAGTATCGGCAATTGAACGGGATGCCCAAAAGGCGATCGCTTCTATCCAAGATGGCATCAACCAAGCTGCTACCAGTCTGCAAACTGCCATCCAAGATACCCAAGCCCAACTCCAAGGAATGCCAGCACCGAATCCAGAGGAGTTAAGCGCCACTTTAGCAGAAATCTTGGCGCAGTTTGATAGCTCTGTGGCTAAAGTCCAAGAGCAAACCGAACAAGGCATTACAGCATCCCAAGAAGGCATCGCCCAAGGAGGACAGCAAGCGGTTACTGCGGTGAATGGTATTGCCCAAAGTGGATTGGAAGAGTCTGCTGCTGTTTCTCAAGAAGCCAAGACGAGCCTAACTAACCTCAATCAAGGCGCTACAGACACCTTCAATCAAATTCAGCAAGCCTTCACAACCACAGTTACAAATACCACCCAAGCAGCGCTTACAGGTTTTGGTGAAGTCACTCAAGGAACTCAAAGTGCTTTCGACCAGAGTAACCAAAACATGGACACTAATTTCCAAAAGAGTGTCAATGACTTGGAAGAAGGGTTACGCGGTTCAATCCAAGGAGACAAACAGCCAAATCTCGATTCGGATATCCAAAAATACGCTCAAGAAGCAGCAGACCAAGAACAACCGCGCTGGAAAACAGTCCTGAAAATTTTCTTAGTCATTGCTGTAATTGTTGTCGCCATTATCGTTGCGCCAGCTGTGATTGGGGCAGTAGGCGCGTTAGCTGGGGCATTGGGAGCAGGTGCAGCCTTAGCAGGGGGAATCGGTGCAGTTGTTGGTGGGGCGATCGTTGGGGCTGTGGCTGGTGCCGTGATTCAGATTGGCAACAACGCGATCGACGGCAAGAACCTGCTGGATGGCGTGGGTAAAGCAGCCTTGGCTGGGGCGATCGGTGGTGCCTTGGGTGGTGCTGGTGGTGTATTCGGTAACATGTTGGCTCAAGCAGGTAGGCTGGGGACAGGGCTGACTCAATCCTTCTTGAGGTTTGGTATTGATATTGCCTTTGATATTGCTGGTGGTATATTTGGCAACTTAGCAACAGGAGAACCCATCACTTTAGAAGGAGTTCTCATTGGTGCTGGTATCGCTGCGGGTGTCCAAATTTCCACAGCAAATCTGGGTAGACTCGGTAAATTTGGTCGTAGCGTTCAAGGTATGCAAACCAGAACTTTCCAAGCTGGAGAGCGGTTTGGTACTTCGCTAGGAAATGGAATTAAGAGTGGCTTTGGTGGTAAAGTTGATACACCAATAGTCACTGATGCGCCGAATGTTCCGCGCCCTGATACTGGGGTGCGATCGCCTGACGCTGAGGTCACAAATCCTCAGTCTGGGGTAAAATCGCCTGAAGCCGAAACATCCACTGGACGCGGCGTACAGGGAGATGAACCAGAAGTTCAAGGAGGAGTTCCTAAAGATACAACAACAGAATCGTCTGCAACAAAATCCCCAGGCGAACAAGAACAAAATCCCGCAACTACAGACAAAAATCAAGAAATTGTTCGCATTATTCGCCAGGATGACGATTTTGCTAGTCAATTCAATTACAAAGGTAAAACAAAATCTCGTGTTGTTGAAGATGGTTCCCTAGTTCCGGCGAATCCCAACGGCAAAGCAAGTCCTCTAGAACACGTTTATGGTAGCGATCCTGCTAAGGGAGATAGTCCCTACACTTCCTTCCTGACAGAAAGCGGTGGTGTTGCCAAGACATACGGCGGTTCAGAAATCGAACTCGATTTACCAAAATTACGAGCAGATATCGAATCAGGCAATCTCAAGAATGTTGAGGTATTAACCCCTGAGCAGATTTCCAAGATGATTACGGATGAAATTTCTCAAATCGCTACAACTGTTAAAAAAGATATAGATGTCGATGCTGCCATTGCTAAGGGCCCCCAAGGTATTCCTGATTATGTCGCTTCTCTGGGTATCAGTAAAGGACAATCTAGCAAACTTAGCCGTAGGTTGCTGGCATACTACAACACAACACGTGATGGTGAATACCTAATTAAAGGTACTATTCCGGCAGAGTATCTGAAAGGGCCTTATTCCACTAAGGCTGGAGAGCAATCGGGTACTTCGGGAGGAAGTACTAAGACTGACTCTAATCAAGGAGTTGATACTCCCACAGCCAACCGTCCTAATGCAGATATGTCTAATGTTAAGCAATCCGATACTGAGGTGAAACCGCCCGAAACGAATACATCTCATGAACGCAGCACTCACCCGAATGAGCCAGAAATCGAACCACAAGTTGTGGCTAAACAGCAAACGCCTGATGGACACAATATCAAGGTTCTCAAAGATGGGCGCATTATTCGTTGTTCAACTTGTGAACAAATAGGTACGAAATACAAAGACTTACTTGACCAAAACCCCAATCTCAAACAACGTTTACAAGAAATTGAGAAAATACCCGATCCACAACAAAAAAACAAGCAAGCATTTGAGCTTATTAAAGAATTAGACAAAGAAAATGCAATTCGAGCTATTAATCAAAACTCAACCAGTTCCTTAAATCCTAATTCTGGCTTTGATGTTCCGCAGCATTCCATTGAAGCCCAATATTATCGCTACGATTCACAACGAGTTACAGCCAAAAGAACAGAACCTAAATTTGATGTTGAAATAACGACAGATAATTCAGGTAATAGAATCATCAAAAAGTTAGAATACGACAAAAATCGCGATCCTTTTTCCACACAAACTAAGAAAGATGTTCATGAATTGACACAGGGTACTGATTATGAACAATATAGTGCAAGTCCTAAAAAGAACGTCACAGGAAATGATTTCAGGCACATCAAATCTAACGAACACACTAAAGTTGAATTGTCCCGGATGTATGAAGGACAACCAGTGGATGAAGTATTGAATCACCTGAAAGCACGAAAATTCTTGCCTGAGAGCGCAACCGAAAACGATTTGGGTAAGGGTTTATGGCGTCAATATCGAGAAGAAGCCGACCACCCACATAATTTACCACCAGGGCCAGGAGTAGATAATCAGAGAATAGGAAGAATTAGCGATCGCTTGCGTAAGTTGCTTGACATGGGTAAAGAAAATTTCGAGAAAACTGACATGACTATTAAAGATCCAGAATTATTGAGATATTTAAATATTAATGAAAAACAGGGATATCGTGTTGAAAGTTATGATGAACTTATGGGTGTATTCACACAGTTGATACATGATGCACCTCTACATGGAGCAAAAGGCGAGTATTATCAATCTCTACAAGAAGCACGCCCAGAGGTTGACTTTTCTTTCAATAAAACTAGTAATACATCAGACAGCGATGCTATCAGCAATGATGGTAATCAAAGCAATAGTCAAGATATGGACGTAGACCAACAGCAATCAAATAAATCAAATAAACGTAAAAATGAAGATGATGATACAAATGACCACAAAAAACCTAAAATTGGTTAAATATTACTCACATAAATGATGCAAAATTATTCAAGTTACTGGGTTGAGGTTGAGAAGTAAAGCGGACTATTCAACAGCAAGGTAAAACTAAGGAGGGAGTTTGAATGCAATCGTTAAATAATCCCGAAAAATTACTTTTCACCGACCGTGAAGGCAATCAAGGACAACTCCAAGATATCATCGATGATGGTCTGGATGGAGGTTATGAAGACCGCATTCCCGGACTAATAAATTTGCTCAGTTCTGGCGAACCTTATCATCAATTATTAGCAACTGTGATGCTCACTTCCTGGGGGCATCCTGCTGGATTTAAAAAACTTATAGATTGGGCTAATAATTCTCAAAATGTTCCTTGGAAAGCAGCACCTGTAGTTTATGAGCGGATATCACAAACTGACTCGGCATTTGAAATGCTAGCTGATGCTGTGAATACAAGTTATTACGCTGATGAAACTCAAAAAATTCAGCAATGGCAAATAGACGCGATTAAGGCACTGCTTGGTATATATCATCAATATTATTTTGGTCGAAGTTTAGCTTTAGCTATTGTTAGGGATAAAGAAATAGCACAAGCTGTAAAAAACAAAATTATTGCAGCAATCGAAGCCAGTCTGACAATTTTACAAGAACATACTTCTTTAGGATTTGATCTAGCATTTCAAGTTGCTTGCTTACTGATTCCATTAATACGTATTGATGAGGATATAGCTGTTAATTACGCTAATCAATTGATTGCTAACTATTCCCACAAAGAACGAATATTGAGGGAAATTGCAAATGCTTTGGGAGATGGGAAGGGAGAAGCAACTTTAGCAATACTTCAACATCTGAAAACATTTAAAATGCCTGCTTTAGTACGCGATACTGAAAGTGCGATCGCTCGTCGTTCACGTAATTAATATGAATACTAAAAATCAACTAACATTCTGGACTGATTCTAAGCATCAGCGTTATTTTCTGATTCCTGAAAACCACAAATTATCTAGGGGTCGGTTTATCATTTCTACCCTGACTGGCACGCAAAAGAAAGTCACGCAAGTTGCGATCGCTAATTTTGAAATTCCAGAGTCAGCAGCAAAAGCATACCTTGAAAATGAAATTCATCAGGCGATGGCGCAAGCAAAAATCGCTGTCTCTAATCTGATGTTATCCTCAACGGAAACCTCAGAAAAATCTCCTCCAGAATCTAAGCAAACTCCATCAGTTTCAAACATTCTTTCCTCACTTTTGGGTGATAAAATTGAAGATTTACAAAATAATCCTGAAGCTGCCAAAATTGCTTTTGTTAATATATATACCCAATTTCAGGACTTTTTAAGTGAATCTATTTCGGAAAATTGTACTCAAGTTGAAAGTACGCGATCGCATCTACATCACTTAAGAGAAACACTACAAGCCGAAGAACTTGAAGAACTACCTAAGAAGTTACAAGAGGTTTTTTCTTCGGCAAACATGGAAGAATATCTGCAAGAAATTGTTATTAAACTACGGGATTTGACAGAGGAAATCGAACAATCGCCTGGTGGTTTTGAGCAGATAATTGATGAGACGATAAAATCTTTGAGTCAAGATTCATTTAGTGATGAAGATAAGGAACTCGAAGAGAAGAAAAAGGAAGATTATAAACAATCGGCTGAAAATGCGATCGCTCAATCTTTAAAGTCCCGTGGTTTTACTACATTTGGGGGTGGTAACTTTAATCAAATTCGGTAAACCTCTGTCTTGAAAAGCTTTGATCGCCGGAAGCCGGCGCTCAAACTTTTCGCTGTGTACCTCTGCGTTTAACTTTGCGTTCCTTTGCGTTTAAAAACATTTTGTCTATACTTCACTTAGCCAGGAATAGCTTTAGTTGTGAAAAATACTTTTTTAAATAACCAGAGACTTTCCAAGTTATTGCCTGCTATATATACGTTAAGCTGTTACAAGCGCGATCGCAACCTCAAATATCCAATATCCCCGACCCCATACCCCACAAAAAATAATCAACCGCTGGAAAGCCTTATCTCATCACAACTTTGATTATTGAGTACATAATTAATACATATTAATAGATGCAATATTGTAAATGAGATACTAATATTTGCAAGATTTATTGAAAGTTAACTTTCTAGCATAAGCAGACAATAGGCAATAAGCAAACAGCGTGCTAATCTTCAGATTTTTTAAGCGAACTGGATGCCTATAAATGCAGGTGGCACTGTTGATTTTTTTAATAAATCATCCTGAAAACAAGGGGCAAGTCCTACTCATAAATATTTAGGTTTAAAGTTAATGCATTTAATGGGCTAACTTTATAAATCTGACTATTTATAATTTTCTATTTATATCAATTTGAACAATGATTGTCGCAGATGGATTGACAAAACCAAGAGAAAACATCTCAAATCTAAAATTCAACGGCTGAGGAAAAAATCAAATTATGAACAAAACCTTTGCAACTATCGACGGGAATGAAGCTGTTGCCCGTGTTGCTTACAAATTAAATGAAGCGATCGCCATTTATCCTATCACCCCCTCTTCAGCAATGGGTGAATGGGCAGATGCTTGGTCGGCGGAAGGTCGCCCTAACTTGTGGGGAACTGTTCCCAGCGTTGTGCAGATGCAAAGCGAAGGAGGAGCCGCAGCTGCTGTACACGGAGCATTGCAAACGGGTTCCTTGAGTACCACCTTTACGGCATCTCAGGGATTATTGTTGATGATACCCAACCTCTACAAAATTGCTGGCGAATTAACTAGCGCGACAATTCACGTTGCAGCACGCTCCCTGGCTACTCATGCTTTATCAATTTTTGGCGACCATAGCGACGTAATGGCAACTAGGGCTACTGGTTTTGCCTTATTATGTTCTGCTTCGGTGCAAGAAAGTCAAGACTTTGCTCTCATCGCCCATGCTGCTACCCTAGAGGCGCGGGTCTCATTTATGCATTTCTTTGATGGTTTCCGCACCTCCCATGAAGTGCAGAAAGTCAAATTGCTCTCAGATGATGATTTGCGATCGCTCATCGATGATAATCTAATACTCGCCCACCGCAGCCGCGCCCTCACCCCAGACCGCCCAGTATTGCGGGGTACTGCCCAAAATCCCGATGTCTACTTCCAGTCTCGTGAAGGCGCTAACCCTTACTACAACGCCTGTCCCGAAATTGTGCAGCGAATGATGGACAGGTTTGGAGAACGCACAGGCAGGCATTACCAAATCTATGAATATTATGGCGCTAGGGATGCCGATCGCGTCATCGTTCTCATGGGTTCTGGCTGTGAAACTGTCCATGAAACAGTAGACTATCTCAACGCCCGTGGTGAAAAAGTCGGTGTGGTGAAAGTGCGACTTTATCGCCCCTTTGATGTCCACAGATTTGTGGCAGCATTACCTAGTAGTGTACAAGCGATCGCCGTTCTCGACCGCACCAAAGAACCAGGTAGCGCCGGTGAGCCATTGTATCTCGATGTGGTGGCTGCTATTCATGAAGCATGGGGTATGGGGCATGGGGCATGGGGCATTGGGCATTGGGAGAATGAAAAATTACCTCTTTCCCCTCTGCCTCAAGTAGTTGGTGGTCGCTATGGTCTTTCATCTAAAGAATTTACGCCGGCGATGGTGAAGGGGATTTTCGATAACCTTGCCCAAAGTCAACCGAAAAATCATTTTACTATTGGGATTAATGACGACGTTACTCACACTTCTCTGGACTTTGACCCCAATTTCTCTACAGAATCAAATGGTGTTGTGAGGGCAATGTTCTATGGGTTGGGTTCAGATGGTACAGTTGGCGCTAACAAAAACTCCATCAAGATTATTGGTGAAGAAACTGATAATTATGCCCAGGGTTACTTTGTCTATGATTCTAAGAAATCTGGCTCGATGACCGTTTCTCATTTGCGGTTTGGCAAAGAGCCAATTCGCTCCACTTATTTAATTGACCAAGCTAACTTTATCGGTTGTCATCACTGGGGATTTCTGGAACGCATAGATATTTTAAAAGCTGCTACCCACGGGGCAACTTTTTTGCTGAATAGTCCGTATGATGCAGATAGCGTCTGGGAAAATTTACCGCCAAAGGTACAGCAGCAAATTATTGATAAACAGCTGAAGTTATATGTAATTAATGCCAATCAAGTCGCCCGTGAAAGTGGTATGGGTGGCAGAATTAACACTATCATGCAAGTGTGCTTCTTTGCCTTAGCGGGTGTGTTGCCACAAGAAGAAGCGATCGCTAAAATCAAACAAGCGATCGAAAAGACTTACGGTAAAAAAGGTGCAGAAGTTGTCCGCATGAATTTGCAAGCTGTAGACAACACCTTAGACAACTTACATAAAGTAGATGTCCCACAAACAATCAACAATTTAAAATCCAAAATCCAAAATCCAAAATCCCTAGACTCCGCTCCCGAATTTGTGCAGGAAGTTTTAGGTAAAATCATGATTTGGGAAGGTGACGATTTACCTGTCAGCACATTACCAGCTGACGGCACCTTTCCGGTGGGTACTGCTAAGTGGGAAAAACGTAACGTTGCCCAAGAGATACCTGTGTGGGAGCCGGATGTCTGCGTTCAATGTGGTAAGTGTGTGATGGTTTGTCCCCACAGTGCTATCCGTGCGAAGGCTTATCAAAACGATGAGTTAGTGAATGCACCAGAAACCTTCAAGTCAATTAATGCCAAAGATAAAGACTTTGCCAATCAAAAGTTTACCATTCAGGTAGCTCCAGAAGATTGTACTGGGTGTGCAATTTGTGTAGAAATTTGCCCTGCCAAAAATAAATCTGACCCATTGCGTAAAGCGATTAATATGGCACAACAATTGCCATTGCGGGAACAAGAACAAAAAAATTGGGATTTCTTTTTAAGTTTACCCAATCCTGATAGACGGCAGTTGAAATTAAACCAAATTCGCCAACAACAATTGCAAGAACCTTTATTTGAATTTTCTGGTGCTTGTGCGGGTTGTGGGGAGACACCTTACTTAAAATTATTAACACAATTGTTTGGCGATCGCGCCGTCATCGCCAATGCTACAGGATGTTCCTCAATTTATGGCGGTAACCTCCCCACAACTCCCTGGACAACTAACGCCCAAGGACGCGGTCCTGCATGGTCTAATAATTTATTTGAAGATAACGCCGAATTCGGTTTTGGTTTTCGTTTATCTGTGGATAAACAAGCTGAATTTGCGGCAGAACTGTTGCAACAATTGGAGAGTGGAGCATGGGGCACTTTTACTGAGCGTAGCCGAAGTATAGGGCATGGGGAATTGGGAATACCTCAGGAGTTGATACAGTCTATTCTCAACGCCAAACAAAACACTGAAGCTGACATTTGGGAACAACGAGAACGGGTAGCACTATTAAAACAAAAGCTAGATGAACTATTATCCCATGCCCCATCCCCAATGACGCCACTTGCTCCACTTGGGGAGACCCCAAGACCGCAGTGGCTCCCCCATGCCCAAATCCAAAATCTCAAATCCCTTGCAGATTACTTAGTGAAAAAAAGCGTTTGGATTGTTGGCGGTGACGGTTGGGCTTATGATATTGACTTTGGTGGTATCGACCATGTGTTAGCGAGTGGTCGCAATGTCAATATTTTAGTGATGGATACAGAAGTGTATTCTAATACAGGCGGTCAATCTTCCAAAGCTACGCCACGAGCCGCAGTTGCCAAATTTGCCGCCAGTGGCAAGCCTGCACCAAAGAAAGATTTGGGTATGATTGCCATGACCTACGGAAATGTCTACGTAGCGAGTGTAGCCTTGGGTGCTAGAGATGAACATACCCTCAAGGCATTTTTAGAAGCAGAAGCTTATGATGGGCCATCGTTGATTATTGCTTACAGCCATTGCATCGCCCACGGCATTAATATGACTACAGGGATGAATCATCAAAAAGCTTTGGTAGAATCAGGTCGTTGGTTGTTGTATCGGCATAATCCAGAGTTGCAAAAACAAGGTAAAAATCCCTTGCAATTGGATATGCGATCGCCAACACAATCGGTAGAACATTCCATGTATCAAGAAAATCGCTTCAAAATCCTCGCTAAGAGCAAACCCGAACTTGCCAAGCACTTATTACAACAAGCCCAAGCCGAGGTAAATGCACGTTGGCAGATGTACCAATATCTGGCAAAACGCGAGGTTCTTTGAATATCTGTCCTGATTTTCCTGACAAACAACATTAGTTTTTTCAGAAGGCAGAAGGCAGGAGGCAGAAGGCAGCTATGCAGAAGGCAGCTATGTTACCCACGCTCAAAAGCATGAGATTGAAACAAGGACACCATTAGTCTGTCTGGCGCTGCGCGTCTCGACATAAATCTTTTTTCTTGCTGGGCTTTAAACCCACCCCTGAAGGATTTTTTGTCATCAGGCCTCCTGCCCCCTGCCCCCTGCCCCCTGCCCCCTGCCCCTCTGCCCTAATTCCAATCCTGTTCTTCTTTCTTGCCGCGACTTTTATAAATACCGCCCAAGTCATGTAGTTGACGAGTTTTTTCAAAAAGCTGAGCTTCCGTCAAACCCCACTGCTGCAAGACTTTATCTAAATCTTGTTGAATGTCTCTCGCCCCTGGAAAGCCTTGATAACGAATTCGCAATCTAGCTAATTCTGCTAAATTATATTCTGTCGCTTGTTGAGCGAGTAAAATATCAATAAGGGGGCGATCGCGATTATAAAGAGGGTGCTGTTGATCTTTACCGCCCGTTGCTTCACTCATCGTAATTCCTGAATAATTAAGTTAGGAGTTAGGAGTTAGGAGTTAGGAGTTAGGAGTTAGGAGTTAGGAGTTAGGAGTGCTGAGTCTTAGTTTTTAAGTTTAGCCCAGAGCAGAGGAGCAGAAAAGGCAAAAGAAATCATCTTCTGCACTGAAAAATCAATTGTAAAATTGATGACTCATTACTTAGTCCTAACTCCTAACTCCTCACTCCTAACTCCTCACTTAATTATTAGACGGCAACTACACCTGAGGTCTTACGGCTCTCACCACTGCCAGTCAAATTTAAATAAAGTTACATTAGTCCATAAGAAAATACAAAAATCTTTAGATGAGGGTGAATTTTATATCACCCAAAGTCGAAGCAGCAAGGGAGCAATAACCCGCTATGTTTGAACACTTCACTTCCGAAGCCATTAGAGTAATTATGCTAGCTCAGGAGGAGGCCCGTCGCCTGGGACACAACTTCGTAGGAACTGAACAAATTCTCCTGGGTTTGATGGGAGAAGGAACTGGGGTTGCTGCTAAAGTGTTGGCCGAATTAGGCGTTACTCTAAAAGACGCACGCCGCGAGGTAGAAAAAATTATTGGTAGGGGTTCTGGCTTTGTACCGCCAGAAATTCCTTTTACTCCTAAGGTGAAAAGCCTCTTTGAGCAATCGTTTAAAGAAGCTCATAGTTTGGGACAGAATTACATTAATACTGAACACTTACTTTTAGGATTAACAGAGGCGGGCGAAGGTGTCGCCGCCAAAGTACTCCAAAATCTAGGGGTTGATTTCAAAACTGTCCGCAGTGCGATTATTCGCCGTTTGGGTGAAAATTCACCGGCTTTCGCTGGTGGTGGTAATCAAAAGCGTGCCCAAACGCTAACAATGGAAGAGTTTGGCAGAAATCTGACCAAATTAGCACAAGCAGGTCAACTCGACCCTGTAGTCGGTCGCGAGAAGGAAATTGAGCGTGCTGTCCAAATTCTCGGTCGCCGCACTAAGAATAACCCCGTGTTGATTGGGGAACCAGGAGTTGGTAAAACTGCGATCGCTGAAGGTCTAGCTCAACGTATTGTTAATCAAGATATCCCCGAATCGTTACAAGATAAGCAAGTCATCAGCCTGGATATGGGTTTATTAGTGGCTGGAACTCGCTTCCGTGGCGATTTTGAAGAACGGATCAAAAAAGTAGTAGAAGAAGTCCGTTCTGTAGGCAATATCATCTTGGTGATTGACGAAATTCACACCTTAGTCGGCGCCGGTGGTACAGAAGGCGGCTTGGATGCAGCTAACATCCTCAAACCCGCTTTAGCACGGGGCGAACTCCAGTGCATCGGCGCAACTACCCTCGATGAATATCGTAAGCATATCGAACGCGATGCCGCCCTAGAACGTCGTTTCCAACCGATTATGGTCGGCGAACCATCAGTTGAAGAAACCGTACAAATTCTTTACGGTTTGCGCGGCGCTTACGAACAGCACCACAAAGTCACAATTTCTGACGCGGCAGTGGTAGCAGCAGCCAAGTTGTCAGACCGCTATATTAGCGATCGCTTTTTGCCAGATAAAGCAATAGACTTAATTGATGAAGCTGGCTCCCGCGTTCGCCTGCGGAACTCCCAAAGTTCTACCAATAGAGAACTCAAGCGCGAACTCGCTGGGGTGACCAAAGCCAAAGAAACAGCAGTTAAAGCCCAAGATTTTGATAAAGCTGGACAACTGCGCGACCAAGAATTAGAACTCACAGCAAAACTGCAAAGTGAAATAGCAGAAAGTGAGAAAAATCTCAATACTGCTGTAGTTGACGAAGAAGACATCGCCCAAATCGTGGCTTCTTGGACTGGTGTACCAGTCAACAAGCTGACTGAATCTGAATCAGAGTTGCTTCTGCACTTAGAAGACACTCTCCACCAGCGCCTCATCGGCCAAGAGCAAGCAGTCACATCTGTGTCTCGTGCCATTCGTCGCGCCCGCGTCGGCTTAAAAAATCCCAATCGTCCCATCGCTAGCTTTATCTTTTCTGGCCCCACTGGCGTTGGTAAAACAGAATTAGCTAAGGCGTTGGCTGCCTATTTCTTTGGTTCGGAAGAATCGATGATTCGCTTAGACATGTCCGAATACATGGAAAGCCACACCGTATCCAAATTAATTGGCTCACCTCCTGGTTATGTAGGATACGACGAAGGCGGACAGCTAACTGAGATGGTGCGGCGCAAACCATACACAGTGCTGCTTTTCGACGAAATTGAAAAAGCACACCCCGATGTATTCAATATGCTGCTGCAAATCTTGGATGACGGACAACTAACCGATGCCAAAGGTCGCAAAGTCGATTTCAAGAACACGCTGATCATTTTGACTTCTAACATCGGTTCCAAGGTGATTGAAAAAGGTGGTAATGGTTTAGGCTTTGATTTTGACACCCAAGCCGACGCTAGTTACAACCGCATTCGCAACTTGGTAAATGAAGAACTCAAAGGTTATTTCCGTCCTGAGTTCCTCAACCGTCTTGATGAAATTATCGTCTTCACCCAGCTTTCTAAGGATGAAGTCAAGCAAATTGCTGAGATCATGCTCCGTGATGTTGCTAAGCGCTTAACGGAAAAAGGAATTACTTTAGAAGTTAGCGATCGCTTCAAAGAACGCGTGGTACAAGAAGGCTATAATCCCAGCTATGGCGCTAGACCATTACGCCGAGCAATTATGCGGCTTTTGGAAGATTCTCTCGCCGAAGCCCTGTTGTCAGGTGAAATTGTAGATGGAGACAGAGCGATTGTTGATGTTGATGATGACTCTCAAGTCAGAGTCCAAAAATCAGCAAAAAGAGAGTTGCTATTGGCAAATGTTGGCTAATGTGTTGGCTAATATTTATACCTAATCACTTTTTGCGGTAATATTTTAGGAACACTCTAGCCTCTTGTTTAGGCAGAGGCAAAAACAGGGGCATCTCAGACAAACATCAAGTGAAATGGTATTATATGTTTCACCTCTGGTAGAAATACCAGGGGCTTTTTTTTAGGCATTAATCATAGGGCTTATTGTTTTATTCTCCCTGTTTCCCAGAACTGAAACTGACCGCACAGCAGATTTTTGATTCGGCTTTGTAGCTGTGACACCAAAAGACTTTCTTTGCCTATTGCCTGCTATATACCAACTCCCACCAAAGGCGGGGTTATTTCAAGTTTCCGACGTGGCGATCGCCCTGTCAACAGTTCCACTACATCCATTCCATTACCAATTACACCCGGTACACTCGGATATCCAGCACTCGCCCCTACCAAAAACAAGTTCGGTAATTCCGTGACATATCCCAAACGATTTAAACCAACTTGTTTTGGCACTAATTTTGCACCATAAATATTACCTTGGGGTTGTCCGAGATAAAATTCGCTGGTGGTGGGGGTACCGTAAACTTTCATGCGGGCGTAGTTGTCCACATCTGGAATCAAATCTCGCACGCTTGTCATCATCTGCTGATAAACTTCCCGTTTTCTGGCTTTATAGGCTTTTGGGTCGGTTTTATGCAGAGATTCAAATGGTTCATAGGAACAGACAGTAGCAATCTCTAAAACATGATGTCCTTCTGGCCCCATTCCTGGTTCGCTGGATTTCATCGTCGGACACGAGAGAAAAATCCACGGATGGCTGAGGTCTCCCTGCAATTGTTGTCGATATTCTTTGTTGAGGTTGCCTGTAGGATAATACCAAACATTCCAGTTACCGATGCCGTAGCGTTGAGGATCGAAGCGGCTATCTAAACCCAGGTAAATATTAAAAGCACTAGCTGAGTATTCGTAACGGGTGAGGCGTTGACGTTCTTTGTAACTCAAAGCTTCAAAATCGTGCATCAACTCTACTGTTAATTTGGGGTCGAGGTCGCTGATATAAGCTTTGCTGGCGCGATAGGTAATTCCATCGGCAAGTACGCTATGAACACTGCCGTTGCTAACTTGAATATGGTTAACTGGGCTGGAATACTTAATTACACCTCCACCTGCGGTAATTACATCTGCAATGGTGTTAACAAAATGTTTAAAGTGATGTTTTGGATAGTAAGCGCCTTGTGAGTAGTCCCAAACTAGAGAAGTGTGGGTGAGTAGGGCAATTTCTTCAGGTGGTAGTGCATAGTCGCCACTTTGTCCCGCCAACACTGCTTGTAGTTTAGGCGATAATCTCACATCGTTATATAAATCTTGTAGTGTCCACTTCCGCTTGCAAAATAAATTAAAGTATTTTGGTAACTTCAACCAATCAGATAATTTGCGATCGAACCAGTGTACTTCCTGTACCAAATTGCGAATTTCTTGGTGGAGTTGTTGAATTTCATTGCAATAATGGTTAATTGCGTTAGCTTCTTCTGGAAATGTGGAAAGTAAACGCGATCGCAAATTTTCCCATCCCAAAGGTATTTTAAAATCTACCTCTGGTGTAATGACGCGATCAATACAGTTAGGATCGAGGCTATTAAAGGGTATATCTTGGTCAAGATAGTCGAGAAATTGACCTATGGTCTGTTCAGCACCACATTGAGAAATATAATGAACATCAGCACAAAAACTGTATTCTCCATAATCAAAAGTGTGACAACATCCACCAGGTAAATAATGTTGTTCTAAAACTGCTACTCGATAGCCTTGTCGGGTTAAACAAGCTGCGGCAGAAAGTCCACCCAGTCCGGCTCCTAGAATCACATAATCGAAGATTTCCATCTCAGCTTCCTTTGGCAATATTGATTTATCTTGATTTCGGTGTTATGGTTTTTGATCGCTGTTTTTGACTTGTCAAAATGGCAAAATACTCAGTATTTTTTCATCTAGCTTTGCAGTTTTCACGCTTATGAAAATTAGCTATGGCAGCGAACAGGCAATAGGCAACAGGCAACAGGCTTAAATTTCTGTTGGTGTCGAGGTGTGACGATCGGTTTATGTCCTAATCCAGCTGGCAGCTGCTATAGAATAATCATTCAGTAGAGGGTGTAAGGATTTTTCTCGATGACAGTGGTAATTCGATCATCACCAAATGTTTTGATATTTAGTTGCGGCACTTTTTACCAAACAAATAATTGACATTTAGATGCCCTGAAGGGTGTTTAAAGTAGCCGCATAATCCCGCTGCAAATCTTTTTAGAAAACTTGCACATCATTAGGCGGCGATAATTTAATAATCTAAGCTTTTTTGTTCATCGTCTATGTATTCAGATTATCTAACCTGGCAAGAATTGTTTGACAATGTTTGCTTTTCTTTATAAAAGATCTCTTTAGTTGAAATTAGTGAAAATGATACTTGCTAAATAAGTATAGTAACTAATTAAAAGGATATTCTTGCTAACTTAAAGCCTCAAAAATTACCATTAAATTTGAACTAATCGTCTTTATAATTGCAAGAAACTATAATACTGAATTTACTGTTTTACAGATTACAATTGACCTATGCTCAATGCCCAATTCTCAATGCCCAATTACCCATTTGCACCACTTGTAGGACAACAGCAAGCCATAGAATTGCTCACTCAAGCTGTTAGACAAAACCGGGTTGCTCCAGCTTATTTATTTGTCGGCCCAGATGGTGTAGGTAGGAGTTTAGCAGCCAGGTGCTTTGTGGAATTGCTATTTTCTAGTGGGATGGAAATCACTAGCGCTTTACAAAACCGTTTGCGTCAAGGCAACCACCCGGCTTTATTGTGGGTGCAACCAACTTATCAATACCAAGGACAGCGATTTACAGCAGCACAAGCGGCTGAAAAAGGACTCAAGCGTAAAGCACCACCTGTAATTCGACTAGAACAAATTCGGGAAATAACTGAGTTTCTCAGTCGTCCACCTCTAGAAGCACCAAGGAATGTGGTAGTGCTGGAGGAAGCCCAAACAATGGCAGAAGCAGCGGCGAACGCTTTGCTGAAAACTTTAGAAGAACCAGGACAAGCAACGTTAATTTTAATTGCACCTACAGTTGAGTCTGTGTTGCCAACTTTGGTGTCGCGCTGTCAGCGCATTCCTTTTTATCGCTTAGATGCACAGTCTTTAGCTGTTGTACTTACACAAACAGGTCATCAGGAAATTTTGCAACATCAGGCAGTCTTGAATATAGCAGCTGGCAGTGCGGGAAGTGCGATCGCATCTTACGAGCAATTACAAGCTATTCCCTCGGAATTGCTTGAAGACTTGAAAAAAGCCCCCAAATCCTACCGCAATGCTTTGGAGCTAGCCAAGAAAATTGACAAAGATTTAGATACAGAAGCACAACTATGGTTAGTTGATTATCTTCAGCAATTTTACTGGCAGCAGTGGCATCAAACCAAGGCGATCGAGCAGCTAGAACAAGCTCGTAAATACTTACTTGCTTACGCTCAACCACGGCTAGTTTGGGAATGTTTGTTTTTATATATGTGTAAGAATTAACACTCTATTTATGAGAGCGATCGCCCAATATATTCACAGTTATATAAACTCTAATTCCTGATAACTACCATACCAATGCTAATTTTATGATTATTCACAAGGTGAAGAAGGCAGAAGGCAGAAGGTTGCTCTTGCAGTGTAGGCTTCTCTTCTCTACGAGAGGCTGCGCGAACAGACCTACACTGATTGCAGGACACCAAATCAAAAATTTTGGAGTGGAGCTTAAACCCGTGAGAATCCTTGACCCTTAGATAGCTTGGGCAAGGGGAAAGGGAAAAGGAGGGATCATTCTTTGCCCAATGCCCAATGCCCAATCCCCAATCCCCAATGCCCAATACCTCTTTTATTAATCATTTTTATTTATTGAATTAAAAAAATAATATAATTGTTTCTATACTTGAAAGTCTTTAAAGTGGAGTTAGCCGGTCAACAATCAGTTGATTGTCAAGTTTTTCTTAGCAATAGCTTAGGGAAATAGATTCACTGACTTTGTATATTTAGGTGTGAGTTTAAAATATTACTATTAGGCTTGTGGTAATCTCTAACAAATCAGAATACGCACTTCTAGCCCTGTTAGAGTTGGCAACTTGCTACCCTAACGGTGACGCACTGCAAATCAGAGAGATAGCAGCATTACAAGATATACCGAACCGCTACTTAGAACAACTCCTGGCAACATTAAGGCGTGGAGGTTTGATTAAGAGCATACGCGGAGCCAAAGGTGGCTATGTTTTGGCACGAGATCCCAGGACAATCACAGTACTGGATGCTTTTACTTGCATGGAAGGGTCGGATGCTGTTGTCTCTGCTTGTGAACCGCCTCCCAGCACAGTGGAAGGTGAGCTAATTCAGGAAGTTTGGCAGGAAGCACGTCAAGCTGCTAACTCAGTATTGGAAAAATATACACTTCAAGACCTTTGTGAACGGAGAACAATCCGACAACAGAAGGAACTGATGTATTACATTTAACAGAGTTCAACTACCGAAAAACCAGAAGCATCACTCTGTCATACAGAGGAGTGGGGAAGACAAGGGGAAAAGGTTAAAGGAAAAAGGGATAAATTTAACCTTTACCCATTCCCCATGCCCGATAGCCTATTTAAGCTAGAGTTTTGAAAAATTTGTTATCTCAAATGTGTAACTAGGCATTTTTTATGATGTAATCCTTAGTAAAAGTAATAATGATATAGCCTGTGAGGCTGTTATATGTCTCAAATCAATTCTCAACAACCCGTTAATAATGCTGCTAATGTTGTGGAGAGGTATGCAGCAGGAAAACGAGACTTTAGTAAAGCAGAATTGGGTAATGCTGATTTACAAGGTATTAATTTGAGGGGATCTGACCTCAGCTATGCTGACTTGAGTGAAGCTAATTTGAGGGGTGCTAATTTAAGGGGAACTGATTTGAGCTTTGCCGATCTGAGTCAAGCTAATTTGAGAGATGCCGATCTCAGGGGAGCATTGTTAATGTCTGCTAATCTTCATCAAGCCAATCTCGAAGGAGCGAACCTTGAAAAAGCAGATTACGATCGCAATACCCATTTTCCCGAAAATTTTGACCCAGCCCAAGCAGGTATGCAAATTAAAATTCAAGATTGACTAATTTGAAATTGAGCGATCGCACTTGCCTCAAGATAGAAGATATATTTACCAAAACAATTCTATTTTGGTAAAAAATCGATCTATGAGGTTGAACATGGAGGCGAAGAATACAACCCTCAAGCAAAGGACACCCTTGATTATTGCAGGGATTGTTCTTGGTTTGGGTCTTGGAGGGTTTGTTGATGGTATTTTACTGCATCAGTTACTCCAGTGGCATCACATGTTGAGCAACATTCGACCTCTGACAAATGTTGCTAATGAAGATTTAAATATGATATGGGATGGGTTATTCCATGCTTTCGATTGGGTACTAACTGTAGCAGGAATAATCTTACTATGGCGTGCCGGAGGGCGTGATGATGTTCCTTGGTCATCACAGACCTTTCTTGGTTCAATACTTATTGGTGCTGGGTTATTCGATGTAGTTGAAGGATTAATTGACCATCAAATTCTCGGTATCCATCATGTTAAACCAGGCCCAAATCAATTAGCTTGGGATCTAGGATTTCTTGCATTCGGTGGGCTACTTGCCGTTATCGGCTGGATAATGATAAAAAAAGACTCAATTGAATAGGGGACTGGGGACTGATGACTGGAAAGTCAGGATTTATTCCCCTTATCTCCCTTGTTTCCCTTATCTCCTCCCCACCTCCCCACCTTCCCCATATGGATGCTTTTGAAAAAACTAACTGGAATTGGCAGCTTTCTCAATTTCAACAACAAGTAGGAGAATGGTGGGAATACCAGTTTTACCGCTTGGAGAGGTCTTTGCCAGAATTGCCCGATGGATGGTCAATTAGCCCTTGGGTAGGTGAGTTACTGAAATTTCTGTTTTGGGTGATATTAGGCTTATTTGTAGCTTGGGTAGCTTGGCGATTATGGCGAGAATTCAGCCCCTACTTATATTCTTGGCTGAGTAGGGGACGAAATTTTACTGATTTTGGTGTAAAAAATAACTCTAATGAGTCATCCATTGGCGTTTTGTTAGAGCGATCGCAAAAATTTTACCGTCAAGGTAATTACCGTGAAGCTTGCCGTTGTCTTTATTTAGCGATGTTACAGCATTTGCATCAGCAAGCGATCGCACCTCATAAAAAAAGCCGTACAGATGGAGAATATCTACAATTATTGCGATCGTCAGTGAGTCCCATACAGCCCTATGAAACTTTAATTACCACTCACGAACAATTATGTTTTGGTAATGCTGAGATTCTACCAGACAACTACGAGCAGTGTCGGCAAGCTTACCGGGAAATTTCGTCAGAATGAAAATGCATTACTCCCTTCTTTTTTTTATTGGAAGTCCAAAGCGAAAATAATTAAACAACCCCTTCTCCACCAACAAAGAAGAAGGGGTTGTTAACTTCTACCTACATCCTAAAGATTCACGCGTATCCACACCAGTTTTAGAATTGACACCACTCGCCTTTGTACAGAGCTTTTTCACTTGTGTTCCATCTAAAACTGCATTCGTAAAATCAGCGCCAGTAATATCGACATTATCAAATGTAGAGCGCAGCATCATTGCATCGCTCAAGACTGCATCACCTAAATCAGCGTTCTTAAATCTTGCCAAGTAGGCTATGCCATTACTAAAATCTGCACCATGCAGATTCACTCCCTCTAACACAGTACCATTAAACACAACACCGCGTAAGTCGGCATTGCTAAAGTTAGCATTTTCTAAATCGACATTGGTAAATTCAGTGCCAATTAAACTTTGGCCAGAGTAATCTTTGCTCTGAAAGTCCTCTCCAGCAGAACGGGTAATGCTGGAAGAACTTGCAGCTTGCGCCGAGAGGGGAAAAACAAAAAGAGCTATAGCTAAGACAAAGCTAGCTAGTATTTGCGGATACTTCATAATGTTAAATTAACAAATCTCAACATTTCCACCATTAACTATTAAACCTCAGTAGAGAGTGCTGAGTTAGGAGTTGGGAGTGGTGAATTCTGAATTCTATGTTCTGATTGCCGAGGCTTTTGTTACGTTAAACTATTCTCTCAAACAGGAAAGCATCTCGTAGGATAGAGAGATGTTGAGGTGCGATCGCATAAATACCTGTGGTTAATCAAGAAGATAACGCCCAATCATTGGCGCGGACTGTTTTATATCAATTGGGTGTGGAACTCAAAGCACGCTTTACCAGCTTTGGTGGTTGGGAAATGCCCGTACAATTTAGTGGGATTAGCCGCGAACATGAAGCTGTAAGAAATACAGCTGGCATGTTCGATATTTCCCACATGGGTAAATTTACTCTCCAAGGTAAAAACCTCATATCCCAACTCCAGTCTTTGGTACCTTCAGACTTAAGTCGGTTGCAACCTGGTCAAGCACAATACACTGTCTTGTTAAATCCCCAAGGGGGAATTATTGACGACATTATTGTTTATTATCAAGGTGAAGATACCACTGGTACGCAAAAGGCATTCATTATAGTCAATGCGGCAACTACTGGCAAAGACAAAGCATGGCTATTGCAACACCTTGAGCCAAATGAAGTGCAATTCCAAGACCTTTCACCAGAAAAATCCTTAATTGCCGTGCAAGGGCCAAAAGCGATTAAATATCTCCAACCCATAGTAGAGGAAGACTTACAACCAATCAAAGCATTTGGTCACCTCCAAGCAACAGTATTGGGTAAACCAGCCTTCATAGCCCGTACAGGCTACACCGGAGAGGATGGATTTGAGGTGATGGTAGATCTTGATGTGGCAGTAGAATTGTGGCAAAGTCTTTATAATGCTGGCGTTATCCCCTGTGGACTCGGTGCGAGAGATACCCTGCGGCTAGAAGCAGCAATGGCACTTTATGGGCAAGACATCGACGACACCACCACACCTTTAGAAGCAGGTTTGGGCTGGCTAGTTCACCTAGACACCAAAGGCGATTTTATTGGTCGAGCAGTTTTAGAACAGCAAAAAGCTGCTGGAGTGCAGCGCCGCTTGGTAGGTTTGCAAACCCAAGGACGTAACATTGCTCGTCATGGCTACCAAATTCTCTCAGCAGGTAAAGTTGTGGGAGAAGTCACCAGTGGTACTTTGTCGCCTACACTTAGTTATCCCATTGCCTTAGCCTACGTTCCCACCAAGCTAGCAACTGTTGGTCAACAACTAGAAGTTGAGATTCGCGGCAAAGCTTATCCAGCAGTTGTGGTGAAACGTCCCTTCTATCGCTCAAAAAATCGTGTCGCTAACTGATAAGTGCTGAGGTTTTTGAGGAATAATGTGTTTTCAGTGGTGCCGAGTTCCGAGTACCAAGTAAAGAAGTGAAAATCACATTTTTTCACTCATTGCTTGGCACCACTTGTGTGAGTTACTCAATCTACAGCAAGGTTCATTATTGAATATGGCGAGTATGACTGTTAAGGCAAAAAATTGTTCGACAAGGGAGAGGAAGTGATATGTCTTTTGAATATCCTCAAGATTTTAGATACTTAGATTCTCATGAATACGTGCGACTAGATGGCGATATTGCCACCATTGGTATTACAGAGTTTGCCGTCAATGAATTGGGCGATATCGTGTTTTTGGAACTGCCAGAAATTGGTGATTTAGTGACAAAAGGAGATACATTTGGCACTATTGAATCAGTAAAAGCCGTTGAAGAATTAAATTCACCTGTGACTGGCACAGTCGTAGAACGCAACGATCCTTTAATTGAAGACCCCGAACAAGTATCAGATGACCCCTACGGTGAAGGATGGTTTTTAAAAGTGCGTGTCGATGACCTTGATGAAGTAAATGATGCCTTGACTGCCGATGAATACCGCGCTCAGGTAGAAGGGGAGTAGGCAAAGGAGCAGGGGAGCAGGGGAGCAGGGGAGAAGTGACAATAGTATTTCCCCTCTGCCCCTCTGCCTCTTCCCATGCCCGATACCCCACTCTTAGTAAAATTAAGTTATCAAATTTAAATAAATTGATAAATTACACTCACTTGTTATCAGTATTTGTTGCAAAATATTATTAATATACTATCATCTGGAGAGTAATTTGTGGTATCAAATCTCCCTATTTTCAAGTCTAGCGATCGCCATCTGCAAAACGAAACAAGTCAAAAGTTAAGTAATTTTGCACCAAGACACATTGGCCCCAACTTTGATGACATCCAGCAAATGCTTGAAGTCTTGGGGTTTTCTAGTTTAGATGACCTCATCGACCAAACAGTACCCCAGGCAATTCGGGTCAAGCAAGCGCTAAACTTACCAGAAGCAGAAAGTGAATACGCAGCACTGGGATTGTTAAAAAAAGTTGCTAGCAACAACCAAGTTTTCCGTTCATATATTGGTATGGGATATTATGACAGTATTACCCCTCCAGTAATTGCACGTAATATCCTAGAAAACCCCGGTTGGTATACTGCTTACACTCCTTACCAGCCAGAAATTGCCCAAGGAAGATTGGAAGCACTGTTGAATTTTCAAACTCTGATTATCGACCTTACAGGTTTGGAAATTGCCAACGCTTCGTTACTCGATGAAGCCACAGCCGCCGCAGAAGCCATGAGCCTCAGCTATGGCGTTTCTAAAAATAAGGCAAATAGCTATTTTGTTTCTCGTGACTGCCATCCCCAAACCATTGATGTGTTGCAGACTCGCGCTCAACCATTGGGGATTAAAATCATTGTCGGCGACCATCAAACATTTGATTTTGAGGAACCGATTTTTGGTGCCCTTCTGCAATACCCGGCAAGTGATGGCACCATTTACGATTACCGCGCTTTTATTGAAAAAGCCCATGCTCAGGGTGCATTGGTGACGGTAGCAGCAGATCCCTTAAGTTTAACTTTACTTACCCCTCCTGGGGAATTTGGCGCTGATATTGCTGTGGGTAGCACCCAACGTTTTGGTATACCCTTGGGCTTTGGGGGGCCTCACGCGGCGTATTTTGCTACTAAGGAAGAGTATAAGCGATCGGTTCCAGGGCGAATCGTCGGGGTATCAAAAGATGCTCTAGGAAAACCTGCATTGCGTCTGGCTTTACAAACCCGCGAACAACATATCCGCCGTGAAAAAGCGACTAGTAATATCTGCACAGCACAGGTGCTACTAGCGGTGATGGCGAGTATGTACGCTGTCTATCACGGGCCAGAGGGACTCAAGCAAATTGCCGAAAATATCCACTCCTTGACGGTGTTGCTGGCAGAAGGACTCAAGCGTTTAGGTTATAAAATCAGTTCCGAACATTTCTTTGATACGCTGCGAGTAGAACTGGGAAGCCACAATTTAGAAGATATTGTGGCAGCCTCCGAACAACTTCAAATTAACTTGCGGATTTTTGATGAAACTGCTGTTGGTATTTCGCTGAATGAAACTACCACAGTAGATGATGTGCTTGACATCTTGGCAATTTTCGCAGGTAACAAAGAACTACCTTTCACCTTAGAAGAATGGTTTTCTCCCCATCTCCCCATCTCCCCATCTCCCCATCTCCCCTTCCCTCGTCAAAGCAGTTACCTAACTCATCCAGTATTTAACCGCTATCACTCAGAAACAGAGTTATTGCGCTATCTTCACAGGCTAGAAAGCAAGGACTTGTCGCTAACAACATCGATGATTCCTTTGGGTTCCTGCACAATGAAGTTAAATGCAACTGCTGAGATGATTCCGGTAACTTGGGAAGAATTTGGCAAGATTCATCCTTTTGCCCCACCATCCCAAACGCAAGGTTATCAAATCCTGTTTCAACAGCTTGAAGCGTGGTTAGCTGAAATTACTGGTTTTGCCGGAATTTCTCTGCAACCAAACGCGGGTTCCCAAGGTGAATACGCCGGACTTTTAGTAATTCGCCAATATCATCAAAACCGTGGTGAAGAACACCGCAACGTCTGTTTGATTCCCACCTCAGCACACGGAACAAACCCAGCTAGTGCGGTGATGTGCGGCATGAAGGTAGTGGCAGTTGCCTGCGACTCTCAAGGTAACATTGACGTTGACGACCTGAAAGCTAAAGCTGAAAAGCACAAGTCAGAACTCGCCGCCTTAATGGTGACATATCCCTCGACTCACGGTGTTTTTGAGGAGTCAATTAAGGAAATCTGTGCAATTGTTCATACCTACGGCGGACAAGTTTACATGGATGGGGCAAATATGAACGCCCAAGTCGGAATTTGCCGTCCTGGGGATATTGGCGCGGATGTTTGTCACTTAAATTTGCACAAAACTTTCTGTATTCCTCACGGTGGCGGCGGCCCTGGTATGGGGCCTATTGGCGTTGCGTCTCATCTCGTACCGTTCCTACCCGGACATCCTGTTGTCACTATCGACAAGTCAGCCGGAAAATCTCATCTTGGTGCTGTGGCGGCTGCACCTTGGGGTAGTGCGAGTATTTTGGTGATTTCTTGGATGTACATTGCCATGATGGGTACGGCTGGTTTAACCCAAGCAACGAAGGTGGCAATTCTCAATGCTAACTACATCGCCAAGCGACTTGAATCTTACTATCCCGTTTTATATCAAGGGAAAAATGGTTTAGTTGCCCATGAATGTATTTTAGATTTACGATCGCTCAAAAAATCTGCGGCGATCGAAATCGATGATGTTGCCAAGCGTTTAATAGATTATGGTTTCCATGCGCCGACTGTTTCCTGGCCTGTGGGGGGTACAATCATGGTGGAACCAACAGAAAGCGAATCTAAACAAGAGTTAGATCGTTTTTGTGATGCCTTGATTGCTATTCGCCAAGAAATTGCCGAAATAGAATCAGGCAAAGCAGATATCCAAGATAATCTTTTAAAGAACGCACCCCATACTGCTGAAAGTTTGCTTAGTGGAGAATGGGATCATCCTTATTCTCGCGAACAAGCTGCCTACCCTGCGCCTTGGACGCGCGAACATAAATTCTGGCCTGTTGTCAGCCGCATTGATGCAGCCTTTGGCGATAGGAATTTTGTTTGTTCTTGTCTGCCAATGGATGCTTATTCTTCGTAAAATCATACACTTTAGTTAAAATTTGCTCCCCCCAACTTTCGTTTACAGAAAGTTGGGGGGATTTTTTTAGAATAAACTCTCTCGCTGTGGCTGGGCGCTTCTGCTTGAGATAAAAATATTTACATACCACTTTTCGGTTAGTAGAATACAGACCTAACCTCCAGCCCCTTCCCTACTAGCGTTGGGGAGTAACATTCAAAGCCTCTCTGCTTTTAGGAGAGAAGCTTATTAACCAGGATTTTACCCCACCCTAACCCTCCCCTTGGAAAGGGGAGGGAACTAGATTTCTTTTTCCCCCCTTTCCAAGGGGGGATTAAGGGGGGTAATTCGGCTTGTGTCTACACCGTAGCCTTTTAGGAGAAAGTCAAAGTGTATTGCATCCAAACGAGAATCGCTATAGTTGAGCCTCAGAAGGTCAAAGTCGAGCCTCAGAAGGTCAAAGTCGAGCCTCAGAAGGTCAACGTCGAGCTTCAGAAGGTCAACGTCGAGCCTCAGAAGGTCAACGTCGAGCCTCAGAAGGTCAAAGTTGAGCCTCAGAAGGTCAACGTCGAGCCTCAGAAGGTCAACGTTGAGCCTCGGAAGGTCAACGTCGAGCCTCGGAAGGTCAACGTCGAGCCTCGGAAGGTCAAAGTTGAGCCTCGGAAGGTCAAAGTTGAGCTTTGTAACTCGAAATAGCTAGGCAATATCTACAAAGGCTACGTCTACGTGCTTTGGCAATGAGTGTGAGAATTGAAGCGCAAAGGCGCAGTATTTCGACTTCGCTCAATAACCGGGCGCGGAGGAAGAGTTTGAGAGGGTGCGTTAGCGCAGTTTACCAAAGGTATCGCTATTATATGTGTGTATTTGCTTAATTTTGGCATCTGTCGTTAGGATAAGTTACAGGTGTAAAAATTATTTCTACTGCTAGCGAAGATGAATATTGACCCTGTAGTTAATGTACTTAAAAGTATTGCTAAACCTGCGGCTTCTCTAGTTATTAATCAAGCTCAACGCAATGAAACTGTAGTTAGAACTTTAAAACAATTCAATTTTGACCCAGTACAACCGCCTAAAGATGTTGATGGTGTTTATGTTTATTCTTTAATTGAGTATGGTGTAGATAAACCCGAAGTACTGCTGAATCTTTTTCGAGAAAGAGAAATTAAAAATGCTTTTTGGAGTGCTTATACTTCAAACGATCCTTTAGGTTTTTACAACGAAGTACAAAAGTTTTTGCAGGGGAAAGATTCAGAATTTGATATCCGATTGATGAAAATTGAACTGCGATCGGAGTTGGAGGAGTTTGGGGAAATATTTATTAAAGTTGCTAAAAGAAGCAAATCAATAGAGTTTCAGCCTTTCCCTAAATGGAATTTAGACGAGTATCCAACAGAATTTAAGTCGTTAATTAGAGAAAAAATTCGCTCGTTTTGTGGTCGTCAGTTTGTTTTTGACGCATTTAAGCAATTTTGCAATAAAAATCGCAGTGGTTATTTTACAGTAGTGGGTGATGCGGGGATGGGGAAGAGTACCATTGCTGCTAAATACGTCTGGGACAATAAATCGCCATGCTATTTTAATATTCGCCAAACTAGTAGCAATCGAGCCGAGCTATTTCTTGAAAGTATTCGCCAGCAATTAACTAAGCGTTACCAGTTGCAGAATGTCGAGAAGGCTAATTTAGCTGATTTACTAGAACAAGTTAGTAAAAAAATTCCTGTTAGCGAACGTCTGGTAATTGTAGTTGATGCTTTGGATGAAGTGGAGCAAGAAGCTGGGGGAAATCTTTTAGATTTACCAACCGCGCTACCAGAACGTGTCTATTTTCTGCTGACTAGACGACCATATACTATAGATAAAAAACGCTTGTCTGCACCAGATGTCCCGATGGAGGAGCTAGATTTAAGGGCAAATGACTATGTTAATTTGAGCCGTGAAGATATCAAAGAGTATATTAGGTTATTTTTGAAGGTCGATGAAGACCATAAGAAGGCACTTGGACAATGGATTCAAGACCGCAAAATTGATGAGGATGATTTTGTTGAGCAGGTAGCAACTAAGAGTGAAAATAATTTCATGTACCTGCGCTATGTCTTGCCAGGAATTGCTAAAGGTGACTATCAAGACCTGAGTTTAAAGCAATTACCTCATGGTCTGCAAGAATATTATCAAATCCATTGGCAGCGTATGGGGATGGAAGAAAAACCCCAAGAAGCAAAGGTATTTATTCTGTTTATCTTAGTAAGGATTGGGCCAATTTCCGGTGAAATGATTGGTTCAATCGCTAAACAGGAGCAACATGATGTGGAATTAATTTTAAAAGAATGGGTTGAATATTTAAAGGAGCAGAATATAGAGGAACAGATATGCTACGGCATCTATCATGCAAGTTTCCTCGACTTCCTAACAAAGAAAACGCTTTTAGATGAAAAGCGAAAGTTATTTAAAGAAGTTCTTGAAAGTATTAACGCCTACTATGAGCAGGAGACAGCATGAGATGGGCAAACTTGCTGAAAAATTAGCGGCAATGAAGCCCGACTACCGACGCAGTTTTCTAAAAAATTATGCATCACTTCAGGTGGAATTGGAAAACTTAGAGAAGTATTACGCAATACTGACTAATTTTGATTTCATCACTGCCAAGATTAACCATCCTGAATTCGGAGTGCAGCCACTAATTGACGATTATGATTTGATTGATAGTGAAGAGACATTAAATTACTCAGAATACAACTTTGAGAAAGTAAAAATTCTGAAATTGATTCAAGGGGCATTAAGACTGTCAGCGCATGTTTTAGTAACAGATAAGCAACAATTAGCGAGTCAATTGCACGGAAGATTACTAAATCAGCAAATGCCAGAAAAGATTCAGGCATTATTAGCACAAATAAAGCAAAAGACAACTACTTCGTGGCTTTGTCCCTTGACCCCAAGCTTAACACCACCAGGGGGACGCTTACTCCGCACCCTCAAAGGTCATAGTGACTCGGTAAATGCCGTCGCCGTCACCCCCAATGGGCAACAGGTGATTTCTGCCTCATGGGACAAGACCCTCAAAGTCTGGAATCTGGCAACAGGGGAGGAACTATTCACCCTCAAAGGTCATAGTGACTCGGTAAATGCCGTCGCCGTCACCCCCAATGGGCAACAGGTGATTTCTGCCTCATGGGACAAGACCCTCAAAGTCTGGAATCTGGCAACAGGGGAGGAACTATTCACCCTCAAAGGTCATAGTTACTCGGTAAATGCCGTCGCCGTCACCCCCAATGGGCAACAGGTGAT
>NZ_JACJTU010000031.1 GCF_014698835.1 Nostoc paludosum FACHB-159 | reverse complement strand
GGGGCTAAATGCTACGCTAATGACCGCAGAGCTATGTCCGTTGAGGGTAGAGATGAGTTTACCTGTAGCCGCATCCCAGAGTTTGACGCTATTGTCATCACTAGCAGAAGCAATGGTCTTGCCATCAGGGCTAAATGTTACGCCTCTTACCGCAGCGCTATGCCCGTTGAGGGTGGAGATGAGTTTACCTGTAGCCGCATTCCAGAGTTTAACGCTGTTGTCATCACTAGCAGAAGCAATGGTCTTGCTATCGGGGCTAAATGCTAGGCCTCTTACCGCAGAGCTATGCCCGTTGAGGGTGGAGATCAGTTTAGCTGTAGCCGCATCCCAGAGTTTGACGTTTTTGTCATCACTAGCAGAAGCGATGGTCTTGCCATCAGGGCTAAATGTTACGCCTCTTACCGCAAAGCTATGCCCGTTGAGGGTGGAGATCAGTTTAGCTGTAGCCGCATCCCAGAGTTTGACGGTTCTGTCATCACTAGCAGAAGCAATGGTCTTGCCATCGGGACTAAATGCTACGCCTCTTACCCCCTTGCTATGACCTTTGAGGGTGGAGATTTCTTTACCTGTAGCCGCATCCCAGAGTTTGACAGTTTTGTCATCACTAGCAGAAGCAATGGTCTTGCTGTCGGGGCTAAATGCTACATTAATGGCCGCAGAGCTATGCCCGTTGAGGGAGGAGATGAGTTTACCTGTAGCCGCATTCCAGAGTTTGACGCTGTTGTCATCACTAGCAGAAGCGATGGTCTTACCATTGGGGCTAAATGCTACGCTAATGACCGCAGAGCTATGTCCGTTGAGGGTAGAGATGAGTTTACCTGTAGCCGCATCCCAGAGTTTGACGCTATTGTCATCACTAGCAGAAGCAATGGTCTTGCCATTGGGGCTAAATGCTACGCTATTGACCGCAGAGCTATGCTTTTCCAAGCGGTTTCGTTCTAGGATAGTTTTGTAAAAAGCTCGCTTGAGTGCCACTACAGCTAGTTGCTTAGCCGCTTGTTCTAGATTTGACTCCTGAGGTGGTCTACCTAAAAGTTGTCTACCTGATTGTATAGCCGCAACAGTAGCCTCAAGTTGCCTGTTAGACAGTAGGGAAGTTTCAGAGATTTGCGCCAGAGCAATTACACCTTGGTGTTGCGCGACCTTAGCATTTTTGTGCGCGTTAGCCCATTGAGAAACAGCTAATCCAGCTAATCCAAGGGATATAGTAGCAAGTATAACTACAAATTGATTTCGCTGTTTCCTTTGTGCTTCTATTTTTATGCTTTCTTTCTCTTCTCGCTCAAGGCGATTTCGCAATTCTTGACTCTCCCGAATGTACTCCTCGGCTACCCCATTCAGCATTTGCCAATCACAAAATCTAGCTAAATACGCTTCTGCTACTGATAATCTGTCATCTTTTCTGAGGAAACCTGGCTTTTTCTCATTCTTATGCCAGTCTTGGGCTTCCGCTTCAATCTGTCGCTCAATGGCTATACCCAACTTATATTCCTCTTTCCAATCCCGCAACATTTGCCAATGGCGGATTAAGGCTTCGTGGACAACATCTAAAATTACATCCTGGGAATCCGGCTCATCTGTCTTTGTAATTAATCGTGCATCTTTATCGGCTAACTTCTCGCTCACCTGTTGCAAAAGTTCCAAAGAATGATGGGAATTAACCAACTCGCGTAAACGCACGCGCCGCCGTACATCTGTGGTTTCTCCCATTTGCGTCAATTCGAGAAAAATCCGCCGCGCCACAGTTTTTTGTGTAGGTGAAAGACTGTCGAAGACTTCATCGGCGCGTTTTTGTAGCGTTCCTTCAACCCCGCCTAAATCCTCATAAATTTTGAGGCTGAGAACCTCATCGCCTTGATTTCTTGACTCACGCCACAATTCTGTTAAGGTATATTGCAGCAAAGGCAAACTTCCGGGGTAATCTTCAACATCATTAATTAGTTGCTGTTTTAATCTTCCCTCTATGCCTAAACCTACCCAATTAGCCGGTTTAGTAATGGCTTCTTCAATTTCCTTACGGTTGAGGTGTTCAACGTTGATGTAAGGTTTATGGATTCTGCCCGCAAATTTCGGATATTCTCGCCATCTACCCCGAAAATCCGATCGCATCCCAATGAAAATATAAACGTTATCTGTGCAGTCAATTAATTCCCGCAAACAGTCAAAGAATCCCTGGCGCTGAGTGTCATCGCACATAGTAAAGCATTCTTCAAACTGGTCGATAATCAAAATGACTGGTGTCTTTAATGCTTTTAACCTCTCGCCGATGACATGGGCAATATTTTCTGTTGTCTCTGGAAGGGAAAGATTCGGCAAGGAGAGTGCAAAAGCCTCTTGTAAACTTTTAACAGGAGATTCTTTAGGCGTAAAGGGAGTAATATAAGTCCAGGCATCGCTTCCTGGAATCTCTTGTCCTAGCTTCAGTTGGTAGAGTAACCCAGCCCGTAACAAAGATGATTTTCCACTACCAGAACCGCCTAATACAGCAACTAGGCGATGCTGTTCTCTAACCTGTTGAATCAATTGCCCAGTTAGCGCACTGCGCCCATAAAAAACCTCAGCATCTTCCTTAGTCTCGGTAAAATACGACAGAGAACGATAAGGACACTTATCCTGAAAGCTTTTTTGAGAAAACTTAGTTGTCAGCAGAATTGCTCGTGGAGAATTGGCAATTAACGGGCGCTGAACTGTATCAGGCATTCGGCTGATAATGAAATCTGCCAATTTATGGCTATTGATGATCCCATCTGGGTCATTTTCCGGGTTTAATCCTGCAAGTAAAGTCTGCGTCAACAACCCTTGGGTGTGGGGAATTTCTACTCCAGTTTCATAGGAACGGGTTGCAGTAATGAAACAGTAGTCTTTGTCTGTGGGAATATATTTCAGCAATTCACCACTATAGCAGCAATCTAGCCAAACAATGACTCGTTTAGCCTGACTTATTTGCAACTGCTCTCCCAACAAACTTAGAGGTATACCATAAATTTCTGCCTTAGGTAGGGCATCACTTGTAGCTAGAAATACTTCTTCCTTCCCCGCCACAGTTCTGCACCACCCATGTCCTGAAAAGAAGAACAAGGCTGTTTCTGGACTGGGGTTAGGAGGAGGAGGATTGAAAAGATTAGCGATCGCTTCTCGTAATTCTTGTACCTTTACCGCCGCTTGGCGATCGATTTTACTTTCTCCCTTGTGGTTTAAAGTCCCCGGTAAACACTGAACGCGAAAAGGCCTATAACCATATTTTTCTAATTGTCCAGCAACTTTTTCTGCATCTTCAGCTGCTGCTGTTAGCGGCTTTAGGCTGGTGTACTCTGGGTAATAATTAATTCCAATAACTTGAGCCGCCCATTCCGATGCCATTTGTTCTACCTAACTAACCCTGAGAACTTTTTTAATTAACTATAGACAAGATTGATTTTATGCATAAACAAGGTATAATTGGAAGCATTTTACTTAATAAATTATTCTTTCTAGAAATAGAAAGTCAAAATTAAAAATCAAATATCTGCTGTAATCATCTCACTTAAATTATTGTTTATACTAGCCGTAGTGAGTTTGGAATAAAAACCTATGACGACAAAAACAGACAAGACTATCATAGCTTTTCTCCTTGCGTTGCAAGACTTAAACACTTCCCTCAGCGCCCAAGAAAAACAGAATCTACAGGAAGTAGCCAAGCAATTAGATACTCAACCCAGGGCATGGGAATCCCATATTGAAGAAAGTTTGTTAGAGATAATTTTCGCCAATGGTGAATTAAATAAATTTTATAAATATTATCAATCTCAATTAAAAAATGTAGAAAAAATTCCTCATGATTTACTACCTAACGAAGCAGAAATTAGTAGCCTCATTACTCGCGATAAATTAGGTATAGCTAAAGGTTTTAAACCAAATTCTGAAGCTACAGGCTACGAAAGGCAACTCAATAATGTAGTAGTCATTATTGGTAATTCTGAAAAACCAGAAGAAACAGTTAAACAAGCCATATTTTTAGGAAAGTTAAAACAATATTTAACTCAATCCAACCCCTCAAATTAGTTTTTATTATGTTATTATGACCGATTTAATTTATCCTACACTCGATTTATTTTTATATGCTTTAAAAACATCTTTAAACACAACTGATGCAGAAACACAAAAAAGTAAAGCAGCTTTTTTAGCTCAATTATCGCATAATATTCAATTCAACGATCCTGAAATTGAAACTGAGTATTTGGAGCTTACCCATCCCGCCCAAATTAACTTAATTTCTAACAATAAAAGTATAGAAGGATACTATTATCCCGTTAGATTAAATGATACTTATGGCTTACAAATAGATTGTTCTATTAATAATCAAACTGAGACTCAACCAGCTAAGTCTTTTGCAATTTTAAAAACAGAAATCGAACAAAAACTCAATAAAGAACTGGCTACAATTGGAAAAACCTGGTTGCTGTCTGGTTGGCTACCAGAAAATTCCTCTCAGAATTATGAAGATATTGCCAAAGATTGCTATTATGCTTTATTTAAAGATACTTCTTGGCAACCAAAAAAAGGTACTTTTTTAGATGGGAAAGTTTTTGAAATATGGCGTTCAGAAATTAAAAATTGCAACCAAAACAAAGTACCTAATGCTTTAAACAGTCACGAACGTCATGTAATTATTGCTATTTATCCTGATCGGGAAAGTGCACAACAAGCTGCGGAATTTTATAAAGATTGGATGGGCTTATTTTGTTATCGAAGTAAGATTTCATGGGCTTATCAGCAAAGCCGTTTAGTCAAAGAATCTCTGCTCAATCATTATAAAAAAATAGAAGAAAATAGAAGAATTACCAATCAAAATCATTATTGGAAAGAAAAACAGAATATTACCAATTCTCGCCAGATTTTAAGCAATATTGATAATATTCTCCAACAATATACAATCGATTTACTAAACCTATCTTTTCAAAAAGCAATTATTGAAATTAATTTATCTAATTATCAAATACGTTTAGATTTGATTAAAGAAAAAGCAGGCCAGAAGAATCAGTTAGATTTTTTAGAAAAATTTAGCGAAATAGCCAATAAAAAATATCTAGCACAAATTACAAAAGATATCGAAAATATGCAGCTTGGCTTGCAACTTTTAGAAGATACAATTAACGCTACTCGTAGTCGCATAGAAGTTGAGAAAGCAGAACGAGAGCGTAACTTCCAAGAGCTTGTAGCTGTTGCTGGTGCTGGAATAGCAACCATATCTTTAGTAAGAGAAACTGCAAAAGATTGTAAAGATGTTTTTAGTAAAGTTAGCTTCTTTTGCAACTACCCTTTAAGTGCCAGTTTAATAGTTGGAATCATTGTTAGTTTTGTGGTTTGGTGGCTGAGAAAACGATGGCGATACTGAGAATATCTAATCTTATGTAATTGCTTATTGAAATTTATTTTTTAATTCCTTGTTGCAAGGAGTAATCTCTTCTTTCAGGGGATAAGGTATACCAAGGTGGTAAAAATATTACTACCCCTCATAAAAGAAAACAAAAAAAGAATTAACCAGCAACAGAAAGATGAAAATAAGGCTTGATCTAGTAATCGCATATTTATCGAGCATTTGATTCGCTTGCTTAAGATATTTCGCATAGCATCACAAATACTTCGCTTAAAAATTGATACTTACGAGCAGATTATCTTAACAGTTTGTGGGTTAGTTAGGCATAGAAAGAGGCAGTTTAGTTTTACCAAATTAGCTGCCAGCAATAATCACTAACTATCTCAAACCCTTATAACTGCGTTTTCGCAAAAATATCAAAGTTTTGTCTCAAAGCTTTGTACACTTTGGCTTTGGAGTTTTCGGACAAGTCTAATGAATCTCAGCAATGGATTGAGGCTGAACAAAAACGTTCTCAACTGAGGAGTCAGCGATCGCAGCAATTTAAACTCAATTTAATTTACTTTGCACGCTGGATTGGCTCAGGGTGGAGAGGTTGGTTATTTTATCTGGGATCGTTTGGAATTTACATATCTTTGGGTTTTGCTTTGGGTGTTAACTTTCCTTCTGCGATCGCCTGTCCCAATACCAAAAGTTACTGCTACCTTTTGCGGTTAGATAAAGAAACTGTGGTCATCCCTAGTAATTACATCAAACAAACATCTCCAAAAAAATCCAGTCGTCAACGTTAATTAATGAGGCTGTTTTTAAGACTGACAAATAATTTTTCTCAAAATTGATTGGTCAATTGGTCAGTTTTTAAATATAAAGGGGTAGTTAACAACTACCCCATTGATTTTATTAGTGGCGACTAAAAACGTAGACTTTGTTGTAACTTTCCTCTACTGAATAGTAGGAGTCAATAAACCAATCACGGGCTATTGCTTCAAAATTCAGGTAGAAGCTAGGAATACCCATATTTTCTAAGTTTTTAATCAATCCCTGTTCTTCGAGTTGGTCATAAACAAAATCCTCTGCACTTTCGTACTCACCCCAGTAATGTTCTTGAAAATCTTCTACACTAGCATCACTACTGTCATACTCATAATAAGCGGCGTAGGCTGCGCCATGCTCTGATAATATTTGAGCAAGTTCGGCTAGTTTTTCTATGCTTTCGTATTCATCAATGTGAATACCATGCCAGTTTTGAAAATCATGGATTGCCCACTCTTCACAAGCTTCGTAATTACGGCAGGGTGACCAAGATAACATCCATTCAATGTCTTGTTGAATGTTATCTGCTTCTTGTGTACAGTCAATCCACATCCCGTGTAAAAAGCCGTTGTTGTAAGCCGATAAACAAGCTACATAAATCTGTGGTGCATCATCATCAAGACATTCACGCTCATGCTTGGGAAATGGAAGCAAACAGCTTGCACCTTCTTCTATTGGTAAATCAACACCAGCTAAACTAATTGCTAACTCTACTGCCCGTTTTTCTTGGCAAGGAACTATTAAAAGGTTGCCTTCAAGGTGGCAGTTGTCAACTTGTTCGGCTACTAATTGAGCATCTAGTTCTGAGCGAAATATTAGGGTGTTAGAAAACAAATTCATGTGTTAGAATCCTTTTAGCATTGAAACTCAGAAAAAGCACCTTTAGATTGGTCGTCGGGGGTGCTTTTTCTGTTGTGTATGTAAGAGTTTTGGACTTGGCGCTACATCTGAAATTTCACGTTGGGCGTTCCGGTTCCGTTACCGGGAGTTTTTGTGGCGCTCCGTTCCTATTCCTTACTCTTTTATTATCCCATATATATATGGGTTTATTATCAGAATCTGGATATTTTATGATTAAAATAACTAATTTATTGCCATATATATACGGGCTTTGCTAGGATAAGCTTATATAAAAAGGCTCATTGCTATGGAAAGAAATGATATTGCTACTCGCTTTCAGTCAAAAGGAGTAGGAGTAAAATCTGGAGCGAAACCTATATCGGTACTGTTGCCAGACGAGTTAGATACTTATGTGCGTAACAAACCCAACCGTTCTGAATGGCTCCGGCAAGTTATAGCTGAGGCTGTGGCGAAAGAGCAAGCTTTAGCTTCCCAAGAAGATTGATTGTGAATTTTGTCCAGGCGATCGCTGCATTCGTGTATCTGTAATTTTTGATGAACCAGCGCAGTTTAGAAGGCTTGTGAAGAATTTAGGAGCCATTGTTGTCTGTAAAGTTTCAATCCCGCGAACGGGTTTCATTTATTTGAAAGTTGGGAATTCCAATATTGAGTGTCGCCATATTTCCAGGTTTCAATCCCGCGAACGGGTTTCATTTATTTGAAAGCAATATCACGGGGCTTGAGATATTCGTCTGAGATTTGTTTCAATCCCGCGAACGGGTTTCATTTATTTGAAAGTTTTCAGTAGAGTAAATTTGTACTAGCTAGGTTTGTTTCAATCCCGCGAACGGGTTTCATTTATTTGAAAGAATTAATGGGGCAGTCATCCGACATAAAACCAAGTGTTTCAATCCCGCGAACGGGTTTCATTTATTTGAAAGCTGAGATGCCAAAGTGTATTTCTTATTTTGTCGATCCGTTTCAATCCCGCGAACGGGTTTCATTTATTTGAAAGACTAGAAGCGATGAAACTAGAATCTGGAAAACAATAGTTTCAATCCCGCGAACGGGTTTCATTTATTTGAAAGAGTTGGGAGTTGGATGAATACGTATTCATTCTGGATGTTTCAATCCCGCGAACGGGTTTCATTTATTTGAAAGCTGAGTGTGCCTGGCTATATTTCTGGTAGATATTAGTTTCAATCCCGCGAACGGGTTTCATTTATTTGAAAGCGGGCGATCGCCATTCAATATTCAGTACTAAAAGCGATGTTTCAATCCCGCGAACGGGTTTCATTTATTTGAAAGAATCCTTTGTTTGTATTTCAAGACCGAACTTACTAGTTTCAATCCCGCGAACGGGTTTCATTTATTTGAAAGGTGAAGTTCTTTTGCTTTGGTACTCAAATCAACGTTTCAATCCCGCGAACGGGTTTCATTTATTTGAAAGCTTACACGGTTGATTATTTTACTCATGTTCAACCATGTTTCAATCCCGCGAACGGGTTTCATTTATTTGAAAGTCTTTGCGCTCTATAGCGTCAATAGATTTAACTTCTTGTTTCAATCCCGCGAACGGGTTTCATTTATTTGAAAGGTAGTCTGCTACAGACCTACTAAGCCTACTGCTGGTGGTTTCAATCCCGCGAACGGGTTTCATTTATTTGAAAGCAAGTATTGCTTTCCCTTTCATTGACGAACTCCAAAGGTTTCAATCCCGCGAACGGGTTTCATTTATTTGAAAGTAAGAAAACTATTAGGTGATATTAAATTATCTCAAGTTTCAATCCCGCGAACGGGTTTCATTTATTTGAAAGATAAGAGAGTAAGAAAAATAGATATTTTCATTGCATTGTTTCAATCCCGCGAACGGGTTTCATTTATTTGAAAGATTTAGTATTTAATAAATGCTGAAGCTTCTCTTTGTTTGTTTCAATCCCGCGAACGGGTTTCATTTATTTGAAAGCCGACCCCTAAGTAGTTGCACAGATGGATTGGTAGTTTCAATCCCGCGAACGGGTTTCATTTATTTGAAAGTTAAAGCTAGGAACAAGCCAATCAAGCTTCCAGGTTTCAATCCCGCGAACGGGTTTCATTTATTTGAAAGCGAACAGCGTCGTTTAATATGACCCTTTGTTCTTGTTTCAATCCCGCGAACGGGTTTCATTTATTTGAAAGCCAATGCTGCGGCGATCGCACCAGTAGCATTTACCCGTTTCAATCCCGCGAACGGGTTTCATTTATTTGAAAGCAAACACAGTTTCCGCCTAAAGCTAAAATAAAAGGTTTCAATCCCGCGAACGGGTTTCATTTATTTGAAAGCCACGCCACTTGGCTAAGTTCCCCGGCGCGGAAAGTTTCAATCCCGCGAACGGGTTTCATTTATTTGAAAGCTAACAGTAGGAGAAGAAAAGCTAGTCAAAGTAGTTTCAATCCCGCGAACGGGTTTCATTTATTTGAAAGTATTAGAACTTAGTAAAGCTGAGCTTATAAAAAGTTTCAATCCCGCGAACGGGTTTCATTTATTTGAAAGCACAGCCAGATTGGTTTTGATATACTTCCAAAGCGAGTTTCAATCCCGCGAACGGGTTTCATTTATTTGAAAGCTTAAGAAAATGGGGAGTTAAAAACTCCCCATTTACCGTTTCAATCCCGCGAACGGGTTTCATTTATTTGAAAGTCAGGCTTGAAGCCGTTAACATCAAGATAATCTAAGTTTCAATCCCGCGAACGGGTTTCATTTATTTGAAAGCTAACTAGAGTATTAATCAATATCGAAACACAAGTGTTTCAATCCCGCGAACGGGTTTCATTTATTTGAAAGTTAAATTATGGATTCAGTGCGATCGCAAACTGAAGTTTCAATCCCGCGAACGGGTTTCATTTATTTGAAAGCAAGCAAACCGCATCGCCCCAATATTTCCGACTGGTTTCAATCCCGCGAACGGGTTTCATTTATTTGAAAGTTTTGCTGCCTTATATCAGCAGTTCGCCGCAGTATTGGTTTCAATCCCGCGAACGGGTTTCATTTATTTGAAAGGTTATTAGCTAAATACTTGAATAAGTCTACTGTGTGTTTCAATCCCGCGAACGGGTTTCATTTATTTGAAAGTTCTATATAAAGGCACAGATTGAACTAATAAGCTATATGGTTTCAATCCCGCGAACGGGTTTCATTTATTTGAAAGTAGTCTTATTTGGCGGCGATGTTGTCCGCGATGCCAGTTTCAATCCCGCGAACGGGTTTCATTTATTTGAAAGACAAGGAAGCCTTTTCTAAATAGCAAGCATGGAAATGTTTCAATCCCGCGAACGGGTTTCATTTATTTGAAAGTCAACGATCTGACTGAAGAGTTTGGACATAAAGATAGTTTCAATCCCGCGAACGGGTTTCATTTATTTGAAAGCTATAAATCTCTTAGAAAGAGAAAAGAATGCTCGTAATGTTTCAATCCCGCGAACGGGTTTCATTTATTTGAAAGCCAGCCAGCCAGAAGCTAATGACAGAGCCATTCCCGACACCATTTTTGGCAGGTCTACTTTAAAAGTCCATTTCCGGCATTTATAACTAGGCTCTATGTTCGTACTTGAACTGCTGAAACTATTAAATTGTCAAGGTTCTGTCGATTTGGCGGGAGGTGGGGGTTTTTGCCCGTACTTTGCCCTGCCAAAATTTTGCTTGTATCATATTAGCATCATAGTATTATCGTTTCTTGCTGTCGTGGTTGCTCCGAACCATAGGTAATAGTCTTACGTACTGCTCCAGCATCTAAAACATAAATACGTACTGAATCTTCAGATGGCTTGATCAAGCTCTCAACTTGCACCTTCAATTTAGCAAACTGCACAGTATTTAAAAAACATTCAAACACACTGTACTGCGTCCAAGTTCCATAGCCAGAAAGCATTTTATGTAGTTTTGTTCGTCGCTTGTTTGCCTTTTTATTATCAGGCAAATCATAAATTATGAGGTAGAACAAAGTAGTCATCGTAGTGTCAGGGCTTTATAGGGAACTCCTTCCTGTAAATGTCGGCTCAATAAACGTGCTTGCAACTCGATTGCACGACGATAGCTGCAACGATAGCCAAAGGTAGGATGCTTAAATTCATCGTTCATTTTTCGCTCCCATGCCTGTAAAAACTGTTTGCGTCCGCTTTCTGAAAGTCGATACGCACCAAGATGATCTGTAAAATCGTCGGGCTTAATTTCCTTATGACTAATGACCGAAAGTATTAAGTTATCAGCAACGAGAGGACGAAATTCTTCCATCAAATCAAGAACCATTGCAGGCTGTCCTCTAGTAGCTTCGTGCAGATAACCAACATAAGGGTCTAAACCAGCCATGTGTACAGCAGCAGTTACTTGTACTTGCAAAAGACCATAAGCAAATCCCAGTAAAGCATTGATTGCATCTGTTGGAGGACGACGATTTCTGCCGTTAAATGACCATTGTTCCTCAAGCATAGCCGACCAAGCAGCAAAATATTCTCGTGCAGCTAATCCTTCAACACCACGTACTTCGTCAAGAGTTGTCTGTTCTTTAACTAGCTGTTTGCGAGATTTGAGAGGATTATCTTTCTGGTCGTGGCGGTATAAAACACTATGTTGATTTTGAATCTTGCCAATAACAATAGTTTTGACAATCTCCAAACGATGGGCTGTGTCATAATAAGCAGCATACTGCGCCAGCCGTAATTGACCATTACGAGAATACCCTGGAAGAGCCGACCCCAAGTATTTACCAAAGCCAGAAAGATAATGTACAGGCATCCCTAGTTCCAAAGCGTAGACCAAGGCATCACCAGTGATCTGCGGATTTCCCATCAATACAACTTGTTCGACAGTTTGAGCGGGAACTGATTTCTTCTCCCAGCCGCCATCTTCCTGTTTTAAGGCAACTTTAAAAGCTTCGGCAGCTTTACTAAGTACTGCATCAGGTTGAGTTACATAAAGAATAGACATGATTTAGACCTCAAGGCGTAGTTTTTTGATTTCTTTCGGCAAGCAGATTTTCTGTAAGCTGCAATCTTGGCACTTTTTAGGGTGGTCTATTGGTGAAGGCATTATGCCACCTATAGCAGCCCGCGCTGCTGAGATTGCTTGTTCTGTGGCTTGTCGTAATGCAGATGAAAAATCTACACGTTCACGGCGCCGATTGGCATAGTAAAAAATTTCGCCGTAAGGAATAGAGCCTCCTGTACGCTCTTCTAGGCACAAAGCCGCACCGCACAATTGAAAATGATCGCTCTTGTGGTTGGCCATACGTCCCTTTTTAAATTCCAAAGGGATTAATTGGTTATCTTTTTCTTCCACCGCATCGATAATGCCATTAACCAAAAGGCGATCGCTCCATACCCACTGATGTCGGTAAACTACTTTGTCGCCTTCAACATTCTTGCCTTCGTCATCAACATTACGGTGCAGATGACGGCCAATGATAATGTGTTCATTATCTGCATTTTCCCCTAGCTCGTATTCAAGAAAGAAACGACGAGGACAATATTCCCAAGCATTTAGATAAGCTAGGGGAAGATAGTATTGTTCGTTCATAGTCTATTAGAAAATACAAATTGTTAATTACGAACTGGTAAGGGTTTAGAGACTTTAGACTGCTTTGGTTTGGGCGGCTTTTGCAATACACTTGTTCCCAAAGCCAGTTGTGTCTGCCCCATCCCCATTGCAGTTTTACGTCCTACCCCAGCAAAGAAAGCAAAATTTGCCAAAATAGTGGCAATCCGAGCCGTTTCAGGGCTACTAAATCGGTAGCGAACCCAACCCTGCGCCCCAACTTCTGTACCACCTTCCATTTTGAGCGCATAGGTTTTGAGGTCGTAGGCTGAAACCAAAGCATTCCATTCGCAATTTGGGAGATGATATTGTTCTGGTGCAAAAATATTCCACCGTCGATGCAGCGAGTTAAACACTAGTTCTGGTAAGGGAAAAGTTTGTACTCCTTGATTTTGCTTGAAACTAGTAGGAGAAAGAAAATGTATTTCAATATCTGTCAAAACTTGCGTTGGGTGTGACAATAACCCATAATCAGCTGCGCCTGCTAATTGATGCGTCCCTGGCAATGCATATATATTGCGTAATACAAACGGAAAATCACCTAGTACTATAGATTGAGTTTCTGACTGTTCAAACCCGCGCATTAAAGGTTCAACTAAACTACCGTCTAGTAAACCAATCCGAAAATAAAAATAATCTCCTACATGCACACCAGTCGGACGGCGGTTTCCTAATAAACCTGAAATTGTTAATGGTGAATTTTGACTGGCATGGATAGTTTCAGCAACAGATGGGCTTGCTGCTGCAAACCATTTAAGTACTAGTGCGTGCAATGCGCGAGATAAAGTAGGTGGTATATCTCCTACATCCGCAGCTGCCAATTCAACAACTATTGAATGCAATGTAGAAAATTTATGCTGTTGCGGCAACATTTCCTGCTCCATAAAATACTCCTGTAGGTAAATAAATTTCTTCTGGCAGTTGTTGATATTGCTGCTCAGTTAATGTTAATTTAAAAGCTTGCCAATCATCTTTTTTAGATTCTTCACTCTTTTTAGCTACTAAATATGCACCGTTTAACTGTGCCTGACTTACCAAACTTGCAGGAGGCATAACAATCCGGTTATAAAGTAATATTCGAGTATTACTTGGTAAATCCAAAGGGTTTAGAGGATGTAAACAGGTGTAATCACCAGATTTAGTTTGTATAACTTTATCTGGAATTTTTACAGCTTCAACTCTGACTTTTGCAGCCCATTTACCCAAACGTATCCAATGCGGTATTTTGATAGTTTCAGGAGCAATAATATAGGTACGATATATGCTCCCAACAGCTATTTCTTTAGCCCGTCCGTAATTAATTGGATAATTTTTATCTGCACCTTTATCGCCGAACTGTTTGGATTTGCCATAATAGCCAACTTGAGCAGCTTTAAAGGTATTGATTTGATATGACCAATTGATAGGTTGAGCAGGAAATACATAAATTCCCGCTTGGTTTAGATGCAGGAGATTTTGTTCAGCACTGGCATCTAAATATGTTGGTTTTTGAGCCAATTCTCCTTGTAGCCGATATGGTTGGGGAATGTAATTAATTGCAAAAAGTGCAAAGCTTAGTCCCCAATTATGTAAATATTTTTCTGTTTCATAGAGAATGCCCATCTCCCGCGTGGCAAAGAAAACATTATCATGTAGCGTCAAAGTGCAATGATAGAGTGCCATAGCAAAATCCTTTAATTCTCTTGAAATTTGGGTTAAGGTGGAGCGTTCACCTTAACACCAAGAAGTAGTAGTTAATCCTTATTTACCTTTCTTCTTCAATGCTCCAAATGATTCTGCATAGGCTTTGGTTTGTCCGTAGAGTGCATTTATTGTTTCTACTAAACGAGTTTCATCTTGATACAATGCACTGACTTCATCTAACAATTCTTCCAATTGCGAACCAAACAGCCGCTTTGTTGTACGTACAGGTTCATCGTTCAGTAAATTATTTGCCACTTCTTCTACCTTCTGCAAAATATCAGCAATCGGAGCATCACCCTTCAAGGCATCATAAAGTGCTTGAGTGTAATGTAAGTTGCTAAAGATTTCGCCATCGCAAAATACAATTCCTGCAATGTAGTTTTTCATTGTCCCGGTGCGTGATTCCTGTGCGCCATAACGTTTAGTACGCAGCAAGTTACCCAGAACATAGATAAAACCTTCGTAGGTAGGGTCGCGCAGAGTTTCAACTGTAGGGAATGTTACTTCTGGAATAACATGGTCTAATTCATTGATACTGCTACGCATTTCTCCTGCTTCACTCATTGTTCCGCCTTCAAAAGGAGCATTAAAGGTAAAGCTGCGGTGTGATTCCTCGTAAGCACTTAGAGAAAAAGCCGAGTCGGAGTATACTTTAGAACGTTCTGACCCACTATCGCCGATCGCAAATCCATAGATAATACAATCAGGGCATTTTTTACAGGATTTTTCGCCGTTATATTCGCAGTATTTATCTTTGTTGCTTTCGTCGGTGCTAGTAAGATTCAAACTACGAAGTAATTCGCGTCCAGCAAGTCGTTCGGGGGTGGTTTGTTTACGTTTGAACATTACCAAACGGCTGATTTGTTTTTTGCTTTCATCTGTAGTTCCTAAACCGGCTTGCGTGCGTGCAGTGTTGAGAATTCCATCTGTTTGGAATACTGGGAATGATTGGCTATGACGTAGCATGATGAAGTGGATATATTTACCAGAAGCCAAGCGAGGAAATACAGATTGAAATTCGGGTTGTAATTTTTTAAGAATGCCCATGATTTGTTCCTATTCGTTAATGATTTTGAGCGCGTAAAGGTGCAGAGAGAATGACAGAAAATTAGGATGCTTTAGCAGACTTTTCTTGCAAAGCTAACCAACGGTAGGCAAATTCCGCTCCGGATTTAATGCGGTTGCGGTTTTCTTGTAATAAAGCGCGATCGCCTTTATAAAGTTCGAGAAATAATTCCCGGACACAGGTTGTCATAAATGTATGAATCGCTGTTAATTCGCGTTCTAGTCTTGTGGCTTTATCAACTGATTTATCCATCATTAAAGGGCGTTTATAGACTTCTTGACGCTCTAAAGCATCTTGAATTTGTCCAGAAGCTTGTAATATTAAATCATCAACATCAACTTGTTGGGGAACTGATAAAATCATTTCCAATGCTTTGGATAGTGGTAGTAAAATTGTGTGGCTAGATTCACCGAGATTTGCTTGATAAAATACTCGGTATTGTTGCACGATTTTTTCCGTAATTTTCATAATATACGCTCCTTGGTTTGTAGCTGAATTATCTTGTTTTACCCAGGCTTGGGCATATTGCCAATAACGTTTAACTTCTTCTTGGCTGGGTATATCTCGTTTATCACGTCGCAATCCTTCTGTAGCTAAAGCAAAAATATTGAGTACATTTGTTGTCACCTCGCGCACTGTTTTAATCAAATCTCGCCATTTAGCATCGGGGGGAGAACTACGAGTATCTAAATGTAGACTATAGGCAAATAAAAGCCGTTGCATAGCATTTTGAAAATCTTGGATTCGCAGAGAATTAGACAATCCCAGCAAATTCCAAAATGATGCAGGTGCATCGAGAATTACAGATTCTCTAAAATCGCGATCGCTGTTATAAAGGGGAACTGAACTACTAGTAGCTATAACTTTTACTCCGAGTAAAATTGGTAGCGATAAAGCTAGGAAAGCAGGTTGTACCCATGCATCTGTAAGGGTTTTACCCCTGGTAGTTGTGTAATTCATTGCCATAAAAGGCAAGTCTTCTTTATTGTATTTATCGTTGTGAAAGCGTCCAGAGGTAGCTTCTTCTGTTAACCAAGCAACTGATTGCAAAGCATTGATATTCATTTTTTGTTCTAACCATTGCTTGCGAACATCCCAGAGATTAATCTGTTTCATATTGTTCACTAACAATTTGATAGCTGCTGCTGTTTGGGGAGAATAAACATAAGCGGGGAAGATATATAAAAATACTGGTTGTTGTTCTTCTAACTTGCCAGCAGGGACAGCCCAAAAAGCTTGACGCATTAACATTTCTAAGGCATATATTTTGGAAATTCCGCGTTTAATTTGTCTCCCTCCCAAAGCATTTTTATTACTATATTGCTGTGGTTTAAATAACACGACAGAATCCATTTGGTCTTCTGATGCAAATTCACCGGAACTTAAGGAACAAATTGGTTGTTTGGCGGCTTTGGTTTTGGCATCAGCATAAGCTATAAATTCAGCACTGAATGACGGATAATTGCTTGACCAGCCTTTAACTTCTAAATATTGCGTTAAGTATTGAAAGAAAATTTCACGAGTAGGGCTAGAATGTAAGGGAAGTAAGTTGTTCTCACTTGCCCAATTTGCTAAATCTTCTGCCCAAATTTCCATTTGTTCTAAAATTTCTTCTGGTTTTAAAGTTGCATGAGTAGCAACATAATAAGCAGCTGCATGATACCAGCCATATTTTACGCCTCCCGATTGGATTTGGGTTTGTTCGGGTGTGATTTTGTCTTGTACTCCTAATTTATTTAGTATCCAATTCATGTATGCTGGCGAATTTCCAAAAAACTCTTTTTCAGCCAGAAAAATAAATTCAGCGATTCTATCAGCACGAATATCTGCACCTTGATTCAGAAATTCTCGCTCAGTTGCACTTAAATCTAATTTTTCTAAACGTTTGGGTGTAGCAGGGTCTTTAATATTTGCTACTTTGACCTCAATTACCCGTGGTAATTTGGGAATTAATTCTTCTGGCGCAAATAATTCTAAGGTTTGGGGTGCAACTTTTAAGCCTTTACCTTCTCGCTTAAAACCAATATCGCCACCCATCATTTTATCTGCTAAAACTCCACTAATTTGCTGCCAAATAAATTCTTGAAGTTGTTGAATATCTGGAGTTTCGCTATTTGGTGGTGCTAGGTAAATTACACCTTGGGCAAAAAATAAAATTGGTTCCCAATCGAGTTGTTTAGCAAAAAGAATTGTGGCGTTATGAATACCGTTACTGACAATCCCGATGGTATCTCGCAAGCGATGATAAACCAAACTTTTGTTAATATTTAAACGTCGCAATTGTTCCCGCAACCTATCTCCTCTGGTTTGAGTATCGATATCGCCAGGGTCAGTGAAATGGACTGCAATATCACCAAAAGCTAGCAACCGACGCAGGGGATTTTCTAAACGACGACGGTCTTTAATTTTGGGTACAGGCCAGTTAGCAGGGTAAATATTTGTGCTAGCTTTATTTTGGGTATTTTGTGCTAAATAAGCAATTTCTATTAAATATTCTTGCCATTCTGACCAAAATAATTGGAAGTTGAGCTTTTCGCCTAAATCACGACAGAGATTGAGAATTTCTGTAACTTCAGAATTTTTCGGTGTTTCTTCTCCTTGTCCGTTGCGATATTTGTTGTAGTCGTGCAGAGTTAAACCTAAACAAAGGAGATATTTTTCAGTTTCTGATAAAGGTTGGGGTAAATATTTGCTGATGTTCCAAGCTGTAAGTAAACCATTGAGAACATGAACTAGCAAATTTTGGTCGGCACGATTCGACCAATTTTGAGCTTTGTCTTGAGTAAATCTATCTTCTAATTGAGACAATCGTTGATAATGCGCCTCATAAGTTCCACCTAAAGCAGAAATTGTGGCAAATTCTTTTTCGATATATGGTAGTAATTTCTCAATATAGGAATGTAAAATTGGGTCTGTATCTTGTGGAAGGGTTTCGATGAGGAGAGTTTGTAGTAGGGTAGACATAATTAAGTCAAAAGTCAAAAATCAAAATTCTAGATTTAACAGTCAACACTTCTTGAAGCTCTCAGTGCGGCGCAGTCAACAGTTAACACTTCGGCTTCGCTCAGTGACCACAGTCAACAGTCAACAGTAAATAGTCAACAGTTAAAAAATTGAAGATTCAAAGCGGTTGGTGCTGAATTTTTTTAAGCGCCACTTTAAAGCTTCTAGAAGTAATGCATCTTGATTGAATGCACAGGCGTAAGTTTGTTCGCTAGCGTCAACTAAGCGGTATAAGCCAAATAAAGGACTGAGGTTAAGGGTACGGCTGACTTCCCAATGGCTACTTTGTTTGTTTTTGTTGACTGGAACTAAGAAAGTAAGAAGTTTCTTTTGTCGCAAACAGTTAATTACATCAGCTTGTGGATGTCCGATGAGGGTTAATTTATCTAGCAAGTAAAGTTCGCCAATAGGTAATTCGCTGCTGAGATGATTGGTATGTAAACTCAGATGCTCAATTCGCTGTTCAACCCATGATTGAATACGAAGATAAACATTGATAAAATCATCGGGAAATTCTTCTTCACCTCTTCCTGAGTTATTAGCTGCATCTAAAAATGTCTCGCGGTCGATGATTTCTACTCGCGCATGAGGTAAAAGTCGTAGCAAGTCGTAAGTGTAAAAATTATTTTCATCCCAAACCGCAGCTTGGAGGGTGGAACCTCCCCGAAAGCTTAAAAGTTCTTTTTGGGTGGCTTTTTCGACATCAGTTTTCTGCTTTTTATACCAATAAGCCTGTTTTGATTCGATGCTTTGAGAGTATATGCGCTGCAAATCTTCCGTCATCTTTGCGCGTACAATTACACTAACATTTGCATTCTCTTGCGTCATGCGCCAAAACATTCCCTGTGCTTGTAATGCACCCCAACGCTGACGATATTCTTCAAACTCTTTGGGTGGGTTAAAAGCGTAGAGGATAGCATCTGCTAAAATCTCTCTGGTGACTTGCTGATGGGAACTGAGTTTTTCTTGCAGTCTCGCCATCACCCAAGGAGTATGACCAGGAATCAAAATAAATGCGGTGTAAGTATTAAAACCTGAATGTCTCCCTAATCTTCCCAAACGCTGCGTTACTGTTGCAGAGTCGCTACTTTCAAAAATCAACAGGTGAATTTTGAAGTCAACACCAACATCAACCGCAGATGTACCCACCACTAACACTGGCTGTTGTGCATTTTGCAAGTCGCTTTGTACTTGTAATCTTTGTCGTCTGTCGATACGTCCGCTAATTTCACGAACAATTACCCCTGGTAATAAAGCATCTAACAACCGAGTCACTTGACCAGCTTTTGCTACAGAATTAACTATAATTAATCCCCTAGCACAAGACTCTGCATTTAAAATTTGTCCAATGGTGGGAATCATTTCCTTTAACCATGTTTGAGTATCTGCATCCTTGGCTAATTCCACAAACTCTAACTCTACAGCTTGCAGAATTTGGCGAAATCCCGGCTTGGCTTCACTTGCATAAACTCCCTTTACCTCAGCTACCTTAAACCCAGCTGTGCGTAACTGTTGGATAAAATCGGGTTTTGGTGTGGCGGAAGTGAACAAAAACCGCCGGGGACGGAGTTGATTTTCTTGGCTGCGACGAATAAAAGCCAAACTATTTAACGCCGCTGTTTCTTGATGACTCCCAAAAATATGAAATTCATCAAATACCCACAAATCAGGCCATTCTGCCAATACTAATGGTAGTTGATCGCTACCATAAGCCGGATCACGATATTGAAAGTGAGTGATGTAATGGAAGATATCGGGGTTAGTTAGCAAAATTGGCTTTTGTTCAATCGCCAACAGTAACTCTTGAAATTTATTACTTTTAATTGCTTGCTTTACCCTTCTGCTTAATTCCGCACCAAATAAACGGTCTACTCGTTGAGCAGCATCTAACCCAAACAGTGCATGATATTTGTATTGTTGTTGCGCTTGGTCTTCTACAAGTTCAATTGTGGGATATAACCCCATGATGCGAAATTCAGGATTAATTAGGCTGGGTAAATTTGCACCCAGGGTTTTACCATCTCCAGTTGCTGCTTGATTACAGATAATATTTGCATCACCATGTATAATTTCATGATAAGTGTTTGCCTGGTGTGATGAAAGTGGACAGACACATCCTTCAGGTGGTCTAAGGTCGCTAGCTCTTTGTGTGACAAGGCATTGTGACTTACAGCCAAGGGGACAGTTCTCAACTCCTGAGTTGAGTTGAGAGTAAAGAGGTTGTAAAGAAAGCTTCACCTTACTTACCCTGTGTGATTTGCACCCAGTTTAATACTGGTTTCGGAAATGTTGTAGTCAAAATTTGATATCAATCGATATTTTTTTGAAGCTGTTGATATCGAATCGCTTAAATTGTTGAATAGCAGAGTGAGCCAGCAATTAAATTTCAATTGCTGGCGTATGATGGTACTCCTAAAAAGGAAAAATGAGGAAAACGCTACTTTGTGCTAGTTTTTACACTGCTGAAATTGGCTCTCCCCCAGAACTAGCACTTTTATTTAGATTAATGGCATCTTCCGCAAACTTCTTTTTGATGGAGTAAAAATCTAGCTTTCGTGCAACAAAGGAGGAATACAACTCTTTTCCTCTCTATACACTCTGCAAGCAGTTACAGAAACTTTTCTCCAAGCAGATACTTGGATTCGGTTAATGCTTCCTGTTGCTGTTGATTGTTCCAGCAATAAATCGTAACTTTGCTCAATATTGAGATGCAAAGTTGCTGAAACTGTACTATAATCATCTGACATAGGATATTTTCCTTTGTTTAATAGAAAACAAATTTCGAGGCAAACAGTGCTTTTATTGCCTCTAAAAGTAAAAAATTCCAAATGTCCTCCGTAGGAATGCCACTTCCTGCGGGGGGTTTTGCTTAATTTTTTACTCCTGATTAATTATTTAGCACGTAAATCTGTATCTAGTCAATACTTTTTACGAGTTTTTATTTGATTATATGTATTGTCACCAAAATTTTTCTCAAATCATGGTTATGCTTACTGATGTAATGGTATTGTTTTGATAGAAGAGGTAGTTTTGTTTAATATAGTGAGTTACTGCCAGCGGGATTGAAACACTGTCCATTTTATCAACTAACCTTTCAAATTAATGAAACCCGGCAACGGGATTGCAATATGATCGCCATCGGTCGCAAGTGGAAGTGATCGCGCATCATCCCACAGATCAGAACTGCGATCGCACTAAAATAAGTTATTTAGTCAAAACGACGACTTTGTTTAACAAGACGACGACTTTGATGTTCTTGCCGTCAAGAAGTCGTAGAATCGCGCAATTTTTGGCAGAACTAGTGAGTTAGCAAAGCCAAAATTTTCTGCTAAACTCTCAAGTTAATGATTCTTTGCCATCTGTAGGAATATCTTCCTCAAGTATGTCCGCCAAAAATGACGGCAATTACAATCAAATCGCCTTTGCTCTAGAAATCCTGAGACTTCTAGCCGAAAAGCCACGAAGATGCAAAGATTTAGAAGATTTACTTTTAACCTTTTTAGAAGAACATGGTAAATCAGCCGATAGTGCTGATATCAAGCAAAAAATTACACGCACGATTCGCAAACTCAGAGACTGCGGTATTGAAATTAAAAGCGGAACTCACAGCCCCTATGAACTAGTAGAGTCAAATTTTCCGGTTCTTTTATCAACAGAACAACGAGAAGCTCTAGCAGTAGCCGCATATTTCTTAGCTGATATGGGCTTTTCAGCACAAGCAAGCCAAATTCAACGCATTGGCAGCCTTACGGAATCAGACATTCCCTCATTTGTTAAAGTCGATTTTAGTCCTCCGGTTGATTATAGCGATCGCAATTTAGATGCAATCGTTCGCCAACTCCAAGAACGCTTTTTGCAACAATGCCGTTATACTATTCGCTATCAGAGCAAACCAGGAACAGAAGGACGAATCTGGGATATTGACCGTTCCGAACTGCGGCTGCATGATGGTCTTCTCTATCTATTTGCTTTTATACCTGACTGGCGTTCTTGGCGGTTTGACTATTGGCATAACATCGACCAAAACCATATCTTCCGACTCGATAAACTTGTCAGTGTGGGCGCTGCATCTGATACTCGTTGGGTTTCCTGCGACTTTCCTAATATGAAAGTACGCTATCGTACTAGCGGGCAATTGGCTAACTACAAACCTCGACGGAAAGATGAAGTGGTTGTTTACAGTGACCCAGAAGGAAAATTTCGTGAGATCGAAGCGACCATAGATTATTGGTTTTGGTTTCGGCAACGCATTCTAAAATATGGCGAAAATGTTCAGATATTAAGCCCGCAACTGTTGGCTGATGAAATCAAAAAAGAGTATAAAAAGATATGGGAAAACTTATCAGCAGATGAAAACGGTAAAAATCAAAGTTCAATTAACTCCAGAGCAAATTATCCAATATAACCAGTTTTTAGAAGAGTTAACTTGGTTGTGGAATAAGCTGTTAGCAAATCAGCTACATAATCACTGCCTCACTTGGTATAAATGGGCTGATAATAAAAGTAAAGAAATTTCAGAAGCACTAAAAGTTAAAATAGAACAGGAAAAAATAAATAGTTCAACCAAGTCAAGTAAAAACAAACGTAAAAAATCAAAATTGGATACTAGCATTTTAGATGAGTTTTCACCCTTTGATTTAACTGGTATTATTAAATGTCCCTTACAGTTTGGTAATTCTGCATTTTTAGGTGCTGCTTGCAGAATAGCAACTGGTGGTAACTATTGGGAAAAAGACGAATCTATCAAAATTGCTTATAAAAACAGTAAAGGTGAAATTGGCTATAAACATGGTTATAAGTTAGTCAAAGGAGATAAACCCTACACTCCCATTAAACCAGAAGCGCATAGCTATCGTTTAGCAATTACTGATAAAAATGAGCAACGGCAGTTAAAACAATCATCTGTTTTCGATCATCTAGGTTTATTAAATAACATCCGAAAATTTGAAAATTTACCAAATTTATCTATAAAAACTGATTTTGTTAGTGGAATAATTCAAGAACATTTTGATGTTGCTTGGAAGGCATTTCTAGATCCAAAATTAATAAATCGTAAAAAGCTTAGATTTAAAAGTAAGGAAGATTTAGTAAAAACTATCATAAATAACCAAAACCCCCCAAAAATCAATTTTGCTCAAAATACGATTAGTATTCGTGGATTAGGTAAAGTTCAAGTAATTGATAAGAGTTATCAACAAAGGTTAGAAAAGGATGGTTATATCCCGCGTACCTATACATTAACTAAGAAACCTTCAGGTTATTACGTTTGCATTACTATTGCACATCCATTAGTTAAAGAGAAGAAAAAATTAAAAGATAAGTTACCTAATGTTGGTAAGATTCACGGTAAAGATTCACAAGAATATATTGATATACAAAATAGAATCAAAGAAATAGATGAAATTATAGCAAAAGAAGGATATAAATCAAAACATAAATTAGAGCGTGAAATCTCAGCAGGGATTGACCCAGGTGTAAAAGCTGTTATTGCTTCAGATCACGGGGCATTATTTAGACCTAATCTTAAACGCGAGCGTATAGAAGTTCATATTGAAAAAATTCAAAATCAGCTTTCTAAAATCCGATTAATAAATGATACTAAATGGAAAGAAGCTGGTAATGTTGGCAAACGCCCACAAACTAAAAATGAAACCAAATTGCAAGCTAAAATTAGCCGCCTTCATGAAAAAGCAGCTAATTCGACAAATGCTTTTAATCATAAGCTTTCTTCACGTCTAGCACGCACTTATAATGCTATCGCTTGGGAAGATACACAAATACAAAACTTGATGAAACAATGCGATCCAAAACTATCTGGTGAGCATCAAGGTTACGAGCAAAACGGTGCAACAGCAAAAGCTGGACTGAATCGTATCCTAAAAATCCGTTCTTTAGGAGATTTAAAAGCAAAGACTAAGCATAAATTAGAAAAATTAGGCGGTAAATTTGAAGAACCATCAGCTTATAACTCATCAAAGATTTGCTATTTATGTGGGCAAGAAGGAAACAGAAACGAGCAACATATATTTCTTTGTCAAAATTTAGTATGTACTAATTTTAATATCAGTGTACAAGCTGATATTAATGCCGCTATCAACCATAAAAATAACGCTGGATTAGGCGAAGCATCTGAAATTAAATATCAAACTCAAAGGCTCAAATATAAACGTATTAAAAGATTTAAACACAGAGACAAAAGCAAAAAAAATGTTGACAAATTTAATCAAAAGATGTAGAGTGAATTTATACAGTACCGCAGTTTGATGGCGGAAAAATTTCAGTTTTAATACTGATAAAGATGACTCGAAGGGAAACCAAAGAGTAAGGTTAAGAGGCGACTCTTACCATAGACAAGCCGGAATTATGGCTTGCAGTTCTTCAATTTAGAAATCATTAATTCTGTTTTTGCAGTAAGTCTGTACCTTGAAAATTGAAAATTTTTGAGTATCTTCAAAAATTTTGGCAAGAGAAAGCACGGGCAAAAACCCCCTAGTTCCCGCCAAAAATCTATAACCCTTGTGGTTCAAGGAATATAGCTTATAAAGCTCGACTGGTTTATCGATTACTCCGTGGCTGAAATGAACTTTTCTACCTCCCCTGCCAAAAATAGTTATACAAAGCTAGATTGTTAAGGGTTTAAGCTTTTTGGGGTTTCACATTAATGATTTCTGCTTGCGGGATTGAAACACCTTCCCAATATTTAAATTATTCTGTTTATTCACCCAAGTTTCACATTAATGATTTCTGCTTGCGGGATTGAAACTGGCGATGGATCTGGATGGGAGGAATATGGGTGGCAGGTTTCACATTAATGATTTCTGCTTGCGGGATTGAAACACTTAGATAAGTTAACTAAATAATCATATACTTTATGTTTCACATTAATGATTTCTGCTTGCGGGATTGAAACCAATACTGCGGCGAACTGCTGATATAAGGCAGCAAGTTTCACATTAATGATTTCTGCTTGCGGGATTGAAACAAGAATAAAAGTTGTTACCAAGTTTAGAAAGTGCGAGTTTCACATTAATGATTTCTGCTTGCGGGATTGAAACCGATACCTAATGGAGAAAGAAAAACTAACTTGACGTTTCACATTAATGATTTCTGCTTGCGGGATTGAAACATGTTTTCACAAGCTGACTCAATGCCCAATTCGGAGACAAAGGTTTCACATTAATGATTTCTGCTTGCGGGATTGAAACTCCAGTTAGTAATATCTTCACGGGAGATTATGAGTTTCACATTAATGATTTCTGCTTGCGGGATTGAAACTAAAGTCATCACTTACCCCCGCAGCACGGGCACGGTTTCACATTAATGATTTCTGCTTGCGGGATTGAAACATGAAAGATCCACTAGATTTCATAGAGTTGACCCTGAGTTTCACATTAATGATTTCTGCTTGCGGGATTGAAACTTGTTGAAGATGCAGTTACACAAGCAACTATTACAAGTTTCACATTAATGATTTCTGCTTGCGGGATTGAAACTAGAAAGTTCCACATCTCTAAATGTTTTTGTTTGGTTTCACATTAATGATTTCTGCTTGCGGGATTGAAACCTGCGAATCCAAGCGACAAGGCAGAAAGCAATCAGTCGTTTCACATTAATGATTTCTGCTTGCGGGATTGAAACAAGAAAAAATTAACCAATTGGCGGGATTAAAACAAGTTTCACATTAATGATTTCTGCTTGCGGGATTGAAACTACGTAAATTCAACTCTTCCCTCTCCATTAAGTGGTTTCACATTAATGATTTCTGCTTGCGGGATTGAAACCTTTTTCTGCTGGTACAAATTTTATTACTCAGACTACTACATGTTTCACATTAATGATTTCTGCTTGCGGGATTGAAACTTATCGGAAGAGGGGTCTTCCAACCACTTGTATAAGTTTCACATTAATGATTTCTGCTTGCGGGATTGAAACTTTCTTGGTTACTTCGTATTGGCGTTGATTTTGAAGTTTCACATTAATGATTTCTGCTTGCGGGATTGAAACATTGACCCAATCCTGACGAGAGAAATCCAACTTGGGTTTCACATTAATGATTTCTGCTTGCGGGATTGAAACGGTTTAAACATGACTAAAACAGTGGAACTACCGAAGTTTCACATTAATGATTTCTGCTTGCGGGATTGAAACCGCTGCGCTTTGATTTAGCTCGCGTCCCATCTGGGAGTTTCACATTAATGATTTCTGCTTGCGGGATTGAAACATGACACCGCTGTTGTAGTTCCTGCTACTACAACAGTTTCACATTAATGATTTCTGCTTGCGGGATTGAAACCTTACATCAGCTTTTTTTATTCAGATAATAGCAAAGTTTCACATTAATGATTTCTGCTTGCGGGATTGAAACGATTACGGCTTCCTTATTATTGAAACTAACGACCGCAAGTTTCACATTAATGATTTCTGCTTGCGGGATTTCTGTTAATGGTTGTTGTGGTTCTGTAATTTTACTTTCAATAAATTCTAAGTCTAGTATGATTTCTGTTCCATCTGGAATATTATGAAGTTGTTCTAATATTTCAATATTTTGACCACGTTTGATACCTCTAACCTTCATATTTAATTATCTTTTATAATTATTAGTTTACTGATGATTGATAATGGTTGGTAAAAAAAAAGCCACAATGTAGATTTTTTAAGATTCAATAATTAATTCAGAAACTTTATCCAGTAACTTCTGCTGACAAGCATCAAACCATTCTTGAATCAATTTATCTTTACCATTTGGAACTTCATAAAACCTGAAAGACATACCACTACTTCTAGATATTCTGACAACTCCTGACAGGTCTAATGTTTCCTGATTGATTTTAGCGGATATTTCTAATGGTATAGATACAGATTCGAGTTCTTTTTTAGATGGGAGTTCTGATGGAATTCCTCTGCTTTCTGCTGTTTTTTTCGCCAGTTCTAAATCTTTCAACGCTTCAGCTTGTCCTGTAGATCTTAGTTCCACACTAAAATCATATTGATTCATTTGTTATTTCCTCCATTAATTAATCATAACAATTGACAACTAATAACCAACCATCAACCATGATTTGTTTTTAAATATACTAACCGAAATTGCTACTTAAGTGAAAAGGAACAAGCAAATAGTTTGAGTTGTTCTTCAGTACGCAGTAAGCTAGCTAAAGAAGGGTCTTGCTGAAGCGCGGGTGTTTTAATGGCTATAGAACGGGAGTCGGTAAATTTTAAACTGCCCAAATCTTTAGTTGAATTGCTCAGAACCGAAGCAAAAAAACGCAACACCTCAGCAACAGACTTGGTAGCGCAGGGTTTGCATCACATCCTGGGTCAGACAGAAGTTGCTGACCATCGTATAGAAGATGTTCTACACCAGATCATTAACCGACTCTCGGCACTGGAAGCAAATCAGGTAAATAATACTTCGAGTATAGAAAGCAGTATAGAGAACCGCTTACAGCAAATTGAGACTGTTTTGGAGCAGATCAGCCAAAGTATAGAACAAGGTATAGAATCAACAGCCACGCAGCAACAAGCGCAACAATTAAATAAACTGGAAGAAAAGTTAGAAACCGTCGCCAAGAGCCTTGCCCAACTTAACAATGCCCTTGGGCAGCTTCGACAAAATGCTAATACAGCCAAGAGGCGATTTTCATCTTATCAGTTTCATGGTCAATCAGTAGAAATTCAGTCCTTAACAGGGGAAAATCTAGCTCGAAGATTGGGTGTTGATGAATTAAGCCTTTCTACAGAGCGAAAAAACAAGAGTCCATCAGAGTTCGAGTCATGGAGCCGCCATCGAGACCCCGCTTCCCGTGGCTGGCGCTTTGGTGATGATGGATTATATTACCCAGTGAAGTGATGTCAATTGAGGCGATCGCTTGAAGGATTTTGTTTTTCTATTTGTGAAGTTAAAGCTGCAAACCCCTATCCTTAGAGCGTCCTTGCTAGATCGCTTAACCTTTATTTGTCTAAATCTGACTCATCAAAGGAAGTGAGATCGACAGCGATGATTACACATGAGGCAAGATAAATTCATAAAAGACTCTGTAAGTTACAAACTCTGTAAGTTACAAATTTAATGAGCTTCGTAACTCATCTTCTGTAGTACCTTGAAGTTCCGAAGCTTTACTCAGCAGTAAATCCACTGCAACACGAATCAAAGTATTATCTGTAAGTCTCTCGCCACCTTTCACCCGTTTCGTTCTATTTAATTTCCGGGTGAGATCGGTAAGTGCATCAATCTGATCCTGTCTCAATCGTGTTTCCTTACGCTCCAATTTTAAATACTTTGGAAGTTCGGTACTCTGTAAGTCTGTATCTTTCAAACTTTGTAACTCTGTAGTTTTGTTGACTTCTTCACTCTTCTGCTCAATAGCAATTTCCGTAGAAGAAACAGACTCTGAATCTTTATTAGTCTGTAAGTCTGTAAAATTGGGAGTCTGTTGTTCTGTACCTCTTTCTTCTACTTCATTTGGAGTTTTCAGTGAACTTACAGAATTTGGAACTTCCGAAGTCTGTAAGTCTGTAAGAGTGGGAGTCTGCTGTCCTGTAACTTCTTCTGTTGTTGAGTCTGTTCTATTTGAAGATTCTGGCTGACTTACAGGCTTTGTAATTACCGAAGTCTGTAAGTCTGTAAGATTGGGGGTCTGTTGTTCTATACCTCTTTCTTCTACTTCACTTGGAGTTTTCAGTGAACTTACAGAATTTGGAACTTCCGAAGTTTGTAAGTCTGTAAGATTGGGAGTCTGTTGCTCTGTAACTTCTTCTGTTGTTGAGTCTGTTCTATTTGAAGATTCCGGTTGACTTACAGGCTTTGTAATTACCAAAGTCTGTAAGTCTGTAAGATTAGGAGTCTGTTGTTCTGTACCTCTTTCTTCTGCTTCACTTAGATTTTCTAATAAACTTTCCGGCTTTGTAACTTCCGAACTCTGTAAGTTCGGTTCTCTGATTTTCTGCGTTTCTTCATGAACAAGATCGGATAAACGACGACGTGCTTTAGCCATGAGTATTCACCTCTCTTAAAAGCTCATCAGCAATACGCCGATAATCCCCTTCAGCTTCACGAGCTACTTTTCCCCTAACTTGAGTAATTGGTATGCCATCAAGAGCCGCTTGTTCATGAACAGCATAAGCCCTAACAAATCCGTTAAATGCAGGAATACCCCCTTGCATCAATGCTTGTTGAGCATCAAGCGCCTTACCTAAACTACGCGGATCAACACGGGTTAATAAAACTCGAAACTTAACTTTTGCTGGCATTATTGATGCTTGTACTGTTTCAATTAGCGCCTGGAGATCCATTGGGGCTGGCGGAGAAGGCAGCACAACAAAATCAGCCGCATCGATAGTAATTTTCAGTGCATCAAAGTGGAGTGCTGGCGGAGTGTCCACAATAATAAAATCAAAGCCTTTGACCTTTTTAAGTTTTAATAACTCATTCGTATCTGTTTCTTTAGCTAATTCAAAATCTCGCTCATTGCGCTCTGCCCACCAAGTAGCAGAACCTTGAGGATCTGCATCTACCAACAATACTTTTGATTTCTCAGCAAGGATGGCTGCTAAATTGACGCTAGTTGTCGTCTTAGCCGATCCCCCCTTTCCATTCACAATAGCAATAATACGCACATCCTGACTCCGTAACTTTGTTATTCTGTAAGTTCGTAACTCTGTAAGTTTGTAAGTAACGAATATACTAACTTACAGAGTTTGTATGTCAATAGTACGCCATAGGGCGGACAAGACCAACTTGGTTTTTATCTGGCTGACCTCACCAACATAGGATTCGGATCAGCAGGCATACAGGCTGACCATTATGGCTATAGCAGATCATTGTGTAAAGGAAAAACTTGCAACCGTCAACGCTGACCCAGAAGTAACCCAAGCAATGTTAAATCGATTTAACAGTGCTACAGCAGACCTGACGGCAGTGCTATAGTATCTTGAGAAAAAAATTAATGCACTAGAAAATAAAGTAACCTGTAGATTTAAGTATCGCCGTTAGAATTGGTACAGAGCGTATCCCAACTGCGGTTTCATCCCATAAATCTACTCTATAAAATGTGAATTAGCTCCAAATAAACTGAACTTGTTGTCAGATAAAAACAATGAATATTGAACAGACTGTCTTAGAAGTTTCAGGAGTAGAAATTACCAAAACTCTTTTAGTAGATTTACAAAAACTCTCTTCTTACTCTGGAGAACCAATCGCCGCCGTCTATGCAGACAATCTACTGCGTACCATGCGCTCGTTGCGCGATAAATTCCCTTTTGACCCTTATACAGAAGTGGTGATGGCACTGCATGATGCACTCTTCTTTGAAAACAAATGGATTGACTACAATGCCAATCAGTATAAGGGAGTTTGTGAATTACTTTCATCCCTAGTGAATCAAGAAACAATCAACAATTCCTCAGTCGAGTCAGCGATTTTAACTTTAGAAAACTTAGGCTTTGATACCCTACCATTCGGTGTAAAAATTGACAATAACCTAGATACAGATGAAGATGAGGAATAACACAGGATGGATGATAATTCTGTGACTCAACACTTTTTAGATACCTCAGTTCTACGTTCTCTGCTACTAGGTACACAAGTCTATAAGCAGTATTTTGAATCTCAATTTGCTGACCAACAGCTTTATATCTCTAACTATGTTCAAATGGAGATGAAGCGAAGTTATCTGATTAATCTTATTTCCTTTTACTTTGTTCTGCGCCTAGAAACTATCAATAATATTGGAGATGCTATTACTCTGTGGAGTAATAAATTTAAAACTAGCGAACTCAAAGCGATTTTACAACTTATCCCTCAACTTTTTAGCACGCATCAACTTAACTTTAGCAGTCCCCAAGATAAAGAAAAAGCCCTGGCTATTTTAGGAATTTATATCAAACGTTTTGAACTTCTACTCAGAAAAAAGTTTAACAATACAAATGCTGATTCTACCGCCTGCGCCCGTGCCATCGTACCGCTTGAACTTGATTTGCAAAATGCAGCAGCAGGATTAAAGCAGTTTGCTGATGAATTTGGAGATGTAGATACTTGTCGGAGCAAATGTCAAATTGACCAGTTTCTTTTGGTACAATACCGTTCAGAAATTGAGCAATTAGTTCAAATTGCCGACCAACTACCCAAAAATTCAAAAACTAGGGGATTTATCAATATTGCCAGTAACCTAAAAGAGATACTGGCTCAAGGATCAGCAGCCTGTGGCTGCAAGCGTTGTGAAAAGATTGGCGATGCTGTCATTGCTTTAAATGCACCTCGGAATATGCAACTGGAACATACTGATAATTCTTTTGACTATTTATGTCCCTCGATTAATCAACCTCATTACAAACATCCGTCAGAAAATCAGATAGTTACTAATATATGAAGTAATGACAAACAATAATTGTGACTGTTAACATACCCAGAACTAATCAACGAGCGATCGAAGAGAGCAACTAGACACCATCAAACCAAATCTGCCAGCACACTACTCACCTTCAACTGGTGCTGCTGTCGATTATCGTCATAAATCATCAACGTCTCCAACTTGCTGTGCCGACTCAGCTTTTGCACCTCCCGCACACTCTGCCCCGCATCCAACGCCGCCGTAATCGAACTGTGCCGAATGCGGTGCGGTGATAAAGGCTTAGTAATCCCCGCTTTTAATGCCCGCGTTCTCACCATCTTGGCAAGCCCCGTATCTGACAAAGGATGCCCCGGCGTATTTAGATCCAACGCCACAAACAACGCATCTTTTGTTGATGCCAGCCCCCGGAACGGCAACCAATAACAAATCGCATCCCTGGTCTTAGGAGTTAAATCAATTATTTCCTGTTGGCTACCCCTTCCCTTACCCAAAACCAGCAGTTTGCTATTTTTACGGTCAAAATCCCCTATTTTTAACTTGGCAATCTCCCCCCGCCGCAGCGCATTATCCCAAAGCAAGCGCAGCAAAGCATAATCCCTGACCCCCTTCGCCGTCGTCCGATCGCAAGACAGTAATATCTGCTTAAATTCCTGGGGAGTAACACCGCTGGTATCTCGGTATTTAATGACAGTCTCACCCTTAATATCCTCCAAGGTGTAACCACAAACACCCAATACCCTACCTTTATGCACCAACGCCCGCAGTGCCGACAACCGCCGATTAACCGTCGCCTCCGATAAGCCCTGCTCAATCATCTTGGCTTTGTACTTGACCACCCACCCCAAGGCTTGCGCCCCCGGCAGTGCCAAAAATCGCACCACCCATTCCGCCGTCGATTCCACCCCAAACATCTTGGCAAAAAAATCTTGAATGTCCCGGTCATAAGCCCTGCGGGTAGACTGACTGCGTTTCTCCGCCAATAACATCGCCAACACATCAGGTTGAGTCCACCAATCCATCACGGAAGGCAGAGTATTATTGTTGACTTTAACGATGCGACCGGACATAAAAACTAGGTGACGATAATAGGTATTTACGTAACCTTATACCGCAATTTGCGATCCATCGCCTAGCTTTTTATCCTCTTTGCCCCAAAGTCGATCTAAGAGTCCCAAAAAAAGCCCCTAACACCTTCAACTGGGTCATCAGTCCTTACTAGCCATTTCGGATATTTACAAATACTTTAGCCGCTATGTAAAAATCCATAACGTTTAGTAAATAGATTACCTCATCAACTTTTTCTGCCCTGCGCTCAAACACCTTGTTCTAGCTATCTCAATCTATGCAGTAATGTCATGTTCTTGGGTTTTTACAATCTCAACCTTCTGGCTCTGGTGATGGGTTAGGTTCGTTGGTAAAGGGGCGATGGGCTACGCCCCACTGTAGGCGATCGCCTACAGTGGGGCGTAGCCCATCGCCAATGCTATGTCTGCGTAAGCAGACTTGAGTTTTGATCAAAAGGATTGGGAAACTCATGCCCTCTGTGGGTATGGAGTTGGGCTGTTGCGGTAAAAGCTAGACTACCTTTATTTTTGGCGTTCGCGTAGCGTCTCGTTCGCGCAGCGTTTCCGACAGGAGAAGAGAAGGTATCGCCAGCAAAGTTCAGGTAAATATAAAGTTTTATAACAAGCGTAGTCATCTGCGTAAAAACTACAGACTCCTAACGAAACCCAAACAGAAGCAAACAAGTAGTTCACCTGTTGACAACATCAATGTATTGAGGCCAGGAGATGGAACAATGATTAAACACAGTCGATTGACTAAAGCTGTTACTGGATGTGCGTTGGCGCAGCCTGCCGCAGGCATCCCTCTAACTTACAGCATCAGTATGACTTGACCAAGGCTAGCTGAAAGTCATGTCTTCGGCTTTTGTGATTCCTTCTATCTCACTCATGCTTGCAAACCAGGATATTGTCTGTAGATGGATAGAAAATCATACCGTAAATTTCGATGGTTAGCTCAATTTATTGGGAATATTGTTCCAAATTTGAGCAGAATTAATCTAATCTTAGTATTTTTACGGTACTAAAAGCTTTAACTTATTTCTTAAGGCAGATGATTCCAGGCATGACAAATTTTGGAGTAGTTCGCCTGTGGATTCAACATCCACATTGCCCGATTGAGATATTAACTGCATACTAGCTGACTATAAAGTAATGAAGAGAAGATTTTTAGAATATGCAAGTTTAACACTATGTACTATATTTACCTTTATAGGAGCAGCCAGTGTTGAACAGCTACTACCGAGTAACGGACACCAAGCATGGCACTCTCACCGTGTATTAGCACAAACTGCTGAAGAGAAAGAAGCGAACATAGTTTGTGAAAAAGGCAGCAATGCTGTCGTCACTATTAAAGATGGCAATGGACATGGGAGCGGTTTTCTAGTTAGTCAAGACGGATTAATTATTACAAATGCCCATGTTGTTGATGGTAGTCCCAGTGTTGTCACAGTAGTTTTTAAAGATGGTAAACAAGTCCCCGCAGATGTTGTTGGTTTTGCAATGGGAGGTGTAGATTTAGCTGCTGTAAAAATCCAAAACCGCAAAAATTTACCAGCCATTTCCTTAGCGCGTCCAGGTTCAGTGAAAGTTGGTTATCGCGTCTTTGCTATTGGTACTCCTCTAGACCCAGATAATCGTGATACTTGCACCCAAGGCAATGTTAGCCGTATTAGGAAAGATGGAGAAATTCAACATACTGCTAGTACTAATCCAGGAAACTCTGGAGGCCCTTTATTAAATTCTCAAGGAGAAGTAATTGGTGTCAATTCTTTAGTTGCTACAGCTCCAGTATTTGATGGCGCAGGTGATTTAGTTGCTCGCACACCAAGTGGTACTGGCATTAATCTGGCTCTTTCTGTGGAAAAAGTCAAATCTTTCTTAGCAGACGTGCGAAACCAGCGAGTCTCTAATGAATCTACTTTACCGCGAGAAAAAGAACCGACTTTTACAACTATTCTGCTCAATGGTCAAGTAATTAATGGCAGTTTAGCAGAAGGCGATCGCATCCGAAAAAAAGGTGGATTTGTAAATTTATACCAATTTCAGGGTCGAGCCGGTCAAAAAGTAGTAATTGAGATGACCAGTCAGAAGATTAATTCCTTTTTAAGTTTATATCAGGTAAGCGAATCTTCTGAAGGTAAAGAATTTAATGAAATAGCAGAAAACGATGATAGAGGACCTGGTGATTTTAATGCTCAAATAGAGATTAACTTACCAGCAGATGGACTTTATTTCATAGTTGCGAGTTCTCTAGAACCAGGAGAAACCGGAAGTTATAGTTTACGGGCAACAAATCAACCTTAAATAGGTAATAAAGTTTTACCACTCATTTATTCAACTCATGAACTTCAACAATCATCCTATGCAAAAGCAAACATTCTTCATCAGTTTAGGACTAACAGCTTTAACATCTCTAGTAAGCGTGGTTGTTAGTTTATCTCCAAGTTTCAGTCAATCGATTACTGCTGAATCTCAACCAGATAAAGTTACTTTCTTTTGTCGAGAAAGTTTTGATAAAGCAAGTGGTGAAAGAATTCCGGTTACAGTTGCTTGGGTTCCTGAACGTAAAGGTCATGTGTATTTTATTGGCTGGAAATCTGAATACTTTAATCAAGGTGGCTGGACTCCAGCAGAACGCTGCCAGAAAGTCACTCAAAAATTTCAAGAATTTTATGAACAAGGTCGTTTAAATCATCTAACCTCCGGTAAGAGTAACGGCTATCCCATTATCTGTGGTGTTATCAACCAAGGAGAGACTTGTAATGCTAATAATCAACTATTTACGGTGAAATCTGGCAGTAAACCTGAGGAAGTCATACAAAGATTAATGGATATTTCAGAAGGTAAAAGTGCAGAGCCACTTTTGCAAAGTTCAGGTGAGCAATTGTATATTCCTGTGCAAAACTTTTTAAACAAGTCTCCGCTGCTGGATAGTAAATAATAGATGTATTCAGAAATTAATTATGCAGCGAACAATTTAAATCCCTAACTCAGATGCCCGACTTCTTGTAGACACCCGTAGGATGGCTTCCCTGAAGGTAGAAGTCGGCTATCTGGAGAAAAATAATTGCTCAACAATTATCAACAATCCTTAATCAGCAATGAAAACAGGAAAATTACTCTCAATAATATTGTTTTGTTTGGCGTTCGCCATCACACAGACACTTGGTATAACTCCAACTTTTAGTCAAGCTAACTCTCCAGACAGGGTGAGTTTCTTTTGCCAAGATACCTTTGATCGGGCAAGTAATACAAATTTACCTACAACACTTGCTTGGGTACTTGAAAAACGCGGTCATACTTCCATTATTCTATGGAAATCAGAATATTTTCCTGGTTGGAACCCTCGTCAAAGATGTGAAATTGTATCTCCAAAATTTCAAAGTTTTTATAACCAAGGAAGTTTAAAGTATTTGACTAATGGCAAAGTTAAAGGATATCCAGTCATTTGTGCTGTAGCAAACGAGGGAGAAAAATGTGGTAAGGAGAATCAATTATTCCAATTGAAAGATGAACGAAGTAGTGAGCTAGTGATTTATCGGTTAATAAATATTTTAGAAGGAGGGGGTGGAACTGAAGCTTTATATCAAAATTCAGGAAAGCAAATGTATGTACCACTCGATGAGTTTTTGCGTAAAGCTCCTACCCTTGAACAAGAAAAGCGAATCTAATAGACATCAATTAATTACGCGATATCGCCAACTCCCTGTAGGTTGTTCCCCCTTCCTCCAGTCTCGATTTAGAACCCTGATTTCTTAAAGAAGTCGGGGTTCTGGACAGCCAGTTTATCAACTAAAACTCCACATAATTTTGAGAATTAAAATGAATCGAAATCTAGCTCTGATTTTACCCTTATTATTGTTACAATTCCCTAGTTTGGCTTTAGAAAAGCCATCTAGTTATTTATCTCAAGTAGCAGTTGACAATTCCAGTTGCAAAATCAAAGCAGAAAATGGGGATGAGTATTCAGATAAACAACTGCAAACTCTCGCCAAGAGAATTACGCTTAGAGTCATTGGTGATAATAACGGAGGTTCGGGGACATTACTCGCTAAAAAAGGCAATAGCTACCTAGTTGTTACTAACTCCCATGTAGTTAGAGGAGTTAATAGTATCAGCTTACAAACATCAGATGGTAAAACCTATTCTGCACAAATAGTTCCCAAGACTAACTTTGATAAATTTGATTTAGCATTATTACAATTTCAATCTAATCAAAATTATTGTCTACCCAAAGAAATTGCTGCATCAGTTCCCGACAAAGATATGCCAGTTATCGCGGCTGGATATTCCTCTGAAAAAGGAGAGATAGTATTTCGCAAAGGTACTGTGCAACAAATTGCATCTAGACCACTAAAGGAAGGATATCAAATTGGCTATAGCAGCAACATTGAACAAGGAATGAGTGGCGGTGCAATTCTCAACTCTCGCGGAGAACTGGTTGGGATAAATGGTAGAAGTGCTTATCCCATTTTAAATACAGGTTATGTATATCCTGATGGTTCGCGTCTAACCGATGAAGAAATCCAGCGAATGCGAAAACTCAGTTGGGGAATACCTACCTCAACTTTTCTAGCACAGGTCAACTCAGATATTCTCACTGCCTACTATTTACCCTTACCAAACAATTCCCTCAGCATACCAGAAATACAATGGACAGGATGGTTAGGGGAATTAGAACAGAAAGCTAAAGAAATTACTGTGAGAATTGATAGTAGTAGTCATGCCAATGGTTCAGGAATAATTATTGCTAAAGATGGGGACACCTACACAGTCTTAACAGCAGCACACGTTGTCTGTGAGAGACAAGATTATACTCAGCCATGTGGTAACTTTAAATATCAAATATTTGCCCCAGATGGGAAACAATATTCAGTAGAAACAAATCAAATTAAAATAGAAAAGGGAGTTGATTTAGCGGTAGTCAAATTCACGAGTAAAAAAGTTTATAAAATAGCGACATTGGCAGATTATAATTCCACCAATGGAGATTATGCGTTCACTGCGGGTTATCCGAAATTAGGGGAACAGTCACCTTGGCGATTTACTGCTGGGCAAGTTGCTAGTAAAGAACAAGGATTATTTTTTGTTAAAAATACAGACTCCTCAATACCAAGCACTGGCAGTCTTCTCAGTGGTGGGTACGAACTAGTTTATACCAGTATTACATACGGTGGAATGAGTGGTGGGCCTGTTTTAGATTCCAAAGGGCGAGTCATTGGGATTCATGGACGTGCAGATGCAGAACAAGCTTACGATCAAAAAACAGGAGACTGTGGCCTTACCTCTAAAGATACGTGTCAAACTCAGATAGGGGTTAGTTTAGGCATTCCTGTTAGAACATTTTTAGGGCTAGCAACACGACTTGGTGTTCAACCACTTCATGTAGAAAAAACACCAGCACCGCAACTGGATGCACAAAAAGTTCAGTCTATCGAAAAAGCTACATTATCAGCCGATGTCTCAACAGGAAATGCAACAGCTAGTCAATGGCTAGAAAGAGGTAATCAACTATTACGATTAAGTCGTGATGAAGAAGCAATCAAAGCATTTGATGAAGTAATTAAACTCAAACCATCTTTTATTCACTTAGCTTACTTTGGCAAGGGTTGGGCGTTAGCGGATCAGAAAAAATATCAAGAGGCGCAAGCTGCATTTGAGCAAGCAGTTAGTTACAAATCTGACTTTGCTATTGCTTGGCGACTCCAAAGTTTTATGTATTTAGGGTTAGAAAAATGGGAACAGGGATTAGTAGCAATTAACAAAACGATTCAACTTCAACCAAAAAATCAGAGCGGGTATTTGCTGAAGGCATTTATATTAATAAGCTTAAAAAAGTATCAAGAAGCGGAAGCAGTAGCAAAACAAGCAATTATACACGGTGAAAATGCTCTCGCTTACTTTATTAGGGGAGTTCTTTATGAAGACAATAAAAAAAAGGAATTAGCTATTCTTGACTTCAACAAGGCTATTGAAATAAATCCTAGATTTTTTGAGGCTTACTTGGTGCGAGGCGTATATTATTATAGAGATTTAAAATTTGATGCAGCCCTGAATGATTTTAACAAGGTTATTGAAATAAATCCTGAATCTACTGAAGCTTACTTACTGCGAGGAGCTTTATACCAATCCAATAAAAAATGGGATTTAGCTGAAGCTGATTATACCAAAGTTATTGCTCTGAAACCTCAAGATTCAAATGGCTACTACAAGCGAGCCAAATTTTATAAATCACAGCAAAAATGGAATTTAGCCGAAGCTGATTATACTAAAGTGATTGCACTCAAACCTCAAGATTTAGATGGCTATTACAAGCGAGCAGAATTTTATGAAGCACAGCAAAAATGGGATTTAGCTGAAGCTGATTATACCAAAGTTATTGTGCTCAAACCTCAAGATTCAGATAGATATTACAAGCGAGCAGAATTTTATGAAGCACAGCAAAAATGGGATTTAGCTGAAGCTGATTACACCAAAGTTATTGCGCTCAGACCTCAAGATTCAGATAGGTATTACAAACGAGCTAGATTTTATGAAAAACAGCAAAAGTGGGATTTAGCTTTAGCTGATTATAGCAAGATTATTTTACTTGAACTTCAAGAATCATATGGCTATTACAGCAGAGCAAAAATTTATGAAAAACAGCAAAAGTGGGATTTAGCTTTAGCTGATTATAGCAAGATTATTTTACTTAAACCTCAAGAATCATATGGCTATCACAACAGAGCAAAAATTTATGAAAAACAGCAAAAATGGGATTTAGCTTTGGCTGATTATAACAAGGCTATTGAAATCAAACCTCAAGATTCAAATGGCTACTCTTATAGAGCAGAATTTTATGAAGCACAGCAAAAATGGGATTTAGCTTTGGCTGATTATAACAAGGCTATTGAACTCAAACCTCAACTTGTATATGGCTATTATACGCGAGCAGAATTCTATGAAAGACAGCAGAAATGGGATTTAGCTGAAGCTGATTACACCAAATTTATTGCACTCAAGCTTAAAGACCGCATTTATGCCAATGGCTATTACAAGAGAGCAGAATTCTATGAAAGACAGCAGAAATGGGATTTAGCTGAAGCTGATTACACCAAAGTTATTGCACTCAAGCTTGAAGACCGCATTTATGCCAATGGCTATTACAAGAGAGCAGAATTCTATGAAAGACAGCAGAAATGGGATTTAGCTGAAGCTGATTACACCAAAGTTATTGCACTCAAGCTTGAAGACCGTATTTATGATGGCTATGGCTATTACAAGAGAGCAGAATTCTATGAAAGACAGCAGAAATGGGATTTAGCTCTTGCCGATTACAACAAATTTGTTGAACTAAATCCTCAAGATTCAAGAGGATATTACAAGAGAGTAAAAATTTATGAAGAACAACAGAAATGGGATTTAGCTGAAGCTGATTACAACAAATTTATTGAACTTAAACCTCAAAATTTAGATAGCTATTACAAGAGAGCAAAAATTTATGAAGAACAACAGAAATGGGATTTAGCGTTGGCTGATTATAATAAAATTATTGAACTCAAGCCTCAAGATTCCAATAGCTACGCTAATAGAGCGATGTTTTATCAAAGACACAAAAAATGGGATTTAGCTCTAGCTGATTGCAATAAAATAATTGAAATAGATCGTCAGTCACCCACACCTTACTATATTCATGGTTTAACCAAATATGAACAGGGAGCAATAGACGAAGCTATTCAAAAATGGGAAAAGGCTATTCAAATTAGTGGTAAAAGTCCAAAATTCTCTCCTTTTGCGTTAGCTATAGCTATATACAATAAAGGAGAACAAGAAAAAGCTTATCAGTTAGCTGAAACTGCTTTGCGACAGCATAAAGACCTCGCGGATGTCAAAGTCCTAAAAAATAATAGCTGGGGTGAGCGTTTAATTAATGATGCAGAAAAACTACTTTCTAGCCCTCGAATTCAAAGCTTACTTTCGCAGATACGTTAAAAAGATAAATTAAGCAAATTACATTGGGTAGGTTATCAATGCCTGTCCAGTGTTTTAATTGCTAATTATATAGTAGATGTAGGTTGCTTCAAGGAACAAAGCCCAACACCAAGAATCTCTGGTTTTTTTGAGTTTCGCAAAGCCTCAACCCAACCTAAAAATATTTTTGTCAGAGTAATAAAAGAGCGTTAAATACCATAAAAATTTGACTAACAGCAATAACTCAAGTATGACGATCGGGAGTTAATTATGCGACTAGAACCACTGTATCAAATAAACAGAGAACAAGCCAAGCAAGAAGGAAGAGAAGAAGAAGGACAAAACTTAATACTGCGTCTACTCAATCGCCGTTTTGGTGAAATTGATGCTCGATTAATACAGCAAGTTCAAGGATTATCGATTGAACAATTAGAGAATTTAGGAGAAGCGTTACTAGATTTTACTACTGTTGCTGATTTAGAAACTTGGTTCAACCAACAATCAGGATAAATAATCATCAGTAATAAAAATTGGGTACTGGTGTCTGAAAAAATTTCAATTACCGTCCCCAATCATTTATTAGCATTTTGCTCAAGTTCTGCAATAATCTGCTGTAGTTCCTGATATCTGGGATCTTTTCTTTCTTCAAGAATACGTGCAACTTCCCTATATGTCTGAATAGCTTTCTGCTTATCACCCTTTCCCAACGCCAGACGAGCTTCACCCATTAATACTTCTGGCAATTTTTTCTGCTCAGAGGAGACAGTTGACGAATTGATAGGATTTTCGTCTGTTTGCTTCTTCTCCACTACTGATAACTTAGTTAGAGATATTGTTTGTCCGTATATTTTATCAATAATTTCTAACAAATCTGCTGCTTGTTTATAGTCATTTTGTTTTAAATAAACAAAACTTTTTTGTAAATAAAGCTTTTTAGCTTTCTGAAAATCTTCAATTTTTTTTTGCTGTTCATCTTCCACTAATCCCCGTTGATAATAAGCTGCTGCATATTGGGGATTAAGTTGAGTTGCTTGAGTAAAATCATCAATTGCTTTTCGTTTATTTTCTTTAATCCTATCTTTGACTGTAACAGGACAAATAATTCGATAATCATCAATTCTTTTACAACCCGGTACAGTTCCATCGGGATTTAATGGCTTTCCTTGAGCATATTTAACATAAATTAAACCCCGTTGATAATATGCCTCTGCATTTTGGGGATTAATCTCAATAGCTTGGGTAAAATCTGATAATGCTCCTTGATAATCTTCTTGATTAGTCTTTTGTATTCCTTGTATCAACCAGTTGGTTCTCTGTGCTTGTAATTGTAGAGACTGGGAAGCCGATGCTTCAGCCCTGGGAATCATCATCCCAAAAGTTGTGAAGGTAGCAATTGTCAGAGTTAGACAAGCAACAGGTAGATTTAGGTAGTGCATAATATGAATTTAATCTCACGCAAACACGCATTCGCCGGAGGCGTTCCCGCAGGGTAAACGCAAAGGTAAGAAAAGTAGGTTGGATTGTAGCAAGATCCCGCAGGGTACGGAGTGAAACTCAATACTGACGGAGTGTTGGGTTTTGTTCCTCAAACGCCACTTGCTACCCTGCGGGAACGCTAAAAGCGAACAACGGGGGAACCCCCTTTCGGGTACTCTTCGAGAACTCCTTCGGAGAACGGGAGTTCGCAATCGACGGGAAGCGGAGCCACTGCGGTGGAGGGGTTTCCCGGCATAAAGCAAGTGGCATCTAAGACTGCGACTCCCTCACCGCAACGCAGTGGCTCCCCAACCTAAAATTTTTTTCAGAGTTATAAAAATACACTAATCGCTTGACTTATTGCAAAGATTATGATTTGTTTCATCTAAATTTTGATGACTGTTTAAATAATCGCGTAACCAATCACAACTATGCTGTTGTAAATCATTAATATCTAGATTCCATAAAATTACACGATTATTGACATCTACTGAAGTAATAATGTTCCCATCTGAACTAAAATTAACTTCGGAAATATTACCTTGATGTCCTTGCAAGATATTAAGTAGTTTTCCATCCCAATTCCAAAAATTTATTTGAGCTGCACTGGCTGAAACTAGTATTTGGTTATTGGGACTAAAGCCTACACTATAAACGCTTTCATTATGTTGTAAAGTTCGGAATAATTTACCACTGTCGCTATGCCAAAGTTTGACTGTTTTATCAATACCAGCAGTGGCAATTATTTTACCATTTGGACTAAATATTGCATCTGCAATATTATCTTTATGCCCTGATAAGGTTTGTAATAATTTTCCCTCCAGATTCCACAGCTTTACTGTTTTGTCTCCAGCAGTCGCCAAGATTTTACCATCTGGACTAAAGTTAATCTTGGTAAGTAAGTTAGAATTTGTCTGCCAGCTTTTTAATAATGTCCCTTGTAAATTCCAAATTTTCACTTGTTTGTCAATTCTCCCAATAGTTGCGATATTTTTCCCATCTGGGCTGAAACTCGCATCTTGGATTGGGTTATATATTTTGTCAGATATACTGTTATTAGCTTTCTCATGTCCCTGCCAACTATTTAAGAGTTTACCTTCAAGATTCCACAGCTTAATTTGATTATCTACGCCAATTGTGACAAGATTTTTTACAGTTGGATGAAATAGCACTTTGATAATTTCTCCCTCGTGTGCATTAAAGCTTCCTAGCAAATTACCATCACGCTGTCGGAGGGTGACAATACCTTGTTGATTACCAACTGCAACAGTTTTACCATCGGGGCTGATACTAACACTATTACCTGGAAAGCTAGGTAAAATACCCTGCAAATGCCAAAGTTTAATTATTTTGTCAGCACTAGCAGAAGCTATAGTTTTTCCATCTGGGCTAAAACTCACTTCCGATGCTTTATCCCCATGTCCTGAAAATGTGTAGATTAGGGACGGTGAATTAGATTTATCATCTCTGGGAATACTCCAAAGTTTTACTGTATCATCTGCAATTGCAGAGGCTATGAACTTACTATTTAGGCTAAAATTAACATCTAAAATTTCATTATTATGACCATCTAATGTATGCAATAATTGACCTGTAAAATCCCAAATTTTCACAGTTTTATCTTTGCTGGCAGAGGCTATAAACTTACTATCTGGGCTAAAATTCACACTTAAAACTTCATCACTATGACCTTGTAAAGTTTTTAAAGCTTTGCCTTCAAGGTTCCAAAGTTTCACAGTTTTATCAGCACTTGCAGTAGCAAGAGTTTGTCCATCTGGGCTAAAATTTACACTCCAAATTCTTTGGTTGTGGGCAGGAATCATTCTGATTAATTGTCCATCCAATGTCCACAGTTTTATTTGCCCTTTACGGTTGGCAGTTGCTAGAATTTTACTATCTGGGCTGAGAGCGAGCGCCCACAATCTATCCTTCTCTAATAACCTAAAAAATGGTTTATTTTCAAATAAACTTGTGCTAGTATCATACCGCCAAAAACTGATAGTGTTATCGAAGCTGGCAGCAATGAGCAATTGATTATTTGGGCTGAAAATTACACTAAATACCCCATCACGATGATCTGCTAGTGTTTGCAGCAATCGTCCATCTCGTCGCCAAATTTTTATGGTTGTATCTTGACTAGCTGAAGCTAAAAGCTGACCATCTGGACTAAATTTAATGCTGGTAATCTCTCCTTGATGTCCTGTGAAGCGATTGTATTCTCGAATTTGGTTGATATTTTCCAGAATAGATGTGGATAAACCTATCTTAGTTTGGGAATCTAATAATTGTAATCCCTCTAAATTTTTCATAACTTGCAGTATGGGAATAAATGCTTCAACTTCGTTCCCCGACTTTAATAAGACTTTTGCAGACAGATTGAGGGCTTGTAGTTCATTAATTTGTGCTTGTTGTTGTTGAAATAAAGCCATACCAGCTAATAGTAACGCCCCTACTAAGCCAGTAGTTAATAGGATTATAGTTCTTTTTTTAGCCGCATTCTGAGCTTGATGTTCTCTATTGCGTAGTTCTAAACTTAAATTAATAAAACTTTGCTCAGTGGCATTAATTTGAGTGGTGCGTTGTAGCAACCATTCCTCAGCATCAATTAAAGGTTTACCTCGTAACAATGCTCCGGCATCTTGATTACTATGTTCCCATTGTTTGATTAATACTCTTAATTGCTCTTGCCAATGGCGAAATTCTCCATCAATTTGCATCCATTGCTGCAATCTTCGCCAGTTTTTGATTAATGCTTCATGGATAATTTCCACAGTTTCAATGTTGGTAACTTCATGGCGATTTGTCACCAATAACCGCGCATCAGCTAACTGTGTAACTAAATTCCAGTTTTCTTCTCCCACCTCCTCACGATTGGCTAAACGGCGGATATCTGCCTTGTTGTCTGTGGGTTGTACTAACTGAATAAATATTTGTTGTACTCTTTCTTTATCTGCTGAATTCAGTTGAACATAGACTGATTCTGCATGGTTGGCTAAAGCAGTTTCCACACCCCCAATATCTGTGTATGCTTGATGAGTCAGCCATCCTTGCTGTTGTTTTTGCCACAACTGAGTTAAGGTAAATTCAAGTAAGGGTAAGTGACTGGGAGAATCCAATACAACATCAATGAGACGTTGGGTTAATCCCGGTTCTAACTGCACATTGAGGATTTGCGCCGGTTGAGCGATCGCACTCTCTAACTCTACAGCATTCATCGGCCCTAAGTTTACCTGAGCATCCTGCAACGCATTACTCAAAGGACGGTAGGATAAAGCTTCGCCAAAAAAATCCGCCCGCAAAGTTAACACTAAGGTAAAGCCAGGAACACTCTGCACCGCATTCAGGAGATGATCTAAAAAGATTTTGCGTTCTTCGGTATCCTGACAAAGAGTGTAGAGTTCTTCAAATTGATCGGCAATTACAACTATGTGAGACTTGGGTGAGGCTGCAATGATAGATTCTAAGAAGTTTTGTAAAGTGCGATCGTTCTTTGTTAACTCCACTTCCAGTTCTAATTCCTGCAACCGATGATGAGAAAGAAAATCCTTCCCAGTCCCCAGTCCCCAGTCCCCATTCCCCAATCCTTGAGAAAGTGCGATGCCTGCGGCGGGCATAGCCATCGCTAAAGATTCTAACGGATTATTCCCAGGACGAAAAGATACAATCTGCCAATTCTTACTTCTATCTTGCTTTAATTGCGGAATCAACCCCGCAAACACCACTGAAGATTTACCACTTCCAGAAGCACCAACCACTGCTACTAGATGCTTTTTCTTCACCGCAGTAACTAACTGTTGTGTCACCGTTTCTCGCCCATAGAAATAGGGTGCATCTTCTTGTTTGAAAGCAGCTAAACCGCGATAGGGACAGTTAGCAACTGACCCCATACTCTGCCAAGTGGGAGGTGTTGCTAACAAATTTTGCACAATCACAGGCAACCAACTGGCGCAAGGATAATCTGTTTCTAAACCCTGTAATTTTTGCCGAGCAATATTAACAGATTGATAGAAAGATTTCCTCCCTGTAAACTCTTGAATAAAGTCTTTTAAAAACTGATGTGCTACCTTATCTGGTACAGGTTCGCGCATCACAATTACTTGCGGAATATGCAAACTTTCTAACTCCGCTGCAATTCCTAAACCATCACAAGAGTTAAAAAAAGCTAACTGTAACCCTCGCCTGACTGCGGTTTGTAGTCCATACCGCAACTGATCCATTGTTAAACTATCGCTGCGGTTGAGAAAAATTCTGCCCTTTGTTGACTCTGTGCGACTATGCCCAGAAAACAAGAGAATATCCCAACCTTTTTCATTCCAAAGGTGTTTGTTGAGTTCTACAGGTGTTGGTTCAACTAAAACAATTACTTCAGCTGCTTGGCAGTATTTTTTTAAGAGTTTCTCATCTTCAGCAACGTTAATTCCTTCACTATTACCCAGGATAATTAAAATGCGAGTATTCAGGCGATCGCTTTTTTTAAATCGTTGAGATGAAAGCGAACTCAAAGCTACCTCTGCATGAGGATAATACTCAAATAAATCCCATAAATGCCAAGGTAATTTTCGCAGTTGAGTTTCATTGGTGCGAATAATTACTCGCACTTGATCAGCAGCAGTTAATTGTGTTAAACATAGTTCTTTAATCCGCCGAAAGGAATCTGCTTGCAACCAAGTAATAAAATTCTGCTTGATAATGTCTGCTTTAGCGTGACATTCTTTTTTCAAAGATTGAAACCTGACATTAGTAATCTGTTCTTTTTTTGGTTTAATGCGGTATCCATCCAGACTGCGATAACTGTTAGACCAATCTTGATAAATATCAGGTAGGGTGGGAAGCGGAGGTAATTTTAATTCCTTGTCACTTAGCTCAACATCAGGAAGCGAACCATCTTCACCAATTTCTAAACTAACACGGAAGCCCTCATAAAAGTCACCATCCAGCTTGAGGACGACTAACTTGTTCATAGTCTTACCACTCCTACCCCCGCAGAAAACCTCTATTCTGAGTTCGGTTCCTTTGGCAACATTTTACGCGAATAGCTGAGGTTGTCACAAAAGTTTACTCTACGTAAATGGCGATCGCACTACCGTTCTCCAATTCTCCTATAGGTGTTGAGCCGAGATGTTTGTAATTTTCGGCAAGATGGACTGAAAAACCTTATCGTGTTTACCTTTGAAAATTTGCTACATCAAAGTCAAAAAGCCAGGATTTTTAACGTAAAATCAAGCCTTTTCAGGTCATCTTGCAAGTTTTGGGTCACATCTCGGCTCAATACCAATTTCGGCTTTGGGTTCAGTCTGGAATTCAATATGCAGAACAAGTTCATCGGACTGTAACAGAATTAAAGCATCCGCTCGAATCGGTTCGAGGGATAATTCTGATGGGCTGAGTTGGGTGAGTGCAATAGATTCGCCGAGTAGCCAGGTGGCGAAATCGGCTGAAAATGACTCTGCTAAAAAGCGACAGACGTTATCGAACATAGACAGGCATTATATCAGCTATGTTTTACGCCTTTCCATATTTAACGAAGCTGCGATCGCAAAGTTTGAATTTGAGGGCTAGAGAGTAATTTTTGAGCATCAGCAATTAAATTCTCACCCCAGAGATTTTCTTTCAAAAATTTAATATCCGCAAATTTTTTGTCTAACCTTAAAGCGGTTTCAGCTAACTGATAGGCTTTTTCTTTTTCTCCTTTGCCATGCAAAGCTACTGCTTAATACTAAAGATAGATTCTTTGCATCTTTGCGTCTTGGCGTGAGAAAAAATCATCCCATCAATCAGCACAGCCAAAAATAATATTAACCTTGATTTTGCACTAACCAAGCTTCTAAATCGGTTAAATCCGAAAAATCAAGTAAAGCCGCTGCCAAGTCTTCAACCTGCATCAATGATAGAGATTGAATTTTTAATTGTAGTACAGCGGGACAGTTCCAACTTTACGGCGAAGTTGTCGCATAACTAAGTTAAAGAAATGATTATGTTTATCTTTGTAACTGTTTTAAGAGATTAATAACAACTTCATAAGCAGCAGTATTGCCTTGAGCATAGAATAGTTGGGCTGCTTGCTGTAAATCTTTAATTGCTTTTTGTGTATCCCCTTTTTGGAGGTAAACTACTCCTATGCCTGCGTAAGCATTAGCAGACTGAGGATTAATAGCAATGGCTTTGGTGAAATCAGCTAGTGCTAAGTCCAATTTTTGAAGCACCGTGTAAAGATTCCCTCGATTGTTGTAAGCAGGAGCATACTCAGGATTAATGGTAATGGCTTTGTTGAAATTAGCCAGTGCTAAATCCCATTTTTGAAGCTGAGAGTAAAGATTCCCCCGATTGTTGTAAGCATCAGCATACTGAGGATTAATAGCAATGGATTTGTTGTAATCAGTAAGAGCTAAATCCCATTTTTGAAGCTGAGAGTAAAGATTCCCCCGATTGTAGAAAACTTCAGCATCTTGAGGATTAATAACAATGGCTTGGTTATAATCAGTAAGTGCTAAATCCCATTTTTGAAGATCATAGTAAAGATTCCCCCGATTAATGTAAGCATTAGCATCTTGAGTATTAATCGCAATAGCTTTGGTAAAATCAGCTTCAGCTAATTCCCATTTTTGAAGATCATAGTAAAGAATCCCACGATTGTTGTAAGCATTAGCATATTGAGGATTAATCGTAATAGCCTTGGAGAAATCAGCTTCAGCTAATTCCCATTTTTTCTGCTCTCTGTAAAAAAGACCCCGATCGACGTAAGCATTAGCATACTGAGAATTAATAGCAATGGCTTGGGAGAAATCAGCTTCTGCTAATTCCCATTTTTTTAGGTCAGAGAAAAGATTCCCCCGATTGATATAAGCTTCAGCATACTTAGGATTAAACGCAATAGCATTGTTGAAATCAGCTAGTGCTAAATCCCATTTTTTTTGGTCTGCGTGAAGAGTTCCTCGATTATTGTAAGCTTCAGCAGACTGAGGATTAATGGCAAGGGCTTGGTTAAAATTAGCCAGTGCTAAATCCCATTTTTTCCGGTCAGCATAATGATTCCCCCGATTGTCGTAAAATGCAGCGTGGGGATTGAGTTCAATTGCTTTATTTATTGCTGTTTCTGCTTCTGCATATCGTTTTAAATCCTCTAATACTAGATATTTCTGGTTATACAGGTTTGGGTTTTTTGGCTGGAGCGAAATTGCTTTTTGTATTGTTACTAACGCCTTATCTGGCTGCTTGAATAGACGATAAACTTCACTTAGGTATAGCCAAGCAGCCACAAAGTCTGGTTTGAGTTTTGTTGTTAACTCGAATTCAGGTATAGACTCTTGATATTTTCTATTCCAATATAACGCCAAACCCTTGCCATAATAAGCTAAATAAACAAATGATGGGTTCAGCTTTATCGCTTCATCAAATGCTTTAACTGCTTCTTCTACTCGAAGTAATCGCCACAGTTGATTTCCTCTTTCTATCCATTGGCTGGCTGTTGTATTTCCTGTGGATATATCTGTTGATAATATCGCTTCTTCAATCGATTTGATTTGTTGAGTATTTAGTTGCGGTGCAGCAGTAGTTTCTACCTTTTGTGGTTGCACTCCCAATCGTGTTGCTAACCCTAAAAAGGTACTCACAGGAATGCCTAAACTATAGCCTATTTGTACTTGACGATCACTACTACCCATATCTCCTGTTTTCTCATCAAAGGCTTGTTCTCCTTCTGCACGTCCATGAATCCCAATCACTCGTCCTTGGGAATCTAATACAGCCCCGCCACTCATCCCACCATAGGAGATGCTGGTGTAAACTAATTCATATCCTCCAGTTAAAGAACTTGCAGTTTGTGATTTGCTAGAACTGTCAGTTTGCAAATCTGGTTCTTTAGATTGTATTCGCCCCTGTTCTTTATCAAAAATTATCCCCATCGTTAACCGCCAAGGTGAATAATTATCTCCTTGCTTAGGATAGCCAGAAGTAAACATATAATCAAAATTTTTGGGGTTATAGTTCGCTAAGGTCGCTACTTGGTAATTTTGATGAGGGGCGGTAAATTTAACCACGGCTAAATCTACTCCTGATTCTGTTTTAATCGTACTTTTATCTACAAGATATTGTTTGTCATCTGGTGCAAGTATCTGATAGTTATAGTTGTGACATGCCTGGGTTGCATCTCCTCTTTCACAGACAACATGCGCTGCTGTTAATACTGTATAGGTGTCCCCATTTTTAGCAATAATTATTCCTGAACCATTAGCTTTACTACTACTATCAATTCTGACAGTAATTTGTTTGGCTTTCTGTGCTAATTCTCCTAGCCATCCAGTTAATCGCGTTGCTGGCACGGTATACGATTGCTCTGGCTTTAGCTTTGGTAAAGGTAAGGAGTAAGCTGTCAATATCTGGTTGTTCACCTGTGCTAAGAAAGTGGAGATAGGTATTCCCCAACTGAGTTTCCGCATTTGCTGGATTTCTTCATTGGTGAGAGGCGAACCATCAGGATAAACATAACCTGTATTTAAAATAGGGTAAGCACTTCTACCATTTATCCCAATTATTTGTCCTACAGAGTTAACAATTGCACCACCACTCATTCCTTGTTCAATATCGCTGCTATAGCCAATAGAATATCCTTCCTTTAGTGCTAGTTGGAATATTTGTTTGACTATACCTGTACGAAATACTATCTCTCCTTTTTCAGAAGAATATCCAGCAGCCAAAACTTGTGTATCTGTATCAGGAATTGCTTGGAAAGGTTCTAAAAGGCAATAGTTTTGATTAGTTTTAAATTCTAATAAGGCTAAATCAAATTTATCAAAGTTAGTGTTAGGAAGAATTTGTGCAGAATATGTTTTGCCATCAGACATTTGCAAACTGATGCTGTTAACTCCTCGAACTACATGAGAGTTAGTAATAACTAGGTAGGTATTGCCTTTTTTAGCTAGTAGAGTTCCCGATCCCCCGTTATTATCACCAATGACTCTAACTGTGATTCTCTTAGCAAGGGTTTCCAGTTGTTTATCTGAATATTCTCCAGTGTCTCCATTTTCTGCTTTAATTTCGCAATTGGAAGTCTCAACTGCTGCTTGGGAAACAGTATGAGAGGAAGTTTCAACAGCAAAGGTGGGGAAGGGTAGGAAAAGTAAGGAAGTAATCAGGACAATAGTTTTATTCATGTTGCAAGACTTGTGAACAGAGAGTGTATGAATCTCACGCAGAGACGCAGAGGCGCAGAGAGGAGGAGAGGGTAATATTAAACTTCAAATTCTCTTGTTTGCTGCGAGTCGCCATAAGCCACCATAATTTCAAATTTTTCCCCCAACTCAGCGCTAAACTCTAATTGAATCCAGTTATCTTCATCTCTAGATATCACTTCTAAAACACTTTCTCCTGATTCATCATGAATATTTAATTTCACTCCTTGAGGTAAAACATTGTGTCCAATAGGATATACTTGGGTTAATATATCAACTTCACCCTCACTTCCCTCAGCAATTTTCACCACTAACGCTACAGAAAGTTGCTCAAGTTGCATCCCTAAATCAATTTTTTGACCCCGCGTCATGCTCACAGCACTCTTAAAAGCCAATCCTAATTGTTGAGGATTTAAGAGATTTTCAATAGTTTGCCAACCTGCATCGACAAATCCATCCAACCATTGTCCAATTTTCACTAAGCTTGATGAATCCTCTTGTTGTGGAGATTTAGCTATTTCTAGTTCACTCAGATAAAGCAAAAAATCCTCTAAAGATTGCAACTGATTTAGAGGAACTTCAGCCTTAGCTTGAGTTGTAAAACCTAAAATTGTCGCCTCTTTTAGAGAAGAATTAAATTGCACAGCTACATAACCCAATCTATCTTCGCTAACCTCCGGTGGTATCTCACATACTTCTGCTTTTGGTAAAACTGGACGACATTCTAATTTCCCTAAGTTTTTCACTTCTAAATCAGCTACATTCATCAATTGAATTGCTAAACGTTCGCGGCTATCACTAGAGAGCCAATCAGTCTCAAATTCCATACACTGGAGATAATTATCTACAGCATATACAGCCAAAGTATTCAGATAAATCTGTTGACGCTTAACAGTGTTAGAAATCCCTTTGCTATATTCTTGAGCAATGGCATGAGCTTCTATAGATAGAAAAACGCTAAAAGTTAGTTGCTCAGTGATGCTATTCATCAGAAAATCTCCAAAATTTGAATAGTGAGTTAATCCAGTTTCTATATATATTTCTTTAAATAAGTAATGATTTTATGCATCCGACGCTGGTAAAAACTAGAAGCTGTCGAAAGTGGTACACCTAATTCTTCAGAAATTTCCTTCCATTGCTTTCCTTCTAATACCAGCAATAGAATAGCTTTTAAACTAGCTTTGGGATGTTCTTTAATATACTCGTTATTTAAAAAATTCTCTGGGTCATTCTCGATAATTTCCTTTAGCTGCTCTTGCTCAGATATCTCATTGTCTACAGGTAAATCTTTGTTGAGTTCGTCTAAAGACAGCACTTGAGTATTTTCCTGATTTTTGGGAAGCAGAGTTATCCCTCTTTTCCGGTCTTTTTTCACTACATCATAAAATCGTCTACCGAAAATTTGATTTACCCATGCCATCACTGGATATTGTGGATTATATTGTTCAATATGACGGCAAATTTCTATGAAGGTATGTTGCAATGCTTCATGATAATAGTCTTCATAGTTAGGTAATCCTAACCACTGAGTTTGCTGGCTCAATCTCCCAGAACAGCGAATAGCATTAATTAGCTTATTTAAAGCTATCCGTCGTTTGGCTCTGTCAATTGCATTCTCACTCTCAGCCGCATATCGCTTGGCTTCATTAACTAGCTGCTGTAGTTCCAGGTTGAGAGCGTCGTCTCTGTGTTGTTCATCATTTGTCATCTCACGCGATCGCTCCAGTAGGGAATGTCTATTCTGGTATCTTCCCTTGCCAGTGGATTTTACGCAAAAGCAGTTAGTTGTTAGATAAGGTTACAAACCATATTCGGGTATCCAAGATGTGCAACTACCCCACAATCCTGGGTTGCATAACAGTCTTTGCGTTGATTAAGGAATATGAGGAACTAGCGAAAGCATAATCTATGTTGCTATGACTCAATTTAATGCTCTAACGATTCACACGTAGCCCCAATATCTCCAGTTTTTAAACAACTTTACAGACCCCCTTTAGAAATATTCACCATAGTGATAGCTGTCCTGGGGAGACGTTTGAACGTTTAGTTCTAGCGTGCAGCGCCAAGTGGCAGGGAGCGCACAAAGCAATCAAGTTGTCGAAGTTGTTGTTCTCAGGAGCAAAATCTGCGTGATGGACTGTGAGAGTTGCCATCGTCCATTCCGAGCGAGTCAGAGTTTTAGGTTTTTCTCCAGGACGAAAACAAAGGCGATCGCAGTGCTGACATCTCCAGAGAGCAGCTTCTCTGACTGCAAAAGAAATTTCGTTCCAGTTGCTTGGGTATCTTTGTCGGACTATTGGCATTTTCAAAGAACTTTTTAAAGCCCCGATTTTAGCATACCAAAATCAAGCGATTCTCCTACGGAGATGCTACGCGATCGCCCTTAAGTTTAGTCGAATGTAATATTGTCGATGGTTAAAGTACGATTTTTCAGCACTTCTAACTTTTGATAGCCGTAACGGTGTATTTGCTCAAAGGTATAAACGTCTGAATATCCGTTATCCCAATCTATTTTGGCTTTATTACCCTTAACCTCAGCGATCGCCCCAGAACACCCACCGCTTTTTAAGCGATCTCCTCTAGTCCAAGAAGTATCAGGCTTCAGCGTACTCTCCACTTCCAATTCCACATCGCCTAAAACAACAAGTTCTTGAGCAACGACTTGAGATGAATCAACAGGCTGGGGAGTAGTAACACTTTCTAAATCAAGACATAGCTGCACTGCAACTGGGGGCTTTTGTTTACCATTGTTGATGCAATCGAAATACTGTTTATCTAACTTTTGTTGCTGTTGAAAAGCCCAGCGTTGAGCATTATTTTTAAACCAATTGGCAATAACACCAAGAATAGGAGTTTTGTTTTCTTCAAGAGGTTTGATTTCATTGGGTGCAAAAAGTTCAGGCTGTAATGTCATACCTGAAGGTAACAAATTAAATGCTTCATGGAATAGCTGTTCTAGTTTCTGAGCAATATAACCAGTATATTTGTAGACTCGAATATAGGCAGTATGTAAATAATTAACTACAGTTTTTATGACTGCAATAGCTTTTTCATTATCTAAATTTATACGCACTAAATGATTGAGAGAGCTTGCAGCATTTTTTACAATAGTGTGAACCATTGTCGCTTCAGCTTGGAGAAATAAATATTTTTTATCTTTCTCCAGCCTTGCTAGTTCTTGCAGTGTGGATTTTAAATTTTGAGCTAGACTTTCAATCGCAGAAAAGTTATTTTGGCGGAATTTAAGAAAATCTGTCATATTTCATGCCTCACTTAATGGAATTATTTGAGCATTTTTAGCGATAAATATAGCAATAGCCACAGAGGTTAAGGTCTAGGAATATAAATTTTTATCTAAAACTAATTAATGCTGGGTATCTGCCGTAAGTGTCCAATGTGCCGTAACGGGAGCCGTAGGCTAAGATGCTTTCCATATCAGGCTTGCCGTGATTTTAACGTGTGCCGTACAGAGCAATAAACCACTTGAGTGCAGCCTCCAAAATTTACGGCACTACGGCAGATACTTTACCAATCAGGTAAGAAATAAGTATTGTTTTCACCAGTGTTGAGCTTCTCAAATTGAATTAATTCTTTTAAACCAGCAATTAATTCTTGTTCTGAGTAGCTGGTGAGTCTGTCAGCTTTCTTTAAATCACGTAATGTCTTGGGAACTTTATTTTTAACATTTTGGAAGTATTCTAAAACTTTGTTGGCTACTTCACTTAATTGCTGTTGAGATTTTGATTCTCGATCGCTATCGCTCAATTTAAATTCTAAGTCGAAAACTCTATCCAAATAAGTCTTTTCATCAGCAATAGAATTAGACTGTTTTGCTAATTTAGGCATCAGTGCCACAACAAAACCACCCACAGAAGCAATCAAGATGGGACGTAAATTTTTATAAGATATGGGTTTTATTTGAAGGTATCTAGATTTAATATCTTCCCTTTCTTGCTTACCAGGGATAATGTCACCCCTATTTAAAATCAACTCCAGCACCCCATAAGATTCTTGTTCTCTATTATTTTTGATGTACCTGTTACCTAACAACAGTAAATTGAGGCACAGGCGAGTTTGAGAATCCATTTTTTCAATACCCAATGCAGCCAAATTAAAAGACTGGAGGGAGGCAAAAAATTTGGTGTTAAACTCTCTGCCAATCAGTAAAACATCAAGTAATTTACCTCCATAATTCCAATCTGAGTAAGTTTTACTGAGTTGGTCAGCGATAACTAACCAATCGTCCAAAATTAGTATTAGCGGCGGTAATGATTCCCGCTTATGTTCAGGTAACTGCTTACGTTGTTTATACGAGTCGTAAAAGCGATCGATTGTGCGTTTGGCTGATTCTGGTTGTTCCTGATCGAAGACAATTACTCGACCTTTGTCCCGTAAACCGCAAAAGCTATCATTTTTCGCACTGATTACCCAAATATCAGCACTGTTGTTATCATCCAGAATCCTTTGAATCAGGTAATCAAGAGTAACGGATTTTCCTGAGCCTGGGGCAGCAACTAAGGCAGTAGAACCATCAGAACGGGCTATGATTTGCAATGTTGTTAGTGCTTCAGTCTCTGATGGGTGAAGATAATCGCCTGTTGGCACCTCAAGAGGTGCAAATGTTGACTGTTGTACTTGTTCTTGGACAGTTCCGGGTGTGCTGTATGGTAATTGTGCGGCTGGCTGTTGCTGTGGCTCAAATTTCTCAAAGCTCTGCCCCCCATCTAACAAGTGACCAAACTCGTAATAATCATCAGCTGACATTGCCATGAGTAGGGCTGTCTGCTGTTGTGGGGTAATGCTGGCTATAAACTGCTGTCTGGCTTCTGCAATTTTGATGCCACGCAAATATTTAAGCAGTTCGTTACCAGAGAGGTTTAAAAGTTGCTCACCAAGTTTTAGACTATAAGACGCTCTAATACCTTCAAACTGTTTGGTCGCTCGGTAATGAGGTCTGATATCTGCTAAATAATTCTGTGCCTTACTGGTTGCCCACAAGCCTATCCCACCAAACGCGATCGCTGCAATACCCAAATGAATCTTAAACGGGTTATCGGCTGGCAGTGAGCGGAACACATACAAGCCTTCATGCTGGAGGAATGCCCAAGGGTTATAGTTTGGGTTGCTGGTGCGGTACTGGTTAGCCTTCAAATATGGTTCTGGGATTTGCGATCGCTGTTCGTACCTACAATACTTTTTACCCAGCAATAGTTCTTCTGGGTTGCCCTCACCAGCTTGAATGGGCGCATCGTGGATTCTGGCTGACTTTGGGTAGAAACAGATGTCTTTCTTGGCTATGCCATCGCCGATATGGGCAGCTATGCCACAAACTACAGCACCCGCCACAGACAGTTTGACAGCCAAACCTAGACGCGGTGGCAGGCTGTAGGAGTGCTGATTAAGTTCTGCTGGTTTAACATCTTTCATTATCTCTTTTTCCGTAAAAATAAAAACAGTGCCAGGGCTGCACATACGGAAAAGCCCAACAAGAAGCCAAAATGATTTTGACTGGGTTGCTGAATACCTTCAAACTCTCTCACCTGCTGAGTAAATACTTGGAAACTGCCACGGGCTACAAAGTCCATCTGTTGGGCATCCCCGGTTAGCTTACTCGAACTAGCAGCCAGCATCGCGGTGCGAGTCACACCAATAGCCAACTTTTGACGATTGGTAATTTTGGGAATCAAACCATTTTCAAAGCGCAAGTAGCAGAGGGTGGCAGCGAAAGAAGCACCCACTGGTAAGCCAGCAATAACGGCAGGGAACAGCCCCACACTGCCAGCCATATACAGAGATTGCGTTGACGTGAGTTGAAAACCTGCTAAAACTGCACCTTGGGCAATACCACGAAATATAGTGATAGAACTGTCAGTAGAGGCGATCGCCTGTTGTACCTGTTCGCTATCGTATTCATCCCCAGTTACGGAGGTAGGCGAATCGTCAACAATCTCGGCATCAAAATAAATTGGAGTTTTTTGATTTTTGGTTAGCATTGGCCAAACCTTGTAAAGAGTTATCCCCAGGGGCGAACCCTGGGAATTTACTTGTTAGTCAATCAACCGTCTGAAGAAACCTTTCACCCCTCGTATGGCGTTAGAACCGTGTCTGTGGATGTCTTTGAGAGTTTCTTGAGCTTTGTCTGCGGGTGAAAGTCCCTGCTGTTTGTCCTTTACCTGCTGCCAAACCTGAGATTGTGCCTTGGTAGCGTCAATCTCAATGACTCTGAGGGTGGCGCGGTGCGATTCACCAAGCAGATTGAGTGTCCGTCCATGCCGAAACTGTTCTTGGGCTAGCTGGTTGTCAGATGCAATAACTTTTTCCTGTAGGCCATAGCCCAAACGCGCATCGCTGACTCTGACCTTTGACCAACCATCAGCCATTTTGTTAATGCTTGCACCTGCGGCAGTGAGAAACTGGGTTTCTTCTGCCATGACTGTCTCAGTTGCTTGCAACCCTTGGTTTAAGTTACCGAATACCGCCTTGGCATTTTGGGCGCGTTGAGTTTGTTTGATTCGGAAATCTGCCACCTCTGCGGCGGCGGTCTGGTTGCCGTCGAGTGCTTGGAATATAGTTTCTTGGCTGATGTTGGTTAGGGACTGTAAAGCAGCGTATGTGACGGGTGCATCCAGCTTGAGTTTTACTGTTTTGCTCATGTTTGCTCCTCTGCCCAAATAATTAAACCTCGTTTATCCAACTCATCCAGGCTGACAGCATTGATTTCTTCTACCAACTCATCTGGTAAGATTCGCATCAGCAATGTAATCAAAGCTTTCATGCCTCTTCACCCCAATAATTCATCTCACCCAGTCTGGATTGGATGGATTCAGCACGTTCAATCACATCCTCGCTAATCCCCAATTCCTGCATTACCTGAAACGGGTAATCCTCACCTTCTGCCAGTGCAAAAATCAGATTGTCAGGAACTAACCCACCTAAATTAGCTAAAAACTGCCCGTGAGCCAGGGGATGTGGTGTATCATCAATGGTCTGATAGCTGTCATAAGCTCCTGTTGAGTCCCAAGTCTCATTCTGCAAATATGGCAGCGTCTCTTGAATAATTTGCTGATCTTCAGGGGATCTGCCTAAATTTGGTTTTAAGGGATCGTCATTAGCCACAATGGAAGCAGCTGACTGTGCCAGTTCCAGGGGGCATCCATTGTTAGTTAGCGCGTTCAGGGCTGCAAAAAAGATGTTGTGGCTCATCTTGTAAGATCCTTTATATACATGTTGCCTGATGCTATAGAAAAGCGATTCGCATTACTGATTGGCTGTCTTTGGGTGCGATGGGCTACGCCCCGTCGGAGACGATCGCCTTTAATTTGACATTTCGATTGCAAAGTATTGAAAAACTGATTTACATCACCCAAAGTGACATCAGAATCAAATTGCTCCCGCTTTGTATTGTGGATGTTGATGAATTTGTGTGAGCAATTGTTGGGCTTGTACAATTAATTGAGGTAATGATTGCCGACTCATATTTACCTCAAAATAATGACAATTGCTGTGATTGTTGGTTGACTACAGAATTGTTTGTAGATAAGCCTTCTACGACATAACAACGAGTAGTTAAAGCTTTGTGATTCAGCTTGATATCTCCCTTCTTCTTCTCTCCTGAAAGAGGACGGAAGATATACTGTGGTGCTTTGACTGTGCCTGTTTTTTCTAGATATCGGTACAAAGTTCTATCTATTTGATAAACGCCCGATTGAGTCAGTAATGTTGAATCATGGATGCGAGTGAGATTTTGCATTAGCTTTCACTCCCACCTTTTAAAGAACGAACAAGAGTATTTCCGTAGTTAACTAACAGGATGGTAAATAGTTGTGAATATGTATTGATTCCTGTTTGCTCAATGATTTCCTTGGCTAATGGTATGTGCTTTTCGTCTAAGACTACACGGGTCTGATTCATAACTTAAGACTCCTAACTAATAGCTGACCTTTCAGTTTTTCGGTCGTTTGTTCTTGTGGAGATATTTGTGGAGTTAATGCAAGATTTTCTGTCTCAATTTTTTGAGGCTGAGGCAAAACATTCATCGTATTGCCTGCTAGATATTCACTAATCAAGAGATTTGTGGCAGACGTGACGCTAATTCCTCTCTCGATTGCATATTGAGACACCCAGGCTTGATGACGTTCATCTAGTCTGACTTTGGGGTTAATTGTCCCGGTTTGGGGCAAACATGATAGTTTGAGATGCCATTGATGTTTGATTGCATCCAATAGCAGATTTACAGTGTCAGTCAGTTTGGAATAGTTGAGTGAAAGACGGACTCCCTCAACTTTACTGGCGACTTGAGCCGCTAAACGTACTTGCATTTCACATAGCCAACAATGCTTGAATGTTTGACAGTTGTGGATTGACAGGAATGTAAAAGCCTTGCTTAGAACTCAGCTTTTGACGGACTAAATTTGCACATCCACCAATCAACATTACGTTGGTGACATCTGCAAGGTAATCATTAGCAGCTGTAGAGATGCTGTCCATCAGATTGTTAAACCAGTTTTCTAGCAATCCTGGAAAGACGGAGCTAAAGTCATATTTGCGTCCGTAGGTGAGAGAGCCATCAGCAACAGCGTCCATCATCTTCGCCACTTTAAAAGCAACGTTATCGCGCTTGGCGTAACTCTGCATCAAATCACTATTGATGATGTCGTTAGCCAGGGAAACACCACCTACTTTGGGAATTGAACGACGAGTCAGAACTTCCAAGGATGGGGTGATGACGACATAATTTGTTGTGCTACCACCGATATCAATAGCAAGTGTGTCGCCATCCATATCCAGCTTGCCGTTTCTGTAAGCATTAACTACAGCCACATCTGTCTCAAGAAAGAATTCAACGTTTTTGATTCGGTGTCTGTAGTTGGTGCCATTGACGGTAATTTGATGCTCTGCAACTAAAGTTCGTCTGATTGTGTCTTCGTGCCATTGAGAATGTTCTGGGACGAGAAAGCGGACAACACCATCAAAATCCTGCCGCAATCCCGCCAAAGTGAACGGTTTAAAGAATTCTGGCAGGTCTTTACCCCTTTCTGCTGCGGTTTGTGAATTTTTCTGCTTGGTAGCACGGTCTCCGAGGACTAAAACCTTATCATCTAATTTGACAGAGGGTGAATTATCAGTGTCCAAATCTCTGGCACTGGTGTAAGTCACGTCTTGAAAGACTGAGCGCATCACGCGAGGTTTTTCACCTTTTAAGGCAGTGATGCTGCTGTAGTTACCGATATCTGCACAGTAAATATTGATCACTTGCAATCTCCTAATAAAGCTAGTAGCAGCCTTTTTTGGCTGTTGCTAACCTTGGACGGTAGCTATGTCGGTTATACTGTTCTCTTATTAGTAGCCAGCAGTAATAAATACTTTCACTCGCTCCCCAAGCTCACTTCTAGATCGGCAACATCTAGATTTAGTTGATAGCCATGAGTCAAAAGGTAATCGCTAGGGAAAGCAAAATTGGGGTGGTCGTCTTTTGTTATTCTTATTTTTACCTACTGTTGGTTAGTATAGCAATGGTTGTCTATATGATAGTTAGTTATCTATTGAGCTGCTTACAATAAATACTATTAATAGATAGACTACTGAAAGTAGGTTAATGTATCTATATGAATTCAAATTATGGCTGTGGAAATAAAGCTTAAGGAAATTAGAAGTGCAAGAGGGATTTCGCAGAATGAACTAGCAAGGCGACTAGAAATGTCGTTGGCAAATGTTCAAAAAATTGAGTATGGGAAAGCCAAGTCAATACCTTTGGATACGCTAGACAAGCTATGTGGCATTCTGGAATGTGAAGTTGGTGAGCTACTGGTTCGCGTACCCGACAGCGAAGAAGGAAGTTCTGAAAAAGAACAAAGAGGATTTCAAGTAGTTGAACAGGTCAACAAAAACAAAATTAACTCAATGCCTTCAAAAGACGTAGATACAAGAAATGGGTTGATTGCAGCATGAGTAAGACACCCTCAAAATTACTTAACATTTCAGGAGGGCTATTTAAAAAAGCGATCGCCCCAACCAAGGAGCGATCGCCGTTTGTATGTAATTGTTTAAATGTTCGCTTTATGCTTTGTAAGCCTACAAGCCCAGACAGACAAATCTGTTTTTATACGGTCGAGCCGCTTTTCATGCTACTCTAGCGAGAGTAAGTCTGCACGTAAAACTACAGTTAGTCTTTACAAGGGAGGTAGTAACGACCAAAACAGAATATTCAAATAATCAAAATAGATGTGAGTCGTTGTAGAACATTTTTGGCCCTAATAAGACTTGCCGGTCAATTAACCAAATTGTTCCAGACTAACGAGGACTCACCACTCGTAACCTACCTGTTGCCAATATTAGCACACAGGGCGGGACACTTTATGCTTTTTTTTGGACAAATAGTAAAAAAAGCATCTACCGCTACAATTTATCCCCACTCTGAATTAAAGCGGAGTATTGGCAAAAGCTATCGAGCCAAAAATAATTGAGGGATGATTTGACGGCTAGATGCCTCGCAGAAGAGGATAACGTCGTGAATAATGGATTTTTTCAATCAAAAACTATAATTTTCACCCTTAAAAAAATACAAAGGGCTGATTTCTGCTTTGTTTACTATCCACAAGTTAGCGCCAAGGCTTAGACCAGTCGCTAGTCAAGTTGTATCAAGTAGGTAAAAAAAAGAAATCGGCTAGCTGCCCACACGCCAGACATGCGTCTAGCGGTAACAACTAACCGCCAATTAATATTTTTAAAGCAATTTCAATGTAGCAATGTCTGGGTCATAAAGGCAAAATTAGTGCAACTTAAATCAGGTGACATCAACCCTCTAAAACTGACCATGAGAGTATCAGACTAAGAATTTGAGCCTTTTTAACAAAAAATTAATTTTTGAACGATGGGAAATTTCTTGTTTGTAACCGTTGGTGACATTTGAATAAAGCACCGCTAATGAATGCCCCAAATGAGGGGGTAGGGTGTAAGAAGCAAAAAGGACTTAGGGTATTAAGTGTTTAGCGTAGGGAAAGATTCTCCACTACACCCCACACCCAAAACCCAGACCAAGAAAGACACACCCCAAACCCAAAAAGTGTGGGTAGCTCCGATGAACCAATCATCATCGGAGAGAGAAAAATGGCAAAAGCCAAAGTAAACAAAGCATTACAACCTACCCTAGAGCCATTAGACCCGCTAGGACAAAGGTTTTTAGAATACTTCCATCACGGCTGGGGCTTCATCTACGCCCCCACCCCAAAAAGTGGTGAACGCCCACAATGGCAAACAGAAACCCGCTACCCCTTACAGCCGCGTAACCTGTGGCAACAATACTTAAACCCCGGTGTCTTACTAGGGCTGCGGTTTACCAAAGAAACCAACTACCTACTAATAGATTTAGACAGAAAAAGCCCGTTACACCCATCAAACAGCCGACTAAAATACCAGCAACTGCTAGCCAGTCTTGAAGAAATCGGCTTATGCCGACCAATACCCATACAGTCAAGCGATAGTGGCGGGCTGCATATATATTATTTCCTAGAAGAAAAACAACATTCGTACACCCTAGCCTGCGCCATCCAGCAAGCCCTAGAAGCAGCAGGCTTCAAAATCAAAGGAGGAGAACTAGAAATCTTCCCCAACTGCAAAGTCTACAGCAAAGGCAGCCCCAGTAACTTCAACGCCCATCGCTTACCTTTACAGACAGGCTCCTATGTACTCGACGATTGCCTAGAGCCGTGGTCAGACGACATCGAAGACTTTCTCAACGCCGCCGACTGGTCAGCAAAAGGGCAAGACTACGAAGCATTAGCCCAAGCACTAGTCCGAGCCAACAGCAAAAAAATTATAAAATTTCCCTACCGTCAGCGCAATGCAGCCGAGCAATGGCGGCATGACCTAGAAGAACGTATAAGTGAAGGGTGGACTGGGCCAGGGCAGACAAACGAACTGCTCAAAGACATAGCACGTTACGGCCTAGTCTTTCGTCAATTAAGCGGACAGACACTAGTAGATTATATGGTGATTACAGCCTGCCAATCTCCTGGGTACGTCAACTGGTGTCGCCACCAACACGAAATCGAACAACGAGCCAAAGAATGGGCAAAGTGCTGTGAAGGATTTTACACCCCCTACCCAGGCATACCACAAAGGGTAAACAGCTACAAAGAACAATTTGGCAGAGTAGATGAGAACAAAATCATCAACCTGCACCCTAACGAACAACGTCAACAAGAAACAATAGAGCGCATACGCTCGATTGTCGCACAATTACAACAAACTGGGACATTTCCGCTAAAGACAAGCGATCGGGCGCAAGCAATAATAGCCGCATCCAAAGCCCAGTATGGCAAAGGAGTAAGTCAGACAACCCTGCACAAACCAATATACCTACCCCTATGGCATCCCGAACACCAAGAAAATCCCGCATCAAAACAGCCTGTAAATGACCTTCTAGAAAGCAACACAGCGATTTTAGCGCCTGAAAAATACCCCCAAATCCCAGACCCGTGGTTAGAAGAGTTGCACTTTGAAACCCAGACAGAACAAGCAATACAGTCACAAACCCCTAAAATTTACACACCCCCCTCATATATGAAGGTTTTGTACTTAGATTCAGCTAAAGCGTTGCCATCGGCAACGCAAGAAGCTGAATCTAATCAAATTCCTGAATCTTCTCTCAGCTCTAATTTTTTAGAACCCAGCTCTAGTTCTTTAAATTCCAGTTCTAATTCTTTAAATTCCAGCTCTAGTTCTTTAGAAATTTCAAATTTTACCAATCATAAGCAAAACCAATACCAACCTTCCCCAAATGAATTCTTTGATGACAATAAGCAAAATTTATTAAATGAGGAAATAATTCCTGGCTTAAGTATTTCAGATGTAGTGACTACTACTTTTAGTGATGTTGATAGCATCTCTAAGAACACTTTACAGGGTGAATATACCTCAGAAACCGAACCCTCTGTGCCAGTTTCTATACCAACTACTACACACCCGTATGTAGGATGTGTAGATTCACTACCCGTTCCTGTAGAAGCGGACGATCCACCATTACAGCAAACCTTTAGCCCAGATGATTACCGTCAAGCAATCAGACTGAAACTTCAGGCAACGCAAAAAGCACGTCATTGGGTGAAATTATACTGCACTATAGAAAACTTATCCTTCTTGCCCCAGGAACGAATCAAACTAGAACAGCTGGCCATACGCCTGTTAATGCTAGAATCGCCGTCGCTGATTTTACAACAGGAAGCGCAGGAATGGTTGGCAAATAACCCCTCTGTCTGTGCCCTAGAGATGGCAGAGCGTTTTAAACAAAGCAGACATGACTACAAGCTATAGAGCGATCGCAGTCCTGCGTTCTGCTCCCCTTTCGTATCAAGTATGTAGCCTAAAATCCCACATCTTCACATTTTTGAGTCCGTGAATCAAAACTTTAGTAAAAATTAATAAAAGATATTAGCCATTTTTTGAAGAAGCGAGTCTATAAAGTTTTATGGACAGTCACAATAGCTTAAACATTGGTGCGTGATTGTGACTAATTCACACTTTTATCGAATTTTTATCCAAAAAAATATAAATATGCCCCAAAAATGGACATTTTGACATCAAAACCAGTTTTTTGATGCCAATATCAGGTATCAAACGCAAAAAAAAATAATATTTTTCCTCATTTAAGGAGATGTATAAAAGTAGATAAATAAGGTTGTAGTAATATTTATTTATGTACGAATAAAAATAAAATAGCATTTAAAACATAATCATTTTATTTTGTCAACTATTTATAGTAATGAAATCTTTGCTTCAATCGGTTTTAGTAGTAAATAAATATATAGAAAATTAAATTAATTTTGCTAAGTTTCCTAAAATCAAGCTACTTACACTAAAGTTTTTTTTATTGTTCCTTTGCAAAATAATTGAGCTTGTTGGTAAAGAAGCTATATTCCTAGTAATTGAAGTTTTGTGAAGCAAAGGACAATTAAGCAACTTTACTAGTCTTTCGTATGGAAAGAAAAACGTTTCCTTTGACTTTGAATTTGCTCAAAGCATCTACATCAGCGGCGAATCGAGCAGATAGTAGAGTAAGAAAAAATCAAGCTACAAAAAGCTTATTTCAAAGATTTTTTCAGGTTCGTTGGCAGCTTGTTTCAGTCGCAACTACACTTTTAATAGCACTGCAATCCAGAGCGGCTAGGGCAGATTCAATATTTAGTAACGCTCAAAAAGCGATGGATTGTATTATTACTAGTGCCTCGGCTGGTAGCACTATTAATAATGCAGTCCTTACCAATTTACCAATGATTTTGTTTACTGCTCTGACTATCATTCTGTTTGGATATTTCTGCTTCTCCATTTATCAGGGAGTTGCAGCATACGGGCGTGGAGAAGAAGTAAGTAACGTCATTCAACAACCTATCTTCACCTTCATATCAGTGATATTAATTGTGGTATTTCAGTCATTGTTATTTGGTAACAACGGAGCTTGTACTTAATTGTTGAAGGCAGAAAGTAGAAGATAATTACTTCGTAATCATTCAGTACTCAGGAATCAGAATCCAGAATTTCAAAGCAATCTAGAATAATCGATCCTTTGATTTATCAATATTTTCTGATTTTTACAACATTCTGACTGCTGAATTCTGGCTCCTGAATTCTTACATTACTTCTATTCTCTGCTTTACCCAAAGGGTTAATAACTAAGCTATTACGCTTTGAAATTGCACAGTTACTCATGCTTTTGACTGCTGATGGTTAGCTGTCAACAGCCAAGACAAAAAGATGTGCTGTTCAAGAGACGACAGCTTATCTAACATCACTTCTGAAGAAAATTGCACTTAACATAACTCCTCTATATCCTCACTCATGAAGGATAGAGATATTTATGTGCGGTCAAAGTATAGTGCATCTTGCAAAAAACTGCTGAAAGCTCTATGAAAGAAGAGATCAGAAAAGTCAATCAGAGCTTAGGGGAAAGTCCAAAATTTGGGCCATTTACTGGCAGGCAGTTCGTTATTTTCGCTGGGGTATTTTGTGTAGTTTTTGGACTTTTCAGCTTACTTTTGGGGTTGGATATTTTTTGGGGCTTAGGCTTTGCATTTTGGGCTAGTCTATCAATAGCATTATTATCAGGTGATAAGCCTTATCTTTACTGGTCAAAAATTTATCCCATTACCCCACGATGGACACGAGGATATGCTACTTATTCTTCTGCACAACATAAGAAAAAAGTCGGAACAAAACGAGTCAAGTTGACTCGTTCATCTAAACCCAAAACTCTCAATCCCTTTGAAGATTGGTTAGACCTGACTACTATAGTGAGGTTAAAAAAAGATTCTTATCTTATAGGAGCTTATCTACTTAGTAAAAAGCACTTGACTGAAAGTAGTAATACCCTACAGCTAATTTTCGGTTATTCTTGCACTGGCATTCATCCTTTATTCAACTCCGAACTGGAAATAGAAGCTGTTGCTCAAGCCTTTGAAAATAGCTGTAAAGAAATCCCATCAGGCGAAAAAATCACTTTTAGATGGAGTTATTTCTGTGATGATAGCGATAGCGAAGAATATTTAATGCAACGTCTCAACAATCCAGCTTCTCTGGAATGTGAGTTCTTAGATTGGGGAAGACTTGCTCGTACTCAAAAACTAACAAAGGAGAAGGCACGTAAGAATATCAAGCTAAATATCTTTTGGTCATTTACTGTCACTTCAGAAGCTTTAGAAACTGATGACCCAGTAGATAAGCTTTTGCTTAAGCTCACCAACTTCTTACAAAGAAGATTTACAGATTCAGGAGCCAACCAAATTACCAAAAAGCGATTTACCCAAATTTTAACCAAGGGGATTGAAGCCTCGTTAAGATACCAGCAGATTCTATCAGAGATGGGGTTAAATCCTCAGCCCAAAAGTGATAAGGATTTATGGAAAGAGCTTTGTAAAAATATTGGGGCTAAAGAGGTAATTGTTCCTCATACTTTGGTATTTGATGACCAAGGCTTGAGAGAAGAAATTGATGAAAAAGCTTTGTTGGATAAGCCAATCGAGATTATCAATCAGCCTCACCTAAGTTCAATCATCCTCAACAATGGTGTGCCCTTCGCAGATAAGCGATGGATTTGCTTACCAAATGGGGAGAAAAAGAAGTATGTCGGAGTAATGGTACTAACCCGCAAACCGGAAATTTTCGCCTCTACTAGACATCAAATTCGTTTCCTGTGGGATTTATTTTCCCGTAACAATATTTTTGATGTTGAGATCCTCACTGAATTTTCTCCAGCTGACCGAGGAATTACCCGTGCTGCACAACAGATGATTACCAAACGCTCAAGGGCATTGGATTTGAATGTGCAGCAGAAAAAATCAATTGATGTTAGCGCTCAAATCAATGTTGAACGGTCAGTAGAGGCACAAAGGCAACTATATACAGGAGATGCACCGTTAAATTTGAGCTTGGTAGTGTTGGTTTATCGAGATACACCAGAGGAAATTGATGATGCCTGTCGATTAATTTCTGGCTATATTTCACAACCTACAGAGCTGACCCGTGAATATGAATATGCTTGGCTAATTTGGCTGCAAACTTTGTTAATCAGGCTTGAACCTATTTTGATGCGCCCGTACAATCGGCGGCAAACTTTCTTTGCCAGTGAAATTCTGGGACTGACTAACATAGTGCAGAATAGCCCCGCCGATAATCAAGGGTTTGAGTTAATTGCAGATGAAGGAGATTCACCAGTAAAAATTGACTTATCAAAAACCAAAAATATCTTGATTTTAGGTACAACAGGTTCAGGTAAATCAGTCTTAGTTGCTTCTATCATTGCCGAGTGCCAAGCTCAGGATATGAGCGTTTTGATGATTGACCTGCCCAACGATGATGGAACGGGTACATTCGGAGACTATACGCCCTATCACAATGGCTTTTACTTTGATATTTCCAAAGAATCCAATAATTTGGTACAGCTGTTGGACTTATCAAAAATTCCTCAAGAGCAACGCTCAGAACGAGCTAAAGCCCACAGAAATGATGTGAACTTAATTGTTCTTCAGTTAGTTTTGGGGTCGCAGTCTTTTGATGGCTTTCTGTCCCAAACAATCGAGTCTTTAATCCCACTAGGGACAAAAGCTTTTTACGATGACCCTGATATCCAACGGCGCTTTGCTGAAGCTAAGAAAGCGGGGTTGGGTTCTACTGCTTGGGACAATACCCCAACCTTGGCAGATATGGAGTATTTCTTCTCCAAAGAGCATATTAACTTGGGGTATGAAGATGAAAATGTTGACCGAGCGCTGAACTACATCCGCTTACGCTTGCAATATTGGAAAAATAGCAGCATCGGGAATGCAATCTGCCGTCCTTCCACTTTTGATACTGATGCCAAGCTGATTACCTTTGCCCTAACAAACTTGCAATCAAGTAAAGATGCTGAGGTTTTCGGAATGTCTGCGTACATTGCAGCTTCTAGGCAATCGCTATCAGCACCTAATAGCGTTTTCTTCATGGATGAAGCCAGCGTGTTGTTAAGATTTTCTGCTTTATCCCGTTTGGTAGGACGTAAATGTGCGACTGCTCGTAAAGGGGGCTGTCGGGTGATGCTGGCAGGTCAAGACATTCTTTCGATCGCTAACTCAGAAGCCGGCGAACAAATTTTACAGAATATGCCCTGCCGTTTGATTGGACGGATAGTGCCTGGGGCTGCGAAAAGTTTTTCAGAACATTTAGGAATACCCAAGCAAATTATTGATAGAAATGAAAACTTTCGCCCCAATATCAAACAGCTATATACGCTCTGGCTGCTTGACTACAACAACAAATACATTCGCTGCCGTTACTATCCTTCTTACCCAATATTGGCGTTAGTTGCCAATAGTCGAGAGGAGCAAGCAGCCCGCGATCGATTTAAAGCAATGTACCCAGATAAGTTCAAATGGATTTCGGAATTTTCTAAATATTATGTGGATTGCATTAAGCAAGGTAAGCCATTATGAAAAAGCTAGAAATTGCTACTGGATTTGCACAATATAAAGTCTTGTTAGCTATTTTAGGAGTTTTAACTTCATTAGCATCATTTGAAGTTTTTAAATTGAATCAAAAGCAGCATGAAAAATATGTCGCCGAAAAACAAAAGGCTTGTCAACAAGCTTTAGATATCGCTAATCAATATGTAGAAGGTGACCGAACATTAAGAGGAGTTCGTTACGCAGCTATAGCGCAAGAGCAATTTAATAAGAAAATAAATCACCCTGGAATTAGTACAGATTTTCAATCGGGTAAAAATTATATTTTGATGTATTCTCAACCAACATCTTTAATACCAGATAATCCCCGTCATGAAGGAAAGTTATTTGAAAGATTATCTCAGAAAACTGATAAATATCTCCCAGAGCCATTAATGGTAACTGGTCAAAAAATATCAGGCAATAAAGCTCAGGTAACATCTGCTTGCTCTCCTAATCCCTTTACAGTAGCCTTGGACAATTTATATGAAATCGCTCAACCAATTGATATCAACCCCTATCTGCCGCCGTTTAGCAGTTTTTAGCAGTTTAATTATTATCTTCATTTTGTCTTCAGCTTTACCAGCCAAAGCCAAATCATCTTTTCTAGAACAATTTCAGCAAGTTATTACTAGCTTGCAGGGATATATCAAGCTGTACAGCAAAGAGTTTGGCAATAAATCAAAAGACTCGGACAAGGATACAAATGAAAATGAAGGCATAGATATAGAGACAGTTATCGAATCTACAAATGGAGATTTAGGTATACCTGACCCATTACAAGCAGGTAAAAAAATTAAGGATATTATTCAAAAACAAGACACTGATTTAGTCGATACTGATTCTCAGACTCAAGGCGATAATGCTCAGAAGCGATGGCATAGAGCTTACACCTACGGACTTTCAGAATCTGTTTTGGGTAAAGAAGGGCAAAAAACTCAGTTTCAAGAAGGTGAAATGAGCAATGAAGCTCTAGAAAATTCATCGAATAATGCAGATAAAGTACAAACTGATGTCATCACTCAGGACATTTTAAAAAAGATGGCAGTCCAAAATCTGCAAACAACAATTATTACTAAATCAATTCATGGTGAGGCACAAAAACAAACTAGAGCTTTATCAGCTGCGAATATGAATTTGAGTGATATTTCAAATAGTTTGGATGAAGAAGCAAGAAAAGAGCAGGCAAACAATAATTCTAGTGCTAAACAAATTCTAGGTGCAGCTGCATTTGCTGATAGTTTTTGGGAAAAACCAAATGGTAATTAATGCAACTAGTTTTTTATATTTCCTAGCCGCCACTGGAGATACAAATGCTGAGGATATAGTTGAGGGCGCTATTAATGGCTCTCGTATGGTTGTATCTTCATTTAGTCAAGACTGGCAGGATTTAGTTAATGGTCAGAGTGAAATTTATAAAGCAGTAGTAGCCGTTTCTGCTTTATGTGGTGTTCTTTTTGTGTCCTTTTGGTCGATAAGTTGGTATTCGAGACTAACTCAGGAAGGATTTAGTAATGAAGTTTTGAATGAGATGGTATATCCATTATTAGTCTGTCTGATGTTGACAGTAAATAATGGACAATTATTAGCTGTTACTTCTTTAATGTTCCGTAATACAGCAATTAATTTAAACGATAAAGTCTTAAGTATTACGCGAGACGGGATTACTTTGAGAGATGCTATCCGTACCACAAATATGGATCAGGCTTTTGCTCTTTCAGTTCAAGCACAAATGCAAGAATGTCTAAAAAAACCAACATCAGGTCAGGATGAACAGGGGAATTCAATAAATCCACAAGAAATCTGTAAGCAAGAGAAAATCAAACAGGTTAAAGAACAAGCTCAAGAATACAAAGAGAAATACGGTTTATCTTCCTATTCAAATAGCTGGAATCCATTCGATTTAGCTGGTCAGACTATTAACTCAATGGTGCAAGCCCTGTCATGGATTATCTTCAGTGGTTTACAGGCAGCATTTCAATATGTCGTACAAGTTTCATTTTTACTAAATGCCTACGTTGCCCCTATTTTTTTAGTACTTTCACTTTTCCCTTTTGGAGGCAAACCCATCTATGCCTGGGTATCAGGATGGCTGGCGTTAACTTTAGTACTGATGTCACACTCAATCGTTTGTGGGATTGCAGCTAGTTCTATTGTCAATGCAGATAGTAATAATCCCTTGTTTTTACAGCTAGTGGAAGCGATTTTATCTCCGATTTTGGCATTAGCAATGGGTGCTGGCGGTGGGATGGCGGCTTTCTCATGTTTTTCTAGTAGCGCTAGGTTAATCTCTGGGAGGGTATTCAGATGAGATTACTAGATAAGAAAGAGATAAATTTCACGCCTTTAGTATCAATAGGGCAATTTGTAATTTTAATATTTTTATTTTTCATAACTTTAGCTAATTCCAGTAAATTGAGTCAAATTTCTAGCAGCAGACCGACTTTAGTTGAGCTGCAAGATGGTACTTCCATTAGAGCAGTAGCGGTGGGAGAAAAAGGCCGAACTGACCAAGCTATTATGGATTTTGCTGGACGTACAATGATGAATCTAATGAGTTGGAATGCCATTCCTAAATCATCAGATGAAAGTTTAAATCCTAGAGAGCTAAAACTAGATCCAGGAGTACAGATAGCAGACAAAAAGTTAACAACGAATACTTGGACTTCTGGATTTGCATTATCAGAGGATTTTAGAGCATCCTTTTTACGAGAAATAGCAGGATTAACACCATCTGATGTGTTTAGTGGTGATACTCAGTCAGCTTTATTAGTACGCTATCTTTCCAATCCTCAAAAGATAGAATCAGGTAAATGGCAGTTAGATATGGTTGCTAATTTGGTGGTTTTCAAAGGTAAAGACCAATTAGGCAATGCCATTTCTTTTAATAAAACTATCTTTATAAGAGCAATAAATACTCCACCTTTACCTAATAATCCCTCCGTTCAGCAGGTAGCAGCTTACAACGCTCGAAAAGCAGGAATGGAAATTTATCGAATTCAAGATTTAGATTTGGGAAGGTAGTCTTATGTCAAATCAAGTTGCAGAAAATTCTCAAGCTACTACCGAAATTAACCATCTTCGGCAAGAATTTGCTCAGATGAATGGGGCAGAGATAAAAAATGATTCAGCGACATCATCTACAGAGTCAACAGGTGAGGCACAAAAAACCGAGCCAGAAGAAATTGTTACCACTCGGACTGTAGCTGGACACCCATTGTTGAAAGGGCTGACAATCTCTGGTGGAGTTTTGCTATTAGTTCTTACTTTTGGAGCAATGGTTGGCACAATTACAGGAGCTTTAAATTCTTCTGGTGAGAATCAAACCCAAGAAACCACCAAAAACATTCAGTCTGTTGATAGCAAATCAGATAAAGATGAGGATGCAGAGATGAAAACAGTGATGGCTCTGACTAGCCAAAAAGGTGAATTACAAGCCATCAGCAAAAAAAATAGTGAAACTGTATCGGTATCGCCTGCACCAACGCTAAAAGTCACTCCAACAACTATTGCCAGTGTCAAAACTCAGCCAACACCAACACGCTTAACAACTTATCAAGCACCACCGCCGCCTACTCCAATTACTAAGTCTAGTAGAAGTTATCCAGTAGCTTTTAATCCTCCAATTAGGCAGGTTGCACCTGTATCTTTACCTAAACCCATACCTGCAAAAACCAGTATTAGAAACTCAACCCCATTACCTTTAGTTAAAACTACCCCCAAAGATCCGATGCAGGAATGGTTAGCAGTGGCCAATGTAGGGAATTACTCTTCTGGTGATTCTGACAATGGAGAATTAAACAATGAAGAATTGAATTTGGGAAATGCAAAAATAGAGGGAGGTACAGGGATTAGACCAACCAGCCTTTCTAATCGCGATCGAGATTCGCCTCAACTACCACCTACCAATTACGATGGCAAGCAAGTTTTGGTTGGGACTCGTGCAGTCGGTGTGATGGAAACTCCCATTGCTTGGGTAGGTAGTGGTATCAGTAATCAACAGCAAGAGCAAAACTCTTTGATTAGGCTATCGCAACCCCTAAAAGCATTTGATGGTTCTGAAGTTTTACCCAAGGGGTCTTATATTGTTGCTACTCTTAACCCAACTAACTCAGAAATAGCACAGATGACGGCTGTTTCTGCGCTCGTCAATATCGACGGTAAAACTCAAGAAAAACAACTTCCACCAAATTCGATTTTGATATTAGGTAAAAACGGGAATTTGCTAAAAGCTGAATCTCGTAAAGGTGGCAGTAATCTAGGAAATTCGCTTATGTCATCTCTGCTATCTGGCTTATCTAAAGCAGCTGAAATTCAGAATCGGGCTAATAGTGAAATTTCTATTAGCTCAAACGGTGTAACAACTACTAACACCAGCAATGGCGATAAAGATTTAGTAGCTGGTTTTACAGAAGGCAGTATCAACGAAGTTCTAAGTAGGATGAAAACTTCAAATGAACAGCAATTACAAGGTCTACAACAGCAGCAACAAGTCTTTGTAATTGAAGCAGGCAAGCAAGTACAAATTTTCGTAAATCAATCAACTGTTATATGAAAAATTTAGCTTTTTTACTAGCAACAGCCTTAGCGCTCAATGCTGGACAATCACTAGCATTACCAGCAGCAAGAAATGTTTATTCACAGGATGCCCAAGGTAATAAATCTACTGGACTTGACTTAAAAGTTTGGCAGGGCTATGGGCTGACGATAAACTTTATTCCAACTGGTGAAACTATTAAGCAAGTTTGGCTGGGAGATCCGACTCATTTTTCTCTAACTTCCAATGGCAAGTTGTGTCAGCAAGGTACATCAAATGATGAAAACTGTGGTAAGGGAGGGGCTACAGTTCTATTTCTGAGACAAATTCAACCGATTAAATTCCCTCATTTAACTTCTAGCGGTGATGGCAGTACGCAAATTACTGTGATTACAAGTAGCACTGATGGTCAAAAACAATATCAATTCAAATTAATCCCAGCTAAAGGTCAGCCATCTTATACAAGCCTAATTATTAAGCCTGACTCTGAAAGACCTTCGCCTGTTTTGAAACAACCAATATTAACCACAACAATCAAGAAACCGGAATTAACAACAAAGCCAGTTGCTCAAGATTCAACAGTAGCATCAACAAAAAAACCAGCAACATCAACTGTAACCAAACCCCCTGCTCAAGAACCAACAAATATTAATATTAGGGCTGCATCTAGTAGTCGTTCTATTCAAAGAAATGATGCTAATGCTTTGGCTTATGGTTTGGCAATAGCTGTATCTAATAAAGAAATTAAGCCTTATTCAATTAACTGGAGAAAACTTCAAGATGCTATTCGGCTACTACGGCGGGGGAAAAGCCAAAATGAGGCAATTTCTCTATCTGGTGTGCCACCTGCATTATTTGAACAATTAATAAACAGGGGTAAATAGATGCTCAAACTGAAAACATTATTGTTGATAGGCTTTACAGCTTTAACGATCGCTACATCAATCGAAACACAAGCTCAAACGCCAACCGAAACTCACACTTTGGGTCAATACGAGGTAAAAATTCCTGACTGGTCAAAGATAACCTGGGACAATTTACCTCCAGTCCAACAGCCTGGGTATCTCAGTATTCCACCAGAATTGATTGCCAAATTTGGATACGATCCTTCTCGTTCTTGGTCAGCAGGACAGAAAGTAGATTCTGTAGTCATGCTGGGAGATGTGGAAGATGCTTTGAAAATGAGTTCTCTAAGCTTAGAAGATATATCTGCGATAGTAGCACTCGATTCTAAACTGACACTCAAAGATTTGGGACTGATGCAGTGGCAAACCCCCAAGACTTTAGTCAAAGCAATCCCCACATTGGGCAACCTTGATATTAGCCAAGTTCCACCTATTTATGATTTGTTTACTCAAGTTGCTGAGGGAAAAAGAGGGTTGGGGGAGCGGGGGAAGCTGGGGGAGATTGCCCAGGACAATTGGCCTGGCGCAAAGTCAAATAGACCTAATAGAAATTCCACTAAAATCGCCGCAAGTGGTAATATCTCCCAAATTTTAGAGTCCAATCCACGCGCAGCCAATACTCCATTAGGAAAGCTTGACCTCAGTCGATATCCCATCAAATCAGTTCCTTTCCTTACTCAAACACAGTTAGCCCGGTTCTTAGGCTGGCAGCAAAGCTACATTAATCAAGTACCAGGGCTAAATAAAGTGCCTTTTGATAAGATGCCCCAGCCGATTAATACTGGATTTAATGTAATTGGTATTGCATCATTGGTACTGGGAAAGGCAGAAAACGGAGATACAACAGTAGGCTCCAACTACTTTATATCTGGCAGCATTAACCGTAGTAGCGCTACTGTTCCGGTAGCTTGTGAATCTCGAAAAGAATGCTCTTACATGGAGTTAGGGGATTTAGCAGGACAGCAGGGGGAACTTTACGGTAAACGTTGGGCTTCTGGTTCTTCTCAAAAGGTGAAAGGTGGATTTGGACTACTAGGTAAGGTGAATGGAGGCAGAGAACCTACAGGCAGGCTTGTTTACGGTTCTGCTTTCAAGGTGGTGTTAACAGGAGTCAACGAATCAAAGGGTACGGCAGATTTCGGTTTGTTTTTTAGAATTTGCGCGAATATTCCTTTCCAAGGTAAAACCTGCACCCCCTACTTTATAGGGCCAGTACCTTGGATGCCTGTATCAGAAAATGAGTTAGTAATTCTGGGGACACAGTGATGACCGCACAAACCCAGTCCCAACAAGATATTAGTAACCAGATTATTCCCTCCAATCTGAAAATTGCTTTATATTCTCCGATGGGTCTAGCACTGCTTGTATCTATTGGTGCTTTGGTATTAGCTAAATTTCTGGAAGCCAGAGGCGGATCTAACAAACTAGCACGGGCGCGATGGGCTGGAGCTAGAGAGAAAACAGCAGCTCGTAAGTTAGCCCTGAAGCAAATTCAACAACGCAAGCATAACCGAGTAGCCCTTTACATTGGAACTCCTAAAGGAGCTAGTTTTGAGGTTGTGGGTAACAAGCGAATTACTAATCTACCAGAAGATAGCTCAAAATTATATCTGCCCGATGTTCAGCGGGGAATTTTGGTCTGTGGCGGCCCTGGTAGTGGTAAAACTGCCTCAATGATTAATCCGCTGATCTGGTCTGCCATCGACCAAGGGCTACCCTTGATTTTATACGACTTCAAATATGCTCACCAAGAATCGCCTACTGATGCTGCTAAAGGTCAAGCACCCAAACTTGCAGGGTACGCCACAATGCGCGGGTATGAGGTTTCTATCCTCGCCCCTGGCTTTAGAGAGTCCTGCATAGCTAATCCACTTGATTTTCTGCGGAGTGAAACTGATGCAGAGATGGCGCGTCAGTTGGCGATCGTCCTCAATCGGAATTTTAAATTATCTTCTAGTGGTGATGCCTCTGAAAGTGGCTTCTTCGTAAATGCAGGCGATCAGTTGGCACAGGCAATTTTTATGCTGGCACGGGGTACAAACTTCCCCGATATTATGATGTGCCATGCCATTCTCAGTCTGCCGAATTTAATCGATCGCATTCAACAAGCTTCTTTAAATCCTTGGGTAAAAGTTGCCTTTGACCAATTCCTGTCTGTAGCTGGTTCTCCAGAAACAGCAGCTTCAATAGTGGGTACTACAAGCGGGTTGTTTACTCGTTTTATGACTCCATCTACTCTTAGTGCTTTCTGCGGTCAAACCAATATCCCCTTAGATTTGAAGGGGCGGAAGATGGTTATTTTTGGTATGGACAAGGAGAAGCGAGATGTTATTTCTCCTTTATTAGTATCCATATTGCATCTTTTATGTTCTCGAAATTTAGCTGGTAAACGCACAGAACCATTAGTTTTGGCACTGGATGAATTACCTACTTTGTATCTACCAGCTTTAGTTGATTGGCTAAACCAAAACCGCGAAGATGGCTTGATTTGTTTACTAGGACTGCAAAATTTGGCACAGCTTGAAAAAGCTTATTCTAAGGAAACTACTAATGCCATATTCGGTGGTTGTGCCACAAAAGTCTTCTTTAATCCTCAAGATGACATAGCCGCAGAACGTTTTAGTAATTTCTTAGGTGATGAGCAAATTAAGCATAAGGAACGCTCTCGCAGTTCGGGCGGTAAAGGCGGTGCAAGTACCTCAATCTCTGAGCAAAACAGCACTCGTCCATTATTTGAAGTTAATCAATTCAATACTTTATCAGAAGGCAGAGCAGTAATTGTCAGTCCTGGTTTTCGCTCTGGGAAAAATGTCGGTCTGCCTTTATTACAACAAATTCCTGCTGACATTCAATCGGATGCTGCCATAGCAAAAAGTGTGAAGCAATGGTATGAAATCCAACAAAAGTTTATCTCACAATCTACTCTGTGCGAACCATCTGGGGAAGAGTTAGAAAATCGACTTTTAGAGGCAGAAAGATTGTTGCCTTTAATTGATAAACAAGCATCAGCTAATGAAAGATTGAGCAATATTTAGGAGGTAATCGATGACTAATTTATCAGATTATGAAATGCAATTGTTAATCAAACTCCCGTTTGATATTGCGTTGATGGTTAATAACTATCGTACTGACATTATCAATGCCGCAGAGTTTTGGGATGAACCACCTTTGGCTGAAAACTATGTACCAGAATTCATTGAAGTTTACTATGGCGATGCTGAAAGCCCTCATATCTTTATAGTGAATGGGGAACTCAAGGATTACAGTGCAACTAATTTACCTGATAGCACCAAATCGATTTCAGTCTTAATTGATGACCAATGGGCTTATATCGAAATTGAAGGTAAGGTAATCCTTAATCGTTTAGGAGGTGTAGTTTTACCAGATGTGTTGGTAAGTCCATCTACTCTAATTAATTCAGTTTTAGTATCCCCGCTCTCCAGAAATTGAACTTTCCCTTCGATACTCCACGATTAATAGTGTTGCCAAAATAAATACCCAACTCATGAAAAGTTAAATTTATTTTTGCTCAATTCTTTAGGAGTCACAAATCATGGATGAGATAAAATCTGAAGCAAAACAAGTGCAACATGATTACTTAGAAATCCTCAATGATATTCTGCATAAGCTGTTAGAAAAAGGGAAGTTTCAAGATTTAGATACCAGTAAAGACTTATCAATTTATGTTGGCAACCAACCCAAGTATAAAGGTCATCCTGATAGAGAAGTTTCCGTAAATTCCATGACTCCAGAACTGGTGGAGAAAATCAATACGGCTATCAATGACCCCCAAAATTTGAAAGGTTCTGTCCGAATCATGATTGGCAAGGATAAAGTCTATCATGCTAAGGACGGAGAAGTTTTAACTGATAAGCTGGGTTTAAATAGCAAGATTACTCAGAATTCTGACTTAGGTTCTCATCAGTCCCAGTCTCCTCAAACAGCAAAGCCAGTACAACAATCCTCTCCTCTTGAGGATTTACAAAAGCAGGTAGATGCTTTACAACAAAAGGTTCAAGAGCAGCAAAGTTTGATTGATAATTTTGCTTCTCAAAATCAATCAAGTAATCAGGTAGCTGAAAAATTATCTGCTGACATAATTAGTCTTAAACAAGCTTTTGATGCTCAACAAAAAACTATTGAGCAATTGCAGAAGGGACTAGAGGCTATAAATAGTCAAAATAATCCGGCTGTCAAGAATTCAACTTTGCACAATTGGATAAATTCCATTGAAACGAAGGCTAAAACAACTGCAAAAAATCTCTACGAACAGGTAAAAACTGCCTTCACTCCTAAAATCGATAAAGTTAAAGCACAATTAGAGGCTCAAATTTCCACTTTAAAACAGCAGATGAATCAACAAATGGAGTCTCTCAAAGCTGAGATGAAGTCACAAGTTGCAACTGTTAAAGGTGAATTTGAATCTAATGTGGGTGTAGTTAAGGATGGTATTGGTGAAGTTAAGCAGTTAGTCAGCGATGAGATTCAGCATGGCATGGAGCGTCACCAAGCTGCTATGGGCGCTATTCATAATAAAGTTACAGGAGAAGTAAATACAGTTCATAAGCAGCTAACTCAAGCTGTTGGTGATATACACTCAGCAGCCAATCATACTGTCAAGCAGAGTGTTGAAAAAGTTACCAATAGCGTAATGGATATCAAAGGCAAGGCTCTCGCTAAGAGTGTAAATTCTATGCTGCGCCTTTTTGGGAATCAGAATCCTGATGGTACGAGGAGTTATGAAAGTAAAAATTACAACTTTTATCAAAAAGGCGATAGTATTACTGTCACCGCTAAAGATGGTCGGGCTGTGATGGTAAATGGTGATTTGACTACTACTGCTACGGAGAAAGATGTTGAATCTTTAGACGAAGTGGGAGAGGTAGTGTCTGATTATTTAAAGCACAGTAATACTCAATCTCAGTCAAGTAAACTTAGAAGGTAATTTAGCAGATAAAATTAAATAAGTAGTCAGAATACAGAATACAGAACTCAAAATGCAATCTAGGGGGGGATTTAGATCCGGCAGCTAGAAGCACCACAAAATTTTCAATTTTTTCCGGGATTTAAACCCGTTTATTCATTCGCCGCTCGTACAAAATTCATGCGCTCATTCTGATGCCTTAGCGGAGCGTCTTTGCCTTTGTTACTGACTTCTAACTCCTGAATTCTTTTTGTTAAATTACCTTCTAATTCCTCTTATTGGTTTTGGTGAAGGTTCATACTTAGCTAATAGTTGAGCTTGTCTGTGTTGTTCTTTTTGCCATAATTCCTCTTTAACACCAGTTAATCGTTTTTGTATTGATGGTGATTTTATAACTTCAGATATAGCTTTCATTTCAATAGTTTTTTGTTCTCTCTCCCAGGTTTGATAATTTTCTACCTGGGTTGACCATTCCTGAATTTTTGAGGAGAGCTGTTGTTTGTGAGTTACTAATTCTTTGATAGTTCCTATAGTTTGCAATTGCTCATCTAAAGCCAAGTTATACTTATTACTCAATTGATGAAGCGGGTAACGCTCCATCGATTTGATGGCTTTCTCTTGAATAGCGTGTTGGCTCCACAAACTATCAATTTGTGCCTGAAGCTGGCTAATTTGACTTTCAATAGCTTGCCTATCAATTGTCGGTGGTACTTGAGCAACTGGTTCTGAAAAATATTCTTTAACTGCTTGTTCTAAGTACAGTAGCTCTTGGTTAGTCAGTACATCAATGGACTTCTTAAATGCCAATTGATTTTGCTGGCTTAAAAAACGTTGTTGAAGTCGTTGTTTGCGCTCCTCAATGCTTAACTTTTTGGGTGGTGCTGTTAGAGTATGTCGTTGTTTATTGTTGTTATCTCGCCATGCTTTGAGGGTTGATGCTTGATAGAACGCCTTTTCGTATACCAGTGGCCCTTGAGCCACAATTAAATCGTCAACCCCTTTATCCGGCCCAGGTAACTTCACCACATTGACAGACGCTCCCCGTTCCTCTAACAGTCCACCAGTCCGTGAGATAGCAATCTCTATATTTCGCTGAGTCTCAAGTCTTGTCTCATAATCAAAGCAGAATGTTATCTCCCGCCCAGGAGTGGCGAAAACAGCTAACTCATCCATGAGTCTAGCTTTCACCTTTTCGCCAAACTCATCTTTACTGCGATAACCAGCATAAATTCCCGGCAGCCCGATCGCTGCATGACCCTGGCTCAACAAACTGGCTGCTTTCTTTGCTCCTTCAGTAATCGTGACTGGTAAGTTGTGCTTCCAAACGCAATACCAAAATCCACTGGTGCGATCGCTTTCGGTTGGCTGTACCCCAGCTTTCTCATAGATACTAAGAGCAATATCATCCGGCACATCTAACAAGAAAATACTTAATTCCGTTTTGGGTGGATGCTCGTACTTAATAAACTTACCGGGTTTATCCGCTTTTTCTCTCTTGTTATTGGGTTTATAGCATCCCCACAATTTCCGATCGGGTTTATCCCCTGGCTGTAGGTGAGCAAAGGACTTGGGATTAACACCAGCATCACACCACCAGCCACCCGATTCAATATGAGTATACTTACTCATAATTCCTGACGAAAGCTTACCTGTGTTAGTGCGTGGCAGTTTGTCACTGTACATCAGATATTCCCAGGCTTCATGTTCCCAATCAAGAGTCTGATGCAGGCTTTTGAAGTTAAGGGCAGCAATTTCGGGGTGAATAGCACTACCTTCTACTAATTCTTGCCAATGTAGGGAATCTAGCCGTTCGGGAGCTTCACCAAAGTTCTCAGGAATCCAAAATGCTACTGTCCTTTGTGTAGTTTTGGAGACTGGTTTTTTAATAACTGGCTTGGGGTTAGGAGGCTCTTGAGCAGGGGAGCGAAGCAGCAGAGGGGAAGAACTGGGCTTTTGTGCAGGAGGGCAGAGGTGCAGAGGGGAAAGAACTTCTCCCCTGCTCCCTTGCTCAATAGCTCCTCTGCTCAATAGCTCAAGAGCCTCTTCCCTTCCCTCCTCAGTTGTGGTTGTTTTAGCTACAATTCCATTAACTATTTCCTTCTCTTCCTTTAACTGGCGCTGCTTGTTTAATTCATTCTGCCTCAGCAGGAAGAGTGCATTTTCCTTAGCTTTACTGTGTTGCGCCCAATTCAGTAATTTATCTTTATCTTCAGTAAAAAGTTTAAGTGAATACTTAGCACGGCTGACTGCGACATAAAAACTTTCTTGTCCAATGGTATTGTCAGCAGCAATCAGTACAGAGTCAGCAGTCTTACCTTGGCTGCTATATGTAGTGCTGACGATCGCATAATCTAGGTGTTGTGCTTGTTGCAGGTTAAGAAATTCAGTTTGACCGCTATCTAGATACTGGATTTGCGCGTTATAACCTGCAATTGCTTTAACTACAAACTCTTGACCGTTGCGCCGTCCTAATTGACGATCGTTCTTTGTCCAGCGTAGGCGATCGCCCTTGGCAATTTCAATATGCTGATGTTGGTAAACTGCTTTATTAAATCCCGTATCTACCTGAAAATATTGCCCATCCTCAGTTTTGAGGGTTAATCGGTCAGTATCCTTACCCACCACTTCATACAGTTTTCCCTTGGACAACCCCCGGCGTTTGTAACTGCGGGTGGGCATGACCAAATCACCCAGTTCAAAGTTGTGGGTGTAGCGCTTTTGCACTTGGGTTAAGTCCTTGGCTTGCAGTTGGGTGATGTTTGTCGCATTCCCTAAACTACCCTCAACTTTCAGTTGTTGCCGAATCGCTTGGGTGATGGCTAATCGCTCAAAATTTGTGCCTGCTAGTACCAGGGTTCGCGCCCGTTGCTCTCGTGTGGCTGCCATATATTCACGGGCAATGGTATCAATTTTAAGTTCGGCTGCTATGCTCTGAATACAACCGTTTTCATCGAGGCGTTCAAAACCTTCTTCAATTCGACCTTCGGCAATCAGGTCTACTGCCAGCTTCAGTTTTGGCGCACGTTGCCTCAAAGATTCGTTGAGATGACTGGTTTTAATTCCTGCCTGTTGTAGAGACTTGAAGGGATTGCCAGCCTCTACAGCTGACAACTGTTTTGTATCTCCCACTAACAAAACCCTAGCTTGTTCTTGGGTTGCGCGTTCTAAAAGAGCAAGGGCATCTTTAGCGCTCAGTAACCCTGCTTCGTCCACAACCCATATTTGATTTGGTTCTATTTCCGGCGACGGTTCACAGATGAGCAGTCTAGCGACAGTCTCCGCCTGGATATCCAACTCTTGACCCAAAACTTTGGCGGCCATAGAACTGGGAGCAAAACCTTTGATAGTGTAGCCAGAATCGGCGGCTAGAGTTTTTAATTCCTTGAGGGCGAAAGTTTTACCAGCACCAGCTACCCCCTGCCATGCGATAAATTGGTCTGTTGTGGTTGCTGCTGCCAGTACCGCTCGACGCTGGTCTTGGTTTAAAGCCGTTTTCTCCAGGTGGTTTTCAACTATTTCTCTTTGGGCGAGTGGACTAACCTTACCCTGTCCTAACTGCATTAATTTAATAGTTGCCAGTTCCCGATTAACTGCTGTCAGGGTTGTAAATTCGCGTTTTTCTGAAGATAGGCTGAGTAATTCCGAGTTAGCTTGAACTAAAGGCTCTATCTGCCTAACGTCTGTGGCTAAACCTTGGTTTAGGATGAATTTTTCTAAATCTTCCTGGGTGAAAGCAACATTTCTTTCTGAGCAGTGGGCAATAGCATCTTCTAAATTTTCATAGCTGACTAACCTCTGTTGTAGTAGAGGTTGCGGTTCTATTGGCTGTATAAAATCGATCCCCAGTGCCGCAGCTTCTTCCTTCCACTTAGCTTTTAGCTCTTGGGGGTTAATTTTCTGTTTCAAGTTGCGAGTGGCAGTCCAAGCCGCTTCTCGTTCTGCCCAAGTTGAATTAGAGCCTACTGCATCTAATATTTGCTGTCTGCGTTTGGAGAATTCTTGTAAGTCAGTAGGCCGGAAACCTTTAATTTCAAACTGCCCGTGTTTTCTAGCTTCTACTTCGTACCCTAGCTTTTGTACCTCAACAGCTAGGTAATTTTGGTACACCATACCGAGAAATTTCTTATTTTTGAAAATTTCATCATTAAGCAGGCTGTACCAGTTTCCGTTCTCTAACTGTGTCATGTTCATCACCAGAGCATGGGTGTGAAGATGCGGATCTAGTTCTCTGGTTTCAATGTGGTCAAACTCCGCGATGACTAAATTGTTAGTTTTTATCAATTGCTGCCCCTGTTGGGTCGTGGCTCTGGTGTAGCTATAGCGTTCTTCAATCAAAGCCAAAGTTTTCTCTACCGCTAACTGATGGGCAGTAATTAGCCTTTCATCTCCACCTACCAAAGCCTGGAGGCTCACACTTTTCGGTGCAGAGAAAGTAAAGTCAGTTGCTGCGCGACGTTGCGATGATTCCAACTTTCTGGCGCACAGGTGTTGACTTCCATCAGGTGACAGTCCATTGACAATGTTAGAGAAAGTTTCTTTGTTATCAACTGCCCCCTCAAGTCCGAGTTTTTTAGCTCCCTTACCAGACCAGCGTGAAGAACCCTCTTGGTAATATCCTTCCACGAAGTAATGCACTGCTTGCTGAGGTTCTGTGTTCTTCCCTGTCAGCATTTTTGTACATTCCTTTGGAAGAATTGCAGTTTCAACACTTTGAAGATTTCCGGTACTTGATTGGGATCGGCGATCGCAAATTCCAGTTCTATATCAGCATAATTTTTCAGCAGGCTTACTACTAAATCGAAGTGCTGACTATCAATGCACCAAACTTTGAATGAAGCATAACAGTTTGGTTTAATCTCATAAAAAAATCTATCACTCTCCGGCAGATTTCTAAATACTTCCACTGCCTGGGCATGATATTTACAAAAATTAAAACCTACCCAATTGACTTTTTTGAAACAGGCTACCCGAATTACCACACCAAGAGAATTTTTATTTGTGGAAGATAGACAGCTACTCCAGTAATGGCTATGACTCCAGAAACACATCGCCATCATCTGACGTGCTTCTGTCTTCAGAGCCGTGAAACTTACTTTCTGTAGTATTGAGTAATTCAAAAATTAATATTTGTTAATACAGTTTTTGATGCCCTTTCAAATTTTAAATTAAACTCGATTTTTTGAGCAAAACTTTTTTGCGTACTGTGCGAAAATTTTTTCGGGAGTCCAGAGGGGTTTCCCCTTTGGGAGATATTGGGAAATGTTGGTATATATCTAATAATTATTGGTGCTGTTTGGTGAATTTTAAGATTAATGACAATCTTGTCAAGAATGTACAATAATCATTTTAATTCTTGGAATTAATTGGGAAATATCGGGATAAAAATCTTCCTTTTGGTGAATATATTTTTTCTTTGTAGGGTAATATTGGTATTTATTGGAACTCAAATAACTTTTTGAAAGTTCCCATCCATAAATAGAGAGCTTTTCTTTCAAAATAGAGCAGGTATAGCACTCAAACCCTTGAAAAATCGTAGCTGATTTTTTATTAGTAATATTTTGCAATTAATAGTCTGAAAAAAAAGAGGTAGCTGGCAGTGAATTTATTGCTCAGTCTTGACCCTGGTTCTTCGATGACCAAAATGATTTACCGTGTCCTTGATTCCATACCATATAAGCCGCCAGAATTATTTTGTATGGAACCAGAGTTAATCGCCATTGCTAAAGAATCAATCGACCTGTACGAGTCAGGTAGACTCAATAGCCCCAATCCAGAGAATGAGGCTTGGGTAGAGTTTGACTCTGAATATTATGCAGTGGGATTTCTGGCACAAAAGCATTTTGAGGCTCAGGTCAAGTTGTCAGAACTCAAGTATGAAAATGCTATTCCCAAAGTGTTAGCAGCAGTAGGAGCGATCGCCACGAAGCTGGGATTAGGAACAAACTTTACTTTATCCTTGGCACTGTTGTTGCCCTATGGGGAATGGGAAGATAGAGAGCGATTAGAAAGAGGTTTAACCGCGGCGTTGTCTAACTTCTCCTTCCGTGGTCAGCAGTTTTCTATAAACCTGGAATGCTTTGAATGTATGCCTGAAGGTGGCGGGCTGGTGCTGACTCGAAGCAAAAAACTGGGGGCGAATTTCAATCAGTTGAGTATAGCTGTGTTGATGTTCGGCTTTCGGGATATCTCCGCCGTTAGGTTTGAGCGTGGATTATCTTCTGGCTCATCAGCTAACTTGGGTTTGGCTTGGATGTTAGAAAAAATCAAAAATCGCACCTCTGGGCAAAATCTACAAGATTTACTATTGGCGATTCATCAATCAGGAGCTACCCCCAAAGCCAAATACTTTAAATCTTTAGCCAGGAGCAAGAAGGCTGAATTCAGAGCCGAGGAAGTCACACAAATTATTGAAGTGGCGACTATGGCACGAAAGGAATACTGGGCGAAGGTATCAGATTGGCTCAAAAGTCATGTTCCTGCCAACGTCGATCAGGTGATCGTCGGTGGCGGCACATCTGAATATTTAACTAACGAGCTAAAAGCCTTTTTTGCCCATACCAAAATTTCCTGGGCAGCTGAATTAGAAGAGGATGTACGCCTAGCGTTTAACTTACCTCCCCACAAAGATGCGCTCATTCTCCGTGTAACTGATGTTTACGGATTATTTCGATATTTGCAAAACCAGGTGACTTATTCATCTTTTCATGCTCTAGCAGACGCGTAACTATGGAAAATAACACCATACTAGAAGATTTGGAATTTCGTCTACGCACCAGAACCTTCCAAGAAAGTCCAGAAGCCATTCTTATAAACTATCTCAACTCCAAAGCCACTCTTTATCCTTCCAAGGACATGGCGATGATTGCACTGATGAGTTATTGGCTACCGTTAGCCTATCGCACTGCTGGTCAGGGAGCTAGGGAGAACTTAGAGCAAAGCATTAAAGATTGCATATATCGCCTGAAGCTTCACCAGCAGTATCTGCAAGAAATGTTGGCAGGAGTTAATGGGAGTATGGCAGATGATTTAATTGAGTCCCCACCGACAAACAGCCATTTGGGTCAATTGGCAACAACTCAGTCTGAGCAGTCCTTAATGAGTAATAATATACGCGATAACTACGCAGACGTGACTACTCTGCAACAAAACGATCTGCCTGTGGACGCTCCAGGGGAACAACAACAATGGTTTAATCCGTTGAAACCTCGATAGCACAACGCAATTTCACTTCATTTTGATTAAGGAATTCCTTTATGTATCGTCAGTCAGAACTTTCTAATAGCATTACACCAGAAGAAATCGTTAGAACTTTGTCCCTGTGTGGGATACCCCAGAAAGAACAATATACAGAGGATGAAGCTGACCGCTTCCGTGAATGTCGTAAGTTAATTGAACAGGGTAAAACTGACTCTGAGGTGATGGAGTTGTTAAAGCAAAACGATGCTGTTGCAACTAAAGTTATACCAAAACCTAAGAGACCAAAAAATTCTGCTACCTCAGATGAATCCCAGTCAGATGAGCCAGATGCAGACACTGAACCAAAAGATATTTCTCAATTATTGTCATTAGCCAAGGAACGAATAGGTACAAAAATAACACTCTCGGAATCTCTCTCAATTTTGATTTCTTGTGGGCTAAAAGACCAAGATGAATATAACCAAGCTGAGTGCTTACGCTTCCTTGAGGCTTGCGATTTAATTAAGAATCAGGGTAAATCCGTTGAGGATGTGGCCCAACATTTTGGATTAAGTACCAATGACTCTAAACCAGAAGGGGATATAGATACTCTGGAACTTCTGGAACAGCTAGGAGACACTACAGCTTTATTGGGTGTAGAGGAACGAGAGTTAATTAGGGATATGGTGAGGGACAAGGCCAAAGGTGATATCGCCGGGTTGCCCAAATTGTATTTACAGTCCTTAGTTGAGGAAATGAAATCATCTGAATTTCAACAGGAGTGGCAGCAACTACGAGAAGCATTTAAAGCTAGGGTCATGGGAAAAAAGCCGACTTCCCCAGTATTCCAACCGCAGCCGCATTTAATGAGCTTGCCACCGACATCGGAGAATGGGTCAATATCCGAATAGTTGAGGAAAAGCATACTATTGAGGTCAAGGCACACAAGATTATTGAGGAAAAAGCTAAGCTTCGGGCGATACAAATAGCTTTGAATAAACTCAATGAATCTCAGCAATGGATTGAGGCTGAACAAAAACGTTCTCAACTGAGGAGTCAGCGATCGCAGCAATTCAAACTCAATTTAATTTACTTTGCACGCTGGGTTGGCTCAGGGTGGAGAGGTTGGTTATTTTATCTGGGGTCGTTTGGAATTTACATATTTTTGGGTTTTGCTTTGGGTCTTAACTTTCCTTCTGCGATCGCCTGTCCCAATACCAAAAGTTACTGTTACCTTTTGCGATTGGATAAAGAAACTGTGGTCATCCCTAGTGATTACATCAAACAAAAGTCTCCAAAAAAATTCAGTAATGAATAGGGTGTAGCTGTAGAAAGTTTTTAAATGTAAAGGGGGTAGTTATTAACTTCCCCCTTAATTTTGTTAGTGCCGGCTAAAAACGTAGACTTTGTTATAACTTTCTTCTACTGAATAGTAATCGTCAATAAACCAATCACGGGCTATTGCTTCAAAATTCAGGTAGAAGCTAGGAATACCCATATTTTCTAAGTTTTTAATCAATCCCTGTTGTTCGAGTTGGTCATAAACAAAATCCTCTGACTTTCGTACTCATCCCAGTAATGTTCTTGAAAATCTTCTACACTAGCCTCACTACTGTCATATTCATAATAAGCGGCGCAGGCTGCACCATGCTCTGATAATATTTGAGCAAGTTCGGCAGTCGCAAGTAGTGGTAGATCAAGCGAATGATTAAATCATCTGCACCCCCTATGGCAAAGGTAGAGAGCATGATTTTCGTATATTTAAAAACAGTAAAATTAGGTTGAAAAAAGACATAGAATGCTTAGGATATAAAGGTTATCAAGGTATTCAAAAATTACATTGCAATAGTCGCATTCTCAAGAAAAAGCCCAGAGTGAGGTAAGTTAACTTATGAAGATAAAAAGACTAATCAAGAATTAGCCAGAATTAGAGTTTTAGGTGAGCATGTAAATCGGAAATTGAAGGTATTTAAAATTTTGTCTCTTACTTATAGAAATCGTCGAAAAAGATTTAGTTTGAGGTTTATCTAATTGCTGTTCTCTACAATTATGAGCCTCATCTACCCCAAACCGAATCTTCTTGAGCAACTTTTGCAAGAGGTCTATTGTTTGACTTTTGTAAGCGATCGCCCCGGAAGTGCCCCGAAAGTGCGATCGCATTAACAGTAATTGATTTTTTGCTGCAAAGCTAATTGGTTTTGGTAGGAATGTCATCGCAGAGGGTGCGATCGCGATCGCTCACATTGGGATTTGATTGTAAATAAACACGTAGCCTGTTGCAACTGTAGATCATTAAATCGTCTAAGTTATTTAGGTACGCCCAGAGTTTGACGGTTTTGTCATCACTAGCAGAAGCGATGGTCTTACCATCAGGGCTAAATGCTACCGTATTAACCGCATCGCTATGCCCATTGAGGGTGGTAATTTCTTTACCTGTAGCCGCATCCCATAGTTTGACAGTATTGTCAGAACTAGCAGAAGCGATGGTCTTGCCATCGGGGCTAAATGCTACGCCTCTTACCGCAGCGCTATGCCCGTTGAGGGTGGAGATGAGTTTAGCTGTAGCCGCATCCCATAGTTTGACGCTGTTGTCATAACTACCAGAAGCGATGGTCTTGCCATCGGGGCTAAATGCTACGCTAATGACCGCAGAGCTATGCCCGTTGAGGGTGGTGATTGCTTTACCTGTAGCCACATCCCAGAGTTTGACGCTGTTGTCAGAACTAGCAGAAGCGATGGTCTTGCCATCGGGGCTAAATGCTACGCTATAGACATCAGCGCTATGCCCGTTGAGGGTGGTGATTTCTTTACCTGTAGCTGCATCCCAGAGTTTGACGCTGTTGTTATAACTAGCAGAAGCGATGGTTTTACCATCGGGGCTAAATACTACGCTACTGACCACAGAGTTATGCCCTTTGAGGGTGATGATTGCTTTACCTGTAGCCACATCCCAGAGTTTGACGCTGTTGTCATAACTAGCAGAAGCGATGGTCTTGCCATCGGGGCTAAATGCTACGCTAATGACCGCAGAGCTATGCCCGTTGAGGGTGATGATTGCTTTACCTGTAGCCACATCCCAGAGTTTGACACTGTTGTCATAACTAGCAGAAGCGATGGTCTTGCCATCGGGGCTAAATGCTACGCTAATGACCGCAGAGCTATGTCCGTTGAGGGTAGAGATGAGTTTACCTGTAGCCGCATCCCAGAGTTTGACGCTATTGTCATCACTAGCAGAAGCAATGGTCTTGCCAT
>NZ_JACJTU010000030.1 GCF_014698835.1 Nostoc paludosum FACHB-159 | reverse complement strand
GCCACTGCTTCCTTAAAAAAACGAGCGCAATTAGATAACAGAATTGAATTCTCCCGTGTCACTGTTTTCTCCACTTGAGACTCCAGAAACTTTTCTGCACCACTAAGGCTAAGGACAAAGCACAGTCAACAGCCATCACTGATATTTTTCACAACTCAAATAGGATTGATATTATGAATTATTGCTGAGAAAGTAGTGAAAACTATGTTGGAAATTCCCTGGAATTTTTCAGTTAAGCTTTATTTTTTCATCACTTAAGAGTTGCTAAGTGTCGGCATACTAAGAGCAGTTCACTCGCAGTAACTCTTACACCTATGCAGCAAGCATTTCATCCCACAGTCATTCTGGGTGGTGGCTTTGCTGGACTGTTTACAGCTCTGCACTTAAGCCATCAAAATTACTCGCATCCTATTATTTTAATTGAGCAACGCGATCGCTTTAGTTTCAAACCCCTATTATATGAATTATTAAGCGGCGAATTACACAGCACGCAAGTTTATCCCCGCTACAAAGAGCTTTTAGCTGATAGTAGTGTCACTTTTGTGCAGGACACAGTGGAATCGATTCACCCACATCAACGCAGAGTCATCCTCACCTCTGGAAAGGTTTTTGAGTACGGCAACTTAGTATTAGCACTGGGCAGTAAAACAACTTACTTCGATACTTCCGGTGCGGCTGAACATGCCATGCCCTTTACCTCTGGGGAAGAGGCGATGGCTTTACGAAAACACTTGCGACATAGGCTACATCAGGCAATTCAAACTCAAGACTCGCAACATCGTCGGCTACTACTGACTGTGGCCATCATTGGGGCAGGGCCGGCTGGCATTGAACTGGCTTGTACATTAGCAGATTTACTACCCATTTGGTACGACGAATTGGGCGGTGATGCCGATGAAATTCGGGTGGTACTAGTTAACCGCAGTCGGGAAATCCTCAAAGGAGATGTAAATAGTCATTTGCGGTGTACAGTCCAACGGGCGCTTAAACGTCGGGTGGTTCCTGTGGATTTCCTATTTGATGCGGCTGTCACCAAAATTCACTCAGATGGTGTAGAGTATCGTCAACACGAGCAAACCCAAAATTTACCAGCTGGAACTATCGCTTGGACTGCTGGAACTGCTCCCAATCCTTTGTTGATGGACTTACCAGTGCCAAAGAATCGCGGTCGGTTACTGGTAACATCTACGTTGCAACTACCAGATTTTCCTGAAATATTTGCGGCTGGAGACTGTGCCACAGATAGCGGTAATCCCCAACCAACCACAGCCCAAGTTGCTTATCAACAGGGAAAAGCGATCGCTCACAATCTCAAGCGGCTTGCGGAAGGCAAACCCCCCACATCTGTGCAAATCCAAATGCGCGGTACTTTGATGAAATTGGGACTCAACGAAGGTGTTGCTAACTTGTTTAACAAAGTCCAAATTAAAGGACAGCCAGGCCATCTCATTCGGGAAGCAACATATTTACAACTGCTACCAAACTCTGCACATAACCGCAAAGCCACAACCGAGTGGTTAACTGACGAATTATTCGGGCGCGATCGCCCTTTTTCTCACATGCAGTTAGGACAGACTCCTTTACTGTATGGCGTTGCAACCGTCGCTGCTGGACTAATTTTGGCAACTCCCCTTGTCTGGCGGGCTGCTTTACCGATGCAATTCCAACAAAATTTCGGTTGGACAGGTATACCCACCTTACTCGATCGCCTAACACCGCCTTCTCGTTGAAGGACGCGGGGACACGGGGACACAGGGACGGGGGGACACGGAGATATGGGGACGCAAAGGCCCAAAGATACAAGAGCAAAAGAACAATGGCGTTGCATAAATGCGGGATGAATTAAGATTTTTGACGAAGGCTAAAGGTAGATTCTTTGCGCCTTTGCGCCTTTGCGTGAGGTAAAAATCATCCCTAGATTCAGCAATACCAGAACAATAACTCCGAGCGTCAACAGTCAACACTTATGCGCGACACTTTATCCAAACTAATCTCATTTTTAGGAGTCCACTTATGAAATACTTACTCAACCTACGGACAGCTGTTGTTGTTAGTCGCGTAACGATGGGTGTTTTCTTTTTTCTTTCTGGTATTGCTAACTATCTCAACTTTAGCATTCCTAACGGTTTCTACCAAACTGTTTTAATTCAAAAACTGCAAATAATTGGCCCTGGAATTCCACCAGGATGGGAAGGACTCGGGCCACTACCTTGGTTAATTGCCATTCCCTATGCCTGGTTGTTACCTTTAGCAGAAATCCTTCTGGGTGCGTTGTTTGCTCTCAATTATTGGGTGCGTTGGACGGGTCTATTGCTAATACTAATGACGTTTAGTATTACTTTGGCATTTGGCATTATACCTGCTGGCAGTTTATTTCCTAATGGAGCAGAAAGCTTTAACAAAACCATCTTATTTATGGCTTTAATTTGGATCTGTATTGCCTACGATGATTATGAACAAAAAATGAGCCGCCGTCGCGCCCAAGCAGCAGCTGATTATGCTCTGAATGCTTCTAACAACGATATGTAGAAGGGAACAGGGAACAGGTAATAGGCAATAGGCAATAGGCAATAGGCAATAGGCAATAGGCAATAGGCAATAGGCAATAGGCAATAGTTTCATACCCATCTTTAATTCTGAATTCTTCTTTAACTTGGCATTAATTGTTGGATACGTTGTGGCTCATCTCCTAGCCAATCTGGATTTTGGGCGGTGCTGTCAAAAATTGATGAAGTTTTGAATGGCTCAAACTCGCCACTTGATGCTGCTTTTGCGGTTTTTGCTAAGAGCGATCGCACTTGTTGTTCATCCATTGGCTGGAATGTCCGCACCGCTGTCAAGGCTTGTTCGAGAATTTCCATACTGTCAATTCCGGTAATTACAACCGATGTCGGCAGATTCAGAGCATAGTGTAAACACTCGATTGGCTCTACAGTATTTGAGCGTAAAAGTATACCGTTTGCTAAGCTTTTCATGCCAAGAACGCCGATATTTTGTTTGACTAGTTCTGGCAAAACCAGTTTTTCAAAGCTCCGATAATGTGCATCCATGACATTCAGCGGCATCTGCACTGTATCAAATTTAAATTGATGACTGGCTGCAATTTCCAGCATGTGCAGATGCACGTAGGGGTCTTTGTGTCCAGTGAAACCAATGTATCGCAGCTTACCAGCTTCTCGCGCTTCAATCAAAGCAGCGTTGGCCCCTTCTGGGTCAAAAACTCGATATGGATCTTCATGGCGAAGAATTTCGTGGTGCTGAACGAGATCGATGTAATCAACTTGCAAACGTTGAAGTGATTCGTCTAGCTGTTTTGCTGCTGCTTTCTTGGAGCGACCATCAATTTTCGTCATTAGGAACACTTTGTCACGATAGCGATCGCGCAGTGCTTTTCCCATACGGATCTCGCTAACTCCACCATTGTAATCCCAGCTATTATCCATAAAAGTAATGCCGCGATCGATCGCCGTGCGAACAATTCGGATGGCGAGTTGCTCATCAACGTGCTTCAAGCCAATATGCCAACCACCGAGTCCGATGGCAGAAACTTTCTCATTTGTACTACCGAGAACTCGATATAGCATTTCTGAATTTGCTCTGGTTTGAGACATCTGTTTCCCTTGTTTCGCAACTACTACTTAAGTACATATAACCGCGTGCTAATTTAAACATAAGAATAAATCTCACAATATCTTTCTCAAGATACACTTTTCGACACAAAAAGGTAGGATTTCTATAATTTAGTCAGTATTTCAATTCCAGAAATATTTCAGTATAAAATGTTTAAGTGCGCCGCACAGGTTATAAATGAAACAAACGCCTTCCTTCTCTACTCCTTACTTCCTCTAGTCAAAAAAATCAGCGAACCAGGAATCATAACTGACAACAAACGCGAACTTTGTCACAATGAGTTCGTCGATAATTTTTATGACCGAAAAAAGCAAATTTCAAGGAGTCAAATTCTGAAAGGCTTTGAATTCAAAGGTGTTGAAAAACTGATTGGCCCAATAGCGGCGCTCTTGGGCTTTGTGTGTTTGTTGCAGTGGTATATTCAAGGAGAATTGCGATCGCCTTCCGATCCTGTCTTTGAAGTTAGACAGCCACCTTTGGTGATGAAAAATGGCGACCCTTATATTCGCGCTTTAATGCGAACCATCTCAGCAAGTGAGGCAAATGGTAACCGTCCCTATTCTCTGTTGTATGGTGGGCAACAAGTCAACGACCTCAGCCGACATCCTGAGATATGCGTCACAATTATCACAGGCCCCAACACAGGTAATTGTTCCACTGCCGCAGGTAGATATCAAATCATCAATACTACCTGGTACAATATAGCCCCTCGCTATCACCCAAACCCAATGCGGTTGATGTTTTGGGTGAATTATAGTTTTGAACCACAATATCAAGACATAGTGGTTTATCGTTGGCTAAATGATTCAAGAGTTTGGAGAACTGATATTTCTCAACTCTTGCGTCAGGGGAAATTAAATGAAGTTTTGCGGCTACTTTCTCCCACCTGGACAAGCTTGGGATATGGGATAGAAACTAACTCTATTAGTAGTTCTTTGCCTAAAGTTTATCAGAAAATGTTGCAAGAAGAATTAAACGCAGCCAAGCAACCAACAACCCAAAATTCAACTCCATCTCCGAATCCTTCCACTAAACGACGATAAAATAAGATGAACTTTACAGCTAATTGAAGTCGCTAAGTTAGAGCGATCGCTACGCCGATGGTTGGCGTTGTCTAAACATGTCAAAGATAAGACATAGCATAAGAGGATGTTTGAAAAGTGGTAGGTTGTGATTTTTATTATCCCCCTTAATCCCCTCTCCCTTTACAAGGGGAGGGTTAGGGTGGGGTAAAAGAAGGTTTTGATACATCAATCATGACTTTTCAAACATCCTCTAAGCTTCCGATCTAGTAAATTTAGATTACGCAATTATTATTGCTCCTATTCTTGAAATTAAATAACCGATTCCAAAACCCAAAGCATCAACCATTAATACTAGTAAAAAGCTCACTAGCGGTACAAAAGCCTGCAACAAATCAATTAACCAATCAGCTTTATTACTATTAAAAATCCAGCGTGAAAACACGTCCTTTAACTGTTTTGCAGCCCTAGTCCAAGGGCTAGCTAGCACATCCATCATTACTGCAAAACAATAATTATATGTAAACATTAAGTCATCGAAAGCAAAAATTGTAAAAGTCAAAGATATCAAGATTGCAATACCCCATCCTAAAATTGACCAATTTGATATGTTTAAAGACAGCAAGCAACCGATGACTAGATGAATGCCAAACAGCTGCATCAGTTCCAAGCAGGGAAATTTTGCATGAGCAACATGCCGCTTTTCTTTCTCTCTTTGCTGCTTGAATATCTTCTCCACAGTATTCATCACTTTTATTAGATGTTTCTCCAAGCCCTTAAATAATTTTGCGGCGGTGTGTTTGAATTTCGGCTGTTTATGACGATTTTGGTTCATAATTTTTAACTTGAATCAGACATCATAACTTACTCTTGTTTTAAGATGCCCAATTTAGAAGAAAAGCTATTCGCTGACACGCAAAATCAAACAATACGCCAAATGTCTGTTAAAAGCCAGATTAAATCAACTAATTCTGGAAAAGAGTTAGAAATATAAGCTAAATATTCTGGCTTTAATATTAGCCAAAGTAAAATTAAGCTTACCTACTTATAGCCATATTTCAACAGATATAATAATCATTAATGCTACATAATTATTCAATATCTGCTACTGGGAAAAAATAAAATATCTATTACTTCGCCCACTATCAAACCAAGTATGGCTAGGATTGTTAATATCCAAAATGAATCTATTTTATTAAAACCAGCAAAACGCATTTCCAAGTCAGCTAAAAGCGTAGTTGCTAATGGTATGAGAAATAGACTAAATAATAACGACCAAGTTGCGATTAAAGCAATTGATATGCTTAAAAATAAGATAACAACTAAGACTTTAGAACCAAATTCAACTAAACGCTCTAACCAAGAAATACTCTTGCGTGTTACAGCTATAACCACAGCAGCTACAAAAGCTCCCACTAACCAAATAATATGGTTAGTAGCAAGATACCACCCCAAGAAAGCATAAGCCAGCCAGAGTAAGCCTAAAGGCATCAAAGGAATCCTGTAAAAAAATTCCGCATTCATCATACAGCCAAAACTTGTCAAAACACCAAGTTCATCTTTTGATTCTGGTAAAGAATAGCGATCGCCATAAGAGGATTCTACTCATTTTGCTCATGATATTCCTCTATCTACAGAGCAAACATAACTACATATTGTTTACTCATAACAAGATTTAGCAATCCTCTAACTAGCGGCGAATAAAAAGATTCAGGCTGATTAAGGTCGATGACAATACTCTGCTAAATAATAGTTATATAGCTGTAATCTAATTTAACTTTAACTTCATGCGATCGCCTGTAGCCTAAAACTCTGACAATCAGGCGTATCCAAGAACTATAATGCATTCATTATCCGTAGTTAATTTAAATATTTGTTATATTTAAAACATGTAACTACTAGCACCAACAATAATAGTATTAGATTCTAAAATACTAGGCGTGTGTAAGTCAATTGACTTTTAGCCTCAGGTATTTGCCATAAGATTTAATCAAGAGATAGTTCCAATTCAGTGTGTACAGCTTTGACAACTGTCCACAAAAGTGTTGCACATCTCAAGCTCATGGTAATATTATTTTACTGTCAAGAGATATTATTTTATACATCAAATAAAAAACATGCTGAAACAGCTAGTTAGGTGTGCTACCTCCAAAAACACAAAACATTATTTAATCTACCACCATAATCAGTAAAAAGCTTACTGTTCAAAGCACAGAGCTTTTATAATTCTGGTTATATAAGCTATCAAATAGCTTATAAAGCCACTTTTTAGTAATCACTAAAGACAGAAAGGTATATCACAAAACCTTCTGAAAATAGTGAAAAATTGAATTTAAATATAAAAAATTGACATGGCGTCATCTGTTTTTCGTGTATGCAATAATATCGAAAAGCAAATTTTCTATTGTCAAGAAAACTTTGAAAATTGGCATTATATTTAAATAATATTTATGCCTATTTGTGCTGCTTTATGTATATCAAATAGTCATATATTGTTCCCAAAAATACAGCCCCAAATTGGTCAAATCAGGGAAATACTTAAATCTAGCAAATAATTTAAGACTTTTAAATCAACCCTGATTTAGTAACAAGTTAATTATTAACAATGTAAGCAAAAGTAACAGGAGAAACATGAATATTATTGTTCGTTTATTTGGAGTATTTTTCTTCCAAGTCTCTGCGTTGGTTGCGATGTCTAACATTGCAATGTCTAATGACAAGCCTATCGGTACTTATACTCAAGAGACTCCTGCTGTTCCTCAACAGACAACAACCCAAAGGATTTGCTCTTTAGATCCCATTGAAGATTTATTACCTCCATTACAAACCAAAGCAAGCAATTCTTTGCTTTCCTACCTTGCTGACCAGGGTTTTACACAGAATCAAGAAGGTTCGTGGGTTTGTTATGCGAACGATCCTAAAAAAGAAGGACGTTACTTTACTCTTTTTAAAGTCAAACAAGTTGATAACAGACTCATAGCAAGTTCTTTCTTAGATGAGGGAAGTTTGATAGAGGGTCAAGAAAATCGTAGCTTGGACTTTTTTATGATGCTGATTGAGCATCATACGAATACTAATCAAGAGAACCGCCAAGGTATACGTAGATATTTAGAAGCTTTCGTTTCCCTAGTCAAACAAGGGAAGATCAAACCTACACCTCGCGGATTCCTTTTTGACCAACCAAACCGAGCATTGGTCATATATCACACACTCTCATCAGGAAATCTCAAAGGTACTGGAATCACGATCAATATTGATTTACCTAAGAGTTGAAGTCGGGGTTGGGGACTAGGGACTGGGGACTGGGGACTGGGGACTGGGAAGACAAGGAGAATAATTCATAACCAATGCCCAATGCCCAATGCCCAATGCCCAATGCCCAATGCCCAATCCCCAATGCCCAATCCCTATTTAGTGGAGGTACATCTTGCCTAAATCAACTATTCAAAGAATTGCTATGCCAAAGCCGGTTCGCTGGGCGACTATCGCATTCTCATCTGTTGCAGTAGTACTCACTACGTGGCAGTCTGCTTTTGCACAGTTAAATATTGGCCGTTATGGTATCCAACGAGGATTGGAGTATGAGTATCTCCAGTACCAAGTTAATAACCAAAATCTCAGTAAGATGCGAGTAATTCCTGGATGTGATGTGGGATTTGGTTTGACTTGCAATAAAACTGGAACGGTAATCCAGCGATTAATTGAGCTAAATGGCGGGACTAACTATCAAAATCTATTGATAAGAGCAGCTGGTGGGGAGAAAAATTTTCAGAATTTCGCTAGGTTTTACGGTAACAATCGCAATCTCTCCACAGTGCCTTTCGCTTCATTTTGGAGAAAAGAATCCTCCACAATCATGGATGGATCTCAATACGTCCTGGGGCAATCTTTTGGTCGTAACTCAGTAGAAGGACTGGGACTTGTAACCAAGCAGTTCTACTGGGCACCATATTCAGGAATAAATGACTCACTGAGCCTTCGTAGTGGATTACTAAACTTGAAATTGTCATACGGACGGCTGTTGTTTGAAGAAGCCTCAAAAATTTCTAACATCAAAGAGCAGATTCAGTCTCTAGGCCTATCGCCAGAAATGACGAATTTTTATGTAGATAAAATCTCTAGAGGCTTGGATGCACTAAATTCTGGAGATAGAAACCAACTAGAAAACAGGATTTTTGAAGTACTATCCTTTCCATACTCTGAAGATGGTGGGGAATTCGGACGCCCCAATAATGCAATTCCAGAAGAATTCAGTCAACTCTTGGGAGAAGATATACCAGGAGATATTTTGCTGGCTGACAATCTAGTCCCATTGGACGGAGAAACAATCAGCCTCGATACTTTCCCTGGTTCTGAGGGGGATGTCTTAGTACAAGACAGTTCTGATTCCTTCCCACTCTGGCCAATAATTGGAGTTGGCGGTCTTGGTTTAATTCTGCTTCTACTACTGGATGATGGTAGTTCTTCAGGGTCTTCAGGACAGCCATTGATTTCTTCTTCCACAAATCCACCTTTGTCTCTCACCAACAAAGGAGAATGCGATCTAACTCCAAATAATAACGGTTCCAGCCATACACCAATTATTGAAATTCCATGTAGTGTTACTCCTCAAACTCCCGCGACGGAAGTCAAGAAGGTAGTAGAGCCATCTACGACGAAAGCTTTTATATTGCTAATTGTTCTACTGTGCATACTCCGTTACAAACAACGAGCTTTAAAAATTCGTAGTTGAATTCAAAATTCTCTCAAGAGTCTGCCACACCCGTAGACTCGATCGCGAATATCGTTTTGTCGTAAGGCATACCACCAGGTTGCTCCATTGATGGCAATGACAGGCTTTTTGAGCCATCGCTCTGCTTCGTCGGCGAGCCGGAGCATACTCAAATTAGTACCCATCTGTACGATCCCATCTATATCATCACCATCGATTTCCTGAAGGTACTTGCGAAGAGTATCTTCACAGACTTGGGCGATCGCTATTGCTGTGGGGCAACGTAATCCTTTGAGCCGCACGACTTCTACGCCAATGTCACTAAAGAAGCGGCGTAACTTATCGTCAGCCACAGCTTGATAAGGGGTGATGACTGCAATCTTATTTAGTTTGAATGCTTCCACAGCTGCGTGACATGCCGAAGCGCCGGTAGCCACTTGCAGTCCAGTATAATCCTCAAGCCGTTTAATGAACGCTTTATTACCCTCGATTCCTCCCCAAAAAGTTTCGGCACTCATTCCCATAATTAGATAGTCGATAGCCGCAGTCATGACGCGATCGACTGCGAAAAAAATTTCGTTGTCGATTTCCTCTAGAATACGCACCATCTTTTCATCGCTACTCAAGTCTTGGTCTCGAATATGAATCCGGGACATGTGAGACGTAACGCCCGGTACAGCCATCGCGTGAAAATCTGGTTCAACGATGGTGTTCGTACTGGGCGCAAGCACCCCGAATTTTTTCCGCCATCCTAAGGCGTCCGTCATTGTAAAATCCTTGTGGATAAAGTTATTTGCTTTGCTGGTTGTGCTGGCACAAGTGCGATCGTACTGAAACTTTATTTGTCTTTTTTAATTGCAGCCTCTAGACGTGCCCGATCTTGCTGAGTAATATCTGGGTTATGTAGTATCCAATAACAATCTAGGCGGTCATTAGTGCGAAACAAAAGTAGTGCCCCACTTTCTGTCCAAAATGGCCCGTGTGGAATATGTGCCGGTCGCCAGTAATAGCCATCTTTGCACATTGCTGCATACCGTCTATTAAAAGGATCGTCGCTCATAGACCAATGTCCAAGCACATCACCAGAAATCACATACGCCTCCTCCGTAGTAGGATGACCAGCATAAAAATTGCCTTCAATCCACATAGGTACTAAACCGAGAATCCACGTAGCGCGTCCAGTTTTTTTATTGGTATACAGACTTTTACGGGCTGAACCAGGAGGCAAAAAGGTTGTACTCTCCCATTTCATTGCGTGGAGTTCTTGCAATGGAATATACTCAGTCATACGTTCATGCGTCTGCATATTTGCATGGTATACAGAAGTTTCCGGGATTTGCGGAAGATCTGCATAGTCTTCTGTGATATACGTAGGTGTAGCATCTGGCATCCACAATAGAATGGTGTCTTCTTCTGTTTTCCAAGGCCCAGTAGGTATACCAGCCGGGATAAAAGAGTAACTAAGATTGCGTAGTATAAACCCACCCTGGGAAAGTGCGCCTGTTAAGACAAAAATTTCCACATTGGTAGTAAAATGACCAACAGGTGCGCTCCAACCCTTTTTCAGGACTACTCGCTGTGTAGATTCACCTGTACTTTCATTGATGGATAGAACTTGGGCAGTTGCATCTTCTCCAATAACAAAGTTTTTTACGTCAAAAGCCACTTGTGGAAAGTTGAGAACTGAGTTGAGTGACTCTTCAGTTTCTACATGTTTGCGCCCTGTAAAGATGTTTTTGTTCATTTGAATCTCAACATTATTATGGATAGAATTTGAGCTTTGATTGTCTTGATGTCCTTTAACCATATCTATTTCCAGTTTTTACTAATTTAGTAATTACAGGATAATTATTAAACTTGCTCAATAAATTAGCCTTGAGTTGTAATTTAAAATAAAAATCTAAAAATTATAACTCTTAAAATTAAATACAGCAGATTACAAGGAAAATAAAGTACGCAAGCTCAGTCTAAAAGTCAACCATCAAGCTTGTTGTACTCCTAAATTCTGAATTCTGCTGTATACAGATGTTTGCACATGAATAAGTTATATGGAAAAATAATTTACTAATAGATACACGTAGGGTAACATAGCTGCTCTATCTAGCTGTGTATACTTTTGAAAAGTATTACTATTTATTAATGCGATCGCCACCGAGCCTCAACAGCATAAATAGCTTTACAATTCCTGAAATTATGTGTCAATTATGCAACATTTATCACTATTTTAAGTAAGTACTGCTAGTAATTTTAAAACCTAAAAATTAAAAATGTCTAAAAGTTCAGATATCAAAGGGGAGCTACAATGACACAAAATTCAGAAAATACTTTAAAAGTTGCTCAGCAGGCATTTGAGAATCTTACACACGGGATGGCAACAGGGGAGTGGGAAGCGCTGCTAGATATGCTCTCAGAAGATTTTACCCTTTGGTTTCCTATGGGAAAATTTCACGGTTTGAACGTAGGAAAAGACCGAGCTAGAGAATTTTTCGAGTATGTTTCTCAAGCCTTCACCCCTAGCTTGAAGCTAACTGCTCTAGACCGTGTTACTAGCAGTGAAACAACCGCCGTCTTTGAATTTCGTGATGAAGGGCTTTTATTTGGAGAACCTTACAAAAATCGGGTAGCAGTTTCCTTTGATGTGCGTGGAGACAAAATTTGTGGCTATCGCGAATATTTTGGTAGTGATGGCAAATCGTATTAAAACAGAATTCAGAATTCACAATTCACAATTCAGAAGTCGCTTTGCATCGGAAAGCAACTAGCATAGAGCAGTGACTACCCTTGAAAGAAAAATCTAAAATCTAAAATCTAAAATTGTATTAGTTTCTCTCAGGGTTAAGTTGGTTGATTTCTTTACATTTAGCTTCTGCTGCTTGATAAGCTGCTAAATAGTCTTGACCACCTAACATTACATCACCGTAGTATTCATAAGGTGGGTCACCATAGATAGGTAAAGGATTGTCTTCTGGATAATCTTCTTTTGATTCTTCAATAATGGCTTTGAGTTTTTTTACTGTCAGCTTTTGTGCAGCAAAATACCAGAGTTCTTGAGGATTTTTTTTCAGGTGCGGTAAGGTGGGATCGACAATGCGTATAAGGGAGTCATTGCTAGAAGTATCGCCTAACTCAATCCAACTGTGTTCAATTGGTCTATATGGTTTTCCCACAAAAGTTAAAAATCCTTGAACATATTTTGCTCCCTCGGTGGACAATGCTGCTTTGTAAGCATTGTCAAATGGGGTACTAGCTCTGCTGTTTATGCTTTGAGCAATTTTGATTGACAGCGTTTCATCCAACAATTTGTTCATCAATACCAAGGATTAGAGCAGCCATGAGAACATATTACCACTCTTTGGGGATCGCGACTGGGGACTGGGGAGATGGGGGAGTGTGGGGGAGAGAGGGGAGTGTGGGGAGTGTGGGGGGAAAGATTTCTTCCCCATCCTCCCACACCTCCCACACCTCCCACACCTCCCACACCTCCCACATCTCCTGCTTGCCCCATGCCCCATGCCCAATCTACTTTGTATTCAGCACCATCTGTAAATTTCTTAACAAGTCACACGAAGTGTAGGGCTTGGACAAAAAGGTTTTGACGTTGTTACCAAGGGTTTTAATCATTTCATGGTTGGAGGCTAGCCCACTAATACCAATAATTTTGATATCTGGATTAATTTTTTTCAATACATTGATAGTTGTTGGCCCATCCATGTGTGGCATCATCATATCAATCAGCAGCGCACTAATTTCTTGTTGATGTTTTGTATAAAGTGCGATCGCATCAATACCATCATTAGCCACTATCACTTTATAGCCATTTTGTTCTAACCAGGTTTTAGTAATTTCTCGAATTGAATCTTCATCATCAACAACTAGAATCAATTCTCCATGCCCTGAAGGTAATTCACTATCTCCACATAATTTACTATCTGTTTCAATTGTTTGAGTGACGGGTAAGCAAACTTGAAATTCTGTGCCTTTGGTAACTTCAGTAACTACATTTACAAAACCGCCGTGGCTTTTTATGATGCCAAGCACCGTTGAAAGACCAAGCCCTCTACCTTTACCCACTTCTTTGGTTGTGAAAAATGGTTCAAAAATTCTATCTACTATCTCTGTGGGAATTCCTGTACCTGTATCAGAGACGCTAATCATTATGTATGAACCTAACTTAGCATCAATATTCATCCTGGCATAGTGGCTATCAACCCAGAAATTCTTTGCTGAAATCTTCAAGATCCCACCAGTAGGCATAGCATCACGAGCATTAATACACAGGTTCATCAACACTTGGTGTAGCTGAGTACCATCACCAAAAATATTCCACAGGTTTTGTGTAGGAACATCGATACGAATTTCAATAGCTCTGGAAAATGTTTGTTTGATAATATTTTCTATTTCTGAAACTAAGTTCCGCACCTGTAATGTTTTAAAATTACCTACAGAGCCACGTGAAAACCACAGAACTTGTTTAACTAAATCTGCTACACGTTTAACATTTGTTTCCATAATTCCCAGCCATTGATGACTTTTTTCATCAGGAAGTTTTGCTTCTAGAAGTTGCATTGTCATCATGATTGGTGTCAGTGCATTGTTGAGATCGTGGGCGATACCACTTGCTAATATGCCAAGACTTTCCATCCTCTGAGCGCGGAGGAATTGCGCTTCAAGTTGTTTTTTTTCTGTAATGTCAGAGTTGACAATGAGGATAGATTTGGCTTGCCCTTCTTCATCATTTATGAGTGTCCAACGGCTAGCAACTATTATTTCTTGGCCTTGTTTTGTGACTTGATGTAACTCACCTTGCCACGAACCACTCTCAGCTAAAGTTTTTTGAATATTTTTCAGTTGGCAAAAGTTTTGTTTACGATACAAAAGCTGATTAGAATTTTTACCTAAAGCTTCTTGTGCCGTCCAACCGTAAAGATGTTCAGCTCCTTTATTCCAAAATTGAATTTGGTTACTCAAATCTTGAACGAGAATCGCGTCTGTGGTGATATTAAGTAAAGCAGCTTGTTCGCGAATTTGCTGTTCTGCGTGCTTGCATTCCCGCAGCGCAGCTTGCTGTTTGCTAATATCAATATTTTGGTCTGTGAGTTTTTTTGTAAGGTTGCGGAGGCGTAAATGGATATTCACCCTAGCTAATACTTCTTGATTTTCTAAAGGTTTAGTAATGTAATCTACCGCACCAGTATTCAAAACTTTAATTGTGCTTATTTTATCAGTAGGGTTACTTAAAATAATTACAGGGATATCTTGAGTCGCTGGATTATTTTTTAAAATTTGGCAAGTTTTAAAACCGTCAATTCTTGGCAATATTACATCTAATAAAATTAAGTCAGGTAAGACGTATTCTGCAATTTTAATTGCACTTTCTCCATCTTCAGCTACTAAAACTTGAAAGCCATAATCCTTTAAGAAATCGCATATATTTTTTAAACTATTAGGAATATCGTCAACTATTAAAATAATAATTTTCTCATCTTTATTAAAATTCATACTTAATTATGGTTAAAATTTTTAACTCTCAAATTTCTTCGCCTTTAAAAGCTTTGTCAAGTTCACGAACACAGGTTTTCACATTCCAGTTTTGTAGTTTACTCAACAATAGCTGTAATCACAACACTACCTCCCAGTTGATTTGAGATACCATATCTTCTGCCAAGTTTTTGAGATACGCACGAATTGTGTACTTGAAAGTTAAAAGATTTAATTAAAAGTAAACTATCTGCAAAAAAATGCTTACATCTGTCAAACAGAGCTTGTATAAAATACATCCATGAACAAAAAGAGAATTGTTAATTAAACCGGGTTTTATGCTTAGTCTGGAAATTTACTTTTTGTACTTAAGTGATTTAAAATCTGCTGTATCCGTGTAAAAAGTACATAGGCTCTAAGTTAAAGCTCTGAAATTTTACGGAGAATTAGATGAATAAAGAATGGAGGATGATTAAATTATAAATACCAAAAATCTAGGATAGCACAGCTAATTGTGCTACCCTACAGGGTCTATCCAATAAATCATGGAGTTGTGACAGGATCGAGTTTTATCCGGGCTTTATTCGGACGACAGGGGCTTCCCCAACAAACTTGTCCAGAAGGCATACTGGTAAAAACACTACTACGAGCGCCAATCACAGCATTAGCACCAATTTTTACTCCGGGGCCAACGAAACAATCTGTCGCTACCCATGCGCCATTTTCAATGGTGATACTCGCTGTTTTCAAGCCAAAGGCAGGGTCTTGGGTATCATGACTACCAGTACAGAGGTAACTTTTCTGGGAAATTACGCAGTGTTCGCCGATGTTAATTTCATCGAGGCTGTATAAAACTACGTTATCTCCAATCCAACTGTAATTACCTATGGTAATTTTCCAGGGATAAGTAAAACGGGCTGTGGGGCGAATCAACACGCCTTTGCCGATACGAGCGCCAAATAATCGTAGTAGAGTAGAACGTAAAATATTTAACGGTTGAGGAGTTAGAGGAAAGGCGATCGCTTGTACAAACCACCATAATAAAATATACCAAGCTGGACGCCCGCGATCGAACCAAGATTGGTCATATTTGCGTAAATCTACGAAAGGTTTGTCATTAGTCATTCAATTTTGGATTTTAGATTTTAGATTTTAGATTTTAAGATTTTAGATTTTAAATTTCTCCTTGAATCCAAAATTCAAAATCTAAAATTGCTAAAGTTAGGAGTCAATTGTCAATAGCTTTCCTTCCGATCCTCTGCTTCCCTGCTCAAGAATTTCCTGCTTTAGTGTAGTTGCAGTATTTAGATGACCACCACAATTTCGTAATTCGTAAAGTTTAACCCCAATTTGATATTCATATTGACTCAGCAAACGTGCATATATATATCCTGCTTTGCCATCTAAAAAACCACGTTGGATTATATAAAACAACACAAATCGCAAAAAGGGTTTGAATGGTAAGTGTACCCATACTTTTTTCAAAAAGCGTTTGCGTTGCACTGCATCACCAAACAAATTTGCACCAATAGTGCCGCTATCATCTTGACCTGTGAGAATATTATAATAAACGCGGGCTTCCCAATTTGAATAGCGATTGTGCCGTTCTAACCAATGATAAAGGTCACGAAAGTCTTCGTGGAGCATATCATTTTTCAGATACCCAACTTTCCCCTGCAAAATTACATGTTCGTGAACTTCGTTGTCACCAGTGTTGGGAATATCTTCTGTATGTAGGTTTTCGTAGCGTCCTTTTTTATGCTGAAATAAACGCAGATTCCAATCGGGATATTTTCCACCATAGCGAATCCATTTTCCTAAGAAAAATACGCGGCGGTTTAGATAATAACCAGTATATTCATCCTGATTAATTGCCTGCTCAATTTCTTCCCAAAGTTCGGGAGTGATGCGTTCATCACAATCTACAATTAGCACCCATTCGTTACGAAAAGGTAGATTATCTAAAGACCAATTTTTCTTTTTAGGCCAATGTCCATTGAATTTAAATTGAACGACATTTGCGCCATAACTTTTAGCAATCTCAACACTATTATCGTTACTTTGAGAATCGACTACAAATATTTCATCTGCTCTGCTGAGGCTAGTGAGACAAGCTGGCAAGTTGGCTTGTTCGTTTTTGGCGGGAATTAATACGGAAACTGGTATTTTAGATGACATAATCAGTATAATTTATGATATTGATGACTTCTTATTTGATGTGGATAAAAGGCCTTGAATAGCTGCATTTAAGTAGCCAATTTGACCGTAAGCATACACAAGTTTGTCAAATCGTTCTGCTGGGTCAGAGAAATATTGTAATGCCTTGTACAAACCGCGCAAAAATCGTTCGCTGCCTCGCCGTAATTGAGCGATGCCAGCTCTGCCAGCGAGTTGTTCTCGATAGCACTCGCTGATACCTTGCCACCAGCCTCGGTTTAAAAACCAAGAACGTTGCAGGCGTTCTGGAGCAACATTGTGAGCGACTAGTGCTTCTGGAAGATAAGCGACTTGCCAACCACGTTGTAAGGCAAATTCGGTCATTTGTAGTTCTTCGTTAGATAATAAATTTTTCCCTACTCGACCAAGATGAGGATCGAAACCTCCAATTTCTTCTAAAAAACTACGACGTATGGAGTAATTTAAGCCTCTGGGTGTTGAGCCGGGTTGCTGAATGTAAATGAGATTGTCACCCAAGTCGTATGCACCTAGATTTCCTGCTAACCCTGGAGATAGCCACCGTGGTTGTTGCACTCCTTCAGGCCAGATGAGAGTGACTTTGCCACCTGCGATCGCTAGTTTAGAGTTATTGTAATAGGCAGAATATAAAACTTGCAGCCAGCCTTTGGTCGCGACGGCATCGTCATCTAGATAAGCCAGAATATCAGCACTAGCCACTTTTGCACCCGTGTTGCGGGCGACGGATAAACCGATGGTGGGTTCAAAGACATACTTTAGGCGAGGATCGTCAGCTCTTTGTTCTACTACTTCACGGGTGCGATCGCTAGACCCATTATCAACTACTACAACTTCAAAATTAGCAGCAAAATCCTGCGCTAAAAGACTATCAATTGCAGCACCTAAGTAGGCATCTCGATTGTGGGTACAGATAATGGCAGAGATTTGGATATCTGGCATAGATTTAATTTGGGATTTTGCGGAAAGTCTGAGCTAAGGCTTCCTTAGATCGGAACTTTCTAAGACAGATTTGAGACTTCGGCTTCGCTCAGTCGAACGATTTTTGATTAAAATCTTAAATCTAATGCACATTTTGTCTTAGTTAATCTAAACCAAATTTTATCTGCCCACCAACCGAGTTTTTTCGGAAAAAATCTTTAAAACTTCACGTTTGCTGAATATGACTATGTAAAACTACAAGACTTTGAGCAAGTTGAGCCAAGCGAGTTTCTAAAGTTTGCTTACGTCCCAACAACTGACGTAACTTTTGGTAACGAGCGATCGCTATACTAACGGTGGGAACCTGATCTGCTGGACATGGGCGCGACCAAACTTTACCAGAATCATCCACACCGCAGAGGCGATAGCTAGTAGCAGACGATTGATAGGAGACTTTCCCACCACTAGCACAAATTTCTTCGACATAGTTCATTAACTTGTCAATTTCTGCATGGCGCAGTGTTGCAGTTCCACCTGGTTCTGGCTCCTGGAAATTGGATTCTAACCAGCCATTGACAATTGGCCCTTCTAAGTAAATATCCTGAATTTCCTGCAAAATATTTTGTAGTTCTATTTGCCAACCAGCAACACTTTCCTGAATTTCTAGCAGTAAGTTCATCGCCAAGCCTGGATTTGCTCCGTGACGATGGCTACTGATGTTAGGAGTTTTAAACTTGGGTAGGCTGGGTGTTTTACCACCGTTCTCTTCTGTTTGAAAAGTTTGCACAGACTCGTACTGGCGAAATAAATTTTGTTCCGTATCGACGCCAACGCCAGCGGCTTGTCCTTCTATGTTGACTTCAACATCCTCAGAAGATGAAGTCTTTGTGCTTTTTGTGGGTTCGTTAGCTGCGACACTGATTCTAAAAGAGAAAGGCCGCTTTGTTGAATCTCCTGGTTCAGCGGCATCAGTGCCACGAGTCCCTAAATCATGTAGAGTTGCTTCAATACGTTTTAAGCCTGGTTTCATAAACATACCCTATAGTTTGCTGTCCAGTTTTTGGCGGGTTTTTAATCCCGACTTGAAACATACAGCAGAATTGGTGAATTATCCTAGTCAGAAGCCAAACAGGTTTTATGCCTGTCCACCAGACTTAAATTTATTTACTTCACCAACTGGCAATCTACTGTAATTATTAATTTGCAATGATGCTGGTGCTAATTTTATCTCTTAAAAGTTATTTAAAATCAAAAATATTACCTGTGAAATAAAAATTTGGGCATGAGGTATGGGGCATTGGGCATTTATTCAGTTATTTTCCGTGATTTCTCTGCTTTTGTGCCCGACTCCCTACTCGACGCTGCTGTGATGATAAACTGCAAACGTAGCCATATTGTGAAGATACTCAGGAAATAACTTTTGGGTAAAGTCATCTTAGTAACAGGGCCAGCTCGATCTGGTAAAAGTGAGTGGGCAGAAACTCTGGCCATAGAGTCGGGCAAAGCAGTTATTTACGTAGCAACAGCCACTGATAACCCAGACGATGAAGAATGGCACAAACGCATTTTAGAACACCAAAAACGTCGTCCCCAAGACTGGGTAACTCTGTCTGTACCTGTGGAACTGTCTGCTACCCTTGCTGACGCGAAACCCCATACCTATCTTTTGGTTGATTCTTTAGGAACTTGGGTAGCTAATCTCCTAGAACAAGATGACCAAACCTGGGAAAATATGCTTGCAGAGTTTTTAGAGACGGTAGATTTGGTAGCTGCTGATATGTTGTTTGTGGCAGAAGAAGTGGGTTGGGGTATTGTGCCAGCTTATCCTATTGGTAGGACGTTCCGCGATCGCCTGGGTTCTTTAGTACGCCAGCTAAGTTTGCTGTGTGATGCTGTTTATCTAATCGCTGGTGGCTATGCTCTCAATCTCACTCTTCTTGGTTCGCCATTACCAGCGTCAAAGACTTAATTCAAAATTAAACATTTAACCTCCGAAATATCCTCATTAAAATTTAAAATTATAGTATGGCTACTAAACAAGAAGTTAAGGCATATCTCGCCTACTGGTTTCAACTGGGCAAGAAAGTAATCGTTGGCAACGGCAAGGCAAGCATTTTGCCAAAATCGGTGCTAGATGGCGATCGCTACAGTAAAGAATTTGAAGAATGCTGGGAGCAGATTCTCTCCAAAGAATCTGCTAACTGCCATTTGGAAGGTACAGACGAAACCATTGCCGAACTGTTGACATCGGCATGGGAGATGCTACCTTGTTGTCGCTGCACAATGCCAGTGGCTGCACGAAACCTTGGGATGCCAGCTTTGTTGTGTCCCTGCAACGATTTATTGAACTGGCCTAATACTGAATTACCAACACCACGAGCGCCAATTAAGACTCAGGAGCAACTCCAAATCATCCACGCTCGGCTGCTGGACAATAGTGTATGAAGTAACAACAAATTTGTGAGATTAAGAATTTTTGATAATATAGGCAATAAGGCAATAGGAAAAGATTAGCTGCCTTTGTGCTCCTACTGCTTGGTTTATAGTGTATGGTATTTGTTCAGACAATCAAATCTGGCGCACTTTATGTATCGGCTATTCATATAGTTTAAATTGCAGTTATTTTCTGTAACCCTATAGCCGATTTTTAATCAACATTACTTGGATAATTTGTATTGCTATCTCACTGGAAACACCTAAAGCTTGATATAAATCATTCAAAAAGTTTTTCTCTTCTTCAGCTACTATACCTTCAGCCAAGACTAAATCAGTGGCTACTGCAAAGGCTGATTCCCGCAAGTCTTGAGATAGACAATCTTTGGCAGCATTAAATAAAGTATTAAAATGATCCCCTTGGAAAATAGATAAAATTTTATCAAACAGACTCTTCATCATCTCATGAGGATAACTTTTAAAAAGTTTCATCCGAGATAGCACACAAGTGATGGAGTTTGCTTGCTCGACGGAAAGGTAACCGTCTGGAGCTGTTGCCATCAAGACTATAACAGCAAAAGCTTCCGCTGAATTCAGTACTGGTTTTTGGCTTCCTGTAACCAACACAGCATCGAGTAGACCCATTGTAGTAGCTCCTTGGTTAAGGTCTCAATAGCGATACAGTTACCTGTGCATTTGCTGGACTTCCAGGTGAGACTGCAACGCTGTGAGACTTTTATAGTTTAGTGTTCCCAGGATTATTTCACAGCGAACACTTGCACCCAATGGTTTTTAGAAATAAGTACACTGCTATTTGTGAACTTAGCGTTCTTCTGTCTTTTCTATTGTTTCAATTACTGCCAAACCTATACCAGAAGCTGCTATTAACAGTATCGCTGATATCAAAAAAGCGTTGGTCAGCATTCGTAGGGCTTCGTCGAAAAAAATATAGGTGGTCATTGCTTCACCTTCTAAACTTTGTGCCACTAGTACTTTTTATTTCTCCACATGGTGATAGGTGAATTTCGCTGAAAAAGTGCTAGCAATTGCATCTTAACAAAACTTTAGCTGTTTATGAACACTGCTCAAACTTTTTATTTCTGAAGATTTGATGAACTTTAAAGAGTATTTGTAAAAGAAAATACTGAGACAGAAGTCCTAACAAAAGTTATGGCAGCTTAAACTTCCGTAAACATTGTTTTGCAATTCGTCAATTCAGTTACAAATAGTCAAAAAATTAAATATCTACAAAAAGCTTATTTTTCGAGACTATTTTCTCAAATCCCAAGAATATACTCTAGAGAATTTACCGAAAAAATTCCTAGTCATGTGCATCTATCTCAGTGCATATACAAAAGGAAATCGCTCGACGATCCCAAGATTATACTGAGAAAAAAGAAACGCTAAAAAATTTTCAAATAATAAAGACATTATTTTTTCCCAGACCGATGAAACCTGTTAAGGGGCGATCGCCTCCGGGAAATGTGAAGAAATGTTGCGATTTTGGAGATCGTCTGAGTACAGCGTTCGCCTGGAAAAAATGTAAAGAAATATTACGATTTTTGAGGCAAGGTTAAAGTAAACAACGTTCAATAGTCGCTATAACCGATTGAGAAAGTGCATCAAAATCGTAGCCACCTTCTAAGCCGAAGAGAATTTTACGAGTTACCGCCAGGCAATAATCGGTGAACAAACCATAATCTTCTGATTGTAAGTTGATACTTGCTAAAGGATCTGCCGCATTAGCATCATAACCAGCACTGACAATCAATAAATCCGGTTCAAAGCTAGTTAAAAACGGTACTACCTTTTTTTCAAATAATGGCTGATAGACCGTAATATCACTACCAGGGGGTACTGGTAAATTCAAGACATTATTATAAAAGCCGCGTTCTGTTGCTCTCCCAGTACCGGGATAGCATGGATACTGATGTAGGGAACAGTAGGCGATTTGCTGATGAGTTTCGACGATGGACTGAGTACCATTACCGTGATGTACATCCCAATCGAGGATGGCGACGCGGTTAATTCCGGGTTGTTCTAGGGCAAAAAAAGCGGCGATCGCGGCGTTAGAAAATAAGCAAAAGCCCATACCAGCATCACTTTCGGCGTGGTGTCCTGGTGGACGCGCCAATACAAAAGCCGGATTACCGGATTCTAATACAGCTACAACTCCATCTAACCAAGCGCTGACCGCCAACAATGCCACATCATAACTGCGCGGCGAAACTGGCGTATCTCCATCCAAGGGGCCGCCGCCACTAGAGGCAATTGTCCAAAGTTTTTTGATGTAGCCTGGGCTATGAGCCTTAACTAACAAAGACATCAACTCTGGCTGTTCTGGTGCTGGGGTGGGCGATCGCCATGCAATTTTATCTGCAAACGTAGCTGCTTTGAGGGCATTAGCGATCGCTGTCAACCGTTCTGGTTTTTCCGGATGGTATTTCCCAGTCTTGTGATCTAAAAATTCATCGGAATAAATGACTGGCAACATAGGGCGAAAAATAGTACCAACACTGAACGCCATTGTATCTTTATTAGTCTACCAATAGTTTTTGAGAATTCTAAATTATATTCGCATCTTTGGTTATCTTCAACATTTGATTTCCACCAGGTTGTAGTTCATATTGAACTTTTTCAATATTTATCTTGTAACCTTTGTCAGCGTAATATTTAATTATTTTTTCTAAATGTGGCGAAGGCTTTAACATTAAATCTATGAGAGGGAATATTCTGATTTCTTGAGCAATACGCAGCATTTCACCAACTGCATTGAAGTGAAAATCATAATCTAGCTGGTCTGAATATAAAAACAATAAATGCGAACAAAGGGCTATGTCAAATTCTTGATTCTGATATGCCAAGTTTGGTAATTCGCCAAATATGTATCTGTTGGTCTTTTTACCACGTTCGTAATCAGCTAAAAATTCTTGAATGACTTTCACTCGATTGTGTCGCAAGTCCTCTGGAGATTTATGATAGCTCCATACCCAATCGTTCGGTGTAGCCTTGACTTGATTAATAATATTATCTACTACTTCATTAAATTTTTGCAATATTTGATCGCCAGAAAATTGGTACAGTGGATCGATAGAAACTACACTTTTACCTTGACGTGCCATTTCAGCATTAAAGCTGGCTGGCCCATCCCCAACCCCAATAATTCTTTTATTTAAATCTGCATTTGTTAAATTGAAGATTTTGATATATTCATCCATTGACCTCCCAAAAGGAACTACTTTATCTAAAACCATTACCATAGAATTTGCCTCGTAAGTAGATTGATTGTACTAATCCGTAATTGGTAATTTGTGATTAAGACACATATTAAATGAAATAACTTCGGCGTTGGTTAGAATCATGCTACTTTCTACTAGTCGCCACGCACTATGAGACGGCAATTATTCAAAAGTATGTCGAGGTCTTTGACAACTTTCAAAGGATTTTTGCCTTTAAATACACCAGCGATCGCCGCTTCATAAGGATTTCTTCCTGTTTTTTTCACAGCCTTGATTGCAGCTTTATTTGATAATCCTCGGACACTAACTAGCCATGCTGCTAAGACATGTCCAGTACGTCCAATTCCACCAAAGCAGTGTACAACAACTTTTTGATTTTGTTTATCTGCTTCTATTAAAAAAGGAATTATTTTTTGTGTAAGGGTTTCTAAATCAGCTAAATTAAAATCTGCGATCGGTGCCCAACAAACTCGTTGAGTACCAAATTCCTGCTTGTATCTCCCCAGAAGATCGGAGTAGGAAGCTAATTGTTTATCAGGAAGAAGGCAACACACTCGCTCTATCCCTTGGCGTTTCATGAATTGTATCCAGTCTTCAACCATCTCATTAGTATATCCAGGTCGCATCGCACCAAAAACTACTTGCTCATTCTCCCAAGCTGGGGCAAATTTGTATCTCTTTAACTGTTGGATTTCTGATTTTTTCAATTTATTCATATCTGCCATTATATAATTAGCTTTTATCTGGAAATCAATATTCTTTTGCTAAGGCTTTCAAACGATAAAATACGTAATGTGAATTTGCATAAATCATTATGTGATGCACGCCTGCCTTCTGTAAAGAGTCCAAAGTTTAACTTTCGCTGTAGACTCTTGACAACCTCAGCACTAAATATAGAATTTAAAAGCATAGTAGCTTATCATTCTGTTAACCAACGTATTTCCTGACCCCAACCAAGCGGTAATTATTCTTAACTGAACCAGATTGACAATAAAAAACTGAGATTACTATTATGCAATTCAAACGAAACATTATTTTAACAGTACTTTTGCTGTTAATTTTAGCCAGTATCTCCTACCTACCTTTCACTTACAAAGATACACCAGGGGAGAGGGATGGTTTTAGAATGGTAATGGGAATAATTGACTCAGTTACATCTGGAAAACCATTAGGTAGCCCATTGCTTTATGGGCGCAATATCTCTTATGGCTACTATGCACTAATAGATATTTTTAGACCAGTTTTTCAAAAAAACTTTACTATAATTATCCCAATTACTAACTATATAAGTTCTTTAAGTTCAATTTTTATGGTTATTCCTATTTTTTATCTTGTCAAGAGATATTGGGGAGCGACCACGGCAGTATTAGCAAATTTACTACTAATATTAATTCCAGTTTGGTGGAGTACAAGCCTGTATGGTCATCCAATGATCCAAGCAGTATTATTTATGTTCATAGGTTTAGCCTTAATTGCATATCGTTCAGAGATAAAATCTTCAAATGCTGGGTTAGTGAAATTAATAATATTAGATATATTGATAATTTCTGCCTTTTCTTTATGCTTAATGTTTAGGTTGGATGCAGTGCTAATGTTTTTACTTATTCCCGGCTGCTTTCTTCTTGAGCGATATTCTTTAACAAAAGTTATTTCTTATTCTAGTTTATATATTATTTTCGCCATAGTTATATTTTTTGTAGTCAAATCGCAACTTCCAGAAATTAATCTAGAGAGTGACGGCATATTAGAAGATTTAATTTTCTATCATGGCCCTGATATAGTAATTAAAAATTTGAAAGCAGGAAGCAAAGCCTTTGTTGAAGCTTGTAATCCATTATATATTTTTATTTTCTTTATTACTTTGGCTTCCCTGTGGGTCAAACGCGACTCTTTAACTCTGTTATTTATCTTTCCTACACTAGTTGTCAATTATATCTTTTGGCTACCAAACTATTATCCAGCCCGTCATTTCATCTATGTCTCTCCAGTTTTAGCAATTGGTAATGCAATATTTTTGCACGCTGCCTTTAAAAAAGTACTTCCTTTTTGTAGAAATAAAAAAATCATCGGTATTACTTTGGCGTTAATTTTGATTGGTATATTTTTTGTAAGTTACAGAGTTTCTTATTCAGTTCCTTATCCCTATTGGCAAACTCAAACCGAAGACAACAAAAGACTTGCCAATAATCTCCAGAATTTACCATCTAGAGAGCAACGAATTTTTGTGGTTGCTGATTCAATCCCTGTAGTGCTAGAAATGCAACTTTTATCTAGTAAAGTCCAGGTTAAACCTCTAAAAACATCATTATTGACAGATACTCAGCTTCAACGTCAGAAATTCAGTAAAATTTTAAAAACTAATCCGACAAAAACTATAGACTTACTCGAAGTTAAAAATGAAAAAAATAATTTTATATTTTATATTCAAGGCTGGAAGAAAAATGAAGTAGTAAGGTTTTTTAAAGAAAGCAATGAATATGATGATGTTTATCTAGTAATTCAAAAAAATATTCCATCATTTACTCTTGTACCGTCTGATATATCTAAAAAAATAAATTTTTTAGATATATAGGACTGCTATTTGGTTTTGGACAAAAGTGTGACAAATACTACCTATTATTACAGTATATTCAGTGTAGTTTAGGCGATCGCTTACAATCAGCTTTGCGATCGAGCTATCAAAATTTAGCAATTGTCATAGTAATTTAGGCTCTTTATCAACTCAAGAACGGTAGAATATACCTAATTTTTGTAGCTTCAAAGCCGAACCATGACGATGCATTCCACACTCCAACGTGCATTTGCTAACCGCTGCGTTCTCAAAGTAATCAGCGGTTTAAATAACTTCGACGCTGCTAGCGTTGCCGCCACTGTCAAGGCTGCTGAATTTGGTGGTGCTACTTTTGTCGATATCGCCGCTGATTCGAGCTTAGTCCAGCTAGCTAAGAATTTGACAAATTTACCAGTTTGTGTATCAGCAGTAGAACCAGATAAATTTGTTCAAGCTGTGGCTGCTGGTGCTGATTTGATTGAAATCGGAAATTTCGATTCTTTCTATGCTCAAGGACGCCGTTTCGAGGCTGAGGAAGTACTAGCCTTGACTAAGCAAACCCGCGTTCTGCTGCCAGAAATTACCTTATCTGTCACCGTTCCCCACATCCTAGAACTAGATCGACAAGTAGAACTAGCAGAGGAACTGGTGAAAGCTGGAGCAGACATTATCCAAACCGAAGGCGGTACTAGCAGTAACCCAGTTCACCCTGGAACTCTAGGATTAATTGAAAAAGCTGCCCCCACCTTGGCGGCAGCTTATGAGATTTCTCGTGCGGTGACAGTACCAGTACTTTGTGCTTCAGGCATTTCTAGCGTTACTGCACCATTAGCGATCGCCGCTGGTGCCGCTGGTGTTGGTGTTGGTTCCGCCATCAACCAACTCAACAACGAAGTAGCGATGATTGCTGCTGTCCGTGGCTTAGTGGAAGCGTTGGCAACTGCCACAGTATTGAGCGAGAAGTAAAGAGTTGGGCATTGGGCATTGGGCATGGGAAGAGGACAACGAGAATTGGCGACAAGGGGAAAGAATTACTGCAACTTCTCCTGTGCCCCTCTGCTTCCTCTGCCCCTTGTCCTGTTGTTTCCCCACTCCCCATGCCTTAGCTAACTACAAAATTTACCAACTTCCCAGGCACCACAATTACCTTTTTAATTTCTTTGCCTTCGATGTAACGCTGGGCAACTTCAGATTCACGGGCATATTTTTCCAACGCGGCTTTATCTGCTTGTGCTGGTACTTGAATCGCCCCACGAGTCTTGCCCATAACTTGAATCACTAAAGTAATTTCATCAGCTACCAAAGCAGCCGGATCAAATGATGGCCAGGTTTGCGTGTGAACTGAATCGCTTTTACCCAACAACTGCCATAATTCATCGGCAATGTGCGGTGCAAAAGGCGCTAGCATAACCACCAAAGTCCGAATACCTTCTGCATAAATTGGTGAATTTTTGCAGCTAGCATCAGTTAAGGCATTACTCAACTTCATCAATTCTGAAACAGCCGTGTTGAATTGATACTCGTCTTCAACATCTTCTGTCACCGCTTGAATAGCAGTATGAACTGCCCGCCGCAATTCCTTTTCTGCCTTACTCAAATCAGAAACTTCGGCTTTTTTATTAGATACCCCAGCAGCAATATAATCTGTCACCAAACGCCAAACCCGATTTAAAAAGCGGAATTGTCCTTCGACATCGGCTTCATCCCATTCCAAATCTTTTTCTGGCGGCGCTTTGAACAAAATGAACATCCGCGCTGTGTCTACACCATACTTGGAAATTACATCTTCTGGCGCTACACCGTTACCCTTGGATTTAGACATGGTAGCGTAGAGACGTTGCAGCGGTTCCCCTGTCTGAGGGTCGCGGGGGTCAGCAGCATTCACTAAATTAGAAGGAATCCACTTATCTTTGCCGCCCTTTTTCGGATTCAAGTAAGTTAAACCCTGCACCATGCCTTGAGTTAACAGGCGTTGAAAGGGTTCGTCAAAATTTAATAAGCCTCTGTCCCGCAGTACCTTAGTAAAGAACCGCGAATACAACAAATGCAAAATTGCGTGTTCGATTCCACCTACGTACTGATCGACTGGCATCCAGTCATTGATTTTACTGGAATCAAAAACTTGTTGTTCGTTTTTAGCGTCTGGAAAACGCAAGAAATACCACGAGGAATCAATAAAAGTATCCATCGTGTCAGTTTCTCGCTTCGCCGGAGTGCCACAAGTCGGACAAGGCACATTTACCCAACTTGACAATTGCGCCAAAGGCGAACCACCACGCCCAGTAAATTCCACCTCTTCCGGTAACTGTACTGGCAAATCTTTATCCGGCACGGGTACTATCCCGCAATTGGGGCAGTGAATTACGGGTATTGGTGCGCCCCAGTACCGCTGCCGAGAAATCAACCAATCACGCAACCGATATTGCACCCGCATTTTACCAAAACCTTGTTGTTCGGCATACTCCACGATCGCCTGTTTTGCATCTGTAGAAGTCATGCCAGTAAAAGCACCGGAATTAATTAAAATCCCTGGTTCGGTGTATGCACTGTCATACTCAATCATGATTAATGCTGGATCTTCTTGCTGAAAATCCACATTGGCAACCGCTTCTGGTTCTACGATGACAAACTCAATCGGCAGGTTATAGTTATTGGCAAACTTAAAATCGCGTACATCATGTGCTGGTACACCCATCACTGCCCCTGTACCATACTCATACAGTACATAGTCAGCAATCCAGATGGGCACTTCTTCCCCTGTAAATGGATTGATTACCTTACCACCTGTAGGTACACCCCGCTTGGGTTTGTCTTCAGCAGTACGTTCCAACTCACTTTGATTAGCAACCTCTTGAATAAAGGCTTCTACATCTGCTTTTTGTTCTTTCGTGGTAACGCGCTTTGTTAGCGGGTGTTCTGGTGCTAACACCACGTAACTCACACCAAAAACCGTATCTGGGCGTGTGGTGTAGACAGCGATTTTTTCATCTATGCCAACAATCGGAAATTCTAAGTAAGCACCTGTGGATTTACCAATCCAATTTGCTTGCATTAATTTGACGCGTTCCGGCCAACCCGTCAACTTATCCAAGTCCTTGAGTAATTCTTCGGCATAGTCAGTAATTTTAAAAAACCACTGCCGCAACAATTTGCGCTCAACTATTGCCCCACTGCGCCAAGAACGTCCTTCATTATCGACTTGTTCGTTTGCCAGTACAGTTTGGTCAATGGGGTCCCAGTTTACCGCCGCTTCTTTTTGGTAAGCTAAACCCGCTTGCCAAAACTGCAAGAAAATCCATTGCGTCCACTTGTAATAATCTGGCGAACAGGTAGCGAGTTCGCATTCCCAGTCAATGGATAAACCAAGACGCTGTAATTGTTGGCGCATCTGGGTAATATTCTGATAAGTCCATTTTGCTGGCGGTACTCCACGGTCAATGGCAGCGTTTTCTGCTGGCAAACCAAAAGCATCCCAACCCATTGGGTGTATTACCCGATACCCTTGCATTCGCTTGAGGCGGGCAATCACGTCAGTAATCGTATAATTACGGACGTGACCCATGTGTAAACTGCCCGATGGATAGGGAAACATCGACAAAGCGTAGAATTTTGGCTTGTTGCTAGCTGTAGGTGTTTGGTCTAAGCCAAGTTCTGCCCATGTTTTTTGCCATTTTTCCTCAATTGCTGCGGGGTTGTATCGGGAATCAACTGAATAATGTCTTTCCAATGGTTTCATGCCTATTACACTTTATTGCTACTAATCCTAAGTATTTAGCTACTGTTTAGTACGTTTGAACTATTTAATGAGTTATGTATCTAGTAATTTTTTAAATTAAATTCTAAAATCAATTTCTAAATCTCCTGTATTCCTTATTCCTATCTATCTTATATCGCTAGAGTTCTTAGACTATCAGGGACAGTCTTGATTTGAAGTTGCGATCTGAACACATAGAGAAAAATAAAGAAACTCCCCATTATTGAGGAGTACGGTAAGATTGCTGTAAAGTCTGGACTACTGACTCACCAGTGCTATTAACTGTTCAAGCCTCATCTTAGCCATTTGTCAGGTGAGAACACCAGCGATTTAAAACTCTAATTGCTCGTTTGCACGCAGTTCAAGCTATATTTACATCTCTCAACAATGCCTAATCCTAAGGGTAGTCCAGAAAATTTAAAAAATTTCACGACAGACAGAGAAGAACCCTTAACGACCACTATTAGTTTCCGTGCTACTGAAAAGATGAAGCAAGAGGTGAAAGCACAAGATGATCCTGCTGAATTCTGTAGAGAAGCGATTCAGAAAGCACTGGATGAGAAAAAAGGAAAGTAGCACTTACACTTAATTGTTTAACTATTAATTACCCGGAAAGTTAAATTAACTCTTGGTTGAACCTGCTTTGATGTTTTGGGGATTTGATGCTGCCAAAAATGCTGTGTGGCACCTGCCATCAGAAGGAAGCTACCATGTACTAGCTCAATTTCTGCTTTCAAATCCTGGTTGTGTTTATGTCTAAACATAAACCTTCTTGCTCCGCCAAAGCTGACAGAACCAATTACGGGATTTTTGCCTAGCTCTGGTTCAGCATCTGTGTGCCAGGAGATTCCATCGTTCCCATCTCGGTAAAGATTGAGTAAAACGCTGTTAAAGTTAACTTTTGCAATTTCCTCAACCTTCTCTTTAATTTGTAGTAGTGTAGGTATCCAAGGTTCTGGATCAAGATGAATACCTGAGAATTTATATGACTTATTTCTATCGCCATACCAAGCAGTTTTTCTTGGTAAATTTACGTCCTTACCATAAATCTTCATTTTGTCCTGTCGCCATTTTATTTGATTAAGCAACGTTTGAAAAATCTCATCACTGTCTTGCTGATTGAAAAAATTGCGATAGAAAGTAACCTCTGCATCTTGCATAGATAAAACTTCTTTATCCCTGCTCTCTATTAATTTATCTACAACAGAGTCAAATCCAAAAAATAAGTCTCCCTGAATTACATTTATAGTTGGCTTATTTTTCATAAAATTTTCCTCAAAGCTTGATAGTGAACTGCCTTTCATACCTTTGTATTTTGCTAATCTTAAATTTTTTTATTTTATTATAAAAAATTTCTTTATAAATCGCTTCATGCGAATAAAATGAATTCTTAACCATACTATAATCGTTGAATAGATTATAAAAACTATCTATTCTGTAGTTTCTTGCATTATTATACGGACTTGTACAAATAATACGATTAAATCCTGAAAAGGAATTGATTATTAGCTGATATAGCTTATTTAAATCGAAATTTTCAACATCTAGGATGTTTGAAAATAGATGAATCTTAATATTGCTAGAACTTGAAACAAGGTCACTAGAATTTAAGTTATCTATACACTTGTTGAGTGTTGTGATTAAAGAGTTATTAGAGAAAGTAGGCTGTAACATCTGGCGAACAAAGCTATAGCCTCGCCATAGTGCAATTGAAGATGGTTCTATGAGTGTGATTAATTCTATTTTCGGGCTGATGCATTTTTCAATGAGATAGTCCATTAAAACGCAAGTTGCAAACGCCTGTCCACACCCCCAGTCGATAATTTCTATGCTTTTACCTTCCGTGTACTGAAAGTTAGTTGAAGGAAATGCTGCATAGAGCTTGTGAAAGTGGTGTCCGCCGTAGAGAGCAATATACTTATCACATTCCGCTTCTGTATTGAGTACTTTCCTACCATGATCTATATCGACATTGACAAGAAGTGGAAGTTTTTCTATTTTCGGTTTGTAAATATCATCAAAAAATCTAAACTTTATCTGTGGTTCCTTTGGGCTAGAAACGATCATACAGAAGCCTTAAGAGTAGATCTAACTATTCTCTTAAGTTGCCCAAATCAATATTGCAGTCTAGCTACTTATTATACCTAAGTTTTCTATGTATTCTGTGAGAAAGGGATTATTAGTGAAACTTTCCATATTCTTCTGTATATTCTTTTTTTGTCTCTGTAATAAGATTGAGTCCCTTTTTCGCTATGCTCACAGCACACATTTACAATACTCATACCAATTCTGTATGAAGATGCGCCAAAGTATATAAGGAACGAACCGCAAAGGGCGCAAAGGACACAAAGAAAGAAAGAAGAAAGAAAGCTAAGAGAATTTGGCGCAGCCTCACAAAGAAATCGTATCACCTCTGTGGTAGGCAAAGAAATCAGATGGTTAAAATAGACTATGTTTGAATCAAATATAAAATTTTCTGATTTGGTGCAGGTTTTTGTTTACGGCACTCTCAAACCAGGTGAAGCTAACTATAAAAGATTTTGTGCTGGCAAAGTAGTAGATGTCAAAAAAGCTTTTGTACAAGGTAAATTGTTTGCTTTGCCGATGGGCTACCCAGCGATGACGCTGGGAAATAGCCAAGTCCACGGATATTTACTTTCTTTTACTAACCCAGGGATTTTGAATCAGCTAGATGTGCTGGAAGATTACCACCCCGCTAGAGAAGTGTCAGAAAACCTTTATAGCCGAAAATCTATCAAGGTTTATCAAGGAGAGTGGCTTTCTCTGGGTTGGGCTTGGGTTTACTTAATGACTTTAGAGCGAGTTGACCAGTTAGGAGGCGTCCTCCAACCTGACGGTTGGTGGAGTGGTTCTGGTCTAACTGCAATGTAAAGTTTATCTGTTAACTTTGCGATTAATTAAATTAATTTATGTCGTCTCTGGAGTCCCGGCGTTGCGGTGGTATCTGATAAATTGAATCCGGAGAAGCTACTGCTGCTTTCGGAATTTCAATTACCGGGTTATTTAGTCCCACCATTAGCGAGGAAGGAGGTACTACAGATGCCGACGACGTTTGTACTGGCTGCATTTGTGGTCGTTGTGCCAGTTGTGGTGTTCTCGAACCACTACCAGGTACTAAGCCGGATACTGCACCAATTACACAAGCTGCGGCGGCGGCGCTTCCGACCATCCAGTTGAAACGAGAACGGCGGCGCAAACGTGTCAAGACTTGCTCGGCTGTTGCTTCCGGCGACTGTTGGGCTGTTGGCACTGGGAGAGTCCGTAAGCCCTGCCTCAGCTTTAACAGTCGGGCATACAAGCATTGAACTGAGGCATCATTAGCCAACCATTCTTCCACTTGCCTGCGTTCGGCGGCTGTGACTTCACCATCGAGATAAGCACTTAATAACTCGAAGCGATCGCGCTTCACCATATCCATAAAACCCGTTGATTCATTGGTATACTCAACCATTCCATCTGACAAATCTTCAGGAAGTTGTAAGTGGGAACGATCATCAAACTGAGAATCAGTAGTCATCTTAACATTATTACCAATTCATACACGGGTTAAGTGAACCGAAAATTTGGACAAATTACTCAATTTTCCTCCTCGCGGCAGAAGCAATCTACATCTTTGGTGTAATTCTTAATCAATGCTTAAATTCTGCCATTGGACAGAGGTAAAGTACTGTAAATTAGGAGTCTAGATAGTTTTGCAACTGAGCTTGCAATCTCGATCTAGCTCTGGCGATTCTTGATTTGACAGTTCCCAAGGAAACTCCAGTAATTTCAGCAATTTCTTCGTATGCCATGCCTTCAATTTCTCTTAGGACAATAGTAGTACGAAACACCTCTGGCAAATCCGCGATCGCTTCCCGTAGTTGTTCGTAAAATTCTCTGGTTGTCAGTTCTTCTTCAGGCCCTGGGGTATCACCAGCAATTTCCCAATCCATCTCGCCATCCTCTACTGAGCGGGGGGCATCGAGTGACAAGGGACTCACAATCCGCTTGCGTTTACGTAACTCATCGTAAAATAAGTTGGTCGCAATGCGGCTTAACCAGCCCCGGAATTTAGCAGGCTCTTGTAAGCGGTTAATATTCCGATACACTCGAATCCAAACTTCTTGAGCCAAATCAGCTCTGTCAGGCCAATCTGGAGCTAAATGGTATAAAACCCTATCAACTTGGGTTTGATAGCGGCGCAATAGTTCCGCAAACGCAGCACGATCCGGGCGCAGTCCAGCTTGACAACGCAAAATTAAATCGTGGTTAGGAAGTTTGTCAACTTGCACTGATGCTTCTGGATACTTTGCATCAACCGTTGACCAGGATACAGTAATCGACTGACTCATAGATCGTACTGGCTCTAAATCATCCCTTTCTATTAGACCTGCTAATACGGCACAAGTTCCTTGCTAAGGTGACGGATTTATGACTGGAACACTGAGGCACACAAGTTTGGCTAAATTTATAGCAGTAAAAAGAGCTTGTTTCTCCTTATACTACTTGGATGTTTCTGTTTGCCCATGAGCTAACAAAGGCATCTTAGATAAGCACGTTTTGTTACTTTTAGCAACTGGGTATATACGCTTGATCGAGATAATTAAATTTGGTTATAAGGATGAAGATGAAAATTTTGTAATTCTAACTTCTTGATACCTTTAAAATTTAGGCAATAATTTATAGAAGTTGGGCTGCTCTGGTGGCGATAATGGTGGTTTATTTTTTTGATTTTCTTACCAGAATAGTTGCTGATTGTTCTGGTTGTACCCCGTAACTAGCACCAGTGTTATTTTGTTCTGGTAAGTGAACTTGAAAAAAGAAATTGAGGGAAAATGTAATCGTGACTGCTAGCAATAGTTTTTCAAACATAGTTTTTCTCCCACCCACACCATTAATAATTGATTGCTGCATTTCCAAAGTTGTGTCAGAAAGTCCGAGTAGAGGCTTACGACCTCCTGAACTTTGGAGGAATCAGATTCCTCGCTTAGATTTTTGCTGCTGGGACGCGTATAGCCTTAGTTTGCCCAGAGCTATTGGCAGATTTATATCAGAAGTGATAAGTATTGATAAATTTTTAGCGATCGGATGATGAAGCCATCCAATTCTTCAGTTGGATACGTCAGGGATAAACAATAGGCAATAGCAATGGTAAAAAATGAATCTGTAGGGCGTATGGTAATGTTGCTTTGTTTTGGCACAGCATTTTTGTCTTTAGCTGTGCATTGGCGCATTAGTACAGCACAACGGCAATTTGAAAAGTCTGCATCTGCGATGCGGCAAGGCTCTAGCCTAAACAACCCTCAAGGAAGCCGTCCAGAGGAAGCCTATAAGAATTTCTCACAGGTGAGTTTAGGGCAAGTTGCGCTGGGCGCATCTATGCCTCCTGTTGAAAACACCCAAGCCTCAACTGTTGAAAGGAAGTTAACATCAAAGTCTTCAGCGGTTAAGTCTAGTTCTCAGTCGAAAAAAATTAAAAAGAATGTAGCTAAAGCAACACTTCGTAAGTCTTCTAAACTCAAGGCTCAAACTAAGTCGAAAAAAATTAAGAAAAATCTAGCTAAAGTAACTCAACCAATAGCTTTTAGACTCAAGCGTTCTGCGGTGAACTCTGAAACTAAGTCCCAAACAATTAAGAAAAATATAGCTAATCCCACAGAACCCACAAACAACACGCGGCTAGTGGCACAAGCAGAAACACAAAATCCAATTGTGGATAGTTGGCCAAAAGCTTTATGGCCTCAAGCTTCAGCCCAACAAGTACCATCTAATAAGTCAGTATCGGGTAAAACAAAAGTCGTAGTTGATTTAAGCGATCGCCGCACCTACGTATACGCAGGAGATGAAGTGATTGCCAGCTACCCGATTGCTGTAGGTAAGAAAGGTTGGGAAACACCGACGGGTTCTTTCCAAGTAATGCATATGCGGCACTATCCAGTTTGGCGTCACCCAATTACAGGCAAAGTATTTGAGGCGGGTACAGATAGTCCTTTGGGAGACAGATGGATCGGCTTTTGGTCAGATGGACGGAATGAAATTGGCTTTCATGGCACACCGGATATTGACCTGCTGGGAACAGCTGTATCTCATGGTTGCTTAAGAATGCGTAATTCTGATGTCAGATTGTTGTACGAGCAAGTAAGTTTAGGAACAACTGTGTTAGTACGTGAGTGAGTTAAGGGTCATTGGTCATTTGTTCTTTGTTAATTGTCCTTTTTAGAAAGTCTGAGCGCCAAAAGCCGACGCTCAGACTTTGTGTTTTTTGATTTTTCGTTTGTCCTTTGCAAATGATTAATGACCAATGACTCTTAAAATTATGATTTTTGCTCAAAGTTAGGTGCATATGCTCTAAGCAAAGCACCAATTTGCACGAGAGCTTCATTGCCAGTGCTTTTGCCCAAGACTTGTCGTTCTGGGAACGGACTAGGCCGATCTAGGTAACGATTGATCGCTTCATTTACTTGCTGGGAAATTAGTTCTTGTAGTTCTGCTTGAGCGCGTTGGCGCTGGTAGTTAGCGCCTTCTTCTGTAGTTGCATACAAGGGTGGTAGCCGATTGAGAGCGTAGGCTGCAATATCACCAACATCCAGGGAACTTTCGCTAGTGGCCTCAATTTCAGCAACTCTGGCGATCGCTTCTGTGAGTACCAATTCTTCCATGACGTTAATGAATTGTTTTCGAGGTACCGCCACTACCTCACCTGTCAATAGCGCACCCATTAGGCGATCGAGCGCCATATACTCTTCAATAGAGAGTTCCGAAGCGTTGTCACAGATTCTACCGACTTCTGCTTCCATTGCTGGTGTCAAATAACCATCCTGGAGAGCTTGTTCTACAATTTTTTCGATACTCATAACGCTTATCATCATTTATGTTAGCCAAGGAAGGTAGGGACGGTATCAATTCAATTGATTTTGCTTACTTTGGGCAAAAATATCCAAATTATACACAGACGCTATCAATTCCGCCTCTACTATTTCACGACCTTAGTTCGCCAAGGTGTTGGATCGACAGATAGCCCGTTGACATATAGACCCCAGTGCAAATGCGGCCCAGTGGAAGCACCTGTTGAACCTACTGCACCGATGAGTTGACCAGCTTTGACAAAATCGCCTTCTTTAACATTAATACGACTCAGGTGCATGAAAATACTGCTCACTCCCTGACCGTGGTCAATGCCAACTACGTTACCGTGAACCCTAAATCCTTGGGATACCCTACCTACCAAAGCAACTCGTCCAGCGGCTGGAGCAATCACGGCTGAACCGGTAGCACCAGCGTAGTCAAGGCCACGATGATAGTAGTCCTCTGCAAATTTACCATTATAGTAGCGACGTACACCATAGGTTGTACTCATTCGCCCTGCATTTGGCCTCAGAAATACTCCATTCCAGTATTTTTCTGGTGTTTGTAGAGCTTTGAAAGCTGCTACGCGCTTGAGTTCATACTCTGTGGCATCCACTCCAGCTTTACCTGGTGGTAAAGTAATGCGTTGTACAGGGAATTTGCGATTTTGCACTTTCACTGCCAAGTTTTGCACCTGACCATCTCCTGTAACCTGAAGCGATCTAGTTCCAGCTTTTTCTAAGGGAGTTGTAGGAATAAAAGCTCGATACTGATTGGGCGCAATTTCAAATGCTGGGTATGTATTTTTACCAATAGCTACTGTTGGATTTGTAGCATTATCCGGATTATCTAAATTAATTTCCACCGAAAGTGTATCCCCTAATTGAGGATTAGTTGGAGTCACTTTTACTTGCAAAGCATCTACAGGCAATGCCCAGGTAATGGAAATAACAGCAAACATTCCCTTTAACAAATTTATTGCACGACCATTAGGTGTCAACTTTTTGACATTCAAGCCGAGCAAGTTTTTATTTGAATTGCTAGTGCGATTCTCAGTAATCATAGAGCTACCATAAATCCCTTGCTTGTGTTGGAAAATAGACTAGTTTATTACTAGTAGGATTTTCTTTTGACAGCAGATATTGTTGAAAGCCATAAATTTTGTTTGCCCAATGCTCTAGGCACTTATGAAAATTAAGTCAACAGCGAACAGTGACGAATGGAGAATGATTTGTAAGCTTAATTTGTAAATTTCTATTAACTCTAATAACTAAGGTGTATGGCATTGTGATTGTTCGTAAAATTTCGCTTGATTGATGGTAAAACCGCTTTAGTGGCTTGCCATAGGGATCGCTTGTTAAGCAACAAAAGAAACTTTTTATGGTTAAAGTCACTACATAATGGTACTTGAATAAAATCTGGGAATCAACTGGACACTTCTTCAACTGGACACCAATACCACACTTTCAGGTCAAAGTTGGTCTAAGCAAATCTGCTAAATCTGCTAAATCAGAGGGGAAGTACCAGAAATAACCCAAAAATTTAACCCCGTTAGGATTTTACACAAACCTAGTTCAATTTAGTATGTAATTCCTAATCTCCATCTACATAGTAATAACAGATTTTTTGTGTGTTGGTAAAATATAAAAAATTTCAGTAATTTTACTTAATTATTTTTACTTGGGACTAAGAAGCTTCAAGAATCGAGATTAATGCTTGAAATTTCGACTTATCAACTCGAATAATCGAGCTGAAAAATCTAATTTCCCTGATTTATAGAATTTATAGTAATCTGCTTTGATTTTTGAACTTATTTGTCTACTGGAGAGTAGGTAGACGCGATTAACCCTTGTCTGTACGGAGTGAGGGAATGAGAAAGACAAGACAACAAAGAGAATAACTCCTAACTGGAGGTGGAGCTTTCCTTGCTTTGCTCAACAGTTAACACTTATAATGACCAACAACAAACTCAGCACTTTGCTATAAATTTCAGCTAATTAGCTCCAGGCTGATAGTTTTAGTTTTGAGTTGAGCTTACCATCTTCCATGCGAACGATGCGATCGGCAATGTCTAGGATGCGGTTGTCATGAGTAACCATCAAAATGGTACAGCCTTGTTCTTTTGCCAGTTTTTGCATGAGGTTGACCACATCTCGTCCCGTTTGGCTGTCAAGGGCGGCGGTGGGTTCATCGGCTAGGATAATTTGGGGATGACTGACTAAGGCGCGGGCGATCGCTACTCTTTGTTTTTGTCCCCCAGACAGTTTATCAGGATAGTAATGCAAATGGTTGCCTAATCCTACCTGCTCTAGCATCTGAGCTGACCGAGTTAGCATATTTTTTAAACCAATATGTTTATGTAATTCCAAAGCCATTTTCACATTTTGCAACGCTGTCAAACTGCCATGCAAATTATGTGCTTGGAAAATGTAGCCGTTATGGCGTCGCACTTGTACTAGTTCTTGGGCGCTAGCACCACAAAGTTCTCCTCCCAACACCCGCAAACTACCAGATTGCGTAGAACGCAACCCACCCACTAAAGTCAGCAGAGTAGTTTTTCCAGAACCAGATGGCCCGGTCATGATAACAATTTCACCAGCGTTAATCTCTAAGTTGATATTACATAAAACTTGCTTGCGGAGTGAGCCGTGACCAAAGTAGTGGTCGAGATTATGTATAGAGATGACGGGAAGCATATCAATTTTGGATTTTAGATTGGGCATAGGGCATTGGGCATTGGGCATTCCAGGAAGTGTGGGAGGTGTGGGAGGTGTGGGAGGTGTGGGAGGTGTGGGAGGAAAGGGAAGCATAAATTCTCTTTTTCCCCATCTCCCCACACTCCCCTCTCTCCCCACACTCCCCACACTCCCCACACTTCCTCATCCCCCTCATCTGCCCATGCCCATTTTTCAAAACATATCAGCGGGGTCGGTGGCTTGGAGTTTGCGGGTGGCGATCGCACCAGAAATTGCACACATAATTATGGTCAGCACTAATACTTGTAATGCCCTAATCAGTGTTATGTACATGGGCAAATTTGTAGCTTTGCGAGTCAGTTGGTAAAGTGCTAAGGATACTCCCAATCCGGGAAAGAAACCTAGTGCTGCTAATATTAAAGACTCTTCAAACACCACACCTAGCAGGTAGTAATTGCGATATCCCATTGCTTTGAAGGTGGCATATTCCCGAACGTGGGCATTAACATCAGTGGAGAGGACTTGATAGACAATGATTACGCCCACCACAAAACCCATCGATACACCCAGATTGAAAATAAACCCAATTGGGGAGTTTGTTCTCCAAAAGTTATTTTCAAATTCAATAAATTCTGTGTGGGTTAGAACTCTAACATCATCTCGTAGGTAGGCTTTGAGCATTTCTGCCACTTTTTTCGAGTCATAGCCTGGTTTTACCTTAATCAACCCTAGACTGATGCTGCTAGACTGTCGCCCAGAAAATAGCCGCAAAAAATTTTGATCGCTGGTAATTAAGTTGCCTTCAGCGCCGAAGGAAGCCCCGACTTGGAATAAACCGCTAATGATAACTGTGCGGCGTTCTATTTCCGCAGTTACGATTTTACCTTCTTCAATTTGGGCGATCGCTTTTTGATAATCTCCTCTTGCACCGCGATCGAATAAGGCCGCACCTGGCAGCTTAATTGCCTGCAATTGCTGGTTAACATCTGGTAAGTCAAAAGCTGGCTTGTCTGGATTAAAGCCGATAACTAACACCCCAGTCTCCCGGTGTGTTAGAGGATTTTTCCAGATTGTGTTGTTAAAATACATCGCTTGGGCTGACTTCACCCCCGGTATATCCATTGCTTGGTAAAGTCGCCGCCGAGAAAAGGTAGATAAGCTTGGCAAGTTACGGGCTTGGGGACTAATTAAAACAATGTCTGCTTGCAAACTGCGATGTAGTCTAGTGTTACTGTCATACAGCGCAGTTTGAAAGCCCAGCTGCATGAACATCAGAAGATCCGCAAAGGCAATGCCTAACAAAGCTACCAACAGACGACTTTTTTCATGACTTAGTTGCAGCCATCCTAAAGGAGTTCGGCGTCGCAGTTGTTCAATCAATCCCATAGTTTGAAGTGAGTGGGGAGATGGGGAGGTGGGGGCAAAGGGGCAGAGCCGAGGAAGCAGAGGTGAGAATAATTAATCACTAATGACTAATGACCAGTGACTAATGACTAATTTCAATTACTGCTTTAACTTGCATATTGGTTAGGTTGGCGGCTTTTTGGCTGGAGGCTTTATCTAGTTGGATATGGACTTCTACTACTCTGTTGTCAATATTGGTGGCAGGATCGGTGTCAATGACATTTTGCCGCCGCACTTGCAAGCCTTTGCGATCTACGATTCCTTGGAGTTCAATGGACAGAAAATCGCCAAAGATTCGTACTTTTTGCCCTGGATGTACTTTGCTGATATCGCTTTCGTAAACTTCGGCGATGACGTACATTTGGCTGGTTTGCCCAATATCAGCAATGCCATCATTTGATACTAATTCGCCAGGATGAGTGTGGATATTGAATATCCGTCCGCTTTGGGGCGATCGCACTTCGGCTTGTTTGAGGTTAACTTCCGCTAGATTCATGGCTGCTAGGGCACGATTGACTTCTGCTTGGGCAGCTGCTACATCTACTCCCCGAACTTCGCTGATGCGATCGAGTGTTGCTGTGGCTTCTTTGATTTGTTGCTGGCTAGTCGATTGGGTGCGATTTAACTGGGCTTGGGCTTGTTGCAAGTTTTTTTCGGCTGTTTCCAAATTTAAACGCTTGCTGTCCCGTTGGGAAGCGGAAATTGCTCCTTGTTGGTATAGTTGCTCATAACGTTCGTTTTCTGCTTGGGCGTTTTGCAGTTCGGCCTGGAATTTGGCAATTGTGGCTGCTTGGGCGTCAATATCGCCTTGGCGTTCTGCTTTGAGTCTAGCGATCGCTGCTTTTTGGGCGGTAATTTCACCGCGCTTGGCACCTGCTTGGGTACGGTTTAGGTTAGCCTGGGCTACTTTGACTTGTTCTTGCGCCTCTTTTAATGCTGCTTGTAGGCGATCGTAGCTGCTCAAAATCGCAATTACTTGTCCTGGTTTTACTCTATCGCCCTCCTTGACTAACAACTTTTCTACTCGGCTTCCTTCCCCAGACACCGCAGCAGATAGTTTAATTACTTCACCCTGTGGTTCGATTCTTCCTAAGGCTGTTACCGTTTTTAACTGTGGCAATTGTTTTGCTGCCACTTGTGATTCTTGAGTGACAGAATTTTGCCAGAATTTTACTGTATAAATACTTATTCCGCCAACCAATAAAGATGCAATTATACCTATAGCAACGGATGGACGCAGAATAGACTTAGGGGACGTTGTGTACCCTAGCTTTGAGTTTCGCACCATAGATTACCTCTTAACTAGTGGCGCAGAAAAAATAACAATTTGAAGAAGTCAGAATTGAAAAATCAAAATTTAGAATTGTTAATTTATCACTGTTAAATCCTTAATAAAATTGGAAATTTTGGGAATTTTACTGAGATAAGCTGATTTAGCCAGATAGGAGAATAACAAAACTCTGATTTATGAGGAGTTTTGTGTTAATAGTGAACTACTTTGGTTTTATTAAAGTACTTATGGTGATAGTAAACGTTTTTGAAATTACGGGTTGTAACAGCGCCAACAATCAGATCTAAATTAAGTAAGTAAACTAAATATTTGTGTCTTTGCGACCAGGCAAATTAATGCTCGACTTTGCTATAGTTACTAGTTTTAATACAGTCTATACCTAAGCAATAATAGACTAAACATCAATTTAAGATATAAATATTTTTACGTAAGTAAGTTATTTACGGTCTTTAAATACAAAGTAATTAGTCAGTAAAAGTTGCAATTTATTTTTATTTATAATAAACTTTTATCTTTTAAAAATATTTAATTTTCCCAAAATATATTAATATATTTATCTATATCAAATAATAGACCTCTTGCAAAAGTCCTTACTTTGCGTCCTCTTCTCTGCGCCTGGAGCCTGATACAAAAAATATTTATGCAAGAGGTCTAATGTTTTTAAGCGTAAAGCTCTCCTAGATAAATTTTCACAGTGGGTAAATAAGTGAGGAAAAAGTGCATCTTGGCTTCTCAACTAACAAGATAGATATTGCTACAAATTTATAGATTTGTGCCCATATTCTCAAATCAGCTTAATAATTTACAGTTTTTATACTATTTGTATCCCTGAATACTTGATTTTAGAACATAAGCCTAAGAGACTGATTGTGTCTTTCAATACTAAAAGTATGAGGAAAACTAGGCTTTTTAAATTTCTGCTGCCTTGTGTAGCTGTAGCCCTACCTATAGCGCTGATTGCATATTTACGCCCAACTAAAGCACAATCATCAAGTGTGCATTTAACCTTGGGCAATCCAAGTAATGCAACAACAAGCGTCTCAGTTCCAAACAACTATTTATTATTAAAACCCCAGTATGCACTCAGTTACAGCCGTGATAGAGGGATTGCAAATTGGGTGTCTTGGCAATTAAACTCGTCGTGGCTTGGTTCAGCGCCAAGACAAGACGACTTCCGCGCTGATACCAGCCTCCCTACAGGATGGTATCAAGTAAGTGGCTCTGATTATTCTGGTAGCGGGTTTGATAGAGGGCATATGACACCTTCCGCTGACAGAACCAGAACAGTAACCGATAACTCTGCAACCTTCCTGATGACAAATATGGTGCCACAGTCGCCAGATAATAATCAGGGGCCTTGGGCTTCATTAGAAAACTATTTGAGAAGCTTAGTGAGTCAGGGCAAAGAACTATATATTATTTCTGGCCCCTACGGTATTGGTGGAACTGGCTCAAATGGCACAAGAAATACAATTGTCAATGGCAGAGTTCAAGTTCCAAATAGAGTCTGGAAGATTGCTGTAGTCGTTAACCCTGGTACTGGGCCATCTGGGATTACGACTAGCACGAGGGTTATCAGTGTTGATATGCCCAATACCCAAGGCATAAGAAACAACGATTGGAGAACATATAGAGTCTCTGTTGATTCAATTGAACTCAAAACAGGTTACAACTTCTTATCTAATGTGTCCACATCTGTTCAATCTACGATTGAATCTAGAGTTGACAATCTGTAGTTAATAGGACTTACGCAAAAAAACCTCTCTAACTCTTATTCCTCTGCGTTCTCTGTGGTCCCCTGCGGGAAGCCGCTTTGCGTCTACCGTTTTCCGTGACCTGTGCGTAAGTCCTGGTTAAATCAAAACTAAAACTACACAGCTTTAAACATAATTGTTAATTCGTAATACTCGCCACAGACAAGTATTACGAATTAACAATTAACTGCTAGGTTTCTACAACTTTAGTCGAAAGACCTGCTAAATCTCCAGATGATGTTTTGCCGAGAATGTAGACATCAATATTTATCGTACCTATGCGATAAACTTTGATTTCATTAAGGTTATTTCTAAGTGTCTGTACAAGGGTTTGAAATTTTTTGACATTCTCTTTCTGTTGGTCGTCGTGCCATTCTTTTTCATAGGCGCAATTCCGAAAGAAATAATCTAAACCTACTTCCTCAACCTGCGAATCTGATGGATGATTTGTTAACTGGAGTAGTTTTTGAGTTGTCAGACTGTCAACTGGGCCAGTCCAGAAAACAACCTCAAAAGGGTAGTCTGACTCACTCATCATTAACAAATCAGCAGAAGATTGTTTTAAAATTCCAGCTATTTCATTAGTCATTAGCTTTTAGTTGTTGATAACTTTTTATGGTGATGTAAGGTATAAGATAAGCACGCATTAGAAAACTTACCTTAAATCGCTATGAGTCTTTTTTGTCTAGTTCATGGTGCTTTCCAAGGCGCTTGGTGTTGGGATTTGTTAATTCCTTACTTAGAAGCGCAAGGTCACAAAACGGTAGCAATGGATTTGCCAATTGAAGATGCATCTGCAAGTTTATCGCAATTCGCGGATGTAGTATTGCAAGCACTTCCAAAAACTGATGATGATATTGTGCTGGTTGGTCACTCAATGGCTGGTACAGTGATTCCCCTTGTGGCAGAAGCCCATCAAGTACGTCAACTGGTATTCCTTACCGCCCTTATTCCATGCCCAGGAAGCAGTACCATTGACCAATTTTCTCATCATCTCGATTCTGATAGCCTCAAATCATTAAATTACCAAGCAAAACAGTCGCGTGAACTCGAACAATTCGATGATGAACCTTATATGTTTAATCCAGTTTCTGCGGGTAAAAACTTTGCGGATGAAGCAGTATTGATGGAAGTTTTCTATCAAGATTGTCAACCGGATGTAATGCGTTGGGCACTTTCAAAAAGACGTTCGCAGCAATCAATGGCATATATTTATGAAGTCAATCCTTTGAAGGCTTTACCAAATGTAGATTATAAATATATTTTTTGTACTGATGACCTGATAATCTCTCCTGCATGGTCGCGCTACGCTGCACGCAAGCGCTTGGGAGTTGATGCCATAGAACTGCCTGGGGGACATTGCCCACATTTATCTCGTCCTGCTCACCTGGCCTCAGTATTAACTAACGATCGCCCTAGTAGAGTGAATTAATCAGATTTTGGGAATAATCCTCATAGTGTATGAAAGCATCGTTTTGGTTAGTCTCACACTATGAGAGCGCGATTTCTAGAAAAAAAGCAGATTTTTTGGGGTTTATCTGTTGCATTTAGCTGTATTTGTTGGCTTTGTTTGGCTTTGATTCCAGTACACGCCAATTCTACAGAGTCTATTGATATGCTACGCCAACAACAGCAACAAATGAATCAGCAGCATCGGAGTGTGGTTAACGAACGTGATCGCTTAACAAATCTTCAGCAACAGGCGCAACAACACCTGACTGGTTTAAAGCAAAATCTACAAACCACCGATAGCTATATTCAAGAGAGTGAATCGCGATTACAACTGGCTAGCCAACGTTTGCAACAGTTGGAAAATGATTTAGCTGTAGCCCAACGTTCTTACGAAACTCGTCAAGTAGCAACAGTAGCACGATTGCGCTATCTCCAGCGATCGCCAGCTAGTCAAGGATGGGCTGTTTTGCTGCAAAGTCAAAATATCAGTGACTTTATCAGCCGCCGTCATCAATTGAAGTTAGTCTATCAAGCAGACCAACAAATTTTGGTAAAACTCAACGCCCAAGCAAACTCTATAAATCAGCAAAAAACCGAAGTAGAGGAGCAAAAAAACGAAATTGCTTTGATTCGCGAACAGCTATTAGCACAAAAAGCCGATTATCAAACCCAGGCGGAATCACAATCAGAATTGATTCAACGCCTCAATAGCGATCGCCTCGCCTTGGAAGCAGCGCAAAATCAGCTAGAAAGAGAATCCAAATATTTGGAAGTCTTAATTCAGCAAAAGGTAGCAGCAGCACAAGCAAAAACCAATAGCCGCACAAGTATCATCATTCAAGGAACTGGGATGTTTGCCTATCCTAGCGATGCTCCTACTAGTAGTCCCTTTGGCTGGCGGATGCACCCAGTTCTCGGCTATCGTCGCTTTCACGCCGGTCTGGATTTTGCTGCTAGCTATGGTAGTACAATTCGGGCAGCCGATTCGGGCACGGTAATTTTTGCTGGGTGGTATGGTGGTTATGGCAGAGCTGTAATCATCGACCACGGCAAAGGCATTACTACACTCTACGGTCATACCAGCGAGTTGTATGTTACAGAGGGACAAGGAGTCGAACGAGGACAAGCGATCGCTGCTGTTGGTTCCACAGGTTTATCGACTGGGCCCCACCTCCACTTTGAAGTACGCCGTAATGGTTCGCCCGTTAATCCAGCCGATTATCTTTAATCCGAGAGGAAATGCGATCGCATCTGTGCTATAATGCAGAAGACTAAGGGCGCGTGGCTCAGTGGATAGAGCAACAGATTCCGGTTCTGTGGGTCGGGGGTTCAAATCCCTCCGCGCTCGTTGAAATTAAGAAAAGTACAAATAATTGTAGGGGCACAACATGTTGTGCCCCTAAATTTTACTATTTGTCATGCTTGTTTGGCTAGCTCCTAATCATCAGCGAACAGGACAAGTAAACAAGGGAACAACCCCATATCTAAAGTCAGAACTTTGTAATACGTATTAATACATTTAATTGTACCTGCTACTTTTAATCATATCTGTAGCGATAACTCACAGTTTGGGTTTTCTCAAACAACGAGGAGAGTGGGAGGAATTTAAAGCTTTGGAAGCCTCAGGCAGTATTTTTAAAACATCCTTTTACCTTGACTTTATCCATTTTTGATTTAATTAAGCCAGGTAAACAGTAAAGTCTCTCAAACGCTCAAATAAAAAGTCGGGGAGTTTTATAACTATGAGTTGTTTCGGACGACCTGGAAAAAGGCCAGCCCATAAAAACCGCTTAACGAAAGCTTAAATAAACAACGGATTTCCCAGAAAGTGAAGTACACAAAATAAGTCTCAAAGTCATGGATAAAGCCTGTTTTAATTCTGAGTTCCGTCGGCTGATGCCCTGGAAAGCTTGAATTCACTAATTTTGCTGGATGTTATTGTTTCTATAACAAGCTGTTAACCCAAATTATCAATTTCTTGAATCTGTATGTAGTTATCCTGTAACTGGAAAAGCTCTTTTGATGATTAGCCATAGCTCCAGCTAATCTGTTTCAAGAAATTATTGCTATTGATTATTCTTTGATAAAAAACTTTTCCAGTAATTCAATATGTATTAAGCAACAACACTTATGCTACAGACTGTAGTTTTAATTACATCGGTTAGCCATTATGAATAAAAAAAATCACAAACCTACTATCTAGATTTTGCAAAATGTATTATCATAACTTCGTAGCGTATAGATTTTACAGGTAGAGCGTCCTGTAATATAAGAACCTTGCGTCAAGCAATAAGGTTCTAGGCATGTTAAATGCCAAAATTTTTAGTTGAAGTTAATTTGTATTATTTTCCTGGTTATGTTTTCTGTTAGTCTAATATTGTTTCACTCGTGTCAAACTATCTTAAAATACTATTTTGTATAAACTTCCCATATAATTCACGCCTTTCCTCATTCTTATTTTCATTTATCTGTATACCTTTCTTCAAGAATTGGTAATAAGCTTAATTAGTAATAAGCTCTAATAGCTTGTTACTAATTAGGCAGATAAGTTAGAGGTTTCGTGCATACTCCAGCTTAATATAAATACATAAGTCCAAACATCATTCTTACTTGAAGCCAAATTAAACTAAATGACATACAAAGATTTAGAAGACATCATAGACGCGAAGATACAAAAAGCTATACGTAAGCACGAGATAATAGTTGCTTGCATTAGTAGTATTATTGGTTTGATTTTTATAGTAGGTTTGTTCCACGCAATTTGGCTCAACCACGTTCAAATTCGACAAATTTGGTTGAATTGATTATCGGTTGGCTCGAATGAGTCTTGATTAACAAGCGTTCCCTGATGTCGAGAAAACTAATTAAAGTTACAGATATTTTTATCAAAGGGAATTGCACCTATGGAGAATAAAAATAATGGCAAAGCTATATTTGTCTTATTTTTGACTGTATTTATAGACTTACTTGGCTTTGGAATTATCCTACCGATACTGCCTTTATATGCTCAAGAATTTGGCGCAAATCCAAATGAAGCCACTCTACTTGTAGCTATTTATTCTTTAATGCAGTTCCTATTTGCACCATTATGGGGTGGTTTTAGCGATCGCTACGGTCGCCGTGGGATTTTATTACTCACTTTATCAGGTTCTGTAATTGCATACATAGGGTTAGGCATTGCCAACTCATTATGGATGTTGTTTATTGCTCGTGGTTTTGCCGGGATGATGGCAGGGAATATTGCCACTGCTCAAGCCTACATAGCAGATATTACCACTCCAGCAAATCGAGCTCGTGGTATGGGCGCAATCGGAGCGGCTTTTGGTCTTGGCTTTATCCTCGGCCCAGCTATTGGAGGTATTCTCACAGGCTCCGATCCCAACAATGCTAACTTTCATCTACCGTCCTTGTTCGCAGGTGGATTATCTTTATTAGCATTAGTTTGTGCTTTGATATTACTTCCAGAATCCCTAAATTCTGAGATCAAAGCTAAAATCCAAGCTCATCAATACTATCAACCAAAGTTGAACTGGCTACAACTATCCAGGCGTCCACAGTTGTGTATCCTCATTGGTATCTACTTTTTAGTGACCTTTGCTGTTGCAGCTATGGACTCTACATTGGCTTTATGGTCTAAACAAGAATTAAACTGGGGCCCTCAACAAACTAGCTATCTTTTTGCCTTCATGGGGATTGTAAGTACAATCATTCAAGGAGGACTCATTGGATTCCTCAAAAAACATTTGGGTGAAATCAAGTTACTTTTCTTGGGGATATTTGGATTAGGTTTAGGATTGCTACTAATTGGATTTTCGCAAAGCTTAATTTTATTGTTAATTGCTACCGCACTTGTGGCATGGGGAATTAGTATCAGCCAACCAATATTGACCAGCTTGATTTCTCAGATGGCAGCCCCAGAAGAACAAGGACAAATATTAGGAATTGCCAATTCTTCCTCCGCATTAGCCCGTATCGGCGGGCCTACCTGGGCAGGGGCTAGCTTTATGAATTTTGGGAGTTCTGCTCCTTTCTTGAGTGGCTCATTAGTAATTCTGTTAGCTTTAACTTTGAGTTTGCGGGTAACTAAAAGTGCATCTCAACCAAAAGTAGAACGTGTCGCTAGGTAAGAATTTAGAATTCACAATTTACAATTCAGAAGATTTTGATACCCAAGCTGAATAATTCTTGCCAACAGCTTGGGTATCAATTTTTTTAATCGCAAATCTAAAATCTAAAATCTAAAATTCAAAATCAGTATGATTGGTCGCCGAGTATTGTTTATAGGCATCTTTGTCAGTATTCTCATCACCTACGGAATTTGGCTGGGTGGGAGCATTCCTGCAAGCATCACCAAACTTCCTGACCAAGGATTAAATTGGTACTACTGGAAGCTTCCCAACCCAACTTTTTGGAGTCGAGCCACGGCTTGGGGTATGTATCTTGGGCATCAGTTTAGCATCTGGGGGTGTATCTGGTGGGCGCAGCAAACGCGGCTGAAATACAAATCAGCCTTGCACCCAATTAATTACTTGATGCTTGGTATTAATCTTACGTTTATAGCTTTGCATTTTATCCAGACATATATTTGGTACGATGCTCTGGCTCAAGATACTTCAATTTGGGCTTCCCAAGGCGCGGTCGTACTTTTACTAGTCTTCGTACTGATTTTAGAAACACCTCGGCGCGGTTTGTTTTTTGGTAATCCTGTCCCATTTCATCGACAGTTTTTGCAAATTATCAAGCTGTACCACGGCTACTTTTTCTCCTTCGCCGCTATCTACACCTTTTGGTACCATCCAATGGAAGCGACTTCGGGGCACTTAATTGGTTTTCTCTATATGTTTTTGCTGCTGCTCCAATCATCGTTGATTTTTAACCGCACCCATGTCAACCGTTGGTGGACATTTAGTTTGGAAATTATGGTACTTTTACACAGTGTAGTTGTGTCTTGGATGCTGGGACAGACCAAATGGCCAACATTTCTTTTTGGTTTTATTGGCATTTTGGTAATTACCCAACTCCACGGTTTACCTGTCGGTATCTGGACTAAACGCATTATCTACGCAGCTTTTTTAGTGAGTGTGCTAGCCGTTTATACATTGACTGAACGTGGCTTAGGCAGAATTTACGAAGTAACCTATATTCCTTTAATTGAGTTTGGGTTAGTTGGTGTAATTTACTTCATATTTGTGCTGTTTTTATGGACAATTTCTCGTTTACCTGTGAAGACTTAATATAGCAGCCAACAGGCAACAGGCAATAGGCAATAGGCAATAGGTTTGAACATCTTGTTTGCCATAATTAAGGGTGGGCGAGATGCCCACCCCACAAGAAATAGTAGGATATTTTTGTATTTGGAAGTTCCTAAGCTTTTTATTAAAGCTATTTCGAGGCCGTAGAAACTCTAATGCGTTGCCGTAGTTTCAAAACTCCACCGGAAACACCAAAAATTAATATTGCCAAGGTAGAAGCTGGTTCGGGAACTCCAATAATGCTGACCTTATTGATAGCCAAACCTTGTTGGGGAAAAGAACTACTAAAAACGAGTCGTGAGATGTTTGCCTCATCACTACGAACGCCCAAGAAAAGTGCAGAATTATCCAACAGTAGTGAGGAAGTGCCTTGGGCTGAGAAAGTACCTAAAAGATTATTGTTAATATCATAAGCTGAGACAAATGCATCGAATGTAAAGCGATCGTCTACAGCTATTTGAGTTCCAGCACCAAAAACAGGCTTGTCAAAAGTAATGGTGAAAGGCCCGCCGTTCCCGTCAGTGGGAAAAGAGGCATTAGGCCCAAAACCTGTTACGTCTATACCTCCGAAGAGAACGTAGTCACCTTGGGCGAAGTTAGTCCGAATACCAGGAGGAGGTAAAGTTTGGAAGACAAATGGTTTGGTAATTAAAGGATTATTAGTTGGAGCTATATCTACATCCAACCCTAAACCACCTTGGGATGTTGCTGAAAAGGAGTTAGGTAAAAGACCAGAAATCTCATTAGTGATGGGATTGAATTGGAATACTTTACCTAAACTTACCCAATCAAGTTCATCATTACCTCCAAAAGTAGTGCGATCGGTTACTAAAAATGTAGCCGCTTTAACTGGTAACGAAAAAAGAGTTATTAAAGCTGTAATTGCTGGTAAATATTTGATTGGAAACTTCAATAATTGATTTAACTTAACTGCCACTAGGCTTACTCCTCAATTTTTGATATTCAAATGAACAAAGCAGTATTGTCTCTAATTTAGAGTTGTTTTTTAATATACACAAAATTCTGATTTATAGTGATGAATTTATCTTACAGGATATGGTGAAAATATTGAAGTTTTATCTAAAATCAAAAGTTACAGCAAATAGCAGGTTGATAAAGAATATCAGCTTTGAGGACAGTATAATAACTGCTGTGTAATCTTATTGCATTGACTTACAAACATTACAGCTTTTTTCAAATAATTCAACTACACCATTTTGTACAGATGGGATTAATCACATCTGTCTTTGCTTGAATCTGTAAACAGGTGAAAACTAAATATTTCGTAACTATTAATACTAAGTGATTGCGTTGCAAAAACTTTTTGAAGTTTGGCTGATGAAAGTTGAGGGAATTCATACTTTCTAGCCAAACGTCTTTTTTGCAACACAACTTTGAATCTGAAATACAAACACAATTACTCGTGTTTGTAGGACTCTCAATTTGATATTGATAAAGTACTAACCAGTACTTCTACAACAAAAAGTTTTAACTTGCGATCGCCTCGCCACTGTATCACTTTTTAGACCAACTCAATACTGATACTGGGTGCAGCGTTTTCTAGGAACGCGAATTGAGTTCCCAGGAAAGACAAATTACCGCTAGAGTTATCGTAGAAAAAGTCAGCAAGGCTATTAGTACCAAATCCTACTTTAGAAATTTGGATTTTGTCGCTCTGACCAAAGTTGTAATCTTTGATTGTATCAAGGCCGTCACTGACACTAGCGAAGAAAAACTTATCTGCACCAAAGCCACCTACGAGACTATCGTCACCTTTGCCGCCAGAGAGAGTGTCATTACCAAAGCCACCGGAGATAGTGTCATTGCCATCATTGCCGAACAATTGGTTATTTTGTCCATCCCCAGTAATGCTGTCACTGGCGTTTGTGCCTGTAACATTGTCAAAGTTGATTACAGTAAATGGCAATGTCCCCAAACCAGGAACGTTATTGGCAGCCAAACTTTGATTTTGCAGGTCAACAGTGATAGATACCCCAGGCAAAGAGGCAGATGCATCTATGGTGTTGTTAGCAACGCTAGCATTAGCGACGATGGTTTCAACATTAAAGAGTTCGTCTTTTCCAAATCCGCCAGCTTTTGTAATTGTGCCAACACCTGAGAGAGTAATGCTTTGACCTAGCTTGCTGTAATCTGCGGTATCAATGCCATCGCCACCATCGATGCTGTCATTACCCTGGCTGCCCTTGAAGGTGTCATCACCTGCACCACCTGTTAAGTTGTCAGTACCGCTTCCACCATCAATGAGGTCGTCACCACCTTTACCATCAATGGTGTCATTACCAGCGTTACCAAATAATTGGTTAGTTTGTCCATCGCCTCTAATACTGTCAGCGATATTGGTGCCTTTAACATTGTCAAAGTTGACCACATTAAATGTTAATGTCCCCAAACCAGGAACGTTAAGGGCAGAGATAGTTTGGGCTTCTAGGTCAGCAGCGGCGGATACTCCAGGCAAAGAGCCAGATGCATCTATAGTGTTATTAGCAACACTAGCATCAGCAATAACTGTTTCTACCTTAAATACTTGGTCTGTACCAAATCCACCAGCTTTTGTAACTGTACCAACACCTGAGAGGGTAATAGTTTTACCTAGCTTGCTGTAGTCTGCGGTATCAATGCCATTACCACCATCAATGGAGTCGTTACCACGGCTGGCCTTAAATATGTCGTTGCCGCCGTTGCCGGACAATTGGTTACTTTGGTTGTCACCAGCAATGATATCACTGGCCTCAGTACCGATGACATTATCAAAGTTGACTACATTAAATGTTAATGTCCCCAAACCAGGAACATTATTAGCAGAGATAGTTTGAGCTTGCAGATTAACGTTGATAGATACCCCAGGCAAAGATGCAGATGCATCTATGTTGTTGTCAGCAACGTTAGCATCAGCAATAACCTTTTCAACTTTAAATACTTGGTCTTGTCCGAGTCCGCCAGCTTTTGTAACTGTGCCAACACCTGAGAGGGTAATGCTTTGACCTAGCTTGCCGTAGTCTACGGTGTCAGTACCATCACCACCATTAATGCTGTCGTTACCCTGGCCGCCTTTGAAGGTGTCATTGCCTGTACCACCTGCTAGGTCGTCATTGCCGTCTCCACCATCAATTAGGTCGTTACCACCTCTACCATCAATGGTGTCATTGCCGGCGTTGCCAAATAATTGGTTATTTTGTCCATCGCCTTTAATGCTGTCAGCAATATTTGTGCCGATAACATTGTCAAAGTTGATGACATTAAATGTTAATGTCCCCAAACCAGGAACGTTATTAGCAGAGATAGTTTGGGCTTGTAGGTCAGCAGTGGCGGATACTCCAGGCAAAGAGGCAGATGCATCTATGGTGTTGTTAGCAACACTAGCATCCGCAATAACTGTTTCTACTTTAAATACTTGGTCTTGTCCGAGTGCGCCAGCTTTTGTAATTGTGCCGACACCTGAGAGAGTGATGGTTTTACCCAACTTGCTGTAATCTGCGGTGTCACTACCATCACCACCATTAATGCTGTCATTACCCTGGCCGCCTTTGAAAGTGTCATTGCCGGTACCACCTGCTAGGTTGTCATTACCGTTTCCACCATCAATTAGGTCGTCACCACCTCTACCATCAATAGTGTCATTACCAGCGTTACCAAATAATTGGTTAGCTTGTCCATCGCCTTTAATGCTGTCAGCGACATTTGTACCGATAACATTGTCAAAGTTGACGACATTAAATGTTAATGTCCCCAAACCAGGAACGTTATTGGCAGAGATAATTTGATTTTCTAGATCAGCAGTGGCGGATACTCCAGGCAAAGAACCAGATGCATCTATGGTGTTGTTGGCAACATCGGCATCAGCAATAACTGTTTCTACCTTAAATACTTGGTCTGTACCAAATCCACCAGACTTGGTAATTGTGCCCACACCTGAGAGTGTGATGCTTCTATTTGAATAACTATAGTCTGCTACGTCAAGACCATCACCACCATCAATGCTGTCATTTCCTTGACTAGCCCGAAATATGTCGTTACCGCCATTACCAAATAGCGTGTCATTACCTTGTCCACCATCGATTAGGTCACTTCCCTGATTACCAGAGATGTTATCGTTACCCCCAACTCCAAAAATCTGATCGTCACTATCAGTACCCGACAAAAAATCGTTGTTAGGAGTACCAGCAATAGTCGCCATAATGTATACCTTTTGGGTTTGATGGAGCGAGTAGATTCGCTCAATGTAATACTTGCATATTACAAGACAAAAAGGAATTAATTTCTGGTTAAAAATACTTAAATAACCGTAAATATACCTTTAACAAGTTAAAGCTTTCGTGAAGTTACACTCTTTAACATTAAAAACCTGCGGTTTTTACTTATTTAATTTGTATATAAAGAAAAATAGTTGTTGTATAAATGGAAACAGGCAATAGGCAACAGGGTTAAAAGTTTGCTGGTGTTGGGGTTTGACGATCGCACCATCAATTTATGTCCTAACCTAGCTGGCAACTGCTATACTGCCGGATTTTTGCTGGAATCCGAATTTGATCTGCAAGAAATAACGAGCATACTACAAGCTTGTTGTGCTGCGATCGCACTGAATATCCACTCACAGCGTAACTGCCGTATAATTACTGCCATTGGGAGATTAAGGGACTTCCAAGTAAAAAAATATCCCATTGCTATTGTTCACTGTTGACCGTTGGCAGTTCACAGTCAACAGTCAACAGTCAACGACTTGAAGTGGAATAATTTATTTTTTGGAGTTCCTAACCATTACTGTGTTGTTTGGCTGAGAGTCATCAGATGCTGTTTGGGGTAAGCGCTCAATTTTCACCGCAGCAGAGAATTGACTGGTAGTAGGTAAAGATGGATAATTCTTGGTGCGCTCGCCTAATCGATTCAGCACATTACAAAGTTGGCACATTGGTTTACTTCTTTTTGGTAATGTAGTAGTCATTGTGTAGATCGTGAGCCAGTTGCCGGATCTCCACACTAGTGAAGCCAGCTTCACTCAGCATTTCCACTGCTTTTTCTCGTCCCCACATGGCTCCCAGTCCCATACCGCCAGCTGCTAGGGATACTGTCATACAATGCATACAAGAGATGGTGTACAGAAAAGGGGCAACAGGATGTTCCAGATTGCCATTCACATCAGTTGAGGCGTGGATGTCTTGCATCAGGTAAATACCATTGGGACGCAGGGCATTATAAATATTTTGTAATACAACATCAGGTCTTGCTTGGTCATGCACCGCATCAAAGGTAGTAATCAAGTCGTATTTCTCTACTTCGTCGAATGTAGCAGCATCCTTAACTTGAAATTGAATATTGGTGAGTCCTCTTTGCTGGGCTTCAGTAGAGGCAGTGGCGATCGCTTCTTGGGATAAATCATATCCTGTAAAGCGACTGTTAGGAAACAGGTGTGCTAGCTTGTTGAGGGCACGACCACTACCGCAACCTACATCCAGCACATCAATTCCTTGTTGTAGGGCTTCTGTTAAACCAGAAATCAGCGGCAAAATATGTTCCTCTAAAGCAGCCACCACAGTTTGATTGCTATCTTCCGCCATCACTTCATGGAAACGTTTATATTGTGAGTAGGGTACGCCTCCGCCTTTGTGGAAACAATCTACAATCTGGTCTTCAACTGTTCCTAACACCGATATAAATTGAGTAAAGGGAGCAATGTTATCCGCAGGGGCTAATCGTGTTAAGAATGCAGCATGTTCTCTAGGCAAGTAATAAGTTTTTTCTTGTGGATTATATTCAACAAAATTCCCAGTCACCATTGCCCCCAGCCATTCCCGCACATAGCGTTCGTTTAAGCCTGCTGCATCAGCAATTTGTTGACTTGTAGAGGGTGAAAGTTCTGCTAAAGTATCAAAGAGTTTGGTACGATGCCCAATAGAAATCATCAGCGCCAATGCACCGTTATTGATAATATTCAGCATCCTCATCGCAAATGTTTCTGCTTTGGTTTGGTCAAAGATTTCAAGCGCCATAATATCCTCCTTTTTGAGTATTAATACACTGTTATTTGCTGCATTTAGATTTAAGCGATCCACACAAAGTTTGTAAAACTGCTTTCAATACAATTCACAACAAAAGTATGGTATGTCGCATTTTTTTAAGAGTGTATCAATTAACAACAGTTCTAATCTTACCTATGACCAAATAATTTATAATTCATCATTCATAATTCATAATTCACGAATGACGAATTATTTAGACATGGCTAGTTTCGATGGTTTTAAATCTGAGGCAAACCAAAGCTTTGAGGCAATAGGCAATAGCAATTAATTTCCTATTGCCCATTCCCTATTCCTATAACTAATACTCAGTTACATGCAATGGGGGAGTAGAGAAGAGAATAATAACTCCTCACTCAACAGTCAACACTCAAGAGTCAACACTATCAGCTTTCCAATTTTCTAAGTCAGCTAAAGAGCGATCGCGATAATGTCCATAACGCTCTTGTTTATTTTTGATTTTCACACCCAGTTCGGGAAAAATCCCAAAGTTGGGCGGCATTGGTTGGAAATGTTTGGGCGAAGCAGAACTGATAAATTCAAATAGCGCCCCCATCATTGTTGTTGCTGGCAAAGTCAACGGTTCTTTACCCAAAGCCAGCCGTGCTGCATTAATTCCCGCCAAGCAACCACTGGCTGCGGCTGCGGTGTAGCCCTCTGTACCAATTAACTGCCCAGCTGCTAACAAAGTTGGACGTGCTTTAAATTGCAAAGTAGGATGCATTAACTGAGGAGCATTAATAAAGGTATTGCGGTGCATCACTCCCAAGCGCACAAATTCGGCTTTTTCTAAACCAGGAATTAGTTGAAATATGCGTTTTTGTTCGCCCCAGCGCAAATTAGTTTGGAATCCTACCATGTTCCAAAGTTGCCCAGCTTTATCTTCTTGGCGCAATTGCACTACAGCATAAGGACGTTCCGCTGTGCGACTATCTGATAAACCCACTGGTTTAAGCGGGCCATAGCGCATGGTGTCTTCTCCCCGCTGTGCTAGTTCTTCAATGGGTAGACAGGCTTCAAAAAATTTCGCTGTTTCGCGTTCAAAATCTTTGAGTTCTGTTTGTTCGGCTTTGCAGAGTTCTTCTCGGAACCTCAAATACTGCTCTTTATTCATTGGGCAGTTGAGATAAGCAGCTTCACCTTTATCATAACGCGATGCCATGAAGGCAATGTCACGGTTAATGGAGTCTCCCACAATAATCGGGCTAGCGGCATCAAAAAAGCTGAGGTATTCCATGCCTGTAAAGCGGCGCAAATCTTCTGCCAAATCAGGACTGGTTAAAGGCCCGGTTGCCAAAACTACAATTCCTTCAGGAATAGCTTGCACTTCACCACGTCGGAATTCAATTAAAGGATGACTCGATAGAGTTTGAGTCAAGTCTTGGCCAAATTGTCCCCTGTCTACAGCTAGCGCCCCACCGGCAGGAACGGCGTGTTCATCAGCTTTTTGAATGACGATAGAACCAAGCTGACGTAATTCTTCGTGCAACAATCCGGCGGCGCGATCGCTTGCCATTGCTCCAAAGGAATTACTACACACTAATTCTGCCAAATGTTCCGTGTGGTGAGCAGGACTAAAGCGCTTTGGACGCATTTCATATAAAATCACCGGCACTCCAGCTTGGGCTATTTGCCAAGCTGCTTCTGTTCCAGCTAATCCACCTCCAATTACTTGTATCGGTTGTTTTTCCATAGTTATATTTTCCAGTTGACCGAACTATATTAAGTTATCAATTAAAATCGATTGGAAGCATAGTTGAGGACATAACTTTACCGTAAAACCCAGATACTAAGATACTTTCTTTGCCTATTGCCTATTGCCTTAACGAATATTTAACCAACTATAAATATTGCGGAAATTGGAGTTAACCAACAGAAAGTAGTATACTTTTTTGGGTTCTCATGATGCCTATCTAAAGGTTTCATTCAAAAACTAAAAATTTTGGGGTTGCTCTAATGCTAAGTCCTGTAGTTACAGTCGGTATATTTCAAAAACAACCCAATCCTAAAGTATTTTCACCAGGCGAAGTCATCTTTGAACAAGGAGAGACTGGTGATAGCATGTACGGCATTGTGGAAGGGCAAGTAGATATATCAGTTAATGGTAAGGTTGTAGAAACCATTGATACAGGTGAAGTTTTTGGTGTGGGCATACTTGTAGGGATAAAAAATAGAACTTACACCGCTATTGCCAAAACGGACTGCAAACTTGCTTTCCTTGATGAAAAAGCGTTTCTCTTTGCCGTTCAAGAAACACCGATGTTTGCCATCAAGGTGATGAAAAGTTATTCAGAGCGTCTGAGTAAGTTATTGCATATGCTCTAAGTACTTTCTGGATGAGGGAGTTGGGAGTAGAGACGCGATGAATCGCGTCTGTACAAGAGTTGGGATTTGCCGGAGGTTGGAATGGTGCGTAAACGATTGATAATTGAAATGGGGATGGGAGTAGATCAGCATGGACAAGAACCAACAGTAGCAGCATCTAGGGCGGTACGCAATGCGATCGCTCATAATGCTTTACCTGGTGTTTGGGAAGTCGCTGGTTTGAGTCATCCCAATGAAATGATTGTGGAAGTGCAAGTAGCAGTACCATACCCAGAAAAAGTTCGCCAAGAGGAAGTACTAGCCGTACTACCATTTGGTCAAAAAACCCTGACAGTAGAATCTGGGGGGATGGTAGTTCAAGGACGAGCAATTCCTGAACTCAACGATCAAAATGACGAAATGTTGATTGCGATCGCAGCTGTTACAGTTCTGATCGAAAATGACTAGCTGAGGTCAAAGCTGCAAGATTTAATTAATAAAAGCGCTAAGCTAGAAACATTGGGATACAAATCTCTGGCAGTAAGTTCAAAAATCAGTTATGGCGATCTCACAATGGACAACAGTTATTCGCGAACAGTTTTACGATTTGTAAGTAAACAACTGTTCAACTGTTGACTGATTGAATACACTACTACTCTTCACCGCTGCTAGTAAAATGTCTCCAGAACATAACGAATCACTCCTTCAGGAAATCACCAAACTCAAACCGAAACACTTTGCTGATTTAGTCAGATCTGCACAATTGATTTACGATCCCACAGCGGGAGTTTCGGGCAGAAATATAAAAATAGACTGGGAACAATTCGGAATTCCCACTCATGTAGCTGACAATCTGAAATCACTTGGTCAGCAGTACCAATATGCATCTCCTCATATTCCTGCTGAAGACATCTGGAGTAAATTAACTCCAGAAACTCGTATTTGGTTCGTTGAAAATAAAGATAGATTGTGGCAATTTGAGGAAGTTTTCCCGGCGCTTGATGAAGATTAAAGCAGAATTCAGAATCGGCTACGTCTCCCTACGCTAACAGAATTCTGAATTCAGTTAACAACAAAAGTAGGAAAATAGGTTGGGTTGAATGGAAGCATTCCCCAACCTATACAAGTATAAATACAGCAGAATTGGGAATTAATGAGTTAGACAATTTTAGAAGGAAGCCTTGGCTCTCCTGGTGAACTAACTCCTCCAATTCCTGAAAATTTTCTTGGATTATAGATATGCAAGACTGTCACTACACACCCAGAATGCTAACTCTGTTACATTTAACATATGTCACATTCTTTTTTATTTGCTCCAACTCGTTTAGTTATTCGATACTTTCTTAGATATCGATATCTACTACCCCGGTTATTACGTATACTCAATGATAAATAATCTGACATCGAATATCTGTCGCATTATTTTTCTAAATTAGATTAAATTAATAAAAAAGCTTATATCGATGAATCAAAGCCTTAGTGTTGCTCCCAACCTAGAAGAACACATCCATAAAAATTCTACTGTTACCAAGCAACAATTATTTGTAAAACAATCAATTGTTCTTACCCTGGAAATACTTTTAGCACTGCCTATGGGTATAGGTTTAGCAAAGTTTCACATTGGTGGGATTGCTTGGATATTTGCTGGGATTGCAGCTGGTACAGTAGTTCTCCAAGGATGTCGAATTTTCTATGAATATTCTCCCAAACCTAACCGCATTGCCAGAAAAGTGGGAATGGCACTTGTAGGCTTAACCGTCGGAGCTTCCAATGCTCACGCTAATTTAGCTAGTATTGCTTCTGGTATTCCCATCTTTATTTTTCTCACGTTGTTTCTGTTACTGAGCGGTAGTTGCATTGGTTACATTTACTCCCGCCTTAGCAAAACCAATTTATTGACAGCAATGCTGGCTACGGTTCCAGGTGGTGTGGGAATTATGGCAGCGATCGCAGCAGATTACAATAAAGATGTGAGCTTGGTTGCTTTAGTTCAAGCAATTCGCGTTACCTCAGTAGTTTTTCTGTTTCCCTTCATCGCTAGAACATTAGTTGGTAATTCCTGGATGCAAACACTACCTGTCAAAAGTGCTTTGCTCAATTTCGATCCATCTCAACTAGGATTACTCTTATTACTACTTGTAATTACTGCATTAGTAGTTTATCCAGCTATATTTTTCAAAATTCCGGCTGGCGATTTTTTTGGTGCATTGTTAATTGGTATCGGGTTTAATCCTTTGCTCAATTCGCTGCCTTTTGTGAGTGATATTAGCTTTACTCCACCGCCTTTAGTTAACTTATTCGGTCAAATGCTGCTGGGAATCACTATTGGTGAGTATTGGGGAGACAAACCCAACTTTACCAAGCGGACTGTCGGCTATGCTTTGATATCTGTAACAATGACCCTCGCAACTGGAGCGATCGCTGCTATACTTGCCATGCAATTAACCTCTTGGGACTGGTTAACGTGTCTTTTAGTCACAGCACCAGGAGGCTCAGCAGAAATGATCCTAGTTTCCCTGGCACTCAATCATAATGTTGAAATCGTCACAACTGGTCATTTAGTACGATTAATTGCGATTAACAGTTCTTTACCTTTTTGGGTGTATTTATTTAGCTGTCTGGATAAGCAACTTGATTCAGCGATTAAGGACTGGTGATTGGGGACTGGGGACTGGGGAGATAGGGGAGTGTGGGGAGTGTGGGGAGATGGGGGAGTGTGGGGGGAAAGATTTCTTCCCCATCCTCCCACACCTCCCACACCTCCCACCCCTCCCACACCTCCCACACCTCCCACACCTCCCACACCTCCCACACCTCCCACACCTCCCACACCTCCCACACCTCCCACCCCTCCTGCTTGCCCCATACCTAATAACTAATGACAAATTCGCTTATCCTTTTGTTATCCAGACACAAAGGATGTTTTAGATGGTTGCTCAAATCCAAGAACTTGAAGCGCAGCACTGGGTGAAAACTCGTTCTTCTCTCGACCCTAGCGAATCCACTTTCCTAATCTGGAAAGGTAAAATCTACGCTCTGATCCCCGGTGAGAAAAGACAACTTTTGTTTAAAATATTCGGATTGAGTGTTAGCAGGTGTATTCCTACAGAAGAAGGTAGCTGGGATTTTACTTCTAGGGAACTAACTTACTACCTAAATCCACAAACAGAGGAAGTCTTAACCAAATGGGAAAATCCTTGGACAGGGGAGACAGTTCCAGTTATCCATGTTGCGAATAATCCCGTGCAAGGCATATTTAAGGGAAATTTTCCCGCACAAGTGGATGGTGACAGCACAACCTTCATTTTTGATATATTCCCTTATTACCCCAATCCCTTAGCAGACGATCCCAAGTTTGCCGAATACAGCCCACATCCAATTTATCAAGCAGCAGAATTATTTAAATTAACTGTGCCAACGGCAGATTTATTCAATCCAGCACTTTCCTCAGTTTCTGAACTTAAACTGAGTTGGGATAGAATTGGTCAATGGCTCCCTTGGATGAAAATGGGCGATCGCCCCGGTCAACTTATCTACAGTGCTTTTGGTAGTAAAATCAATGGCATAAAAGAACTGCCTCCATTCCTGCAAGACGAAATTAATAACCGGATTCCTTTATATAAACAAGCGCCAAAAGGCTTTCTCGATGGCGAAGATATGACTTCTTGGTTGTACTTCCAAAAACATTTTCAGGCTTACTTAGCTGGTGAAATCTTCCCACTTCCCCAACCAGAAGAATTATAAGGGAGATCTCATACCGAGTTGCCTTCAAAAATATTAGTTTTGGCAGGCAGGGGGAGAAATACTACATATGATTGCAACTTGGTATCAGAAATAAAAACAACTACTGGCTGATGACTGTTGACTGTTGACTGTGAACAGTGGGATATTTTTTTATTTGGAAGTCACTAAATCAGCTTCAAATAAATATCCAACTCTTGCCAAGAGATAGCTTATGTTGATTAGAGAAGCCAACTTAGCCGATGCACCTGGCATCGCTAAAGTGCATGTAGATGCTTGGCGAACAACCTACAGGAACTTAATGCCAGCAAAGTTTCTAGCAGATTTATCCTATGAGGCAAGACAAGAAATGTGGGTAAAAATTTTCAGCAACATAGCTGAGTGTAATTTTACCTATGTTGCTGAAAATGAAATTGGGCAAATTGTTGGTTTTGCCAGTGGAGGTCAAGAGAGGACAGGCGATCGCCTTTATCAAGGAGAGTTGTACGCTATCTATATTCTGGAGGAGTACCAACGCCAAGGTTTAGGACATCGCCTGATTTCCACCATCGCAACAAGGCTACTCCAGTCAGATATAAGTTCGATGTTAGTCTGGGTTTTAGCCGATAATACCGCTTCCAGCTTTTATCAAAGTCTTGGTGGTCAGCAGGTGAACCAAAAGCAAATCGAGATTGGCAATGTGCAATTGGTTGAGGTTGCTTACGGTTGGACGGACACGCGAAGCGGGTTGATTTAAAGTTTGGCGATCGCGAAATTCAAGTTATAGCAGTTGCCAGTTAGGTTAGGACATAAGCCTATCGTAAAACCGAGACATCAAGAGACTTTTTTTGCTTGTTACCTGCTATAATTGCCCATCTTAATCAAGACTTACGCACTGAAGCTTGAAACCCCGATCCCCCCTAATACCAATCAGTCCACCCCATTGCTATCTGGATGATGTAGTGCAAATCGGCGATTGTGCTGTTGCTGAGGATTTTGACCTCGTATTTTAGATAACTATTTTAGTTTACAAATATGCAATCTTACAGACAAAAGGTAGAATTTATGTTCCATCTTTTGGGGTATTAAATTGCGATCGACAATGACTATAGTTGATTAATTAAATAAGCAATTTTAAACGAGCAAGGAATAATATGGGCGGAAGGGATTGCTCAAAGCGATCGCTAAAATTGATTGAGAAGTAGCAAAAAGTCCTAAAAAAAGCCGAGACTAAGAATATATAAACAAAGCAGCATTATCTGGAGGTCATACCAGATATATTTTTATTTCCTATGAATACTCAATTTGTGTATTGATTTAGGTAGGAGTTAAAAAACTAAGTCTTTGTATGTATTTCATTAATTTGTATCTCTAAAAATCAAGTTATTTTATTGTAAAAATTATAAAATCTAGCTGATTTTTTGCGATTTTATAGATGTTTGAATTGATAATTACTAAATTTTTACAAGTATGAAATTAATTAATTTCATCATCAGTGGTTTTAGTGCAGTTTTAGAAAAAGTTATCTGCGGGAGTCGCACCACACCGAAAATGAGGACAAATAAGTCTATGGAACTTAAGCCAGGGAAAGTTTATATCCAAGATTGTGTAATCAATGAATTAAGCAAACTTTACACTCTAGATTTAGCCACAGGTAAAGCTAGTTTAGTTGGCGAGATAGTTACAGAAGTATCTGACATTGCTTTTGTAGGGGATGAACTATACGGACTAGATGTAGAAGGCAATAAAACAACATTAGTCAAAATAGACTTCAATACAGGGGATGCAGTCTCAATTGGTAATGTTGGCTTTGCCACAGTAGGCTTAGCATACAATCACCAGCGTCAGACACTCTACGCTACAACTGCCAAACAACTGATTACCATTGATATCAAAACCGGAAAAGGTAAGCTAGCCTTTACAGTCGCCGATAAAGACCACAACTGTAGTGAAGTTGCTTTCGATGCAGAGGGTAAAGCTTACATAACATTGATTGGTTACGACAAGAAGAAGTTGTTAGCAACCTGCAACTTAGATACAGGCAAGGTCAATATTATTGGTGATATAGGCTTTCCCGATGTTGCCAGTATTGAATTTGTAGATGGAATACTGTATGGAGTCACAGGCAACTTCTTTCAATTAGGTAAAGACGGTCAGTTAATCCGGATAGATATCAAAACCGGTAAAGGAACCTTAATAGCCATGACTGATCCTATCAGTCGTTGGGCAGGTATGGCTATTTATGCACAAAGAACAGCAGGAGTAAGCGTAACTACTTCACAATTAAACCCAGGCAAAAAATCAGAAAATATCAAGGTTTCTCAAGTATCCCAAGTCATTAAAACTAGCAAAAAAGAGGAATTCATGAGTACTTTAACAATCGATACCAAAACAAATTGTTATGTTATTGATGCTAGCCAAATGAATCATTTGCAACAGAAAGTTGCAAGTGCTTTTACCTTTGAGAAAGGCACTTTTGAGGTTAGAATTAGTGGGGGTAAGTATACCTATAGCAAGACAAAAACCACAGGAGAACCTTTTGTCTTACTCTGGATTTACGGCGATAACAACACCACTTTTATCAACAAAAATACAGGATTTGAAGTAGGTTCAACATGGACAACTTTAAATGGATATAACGATAAATTGACATTAGAAGTCAAAGAAAGAACAGTTATCAGTGCCTTGTTCTTTGATTTTAGCAATGAAGATAATGGCGGTTCAATTGACTTGTTAATTACCAGCAGTAAGCCATTTTTTAGTCCTGTAAGTTTAACAGTAGACAGTAAAAAGAATTGTTATTTACTAGATGAAAACTATTTATCTAGTCTTGGCCAATTAGGAAGTAATCTCATTGAATTGAACCCTGGTAATTATCGAATTAAAATTCGTGAAGGTAATGCCAGTTATTGGTCAGATAACAAAAAATTTGATATAGAACCTTGGGCTATTATTTTAGTCAAAGGAGGCAAATTTATTACAAAAGTGACTGGTATTGAAGTTGAAGAAACTTGGGTTTCATTAAACGGTTTGAAAGATGAAGTAGTTTTAGAAGTCAAAGAAAAAACTACATTAACCGGGTTATTTATTGACACCTACAAAGAAGATAACGAAGGACAAATTATTTTGGCAATAGAGCCAGTACAGGCAGCTGAAATAACTGAAAGATATAAACAGCAAGGAAAAAGTGTTATCAACGAATCTCGCACTAGTGTCACTTATCATAATGTCAGCACTAGTCAAAGTAATAGTGCATCTAACCAAACTAGTGTAGCAGCATTTCAAAATGGTGCTACCTCTACACAATTCACCTTCCGTCTTAATGAAGAAGAATTTAAGAAAAAGTGGGAGGAACAGTTACAGCAGATTAATGCTTCTATAAAAATAGTGGATAAAGCCGATGTCGCCCTAGAAGCTAAGTACTGGGATCAGCTAGAACAATGGTTGCTGAAAAACTACGAAAAGCACTTCAAGAACCTATCTGTAGAAGTTGCGAAAGTTAGATTTTCAATGGATGCTTATCAACAGCAAATAGAGTTTAGCTTAAACCAGTATCTACAAGGTTGGTCTAGTTATCTAGAGCGAATGCTGGAAGATAAGATTAACGTTGAAATATCAAATAGAGTTAACCAGCAAATTACCCAATACGTAGACCAAATCTTTGAACAAAGAATACGTAACGTTGTTGTTAATCGTCAGGAAATTAGCCAAATTGTCAATCAGCAAATTGATAGCATCTTTGAACAAAATATACGCAAAAACATTAGTCTCTTGACTCAGAACATCATCAATAACAACACTGAGCTAAATCAGTATGTTAACAAGCAAATCGGACAAAACTTTGAGCAGAACATCCGTAACAACATCAATCAGCTAACCCAAAGCATCATCAATAATAATACTGAGCTAAATCAGTATGTTAACAAGCAAATTGATCGGAGCTTTAATCAAAACATCCAAAATCACATTCAAGTGATTACCCAAAACATCATCAATAATAATGAAGTTTTCAACCAGTACTTTGAGCACCACTTACAACAGGTTGTTAATAACAACACAGAAGTTAACCACAATATTGTGAATATCGTTGCCAACAGTACTAAAATTAACAACAAACTAGAACACATCCGTAACGAATGGAAACAATCATTCATCGGTTTAGTTAGAGAGCGAGTGAATGAACTGATAGAAATTGTTGGTGCAAAAGAAGAATTTAAGCAATTAATTACTCAGAAAATCACTGAGAATAATACAGTCATTAATGAGTACGTAAGTCAGCAAATTGATAATACCTACGAACAAAAATTGCACAACTATGTCAGTCTCATAACTCAAAACATTATCAACAACAATGAGACATTAAATCAGTACGTTGACCAACGCTTACAGACTAATGTAACCAACAACAATATTGTCATTGAGCAAATCTTTGATAATGAGCAAATGACTCAGAAGATTCAAAACCTCTTGGTTGAGAATTCCCAAATTCATCAAAAGATTGAAACTGTTGTCATCAACAGTGCAGAAATCAACAACAAGATTCTGAACTTCGTTGTGAACAGCAATGAAATCAACAACAAGATTAGTAATGTCTACAAAGATATAGATATTAAAGTTGATAACCTCCGCAACGAGTGGAATCAGTCATTTATCACCTTGGTAGGACAGTATGTTGATGAACTGATTAATATCATCGGCGATCGCGAGTCATTTAACCTGCGAGTTGCTAACATGATTAACATTAAGGTGGATGAACTGCTCAACCAAATCTTGAGAATCAGAAACGAACTAACTGTAATCATTAACAACTCTGATAGACATCTTTATGAGTGGACTTTAGGCGAACTCATGGCTATCAAAGGATGCTTAACAGATCGACAAGCTTTAGTAGAACAGTTAGTTACTTTCAGTTCTGAACTAAGAACCAAGTTAGATAGTACTGTTTGTGTAGATATCAACACCTTCCAGCCGTTCAAACCACTTTCAGCGAATCCTGCTCACTTGCCTCCCATGCAAGCGCCCCAGTTACCAGAAAGCAAATAAGCGTAACGTAACTCAGCGCCTTATTTTTGTATTTTGGACTTTGAATTGCTTATTGATACTGCTGAGATTTTTGTCACGATCTTGGAATTGTGACCATGATTGTGGTGCTAATTCGTCATTATCTTTGGGTGATGTTAAATGTTTTGTAGTTTGTGCGATCGCTCGATCCACTAGAGAATCGATATCGGAATTATTCAAACTAGAAGTAATTCCAGATGTGAGATATTTGGTATGTTTTGCAAATGCCTGGCTTCCAAAATAACTAACATCAGAATTATTGAAACTAGAAGTTATTTGAAGTATCCGATATTCTCTAGTTCGTGTAATTTGTGGTTCTTTTAAAGAATCAACATCAGAATCATTTAAACGAGAAATAGTGTCAGGTGTCAGATATTTATTAGTTTCTACAAATGCCTGACCTTTCACAGAAATTAGAACGGAATTATTTAACCCAGAGATTTTTTCAGGTTTGCTATATTCTCTAGTTCGTGTAAGTCCTGGTTCATTATTCAAACCAGAAATAGTTTCAGATATCGGATATTCTCTGGTTTGTGTAAATGCTTGATTTCTTAAAGAACCAACATCAGAATTATTCAAACTAGAGACTGTAGTTTGTGTACTATTTCCTGCTGTCTCTGTGATAATCTGACGTATTTGTTCGGGAGTCAGACTGGGGTTAGCACTAAGCATCAGAGCAACTACACCAGCAACGTAAGGAGCTGCCATAGATGTGCCGCTTTTAATTGTATACCGCTCACAAGATTTCCCTGTGAAAGGCTCGGTGGCTCCTGGGGGTATTGAGGAATAGATATCAACTCCTGGGGCTGTAACATAGTTGATTTCATTCCTTCCAGCACGGTTAGAGAAGTAAGCTAAGTCATTATTCCTATCGACTGCCCCAACAGCAATTCCCGAATTGTATGCGAAGCGAGCAGGATATTCTGGCTCTGGGCGACTATCGTTACCTGCTGCCATGACAACAGTCACTCCTTTGCTAGTGGCATAGTCAATTGCTGACTTTTCAAGACAGCTAGGAAATGGACTGTCTAAGCTAAGGTTAATCACCTTAGCGCCATTATCCGCAGCATAGTAAATGCCGTTAACTATAGAAGGTATAGAAGCGTGAGGATTGGGGTAAGCGTCATCAAAAACTTTTACAGGCATAATCTTGGCATCATAGGCAATACCAGTGACACCATAGTTATTTTTCTCTCCAGCAATGATGCCAGCAACGTGAGTACCATGACCGTCCCATTTGTCTAGAGTGTTGTTGTTGTTGTTGCCAAAGTTCCAGCCTTGTACGTCATTAATGTAGCCATTATTATCATCATCAGAATTTATGTCACCGAAAGCTTCTAAAGGATTCTTCCAGATATTATTTTTTAGATCCTCGTGGTTGTAGTCAACTCCAGTATCTATAACAGCAACAAGGACATCCTTACCTGTGTATCCTTTTGCCCAGGCTGCTGGTGCTTTAATCAGGTCTGCACCCCAATTATTGCCAGCAAGTTTAGGAACATCAGCGAAGGTATTCTGACCAAGAGCTTTAGCGACTGCTGCTGCTGCATTTATTGTGCCGTAACCATTAATAGGGCTATATTCCCCTAAACTAGTAGTAATTGCAGTACCATCACTATTATCTGCTTTTGGCATATAGCTACTATGGCCAAAGCGCAAGCTATAGTCATCCTGAGTGTGAAAAGTATCTGTTAAAGGGAGATAAGTAGAACTTAGCCCGTTATGAGCAAGTAATTTGTCACTAGTGTCATTAGTGAACATAGCTTTTTCTCCTAAATAGAGAATGACTGTTTTTTAGCGGTGTTAACTGTTAAAGGTGAGGCTTTTCAATATTCTCAATTAGTCCCGTAATCTGCCTATAAATTCGAGTTAAGGCTCATATTTCAATGCCATAATCTCTCAATAAAGTTAGGTTAAGGACTATGAGATGGTTGAAAGATAGGAATGATATTTTCAGATGCAAATAAACGCAGAACTTGGTATGCAGAAGTTTAACCTCTGAAGCATTAGTACCATATCATCACCCAGTTCTTGGGATAGGACATTAAGGAATTTCTGAAAGTTTTCACTATCAAGATGAGGATATTCTTGACCATACCCCGTTGAGAATCTTTGTAAGGTATAAGTATAGGGTGTGGGGGAAGAATCTAACCGCAAAAAATAATGATACAAGCTCAACTTGGATTTGTAGTGTAATCTTGGGAGTTGCTCCAGATGATGTTTTCATCTCTTATAATTTCTCTAACTCCCCTTGCCGATACTTTTGTAACCAGAGTGTTACAGTTGAGCCATCTTTACCTAATATGCAGCTCACTTCTTGATGCTGTATCACTTGTTCTATTTTGATCTACCATAGAAGAAGCGATCGCTCTTTTTTTTGCAGATGTCCGAGCCTTGCTAAAAGTTTTGGGCAAATACTCAGCACTCTTCGATATTTCTAGATTGAAAGAGCCTGCCATTGTTTACTTTTAGTTTCTTGGCGTTGACTTATCTGTTTGTCGTTAACACTTTTACCTTTAGTAGGGTAGAACTATCGTAAAAATATATTGGCAAGTATTGTCAAATCGCTCAATAAAAAGCCTGAAAATCAACAGATGATGTAAACCTACTTTTGTTAAAGTTTTAGATTTCCAGAAATTGGACTTTTAATCAAACTAATGTCCTTTCTTAATTTGCTGACACAAAATTCGTAATTTATAGCGTTTTAAAACACTCAAAGATTAGCTATTTGAGCCATTTCCAAATAATATTTGGTTCTATACATCATTATGATAAGCTCTAAAGCTGAATCCTCTAACCAAAGTTAGATAAAACTAAGTCAAAAGGATGATGTAGATATCGATTTAGAGCGAACACATCTAAATATTAGTATGACTTTTACCGTTAAGTTTCTCGCAAGATTCCAACCATCACAATAGTCGTGCAATTTTAACTAGTCTCGCCACAAGACTTAGATGCCAATAGGCGTTTTACTTTTTGAACATTTTAAGAGGGAGAAAAAGAGTTGCCCTCCCTTCTAACTACGTATGAAGATAAGTATCGCTCCCCAATTATCTAATTATAATTGAGGAGCGATTTTGACAATGGATTACACTTAGGTACTCAATGCTGATTTTTCAGTACTAAAATTGAAAATGGCTCACGATTACAGAATTGCGATAAAATCACTTTCCGTAATCAAGCTGGGTGTAATGTTGTTTAAAATGGCTAATGTCTCATTAGTGGAACTAACCCGAATAGAAGTCTTAGTACCACTTGCAGAGATAGTTAAAGCCCCATAAGTTAAGCCACCGAATAAACCAAGTTTGTCGATACCATCCTGAAAATCATAGATAGTATCAGTGCCGTTTCCTGAGGCGAGAACAAAAATATCTGCACCTGCTTGTCCATAGAGGGCATCATTGCCAGCACCGCCAATTAGGGTGTCGTTATCTGCACCACCATAAAGTCGGTCAATTCCAGCATTACCAATCAGGCGATCGCTACCATTCTGTCCGTATAAGTAATCATTCTGACTACCACCCAAGAGACTATCATGGCCATCACCGCCGTAAAGATAGACGCCGGCTATTGTGAATGATGAAGCATTTAAAGTATTGTCACTGCTACCACCCGTCAGCGTTACCTTTTCAATACTGCTGAGGTTATCAGTACCTAAACCAAATAGTTGAGTATTAGTTAAAGTAAAGTTGACATCAGCAGATTCCTTAAGTGAATCAGTGCCATCACCACCATCGAGAATATCATCACCTCCACCACCATAAAGGTAGTCATTACCAGCACCAGCAATCAGGCGATCGTTACCATCATAGCCGTATAAATAGTCGCTTGCTTCATAGCCGTAGATAGTATCATCAGTTGTACTGCCGTATAGCTTATTGCTTAAAGACGTGCCATAGATAGTCTTTTCGCCGGCATCATTAAGATTGACAGCGATCGCTTGCATAGCACTAGTGTCTGTGCCATCGCTGACAGTAACTTGTAATTGAAAGTTAGGCTGACTTTCAAAATCGAGATCGTCGCGATCGCCAACTGTAATTTGTCCAGAAGTAGAGTTAATGCTAAAAGCAGCTTTACCATCTCCATCGAGGTCAAGGTTGCCACTAATAATTTTCCAATTGGAAAATGAGTTAGTCCCCTCGACATCGGTAGCAACTACAGTACCAACCACCGTACCATCACTGGAGTTTTCCCTGATATTGAAGCTTTGATTTGCGGTAATAACTGGCGCATCATTGACAGCAGTCAGGTTAATTGTTTGAGAGACTGCCGCACTAGTACCGCCATCACCATCACTCAAAACAAAGCTGACACTACGGGGAGTAGTAGCGGGATTATCTGAAACGTTGGCATAACTAATACTATTTACTAAAGCTTGGACACCAGCAGCCGTAGCTTTAGAAGTAAAGTAGATTACCAAGTCTTGAGTCCCGATACCGCCACTGAAAGCAGCGATAAAGCTACCATCGTACAAAATGATTGTGTCGGTGACTGTAATTTTATTTGTCGTGCTGCTTTGGATGATGAGGCGGTCATCAGCAGTTCCACCATTACTGAAGCTTACAGTCAATTTACCTAAATCGAAGTCTTGGGAATCAGGGTCTACAACAGTTGCATTTGGGTCAATGAAGATAGCAGGAGCATTTTCAGTGTATATAGGGTTAGCACTTGGTAAAGTAATTATCGGAGAATCGTTGACAGCAGTAATATTAATTGTCTTAAAGACTGTTGCACTAGTACCACCATCACCATCAGTCAATACAAAGCTGATGCTACGAGGAGTAGTAACGGGATTATCCGAGATGTTGGCGTAACTAATACTACCTACTAAAGCTTGGACAACAGCAGGTGTCGCTTTAGAGGTAAAATTGATTACTAAATCTTGAGTACCGATACCGCCACTGAAAGCAGCGATAAAGCTACCATCGTACAAAATGCTTGTGTTGTTGACTGTAATTTTATTTGTTGTGCTGCTTTGGATAATCAGGCGATCGTCGGTAGTTCCGCCATTATTAAAGCGAACAGTCAATTTACCTAAATCGAAGTCTTGGGAATCAAGGTCTGAGACAGTTGCATTCGGGTCAATGAAGATAGCAGGGGCATTTTCAGTGTAGTTCAGGTTAGTTCCTGGCAAACTGAGTATCGGAGAATCGTTGACAGCAGTAATATTAATTGTCTTAAAGACGGTGGCACTAGTACCGCCATCACCATCAGTCAACACAAAACTGAGGCTACGGGGAGTAGTAGAGGGATTCTCAGAGATATTGGCGTAAGTAATACTCCGTACTAAGGCTTGGACAGCGCCAGGTGTTGCTTTAGAGGTAAAATTGATTACTAAGTCTTGAGTACCAATACCGCCACTGAAAGTACCGATAAAGCTACCATCGTACAAAATGCTTGTGCTGTTGACTGTAATTTTATTTGTTGAGCTGCTTTGGATAATTAGGCGATCGTCAGCGTTTCCACCATTATTGAAGCGAACAGTCAATTTACCTAAATCGAAGTCTTGTGAATCAAGGTCTGCGACAATTGCATTCGGGTCAATGAAGATAGCAGGTGTATTTTCAATGTAAGTCGGGTTAGTGCTGGACAAAGTGACTGTAGGCGCTTGATTGCCAACATATAAATTAACTGTGGCAATATTAGAATCTACCAGCGCATCATTAGCTTTATAGCTAAATGTATCAATGCCTTGAAAGCCGAAATTAGGAGTGTAAGTAAAAGACCCATCAGAATTGAAAATCAGGCTACCGTTATTTGGCCCAGATACTAAGGTTGCTTTCAGTGCCGTATTTTCGCTATCTGTGTCATTGGTTAATACACCAGCAACTAAATTATTGGAGGTAGCGCGGTATTGAATGCGGCCTTTGAAGCTTTCGCTAGCAGGGTCGCCATCGCCGTATTCTTGGAAAGTAGCATCAAAGTTGAGAATTTCGTCGCCAGAACCGTAGACTATTTGGTTGACTGTAAACTGACCTGTGAGGTCGTTATAGCCGCGTCCATCACCACTGACATTTAAACCAGGCTGATTAGAATTTTGGAATGGGAAACGTGCTACACCTGTGTATGTAGTGCCTGCTGTCAGGGGAGCATTAAATGGCGCTGCAAATTCCAGACCCCACCAGTGACCACCAGATCCCGGCTCAGAGTAGCTGATGCGAATAGCATTATTGCTACTGGAATTACTAGGATAAGCACGGACAGCACTGAAATTACCTGTGGCCGGAGTATAGCTATAGTAATCGCTCTGACCGATATAGTTACCGCGATCGCTATCTAAAGTCAGTGCTGTAATCGCAGCACCAGTCTGTAATTGCCCGTTTGCCGCAATAAAGTAACTATCATTTTTAGCTACTGGTAGTTGATTGGTGCTAATAGGTTTACTCGTAACCTTGATATCATCTACTCCAATCCACTCATCTTCTCCATTAGCATCAGTAGTAATAAAGCGAATTTGGACTTTTGCCTGATTGGTAACTTCGGGTGGCAATAAAACACTGATGCGTGCTTCCCGTGCGTCATAAGACGCTGAGCTTGAGGCGTTATTAGAAGCATCGGGTACAAAAGCTGCTGGCAGATTGATGAAATTTCCTGTTTCTCCAACGCGGTATTGTACAGCAATAGATTGAATGGCATCGCGGATTGAGGTATCTATATCACGTAACGTAAAGCTAAGTTGGAGATTTTGCTGCCCAGTAGCATCTAAATAAATAACTAAATGCGGTGCTGTAGCAGTTGATGAACCTCTGAGGGCAATAGTTGGATTGCTTAATGCGAATTCTGTAATCCCGCTATTTGTGTAGGTATTTGGATTAGTTTGATTAGCATTCACATCAACAGGAGTGGCAGAACCATCAACTAGTAATGTTTGTGGGTTAGTACCTGTGCTACTAACTAAACCATCACCCCGAAAACCCCTAATATTGGGTAAATTACTCCAATTATCATCGGTAGTAATCAAATTAGCATTTGACCAATCTTGGCTAAACTCGCTGGTTGCTAGTTTGTAATAAATTACATCCAAAGGAGTAAGAACATTACTAGAGGGTGCCTCGTAACGCGCTACAACAAAGTTACTGTTGTCACTGCCTGCGACTACAATCTTACTGTCAGACTGAACGGCAAACCCAGTGTTTTGAAAAGAACTACTGGTAACGGGGGTTATGACTTTACCGTTATCGCCAAAACTGGTATCTAAGCTGCCATTGGAGTTGTAAACAGCTAAAGCAATGTCGCGGTTAGCGTTTGTGTTTTCAGCAAAACCAGATACTACAATTTTGCCATTCTGCAAAATAGCCAAACTTTGACCAACATCGTTGCCGCCGAAATCTGTAATAACCTTACCACCATTACCGAAATTAGCGTCTAGAGTGCCATCAGAGTTATAGCGTGCCAGAGCAAAATCTCCATTGATACCAATGTTCCCAGTAGATCCCCCTACAACAATTTTGCCATCAGATTGAAGAGCAACGCTATTTCCAAAGTCATCTGTGCCAGGAAAGTCTGTGATTACTTTACCGTTACTGCCAAAATTAGTGTCTATACTGCCATTGGAGTTGTAACGTGCCAAGATAAAGTTATTGCTGCCATTATTGTTCATGCCACTCCCTGTCACTACAACCTTACCATCTGGCTGAATCAGGATACTTGCAATAAACTCTTGGCCGTTGCTCATTGAGGTAATAACCATACCCCCATTACCAAAGCTAGTATCCAGACTTCCGTCTGAGTTGTAACGTATCAGAGCAAAGTCATGCTGGGGGGTAGCACTGATGGAACCGTCACTCGGACTAACATATCCTCCTATGACAATTTTGCCGTCTGACTGGACGGCAAGGCTTTTTATCCATTCGTTTTTCCCCTGAAAGTTGGTAACAACTTTTCCACCATTGCCAAAGGTGGTATCTAAGCTGCCATTAGAGTTGTAGCGTATAAGAGCAGCATCAGTTTGGTTACCATTGTAGGTAATTCCCGCAATTAAAATTTTGCCATCTGACTGAATGCTAACACCGTAAGGTATATCGGTTTGGTTAGCAAAATCAGCGATCGCTTTACCGCTATTCCCAAAGGTGCTATCCAAGCTACCATCTGAATTATAGCGAGCCACTGCAAAATTACCATTGCTATTGTAGGTTTCTCCTACTACTACAATCTTGCCATCCGCTTGAATGGCAACACCATAAGCTCTCTCACTACCACCAATATCTGTAATGACTTTACCACCAACTCCAAAGGTAGTGTCGAGGCTACCAGGAGCAAGTACTCCAGTATAAGTGGAAAGTGCTTCTTGGCGAAATGCTAAAGCTATGGGATTTGTGATTGAAAAATCTTTGCCAACTTGAACCTGTAAATCCCAATCTCCTCCTAACGACGCATTACCTGTGAGTGTAGTTGAAGCCGCGATATTTGCCCCAGTCAATCGATGTAACTTCTGCAAAAATTCTTCTCCCGCGTCACCAGCAGCAACGTTACAGCCGTAGAGTATTACAGCTTGGCACAACCAAGTTTGGAGCTGTTGAGTATAGCGTTCTAAACTGCTGAGACTGAGTTGGGTATTACCCAGGTAAAGGCAACCAGGAGAACCATGAGAGACAATGTGGACGCTTTCAACTTGAGGACGTTGTAACAGTATTTGAGTAATTTGTTCTACTCCATCTTGGCTGGAGTCAAGAACGATTGGTTCAACTTTTAATACAACACAATCAAGCAATATTTCGTAGTCTTGAACTGATGAATCAATGAAAAGAATGCCTGTATTTTGACTATTCATGTTATTTAAGCTATTCACTAATTTTTGTAGTTAAGATATTAGGAGAATAGATATTTTCAGCACCAAAGGATTATTTACAGTGAAAAGCTTACAAGTTAGCACCACACTAACCTAAGAATTTATGTACTGTAATTGATTGCAAATCACTAAATGAAATCATTTTTGAAAATCAAGCTTAATTTTTCAGCTTAATTACTCAAAGACATTTCAAAAATAAAAATTATTCTCCTCTTAACATTTTGCTGATTGCAAGCATTAATTTCATCGATATATTTTCTGAAATATTATTAATAATATGTAAAGTATGAAAAATTACTTAACTTAACAATCTACTCGAAATATAGAATTAGGGGGTGAAAGAGCAACTAGCTGCCCTTTTACCCCCTTTTATTTAGATGGCGATCGCTTTTCTTTACTTACTTTTTTAAGTAGATCGACTTATTGACAAAAGATACATTATATTTATACCTTCCCAATGGGAACATACAACCCAGGAATTAACCGAGGAAGTAGTTAAAGGATTTTTTGCTCAGAAGTTGTTCTACCAATTTCAAATGGTGCGTCACATTGTGTGAACGCACCCTACTATTTGGGGCACTTACTCGTCAATTTGACCAACGCGGCGGATATTCAAAATGTCGCTCATTTTCTTAATTTGGATAAATACTTGCTCTAGCTGGGGGCGATCGCGTATATCTATTCCCAAATCCATTAATGCAGGTTGACCAACGGCAGTTTTTACCTGGGCATGGCGCACATTTATTCCCTGGTCGCTCAGCCTTGATAAAATATCCTTTAGGACTCCTACGCGGTCAAGTGCTTCAATTTGAATCTCCACTGGGTAAGTTTGCGGGCGACCACTATTTTCTGCTGCTGGATTCCACCTAACTGGTACTAAACGCTCATACTCGACATTTTCCAGATTATGGCAGCCTTGGCGATGAATTGAAATCCCCCTACCTCGCGTCACTACGCCAATGATTGCTTCGCCAGGAATCGGGGTACAACACCCAGCTAAATGATACACCAAACCTTCTACGCCAATAATCGGCGAATCTGTGGAGCGGGAGGTATTTGGAGGCGCATCTCGCAAAGCTTTTGCTGTAGATGTCGATTCTTTGGGAAGAAATGGCGGTGGAGTTATGACTGGTTGTTGTCCTTTCGCCACTTCTCGCCAACGATTTAGGACTAAATTTAACGTCACTTCACCGTAACCCAAACCAGCTAGTAAATCTTCTACGCTGTGATAGTTACACTTTTCAGTGACAATCTGCATTGCTTCTGACTTTAACAGACTATCAAAACCAGTTTTACCAAGTTCCTTTTCTAACAATTCTCGTCCGCGAGCGACATTTTCTTCCCGGCGCGATCGCTTGTACCATTGTTTAATTCGATACTTTGCTGCCGAAGTTCTGACAAAATTCAACCAATCCAAACTTGGATGGCAATTCTTTTGGGTGAGAATCTCTACAATATCGCCATTTTGCAGCCGTGTTGACAGAGGTACCATTCGCCCATTTACCCGCGCCCCAGAACAATGATTCCCTACTTCTGTGTGAATGCGATAGGCAAAATCTATACTTGTAGACCCAGGGCTTAAAGGCACAACATCCCCCTTAGGGGTGAAGACATAGACATCATCTTCAAATAGATTATCTTTGACGCTATCAAGATATTCTTGGGCGTCCTTGAGATCTGTTTGCCATTCCAGCAGTTGCCGCAACCAAGTAAACTTTTCATCCGTCGCTGTCAAGTGGCTAATGCCAGAACCTCCTGTTTCTTTATACTTCCAATGGGCGGCAATACCATACTCAGCGATATGATGCATTTCTACCGTGCGAATTTGGACTTCCAAAGGACGACCAGTCAAGCCAATCACTCCAGTATGCAACGACTGGTAACGGTTAGGTTTTGGCAGTCCAATATAATCTTTAAATCTCCCAGGAATTGGGCGAAAAGCATCATGAACCACCGCCAACGCCCGATAGCATTCTTCATTGGTTTGGACAATAATCCGCAGGGCTGCCAAATCATAAATTTCGTGAAATTCCTTTTGCTGCCGATGCATTTTTTGGTAAATGCTATAAAGATGCTTGGGGCGACCGCTGATATCTTGGCAATGAATTCCAGCTTGCTGCAAACGCTCCCGCAAAATTTCTGTAGCTTTAGCCAACTTCTCTTCTCGCGCCGTCCGTTTTTCGGAAACATGCTGCTGAATTTCGCGGAAAGCTTCTGGTTCCAAATATTTAAAAGCCAAATCCTCCAATTCCCACTTAATTCGCCAGATCCCCAGGCGATTGGCTAAAGGTGCAAAGATATCTCGTGTTTCCTGGGCACTGCGGCGACGGCTGGCTTCGGACATGTATTGTAAGGTTCGCATATTATGCAAACGGTCTGCCAACTTCACCACAATCACTCGAATATCTTGCGCCATTGCCAAAAACATTCGCCGGAAATTTTCCGCTTGGCTTTCAGTTTTGCTGGTGAAATTGATTTTAGAAAGTTTGGTGACACCTTCCACCAATTGGCGGACTTCCGGGCCAAACCTTTCTTCGATTTCTTCAATAGTGACTTCTGTATCTTCAACTACATCATGAAGAAACCCAGCTGCTATCATAGCAGGACTACCTCCCAAGTCCCGCAGCAATCCGGCCACAGCAATGGGATGAGCGATGTATGGTTCTCCCGATTTGCGGTATTGGCCTTGATGGAGTTGGTAAGCAAATTCAAATGCTCGACCAATCAAAACTGCGTCATTATGCCTTCGGTCATCTTCGGCTTGGCCGCTAGTTGTGGATAATTCCTTTAAACATTTCTTTAACCATTCCGGAATGGCAAGATCGACTGGTGAATTGATCGCTATGCTGCTCATACAATTGGGTCTTAAGGGGATCGGTAGATAAGTGTTGAGATAGACAAAACTGGCAGCATCACCGTGGGTAGATGCTGTTGCCACTAGATGGTTAGAAAAAACAGTGTCGGGATGGTTCTCCAATTGGCAATGGTGGTCATCCAGTGTGAATTTCAAGGATCGTAAACTTGAAAATCGATTGATTGCAAACAAAGCCTCAAATCACGATTTGAGGCTTATAGTACTGATAAGTGGTTAAGAGAGTTTATTGTATAAGAAAAATTGCTTGACATTTATACTATCTTAACTAGCACTCGATGTCTTTAAACCGTGAGAAATATCAGGCATTCGTAACCTTACTAGAGCAATTACGCTCCGATGCTACAACTGGGCAAATTGTTGCACCCGAACTGCGGCGGCGTGTAGCCTCGTTGCAGCGGCTGTTTGGGGAGGAAATTGTGCCTTTGGCTGATGAAAACTGGCGAGTCCAGTCTTATCAAACTGAGATGAGTAAGCAACTGCGCTTGTTGGAAATAGATGTGATGTTTTTCCAAGGAGCGCGGCAGGCATCGACTGTACAAACAAGACTGCAAACGATTAGCGATCGCTTGACCACTCTCATACAATACTGTAACGCCATTTTGCAACCACAAGCGGAGGGAGAAAAATAACAATTGTTCACCTTTTTCTCTAATTAATACATCATCTCATTTACAACGATTTGTGAAAAGTTATTTTTGCAACAAGTTGGAAATGGGCATTGGAAAAGAGGAGGCAGGAGGCAGGAGGCAGGAGGCAGTGTTTCGACTACGCGGTAATCGAGCGAAGTCGAGATTCAACAACCAGGCAGGAGGCAGAAGGCAGAAGTTTTTTTTGAATTTTGAATTCATTTGTCTCCCCACACTCCCTCATCCGCCATGCGCTATTCCCTTCATGAGAAGATTTATCGTGCGGCGCATGTAGGCTTCTACCGGCTCGGTTGTGGGTTTGAAGATGAGTGCATAATACAGCGATCCACTCACAAGGTCAATAATTAGGTCTATGTCGGCGTTATCGTTGATTTCTCCTCTAGACTGGGCACGCTGAAGTACTTTGGCAAAGGCTTCACGTCGGTGTTTTATATATTTCGTCCAGTAAACTTCGGCAAACTGAGGATTGCTAGAGGCTGTGCTGATAATCAAGGCGAGTGTCTGACGACCAAGAGGACTATCTATTTTTTTTGCTGCGTTCTTGATGACGATATCCATGTCTCCCCAAAAGCTGCCGCTGTCGGGGATCGCTAAATCGTCTCTCAAGCTTTCTATGGCATCGGCAACGAGTTCTTCTTTGGAAGTGTAACGCCGATAGATGGTGGTTTTACCAACCCCAGCACGAGAAGCGATCGCTTCTATACTCATGCTCTGATATCCTACCTCTGCAAGCAAGTCTAGGGTCGCTTGCAAAATAGCTTGGTCGGCGTGGATGCTGCGTGGGCGTCCAGAAGGGCTGTTGATTTGCTTGCTCATAAAAATATCATCCCCAAGCAATACCATCTTGGCAATTTTCTTTTTTCTTCTAGCTTTGGGCAGACAAAATAATACATACATAGGCATATAAATCAGCCCTGTAAGCTATTTTCTCCGCACTAAAACCCCAGCAGCGACCATACATTTTGAGAAACAGTATTTCTTTTATACAAGTCTGCCTTGACCGTTTTTTTATGATACGCTACCGTAGCGTATACATAGCATATCTCATTTTTGCTTTGGGGATCGCTCTGAATTCTGTGAAATACTACTCACACTGACAATGGCTACCAACATTAAACGTTCCACTTTTGACGAATTTGGTTATGTCCACGGGCCTTTGAAGTGGGCGATCGCCTTTACGGCTGCCCTTGGTGCCATCTTAGAAGTGATTGACACTAGTATTGTCAACGTTGCTTTAACCGATATCCAAGCCAGTCTTGGTGCAACTATTACTGAAGTGGGTTGGGTAGTGACTGGATATGCGATCGCCAACGTTGTTTTAATTCCCTTATCTGCGTGGCTGGGAGATTATTTTGGACGCAAAACGTACTTTATTTTCTCCTTGATTGGCTTTACCATTGCCTCGGTTTTATGCGGGTTGGCATTTAATTTACCGATGCTGGTGATTTCTCGAATTCTTCAAGGTTTATGCGGTGGCGGGTTGCTAGCTAAAGCACAAGCAATTTTGTTCGAGACTTTTCCACCTGCGGAACAGGGTTTGGCCCAGGCAGTTTTTGGGGTGGGTGTAATTGCTGGGCCAGCCATCGGCCCGACCTTAGGCGGATTCTTGGTAGATGGTTTGGGCTGGCGGTGGATTTTCTTTGTTAATATTCCCTTTGGGATCGTTGCAGTGGCAATGTCATTAGTATTTTTGCCCAAAGACAAAGACAACAGCCAGACGCAAAATCAAGCCGTGGATTGGTTCGGAATTGGGTTTTTGGTGATTGCGATCGGTAGTATCCAAACTTTGTTAGAGGAAGGAGAGAAAGAAGACTGGTTTTCCTCTGGTTTCATCAGTACGTTAGCTGTTGCTAGTGCGATCGGATTGGGACTATTTATTTGGCAGGAATTGAGAATAGCCCATCCAGCCGTTGATTTGAGAGTTTTGCGTCACCGTTCTTTAGCGGCTGGGAGTTTTTTATCAGCAGTGGTGGGGATGGGGCTTTATGGCGCCCTATTCGCAGTGCCGATATTTGCTCAGAGTGTGCTGCACTTTACGGCAACACAGACAGGACTATTGTTAGCGCCTGGTGCTTTAGCGTCTGCGATCGTCATGGTTTTGTTAGGTAAATTGTCCACCAAAATCGATGCCAGAATTTTAATTGCAGTAGGGGCTGTTGGAACATCTGGAGTGATGTTTCAATTGGCGGCAATTACCCCACAAAGCGGTACAGATGATTTATTTTGGCCATTGGTATGGCGTGGGGCTTTTACTGTATTGATGTTTCTCCCCTTGAGTTTGGCAACTTTAGGAGGGTTACCCAAACAAGATATTTCTGCCGGTTCTGGATTCTACAACCTCACCCGACAACTAGGTGGTAGCATCGGCATTGCCCTACTTACCACTCTCCTTAACCGACGAGAAGCTTTTCATCGAGCCATCCTATTAGCAAAACTCACTCCCTATGACCCGGAAACCAATCAGCGCCTAGATGCACTCAACAGCGCACTCCAAAGCCAAGGTATGGATGCAACAACAGCTCAACAACAAGCACTAGCTTTATTAAGTCAAACAGTAGATACCCAAGCTGCTGTTTTGTCCTACGCAGATTGCTTTCGAGTAGTAGGTATTGCCTTTCTTTGCTCGTTACCTTTATTACTATTCTTGGGCAAAGGCGGCGCAGGAGCAAAAGCGCCGATGGGTCATTAGTGGTAACACGTGAATTTGTAAACAAAATGTAAAAACCCCACTCAGTTTTGAGCAGGGTTATGTAAAGTTTTGTTGCTAAAATTAAAATTTTTTTATTTTAGAAAGCATTCATGATGGTGATGATACTAACGCTGGTCAACGCGATTAAAGCGCCCATAACTATAGATTCACTTAATGGATTGCGGATTTTTGAATTCTTCATTTAAGTAAAATCCTCGTTTATTAATTGTTCCTTAACCATATCAAAATCAGTATATATATCCATAAAAAGCTCGTAAAACTTAAATAACCGTAAATTTTCTTAATAAAGGCTTTAGTATTTACTTACACAATCATTTTGATGGGCATAGGGCAAAATCCTTCGAGTAGGGAAAAGGGAAAAGGGGATGCCCCTTGCCCTTTGCCCTTTGCCCCTGGTGAAGCCATCTCCCCACTCCTAGAATTAATAATTACCTTATCTCCTAGCGGGATATGCGCCTTTATGCGGTAAAATAAAACTTAATCAAGGTAGAAATTATTTGAACAGAAAATTACCATGACAGCTTTCACAGCATCTAAAAACGAAACCATCGCTTTTGACTTAGAAAAATTAAATCAAGAATTTGAAACTGCCACCCCCAAACAAATCTTGGCATGGTCTGTAGAAAATATCCCAACTGGACTGGTGCAAACCAGCGCCTTTAATGTGGATGACATGGTAATTACCCATATTCTGTACAGCGAACTTAAGTTTCCAGTTCCTGTGATCTTTCTCGATACCCTGTACCACTTCGACGAAACCCTAGAACTAGTTGCTAAAGCCAAACAAATATACAACCTGGATCTGCAAACTTACAAAACTCTAGAAGCGGATAGCCCAGCGGCTTTTGAAGCCAAATTTGGCGATGCACTCTGGGATAAAGATATTCTCAAATTCCACGACATTACCAAAATTGAACCACTGCTACGGGGTTTAGACGAACTCAACAGCGTCGCTTGGATTACTGGACGCCGCCGCGACCAAGCAGTAACCCGTGCGAATATGCCCATATTTGAATTCGACGGTAAGGGTCGTTTGAAGGTAAATCCTATAGCCACCTGGACACGGAAAGATAGCTGGCTTTACGTAGCTGAACATGGAGTTATCTACAATCCCCTACACGACCAAGGTTATCCCAGCATCGGCGACAAACCCATCACCACCCAAGTTAAAGAAGGCGAAGACGAACGCGCCGGACGCTGGCGGGGAAGCAATAAAACAGAATGTGGAATTCATATTTAAGGAAAAGTAGGGAGAGGGAGTAGGGAGTAGGAAATTAAAGAAAACAAGAATTTACCCCGACTCTCTTGTTTCCCTATGGTCTTCTGTGTCCACTTTGTGTCTGTGTAGTTTCAATATAGACTCCTAGATAAAAAATTTAGAGGTAGTTTATTGACCTTTTTGCTGAAAAAGTTTTTCTAATGAAGCTAATTCAGCTTCTGTTGCTGCATCAATTGGTGGCAAAGGTCGCTGCATAATTGAATAAAGCGATCGCTTTTGCACTGTTGCAGCCTGTAAGCCTAACTCCCGTAAAAAATCCTCAATTTTCAGCACCATTTGTTTACGGTCAGCTTTTGTAACATCAGGACTGTGGTAAATTGCAGCCTTAATAGCAGGCAAAAATATTGTTTTAACTACTTCATATCTCCCATCAAGCACAGCCTCTTGAGCTTTATCAACCAGTTCTTTGATGCTGTTTAAAGACTCCCAATCTTGAGCAGTGCGCTTTTCTATACGAAACAGCATATAGCTATAACCTTCTAAGGGTTTGCCGTCACGCTCAAAAGTTTTCGTTGTTCCAGGTGAACCAAGACACAGGCTATCATTGACAACGCAAAGATTATCGTTGTTTATCTTGTTATCTTGGGCCAAAATTGCAGCAAAATAACCCGCTTTCAGGGAATTACTACCACCTCCATTAGCTTCAGAAAATGTTTGTTGGTAGCCTAGTTCTAATCGCCGATCGCCAATATCCAGTAAATCTTCAATACCCCGATATACTGGTTCTGCTAGCTTTATAACACTTGAAAGTTCTGGCACGGGTAGCAATTCAGAAAATCTGCCCATCGTCTTAATAAATTTACCGATGGAGTCATTATTAGCTATGCTAAATAAACCTGCTTGTAACTCGACTAATCCATCATTGAAGGGAAATACGGATGTGAGAGGATAGTTGCACTGAATTACTTTATCCAAATTATCTGCTATTGATTTTTCTAATTGTCCAGGTGCAGCTAAATAGGGAATTATTACGGATTTATCACCGTGATTGAAGCGTACAGCAGTATGAACTACTGGATATCTTTGTTTGAACCATTCTACATCTTTAGCCAAGCGCATTTCTACTAGCCAGATACGACAATACGCTTCACCTGCAAAAATGGGTTTTTCATCGTAGTCTACATCAACTCGATGTTTTGGTAGAGAAAAGGTTTTATATTTTGGAGCCTCACGGCTGAAACTTTCAGATAAATTTTGAAAAAACCTCATGAAATTATTCCTCTGTTACATCAACCTAAATGTGGTGAAATCTGATTCCAGATAGCACGAATGGGAATACCTGCTGTTGAATCTGGAGTAACAGAACGTCCTATACCGGGATTGCCTTGATGAATTGCAATCAATTCCCATTGGCGATTAAAAATTGGTGCGCCAGAGGAACCATCATCAGTTTTCACATTATGGTCAATGTAATCTTCTCCTACTTGTGTAATTTGTCCAAAATCGGAAATTATAACTGGGTTTCCTTGTGGATGATGGATAATACGAACATCTTGACCACTATCTAATGTTTCATTGCTACAAATAGCTTTTTGTTGCTGAGGATTATTTTTTATTTTGACTAAAGCGTAGTCAGGGCGATTATGATAGGTGACAAAAGTCATATCTAGTTCAAATAAATCTTTGTCTAACTGATGGCTGTCAGCATTGTAGTTAAAACGTACCCAAGCTTGTCTAACTTGAGTTTTGCTAAAAATGTGATTGCAGGTTAGTAATACATTTTTACCTACCAATACTCCTGTACCAATACCCATTCCTTTGGGTGATTCGATTCTACAAACAGTGTTACGAGCTTTTATAGCTTTTAAATTCTCTCTACATCGTTCAGTTAATTTAGTGAATAAGTCTACATCTTTTTCTTCCAACTCATAGCTTTCTTTTCGATTGAGTAGATACTGTAACAAATTTACCATAGGGTGATGATCTACTTGCTGGTTAGAAACTTTATAATCTTTAAATTTTGCTACTACTCTGTTGCTGAATTCTACAGGATTATTAATAAAAATTAGAGGTCTAATAAACGAATCTTCAACCCCAGATGAGCTAAATACACTTCTCCAACTACCTGCATTATCAAACCTCGTAGCAAAGAATTTTTCTAGGCTCTCTTCTAAACATACAACATCATTTTGATCTAAAAATATTTCAGGATTCATCACACTGCTAGGTGTCCCAGTTACATTAAAATTTATATTCGTATAAATAAGATGTTTAACAGCTTGAGTTCCTTGAATCGATAATGAATTAGGAATATGTTCTAACGCTTCTGGCTGGTTGTAATCTTCTAAATTATAAATAGATTCTTGCTGTGTATCACTAACTTCCATACTAACTATCGTAGGAGTACTAAGTTGAACAGATATCTTTTGTTTAAAACGACGCTGCAAATCTTGAATAAACTCTTCATTAGAAGTTGATTGGAGGTAATATTTCTGCAAAGCTCTCTCAATTGGTTTGAGAATATTTTCATAGAGATCATCAATATAGGCCACTCGTACATCGTATGATTTATCTAAATTGAATGACCAGTAATGATACCATTGCCAAAGTGACCTAAAATTGTTAGAATGTGCTACATATATACCTATTTTTTGAAGGATACTTATTTGTAATGCTAACTCTCGATAGAGTTTGCGATAATCTCCATCTTCAGATTTAATTAAATCATCAGTACGTCCCTGAATAGCAACCGAAATCATGATTCCCTTCAACTTTTTAATTATTGCTATGAAGTTTTCAAATTTTGAGATTTGCCACTCATCAGTTAGCTGTTGTTGAGATTTTTCTGTAATATATTGCTGAAATAAAACATTATCAATTTGCTTTAAAGTTGTAGTGTATAGGTCGTGAATATACCCTCCTTTTGATGCATATCCCCTTTCTAAGGATGACCAGCGATCGCGCCAATCTGAAAGAGACTTAAAAGGATTGTGGTTTTCGATTAACACTCCTTCTTCTTCAAGAAAATCTATTATGTCTACGATATCTTTGTAGAGTTTTGTATAGAGCTTCTCTTTATCTCTAATACGATTACGATATGCATCAGTTGCAACAGCAATCATAATTGATTGTAACTGTTGAATTTTAGTTAACAGTTCTTCAATTTTTTCTATTATCATAGATAACCAGAGTCTTCTTCAAATTATTACTTGCAACACTACATTAGTAATTGTGTTTATTTCTGATTGCGTAGATTTTCTATATGCTCTACAAGCCGTTTAATTTGGTCTTCTCTGTTGCGGTCCCACTCACGAGACCAAATTCTGTAAATGCGCCAGCCTAATTTTTGTAGGACTTCTTGACGGAGGCGATCGCGATCGCGTGCTGTAGGATATTTACTATAGGTTTCGCCATCACACACAATCCCTAGAAGAGACTCTTCCTTTTCCGGTTTGGAATTATCCATCACAACTAAGTCGATTGGATAAGCTGAACGACCTACCCGTTTCTTAACTATGTATCCCTTGTCTGTTAAAACTTGATATATATATTCTTCAAAAGGTAAGTCTAAGTCAGACAGGTCATCATTCTTTTTAGCTAGTTTTTGTCCGCCACTTTCAACGTATGCAAAATACTCCTTAAGTAATGCAGCTTGTTCACCTTGTTCGGCTTTAATATGATCCTGATCAATTGAAGCTACTAATACGAACTTGCATCTAGCACGAGTTATTGCAACATTTAATCTTCTTTTCCCTAAATCTTGTTGTTTTCTACTAAAGTTACCAAAGTGGTGATTTAACTTACCAGGATTTTTGTTATCAAAACCAAAGCCAAAGCTTAGAAAAATTACATCTCTCTCATCACCTTGAACATCATCAATTGATTTAACAAAGAACTTCTCTGAGTTCTCTTGAAAAAATTCTTCTATCTCAGGATGTTTAATACTGATTTGTTTGAGTTGTTCCTTGATGGCTTTTGCTTGTTGTTTACTTGAGGTAATAATACCCAAAGATTGCTGAGACTGTTGTTTAAAATGCTGGACTGTTAGCTGCGCGACTGCTTCAGCTTCACGAATATTGTCTCCGCGACCACCACGGTCATATATTCCCCCTTTAACAAAATGGAAATATACGCCTCTGCTAGCATCTTTTGCAGGGTTAGGGAAAGAAATAAGTTTTGAGTTGTAAAATTCTTGGTTTGAGAAGGCAATTAGGCTTTCGTCTTGGCTACGATAATGCCAACTTAAAGTACGAGTGAGCATAATTGATAATTTAGAACACTCATCTAACAAATTTTCATAAACTTCTTCCTCTTCATCATTGCTATCATCGGCTCCTGCACTTTCAAAGTAAGCTGTAGGGGGTAACTGCTTGCTATCGCCTACAACAATTAGCTGCTTTGCTCGCATAATAGACGATACTGCATTTTCAGTACGAACTTGAGAAGCTTCGTCAAAGATAACAACATCCAACTCCACTGCGTCTGCATCTACATATTGACAAACCCCTAAAGGACTCATCAGCCAACATGGTTTAAGAGTAGTAACAATTTGAGCATTCTTCTTGATAAATTGACGGATATTTTGTTGTCTACTTTTCTTTTTAATTTCCCCTTTGAGATTGCTTACTTCTTCCTGTGCTTCTGGCTGCTTTAACCAATCTTGGCAACGTTGTGCATGGAGTTGTCTCAACCGTTTTATTGCAACCTCATACTGTTGTTTATCTTTTTTTGAAAATTCATTTATTCTCTGTTCGTGCAAATTCTGGCTAAACTTTCGCAACTTGGAATTATCATCATGTATGTGTCGCAGCCAATTTTCATAAAAGCCTTTCCGTAAAACCGAATACCACTTATCTGGTAAAATGTCGGTATCTCGTAGTTTAGCTAAAAATTCCTCTGTTCCAATAGCTTCTAATTTATGTACAATTTCTTGACAGTCCAACCATTGTTGGAATAAATCAAGCTCATTATAGGCTTGTCTTCGGAAATCTTCAATCTCATTTAAAGGTGTTCTCTTTAATACATCTAATGCTGTTAGTCTTTCTTTTGGGAAGTGTTTGTTTAAGAATTTGCAGCCGTCTTTAATTTTGTTTAAAGATACTTCCAAAGATTTGAATAATTCTCCTAGTTTTTCATAGCGTTCTCTTGAAGTAAGAACTGCGGCTACTGTTTCTTTATCTAATAGAAGATTTTTATTTAGGTTTTCCAACCATTCAAGACCTTGCTGGATATTTTGCAAAATCGTCATTTCTTTCTGGAAGGAAGAACCAAAAACTTGACGAGCTTGGTAGTTGCGGTCTTGTAATATAATTAAAATATGTTGACGCTCAATCGCTTTTTCAATATCTGCCATTAACTCTTGCTCAGAAATGCTCTTGTGGCCTTGTCGAAGAGCAATTAAACGTTGACGTTCGCGTCTCTTATCATTTAGCCATTTCCAATAAGCTGGTTTAATGAAGCGAAAAATTCCTGTAAATCTTCTAGCAAAAATCTCCCTTATTTTTAGTAAATCGAAAGTAAAGAAATCCCGCACATACTTAGCATTGAGATCGGAACTAATTGATTGATAATTCTTAATGTCTGTTTCTAAGTTTAAATACAACCGGGACAAATCATCTAAATCTGTTGACAATGACCAAGTTGCAATATTTGATGGAGCATTAAGGATATGATTAACTGCTGGTTGTAACTCTTCTAAATCATACAAATTTTCAATTGTTTCGTTGATATTTAGTAGTTGTACCAGTGAAGATACAGTATTCTGAGCCAGTTTTATGCCAGAGCTAAGACTGTCAAGATTTCCACGCAAATCTTGATATATAGCAGACGACCAAGGATATTTTACGGGACTACTTGACCATAGCGTTTTTTGTCTACCCCGGAATATAGCCTCAAATTGACCAAGTTCTTCTAATAATTTTTTCGCATCTAACAATTTAGTTTCTGGCCAATCTTGCACATTAGAGAAATTAAACTCTAGTTGAGGAATATCTTTGTCTTCTCTTTCTAACCTGCGAATTTCGCCATACAAATTAAAAGCAGACTTTTTTAGTGGTTGCTTTTTATCATGTAACCCTTTTGCATGATCGTTGAGAAATTGTCGATAGTCGCGTAAAGGTTTAAAGAAGGTTTCCCAATCTTCCTGTTGTGCTTCGTTACTTTCTGAAAGCTCATCGTAAGTTTGTACTAGCTGATTGAATAAATCTTTGGCTTTTTTTGTAACTTCATGATGTAAATTCAGACAGATATTTTCTAATTTACTTTTTTTTAGTCTTTTAAAAACAACTTCTAAGGCAGTTTGCTTTTCTGCAACTACAAGGACTTTTTTATTTTGACCGATTAACTCAGTGATGATGTTAACAATAGTTTGACTTTTTCCTGTACCAGGAGGCCAGGGCTATTTCATTCTAAAAAGTTGCTTAAGTGTGTATAACCCAAAAGAACAGAGCCGTTGAGCTTGTGCCATGTTTTCAAACATCTGGTCACGGTATAAATTGAGTGCAAAATTGCGAGCGATGGTAAAAATATGAGGCAGAGATTTAGTCCGAATTCTAGATGCATCCTCTCCCTGAGTAACGTCTCGAACATAGTGAACTTTATTCTCAACACCCCAATATCCACGGATGCGTTCGGCAAATTCTTTGGCTGTTAAACTGAGTGAAGAAATGTAGTAACGAGTCTCAGTAGTAACTTCAATCAGATGATGTGTAAATACCTGACGTTCTGATTTAACTTGAATTAAAGTGGCAAGTCCAGGCCAAGAACGAATACAAT